>JASGJG010000017.1:0-242601 GCA_049840835.1 Armatimonas sp. | reverse complement strand
GTGTATGCATGCCTACTTCGTTCAGTACGTATTGCTAAGGTTAATAGGGAAACACGATAGAATCCGAACAGCACCTACCTGACAGGTGAGAGCGCTGCCAATGCGGTCAGCGATGCCTCGGAGGCCAATGCTTTGCTCGCGGAGACCGAGCAGTACTTGAGACACCACACGCGCCACTTATACCAAGACTATAGGCTCGGTTACTGCGATGGTGACGGTAAGCCCGACCTCGCGGACCAGTGCAACATTCAGTGTTGTATAACATTAATGGCTCGTGTATGCATCTGTTTGCGGATGACACAACCTAAACATCAATGGGAAAGCGGATCACCAGGCCAGCAGACGAGCTGCAGCACTACAAACGCCGTTCGCGACTTCGCTCGGTTACTTCTACTCATATAGCTCGTTCGATACCACTGTCACGTTCCCGAATACCTCTCCCACGCGCACGGTTCAGGTAACCGGAACCGGAACAGGGGCTGGCACGTTTACCGGAAAAATCGGAGATGTCACGCGGTCGCAAGTCAGCGTGATGCAGGACCACTCCGGGCAGGCCACGTACTGCACAGAAGACGGTAAGGTTCGCGCCACCGCAACCTGGTCTGCCGGGGGTACTGGTGAGGCCTGCGCCCTCGCTACGGCCTGTGGCGGAGCGGACCGCCCCTGCCGGGCGTATCCAAGATGGCACCCAGAATCAGCGCTTTCAGGGCGGGGACTCGGCAAGCGTATGAGGTGAGAAAGGGTTATACTACAACCATGAGTCGCCACGTCTGGGGAGCGTTTTTGGCGCGTTCGGCGCGCTGGTCTCGGCAGTATCACCTGCCAGTGCGCAGGGTATGCAACATAAAGCGGGAGCAGAGGTCGCCGTTCCTGCCTTCCTTACAGCTCGGTGTCCCGGGCAGGGCTTGAAGCCTTTTCTGGAGATTACTGGCAACAAAGCCACGGTAGTTATCTTATTGGCACCGCCTGCCCTATCTCCAATGGCTATGCGCCGGAGTACGCCAAGCTAGCGAAGTCACCTTCAAGACCAAAGGCGGCCAGCTCGTGCTAGTCTACTCCAACCCCGGTGATCGAACGAGGCTGAAGCGCACGCCGCACGCTATGGCCTGACCGACGCCGCTCGGGTTCTCGATGAAGACCGGCGTCCATGAAGAAGCTGGGCGCCACCCTGACCCCGGAAGCCTTTGTGCTCGATGAGAAACGCATTGTGCGGTACTGCGGCTCTATCGACGATAAGTACATCGAGCGAGGCAAGCCGACAGCAAGCGTGCGCAAAAATTCCTGGGTGATGCCATGATCAGGTGATTGCGGGCAAGTTCGTACTGATCCCGCGCACTCAGCCTTTCGGGTGCTCCATAGAGACCAAAAAAGTGGTCGCTATCAAAGATGCGCCTACCTATGCGGGTCAGGTAGCGACGATTCTCAACGAGAACTGTGTGGCGTGCCACCGAGTCGGCGAGACCGGCCCCATGGCGCTGGACACGTTCGAGGGCGCGCGCAAGTTCGCAACAATATCGCTGGAGTCACCGCGCGTAAGCAGATGCCGCCCTGGAAGCCGATCCAGCGCTTCCGCGAGTTCTCCCAGTGAGCGCCGCCTGACCGATACCCAGATTAAGACCCTGGCAGACTGGGCCAGCGCGGGTGCCCCCGCCGGAGACCTGGTAAAAGCCCCCAGTCCCACATTTACTCAGGGCTGGGCGCTGGGCAAACCGGACCTGGTGCTAGAGATGCCGGAGACCTACGATGTACCCGCCAGCGGCCCGGATATCTACCGCTGTCCTTCGTGCTACCGATTCCCATTACCGAAGACAAAGAAGTGGTCGCGGTGGAGTACAGACCAGGCAATCGAACCACGGTGCATCACATCATTGGCTACTTAGATGGCGAATGGCAGGGCCGTAAGAAAGATCTAGCCGATCCCGGTCCCGGCTTTACCAGCTTTGGTGGCCCCGGCTTCCTGCCAACCGGCGAGCTTTCCGGTTGGGTACCCGGTCTGACCCCCAGCCCCTGCCAGATGGCATCGCCCGCCCTCTGAAGAAAGGAACGGATTTAGTGATGCAGATTCACTACCATCCGTCTGGCAAGCCCGAAAAAGACAAAACCCAGGTCGGTATCTACTTCGGTAAGAAGAAGGCCACCAAGTTGCTACGGGTCCTGCCCGTGGTGCAGTTCAACCTGGATATTCCGCCGGGTGCGGAGAAGCATGAGGTCAAGGGCTCGTTTCCGCTGCCCCTGCCCTTCGATGCCAAGGCCATCTTCATCATTCCGCACATGCACCTGCTGGGCAAAACCATGCAAGTGAATGCAACTGCAATGGATGGCAAGACGACTCCGCTTATTCGTATAGATGACTGGGACTTCAACTGGCAGGATATGTACACCTACAAGTCCCCACTCTCGCTGACAAAGGGTTCTCAGATCTCGCTGCTGGCGACCTACGATAACTCGGAGAAGAACCCGAAGGCAGCCCGCGCTCCCGCCCAAGAAAGTCACCTGGGGTGAGGAGACCACGGATGAGATGTGCATCGCCTTCATCGGCTTCGTCCCCGAGAACGAAAACGATCCGCTGATCAAACTCTACGACACTATGCTGCGAAGCGCTGCCAAACAAAGAATGGGCACAAAGTAGCCCGAATTTCGTTTGCGGTAACCCGATTCGCGGGATAGAATTTCAACGCCGGGTGCGCGGCTGCGCCCCGGCGTTTTTATGCTTTCCCAGAAACGACAAGCCATGCGAAAGGAGCCTCCCTCTATATGCCGGAGACTTCCTCGCCGCCCCCTGCACGGGCGCGGCGCACACGCCTTGTCGCCTTCCTCTCGGTTCTCGGACCGGGCCTGATTGCCGCTGCCGCAGGCAATGAAGCTGGCGGCATTGTTACCTACAGCAGTATCGGAGCGGGCTTCGGCTACTCCATGCTCTGGCTGCTCGCCGTTTCTACTCTCTCCCTGGTAGTCGCTCAGGAAATGGGCACCCGCATGGGGGTCGTTACCGGTAAGGGCCTGGCCGATCTCATTCGCGAAGAGTTCGGGGTACGCATCGCTGTCTTCGCCATGGCGGTACTCTTCATCGCCAACCTTGCCACCACCATCTCGGAGCTGGCAGGTATTACGGCAGCCATAGAGCTATTCTTGCCAGACTCTTTCCGGTGGGTACGCTTTGTATTACTACCGCTGGTGGCATTAGGGCTCTGGCTGGTGGTCACACGCGGCAGCTATCGACGCATCGAGCGTGTTTTCCTCACCATGTGCCTCGTGTTCTTCGCCTATGTGTTCGCGGCGTTCTACGCCAAACCGAACTGGGGCTTAGTAGGTCGCGAGCTGGTCCACCCACAGCTTCCGAAAACGCCAGGATATCTGCCAACCGCTATCCAGCTTATCGGTACCACTATCGCGCCGTGGATGCAGTTCTATGTACAAAGCAGTGTTCGTGATAAAGGTACCCGCCGCGAGGATTTCCCGCTGGCTCGGTTAGATGTTTTCATTGGCTCCACTCTCTCTAACATCATCTCGCTGTTTGTAATCGTGGCCTGTGCTGCTGCGCTGTTCTTCCCCAATGGCGCCACTGCCATAAACCTGCCCAGTGATGCTGCGGGAGCGCTGGTGAAGCCGCTGGGCGAGTGGGGCCGTGTACTATTCGGCATCGGGCTTCTGGGCGCCAGCGCGGTAGGCGCAGTGGTCGTCCCTCTTTCTACTGCCTATGCCGTAACCGAGGCTATTGGTAGCGAGAGCGGCCTGGGGCGCAAGATCCGTGAGGCCCCGCTGTTCGTGGGTATCTTCTCGGCCCTACTGCTAGTTTCCACTCCGGTGGTGCTGTTCACTCCTGAGGCGAAGCTAGTGGCGTTGATTCAACAGGCGCAGACAATCAACGGGATTCTACTGCCTGTCATTCTGGTGCTGATGCTGATACTGATCAACAACAAGCGCCTAATGGGTAAGTACACCAACACCCCGCTCTTCAATGCTATCGCCTGGGCGACTGTCGCTTTAGTCGTAGTTCTGTCGGTGGCATCATTGTTTGTGAGATAGCTCCTAATAGGGCACGGTATCCCAGGCAGCGGCGCGGGTGGTCTGAAACTTTACATGGCCATCCACATACACCAGATTACAGGCGCGAGTGAAGGGCGCGTTTTCGTCGTTCATCATAAACGTGCGAGTGCCGCCGAAGTAGCTGGAGACCTCAGAGCCATGCACGCCCGGCCAGGCGTCTGCGAACATCCAGTTCGTAGCCGGTGAGGTCAAGGCAGCCATCGGTATACCAACAACTGGGGATGCGCTACTACCGACATCCTCTTGCCGCGAAAGCGCTATGGCCTCATTGTGCTCGGCCATGAACTTGCCCGAACTCCTGCCCCGATAGATGCGCAGAATAATGTTGTTGCTATTGCCCATCGGGTTGCCATTGAACTGATAGGACAGCCCAAACGGTGCGCCAGAGCCCGGCAGCTTGAGCGTTTTCAGCTCAGTATCGGAGGGGCAGGTGAAGATCCCACTGTTCTTCACATACGGCTCTAGCAGCGTGCGCGACGATGGCCCGAAGCTCCAGGGCGGCGGGAAGGCTTCTGGGCCAATCCACTGCGCACCAGGCATGGTCTCCTCATAGTCCTGCGCGTACATCAGCGCGGCGGTGCCTAGCTGGCGCAGGTTGGAGAGGCAGGCGCTCTGCCGGGCTTTCTCACGGGCGCGGCTGAAAACGGGGAAGAGGATAGCAGCCAGAATGGCGATGATCGCGATAACGACCAGAAGCTCAATCAGCGTAAAGGCTGAGCCAGCCTGGCGGGCTGCCACGCGAGTAGAGGCCGAACCAGCACGTCGAGGTTCCATACCCCGATTGTGCCGCCCGGCCCGATCGCGAACATCCCCTATCTGGCCTATATGACTCGTGTGCGCCGATTCGCTCGCAGGGTAACTGTCTTCCGCTCTTCGCCGACACGAACGGTAACCGCGCCGGGCTTGCTGGCTTTCAGGTAGGCGGTGGCCAGCTTGCCGCCGCTCCACTCTAAATCTACTGTGGTGCCGCCGCGTGCCAGAAGACCACGTACGCTACCCTGTGGCCATGCTTTGGGGAGCGCGGGCAGTAAGTGAAGCTCGTTGGTGTGGCTCTGGAGCAGTAGCTCGCAAACTCCGGAGACAGCCCCGAAGTTACCGTCGATCTGGAACGGGGGATGCAGGTCGAAGAGGTTCGGTGCGGTGCGCTGAGGAGTCAACAGCCCCGTGAGTAGCGTATAGGCCCGCTCGCCTTCCCGAAGACGTGCCCAGAGGTTCAGTTTCCAGGCAAGGCTCCAGCCCGTAGACATATCCCCACGCCGCTCCAGGGAGTTCTTGGCGGCAGCAGCCAGCGCAGGCGTAGCATCGGGGTTTATCTGTGCGGAGGGGAACAGTCCATAGAGATGCGAGACATGCCGGTGATTCGGCTCCGGTGCCTCTAAATCCCAGTCCTCGCGCCACTCCTGAAGCTGCCCCCCTTTCCCGATACGGTCTTTCGGCAGTTTTGCGCGAGTGAGATGGAGTATATCCTGGAACGCTGCGTCTTTATCCAACTTTTTCGCCGTGAAGATGACGGCATCAAAGAGGTCGCGCAGAATCTGTGAGTCCATGGCAGGCCCGGCGCAGATGCTCACGTTTCTATGGTGCGCATTCTCTGGGGAGTTAGACGGACAGGTGACTAGCTCGCCAGTAGCAGGGTCGGATACCAGGGCATCTACGAAGAACCAGGCAGCCCCACGAAGCACGGGGTAGAGCCGGGCCAGCATGGCATCGTCACCCGTAAAGTCGTAGTAGTCCTTTATAGATTTACAGAGCCAGGCGCCGCCCATGGGCCAGATACCGTAGTACGCACCGTCTACCGGAGCGGTACCACGCCAACCATCCGTATTATGGTGACAGACCCAGCCGCCCGCGCCGTAGTGCACTTTCGCGACACTCTTGCCGGTTTCTGCCATCTCCTCCAGCATGCCAAAGAGCGGCTCGTAGCATTCTAAAAGATTCGCCGGGCCTGCGGGCCAGTAGTTCATCTCCGTATTGATATTGATGGTGTACTTGGAGTCCCAGGGGGGAGTCAGGGAGTCATTCCAGAGCCCCTGTAGCGTGGCAGGGCGCCCACCGGGTCGCGAGCAGGAAATGAGCAGGTACCGTCCGAACGCAAAGTGCAGGGCAGCTAGCTGTGGGTCTTTGCCTCTGGCGAAGTCTTTGATTCGGGCATCTGTCGGCACTTCGGGCTGTGGTCCCAGGTCCAGTGCCGTTCGGTTGTAGAGTTTCTGATAGTCCGTCGTGTGGGCTTTCTTCAGTACGGCATAGCTCTTCTTAGCCACACGTTCCAGAGTCTTTACATTCTGCGCCGTGGGATCGCCAGAGACATCCTGCCAGTTTTTATAGCTGGTCGCCATAGCGAGTAGAATCGTGACATTGCCTCGGCCTTCTTTGCGCACCTGTGCACGGGCTTCGAACTTCACCGTGTCGCTCTGCCCGGCCAGTACCCAGGTATCCCCTTCCTGCCGCACTGTATTGCGCGCGTGAGGGCTATCGAACTGTAGCTGGACATCGTCTGCTCCGGTCAGGTGGATTACGATCACACCGTCCGGATGGCTCGCGAAGGCTTCTATGCCCGGACTGCGCGTAATGCCCGCATCCAGATCCAGCTCTCGACGATAGTTCGCCGTGTTTTCGGCTTTCCGCACTATCCACAGATTCCCCAGGATCTGGTAAGGTTTCTGGCGTAGCGGCTGGCTCATGAACTGCTGATCGGCAAGCCGCTGCGCAGCCGCGTAATCACCCGCGAAGATAAGGCGACGGATTTCCGGCAGGGCCGCTGCTGCGCCAGAGTGGGCATAGTCATGAGGGCCACCCGCCCAGAGGTCTGCGTGGTTCAGTTGAAACTGCGCTTTCTCTGCGCCGCCGAACACCATTGCTGCGATTGTGCCATTGCCGATAGGCAAGGCTTCGTCCCACTTCGCTGCGGGACCGGTATACCAGAGTTTCATTGTTGCAAGGGATTGTACCGGAGGTAGGTATACTTTTTATTACGCAATGACTGCGGAAAGGTGGCACGGCATGAATTCTCTTGCACGACTCACTGGCATTGTCGCTGGTACCCTGCTGGCACTCTCTCCTGCACTGGCTCAGCAGGCCATGGAGGCAGATAAGTTCGTAGACTCTATTGGTGTCTGTACCCATATGTGGTATCCGAGCACGCCGTATACCACGAACTACGCCACGGTGAAGCAGAAATTGATCGCCGCCAATATCCGCCATATTCGCGATGATCTGGCAACGGATAGGCCCGCCGGGGTGACCGCCTGGAAAGACCTGGCTGCCAGCGGTATCAAGACCGGGTATATCTTCACGCAGCAGTGGGCTACTGTTGCCACGTTCAAACAGTTCTTTATCAGCAACAACCTGGTGAGCACCGCGGACTATGTGGAGGGTCCTAATGAATTCGATGCGAACAAGAACACAATGCCGAACTGGGCGACGGTCTTAAAGAACTATCAGACCGACCTCTACAACCAGATAAAGGCAGACGCACTTACAAGTGCACTCCCTGTGCTGGCGCCTAGCTTCATGATCAATGCCCAGGCGGAGCGGACCGCGCTGGGCAATATCAGTAACATTGCGGACTACGGCAACGGACACCCCTACCCCGGCGGGCAGATGCCGACTGCAGCCCAGACGGTAAACGATATCGGCTATATCAGTATCAACACGCCGGGCAAACCGACGATACTCACCGAAATCGGCTACCACAATGCTACCAGTACGCAAGATGGGCACAACCCGGCTTCGGAGCTGGCGACCTCGCTCTACCTGCCCCGTGTGTTTTTCGAGATGTCATCGCGCGGGATTACACGTACCTACTACTACCAGTTCGTCGATCATCTCTCTGATCCCGGCAAGACCAACCCGGAGGCGTTTTTCGGTCTGCTTCGTTACGACCTCTCAGAAAAGCCCGCCTATATAGCGCTCAAGAACCTGACCACGATCATGAAAGATCCCGGCGCGTCCTTTACGCCGCAGTCGCTCAATTACTCGGTCAGCGCTCCGAATAGTGTGCCCATACGCAGCAAGCTCTACCAGAAGCGGGATGGTAATTTCTACCTGGCACTCTGGCGCGATGTCTCGGTCTGGGACATCCCCACCCGCACGGATATCTCTGTAGCCAATGTCAACGCAACGGTGACCCTGCCGGGCCTGTTCAATGTCACTTCGTTTACTCCCACGCAGTCGGCCACAGGCACATCGCTAGGCGTAGCGGTCAGCAGCGTTACGGTGCCTCTGGGCGGCGCGGTCAAGATACTGCGCATCAACCGGAACTTCCGCATTCGCAACAACTCGCTGGCAAACAGCTTCATGAACATCAATACTCAGACCGGGAAAGTGCAGTATGGCGCTGCCGACCCTGGTACCTGGGGCTCACACTGGATGCTCTATCAGATAGGCACGGACCTCTACACTATCCGCAGCCGCTGGACGGGCGACTACACCAACATAGAGCAGTACACGCTAGGGTACTTACTATACGGGCCTAACATGGAGACATTCTGGAGCGCCCACTGGTTCGTGACGAAGAACGCGAACGGTACCTATACTATCCGCAACCGCTGGCAGGGCACCTACGCGACGATTGCGAACCGCCTGGGTTATGTACAGCACACGGCCACTCCCAATGTGGATGGCCAGTGGGTCCTCAGCGAAGCACAATAGAATAGTCAACTATGGAACTTACCCAAGAGCAAATCGCTCAGTTTCACACTGAGGGCTGGACTGCTGTGCCGAATTTCTGGACTCCAGCGGAGGTCGCTGCCATGCGTGCAGAGCTGGACCGACTGAAAGCGGACGGCAAACTGCGCAATGTGGCGACCGATGGCGATGGAGTGACTCACTCCACCACGAAGATAAACCTTCAGCTCTGCCCCATGTGGCCGCACTCGCCGCTCTTTCAGGCAATGCCCTTCGCTCCTAAAATACGGGCAGCGATAGAGCAACTTATAGGGGCGCCCGCGCTACTGCATTTAGACCAGGTGTTTATCAAGCCAGGTGGGAACGGCGCGGGGACGAACTGGCATCAGGACAATGCCTACTTCCAGATTCCCAACCCGCTGAAAGGCACCGCGCTCTGGACCGCCGTGCATGATGCCACGATTGCCAACGGAACGCTTCGGGTGATTCCTGGAAGATTCCGCGAAGCGCTTCCCCATGAGCGTGACCAGGATTCGGACCACCATATCCGATGCTACCCGAACGAAGCCGAGGCGATTCCGGTGGAGATTGGCGCAGGCGGCGCCGTCTTCTTTGCCTATGGTACACCACACGCCACAGGCGGCAATGCTACAGAAAACGAGCGAGCAGGGGTGGCCTTGCACTTTCTGAACACGGATCAGACTGGCACGGCGCGAGGTGGTTTTGAAGTCGGAAAGCGCCCACTGCTTGCTGATGGCGGGGAGTCTGTGTATGGCAAAGACCTGCGTGAGATGTGGAAAAAGCTGGTCTAAAAGGGGAATACGGAGAGGGTGGGATTCGAACCCACGGTAGCTTGCACTACTTCCGCTTTCGAGGCGGACGCACTAGACCACTATGCGACCTCTCCGTGTCTGTGGGGAAAACCCCGTCTGAGGGATTCGAACCCCCGACCTCGCCCTTAGGACGGGCTCGCTCTATCCAGGCTGAGCTAAGACGGGCCAGGGTCTCCCTCAGGCGAGTCGTATTTTATCGTACAAGGCACTATCGCGCCAACAAAGCCCCTCGGTAAAAGGACTGCCTCTACTTCGGAGGCTGGCTGGTTAGCTGCACCAGCGCTTCCAATGTGCGGGCATGGCGCAGAGGATCCAGTATCAAGAACCGATCTCGCCCGCCTGCTTTTGGAGCGAAGCGAGTAAAACCATCTCCCTCTACTGTCACCTGACCGGGAGGCGAGAGCGAGAAATAGTCTGAGTCGGGTAGTACTCCATAGAGCGCACTGGCAAGGTCCCAGCAGGGCCGATCTTCGTTTGGCTGGCAGTAGATATTGTAAGCCTGTGGAATCGGGTGATTCGGACTGTAGGAGAAGTCCTGTGCAATGGAGCGGCGTGGGTAACGCAGAGCGTAGCCGATCTCGAAGCCGCCCCAGACTATCGGAGTGGGCCAGTCTTTGACCAGGCGCTGCGCCGAAGGAATGTCCTGAGTTACGTTGTACTCACAGAATCGGTTATTGAAGTCTATGGTCTGAAACGCCCCGGCCATGACTGAGAGCAGCTTGACTTTCTTCTTTAAAAGTTCACGGTCAGCAGGTGAGTCTAATAACCGGGCGAAGTTGGTGAAGAAACCTACCTGCACCAGAGTCACCGAGCCATCTGCCTGCGCGGTCAAAGTCTTGCGTAGCAAATCTACAGCATCCAGCGCTTTCTCAGGATCGATATCGTGCGGCAGCTTTTCCGCGACTTTTAGATACGGTGCAGGTTCTGGTTTCTTCGGGCTTCGCAGCACACCAATAGGAATGTCTCCGCGGCCATAGAACGTATTTACAGCATCCACGAACCGCGCAGAGAGCGGGTCAGGACGAGTAATGGTAACTGCTAGCAGGCGGCACTGGCCTTTACTAACCAGGCTATGGAGCACCGCAAGAGCTAGGGCATCATCCACATCATTGCCCATATCCGTATCGAAAATCACCAGCGCCGGTGGGGGAGCCGCTACAGGAAGCATGGTGCATTTTACCGCCGAAATCGTGCTACAATGACCCCATGAAACGCACCATGCTCGCTCTGGGTCTGCTCGTATTTGGAGCCGCTCTGCCCGCCGTTGCGCAGAAGACTGCCCCTGCCGCGTTGAAAACGCAGGTAGACGGCATTACGGAAGCGACCCTGGACCGACTGTGGATAGCCACCGATATGTACTGGCACGATGGCGATTATTATCGCATTGTAGACCTGTGCCGCATTGTGATGGAAGGCGACCCGAACGACGATGAAGCGTGCGGTGCTGCTGCCTATCTGCTCTGGAGCCTGGGGGATACCAGTGCTGCAGACTGGGTCTTAGACTACGGCAGCAAGCGTGCGTCGAGCAACAAGGGGCGATTCTTCCACGAATTTGGATGGCATCTCTACAACACCAAGCGCTATAAAGAAGCTCTCCCCTATCTTCAAAAAGCAGCGGCCTCAGGTGGCGTGAATGTCACCACGTTCACCAGCCTGGCACATACCTATGAGAGGCTGGGCGATTACAAGAACGCACTCAAGACCTGGGAAATCGTCAAAGAGCGCTACCCGAATCACCTGGCCTGGCAGCCTAACATGGCGCGTGTGAAAGCCAAGCTCGCCGCACAGAACAAGTGAATCTCCCCAAAACCGCCTATCTCTGGGCGGCTCTTCTGATTCTAGCTATCGTTGTCGGTGGGCGTATAGAGCGCAAAGCCTCCGATGGTGCGCCGCCGCTTACCGGCACCAGTTTCCAGGAGGTTGTTGCAGCGGAACAACAAACCCGGCTCGGTTTCTCGTCGCTGGGAAACATGTCTCTGGGCAAGACATCTCCACTGGAATCCGCCTACAAGACCTATAGTAAGCTAGCCTTTCAGCGACCTGTACCCAGCAATACTCGCCGCGCTCTGATTCTTGCAGGAGCCCTCAAAAAACCGCTGGATAATGCACTCATCACCGATCTGAAGTCAGATTTGGAGAAGCAGAAAACTCCAGTTGCCGAGCGAGATACCGAGCTACACCTCTGGAAAGCGCTCTACGGTACAGGAACCGATAAAGCAGAATCCAGCGATGAGGCACGGATTAAGCAAATGGGCCTGGGCATACTGGAAGACCGGGCTCTAGCGGACCTTTATACAAAACTGGGACGCAAAGCGGATGCAAATACCGCCCTGGCGCGCCTGACTGACACAGCGACTCATGCCACCATAGGCACTGTTTCTCTGGTATTGCTTCTGGGTCTCGCTGGTATGACCGGGTTCGGGCTCTTGATACTTTTTATCGTCGCGGCAAGCACGAAGCGCTGGGAGCTGATAGGTCGTGTGGCGACACAGCCACAGCGCGTCCCCCCCGGACCTCTGTTAGATGCGTTTCTTTTTTATCTGGCCCTTTATCGGATAGTTTCTGTGGTGCTAGGCTTCATACTCAGCAAAGCCGGGCTTCCCCCCTCGGTCCCTCTGCTTCTACTCGTCCAGTTCGGTACCGGCATTGCCTCTATCTTCTATGCTCGGTGGCGTGCTCAGCAGAGCGATGGTTCTCTACTGGATCTAGGCTGGAGCAAAAAAGATCTCGCTGCCAATGCGCTCTATGGTGTAGCGGGCTGGTGTGCCACCATCCCCATCATTTTTGTTGCTGGCCTGATCTCTCAGAAAATCTTTCACGGCTCCAACAACACTCCAAACCCGGTCCTTCCGCTACTGGCATCGGACCGGGCTTCTATTGATCGGATACTTATCTTCGTATTGGCTGCATTCGGCGCTCCACTCTTCGAGGAATTCTTCTTCCGGGGGACGTTGTTCGCAGCCTTTCGTAAAACTACTCCCTGGGTCTTAGCGGCACTGATTAGCGGACTCATCTTCGCTATGGTGCACCCGATTCAGGACTGGCTGCCTATTCTGGCGCTTGGCTTCTCCTTTGGCACCCTGCGAGAGATGCGCCAGAGCCTGGTGCCAGGCATGGTGGCTCACTTCCTTCAGAATACAGTTGCCTTCACCATGCTGAGTACTCTTTTTGGCCTCCTCTGGTAGCGTATCTCAATGTCAGACCTGAACGCTGCCGAATCCAAACAACGCACCGAAGCAGCCCTGAACGCGCTGAAGACGGATAAAGAATCCGAAATGCGTGCTGCTGTAGAAGCGGCTCTAACCTTTCTTGTGGAGCAGGTGAATACTCTCCGTGCAAAGGCGAATGGTTACCCCGCAAACCCTATTCAGGCCGATGTCTGGATGGATGGTGCGGCCTTGGCCACGCATGGTGCGGCGCTTACAGAGGCACTCCACGAAACTGACTGGACAGAAGCGGAGCTAACTGCGGCGCAGTGCTGGGCCTCTGCCACGCTAGCGGTGCAGAGTCACTATCGTAACCTGGTTGGCCCGGCCATGCTCGCTATGGCAGGTCCGGCAGAACGTCTGGGAGATGTAACTCAAGCAGCAGGTCTTTATGATGCCGTTATCAAAGATTTCGAAGACTTGATTGATACCTATGAAGGCGAGACTGCTCCTCTTTCTGAAGAGGACGAGGATAGGGTAGCATTAGAGTCCTTGAAAACCGCACTGGAGCGGAGATTGGTAATCTACCCGAATGAAACCGAGCGACGAGCTCAATTAGAGCGCTTACTGCCAATTCTGGCGCGGTAGAATCATCAAGATCATGGCTGCTCAGAAAGTACCACCTCTGCTCACCCCCCAGGAGTACCTTGCTTGGGAAACGGCTCAGAATGAGAAGCACGAGTATATCTCTGGGCACATCTTGAATATGGCCGGGGCATCATCACGGCATAATCGCCTTTGTGTACGGGCGTTAACCATTCTGGAGCGACTTCTCGAGACACGGGAGTGTCTTCCCTTTCCCTCCGACCAGAAGGTCCGAATACGGGAAATGGGACCGTTCTTCTATCCCGACGTCTCTGTGGTGTGTGAGCCGGTTATCGATGAAGATGAGTGCCTCCGCAATCCGGTAGTGATTATCGAAGTGCTTTCTGATAGCACAGATCACTTAGACAGGGGTGAGAAGTGGAGCCACTATCGCCAGTTGGAGTCGTTGCGGCATTATATACTGCTCTCTCAGACAGAGCCTCTGGCAGAGCACTATAGCCGCAGTTCTGGCGACCAGGCGGTGTGGAGTTTTGTAGAGCTAAAAGGCAAAGATGCCGTGTTAGACCTTGGCGCGCTTGAGGTTGCTCTGCCCTTAGGAGAGCTATACCGCCGGTTGCCCTGACACGGAACTCTATGAGCCAGCCAGTTGTAAATCTCTCGGTGCGAGTGACACCGCGTGCTGATAGAAACGAAGTCACCGGGATTCGCCCGGATGGAACGATTCTAGTGCGCACGCAAGCGGCTCCGACAGACGGTGCGGCGAACGCGGCAGTGGTAAAACTGCTAGCGGAGGCTCTGGGAATTCGAAAGTCGGACCTGGCACTCACACACGGTCATTCGGCGCGCGAGAAGCGCTTTGCTGTGACCGCGCTTCCGGACGAAGCGCTGGAGCGGCTAGTCAAACTGTAAAGCTATGGAAACAAGAAACGTCGTTGTCATCGGCAGTGGCCCGGCAGGGCTTACGGCTGCCATCTATGCCGCCCGCGCTAACCTGGAACCGCTGGTATTTGAAGGCTACAACCCCGGCGGTCAGCTAATGATCACCACCGAAGTGGAGAACTTCCCTGGCTTCGCCCATCCCATAGAAGGTCCGCACCTTATGGATGAGATGAAGCAGCAGGCAATCAATGTCGGCTCGGAACTCCGCATGGAAAACGTGGCTACGGTAGACCTTTCTCAGCGCCCGTTTATTCTCACTACAGACTCTGGGGAGCAGGTAGCGGCGAAGACGCTGATTATAGCTACTGGAGCGAGCGCGAAGTGGCTCGGCCTGCCCAGTGAGCAAAAGCTCCAGAACCGCGGCGTAAGCGCCTGTGCTACCTGCGACGGATTTTTTTTCAAGGGCAAAGATGTCGCCGTTGTGGGTGGTGGCGATACGGCTATGGAAGAAGCGCTCTATCTGACCCGTATGTGCGAATCCGTGACGGTGATTCATCGCCGCGACACGCTGCGTGCCAGCAAGATTATGGCCGACCGCGCCCTGAAGAGCCCCAAGATCCGCTGGGCATGGAATAGCGGTGTGGAAGAGATTCTGGCGGGCGATGACGGCAAGGTCTCCGGAGTGCGTATTAAGAACCTGGTCGATGGCACGGAAAGCGAGATGACGGTCCAGGGTGTCTTTGTGGCTATCGGACACCAGCCGAACACCAGCCTGTTCACCGGCCAGCTTCCTACCAACGAGGCGGGCTACTTGCTCACGGATGGCGTTAAAACTCCAGTGCATGGATGCTTCGCGGCAGGTGATGTATACGACACGGTCTATCGTCAGGCGATTACAGCGGCAGGTATGGGTTGTATGGCTGCCATGGAAGCCATGCGTCTTCTGGAAACCGAAGAGGACCATTGAGCGAACTACCCAGCTCACCAGAAGCCCCCGGCGCTATAGCGCCGGGGGCTTCTGGCAATGTGGTAGCCGTTGGTGTGGATCTGGCGGATGTAGCCCGAGTACGACAAGCGCTTACCCGCTTCCCAGAGCGGTTTGTAGCCCGCGTGTTGACCGAGTCCGAAGCAGCTTATTGCCTGAGTAAGCCAGACCCGGCGCCGCATATTACGGCCAGGTTCGCTGCTAAAGAGGCTGTTATTAAGTGTTTAGGTGGTGGTTGTGATCTCAAGGACATTGAAGTAACCAGAGCGCTCTCTGGGGCGCCTTCTATCACCCTTACTGGGCGTGCGGCGGAAAAAGCGGCTGGGCGCAAGGTTCTTATCTCCCTCTCTCACTTACCTGATATTGCCTGTGCGTTTGCAACTCTAGTCGAAGTAGCCTAGAGCATCCAAGAATAGACTATTCCAATGGCTTTTAGGGTCGAGTAGGCGGAAAAATGATGCAACTTTTGAGCCGAAATTCAATATGATTCTGCATGCGCATTGATGGTGTTCGTACAGAAGGTCGGATCCCAACCGGCATTTCCGGCTTAGACCATATTCTTCATGGTGGACTACTGAGAGGAAGCTTCTTTCTCGTACAGGGCGACCCCGGTTCCGGAAAAACCACGCTGGCAATTCAGTACTTACTCGCCTGCCAGAAACAGGGGGAGATCGGCCTCTATGTTAGTCTGACAGAATCTCTGGAAGATATTCGCCGCACCTGTGAATCGCATAGTTGGGATAATACTCAGCTAAATGTCATCGACCTGACACAGGCCAGAGCAAACCTGGCCCAGAAAAAAGAAGGTACCCTCTTCGATCAGGAAGACACCATTTTCTCTCCCTCAGAAGTGGAACTGGCGGAAATCACTCAGGCTGTCATTGCCGAGGTGGAGCGTCTTTCGCCACAGCATGTTGTCTTCGATGGTCTTTCCGAGATGCGCCTTCTCTCAGCGGATATCCTCCGCTATCGGCATCAGATACTGGCTCTCAAGCACTTCTTTGAAGCGAGAAAGATAACAGTTCTGCTCTTAGATGACCGTAGTAGCCCCACACCTGAAGTCCCTTCCGAGAGCCTGGTAGGTGGCAATCTGCTTATGGAGCGTTACCTGCCAGACTATGGTGATATGCGCCGACGACTACAGATAACCAAGCTACGCGGTGCGCCCTTTCGTGGAGGCTACCATGACTACGCGATTATTCAGGGGGGTATTGCGGTCTATCCACGAATCACAGTTCCCACAGCGACCATGTCTACCGTTATCACAGAGTCACGCGAAGTGTTCTCTAGCGGCATTGTGAACATGGACAATATGATAGGCGGCGGCATCGAGAGTGGCACCACCACGCTCCTGGTTGGACCATCTGGCCTGGGTAAGTCCACCATTGCCATGCAGTATGCCTCTGCCGCTCTAGCTCGCGGACAGAAGGCTGCTGTCTATCTCTTTGATGAAATCTTGCCTACCTTCTTCGACCGTGTGGAAAAACTTGGGGTCCACGGCGCTCGTGAATATGCAGAGAGCGGCCAGCTTTATGCGCAGCAAGTTAACCCGGCGGAACTGTCTCCTAATGGCTTCGCGCAGGAAGTACGGCGTGCTGTGGACGCAGGTGCCCGCATTGTCATTCTGGATAGTTTGAATGGCTACCTCAATGCCGTATCAGAAGAACGCTACCTGAGCATGCACCTGCACGAGCTTTTTACGTATCTGAACCTCAATGGGGTAGCTACGATAGCCGTGGTCGCTCAGCATGGCATGATTCGCATGGAGCAGATGCAGCTAGATGTCAGCTATCTAGCCGACACGGTCTTACTATTCCGTAACTTTGAAGCACAGGGGCAGATACTGAAGGCCATGTGCGTGGTAAAGCGCCGCACTGGCAAGCATGAGCAAACACTGAGGCAGTTGAGCATCACCACAGAAGGAATCCAAATAGGGCAACCACTGAGCGCTTTTCATGGCGTTATGACCGGAGTACCGGAATACCGAGGGGAGACCAATCTAACACTCCAGAATAAAGATGCAACATGACACCGTCCTTAGCTGTTCCTACTGATACAACGTCGCTTCCACGTGACACGGTGCTTGTACTGACACGCCTACCGGTAGACGGGCGTGCTATTGCCCGGCAGCTAGAGAAAGCACATATTGCATCAGCACTCTACTCCACTGTGGAATCCTTCGTGCAGCAGCTGCCCCAATGCCTTGCCGGTATTCTGACTATTGAGGCACTCTCCTTTACACAGATTCAGCTAGTGAAGAATGCTCTTGCCTCTCAGGCTCCCTGGTCTGATGTGCCTCTGATTTTACTGACGGGACATTCGGTTCCGCCTCAAATCCAGACCTATCTCTCTGACCTGGGAAACATAACGGTTTTGGAGCGCCCACTGCGCCCCTCCTCGCTGCTTTCGGTCGTAGAGAGTGCAGCCCGTGCCCGGCGCAAACAGTGGGAGGCGGAAGCTCTACTAACACATAATGCCTCTCTGAACCATCAGCTACAACGTGCCATGATGGAGACCCACCATCGGGTCAAAAATAACCTGCAGCTCATGGCGGCCATGGTGAACCTGATGGCGATGAAGGAGCGCCCCGCAGAATCACGCGATGAGCTGAACCATCTCAGCACCCATATCCGGGGGCTCGCCCTGATTCACGACCTTCTGACCGAGGACGTGAAGACCCGTAAAGATGGGACACATCTCTCCGTAGAGGCCGTGCTGGGCAGGCTCTTGCCGCTCATGCAGCAGACGAATTCGGATCGGCCTATCCATTTTCATATCCACGATATTCAGCTCCCGGCACGCTACTGCACTTCACTGGCAATCATCACCAATGAGTTGGTTTCCAACGCCCTCAAGTACTCTTCGCAGGAAGTTCTGGTCGGCTTCACTGTGGAACACGAAACCGCCTGCCTGCAAGTAGAAGATAAAGGGAAAGGTTTCCGGAGAACTTCGATCCGCTTATGGATGGCAACACAGGCTTAAACCTGGTGGTCAGCTTGAGCGAGCATGATCTGGGAGGCCAGGTACACTTCGATAACCACGAACAAGGCGGCGGAAGAATCCGCCTGTCCTTTCCTGTTACAGCTGCTGCAGCAGCCTAATCCTCCTCAGGAGGATGTTTGCCTACCAGAAGCAAAAGTCTTCTTGCCTCTTTTACAGGTTCGCGATTCAAGTGAAGACGTTCGACCGTTGCTCTTCCTGTAGCAGTGCGACCAATAATAGATAGGTAATCATCGCTCCAAAGAAAATGGTCTCTCCAGCAATCCGAGCGTGGATAAAATAACAGCACCTGCTCCCCAGTGACCGGATCTATCGCTGATGTAGCTGCAGCTTTATGCCCATTGCAATAATCACAGGACTATGCCAGATTCTCAAGGTCATCGGTTCCACCATCAGAGCGCGGGCGAATATGCTCTACGTCGAACGGCCCGGATCGTATGGAATCTAAATAACGGCAATACTCACACCGCTGTCCAGCACGCTCACGTACTCGCGCACGGACCTCTGAAGTCATACCGTTGGCTCAAGGCCAAGGGAATAATAATGATTTCCAGAGCTTCGCCACGTAGCTGTGAAAGAGCCACCAGTGCCCTCAGCCGTGTTGTCTGGCGCTGCTCTAATTGCTCCGCCATTCCCAAAAACTCGGCACGCTCTTGCTCTGAGGCTCTCATATCACGCACTTTCGGCTGAAGCGCTTTATAGCGTTCCCAGAAGACGGTAGGAAAGCCCTGATTGACTTGCGCAAGTAGCTCCGCTTCAGAAGATGGGTATGCGACAGGCCAGCGAACCTCTATCGTCCGCCGAATGAGCTCCTCAGCAGGCACCCCTTCACGAGCAGCCTCCGCTGAGATTTTCTCTTCTACTTCCGGTGGTAAGGAAATCGTCAAGCTCATAGCCCCATTTTATCCGAGCAGAAGCTCTTCATGAGAATTTAAATCAGTATGACTAACGTGACGGACCAACAGCAGCTACAACCTCAAAACCCTCTCCATTCTCTGGGGAAATCCACTTCAGGAAGGTATCTAGCTTTGGCGCTGGTCCTGGACCAAGATTGGCGTTAACTCCATCTGGAGTAATGGTGCGTAGGGTCACTCCTCCCACTGGAGACTGCCCGAGAATAAAGTAGCCAACAGCTCCTTTTTTCGTCTCAATTACTGAGGAGAAGTAGGGAGCGAGTATTATTTTTTCAATGTCCAGAATTACTGGCGGTGGGGTTGGGTACTCCAATGTTAGATGCGTGGAGCCATCTGGGAAGGTGCCAGTGTGCCAGCGCAAAGTTCGACCTACTTCCGGGTCCGGCTTGATTCCATGCTTGTTGCAGATCATGGTGTAGAAAAACAGTCCTGCCGTATCTTCATCGGAGACTATTGCGTTCAGCCGATCCAGTTTTAGATAGGCATACTGAGGCAATATGTAATACGCAATATCGTAGCAAAGCTGCGGTAGTTCTGAGGTACGAACGAATTCAGGCGCCGATTTACGTTTCTTAAAGAAGTCAAATAGAGGCATAGTGCATACTCCATTTCTCTACCGAACGCCCTGCCTCTCCTCTGGAATATAGGTAAAAGGAGAGGCAGAGTAGGCCTCTTAGAGTTTATCTAAAAGCAGCTTACGGATATCGTTGTCGGAGTGCATTCCGCTGGTGCCCTGAGCGTAGGCGCAATGCATTTCCAGCACACCGCCATCGAAGGTCATCAGCATATCTGCGGGAGTCGGCACATTCTTGAGCTTGATCAAGTTCAGGCTATCGCGCACGGCCTCTTTGCCCATATCGTCGATACAGATCGTGCGTAGCGCCATGTTCAGGCGGTGGCAGGAAAGATTGTCTAAGAAGTTCAGACCCTGCAGATCATCTTCCAGGCTCGCCCAATCCACCTCATAGGGAATTGGCTTACCGCAGATTTCCTCAATCTCTTTCACGCGCTCTGGCAGCGTTGTGTCCTGCAACTCCTTAATCTTGCGCCGCTCTACTAACCCCATTGTCTTTTTATCTCCCTGAGAAAGTTGGAAAATTATATCCTGTAAAATTCCAACTATGGACTATACCCAGACTTTGCTGGCGGATTATGCCTGTCATACAGGCGAGGGGCCGCTGTTCCATCCGGACGAAAACGCAGTTTACTGGACAGATATCCCCAATGCCCGAATCTTCCGATATGATCTCGCTATTGGCGAGCATCACGCTATCGAAATCGGACGCCAGGTAGGTGGCTTCACGATTCAGCCCGACGGCAGATTGCTGCTCTTTCTGGATAAAGGCTCTATCGCTCTGTTCCGCGAAGGCGAACCACTGGAGTACATTGTTGATGAAATTCCGACAGAGACCGAGACGCGCTTCAACGATGTGATGGCCGACCCGGAAGGCCGCGTGTTCTGCGGGACGATGCCAACGAAGGATCGCCTGGGTAACTTCTACCGACTAGAGACCGATGGTACCCTGACACACCTGCTCAGTGGTATCGGGTGTAGCAATGGTATGGGCTTCACGCCAAATCTGGCCCAGATGTACTATACAGATACCAGTCCCCGGAATATCTACCGCTTCGACTACGACCGGGCTATAGGTGCACTGTCCAACCAGATTACCTTCGTGCACACAGAGGAGGGCGGCGGCTTCCCGGATGGTATGACGGTAGATGCGGATGGTTACCTCTGGTCCACTCGCTGGGATGGTAACTGCGTGGTCCGCTACTCCCCCGAAGGCGCCGAAGTAGGGCGCATCACAATGCCTGTCCGCAAGGTCTCCTGTGTCACGTTCGGCGGCGAGAACTACGAGACCATGTTTATGACCACGGCTGGTGGCCATATCAAAGAAACCGATGGCGAACACGCAGGCGCTCTCTTTGCCTTGAAGATTCCCGGCATCAAAGGCGTCCCTGAATTCCGCAGCAAGGTAAAACTCTAAAATACCTCTCCCTCTGGGGAGAGGTTATCCCTCAGTAAATACGCTCGGGGATTCCCAATAGCTCCTGGGTTTCTAAATCCGGGTTCTCAAAGAGGGGGCGCATGAGGCCATTTTTGGGGCGCTCTCCAAAGCTGGGATGCTGAGACCAGGCGTGGGTGTAAGGCAGGATCAACAGCCGCCGAATGGTGCCGCCGGGTGTGGTGGGCAGTCCGCGATGCCAGAGATTGCCGTGAATCGCTACGATACTACCAGCAGGCACGGTGAGGGCTACCTGACCGGGAATGTCTTCATGTGGGCCGCCGGGGAACTCCCTGTTTTCCCACTTGTGCGAGCCAGGCACCACGCAGACCGGGCCGCTGGCTTCGTCTAAATCATCTAAGTAGATAAGGCAGTCGATGACCTGCGGGGCGGAAAAGAACGCGGGGCGGGGCGTGGGTATCACCCGCTGATGGATATGCCATGGCGTCGCCTGCCCATCCGCTTCGGGCCACGCAATTCGCCCGGTCAGTGGGAGCACCTGTACCTGTGGCCCCAGGGTCGCTCGTGCTAGAGAGAGGCATGGCTCCAGGCGGAAGAGTTCTAAAAACGTCTCGTGTTTCTCCATAAGGTGCCGCAGATACACCCCACCCCAATCTTTGCCGGTGCGAACCTCGTGGCCCTCTTGCTCGGCTACTTCTAGAATCGCCGTGCGCAGCCGCTCCAGCACGTCGCCTTGAAACACTCGTTCCAGCACCACATAGCCGTCGTTAACCAGTACCTCCACCTGCTCTGGCGTGGCCTGAATCTCAAACGAGCGGTTCGGCGTATGGTTGTGATGTATCTGGTAATCAATAGTGTACGGCATGATGTTTCCTTCCCGAGTATCACTACTTTCTCCTGCCCATCTCATTCATTGATTGCATTCACTGAACATGTTTGGTATGCTAGAACTATGCGGCGGACGGAACAGAAAGAGCAGACCAGGCAGAGACTATTAGCAGCAGCGCGTGAGGTGTTCGAGGCTGAGGGGTTTGAGAACGCGAACGTGCGGCAGATTGCCGAGCGCGCGGGAATTGCGCCGGGCACGGTCTTTGTGCACGTGAAAGACAAACATGACTTGCTGCATACCGCGCTGTTCGAAGATCTGGAAGCCACACTCAATGCGGCACTGAACCGCCCAGATGGTGACTCGCTAGAGAGCTGGCTGATAGGCCTGACGGATGGCATGTTCGCCTACTATGAAGCAAGGCCCCAGCTATCGCGCGTGCTGCTTCAGGAATCACTGCTAGCGGAACCGCCCTGGTCGGAGCGATTTGGTGGGCAATGGGTGCAGACGCATCTCGCCATTGTTGGGCGGGCACAGCGGGCACAGACTGCCGGAGAACTATCTCCAACGGCGGACCTGCCGCTGCTGGCTGCCGCCTATCTCTCGTTTTATCTAGCCGGGCTGCCGGCATGGGTCAAAGGCACGCACCCGGACCCACGTGGCTTTGTGGCCCGGCTTACCGAGCAACATCTGAAAGGACTTCGCCCCTAATCCTATGAGCATCTTTAAATCCCCGGAAGCCCACAAGGCCATGACTGCCTGGCATGAGAAGTTCCGCGCCAGACTGGGTGTTCCAACCGAATCGCGCACAATTTCTACCCAACTCGGCGAAACGCATTTGCTGATTTGCGGCCCGGAAAGCGCAACGCCGCTGGTGCTACTCCATGGTGCTATGGCCAGCTCAGCGCATGCGCTGGGAGAGATTCTGCCGCTGACCGACCAGTTCCGTATTTACGCCATAGATGTAATAGGGCAGTCTCCACTCAGTGAAGATACACGCCCGAACCCGAATACCGACGACTATGGGCATTGGCTGAAAGAATGCCTGGATGTGCTGGGATTAGATAAAGTCTGCCTACTCGGGGTTAGCTGGGGCGGCGGTGTGGCTCTGCGATTCGCCTCGCTCTACCCGGAACGGTTAGTAGCGCTTTCTCTAATCGTACCTGCGGGGCTTGTGGCAGGCTCTGCGAAAGACGGGTTCTTGAAGATGGGTTTCCCTCTAATGCGCTATCAGCTTTTCCCGACGACTGCGAATCGAGATGCCCTGCTGAAGAACCTGTTCACAGAGCCTGATCCGACCTGGGGGGAATATCTAGGCGAGGCGTTTCGGAGCTATAAGTTCGACTTCAACGCACCCCGGCTTCTAAGAGACGACGAACTCAGCAAGCTGACTGCCCCGGTGCAAGTGATTGCCGCAGAGAACGATATCTCGTTCCCAGGCGAGGCACTGCTGGCGCGGGCGCGAATCCTATTTCCGAATCTGCGCTCGGCTGTACTATTGTCTGGCGCAAAACACACACCGTCGTTCTCTTCGGAGGCTCGGTGTGCGCTGGCAAAGACTATCAGTGGGTTCTTATTGCATGCCGAAGCCGGTTGAACTGTGGCTCCCAGACCCAGCGCATGTTTTTCACGTCCTCCGGGTTGGTACACCACTCAATGGGAATATGCAGGCAGTGCTCTATGGCGAGCGCGAAGTCTTCTTGGGCCTGGGTTAGAGAGTAGTCAGGTTTCTCTAATGCGGCGTGCCAGTGCTGTAGAATCGCTTCTCGGTGCTCTGCGAAGACTTCATAGGGGTGCCAGAGAGCGCAGGCGTAGGCCAGGTCATATACCGCCAGCCCGTAGACAACAGACCACTCGAAGGGCTGCCTATCCAGGAAGTAGACCGGAGTATTAGCTTCCTTAGGGGTCAGTATATTGCCGGGGTTGAGATCACCGTGCAATAGGCTCATGCCGCACGGGTCCGCCCAGCGAGTGCGAATGGCATTCTCTAATGCCTCAAAACGCTCGGCTAGCGGAACGCCAACTGCCTCTTCGAGAGGGCTCACGCCGGGGCGAATATGACCAAAGTAGCGCGCCCAGAACGCTTCTGTGGGCACAGGCTGCGATTCCCAGTGAAACGCATGCAATCTGCCCAGTGCCCCGGCGAGTGCCAGGCCATATTCCAACGTCGGTGGCGTTTCGAATCGGTTGTGATAGGTGTCTCCCAGATCGTCTAAGAGGATGTGATAGCCAACTCCCTCGCTGAACTGTGCATCATAATGACGTACCAGAGGGGCGTTTTCCATGCCGATGTAGTCTCGGATATAGTAGTCCACTTCCGAGCGCCCGAAGGTGTCACCTTTGCAGACCTTTAAGCGCAGGGCCTTTACTTCCCCTGTTGCCAGGGTTGCTTTTAGCCGTATCTGGTGCGCCCAGGTGCTATCTGATGCCTCAGCTGAGATACCTGCTACCGGCTCTCCTAAGACATCGCTCAGCCACTCTGTGGTTATCTCCGCCGCTTCTGTTATCATTTCTGGAATTGTATAGCCGAGCCATTCCAGGATGGTAAATACCAGGGAAGAACCGCTGAAATCCGCGACGTGATACACTGAATTCGTACCACAGCACTGTAAGGTAGTTTCGCACCCCGGTTTGCTTCTCCAACCTCTTGCTGCCGATGTAATTTCCTCGTTCGCCTGAACCGGCAAATCTATTCTCGCAGGCGGCTACTAAAAAAGGGTTCTTTCCCTCATGACATTTGATTCGCTCGGCTTGCGTGCCGAGCTGCTTACTGCGCTCGCCTCGGCGGGCTATACGACTCCTACCCCTATTCAAGCACAGGCTATCCCGGTTGTCCTTTCTGGTAAAGACGTGCTGGCTGCCGCACAGACTGGCACCGGCAAGACAGCGGGCTTCACGCTGCCCCTGCTCCAGCGCCTTATGGAGCACCCTACGACCACGCATCCGCGCCGTCGTCCCATTCGCGCGCTGATTCTGACGCCTACGCGTGAGCTTGCCGCTCAGGTGGGCGAGAGTGTAGAAACCTATGGCAAGGGGCTCCCCCTGCGCGCCGCCGTGATTTTTGGCGGCGTGAAGATGGGGCCACAACTTGCCGCTTTGAACGCAGGTGTAGATATTCTGGTGGCAACTCCGGGTCGGCTCTTAGACCATGTGAGCCAGAAAAGTATAGATCTTTCTAAGATTGAGATTTTTGTCTTAGATGAAGCCGACCGTATGCTGGATATGGGCTTTATCCACGACATTAAGAAGGTGCTGGCCCTACTCCCACCCCAGCGCCAGAACCTTCTGTTCTCCGCTACGTTCTCCGATGACATCAAGGCACTGGCGGATAAGCTGCTGCACTCCCCTACCCGTGTGGAAGTAGCCCGACAGAATGCAGAAAGCGAGCTGGTTACCCAGGCGGCCTACTCTATCTCTAAAGAGAACAAGCGCGACCTGCTGGTCTGGCTTCTGGTCGACCACTACAAAGGTCAGGCTCTGGTCTTCACTCGCACCAAGCACGGTGCAGACCGACTGGCCAAACAGCTGGACCGCGATGGGATTGTGGCTACCGCGATTCACGGTGATAGAAGCCAGCCACAGCGTCTGCGAGCATTGGCGGATTTCAAGTCTGGCGCGGCGCGGATTCTGGTAGCGACCGATATCGCTGCGCGTGGTCTGGATATTGACCAGCTTCCGCACGTAATCAACTACGAGTTACCGAACGTGCCAGAAGACTATGTGCACCGTATCGGACGCACGGGTAGAGCGGGCAGCCCCGGCGAGGCCGTTTCCCTGGTCTCCGACGATGAGAAACCATACTTGTTGGCTATCGAGAAGCTGATGGGCAAGAAAATTGCGCGACTTACAGCTATCGGCTTCAACCCGCCAGACCGGCCCGCCGTTTCGTCGCAACCTAATCAGGCACGAGCACCGCAAAACCACCAGCCACGCCCCAAGCAGGTGGTCAATGATTCCAGCGAATCACGTGGACCGCGTCGGAATTTTCGTCGCCGGTAGCGATTAAGGCTTTTAAACCAGGATGCCAGAGCCGGGGGTGAAGCGTATTCTCTTCTACCAGCTTCTCCCCGCTCTGGATATCCCACAGGGTTGTTCCTGATTTGGGCGATACGGCGATAAGAACGCCTTCGTCTTTTTCAAACGCCAGAAAGCCATCTCGAGCGTGCGGTCCTTCTACCCAGCGGAGCAGTTTTCGCTCGGGTAGAGAGTAGATGCCCAAGGCATCTTCCAGTTCTTCATCGTCGTCTCCCCGTCCCCAGAATGCGATCGTGTCATCGTCCAGCCAGCAATGAGGCCGATCCCAGAAGTACACCGCGCTGGTTTCTTCAATGTAGAACTTTGTGAGACCGTCTTCCGATTCCCAGACATTGCCACTCTTTCCTAGCCAGGCATCGGTGCGCCACGCCCCCATACAGCCACAGGGATGCCATGCCCAGCCATTTGTGATCAGCCAGGTACTGCCCGGCGAAACCGAAAGACTGGAATGGAAGTAGTTCAAGTAATGCGGGGGTTTCTGTTTGCCTACAGACTCTGTAGGACCACGCTCCGTGAGAAGCTTCCCAGAAGCTATATCTGTCGCATCTATGCGATTCCAGGCGGTCGCATAAACCAGCACCAGACGCTGCTCAAGCGTAACAAACCCCAGAGGAAACGGAGAGACATCCTCACAGTAGGGTGCTCTGTTCAGGGTAAGAATCTGGCGGCCTGACTTTAGCTCTAATACCCCACCGTCTGCTCCCAGGGTCTGTGCCCATGCCAGCCACCGTCCATCGGGGGAAGGACATAATGTCAGGGGCGAAAAGTGACGCTTGAAGTCGTAGTCCGTTTCGGGATGTTCTGTAGGGAGCGGCTTATAGAGCGCAATGATCTCCGGAGCGGCTTCTGGGGAAGCCAGAGGAAAACGATAGAGCTGCCAGCCACTGTTATCTACGGCGACTAGCTGATTCTCTAGAAATGGTACGAGAGCTAAATCTTCGGAGCAGGGCAGTCCTGGAATAGAGACTGCCCTGCTCGAAAGTTGGGGCATCTACAGAGTGATTTCGCCGGTGTAGACTTCGGTGGCAGGGCCAGTCATAAAGACATGGTCTGTTTCTTCGTCCCAGCGTATCTTGAGGTCGCCACCAGGCAAGTGGCAGAGGGCGTAGCGGTCGGTGTAGCCGTTTACGTGGGCAGCAACAAGGCACGCACACGCGCCGGTGCCGCAGGCCAGGGTGCGGCCTGCGCCGCGCTCCCAGGTCAGGATTTTCAACTCGGTAGGTCCGAGTACCTGCACTAAGTGGACGTTGGTGCGGCGAGGGAAGCGGGGGTGGTTCTCTAAGACCGGGCCGATGGAGTTTATGGCCTGCTTCGGTCACTTCATCGGCGAAGAACACGACATGGGGGTTGCCCATGCTTACGCCGGTGATACGAACAACCTCGTGGTTGACTTCCAGGGGTTCATTGATGACTTGCCCGGCTTCACCGATCATGCCGATATCGGAGCGGTCCAGGCCCGGCGTACCCATGTCAACCGTTACGGAGGCCACTTTACCGCCCTGCACATCCAGGTCCAGGGTTTTGATGCCAGCAAGCGTATCTACAGTGATATTGGTCTTATCCGTATAGCCATGGTCGTAAACATACTTCGCGAAGGCACGGATACCATTGCCGCACATCTCCGCCTCAGAGCCATCAGGGTTGTAGATGGGCATGGCGAAGTCGGCGACTTCCGACGGCTGTACGAAGAGAAACTGGTCGTAGCCGACCCCGAAGCGTCGGTGACCGATGGCTTCGAGGTGTGGCTGAACCTGGGTAGGTGTGGGAGCATCTGGCACGAGACCGTCGACGACAACAAAGTCGTTTCCGATCCCGTGCATCTTGGTGAAACGAACCGTCACGCGCTCTCCCCAGGGTCCGACGATACCGAGAGCGACTCACCGGCTTCCGCGCGGGCGGCTTCCGCAGCATCGCGCAGATGAACCGGGCGCATGGGCACTACCGAAGTAATGGCGCTCTTGTAGACAAGCTGTGTTGGGCGACCCGGCGACTCTAAGAGCACGGTGAAGGCATCGAAGCCGCGCACATGCCCGCGTAGCTGGACCGAGTTTGTGAGATAGATGGTGACCGCGATGTTCTCTTTACGTACCTGGTTCAGAAATAAGTCTTGTAGCGCCTGTGTTTTGTTCATTCGTTAATTTTTCCTCCCATTCGGGCGCGCTCGCGGGTGACCTCAATTAAGACACGATGGGCGAGCGCTTCCATCGTCTCATTTTCCTCTCTGTCAATCCAGGAGACGGTCGGGTCGCCACCGAACCACGAGAGCTGCCGCTTGGCGAAACGACGTGTATCGCGTTTCAGCAGCTCTACGGTTTCATCAAAGGCGACTTCGCCGTGCAGAAATTGTACCAGATGCCTATATCCCAGACTTTGCAGCGATTTTGCCTCGGCGGGAATCCTGGAATCCAGCAACGACTGTACCTCAGTTAAGAACCCCGCAGCTAGCATGGCATCTACCCGGTTATCAATTGCCTGGTAGAGAGCCTCACGATTCATACGCAGCCCCAGGGTCAGGGTTCCTGGCTTCGGCACCCCATGCACCCCCTCAGGGGTATGAAACGCACTGGCAGGCTGCCCTGTAGCAGCATAAACCTCCAGCGCCCGAATAATCCGCTTGGCATCGCCAGGGTGGATTTTTTGCGCACTAATCGGGTCGATATCGGCGAGTTGAGCATGCAGTGCCGAGGAGCCCTGCTCCTCCACCTCTTGCCAGCGAGCCGCACGAAAGGCTTCATCCGCCGCGACTTCTGGCATAGAAAGAGTGGCCGTCACGGCCCTTACATAGAGCCCGGTACCCCCTACCAGGATAGGAAGTTTGCCACGGCTTCGAATATCCGCAAAAGCTTCTTCGGCCAGCCGCGCAAAGTCCGCCACAGAAAAGTCTTCGGCGGGGTCAACCACATCGATTAAGTGAAACCGGGTGCGTGCTAGTTCCTTGGCATCTGGCTTAGCGGAGCCGATATCCAGCCCCCGGTAGACCGCCACAGCATCCGCGCTGATCAGTTCGCCATTCAGTTTCTCGGCCAGCGCGATGGCCAGCGCTGTCTTCCCCACAGCCGTTGGCCCTACAATGGCCAGTAGATTCAGCACGCTGAGATACGCTTAAATTCCGGCAGCCCTGGTGGCGACTCCCGCTAGCCTCGCCTCTTCTAAATGGCTATGATCGCGACCAGGTAGATGTGGACAGCAGTTCGCACCAAAGGGAAACAGCTTGCCCGGATTGAGCAGACCATCCGGGTTGAACGCATGACGGACCCGCAGCATGGTGTCTAAGTCCTCATCGGTGAAGACCATCTTCAAGAAGTCTTGCTTCTCGATTCCGATACCGTGCTCTCCGGTAAGCGCACCGCCCGCATCTACACATGCCTGAAGAATCTCACCGCCAGCGGCTAAGACTCGCTTCACTTCATCCGGGTCACGCTCATCGAACATCACTACCGGGTGCAGATTGCCATCGCCCGCATGGAATACGTTGGCGATTTTTAGATTGTGCTTGGCGGCAATCTCAGAGATTCGTGCCAGCACGGCGGGCAGCTTGGTGCGCGGCGCCACACCATCTTGCGTGGCATGGCTCGGCGCCAAGCGCCCCAGCGTGCCTACCGCTTTCTTACGTGCGGTCCAGAGCTGAGCGCGAGTTTTCGCATCGCTGGCCACATCCACCCGAATCACGCCGCCACTCTTGCAGATCTCTACAATGCGCTCTACTTGCCGGTCGATACCTGCCTCGGGGCCATCCACCTCAATGAGAAGCACCGCTCCCGCCTCAATAGGCAGTCCTAGCTTGTAGGTTTCCTCGACCACTCGGAGAATCGTCTGGTCGATCATCTCCAGGGCTGCCGGTACAATCCCGGCTCCAATAATGTCGGAGATAAGCTGGCTGGCCTGCGCCACGGACTCACACACAGCAAGCATAGTGCGAATCGCTACCGGGGTCTTGACCAGTTTCACGGTAGCCTCAGTCACAATCCCCAGGGTCCCTTCGGAGCCGCACACAATACCCGTGAGATCGTATCCATGGTCATCGGTGGAAAGCTCTACCACCTCGCCATTGGGCATCACTATCTGTACACCCAGAATATGGTTCACGGTAACACCATACTTCAGTGTATGCGGTCCACCCGCATTGTTCGCGATATTCCCCCCAATAGTGGAGGCGCCCTGGCTGGACGGGTCCGGAGCGTACTGAAACCCCTCAGCGGCAACGGCTTTGGAAAGATAGGTATTTACCGCACCCGCCTGCGCGCGCATACGGCGGTTCGGCAGATCGATAGAGAGCACCCGGTTCATGCGGGAAAGACACAGGAGCACCTGTTCAGGCCTCGCCATAGAGCCTCCCGCCAGCCCGGTCCCTGCTCCACGCGGAACGATGGGAACGCCTTCTGCCGCGCAGAGCTTAACCAGCTTCACGACTTGCTCGGTAGTACGTGGAAGCGCTACCAGCCCTGGCAGCGCTTTTTCCAGCGTGTAAGCATCCGAAGAATAGACTGCTTTCTGAGCATCTGAGGTTCGTACCCCATCTTCTCCCAGAAGCTGCGTAAGCTGATCGATCAGCCGCGTATTCATACCCGCAGTGTATCGCGATAGAATGAGGATATGTCCCTTGCTCTGAAGCGAGTCTCGCCAGAGGATTATTTACGCCTCGAAAAAGACGCTAATGAGCGAAGCGAATATCTAGATGGCGAGATAATCGCTATGGCAGGCTCCAGTATCGAGCATAGCCGACTGGTAACAGATACAACAATATTCCTGGGAACACTTCTACGCTCCCAGGAATGCGGTGTCTACAGTACAGACCTCCGGCTGCGCATTGAGCGACGCGCCATCTTCTATCCCGACATCAGCGTGGTATGTGGTGACGAGTCCGTAGACGCCGACGACTGCCTTCACAATCCTATCGTTCTAATAGAGGTACTTTCTTCTTCCACGGAAACCTATGACCGTACTAAAAAATGGATTCTCTATCAGCAAATTCCCTCACTGAGAGCCTATGTACTGCTTTCGCAAACTCAGCTTCTTATTGAGGTCTTTGAACGTGCAGACGACAACTCAGACTGGATATATCGCAGTATCACAGAGCGAAGTCAATCTCTTCCTATTAACTGCCTTGGTATAGCATTAGACGCCGCTGAGATCTATCGCCGGGTTGATTTTTCGGATTGACGGGTTCTACCATTTATTTTGGTATGGAGTAGAGAGAAACAACAATAGTAATTGCCGCTAATACTCCTAAAAAAGTAGCTATTAGCGCATTTCGCAGGTGAAGATACAGTATGGTGGAAGCGGCTCCGCTCAGAGTGTGCCTGGGCATTACGGGTTCTCTGAGAGCTGTCTCTCTAGGATTAAGGATTGTTCTCAGCCGAGGGTGCTGCTCTGGAAAGAATATCTGGTTACTGCGCAGATCCTTTATGGGCGTGTCTATATCTATCGCCCCTGATGCTAGCATTTTCGCCAGCTCTTCTAAAGGGACGGCTTCTAGTTCTGCTCCCCCATTGGTGCGAACACGGTAGCCTGGATCCACATATTAGATATAACGTTAAAGCAATATAATTTCCAGTGTCTTTTTACTCTAAAACAGGGTTTTCTTTGCAGAAATTCTAAAAAAAGGTAATTCGCCCTATCGGGCATCATTCGCTATGCACCTCCTCCGAGGTGTGAAACCCTGGAGCGTGTAGGACCTGAACTCTTGGGATGTCTAGAAGCAGGGCTAAGTGATCTACTTCCGATTGGGAGATAGCAACCTCGTCTTTTTTTTCCAGTTCCTCAAAATAGGTTACTGGCACTCCCATTTCCTGGGCCGCCTGCTCCCGTGAGAACCCCCTGTCTTCTCTCTTGACTTGCAACCACTCTCCAAAACGCTTCGGCTCTATATCTGGCATCGATTCTCACCCTCTCCTGTGTTTCTTTTACAAACGCGAATACGCTACCTATTCTTATGCCGGAGGTCAGGTTCCATCCTCCACTATCGCGGATAGGGTGCTCTGATGCGTCTATACCCCAGGGATGAGTACGCCTGCTGCTATTACCGTGGAGCGCCACTTTCGTAGGCTAGGTCAGCGCAAAGATCTGTGGCCAGGCTTCGAGCCGCTTCGGATTCCCGCGGCTATCTACGATGAAGCTGTTGGGCAGACATTTCTCTTTCGCCATCCGGCCCCACCTGCTGGGTTCCAGCCTGTGGCCGGTGAAGCGCAGACAGTAAGCGCACCGGGGCGCTATGACGGTATTACTGCGAATACGAGCGGCAATATCAGTGGGCTCGGTACTGCCTTAATGATTCTGCCTAAGGGAACAGAAGGTACACCAGCACGGGGGGCTGTACTGGTGCACGAAGCCTTTCATGTGTTTCAGCGAGAGAAGTATCCCAAATGGGCGGCCAACGAGGCGGACCTGTTCGTCTATCCCTTTGAGGATATGGCGGCGCTTACACTCCGGGTGCGTGAAACGCGGGCGCTAAAATACGCTCTTAAAAGCTCTCCCACTCATGCGGCGGAAGTTGTAGCACTGCGACAGGCACGGTTCGCCCGGCTTGCTCTGCCCTTTATCGCCTATGAACGCCTGACCGAGCTCAATGAAGGGCTGGCCCAGTATGTGGAAGGACGTACGGGTGCAGGCAGGCGACCTCGCCTGCCTGAGGGTGACTTCCCCGCAGAGACTGTGCGCCAGCGGGCTTATGAAACCGGGCAGGCTCTAGGTATGATCCTGGATCGACTGGATCCCCGCTGGCGTGAGGCACTGAGTGCGGGCGAAGCCGGGAGCATGGATGAGCTTCTGGCTCTCGCTCTCAAGCGTCACAATATCCCTCTGCCTGATATCAAAACCGATGCAGGCGCGGAGCGAGCAGCTTTAGAGCTGAAAACCCGATGGGAAGTGGAGCAACGGAAGGCACGAGCCGCATTCGATGCCCGAGAAGGTTGGCGTGTGGAGCTAATCTGCTCCTCTCCTCTTTTCCCACAGGGATTCGACCCGCTGAATGTGCTGCGGCTCGGGAAAGACGTGCTGCATTCGCGCTTTGTGAAGCTGGGGAACGATAAATCGACGCTGGAGACGATGAACGTGCCCGCACTGACTACGGCAGCAGGTGAGCACCCATTGTTCTCCGGGGTTAGCAAAGTGGTTGTGGCGGGGCTTTCGGAGCGCCCACGCGCGGATCAGGGGGAGCGGAGCATTCTGATACTGACCGCCCCCGGCCTACAGGCACGCCTGGCTTCTCCAGAGATTAAACAGGCAGACACCAGCCGCACTCTGCGGCTGGTGTTATAGACCTACTCCTTGGTGCGCTCTACTGGGAACTGCTCACCGATAAGGCGGGTTGCCAGCAGGGTCTGTATGACACCAGTAACCTGGTTGGTAGCATCGCCAGCGGCGCCGCCATTACCACCGCCGCTGATGTTCACCATCTTGGCCTGGCTCAGGGCGTTGGCGATATCCGGAGTAATCTGCGGTAGCAGCTCCAGTTGCTTAAGCGAGAGATAGGCACTGCCCCCCTCTTGAATAGCCTGATTGACCGCACGAATAGCATCGGCCTGAGCGGAGCCCAGAGCACGAATTTTCACAGCCTCAGCCTCGGCGGCGGCTTCAGCGGCCACGCGGGTCTTGGCGGCATCCGCATTGGCCTGAGCGATCAGGGTAGCTTTCAGCTCTGCCTCGCGCTGGGTGGCCAGAGCTTCCTGGCGCTTGGCTTCGGCCTGAGCAACCGTGGCGGCGTTCTGGGCCATGCGCTGCTCTAAGTCACGCTGCTTATCGTTGACAGCCTGCTCGGCCTGAAGCTGCGCTTCCTTGGCGCGGCGCTCCTGGTCTGCAGCCACGATATCGGCGTTGGCTTTGGCTTCTACAGCAGACTGGCGGCGGCGAGCCTCAGCCACTTCGGACTGCACTTCTTTGATGTTCAGGGAGTTGAAGACCAGCCCAAGGTCCTGAAGCTCTCGGGAGCAGGCGCCTTTGATAATAATCGCCAGGCGGTCATCTTCCTCAGCAGTAGCGCCCTGCCCTACTCCAGCGGAGAACAACTCGTCGTGCTTCAGTAGGTTGATGGCGCGGCGGCCTGTGGAAGTCAGCAGGTCGGAAAGAATACCATTCTGCTCCTCAAGACTCTTGGAGAAGAACTTATTCGCTGCGGTCATGATCATCTCGTTGGAGTCGCCCACAGACACAATAGCACTGGCCAGCACTCGGACCTTGATTGGCTTGGGCTTACCTTCCGCATCGATGTCAGCGGTCTGGTCAGAGATGTCCAGGTCGATATTGATAGCCTTCGACGGGATACTGGTACCCGTGGTGAAGAGCGGCACCTCCCAGGCCTTCCCCGGCCCTCGGTAGATAGAGGTCTGTCCGCCCCACTTGGTAACCAGCCGGATATTTCCGGCGTCTACTGTTGTCAAGAACTGACTGAACAGTACTGGCAACAGTATGAAGGTGAAGGCCACAGCCCCCGCCACAACAAAAATAGTCGGATTCATGGTTTGAAATTCTCGTCAGGTGTCAGAGCCGCGTCACGCGGCAGGTGTTATGTTGTGCATCCACACTCAGCACAACCAGCTTGTCGCCGGGGCAAACCTCGGCAGGAGCGTCTAAGTGGGCCAGGAGTCGAGTCAGGCGACCATCTATGGTCAGTGTCACGATGCCTTGCCCACGGGCATCGAAGCGGCTTTTGGCCTCGCATTCTTTGGCGACGCTGTCATTCAGCGTCTGCGCTGGTTCAGAAGCGAATCGCAGAGCCACAGAAAGCAGCGGTCCTACTATCAGAGCATAGAAGAGAACGCCACCCAATAGAGCCAGCCCTGCCAACCAGAGTGGGCTCAGAACAAACGGACGGCAGAGCATTCCCGTGGCACCCGCGCCCAATGAGATAGCGAAGAGGCGCAGTGGTGATAGCACACCCAGGACGGCCTCTAATGCCGCACTTCCCGACGCTCTCTGTGCTCCCCGAGTGCCACGTGCACCTCGCGTTCCTTTCGCTCCACGTTGTGCGCGTACTCCTCGCTGACCACGGGCGCCGTGTCGCCCACCCGCAGCCCCCATAAATGCCTGGGTGATAGTGCCGATAAGCCCTACGCCCAGCAGAAACTCGTAGATCATAGTCGTGTTACTTTGCAGGTGTTCTTCGCACCATCTATCTCAGTAACGGTCAGGCGGTCACCTGGTCGCACCTCGGTCGGCTCATCTAAATCCGCCAGCAAACGAACCAGTTGACCATCCACCGTGACAGTGACAATGCCGCGCCCGCTCTCATCGAATCGAGAGTCAGCAACAGCTTCTTTGGCCACAGTCGCCTTGAGCGTGCCTGCAGGCTTGCTCTCAAAGCGCCGGGCGAGATTGAGCAATGGACGTACTCCAAATTGATAGAAGGCCAGTCCACAAACTAGTGAGACAATCGCCAGCAGCCAGGCAGTAGGAATAATGCCCCCCAACAGTAACCCTGCCGCTCCGGTTCCCAGACAGATAGCGAAAAGCCGTAGCGGAGAGAGTAGCGTCAGGTAAGCAGATGTGTCATGGCTATCGTGACCATCATGGGCCTCATGCCCTTGACCATCATGAGCATGACCATCACCGCCATCATGAATATGCCCCAGTACAGTTTGCGCTATCAGCCCTAGCAGACCAACTGCCAGCAGAATTGGGTACACCATATTGCTCTATATCCTACTATGGGACCCACCAAAAAAACTCAGGTTGCAGGAGTAATTCTTTCTTTTACACGTTTTAAAAACGCCACTAGAAGAAAGCTGAGAATGATTAACAAAAACCATGAGCTTATTTTGCTCACATGAACCAGCTGCCAGCCCGCATGCTGGTTCGGATACTTCCATGCCCCAAAGAGTGTGGCAATGTTTTCGGCTACATAGACCGCCATTCCCAGACAGAAAAACGCCAACGCCATAGGCATTTTCGGGTTTTCTTCGGCGACAGTGTAAGTCACATAAGTACGCCAGTAGAGCGCCACGACTGTGGCCACCAATAACCAGCGGAAATCGGGAAAGCCAAGCTGGTGCGTAAAGAAGTTGATATAGATGGCGCAGGCCAGCAATGCCCCCCAGCGACCGGGCGGGGCATGAAAAAGATGTAAATCCAATCGCCGCCATGCCTGACAGATATAGCTTGCCACCGAGGCATACATAAACCCGGAGTACAAGGGCACCAATCTGGCAACTTTGGTGTAGGCTGGTTCCGGGTATCCCCAGGAGCCTTTTGAGGTCTTGAATAGCTCCAGCCCCAGGCCCACTAAGTGGAATACGCAGATGACTTTTAGCTCATCGAGTGTCTCTTTCTTGCTCCACACCATGATCACCTGTGCCAGTAGGCACCAGAGCAGCAAGAAGTCATAGCGAGGCAGTGGACCAAGGGGAAGCACCTTACTCAGCGCCAGCCCCAGCACGACAGCGATAGGGAAGATACAGGAGAGCCAGCTCTTCCCGCACGAAGGCGAGCCAGCCTCGCCAGGTTCGGGGAAATGCCACTATCACCAGGGTCAGCGTACCACAGCCCTCACTAAAGTCAGGGCTGTGTCCCTCACTTTAGATAGGGGCATCTCTCTCTCCCCCTGTCTACACTGCTACGTACTATGAGAGAGCAACCCCAGAGTGCGCGCCTGACCCAGCGTGAGCGCGATGTACTGATCCTCCTGGCCTCCGGGCGCTCCAACAAAGAGATTGCCGAAACCCTAGGGCTGACTCCCGGCACCGTGAAAGGCTATGTGAGCCTTATCTTTGAGAAGCTCAAGGTTACTAACCGCACACAAGCGACTCTGGCCGCTCTGGGCATGGGCCTGACTCCCTCTCTCAATACGCAAGATCTATAAGGAAACGACTCATGCACTCTCCACTCACAAAATTCTCTCTAGCGCTCGCATTGAGCGCTCTGCCTGGTCTTGCTCTGGCGCAGATCACGGTTCGTAGCGGTGCAGGCGCGAACTCAGCGGCGATTCAAGGCGTGGTAGATCAGTTCCGCACAGATTTAGGGGGCGTGAACAACGGTGTTGGGGCCTTTGGTGGAACTGGTGGACGCCGGGAAATCAACTGGGATGCCGTGCCCAATGGGTTCTCGGCTCCTAACAACCTGCCCGGCGGCTTCTTCAATCAGAACTCCCAGCGCGGTGCCCGCTTCGATACCGTGGGCGGTGGCACGGGTTTTCAGGTGAGTGACAGCAGCACGGGCAATAACGCAGGCGTTCGCTTCGACAACCTCAATGCCACCTACTCCGGTCAGTTCCAGACCTTCAGCCCGCAAAAGCTATTTACCTCATTGGGAAACAATGTCTACGATGTCCGGTTCTTCGTACCCAAGACCGGCGCGGCATCCGCTGGAGATGTTCAGGCACTCGTCTCCGGATTCGGAGCGGTCTTTACGGATGTAGATGTAGCCGGAACGACGGCGATTCAGTTCTTCGATATCAACGATAACTCTCTGGGCGCCTTCGCGGCTTCCCCTGCCAGCGGGGGGCTCTCATTCCTGGGCGCCTTCACCCCCACCCCACAGATTGCCCGTGTGCGAATCACTATGGGCAACACAGCTATCGGTCCGAATGACGACAATGGATCCTCTGATATCGTGGTCGCCGATGATTTCATCTATGCCGAACCCACCAGCGCTGCCCCAGAGCCGGGAACTATAGCGCTTCTGGGTCTGATAGCCTTGCCCGCAGCCGCCTTGTTGCGCCGCAAATCACAAGTAACGAGTGATTGAAAATCACTCGCTGAGGGCTTCGCCGAACGTCCTGCCGGACGCATAAGGTATGGTTTCTCTATTTCCTGCCCTGGAGTTGTAGCTCCAGGGCGTTTTCTTTATTTGTTTGTAGCGGCGGATTCTAGAGTCAGGCGATGCAGGGCAACGAGTCCCTGCTGATCTAGCTGCGAACCGACATAGCCACCCGCGAGCGCAAAAGCAACGGGGAGTTGGCGCTCGGTACACCAGCCAAAAACAAGCTTCTCCCGCTCGGCCAGAACCTCGCTGGTGATGCCTGCAGATCCACCGCTCGGCGCACCTGGTGAATACCAGGCACTTTCGCACGGGTCCATACCTGCGTTGTAGAGGCAGAGATGAAACGGTTCCAGGCGCTCTATCTCTTGGAGTACCTGGCGTATAGTGGGAAGGTACTGCGAGCTATCTCTGATCACTCTCAATCGAGCACGTTCGGTTTCGTAGTAGTTGTCATAGTTCCAGACCGCTACCCCGAACTGCCATATCCCCGGCTCGTCCTCAATCAGCGATGCCGTGCCGCCACCGCAATGGGCATCCAGGTCTAGAATCAGTATGCGCTCCGCTCCTACGGCCTGTGCCGCTTTAGCAGCCAGTATCAACCCGTTGAACGTACAGAACCCATTGCCGCTGCCATAGCCCGCATGGTGAAAGCCACTGGAGAGCGAGCCGGAAACGCCTTGCTCCAGCGCGGTGCGCGCGGCGGTAACCATGCCTCCACAGGATGCAAGGGCCATAGGATATAACCCCGCGTCCCACTCGAATCCCTGCGACTCCGCCAGGCTGCGCGGCTCCCCCGTTTCTACCGCGCGCGCGTACTCCGGTGAGTGGACAGCAAGAATATCTGCGCGTTTCAGGGGAGCTGGCGCCACCAACTCAATCCCCGGAATCGGAGTACTCTCTAACGATTCAGCAATCCACTGCGCCTTGCGAGTCGTATCGAAGGCATACTCTGACATCACATAGTCAGGGCTGTAGAATACTTGGATTGCAGGCATCTCTGGATTCAGGAATTCTTGAGTTCGGTCAGGATAACGTGCACGTTTTGACTACCCACGTTTCTTAGAGAATGCAGTGGGAGAGGCGCAGCGGGAATCGCAGTACCGGGTTCCGGGAAGAATCCCTGTGCTTTCGAATCTAGAATCACATTGCGCTCGCCATCATAGCGAATTACATCACTCCAACTGACGATATAGAGATAGCCGCCCCAGATATGAGTGTGCATAGCCGTTTCTTCACCGGGGCGAATAAGAGTCTCTAGCACCCGAATATGGTCATTTTCCAGCAGAACCTTATGATGCTGTGGGGCAGCGGACACCGCATCTAACTCATCAAGCATGTGTTGTCTATCCTATCTAAGTCCGTACAGTATAGCCTTTTAGAAAGTGAGCCGTGTTTTTAGATCGCTTTCAGTCGCTCACGCCAGGCTTTGCCGTTTTGAATCCCAGTGCGAATATCTCCATCTTCCCCCTGCTGAAGGAACGAGATACGGTAATGGGTACTTTCCAGGGTCAGTATCAACCCCGCGCCGAAGTAGTACCAGGGAAACTGAACTGTATAAGGTGTGGAGAGCGAAGTGGAAAAGACACGCTCGCCATTGCTGAGTGTCAGACTGAGGGTATCGTCACGTAGTTCTAGAGTTCCTGGGGTGCTATGGAACAGCCCTTTTAGCAGCCAGGCAGGAGTTTTCAAGAGTGCTCTACCCAAAGAAAAACATAAAAAGAGGGAGACGACTCAGCCATGGAGTCAGTCTCCCTCTTTTTCTACAGCCGTGCCAGTGTTAGGCGCGGCGACGGCGAAGCCAGAGTCCCCCAACCCCGAGGAGGCCGAGTGCAAGCGTACCTGGTTCTGGTGCAGAAGCGGTGGGGCCGTTTATCTCCAGGCTCGCTGAATAGTAGCCCAGGTGATCCGCCCCGGTCGTATCCTGGATTCCAAGAATCCAATCTCCCACACCATCTGCTGAGTTCAGAGCAGACAGACTCTCACCGAGAATGGGCTTGAACGTTCCTGCCTGTGGGCTATCGGGATTATCATTGACAAACAGGCTGGCCAGATCATCGAAAGTAATCACGCCACGAAAACCATCCGCACCGAAATTGAAGCTATCCGCTCCAATCAAGGTAGTAGTGACATTCTGCGGATTGGTGAGGGTAAACACAATTTCGTCATAGAACGGTGTGTCGCCGCCATTTACTCCCAGCGTTCCCCCATCGTACTTTTCGAAGTCAATCGCTATCGTCACCCGATTGACAGCCGTTCCGCCTGCCATGTCCGCTGGAGTGACAGTGAAGGTGCGCGAGCCGCTACTGGCATCGAATAATTCCGGAGTGTTGTCGAACTTAAAAACTTGGCTCTGGGCCAGAGCAGCGCTCCCTAAAATTCCAATTGCAAGCGCGCTCAATCCCCACTTTGCCACAATCCTGGTGGTAGTCATTTGATCTCTTTTGATTCCTTCTCTCAGGCCTGTCAGACTCGCAAGTCCGTTTGACCCTTGTGAGATAGTTGGAATGTTAAGAAATCCTCTGTAGTTAAAATCTTTCTTGCTTGATTTATCGAAAAAAGAAACAAGCCGGAGCAAATATTTGCTCCGGCTCGCGAACCAATTATCAAGGTGCAGGTTGCGGTGTCGTGGTGGGAGCCATGGGCTGAAGTACGCCATCTCGCCAGGTCATTTTCTCCAGGCGTAGGGTTCGGCCTTTCGGGTTAGAGCCATAGCGCGGCTCGTTTTCATCGTTCCACCCGTGGTAGAGAAGCCAATCGGTCTTGCCCACTATCACCACACACTGGTGCCCCGGTCCCCACACCAGGCCCGGCAGGCTGGCGAGAACAGCGCCCTTTTTCTCATAGGGTCCTAGCAGTCGGTCGCTTACAGCATGCGCAATACAGTAGCTGGCATCGTTTTTCCGAGACTCGTACCAGCCACCCGAGTAGAGCATGTGGTACTTGCCGCCTCGCACGATAACTGTCGGCGCCTCAGTGACTCCGCGCTCCCAGGCCAGTGTTGGCCGAACCAGTTCCACCACTTCCCCAACCGTAGACATCCAATCCGACGCGAGCTTCTTCGCAACGATTCGGCGTGGCTCTTCTTCAGAGTAAAGCAAATACGCGCTACCATCTTTCTCTACAAACACAGTGGTATCTATGACACCGACTTTATTGTTCTCACCAGCCACTAGAATCGCTTTATGCTCAAAGGGACCAAGCGGGGTCTTTGCTACGGCGATAGCAATGTCATGCTTGCCAGTGTGCTGGTTCTTAGCCGAGTAGGTCATGTAGAACGCGCCTCCATGCTGTATGACCTCGGGCGCCCATAGGTGCTCCTTGCTCCAGGGCGGTGTGAGGCAGGTGCCTTTGTGGGTCCAGTTCACCAAGTCTTTCGACTCCATGACCTGAAACCCGCTGCCGTGCGCAAAGGTCTCAGTGCCGTAGGCATAGAAACGCCCCTGAACGGCGATTACGTGTGGGTCGGGAAAGTCGGCATTCCAGACCGGATTGGTGTAGGTTTTAATCATTCCATCTCCATGCAGAATAAACGTGTTGCTTGAGAGTGATGCTCATCATTGGGTATCCGGCTCCCAGATTTTGTTGGTTTGGGCTTCAAGAAAGCCCTGGTTGGTGGGGCGCAATTTCCAAATTTCCACTTTCTGAAGTGTGGTTGGTGCGCCTATGGTGAAGGCAGAAAGCGTGTGCTTCCCCGTGTAATCGGGGTAAGTAGCGAGGAGTGCCTGGCGGTCGTTGACGAAGACCTCTACCAGATGCTTGTCTATAAAGATGCGCACTTCGACGGGTTCGTTTTCCGGCAGATCGGCCACGGCAAAGGGTGCCTCAGTGGTGCCTACGCGGAGAGAGCTGGTTTCTGGGCGAAGCATTATGGGCAGGCCGCCACCGTTGTCGTCTGCGAATACCACGAAGCCGAAGAGTTTGCGCAGGGCCTGTTGCCGGTCAATGGTGATGCGGACCTCTACCGAGTCGCCGGGGAGTTCAGCAACAGCTTGCCCCGTCGGGGCGGCGCTTGCTGGCACATGGGGTGCGATTTTTGTGATGGCGACATTCTCCAGAACGACCGGGGCGTAGCGCAGGGATTCCAGCTCGCGCAGGGGACGCAGGCGGAGGGTAGTGTCGTCGGCCAGGCTCAGCTCGCGGGGGAGAGCCTGCACACTTTTGCGGTCCATCTCGCCATCGGTGCGGTCGATGCTGGCACACCAGGCCCACATGACCCGGCGGCCATCGGGGGTCAGAACGCTCTCAGGGGCAAAGAAATCCACGCGCCAGGGCGGACCGAACACGCTCTGATTCTCCCGACGCCAGTTCATGCGCCCGTGGATTTCGGGCACGAACTGCTCCGCTTCGGCATCCCAGTCTCCAATGTAGTAGCGACACCCCAAGTGGTGGCTGATGCAGAGCAGCATCCACTTATTGCCTATGCGAAAGAAGTTCGGACAGGATATATCTTCGCCAATAGTGGTATCCGGCATATCGTGGCGCAGGAAATCCCCTACATAGGTCCAGTTCACTAAATCTGTGGACTTCAGTACTGGCGGGTTCTCGCCGCCAGAGAGGGCGTAGTAGGTATCACCAATCAGAAAGCAGTCCGGGTCCCAGTGGCGCATGGTGGGCTCGGTGCCATCTGTTTTTTTCACTTCGACCGGATAGGGCTTTTCCCAGGCAGAAAGGTTGCTATCTGTAGCAATGGCAATCTGGTTCCGCCCAGAGGATTCCCCATGATAGATAGCCGCTGGACGGCCTTCCTTGGTTAGAAACCCGGTGCCGCTAAACATGCCATGCCCAGTGAAAGACGGTTGAAGTTTGGTGGTCTGCCACTGCCAGTGCAGCATATCTGTACTGGTGACATGAATAAACGAGAACGAGTTCTTCTCACGCCACGGGTGGGTCAGGATGTAGTGCATGTGATACACGCCATCCAAATAGAACGCGGCATTGGGGTCACCGGGTAGGCTTTCGCCACCAGGATGCATAAGGTGGTAGTTCAGGGGTTCCATACTATACCTACTGAGGTACTCCGAAGACCGGGGTATCCCCTTCCCAGGTGAACGGCTGGGCGCGAACCACCCTGTCCCACCCGGAGCCAGAGGAGCGGGCGGTGTGATAGACAATCCAATCATCTACGAACGAGCAATGTCCCGGTGCGAATATGGTAGCTGTCTTCTGAAACACAGGTTCGGGGTGTTTTTTCCAGGCGTTAGCATCCAGAGGGTCTGCGCCAGGCGGCAGGGTCAAGCGGCCCAGGCAGTAGTCATCGCACCAGGAACCGGCAGCAGAGTAGATCACATGCGCTGTGCCGTTTTTAATCAGGAATTGTGGGCCTTCGTTGATGGTGGGTAGCTTGTCTGCTCCCCCACTACCGCGCTTTTCCCACTCGTACTCTGGTTTAGAGATAAGAACGCGCTCACCCGATGGGGTTACCGGGTCGGCCATAGAGCAGATATAGATATTCTGCGCGACGTTTTCCGTGCCTTCCCAGCCCGACCAGATGAAGTACAGCTTGCCATTCAGAGGCATCAGGGTGCCGTCTATAGCCCAGCGATCCGGCGTGAGTTTCAGCGGTCCCAGGTCTTCATAGGGTCCCAGCATATCGCTGCCTTCGGAACGGAGCGCGATCATGCGATGGTTATCATTGTTGCCATCATCGGCGGCCACATACACGTACCAGCGCCCTTTATACTCATGCAGCTCTGGCGCCCATATCTCTTTGGAGTACGGCCCGGTTGCCGGGGCTTTCCAGATTTGCTGTGAGGGTGCCTGAGCCAGGTCCTCTATGGAGTCGGCTATTTTCAGCGCCACTCCTTCGTTTTCCGAGCGGCACCAGATATAGCGCCCATCATGACGGATTACCCAGGGGTCAGCCCCCGATCCTAAGAGCATTCGACGAGGTTTTCCTTTCAACGATGTAGGGGCCACAGGCGCCGGGGTCGGCTTCAGAGCCGTATTGAGCTTTCCTGTGCCTAACACAAGCGCAAGACCACCAGCAGCCAGACCTATCAGAGCTACCGCTACCCACGTTCGCGCTGTCACGATGCCCTCCTTGATTGCAGGATCTGAACATCGCCGCGATAGTGTCTGTTGTGGCTCCTGGAAAATAGAGTACCCCGGAAACGGACGAAGGCAGGGTTTTCGAGCGAACTGGTCATCTTTGTCAGATCAAACCAAGTATAATGAGCTCTCCGACTGAAATCAATGCGCCATCTACACTTTGACCTCCGTGAAATCCACTCTATTGGCCCAGACACTCAGGAATGGTTAGTCCCCTCTGAGCATGTCTCTGCCTTAACGGAACATGGTCTGTGGATGGCTGGCTGGTCTATCGCACGCGCGGGGTTCGCCTATACTCGCCCAGACTGGGACCTGGGGCATGTGCTGATTTCTATAGAAGGTACCGGGGCGGTGTGGATAGACGGTAGCTGGCAGCACTGTGGACCGGGGCAGGCCTACCTGGCTCCACCCCATGTACTCCATGCCTATCGCGCGATTCCCGACACGTCTCCCTGGCACGTGGCTTGGGCATCGTGTTTTGCCCCCTATGTCACTACCCCACAGCCACAACTTACGACAGTGGAGGTCGAGCCCTTTTTTTTTACTGCTCAAGCAGCTCCACACAGAAAGTATGGGTATGGCCGATCCGGAGGCCCTAGCAAGCTGGGCCAGTCTACTGGCCCTGCACCTGCGGCGGCTCTGCCACACGGAAACGGGCGATGTGCGCCTGCGACTGGCCTTCGATGCTGTGCGCCGCAACCTGGCACATCCCTGGACTTTAAACGAGCTGACGGACCTGGCGGGGCTCTCCGATGAGCATCTGCGCCGTCTGTGCCTCTCGGAGTACGGCCACAGCCCTATGGCACACGTAACCCAGCTTCGTATGCAGCACGCGGCTTCTCTCCTCCCCTCCGGACGCTACACTGTGGCTGAGGTGGCCCAGCGAGTCGGCTATGAGAACCCTTTCGCATTCTCCACCGCTTTTCGCCGTACCCAGGGCGCCTCTCCATCCACTTTGCGCCGCAACGGGCGGTAGTCCGTTCCTGCCCCCTAACCCCCATTATTGGGGGTTAGGGGGCAAAAGGCATATGGTCTAAGTTACGGCACTATTTGCGCTTTCAGAGAGCCAGCGGCGAAATCCATCCAGACAGCGAGCACCTGGTTCTTGGGGAGGACAACCAGCCCTGGCAGGTAGTTCCGATGGCCGCCTGAGTAAAGCGTGGTTGGAGGTGCCCAGGTATTACCGCCGTCTTTACTCACACTGAGTTTGATGTCTAAGTGCAGGCGTGGGGGCGGCGTGCCGGGGCGATCCGGAGTTGCCTGCGCCTCATCGGTGCCGAAGATGCAGCAGAGAGTTTTCCCGGAAACATGCACCAGATACGGTGAGAGCGCCATGTGGGGTTTCTCAGGCGCCTGATAGAGCAATTTACGTGGGCTCCAGGTGTTGCCGTCATCATCGCTGATTACATAGCGAATCACGCCGGGATGCGGCGGATCATCGGCCACACTCTCTACAGCGCATACCAGGCGCTTGCCTACAGAAACGATTGTCCCCATGCCATCGCGGGAGAGAGTTCGCCCCTCGGCGCGGCAGACAACGACCGACTCTCCCCAGGTTTTCTGCCTCGGATCCCAGAATCGCCCCATGAGCCACTGATGGCCGGGATAGCCTTTAACGAATGCTTCGTTTTCATCGTCATGGATGCAGAATAGTCGTCCCCGTGGAGTCTCGAAGAGAAACGGCGCCCAGAGTCCCCTGCTCGGGCCTTCGGGTTTCTCCAAGGTGTGCCCCGTAACATGAGAGTGCAGCGCCCAGGTCTTGCCGCCATCTCGGCTCTGGTGCACCTCTATGGCAAACTCTCTGGGTGCACGATTCTTCCGGCAAGTATAGAGCAGCCCGTAGCGCTTACTATCTAAGAACGCACCATCTCCCAGATCTGGAACAGTGGCTTCAACCACAGTACCCAGTGGGGTCCAAGTGTGGCCATTGTCCTTGCTCTCGCTCGCTAGCACGCGCGCAGTGCCCTGAGCGCGCTCAGTTCGCGCACCCAGTAGTCGTCCATTTCGGAGCCGAATCGCCCCCCGTGTTACCGGCACTGGCCACGGTTCATTATCCATAGCTAAGAGTTTACCCGTGTTGCGGTCCATAGACCGCGCCCGGTGGGGCCTTTGGGATCAAAATTGGCAACGAACCCGGCAGACCAAAAAGCTGCCCCCATTTCCTTTGGGGTGTACAGGGCCAGTTCGTGAACCTCTGTGGCCTGCCGAATACCTTCTGGGGTTTCAATTTCATAGGAGAAATGGATACGAGAGAGCCGACCTTCTACGGTGATGCGTGATGTTCGTATCACGCTTCTCCCCTGATAGGTAGCTGTATTCTTCGATACGCGGCTCGTATCCAGCATACCGGGGGAGAACCAGGGTTCCACCAGTACCACACCTCCCGGAGCTAAATGTTCCTGGAAACAGACCAATGCCCGCTCTACTTGCTCCAGTGACGTCAGGTATCCGATAGAGCTAAATAGACAGACAATAGCATCATAGGTGTGCCCCAGCGAGAAATCGCTCATGTCCGCTTTGTAGAAATGCCCAGTAGGATTCTTTGTGCGGGCAACGGTCAGCAGCTCGCTGTTGATATCCAGCCCATCTACATCGAAGCCGTGCTTCGTACTCAGTAGCCGGACATGTTCCCCGGTGCCGCAGGCAATATCTAATACAGTTAGTGCAGCAGGTTGGGCGGCGCGAATCAGCGCGGCAATCTGCTCGGACTCGGCGGCGTAGTCCTTGAAACTATAGATTGCATCGTAAAACTCGGCGGACTCCACGAACATAGCTAACTATCGCACTATTGGTACAATTTGCCAAGCTGCTATGAAAAATTGGTATGTACGCCCGGTCTTCTTTGTCAAGGACGCCCAGAAATCTCTGGAGTTCTACCGAGACACGCTCGGCTTCACCGTGGACTGGAACCACGAGGAAAACGGAGCCGCTTTCGTGTGCCAGGTTACGCGCCACGGCTTCGAACTGATTCTGAATCAAGACGAAGCACGTGCGGGTCGTGGGCGTGCGTTTATCTCGCTGACCGAGCCGCAAGAAGCCGAGCTACGCCGGTACATCGCTGAGCGTGGCATCGCAGCAAGCGATAGGCAGTGGGGGCTGACGGTTATCGAGATTCTAGACCTCGACCAGAACGAGCTGTTCTTCTCGACCCCCTAAGCGTTATGCAGATTGTTCGAGATGACCTGCGGGGACCGGAGATTCAGGCGCTCCTGGCGGAGCACCTGGCAGATATGCGCACGCTCTCACCACCGGAGAGCGTGTATGCCATGGACCTGGACCGCCTGCGGCAGCCGGATATCACGTTCTGGACGATATGGGCAGATGGCGCTCTGCTGGGCTGTGGCGCCTTGCGTGAGCTGGACCAAGAGCACGGCGAGATAAAGTCGATGCGGACTGCATCGGCTCATCGGCGCAAGGGTGTAGCTCAGGCGATGGTGCGGCATATCCTCGATGAGGCAAGACAGCGTGGCTACACCCGCCTGAGCCTGGAAACCGGGGCTATGGAGTCCTTCGCTCCGGCTCGCCAGCTCTATGCAAGTTTCGGGTTCACGTATTGTCCGCCGTTCGGAGGCTACTCCAACGATCCCAACAGTGTATGGATGACCTGCGCGCTGTGATGCCTAGTCTGCGTCCATGAGGCGCAGGGTGTAGTCTCCCTTGCCGCCTTTGCCCGTGACCCAGATGGTATAGGTGCCATCTTTCGGCAGGCGGACGGAGCGCAGACTGTTTGTGCCATCCCCCCCATCGTCATCTTCTACGATCAGGGTGCCATCCGGCCCATTCAGTTGAACCTCGCTATCGAACGCCTGGGAGCGAATGCTCAGTAAAATCGTCTGCCCCGCCTTTCCAGTAAACGACCAGATACCCGGCTCATCGGCGACCAGAGTGCCTGTGGCACGCGCATTCATAGCTATCGAACGGGCGGGTATAGACACGCGCCGCAGTTGATAGGCGCCACCCCCACCATGCCCATAACACTGGACCCGTAGCAGATACTTCCCGGTGCGTGTTAGCTGCCCTATCAAACGAGCATTCTTCTCTCCTCCCGTGTCATCGTCGCTCAGCCGGAATCCCGTTTCCAGCTCAATCAGGTCTATAGAGGTATCGAACGATTCTGAGGAAGCATCCAGGCGTAGCAGTTCCCCGGCTTTGCCGTCTAGCACCCAGAAATCCGCCCCACCGCGCGGCAGCACTCCTGCCTGAGTCTCCGTGTTCCACGGCTTCGCGGAGAGGGTGCTGGTCAGCTTATAGCGTGTTTCCGGTCTATCTCCTGGTGGATAGACCGCCAGTTCGTAAGTGCCCTCCTGGCGTAGAAGAGCCAGCCACTTCGCCTTCTTCTTTCGGGTTATCGTTTAATAAGTTTGGCGGAAGCACATTCCCTGTTGCCCCTGGAGCAGGTACATAGCGCAGCCGTGCCACCAGTCGATTTCCGGGTGTGGTCACGCTGAGGCGCACCAGCTCACCTGCCTTGCCGGAGAATCGCCAGAGGTCCCCACCAGTCGGCTTCAGTACCTGCTCGGCACTCTGCCCACCCGGCTGGAATGGCAGCACACGCATGGGGTTCATCGTCAGCCCTTCAGGAACCCCGGCACTGAGGCGCAGATAGTAGTCTCCTGCCTTTTCTGCACGGAAGAACAGCCCAGGCTGCCTATCAGGGCGAGAAGAGACCGGTATCATCTCCCCGGTCGAGGAATACAGCACAGACGTGCCTGGAATCCCTCGACTGGCCTGGAAGAGTAAGGTTTGCCCCGCCTCTGCTGCAATACGCAGGTAAGTCAGCTCCTGCGATGCCCCACTAAATGGTGCACCTGGTTTCAGGTCTTTGGGCAAAAAGCGGCGCTGGAGCAGATCGAATTGCCCACCACTGGCCCCTTTGAAAGCACGCACCAGCAACTTGTACTCCCCGGCTTTGGGAAATCGATAGAGCAGGCGCGCGTTCTGATTACCTGGACTTGCATCGTCGTTCTCCGCAAGAACCTTTCCCATGGCATCCGTAATCTGGAGTGCGGAGTCAAAATTGCTCGTCTCTACTTGCGCCAGTACAACCTCACCCTCTTTTACTGTCAGCGGATACTCGGTGAGCTGCCCCGGTGTCAGGATATTCGTCGCACGGGAAACATCAGCATCATTACCTCGCCCCATAACCCCACCGAAACCGCCCAACCCTCCCTGGGCAAAGCCGGGCAATGTCAAAGCAAGACATGCCAGCAGTCCTATAAATGCTTGTAATTTCATCTCGCCTCCTTGGATACGATACACCGGAAAGTATTCACCAGCAGGCACTCTCTACTAATCTATTCTGGCAGAAGGCGTTGCAAGATAAGCAAGGCAGCTTTCTTATCTAGAGGCTCGTTGTTATTGCCACACTTAGGGCTCTGAATGCAAGAGGGGCAACCGTCTTCGCAGGGACAGCCTTCGATGAGATTGCGGGTGGCAGTCAACCATTCTGTAATGAAACGGAACCCGGTTTCCGCAATACCCACACCACCGGGATGGGCATCGTGCACGAAGATAGCGGGCGCACCGACCTGGGGGTTGTAAGGCATACTTACCCCCCCAATATCGTTTCTATCGCACAGAGCAAAGAGCGGCAGTAGCCCGATACTGGCGTGCTCCACGGCATGCACGCCACCAGCCAGGTCCAACCCTGCCACTCCGAGTGCCTGCACTAAATCCATGGGTATGGGGTACCAGACCGCCTCGGTCTCAAAGTGCAGTTCGGGCAAGTCCAGGTCGTCGTAGGTAGCCAGTACTTCATCTGTAAAGAGCTGTTTCTGTCGGAACCCGGTTACCTGTGTGGTTACGACCACCTCTCCGAAGTAGGCGACGGTATTACCGAACTCTTTGGAGCCGTGGGTAGCTACAATCTCTATTCGGGAGTCGGTCTTAGGCTCCGTGAAATAAGTTCCTTTACTGGGGCGCACCCGAGCCACGCGCTCATCCGTGTCTAGCTCTTCGACCACATAGCTTTCGCCCAGATGCAGATAGATAGCGCCAGGGTGCAGGGTCTCGTAGGCGCGGGCTTCTTCTACAGTCCCCAGCAGGGCGCCGCCCCGGCTGTCATCGCGAATGGTGTAGTGATCGCTGCTGGCGCTGCGGATATTCACAAGGCTGGCGGGGTAGACATTGCCGGTGTAGTGCAGCCGGTCTCCCCGTGATGCCAGTACGTCTTCCTCTACCAGTCGCTTCATCACATGGCGGGCTTTGGTGCCGCCAAATAGTTCTTCATCGTCTTCGTCTAATGGGGCTTCGTAGGCAGCGCAGAGCAGGTGCCCACCCAGAATGTGCTTGTTGGTGGGATCCAGCGCGGCGTGCTCGGCCTCTTTCTCAAAGAAGTAGTCCGGGCGGCGCATGAGGAACTGGTCTAGTGGGTTATCGGCGGCAACCAGCACGGAAAGCGCATCTCCCTGCCGACGCCCTGCGCGCCCAGCCTGCTGCCAGGTGCTCGCCACGGTGCCAGGGTAGCCGGTAAGTATCGTTGCGTCTACTCCACCGATATCCACGCCCAGCTCCAGTGCGTTCGTGGCCGTGACCCCAGTAAGCTCCCCTTCAAACAAACGGCGCTCAATCTCGCGGCGCTGCTCAGCAGTGTAGCCTGCGCGATAGGAGATAACCTTGTCTTTCAGAGATGCTTTTGTGGTCGTGCTCTCAAAACTACGCCGAGCATAGGCCAGTAGTAGCTCTGCTTGCTTGCGAGCACGAGCAAAAGCGATGGTGCGCACTCCCTCACCTACAAGAGTCGTAAACAACCCGGTTGCTTCGGCATTGGTAGACTTGCGCGAACCTGTCGCTTGATCATATATGGGCGGATTCCAGAACACAAAGTGCCGCCGACCGCTGGGAGCGCCATCTCCACGCACCACTTCGGCTTCCAGCCCGGTGAGAGTGGCGAACAGTTCGGAGGCGTTGGCAATAGTAGCCGTGCAGGCAAGAAATTGCGGCCTGGCACCATAGAGTGCTGTGACTCGCCGCAATCGCCTCAAGATATTCGCGACATGTGCCCCGAAGACGCCCCGGTAGATATGGGCTTCATCAATAATCACATACTGCAGGTTCTTGAGAAAGGTCCCCCAGCTTGTGTGATAGGGCAGGATACCCATATGCAGCATATCGGGGTTCGTAATGAGAAGGCGCGCCATCCGCTTTATGGGGCCACGCTCGTCTTTGGGCGTGTCACCGTCGTAGGTCGCGGCAACCACATCGGCTCCTAATCCCAAACCTTTAATCTTGCCAAGCTGATCCTGTGCCAGGGCCTTGGTAGGAAAGAGATAGAGAGCGCGGGCCTTTCTATCCAAGAGCAGGGACTCTAAGACCGGTGCGTTATAGCAGAGGCTCTTGCCGGAAGCTGTGGGCGTGGTGACAATGACATGGAAGCCCTGTCGCGCGAGGTCGATTGCCTCAGCCTGATGGGAGTAGAACTTCGTGATGCCCTGCGCGTCCAAAGCCTCGGAAAGCGCTTCGGGAAGAGGAACATCCAGTCTGGCATACTCGGCTTTACGTGCCGCGATACGCTCCACATGGACGATTTGCCCGGAGTAGCCCTCCTGCCGCTTTAGCTGCTCCAGAAACCGGTCCGCATTCACAGCCTATTGTAACACGAGTGTTTGCTCTTCGAGTGCCCCCTATCCCCCAATAATGGGGGCACCAAATAGAGCAATGCCCTGCGTGCACTCTTCTTCTAATCCGCAGCATTGGTGTCTCTATCAACAGGCTTGTCGGTAGAGGCAGATAGTGCCGCGTAGCGGCTTAGACAGATTTCCTAAACTGGGTGCCCCCATTATTGGGGGATAGGGGCATGAGTAACGACATATCTACCCAAACGTAAGGCCGGACTTCTGCCAGTCTTCGGTGAACTTTGCGAGCCCGAGATCGGTCAGCGGGTGCTTGTAAAGCAGCTCCAGGGTCTTGAAGGGGATGGTGGCGATATGCGCTCCACAGCGCATAGATTCGATGATGTGCAGCGGATGGCGTACGGAGGCTACCAGCACTTCGCTCTCGAAGCCATAGGTCTGCACCATGTCTACCGCATCGTTGATGGCTTCCATACCATCGGTAGCCATGTCGTCCACACGGCCCACGAAGATAGAGAGGAAACTCGCGCCCGCTTTGGCGGCAATTAGCGCCTGAGTTGCTGTAAACATCAGGGTCACATTGGTGCGTATGCCCTCTTTCTTAAGCTGGCGCACCACTTTCATGCCTTCCGGGCCAAAGGGGACTTTCACTACAACGTTCGGATGCCAGGACGACACGATGTGCGCCTCCTCCAGCATCTTCTCGGCGGAGTCCGAGCTTACGACCTCGGCGGAGACTGCTCCATCTACCATCCCACATATAGCCTGAATCGTTTCCTTGAACCCCTTGCCCTCTTTTGCCATCAGGGTAGGATTGGTGGTCACACCGTCTACCAAGCCCCACTCTGCTACTTTTTTAATCTCATCGAGATTGGCCGAATCAATAAAGAACTTCATGGCTTGAGTGTACCCAATCCCGGTGCTAAAACCGCTTCAGGGCTGGCACTACAGAGGCATATACTAGAGCAATTATCCAGAGTAAGCCTGTCAGACCACCCAGGATAACCCCGGCTAAAATAGAGAAAATCCCCTCCATAGCAAATGGTTTATCCCCTTCTTCTAAAACAACAAAATTCTCAGCCAGACTTTCTTTTTTAAACTCTTCGCCTTTCTCATCAGACAGATTCACATTGTAGTCTCCAGTCGAGATGGTGCCTTCCACTGTGCGAACGACCGCTAGCTCATCCAGGTGCTCCTCAATAAACGTATCGAGAACTTTCTCGCCTGCTTCGGCTGTCTCCAGAGCATCGAATTTTTTCAGAATGGCGACTGTCTTTTCATCCTGAGTTTTTAGCACTATCGGCGCCTTCTTCATAGAGGGCAGTTTCAATGGAATATAGGCCGTATAGGTAGTGCTATACTCCCCTTTCGTCTGTTCGTAGAGCGCTTCTGTAATATCTATCTCGCAGTCTTTTACGGTGAAGTACCCTTCTTTTGGTGGTTTGCTGACTATCTCGGCGAAAGAAATAGGATGGGGTTTCTGCCGATCTGCCGCCCTGGTCTGGGTGCCGCCAAGTACGAAAAAGGCAACCGCAGCCAGAGTGGTCAACACAGCGCTAGGCAGTGCCCAGAAGCGCCGTGCCCAGGAGCTACCCAGGTCTTCATCGCAGACAACATAGGTACCCGCCATATTGTCTCCGCAGCGCTGCTTGGTTTTAGACGAAAGAACGGCTATCCCTGCGGGAAGAGCGCCAACCAGAAGCGGGTTGATTTCTAAGAGCCGCCAGAGGGTGCGCACCATGGCCTTCTTGATTCCCGGCGCGGCCCCATTCCTATCCACAACAGTCAGTCCACACAGGAACTTCCCGACCGTTTTTCCCACCAGTCCTTCGGTTAAGGGATAGTACACAATTATGAATAGCAATCCAATACCGATGGCGCCCGCAATCTCTACTTTTCCCAGGGGAATCAGTAAGACTCCAACCAGAACGAATAACAAAGTATCCAGCCACGTTGCTGCCCAGCGGCGCACTACAATCCAGAGATCATAGTTTTTACTGATCTGCTCTGCGTCCATGCGCAAAGTATACAAGCCTATTGACTCCAAGAAATGCAACCGCGTTTATTTTCACGTGTCTTTTACAGCGGAGGGGATTCATGACAACAGACAATTTGCGAACTCATGTGCAGGTCATAGCCTGGCTCAACATCGTTCTTGGGATAATGAGCTTTATTGGCGGCATTGTCGCTCTTGTCACGCTGGGCGGATTCGGCCTCCTTGCCGCTGCCTCTGCGCCGCATGATCCTGATGCAGGCGCAGTTGGTGCCATGTTCGGTGGCTTCGGAGCTATCACGGCTGGAATCGCTATTGTCATGGGGTTGCCGAGCTTTCTGGTTGGCTTCGGCCTGCTGCGTTACGCGCCCTGGTCCCGCATCATTTGTATCGTGCTGTCGATCTTACATCTGGTCAATGCCACCACTATGGGGCTTTCCACGGTGCTGGGCATCTACAGTCTGGTGATTCTCTTGCAGTCGGACTGCGCCAAGCTATTTCGCTCCTGATCCGGCGCTAACCACCTGCTTGCTCTATTAGCTCTGCCAGCCTGGGGCGCCCGATATGCCGCGCCCATCCTAGCGGTGTGCCCTGGAACTGGGTGTCTTTTAGAGTCAAATCTGGCTTGGCGGCCAGAACTAGCTGGGCCAGCGTTATATCATCGCGCTCCACGGCCTGGTGCAGCGGTGTCTTCCCCATAAAGAGATGCCGTCGGTTCACCAGTTCCGGCCGCTCCGTCAGAAGTGCAGGTATTCGGTGAGCCCAACCCATATCGTAGAGGGCGACGATATCGGGGATAGCGCCTTTGTCTAAGAGCCACTGTGCCGCTTCAGGCTGCCGCAGGGCAGCGGCAAGTTCCAGCGGGGTCATGTTGCAGGTTAGCGGAGCGTCTAAATCCGGTAGTGGAAGTGTATTCAGAGTAGCGATATCGCCATGCCCCAGAGCCTCTACAAAAGTAACTTGTTCGGGTGGTAGCGGCGTCTGCGCCAGTGCAGGTGCATGCATCCACCATGTCTGGCCGTAACCCAGAGAGCGAAAGCCGAGTTGGTTATAGATATGTGTGGCGGCGTTGAGCAATACGTAGCGGCAGCCCAGCTCTTTTGCTTTCTTGCAGGCTGCCAGCGAGATCGCGCGCCCGATTCCCTGTCGCCGGGAGTTTGGAAGCACGCTCACATTGTAGATTCCGCCGATACCCTCTTCGGAGATATGCACCACGCTTTGCCCCACCACTTGCCCATGCTGCCATGCTCCAAAGTGAAACGTTCGTGCATTGGGGATTACCGGACTGGCCGGATCATGGTAGGGCAGGTCTTTAACATCCCAGGGAGCGCTATCCGTTTTTTCTACAATGGTGACGCTATTGGGCAGGGGAGCATCGGGTAGTTCCTCGCTTAGATCCATCACCATCCAGTGTGGTTGCCAGCCCCACTGAAAACCACGAGCGACCAGTTTTACGGCCAGATCTGGAATCGGAGTAGGCAGCACAGACCAGCAGCCAATCTGATTTACATTTCCCTGCCGGGCGAGCTCCAGCGCCGTGTCTATCTCTGCTTCCTCTTTGGGAAAGGCAAGAGTAACCGCATTGGGCGCCGTGAGTACAGCCTCAGTCTGGCGCGTGGTGCCCTCGGAAAACCAGCTTACGTGGTTTCGGGCCGCAGCCTGCACCAATTCGGCATCTCTAAGAGCACTTAGCTTTTTATCAAACAGGGTATTGATAGCTGTAGAGCGCTCTGGGGTAATGGTTATGAATAGCGTATTCAATGCCTGGAGTTTGTCGATGCGCTCCAGTTTGGTGCGAGTAGGGAGTCCGGTGACAGCGTAGAGTGGCGCCAGAGTGATGTTTACATTGGCTCCTAGCTGCCGAAAGGCAAAGAAGTCATGGTAGCGTTCCACACCGTAGTGATGGAGAACGAATGCATCTCGAAGTCGCTTGAGTGAGTGCTCGATGCCGAAGTCTACTAAGAGTAGGTAGTCTCGGAAAAGCCCCTTCAGGTGCTTGACCATGATTATCCAGTAGTCTGAGACTGAGGAGTTATCGGCAAGTGCGGCGATTTCTTGCCACTGTGCCTCGAACTGCTGGCTGGAGTCACTATAGTCATGCATCTGTAGTTCGGCGTCTAAAAGGGTGACTAAGTGAAAGTCGCCCCGCCCGTGGTGCATGCTGCAAATCGAGGTTTCTATAGCCTGGCGCAGCTCTGCAAAATCTGCCTCGGTTTCTAGCACATGGTCCCAGTCGCTATAAGGGTCTGCTGTGCCGCTGGCCCGGCTTCCGATTATCTTCATTTGCTGCGCTTGCCTTCAGAGAGTAGCTTCACGGTTTCGGCAATTCGGTTGGCGCGGGTCTCGGGGCGCTTGGCGTCTTCAATCCAGCGGACATAGTTCTTTCTATAGAAAGGGGCGATGGAGAAGAAGTAGTCCAGTGCAGCCGTGTTGGCGTTCAGCGCTTCGGCGAAGTCAGCGGGCACGTTGTCTAACTGCGGTCCTTCGGGATGAATAACGACCTCGACCTCATCCCCTTCGTTCAGCCCATTCTGCTCCCTCCAGACAGGTCCAAAAGACAATATCCAGCCATCTCTATCGGGCTGTAGAGGACCGCGAATAGAATGTCCAGCCAGAGTGCCGGAAACATCATGGCGGGCTTTTGCTCCCCAGAGCGCATCAGGGTCGAAGGGGACCACTACTCCGATGCGACTACCACGAGATACAACGAGAGTGGTGAAACGTTGTTCGCTCATCTCAGCCATGATAACCCAATTCTTGCCCGGAAACTCCCCAATCCCAGCAAAGGCGGAAACTCCCTTAAAGAGGAATCCCAGAGAGCAGCGGTGAAAGACGAGAGCAGGAGGAGTCATCCATGGCGGATCGGGAGGCATTCGGAGAGGAAGAGTGGGCGGCGGTTTTACGGGCTCCGTTTCTAGTCGGCCTTCTGATTGCCACGGCCTCACCCAGCGGCATGCTGGGGTCGCTTAAGGAAGCCTTTGCCGCCAAGAAACTCCTTATTGAAACTCGTGCCAACGGCATGGGCGTGAATGGTCTGATCGACCTGGTACTGGCGGAGCTGGACACTGATGAAGGTCGCGCACGTGCAGACCTCACGCATCTGGCGAACCTGGTGCCTGCTGAAATTCGAAAAGAAGCGGAGCGCTCTATTCAGGCAGCCGGCGAAGCGGCGCGAGCGCATGCTCCCGCCGAGGCTCCCGGTTTTCAGGAGTGGCTTCTGACTCTGGCACATGCGGTAGCAACCGCCTCAAAAAGAGGGCGGATTTTTAGGAATCGGCGGCAAGCCGGTGAGCGATGCGGAGGCAGCGACGCTGGAAAAAGTGCGAGAATTACTTCTCGGCAGGAGCGTTTGAGACGAAATCTTCCATGCGCCCTGACATGGAGATGCAACCCTTTTTCGGGTAGCGTGTCCTAAGAAATCGCGGAGGGAACTTTAGAACACTATGGGACTTATGGACGCCATTAGAGGCCAGTTCATCGATGTCATTGAATGGCTCGATGACTCCAACGATACACTCGCCTATCGCTTCGAGCGCCAGGGCAATGAAATCAAGAACGGAGCCAAGCTCATCGTTCGCCCCGGACAGGAAGCGATCTTCGTCAACGAAGGCAGTGTTGCCGACGAGTTTCCTAACGGTACCTACACCCTGGAAACGAAGAACCTGCCGATTCTGACCACCCTGGGTGCCTGGAAGCACGGATTCAACTCCCCGTTTAAAGCCGAGGTTTACTTCTTCAACCTGAAGCAGTTCACCGGCATGAAGTGGGGCACGCCAGCGCCGATTACACTGCGTGACCCGGAGCTGGGTCCGGTGCGTCTGCGCGCTTTTGGTAGCTACGCCCTGCGGGTGGCTCACCCGCGCATCCTGCTTCAGGAGCTGATGTCTACCGACTCCAGCTTCGAAACCGGTGAGGTGGAAGACCAGCTTCGTGCCTTCATGGTGCAGAAGTTCGTGACCTGGATCGGTGGCTGTGGCATCTCAGTCTTCGACTTTGCAGCGCACTACACCGAGATCGGTGAGAAGATGCGCGAGGCTATGAAGGGCGACTTCGCCGACTATGGCCTGGAGCTGATGAGTGTCGTCATCGAGAACATCGGGCTGCCGCCGGAGGTGGAGCAGGCTATCGACAAGCGTACCCAGATGGGTATCCTGGGCGATATGAACCGCTACACTCAGTTTCAGGTAGCCAATGCTGTGGAAGCCGGTGCAGCAAACGGTGGTGGCAACCCCGGTATGGAGATGGGCATGGGGCTGGCACTCGGCGGACAGCTAGCGCAATCCCTGCAGCAAGCTGCCTCAGGCAACCAGCACCAGGGTGGTGCGGGCGCACCGCCCCCACTGCCGACCGCACAGTGGTTCGCGGGTATCAACGGCGCCCAGATCGGCCCGCTAGATGCCAATGCTCTTTCGGCCAAGATTGCGGCGGGCGAAGTTACCCGCGCCACACTGGTCTGGAAGCAGGGCATGAGTGGCTGGACTGCCGCCAGCGATGTCCCCGAGGTCGCTGGCTCTCTTCGGCGCTGCTCCTCCTCCGCTACCCCAGTAATCCGTGAGCGAGACACAGCAACAGCGTTTCAAGTGCGCCGGGTGTGGAGGCGATATGGTCTTCGACCCGGCGTCCGGCGGGCTTAAATGCCCTTACTGCGGTTCCAAAGTAGCGGTTCCGCAGGAGGAATCGGCACGCCCGGTTCAAGAGAATGTTCTTGAGGACTACCTGCACGCGGGACCAGAGCGATTAGCTAAGCTCTCCGCAGCAGCCGTTCAGATTACCTGTGACTCCTGTGGTGCTACCACGACCTTTGAGCCAACAGAAGTAGCGGGGTTCTGCGCTTTTTGCGGCGCCAAAATTGTAGCGCAGCCAGTGGCTGCCGACCCTCTAATCGCCCCAGAAGCAGTATTGCCATTCCAGGTCCCTAATAAGCAGGCAGTGCAGGCAATCAAAGCCTGGTTAAGCTCCCGCTGGTTCGCGCCGAACGCCCTGAAGTCTATGGCGCGCCAGGAGAGCATTCAAGGCGTCTACCTGCCGTTCTGGACCTACGATTCCAGCACAGTGTCGGACTATGTGGGCCAGCGTGGTGAGCACTACTGGGAAACCGAATACTACACCGAGCAAGATGAGAACGGGAATACCGTTCGCCGCGAGCGCCAGGTACAGCGCACCCGATGGTGGCCCGCCAGTGGGCGCGTCTCTCGTGATTTCGATGACGTCACGATTCCCGCAACCAACTCTATAGACAACTACAAACTCCACGCACTGGAGCCCTGGGATTTGAATCTTCTGGTCCCCTACACGCCGGGTTATCTCTCTGGTTTCAAAGCACAGCGCTATCAGGTGGAGCTGGGAGATGGTTTCGACAGGGCGCGTAACATCATGGCAGGTGTCATTGAAGGCGATGTACGTTCCGATATCGGCGGCGATGAGCAGCAGATTCACAGTGTCAACACTCAGCACTTCGATGTGACCTTCAAGCATATATTGCTGCCTGTCTGGATCGCGGCCTATCGGTTCAACAGCAAGGTCTACCAGGTCGTCGTCAATGCCAGAACCGGCGAGGTCCAGGGTGAGCGACCGTACAGTGTCTGGAAGATTCTAGGGCTGATACTACTGATACTGGCCCTGATTTTAATCTTCGTGGCGTTTCAGAACAGCCGCCCGGAAGCAACTTTCCGCCATTAGGCGGGTCGGAAGTAGTAAGGAGTATTCAAGATGAGTTTCGATTCAGGCCCAGATGCCTACACCCCGCCACCGCCCAAACGTGGCCTCTCGCCATGGGCCTGGGTGGGTATCGGCTGCGGCACAATCACTCTACTGGGCTTCGGCGGCTGCGCCTTCCTGGCCTATCGGGTCGTGCAGGAGGTAAACAACATAGCACCTCCCGAGCAATCCTTGAAAACCATTCAGGACGCAAAGATCCCGATCTACCCTGGGGCCACTATGGATCCCATGGCCACTAAGTATGCAGGTGGCACGATAAACATTATGGGTAAGATGCTCGGGAAAAATGTCAAGACCGCCATGGTCGCGTTTAGCTGCTCTGATCCAGCATCCAAGGTTCACCTCTGGTACAAAGAGCGAATTACCGCAATGGGTTACTCTGAGCAAGCTGGCGGCGATAGAGGTAATCCGGCTGGTCGTAACGTAGAGCAGCATATGTTTGTCAAGGGCGATGAAATGGTTCTGATTCAGACCCAGGATCCGACAACAAATAAGTCGGGTAGCATGCTAATCACTGCCTACTTCAAGGGCATCAAAAACAGGAATGTTACCGTTCGCTAAGTTTTCCCCCACCCCTATCGCTGTGTATTTCTCATCACAGCGATAGAGGGCTCTTGGGTGATACAACAAGCGCGTGATCGACCTGTTTTCCGATACCAAGACCCGCCCGACGCCGGAGATGCGGAAGGCTATCTACGAAGCCGAGGTCGGCGATGACCATTTCGGCGAAGACCCCACTGTAGCAGCCCTCTCCCAGTACGGTGCGGAGCTTCTAGGGTTTGAGGCAGCGCTCTTTCTCCCCTCGGCGACTATGGGCAATCAGATTGCCATAAAGGTCCATGCCCGCCCCGGCGACTCCATTATTTGCCACGAGTATTGCCATATCAATCTCTATGAAGGTGGTACCCCGGCGTTTCTTTCCGGAGTCATGGTAGATAGCCTGCCCGGTGAACGAGGCGTTTTTACCGGAGCACAGGTTCGAGCCAGAGTCCGCCCTACCGGTCCCTACTTTCCCCCAACAAGCCTGGTCTGTATCGAAAACACACACAACTATTGCGGCGGCACGGTCTGGAATATCAATGGGCTGACAGACGTTGCCACAGCCGCTCGCGAATCGAATCTGGCCTTACACCTGGATGGCTCCCGCATATTCAACGCCGCCGTGAAGCTGGGGGTAGACGCGAAAGCTCTCACCGCGCCGTTCGACTCGGTCACGCTCTGTCTCTCTAAAGGACTGGGTGCCCCAGCCGGTGCGCTTCTATTCGGCTCCCGAGATTTCGTAGAAGCTGCCCGGCGCTGGAAGCACTCTCTGGGCGGAGCCATGCGGCAGAGCGGCATTATCGCTGCAGGTGGCCTGTATGCCTTAGAGCACCATATCCCTCGCCTTGCTGATGACCATGCCCGTGCTGAGAAACTGGCAGCGGGTATCGCCGAGATTCCCGGCCTGAAGCTAGATCCGTGGCCAGAAACGAATCTGGTCTTCGTGGATCCCAGCGAAAGCCCCTTCACGGCAGACGAGATACGCGCACGCCTGAAAGCCACCGGAGTTCTCTGCTCTGGCTCCGGTACTCGCCTGCGCTTCGTAACCCACCTGGATATTTCGGATGCAGATATAGACACCGCTCTTACAGTGTTGAGAGATACACTGTCTGGAAGCTAAAAACACGCAACGGATTTCCGGTAAACTACGTAGGAACCTTATGAATACCCTCTGGCTATCTCTGGCACCATTGGTGGCGCTATCCGCCCCCCTGGCAGCAATCGCCGCCCCCGGTGAGCTTATTGGGCGAGTGGTAGACAGTGCTACTGGACAGCCGGTAGCCAATGCCACCATAGTCCTGCAGGATAAATCCGGCAAGGTAGTGGTGTGGGCTAAGACCGATGCCAAAGGTGAGTATGCTCTCACGACGGATACACTCGATGCTCTGCGGCTGCGTCCTTCACGGCGAAAAGGGTTGTTGGAGAAGCTAGTGCGTGGCACCGGGCAGGTCGTCACCGCTCCGGTCAAGCTGGCCGCTGGAGTTGTCAAGCAGATCGACCCGGTGAAGACCGCACGAGCCGCCGTTGCTACATCGATAACCGGCAATCCTGCACCGCTTGCCAGCCAGGCTCTGACAGATGCCCAGAAAGCCCTGCGAGACAAGACCAATGCCACCACCCGAGATAGAGCCGCTACAGCCGCCAAGGCTGTCATGGGGGAGCGTGCGGCAACACCAAAGGAAAAACGGGCGAGCCTGGTGCCCGGTGAGGTCTTTCTTTCCGTGGCCGCCCCCGGATTCAAAGAGCTGAAAGAGAAGACTGGCGCCTTCTGGCTGGAATCCGTATCACCCGCCACGCCTGACGGTAAAACGCCGCCCGCTGGAGTCCGTGCCTGGCTGGAGACGATCAAGTTAGCCGCCACCGCGACTCCTGCAGAAAAGAAGAGCGAAGTCGAAAACGCCGCGATTCTGCTCAGCGCACCCACTATAGACCAGCCATTAGTGGCTGCAGGCTTACCTGTGCATATAACGGTCAAACTCGGTGTGCCGGGCAGCATCCCCCTCAAGACACGGGTTTTCGCTCGGGAAGACAAGAGGCGTACTGTTGTGGAGCTAAAACCGCAAGAAGGCGCTCCCGGCGTTTATAGCGGCGATCTGATCCTGGACCCTAAACTGGAAGCGGGTGACTCGCTGATAACTCTGGTCGCTCTGCGCGCTGAGCCCATAGAAGTCCGGCTGGACAACAAGAAAACCGACCCGCTCCTGGAGTTCGCCAAGAATCTGGATGACCTGGACCCGGACAAGCCTTACGAGTTCGATCTGCGTATCATGGCCAGCGAAAACCGCCTGGAATTGCCCATAACCGTTCTTGATCCGCAGAAGGCCAGTACCCCCAAAAAGCAATAGTTCTGATAGATTGCCGGGCCTTTCGACAGAGTATTTGAGGCTTTTGGCTCAGCTAGAAACATAGATATTCAGCTTATACTGACCTTGTTGTGCAGCGAGTTCTGATTACGGGTGGGACCGGATTTCTAGGAGCAGCATTGGCGCGAGCTTATCTGCGCCAGGGAGTTCCCGTTCGGCTCATGGGACGTGACTTCGCGCGCGTGGGCAATGTTCAGGGCGCCAGTGCCGAGTTCTGCAAAGCGGATCTCCGTGATAGAGATGCTGTGGTTGCTGCCTGTGCGGGCTGCGATTTGATTGTGCACGCGGGCGCATTATCATCGCCATGGGGCGCCCGGCGTGACTTCGAGGCTACTAACGTTCTTGGCACCGAGCACGTACTGGCTGGCGCACGGCAGTACCGAGTAGCACGGCTTATCCATATCTCCAGCCCTTCTGTGGTCTTCACCGGCGATGATGCCATAGAACTCCCCGACGATGCCCCCTACCCCGAAACGTTTCTCTCGGACTATGCTGCCACCAAGAAGCTAGCAGAAGATGCGGTCAATGCCATGTTTCGCGCAGGCATTGTCTCCGGGCTGATACTGCGACCCAAGGCTATCTTCGGGCCGGGGGACACATCGCTTCTGCCCCGCCTGATAGCCGCCGCGAAATCCGGACGGCTCCCGATTATCGGAGATGGTGAGAATCGAGTAGCGCTAACCTATGTGGACAACGTGGTCGAGGCTATTCTTCGCGCTGCCGAAGCGCCAGAAGCTGCTCTAGGCAAGACCTTTACTATCACCGGGAGCGAAGCTCCAAAGCTCTGGGAGGTCATAGCCCAGGTGCTTGAGGCACTGGACGTTCCCTGGAAGCCGCGTCAAGTTTCCTTGCAGAAGGCACTATTTGCTGCCAGAGTTATGGAACAAGCCGCGCGACTTACCGGGCGAGAGCCGCTGCTGACTCGCTATACAGTTTCTCTTTTGGCCCGCACTCAGACCTACAACACGACTCCCGCCCGTACGCTCCTAGGTTACACACAACCAATCTCTGTGAACGACGGTATCGCACGAACCATAGAGGCGCTGAAATGACGCTGCAGACGCTGATTACCGGCTACTGCACCGCTGAGGAGAGTCATTTCATGCAGGGCGGCGCTCGTGGCAAACAGATACGCTGCCCGGCACGAGTCTATGTCTTCACCCACCCTACGCAGGGCGTGATTCTCTTCGATACTGGGTATGCTCCCCGAGTCTTTACAGCCTCGGAAAAATTCCCCTACTCGCTCTACCGCCGCGCAACTCCCATTTTTACGCGCCCGGAAGAAGCTGCCGTAACTCAGTTGGCCGCGCTTGGCATATCCTCCAGTGATGTACGACATGTCATCGTCAGTCACTTTCACGCCGACCATATTTCGGGCCTGTTGGACTTCCCGCAGGCTAAGTTCATTGCCACCAGTGCAGGTTTCGCAGATATTAGCGAACGGCATGGATTTGGAGCACTCCGTCGAGCGTTTCTGCCTGAGCTTCTGCCATCGGACTTTGCCGAGCGTGCCTGCTTGCTCACTCAATTTGCTGATGATCCACTGGCGGAACTTGGCCCCACTTATGATCTCTTTGGAGATGGCTTGCTGCTTGCCGTGCCATTGCCGGGACATGCGCGGGGGCAAATAGGGCTTCTGGCACGTACCAGCAACCAGGGCGCAGTGCTGCTGGTAGCGGATGCTGCCTACTCACAGCGGGCTATTCGAGAGAATCGCCCACCGCATCCCATAACGGCACTATTCGCCGACGACTATAAAGCAGGCACACGTACCCTGGCAGCACTACACACCTTCGCACAGGCACACCCGAATATCACGCTCTATCCTACTCATGATCCGCTCCCCGAAGATGGGGATGGAGCGATTGCATAATGATGCTCGCTACTTTCCTGGGGAGCTATCTGGGAGCCCGCCGACGTTTTTCTAGCCTCACGGAAACCAGCTTGCGGGAGTTCCAGGACAGCCGCGCACGGCAGCAGGTACAGCGAGCGTATACGCAGGGCAGCTACTGGCGCACGCACTGGCAGGGTTGTAACTTAGCCGACTGGCGCTCCCTACCCACCACCGACAAAGCGGCTATGATGGCTGACTTCTCGCACTACAACACTGTGGGTGTAGATAAAGATCAGGCGCTGAAAACGGCACTTGGCGCGGAAACCAGCCGTGATTTTCGCCCTACTATTCCTGGCACAGACATCACCGTGGGGCTTTCCAGCGGCACCACCGGGCATAGAGGGCTGTTTTTAGCTTCTCCTAACGAGCGGGCGGCATGGGCTGGGGCAATTCTAGCCCGAGCCCTGCCCGGTGGTCTCTGGAGCGCTCCCACCAACCAGGGCTGGAGAGTGAGCTTATTTCTGCGTGCGGCTAGCAATCTCTATGACACGGTGCGCGGTCGGTTCGTGAAGTTCTACTTCCACGATCTCCTGGAGCCTATAGAGCAGTCCGTAGCGAATTTGAACAAAGAAACACCCGAAGTTCTGCTGGGACCACCTAGCCTGCTGGCACGGCTGGCCGTGAAGCGTAAGGCAGGCAGACTACGAATACAACCGCTCTGTGTGTACTCCGTGGCCGAAGTGCTGGAGCCGCAAGAAGCGGAGCGGCTTGCCGAGGCATTCGGCCTGGAGCGCATTCACCAGATCTATCAAGCAACAGAAGGGCTCTTAGCGGTTAGCTGTGCGGCAGGTGGGCTGCATCTTCAGGAAGACATCGTGACGGTGCAAACAGAATCCCTGGGTGATGGGCGCTTTGTACCGATTCTCACCGACCTCTGGCGCACCACGCAGCCGATCCTGCGCTATCGCTTGAATGATGTCCTGCGCCTCTCTGAGACTCCCTGCCCCTGTGGCTCGATCTTTCGAACCATAGAGGCAATTGAAGGCAGGCAGGATGATGTCTGTGAGTTCGGTGGGCAGAGCGTGTACCCGGATACCTTGCGCCGCGCGATTCTACTGGCCTCAAATGAAATTGTAGAATACCGCCTGGTACAGCAGCGCCCGAACCAGCTCACGCTGTATCTGGAACCCACGCCTGGCGCAGATACGAAGGCGCTGGAGCAGGAGGTGTGCGCCAGCTTGAACCGCCTGCTGCCTCAGCCGGAACTGGAGATTCGATTTGGATTGCCTACAGAGGAGCCAGTCACACGGAAGAGAAGGAGAGTACAGAGATGCTGGGAGTGAAACTGGCAGGGCTGGGAAAAGCCCTGCCGGAGCGGATTGTTACCAATACGGAGCTGGAGGAACAGCTTGGTCTCCGTGCTGGGTGGATAGAAAAAGCCACGGGTGTACGGGAGCGGCGACGAGCACCTATCGGGTCCTCCAGCGTAACCAATGGTGCCATTGCGGCACGGCAGGCGATAGAGCGTGCACGCATCACGCCCAATGAGATTGATCTGATAATCGGGGCCTCGTCTGGGCCGGAGCAGCTTATCCCCTGTACGGCAGCGCTTCTACAGCGGGAGCTAGACCTGCCGGAGGGCAACAGCGCTTGCTTCGATGTGAATGCGACCTGTCTCTCGTTTCTGGTGGCCCTTCATGTCGCGGCGCCACTGGTTGCCTCGGGCGCATATCGAGCAGCGCTTCTGGTCTCCAGTGAACTAAGTGGCCTCTCCCTGTGTTACGACGAGCCAGAGAGCGCGACACTTTTAGGAGATGGCGCTGCGGCAGCTGTGCTGTTACCAACTCCAGCGGGAGAATCTTCGGCACTACGCCATGTGCGCCTCATGACTTTTGCCGCCAGCGGCGCGGAGCTAACTCGATTTCAGGGTGGCGGCTCTCGGCGGCATCCGAACGACCCGGCTACGACTCCAGCTATGAACCGCTTCGAGATGCAGGGACCGGGCGTGTTTCGACTGGCATCACGACACTTCCCCCCATTTCTGGCGAGTTTCTTAGAAGAGGCTCAAACTCCGCCGGATGCCATAGACCTTATCGTGCCACATCAGGCCAGCGGACATGGTGTCTATGGCATGGCCGCTCGCACGAAAATGCCGGAAGAGAAGCTTTTCGTGAACCTGCCGGAGCGTGGAAACTGCATTGCCGCATCCCTCCCTCTGGCGCTCTGCGAAGCCTGGGAGACAGAGCGCCTTCAGCGGGGGCAGACCGTGCTTCTGGCAGGAACTGGGGCCGGGCTGACCCTGGGCGCAGGCTTGCTGACATTTTAATAAGAAAAGCCTGGGAGTTTCCTCCCAGGCTTTTGAGACTTAGAACCTTTCCTACGGCGTGCAGTAAGGTACGCCGGGGTTCACAGAGACACTGTTGGCTTCGTCTTTCGGGAAGTGGCTCAGCGCTTTGGTCTGACCGGATCTGTACCATTTGGCATGCCCATCCGCGAACGGCAGGTTGTACCCCTTGGAGTGCGGCATGTAGTTCGCTGGCCCTCCAGCCTCGTAGGCGACGACATCGTCACAGTATCCCGGAATCGGGCGCAGGTAGGCCCGATTGTAGATAAAGCCACGTCCGCTCTCTCGCCCAATATACAGATTGGCAGGCGCTACAATAGCAGCCAGGGGCAGCCCCCCCGGAGTAAACACATTCCCGCTCATGTGATAGCCGATGTTCGGGGGAGCGGTACGCAGGGTACCGTTGGGAATATTCGTGGGGCAGATCCAGATCTGCTCGTTCTTGGTGTAGGGCAGAATCCGGTCCTTATAGTTGAAACCAGACGCCCCGGCGATCCCGGTATTGAGTACCGGCATCCCGTCTGCGATATTCACACCATCATAGGACTGTGATGGGAATATCTCGTCGTAATCCTGAACATACATCATCATGGCCGTGCCGATCTGTTTACAGTTCGACAAGCAACCTGTCTGGCGCGCCTTTTCTCGCGCCTGAGCAAACACCGGGAAGAGAATCGCCGCAAGGATGGCGATGATGGCAATCACCACAAGTAGTTCGATCAATGTAAAACCCGCTGTGCGGGTAAATGCCGCTGAGCGGCTGAAGGCGGACCTTCGTGCAACGTCAGACATGGGAACACCTCAACCATTGAGAAAGAAACGATTCTTCGCAGAATCGGTCAGTGAAATCCGACGACGGATGCAACACCCTAACAGATGGTATTAAAATTGTCAATCGCTTTTAGAAAATTACCCATACAACTCTGTTTCCCACATTTTACATCAGTAAACTAACTATACTGGTCGCCCTTTAAATAGAAAACGATTGCTAAACATCCGATGAAAAGTAATCTATCTAGATGCTTAATTGGGCAACTCACATTACGAAAAACCAACACAAGAATAGCCTGGATAAGATGCCAGGCTAATCTCTGTATGTCATTTGCCTCACTCGCCGCCTTTCAGCAAGAAGTGATTGCTGATGGCTTTGAAAGATAGCCGACCGGATAGCGCCTCACTGTGGCGCTCAGTCTGAGGGCGAATTACGATTCCCTCACGCTCGTTTTGCGTACCCGGATAGACGCCTTCTGCCAGAGTGAGCAGGGTTTCCTGAGTATGGACAAAGCTATCTCCTTCTTCAATGGTGTCCACCATAGGTATCTCTAGCTCTGCCAGCACCTCGCGGGCTTCGGCATGGTTCAAGCGACTATGCGTGAGCAAATCCCACACACTGAAAACGCGCAGCTCTACCTCTTTCAAGCCCAGGCGGTTCTTCTGAATTCCCGGCCCCACGACTTCCCCCTGCAACGCCAGGTTCGGGCGTGTTTTGAGTTTTGCTTCCAGGTCGTACTTTCGGGCCACGCGCCAATAGTGGTTCTCTCCCTCTAAAATCGAATGGTTACGGCCACAGGCATGGAACTCTCCATCACGTGGATCGATTAAGTACGTGGCTGAGGTACCGTCGCACTTCAGCGTAATTACATACGGCAAACCACGTAGCTCATCCAGCACAGCAGGCATGCTCTGCACCCGCGCTTCATCGGTCTTGCTGAGCAGTGGTGGAAACGGCGCGCGGAAATCGCCCATACCTGCCGGAATCGGCGGCTCGTACTTTTCGACTCCAAGCAACTCGGTTACGTTCTCGCCTTCGCTAAGGCCCTCTAGCTCTGGAAATGCAGCCAGCGGCATGAGCAATCCCTGGCTCAGTGCGCCACGCAGCTTCATGGTCCGAATGCGGAATTTGTCGGGGCGTGGCGTTTCGTTCTTCCACAGAAACGCAAATAGCTCGGTTTCGGGTGGGATGGCGTCGATCTCGAAGAACACGCCCAGGTCTCCTGGTGTGAACTCCCCCTTTTTCACCACGCACTGCCACCCATTGATCCGTGCGAGTTCGATAGCATCGGCATTCTCAATAGGCACCAACTCTCGCACATGCTGGAGACTTGCTAACTTCCGTTCCATGTTTTCCCTATCGGAGTGTACTAGCAAGATTATAAAGGAGGTTGTGTTTTGACTTCCCCAGAATACCCCCTATCCCCCGTCTAATCCGCCTTCGGCGGGACAGGGGCACCAGATTTCGTATGCCCTACGGGCAGTTTCTAGCTGCTCCGCAGCATCAGTATCAATACGAGAGGTTTTTCGATAGAGGCAGCAAATACCGCGAAGCGGCTTAAAGGGATTACCTAATCTGGTTCCCCTGTCCCGTCGAAGGCGGATTAGACGGGGGATAGGGGGTATTCTGGGGAAGCATTTATTCAGAGGTATCCCCCATTTCATTAGCGAACATAGTTCCGATATGAGTGAGCAGAAAGTAGCCCTGATTACGGGCGGTGCGGGTGGTATTGGACAGGCGACAGCGGAGACGCTGCTGCGCGATGGCTGGCGTGTGGTGTTGCACGACCTGCCCGGTGAGGCGCTGGAGACGACAGCGAAAGAGCTGGGTGTGGAAAGCGTGGCATTCGACCTGCGCGATGTAGCAGCAATTCAGGCGGGCGTAGCTGAGGCTGCCGCGAAATACGGACGCCTGGATGCTCTGGTGAACAACGCAGGCGTTTTCAAGCTGGAGCCTATCTGGGATGTGACCGAGGCAACCTACGACTTCCTGATGGACATCAACCTCAAGGGCGCCTTCTTCTGCCTTCAGGCTGCAGCAATGGCCATGAAAGAGAACGGCGGCGGAGTCATTATCAATGTCGCCAGCGCTGCGGGCCGTAGCGGTCGAGATACACAGACCATCTACGGTCTCAGCAAAGCGGGTATGGTCCACCTCACCAAGTCGGCAGCACTGGCTCTGGGTGCGGATAACATTCGGGTCAGTTGTGTATGCCCCGCTGCAGTAGACACTGGCATGATGGCCAAGAACTTCGCCGAGCGCCGCCAGGTTGGTGGCGATGCGGATGTGAATGCCTTTATGGCTAAACTGCTCATCAAGCGGCTCAGCACCCCCCAGGAAATTGCGGAGCTTATCGCCTATCTGGTCAGTGATAAAGCGAGCTACATCACCGGAGGCTCTATCGATATCTCCGGTGGGCTGGATATGCACTAGTCCTGTGGCAGACGTTATATGGGGAGGCGCTGCCTCCCCAATTGACCGATTTCACATAGAGCGAGCCGAGGCTTTTCTGGGAGTACGCTTTCCTGCTGATTTTGTGGAATGCGTGCTGGAAAACAACGGTGGCAGACCAGAGCCGGGCTGGATTCAGACAAGTACTGGTGGACATGAGCTTTTTGACCATTTAATCTCGTTTGACAAAGAGGAACGAGATCATATAGTTATCGTCGCTGCTTATAGCTACTGGTACCTGCCTGTCAAACTGATTCCCTTTGCCGAGGATGGCAATGGTAACAGCTTTGTGTTCGACTTCCGAACAACGCCCGAAGCCCCAACCATAGTCTTCCTCTTTCATGAGCAACACCTTGGAGAAGATAGATTGATTACAGAGGATGGACTTATACCAGTTGCGACAAACTTTACCGAGTTGCTGTCTAATCTCCGAACAGATCCCTATTTCGACGACGAAGACGGACAGTAGACACTAACCTCAAATAACCATGGACAATGCGGGAAATGGGCGGCGCGGTCTACGCGCTACTCCCTCTGCAGAGCTTCTTACTGCAATTCAGGTCAGCTATAACCTGGACCCAATCCATGAGATTCAGGATCTAGGTGGGTCATCCAGCCTGAATCTACTGGTCACGCGCGGGGCGGAGCGCTACATCGCCCGTGTCTATCGCCCCTATACTTGCACCAATCGGCTGAATGCCATGCAGTCAGTCCGGCATACTCTCCTGCATGGCGGAATTCCCTGCCCCGAAATACTAACCACTCCCTACGGCGCTACCTGGATTCGCTTTGAAGGTCGGCTCATAGAGGTTGAAGCTTTTGTAGAGCACGATGCCAATATGGACACATGGGAGCGACTGGAAACCGGACTACCCTGGCTTGGCAGAATCCACTCTATCTTGCGCCATTACTCAGTCAATGCAGCAGGGAAAACTCCGCTATTTGCCAACCATATCGAGCCTACGAACACACTCGAAGGCATGGAGAAGACCGTACGGCGAGTGGCTGCCTGGCCTCCTTCTCCGGAAGAGCATCAGATTCTAGATGTGGGAATGATATTGGTCGAGCGGCTCGCGGAGGCTGAGCAAGAGTATCTCCCGCTTCTGGTACGCCAGCTAACTCATGGTGACTTCTGGGACAACAATGTGTTCTTCCAGTCAGGCCAGGTGGTACTGATTACTGATCTCGACTTTATGGGTGAGCGTGCCCGAATAGATGACCTGGCGCTGACTCTCTACTATGCCAGTGCCAGCATTGCGAATTTCTCAGAGTGTCGCGACCGCTTACGTCGCCTAATAGAGGCGTATAATAGCGAGCTCGCGGAACCACTTACCATAGCCGAACGTGCTGCTCTACCCCTCGCATTGGCCCGGCAACCTCTCTGGTGGCTGGCAGGCTGGTTCCCGGCATTAGACGACGATAGCCTGGCCCGGCGTGGGTTCGCGGAGATGCTTCCGGAGATTCAGTGGTCACTGGAGATTATGGATCATTTGGAGCAATGGCAAGCCGCGTTTGGGGCCTGAAGTCCACAAAACACAGGACTCCCCCCACCTCATAGCGAACATAACGGTTCATGGAAGCACGCGCGCTTAAAATTCACCCCGACGATGACGTGGCGGTTCTGCTCTCTCCTGCTATCGCTGCAGGAACCCGATTGACCGTCAATGGGCGAGAGTATCACACGGATCAGGCGATTCCCTCCGGCCACAAAATCGCTCTACGACCTCTAGTACCAGGTGAAGTCGTCAAGAAGTTCGGGCAGCCCTTCGCCCGTGTCACCCACCCCATCGCTGAGGGTCACTGGCTACATACCCACAATGCGGAAACGATGCTCGGCGCCAATGAAGCCTACGAATATGAGCCCTATACGCCGCCTGTCTCTGGTACGAGCGATACTCGAACGTTCCAGGGCTATTTGCGGGCTGATGGACGTGTAGGAGTACGCAACGAGCTCTGGGTGCTCTGCACAGTGGGGTGCATCAACCGGGTCGCCGAAGAGGTAGCGCGACAAGCACATGCGAAGCTGGCAGATAAAGGCAGTATCGAAGGTGTCTACGCTTTTACGCACCCGTATGGCTGCGCACAGATAGGTGGTGACTTGCAGCAGACCCGCCGCGCTATCGCAGCGCTGGCCGCACACCCGAACTGCGCGGGGGTGTTGCTCATGGGACTGGGCTGCGAAAACAATGCCCTGCGCGACCAGATAGATGCGTTTCGTGTAGCCGATAACAACCGAGTGCGCTACTTCTCCGCGCAAGAAGTGACCGATGAGCTAGAAGAAGGCGTAAGGCTCTTGGAGGAGCTGGCCGATATAGCCCGAGTCGATGTTCGTACTCCGCAGCCTTTAGAGAAACTGGTGCTGGGCATGAAGTGCGGCGGCTCCGATGGATTCTCTGGCCTCACAGCGAACCCGCTAGTAGGCGCGCTCTCCGACCGACTGGTGCAGGCAGGCGGCGTGAGCATTCTGACCGAAGTGCCGGAGATGTTCGGAGCAGAAAAGCTGCTCATGCAGCGCGCCAAAGATGAGCCCACGTTCCACGCTATCGAAGGGCTTATCAACGATTTCAAGGACTACTTCCGAAAGTACAACGAGCCTATCTCCGAGAATCCCGCACCAGGCAACAAAGCGGGTGGCATCACTACGCTGGAGGAAAAATCCCTTGGCTGTATCCAGAAAGGCGGGGCGGTAGCCCCTATTGCCCATGTGCTTGGCTATGGCGAGCCACTGCCCCCGCACGCTGCTCCAGGAGTCGGGCTGGCGTATGGCCCTGGTAGCGATGTGGTTTCCTGTACTACGCTGGCCGCCGCAGGCTCAGCTCTGGTGCTGTTCACAACCGGGCGAGGCACACCATTCGGCACCTGCGCCCCTACCTACAAAATTTCATCGAACTCCGGGCTGGCTCAGCGCAAGCCGGGTTGGATCGACTTCGATGCCGGGCGGCTTGTAGAAGAGGGCATTCCCCTGGAAACTCTGGCCGATGAACTTCTCGACGATATCTTAAAGGTCGCCAGCGGGGAAAAGCAGACCCGCGCGGAGCAAAATGGCTGCCGCGAGATAGCCTTGTTCAAAGATGGGGTCATCAACTAGGTGACGGATTGGGAGAAAGACTTCTCGTATTTCTGGGAATCGATTCGAGACAATCACGCCTATCTAAGCGAAGCCCCCTGCAGTTGGGCCGCCGTTCCTCGTGCCTATGCAGCTGAGCTTGCCGCAGTCAAGGATAAGATTGGCTTCATCCGATTGCTGGAGCGGGCTATCGGGGAGCTCTGCGACAACCATGCTTCGCTGGGTACGAATCTGGGAGACTCGTATCGGCTAGTGCCGTCGGGTACCGATATCCGTGTGGAAGCTCGCCCAAACGGTATCTCTATCACCGATCTGCGCTCTCCTCGCTCCGATTTGAAACCGGGTGACCGTGTTTTGAAAATGGAGGCGGCGCTGGCCAGCGTGTGGCCAAAAACGGTTCCTCAAAACAATCTGGCGGCGGCGACTTACTGCGCGAACCTTCTTATCGCTGGTCAACACGACCGCCCACGCCAGCTAGTTACCCAGCAAGGCCCTATTACTCTAGAGGGCATCGAGCATGGCTCGGCTCCTAAGGAACTGGTCCGCTTTGAAACTCGCCGATCCATTGGCTGGATTCGCCCGCAGGACTCACTGGGGGACAACAAACTTATCACCGAGTTCGATAGCGCTATGACCGCTCTCCAAAATACGAAGGGGCTGATTCTGGACCTTACGGACACGCCGAGCGGAGGCAATACCACAGTCGCGCGAGCGATTCTAAGCTGGTTTGTATCCAAAGAGCAGCCCTATCAGCGCCATGAAGACCCGTCGGAGTTCCAGCGATTCGGCGTGCGACGCTTCTGGACAGAGTGGGTAGCGCCACGCCCCGGCAAACAATATCGTGGCCCACTCTATGTGCTGGTCAACGGCTGGACCGGGAGTATGGGTGAGGGAATCGCTATCGCTCTGCAGGGAATGAAGCGGGCGAAGCTGCTTGGCATGCCCATGGCGGGCTTGAAGGGCGCTGTCTCGCGTGATGAGATGCCGCTCACAAAGATTCCGTTCTACTTCCCGACCGAGCGTCTCTTTCGAGTCGATGGCACTCCGCGGGAGAAGTGCCTGCCGGATATCCCCGCCCCCACAATCACCCTGCGGCAGCGAGCCGAAGCCTTGCTGGAGAAACGATAATGAGTAAGATACTGGCCTTTGGAACCGGCGTATTGCTGCGCGGCCTGGTGGCAGACCTCGCGGAGCGAGCGAACATGCAGCTAGTCATGGTCTCGCAGACTCCCTCCGGAGATGACCGGGCGCGGCTACTGAACGAGGATAATGGCCGCTTTCTGTTGCGCACCCGTGGGCTGAGCCCTACGGGGGAGGCAATAGATGCGGAGCAAACGGTCACCAGTATCGCGCAGGCTTTGCCCGCTGCTACCGGGTGGGAGGACGCTCTGGTGCTGGCAGCGGACCCCGACGTTTCCCTTGTAACCAGCAATGTGAGCGAGTCCGGGTTTACTCCAGCGTCTCCGTTTCCAGGACGATTGGCTGAGTGGCTGAAGGCGCGCTGGCAGGCAGGACTGCCGGGCGTAAGCATACTGCCCTGCGAACTGATAGAGGGCAACGGTAGCAAGCTACGACAAATGGTAGCTCAGGTTGAGCCAGACCCGGCGTTTCTGGAATGGCTGGACTCCGAATGTGCTTTCTGCGACACCCTGGTAGATAGAATCTGCACCCAGGACGATGCCGAACTGCTTACGGCTATTGTGGAGCCGTACTGCTTCTGGGCCGTGGCGGGTGCAGACTCGGGCGCACTGGGAAAGCTAGCAGCGGCATCCAACGGAGCCCTTCTCTTAACGGATGACTTGCCGCGCTACATGCTACGCAAGCTGCGACTGCTGAACGCGCTACATACCGCCATGGCGAGTATGGGGCCGTCAGAATATGGAGTAGAGACAGTCCGAGAAGCGCTGGAACACCCGGAGCTAGGTTCGTTTTTAGAGGAACTTCTCTTCGAGGAGCTGCTGCCCACGGTTTGTCCGCCACTGGAGCGTGAGGATGCCAAGGGCTATGCCAAAGTCACGCTCTCACGCATGCGCAATCCGTTTCTGGTGCACAAACTCTCGGCGATTGCAGTAGGGGCTCCCGCGAAATGGGAGAGCCGCCTGCTGCCCGCCATGGCCGAGTATGAGAAACGCTTCGGCCATGGTCCGGCTCGCATCCTGCGCTGCAGGGAGGCATTTCTTCGCTCTAGTAGCTAGAGCGAAGACTGAGTTATGGGGTTAGTCTCACCTTCACAAAGTACCCGGCTGGGCCGATGGATGGGGTTAGGCTCATGCTGGTGGTCGCACCAAGCGCACTGGTGGCGCCAACGGTGACACGGTCGCGGCTTATACCGAGCTCCCAGAGCGTTCGGCGAGCGGGCTTACCGTCTGACTCAAAAGCGTTCCTGCCGCCAAACATCGGCGTAACCGTGGCGCTCACAGTAGCACTGTTCTTCAGCACCAGAGTGCTGGCCCCAAAAGCGACTCCCACCCACGTGCCATTGTTCAGTATGGCGCGCGGCTCTATGAAGTAGCGGTCCTGCTCCCATCGGGCGCGAGCGGTGACCAGTACCTTCTTGCTTCTGGCTGCGGTATCGGAGTAGGACAGGCCAAGCTGCCCCTGCCACTCCGGTGATAGCTGCCGCCTGTAAGCCGCCTCTACATCCCAGCCGCCATGTTGAACACTGGCCTGCTCGCTAAGAACCGCTGTTTTCTTATCTGCAGCCACCCCGCGCAGTATCCATGAACCACGCTCTGCTTGCAGGCCGAGATAGGTAAGCCCCTCTCGCCCCCCAAAATAGCGCAGCTCCCCACTGACAGTGAGTGGTGTTCCCTGTGCCCACGCAGCGCTACTGCAGAGAACGACACCCAGAATTACCAAGAATCGCATCCGTACCTCCAATAGAGAATGTATGACAGTACTATTAGTACAACATTAAATTGAACGATTCCGGGCCATAGCGAGTTTATTGGGGTGAGATGCGGCGAACCACAGGGACGGACGACAACCTTATCCAGCGCGCAGCCTGCGGCGATCAGAGCGCCTTCGCGGAGCTGGTACGGCGCCACCGCCCCTGGGTGCACGGCACTCTGCGCGCCTTTGCTTCTTGCGGGGATAACGTGGAAGATCTGACTCAGGAGGTCTTCACTCAGCTCCACCGCAGTGCCGGGCGCTACTACGGACAGGGGCGGTTCATTCCGTTTCTAAAAGCTATCGCATTGAATGTAGGTCGGACTTATCTGCGCCGCTCCGGGCGGGCTACTCTGGTCTCCTGGGAAGACATAGACACACCGGCAGGAGAAGATGTAGCCGGGGAAGTTATGGCCCGCATGCTACATGGCAAGCTCTACGAAGCCATTCAAACGCTCCCTAGAGATCAGCGCGATGCGATTCAGCTACGCTACTTCGCGGGGCTCAGCGTACCGGAGATTGCCAAAAAGCTGGACAGCGCCGAGGGCACGATAAAGTCGCGTCTGCATCATGGGTTGCGCAAGCTGCGCGCCGAACTGAGAGAACTGAAAAACGAGGAACTATCATGAAAGACACTATCTTACTTCAACTCATTCAAGCCACTATCGGGCACCTGAAACATGCGGTCTCCGTGAGCCCTGCCCTGCAGCTCATTCCGAGCTACAACGCCGTCCTCTCCGCTGCAAAAGCAAACCATCCTGAGGACACTTTCCTCAAGGTACTCCTACCTCTGGAGCCGAGCGGTGAGATGATTAGCATTGCGGAGATGACTGCTCTCTTCGCCCAGATCGGCATCGTTCTGGAAGCGAATAAGGCGGAAGACTAACCCGGTTTTTCGGTGGCGCCGAAAGCCAGCAGGCGATTCATGGCGGCATCGTCGCCGTCACGTTGGGCGAGCATGAGGGCGGTATTGCCGTCCTCATCGCGCTCATCGATATTGGCCCCTAACAGCCGCAGCCAGCGCAGGTCTTCATCTGTGGGGGCGGTCGCAGCGGCGTAGATCTCGGTAGTGGTAGGGCGGCGCCCCAGCACTCCATCTGGTGGTGGCAGCGGCTCGGATTCGGCATCACGCAGAGCAAGGCGCACCTCACGGGGGTGGATCTTGCGTACCTGGCCAGGGTCCGCTCCTCGCTCTATCAAGAGTCGAACCAATGCGGGCTGATTGGTAAGCACCGCGACATCCAGCACTGTGCCCAGCGAGCGAGTGGAAACATCCATGCGTGCGCCACGAGCCAGTAGTAAGCGAGCCAGATCATCGCGCCCACGGGCAATGGCGCCCATGAGCGGTGTCTCCTGCCCACAGATAGGAGCCGAGAGATCCGTGCGAAGCGGGGTCGGCAGCTCTACCGCACGGTCATAGTCGCCCAGTGCCACTGCCTCCAAGAAGTTGACAGGTGCACCGGCGCCCTGCAGGGCTGCCGCCGCGGGCAGGTCTTCCTGAGTCAGGGCTATTAGTAACGCCGAGTGCCCGAACTCGTTTATGGCGCTCACATTCGCGCCCAGCTTTAGAAGCCGCCGTATCAGGTTGGGATTGCCTCCCTCGGCAGCGGCTATCAGGGGTGTGTCTCCTGTTCTCCCCTTAAGTTCTATAAATTCCGCTTCATCATCCGGAGCACTCAGTGCGCGCCAGAGCCGCTCATCGCCCATACGTAGGGCACGATGGCGAAATGTATCACCATCTAATGTACGTCGATTCGGGTCCGCCCCGGCGTCGATAAATACGGGTAGCATCTTTGCCGCAGTATGCCCGCTGACAAAGAACAGCGGCGTGTGGCCCCAGCGGTCAGTGGCCTCCAGATTCGCTCCAGCGCGTATCAGGCGCAGTACTGCCCGCATGTCGCCCCGACGCACGGCTTCCATGAGCGGAGTTTCCTGGGTTTCGGGACCGCCATCCGGGTTCGCTCCAGCCTGTAATAGTCGCTCAGCAAAGCGCATATCGCGGCGCTCTAGAGCCAGGTGCAGGGGGGTCTTTCCGGTATCATCCGGTAGGTCCGGGTCAGAGCCCGCCGCCAGCAGGCGCTCCAGGGTGTGCTCTTGTCGCCCATCTACCGCGAAATACAGCGCTGTGCGCCCGGCTGGGTCTCTCTCATTGACTGCTACACCGCGTGCCAGTAGCCGTGCGACAATCCGGGTATAGCCTAGCGCCGCCGCGCCCCAGAGGGTGTTCCAGTCGTGTGCCGCCAGAGAATACGGCACCGCCACGTTCTGAATCGGTGCATCGGCATAGTGCCCGGCTGCGGCCAGATCTTCTCGTAGATCACGCGGGCGCGAGCTGCTACCTCCACCATTTTTACGTAGCCGTCGCCAGGAAAATGCCATTGTGCCTACTATACGGCAAGCGGGGAATAGGAGTTCCGATGTGCCTTCTCCATTTAAGTGGGAAAGCACGATAGGATAGTGCTGTGAGTGAGGCCCTTCCTGAGCTTTCCGAGGCTCTGCGTGAGCTGTGGCGACGACAGATACGTGCGATTGTGTGGCTGGTGGTGCGTATTGTCGCTGTCGCCGCGCTCTCCGCATCGCTGGTTATCTCTGTACCGTGGCTGCGGACGAACCGCTGGGTTCTGGATGCAGTTAGTGGTGTGCTGGTGCTCTGGCCGCTCTGGGGGACTGTGGGTAAGAACTGGGCATGGCGAATCGCTCTGGGGCGGGCGTACTACAACGCAGGACGCCATGCTGATGCAGAGGCCGTACTGAAGCCGCTCTCCGGAGTTCAGGGCGCACTCTTCGATGCCACGGGCGAGGGCCAGAAAGTGCTCGATGCCGCGCGGGAAGCAACACGATGAAAAAACACTCCCTCTGGATATTTATTTTGAGCTGGCTGGTCGCCATGGGCGTGCTGGGCTATGGCGGCGGGATTATCAGCGAGCGATGTGGTGCTCCTTTCTTTTTTGGTTTCTTTTTTGGTTTCACCCTGACCGGTCTTACCGCCCTCTTTTTGCTGGCGGCACGGATAGGAGATGAGCGTGCCCGGCGCGGACGCTAAGGTTCTTAACGGAATCGCCAATAATCTTTCATAACGTGATAAGCGGCGACGGTATCGAATACAACTGGTACGACATTCTGGGCATTCCAGCTACCGCCTCGCATGAGGAGGTGAAGCAGGCATACTACCGCCTCGTCCGCCGTTTCTCGCCGCGCCAGTCTCCGTCGGACTTCCAGCGCATTACTCGCGCCTACTACACCCTGGGCGATAAGACCCGAAAGGCCGAGTACGATCAGGCCCGTGCCAACGGACGCCGTGTAACCGTACTGGTAGACCAGGCCGCTCTTGCCGCAGAGAAGGACCCACAGAAGGCGATGGTCCTTCTGAAGAGCGCAGTCACCCTGGCGCCTGATATGCCACGCCCCCGCGCGCTTCTGGCCCATGTGCTCATGCGTATCGGCGAGTTCGAGGTCGCCGAGCGCCAGTATCGCTGGCTGGTGCGCTATGCCCCGCAGGATGAGATGATTCGCCTGCGCCTGAGCCGCTGCCTATTCCGCCAGGAACGCCTAGCCGACGCCGAATCGGAGCTACGCGAGACCCTGAAGTTGAATCCGGGCTACCATGATGCGCTCACACTACTCTCGGAAATCTACGAAGCCGGTCATCTACGACAAGCTCAAGAAGACGCGCTAGAGCGTGCGATTCTAAACGATGGCAAGGTGAACTGGGCGGATTTCGATGCCCTTACCCGCCTACTCTTGCTTCATTTGGAACGCGGAGACACGGAAGCGGTTCAGTGCGCTTCGGAGCGGCTGCGTGGTGTTATCTCATTAGAGCGAGCGCCCGAGGCAGTCCAGAAGCTCTCTGCTCTGGCCGAAGAGTATCGGAAAGAAGGCAAGCTAGGGCTGGCAACGGAGCTTCTCAAGCATGCTGCCCTGATTCCCCTGGGTGAAGAATCGGCTGAGCTAGCCGCTGCCCTGCCACAGCAGCAGGCCCGCCTGGAGCGTATTGCCGAGGCGAAAGCGCTTATCTGCGACACCCTGATAGGTCATGGTCTCCATGGTTTGATTCAAACCTTCTACCTGGAAGAAGGCAAAGACGCGATTCGGCAGTCTCGCATGCAAGCGGCTCTCGACCGTATCAAGCAGGAGACCGAGACTGATCCGCGTGGGTTTATTCAGCAGATAGAGTACATCCGCAAGGAGTACCACAAGATCAGCACCGACCAGGATGGTACGTTCCTGATACTGCGCCGTCGCGGTGAGGCTCGCCTGGAACAGCTTGCTCAGGAAGCTGCCGCCGCGCCAAAACCGCCTGTAGAGCCTCCCACCCCAGAACCGACTGCACGCCGTGGCTTCTTTGACCGCATACTGGGCAACTCGTCCGGATAGAATATCTCTGTGCGACGCCTTTTCTTTTGTACTCTAGCTCTGCTCGCCGCTCTGGCGGCTCTGGCTCAGGCACCGGAACCCGGCGCCCGCCAGCGCTTCTATACGCAGCTAGGACTGACAAAGCCCCAGATTACCAAGGCAGAGGCTCTGCAAAAGAAGTACATGGACCTAGCCTACACAAAGATGGCCGCTCTGCGTAAAAAGTACGGCGAGGAACCCAAGCCAGACCAGCAGAAGCAAATCACCCAGCAAATGTTGCAGTTCCAACAGGAAATCCAGAAGAAAGCCAGCGCCGAGCTGCGTGCTCTACTCACACCCGCTCAACGAAAAAAACTGGATACTCTGGAAGCCGCGCCGCGTATCAAAGCTCGTCCGGAATAGGCTCCCCAATAATCTCTCGTACCCGAAAGGTTCGAGCATCCAGCACCACATAAGCGGGTAGCTGAAGCAGTCGCCAGAGCAGAAACCCCTCTATTCGGTTATCTCGCGCCGCACAGAACAGGGAGATAACGGTGCCATGGGTGGCAATCGCTAACGTGCCTACGCTCGAGTGTCTCTCTAGCGACGCTTCGATTGCCTCAGTAAACCGAGAGCAGGCCCCAGCCCCACTCTCTTCGCCAAAACTCATAACATCTGGAGTCTCAAAAAGGGAACGTACTCCGGTCTCGAAGGCGCTTCTCTCCAGCCAGCCTACGGTCTCGCGCTGATGCTCCTGCAGCCCCGGCAAGGTCTCAAACGGGATACCCAGTGCTGTCGCTATTATCTGCCCTGTCTCTGCTGCCTTCGGCTCTTCGCTGGCTACCATGGCGCCAATGCCATAGTGACTCAGGCGGAGAACAGGCTGCCGGGTAGCCGCACGCCCCGCCTCACCGAGTTGCCAGCGAGCCGCGGGTATGTTTTCTACAATCTCTGGCAGAGCGTGCTTGATGAGAATCAGGGTATCGGGCATTCAGGTACACTTTAGATTGTTATGGTAGAGATTGATGCGGTCTACACGGGCAGCAAGAAATGCACCCTCACCCACCCCGAAGGCATTACTCTGCAGACAGATGCTCCGAAGGATATTGGCGGAGATGCCACGGCGTTCTCCCCAACCGACCTGGTAGCCTCTGGCCTGGCCACCTGCATTCTGACCACTATCGGTATGTTCGCGGAGCGCCGTGGTATCGATATTACCGGGGCAAAAGCCCATGTAGGCAAAGAGATGAGCAAGGATCCACGCCGCATCGGGCGACTTCCGGTGCTGATTACCCTACCTGCTTCGGTTCCAGAGGAGATGCGCCCGGTCTTTGAGAAAGTGGGGCGCACCTGCCCGGTACATGCCAGCCTGCACCCGGATATCGACGCCCCAATAGACTACCAATACGCTTAAACGCTACTCGCCCCGGACCAGTTGGACTCCCGCCACCATGTTCTTGAGCTTGCGTTTGGCGGCCCAGCGCGCGGTCTGAGACAGCCCACAGTCTGGGGCGAAGGCAAGCTGCTCGGCGGGCGCATGCTTCAGACACAGGCGTACACGGTTCGCGATATCCTCTGTGGTCTCGATGTAGTAGCTCTTCACATCTACAATCCCCACGGCGGCTACTTTCCCGGCATCGGCAATCTGGCGAATGACCTCGATTTCAGCAAATTCACGGGATGCCATCTCGACATGGATTTCATCTAAGGTCATGCTTAGAAACGCCGGGAACATGGGGGCATACTGGCGCGGACCGACTGCACGAGCTTTGTAGTTCCCAAAGCACAGATGCGTGGAAAGATGACATTTCCCTACCACCGGGGCCACGGTTCGGTTGAAAATCTCGACAAAGCGCTCCGGGTCCTCTTTATGCGCGTAGCAGCTCATAGACGGTTCATCGACGGTGATTTCCGTACACCCGGCCCCAATCAGCCCTACCAGCTCCTTCTGCACCAGTGGTAGCAACGCCTCTGTCAGTGCCCATCGATCCGGGTACTGTTCATTCGGCAGCAACCGGCCAGAAAGCGTATAGGGACCAGGAATGCTAGCCTTCAGTGTGGCGTTTGTATCTCCTGCCAGGCGTTTCAGGCGCAGAAACTCCTCTACCGCGCCAAGGCCATCTGGTGCGGTAAGCTCGGCAATCACTGCATGCTTTCCTCGCTGGTCATGCGCGGGTGGCCCGAATCGGCGCGGCGGATCGGGCTCCAGATCGATTCCCTTGATATAGCCATAGAAGCTCAGGTTGAAGTCTAAGCGAGTCTGCTCCCCATCGGTAATCACATCCAGCCCGGCAGTTGTCTGGTCATTGAGCGCACAGACAACAGCGTCATCTTGCAGCTCAGCCAGGTCGTCCGGCCCGAAAGCGTCTAAGTTCTGCGCGGCAAACTCCAGCCAGCCTGGAAACGGGTAGCTGCCAATCACCGTAGTACGAAGCGGTTTGTTACTCATGGTCTCTCTGTAGATTCGCCTCTAGCCAGCACTTCTACCTCCCTCAGAATCTCCGATACTCCTAGCTCTGCTGCCATCCGCTCTACAAAACTCCGATCGATAGGGGCCGAATTTCTCAGCATTGCAACTGCATCCCGTTTACTTCGGTGACTCCCCATTTGAATCCAGAGTAGTTTCGAAAGCAGTGCATCCTCACGACTGAAAATAGGTGCGTTTACTCCTACAAAGAGTTCGGTCTTTTGCACTCGTTGAAACTCTCCAGGAACAAGTTCACCAAAATGAAGATCGACTTTAGCAAACCGTTCTTGGTGAAACGTCTGAGCCATATCTCGATTTTGAGCGGCAGAACGTAATGACTCTTCATCAAAATCATAGTCATCTGAGAAAGCCAGAATCAAGTTTTCAATGTCTTCCTTTGAAGAAATCTGAATAACGACATCTACATCCTGCGTCGTTCTCGGCTCACCATAATGTATTGCCGCAACACCACCAGTAAAAGCATAAGACACACCAAATTTATCCAGTCGTGCCACGATATCTCCAATAGTCTCTTTAAGATCAACTACCATTATTGTAAACTTGCTCTAATTTGCGAAGAGTATCCGGCTCATTAACATATATTCTTTGAGCTACAAAATAGTGAAGGTCTCGCTCCGACAACCCCTCTTTTTCTTGCATAACCTTGTGAGCTAGCATCTCCCACATACCTTCACAAAGCGCCTGAGCGCGCTGCATCTTTTCCATACCCGTCATTGCATTCAGGCGCTCCTGATAGCGTCTTTCTACAGGAGTGATAGCAAAATCATCTGTCGAGCGCCTGGCCTTCATAGCTTTAATTCTACCTTTGGGGGAAACGGGGCATCGTCCTCTCCGGTGGGTACAAAACTTTCCGGGAAGACCCAGGCGGTCTTCCCGTCGTGCTCCCCGGAGCGAAGGCGCACCAGAAAAGCCCTAATCTCCTTATCCATGTAAATCAACTTAGCCTCGGTTTCAGCGGGTAGCAGGGCCATGTCTCTATCGTGAACCATATTTTCGTAACCGACTCCGTCCCGCGCCCGAAAAATGCCTGCGAGGTGCACCATTCCTTGCTCCGTCCAGGCGACCTCGATAACCTCTCTGCCTTCCTGTGGGCGCAGCTCACCTAATACGCCTATATCAAGGCGAAGCGGTCTGTCTATGGGATTGTTCCGCTGCAACAGTTCCGGATCTTTGGCCTGTAGTGTACGCACTTCCTGACGCGCTCTCTCTAGCTCTATCCCTAACCGACTGAGAACGCGCCCGGCTACGCCCTCTCCCTCACGAATCAGTCCCAGCAGTAAATGCTCTGTGCCTATATAATTGTTTCGCAGCTCACGCGCCTCCTCGTAAGCGAGGTCAATCACCCGCTTGGCGCGGGGGGTAAGCTGCATATCCTGACCGATTTTTGCTCCCTCCCCCGCTGTAATCTGGCGCTCTACTTCGGCACGAATTCGCCCTCGTGAGACTCCCAACAAGTCTAGAATTCGTGCCGCGACCGTGTCATCTTCACGCACAATGCCCAGCAAGATATGCTCGGTACTGACGTAATTTTCTCCTAACCGCCCTGTCTCTTCCTGAGCGTAAAAAATAACGCGTCGCGCCCGCTCCGTAAATCGCTGCCACATAATCTATTAGCCTCACAATTTTGCTTGAATCCACTCCCGGCTGGCAATGGCAATATCAAAGGGATTTCTGTCCTCGGGCTCATCTTCCCAGGACCAGGCGCCGGAATATCCTTGCGCTTTTAGCGCGTCTATCATGCCGACCAGATTGACTACACCTTCACCCAGCGGGCAGGTGTCATGACCACCCACAGCCTTTACGTCTTTCACATGTACATGGCGCACCAGGGAGCCAAGTTGGGTAGCAGCGTCTACGGCATCTACTCCCTGTGTGCCCAGCCAGCCGGAGTCAATACAAACGCCAATGCGCTCGCTGCCCCCACTGATTTTCCCAAGAATCTCGGCTACGCTTTTTTCGGGATGGTTTTCGTAGTTGAAGAAGAGATTGTTCTCGTCGCAGAGGCGCTGCACGGTTTTTATATCGGTGCCCCATAGACCGCCGTTCGCTGCTGGAATCCCCATCCAGGTGCAGATACGCGCCGCGCCTTCGGTCAGGCCACCAGCGTAGCCAATGGGGGCTAGGCCATGGTCATCTAGAATTCGCCGCCAGAGAGTAGCCTTCGCTTCGTCCATCACCGACGGGTCAGCGTGTGCCGCCCAGACCTCCACGGCGGAGTAACCGCAGGCAGCGATTTCCTGGCAGATAGCCGCCCACTCTTTCTCATCCGTCTGCGCGACGGTTTTCGCGTGCTGCTCCCCCCAATGCTTCATCTCGAAGGTATAGCCGGTGACACGGGCAACTAGATTCGCGGTGTTGAAGGCAATCACGCTCATAGCTCGCTCTCCTTCCCGACGTTTTCGTAGAGCTTCGCCAGTCTATGGGCGTGCTCATCATAGGCCGCCTGGAAGATTTCTACGGAGCGAGTCGCGCCAACTGTCGCTGCTCCAGCGAGGGCGAGTGGAGGCTGCCCAGCTTCGGTGAGGCGCAGGGCGACCTCGGCTTTTATAGCGTTCACTAAAAGACAGCCCCCCACGGTGGAGCCAGGCGCGACGGGCATCTCTAAGTTCGGGATAGACACCATGGCATCGCCAATGGGTGCGCCGGTATCTAAGACCACATCGGCGAAATCCATGAGTTTCTTGCCATCGGGACGCTTGCTGGTGGAGGCTTCGGCGTGGGCTTGCGAGACCAGCGCGACGGTGAAGATGCCCTGTTTCTGGAAACCTTCCGCCATCTCGATAGGAACGACGTTGCACCCGGACGAACTGACGACCAGCGCGGAGTCGATGTCTTTTAAGTCGAAGTTGCGCAGAATCTGCGCGGCCAGCCCGCTTACGTTTTCCAGGAACATGGCCTGCCGCTGACCGTTCGCGCCGACGACCAGATTATGGAAGGTGAGAGATAGCTCCACGATAGGGTTGAAGCCGGGGAAGGAACCATAGCGCGGCCACATCTCCTCCACCAGAATGCGAGAGTGCCCAGAGCCGAACACATGCACCATGCGTCCGGCGAGTATGGTCTGTGCGAATTTATCGGCCACCTGCTGAATGGTCTGCTCCTGCGCTGTCACGGTCTCTAAGATTCGCTGTGAGGCGGCTAGGTAGCTCTGTGTGGGACTGCTCATGAAACGCTCCAGCCTCCATCTACGTTCAGAATCTGCCCGGTGATTTGTGCGGCTTCCGGGCTAAGTAGAAATAGCGCAGCATTTGCAATGGCATTCGGGTCCAGTAGGTCCTCGGCCAGGGGTTGTTTGGTTTTCATGAGTTCTAAGATTCCAGGGTCGCTCTGAGCGCGCAGGCTCATAGGAGTGCGCACCAGCCCTGGTGCTACCGCATTGACGCGGATTTTCTGGGGGGCATAGCCCGCCGCTGTGATCGTCACCAGCGCGTTCAGCGCCCCTTTGGCGGCAGCGTAGGCGTGAGTACCGAAGCGCTCCGGCTCCGGGTGAGTTGCCAGCACCGAGCCGGTGAGCACAATAGAGCCACCTCCCTCTTGCTTTAGCAGCACGTTCAGCGCGGCGCGGAGTACGTAAAACGTAGCGTCCAGGTTGAGGTTCAGGGTCTTCTCCCAGCCTTCGTTGGTGATTTCGTGCAGGGGGCCATCTCCGAACTTGCGTCCGCTGCCGCCCGCCACATGGAAGATGCCATCGATATGCTCAAAGGTCTCGGCGCAGGTCTGCAGGGCTTCGTCGGCGAACGCGGGGTCGGTGAGGTCGCCGGGAAGCGCCCAGCAGTCCAGTGTGTCAGCTAATGCCTTGCACTCTGCTTCGTCTTTGGAAGCAATAAAGACCTGATGCCCGGCATCGGTGGCGAGTTTCGCGGTCGCTGCCGCGATTCCGGTGGCTCCAGTGATAAACAGGTTCATACGCCGGGTGCAGACCCTTTCGGGAGTGTGCGGACCTCACCCACAGTTTTCGGAACACCTTCATTGGCGGAGGCAATTGCGGCAAAACACAGCGCCAGACTGTTCAAGTTCCCGCGCGCCGAGTTCAGCGGTTCGCGGTCTTCTTCTATGGCGCAGAGCAGCTCGCCCATGGTGCCTTTAAAGCCATCGTTGAACCACGTGCCGCTCAGTTCAGGGTAGGCGACTCCTGCTTCTGTTTGCAGTACGACTGACTGAGTACCCAGATCCGGGCCGGTAGAGACAGCGGTTCCTTTTGTGCCTGCTACAAAGGTTCGGTCCACGGAGCCGTGCATCACATGGGCATCGAAGACCAGCGATGCCTGGCCGCTATCCTGCAGGTCCACCATAGCCTGCGCCAGCATGGGTGGGCCTATGGTCTGGCCCGGCGCACTGGCGCGTGTAGCATATACAGTCTTTGCTCGCCCCGGCACAATGCTGGTCACGAAATCGAACCAGTGAATGGCGAAGTCGTAGAACACCAGGTCGTAGATATTCTCAAACGGAGTCCCTTGTACCCAGGTATGGTTCCAGTGGACGCCCACATGGACCGACATAATGTCGCCCAGTAGCCCGGCACGCACGGCTTCGCGGATATAGGCAAAGTGCGGCGCCCAGCGCCCGTTCTGATTCACCGCGAACTTTACGCCATTCGCTTCGGCCAGGTTACATAGACGCACGCCCTCATCGAGGGATAGCACGAACGGTTTCTGGGAGAGTACGTGCTTCTTCGCACTCAGAGCGGCCTCAATCAATGGCAAGCGCTCTCGGGGATGTGTGGCGATATCTACAACATCTACGGAGCTGTCTGAGAGCAGGTCCTCATAGCTGCTGGTGACTCGGGCCTCAGGAAAGAATTCTTCCTGGCGTTTCTTCGCTTTATTGATATCCAGATCGCAGAGCCACGTCACATCGTATCCCTGGTCCCGATAGGCTCCCAGGTGGCTTACAGTGATTCCGCCACAGGCCATGAGCCCGATCTTGGGGCGATAGTTCTTCGGTACGGGGGGCAGATACGGCAGCTCGGGTGCGGCGACAGTGCCGACCTCCGTTGTCTTAAGGGCGTAATCATCCTGCGATTTTTCCTCACTCATGGCAGCAAGGTTCGCCGCCTGAGAGGGGTTTCCCTACCGTGCGAACCGCCGCCTCAGCCAGCGCACGAGCAGGGTGATACCGGTGATTATCAGCGCCAGCACTCCCATGAGCACACTTATCGCGACCCAGGCACCATTATGCTCCCACCAGGAGCGCCGCGCCTCTTCGTGTTTCGCTTCCTCTTCCCCAGGAATGTCTAGAGACGGAGGTTCGGCAGGTTTCCACTCGCTCCAGAAGTTCGGGTCGGTATCCGGGTGCTTACCCTGCGCAAAACGTGCCTCCATATAGGCCAGGCGCTCTTTTTGCCAGGCATCCGCTTCCTTCCGGAGTTCTGTAAACTTTGCCTTTACGCCTTCGGGCACCGTAGGCGCGCCATACGGTCCATACGCGCCTGAGTCTAGAAGGGAGCGCTCCGTTTTCCCTTCGCCCTCAGACTCCATGGGATACATAATAGAGTGCCGCCCGGCATCTAGAAGCTCATCACGGCGGTGCTGGGCTATAAGCGCCAGCTTACCAAGTCCCTGATCCGATAGTGAGCCAGCCAGGGCATCCGTTATATCCACGCTCTCCCAGGCGGCTCCCAGCACGATTAAGCCGGAAAGTCCCTGCGCTTGCCGCACCTTGTCTGTATCGTTATGAAGAGACCAACTCAGCGGTTTAAGTGTTTTCTTCGGGTTAGTCAGGAGCCACTCCATGACCTGCAGCTGATAGCGCTCCCGGTTGAAGTGAGCATCCGGCTTTATCTCTACAGCGCGGGCAATTTGGTCGCGCGCCTGCTGCATTTCGGCAAGATTATTCCAGCGATCTTTGCGCCCAAGCCAGTGGTGCGCCAAAAAGGTGCCTAAATTCGCATGATAGCGATAGATGGCCTCTTTGTCATTGCCTATCCTTGCCTTTTTCTTCGCCATCCAGGCAATCGCTGCATCGCTATGGTGTAGGCGTTCGGCAGCCACAGCAGCATCGTCGTAGAGGTCAAGTTGGTTAGGGGTCTTTTGGAGTTCTTTCGTTACGCGCGCCAGGCGCATTTCATAGTAGCGTGGCGGATTTCGCTCGAAACGCCCGGTCAGAATCCGCACCATATCGGGAAGCTGCCGCGCCTCTTCGGCTAGGGCATCGCTGTCCCGATCATTGAGACAGGAGTGGGCAGCAGGCAACAGCGTCAGGATACAGATTAAAGAGAGAACCGTGCGTTTCATATCAACACAATTATTCTCGGTAAATTCAGGTTGCGGCATTTAGTCCAATCTTCAAAATCTATTTTCTTACACCATTGGTATATAATCTATAATAGACGATGCAACTTTCTCATTCTTCAAAAGTCTGAATTCCGAGAGAAGATTTAGGTATTCAAGGCGTGATTGAGACACCAAAATGAGTCAGCACCTTCCTTATAACAAAGTTTTCACCCCTCATTCTCCTGTAAATTTGAGTGAACTTTTCGTAGGTCGCTCTAACCAATTAGAGCGATTAACAAGAGCAATTTATCGTCATGGCACAGCACCTTTTGTCGTTGGCGCTCGCGGTGTCGGAAAAACATCTCTATTAATACAAGCCATTAAAAATATAAGTGCAATCCATAAAGAATACGTCCCCATACACATCACATGTGATAAGAGCTTTACTTTTGACAAGATGTCAAAAATTGCCTTATCCCATCTAGATTTTGATATAAATGTCAAGCAAATAAACAATGAAACTAGTGATTCAAACGAGGTATTGGGAGAAATCAACCTATTAAACACATTAAAGCTCAGCAGAAAAACTCAAAACCCTACCAAGACGAATATAATCCATGATGGAATAGGCAATCTAAATATAACACCTTACAATCTACTAGAAATCCTAAAAAAGCTAAACGAACCCATAATAATCATCATAGATGAATTTGACATCATGAAAAACAATAAAGATTTCGTAAATGATATAGCTATATTCATAAAAATACTTTCTGATCATTCACATAGCCATGAATGCACTATAGTACTTTCTGGAGTTGGGTCAAGTATGCAAAACTTATTTTCAGCACATGAGAGTTGCCATCGTCAAATTGTTGAAATATTTGTACCAATGCTTAAACAAGAAGACATTAGATCTTTCCTGAAGAAAACTGAAGAGCTTTTAGACTTTCAATTTGCGGATAGGGTACGAGATATCCTGTCTACAGAGGCTACTGGATTTCCATATTTCGCCCATCTTCTTGGAGAATGCAGCTACCTAACTGCTAAAGAGAGAAATCCACAATTTATATTTGTTACAGAAGATGATTATGAATACAGTAAAGAGCAAGCTGCCGAAGAAGCATTCCGTGAACAATTGTCTCAATTTAAAAATACAATACGCAAGCTCCAACCAGAAGAAATAGAAATCATAAAATGCCTAAACTTAACGAATTCTTCATTAGAAATAAAAGAAATCAAACACCTTGCAATCAGCTTAAACGAAAATATTGAACAAAACTTTGATAATATACTAGAATCAATTATAGAAAAATATAATATTATTAAATACCATCCATCAGATCATAGAAAGATAACATTCATAAATCCGCTATTAAGACCTGCGTTAAAATTGAGAATTGGCTATCCAGACGGCAAATTAGCCATTCTACCTAAAAAGAATAAAAATCAAATAGAGATGATTTTTGATGAAAATGATTCTAAATAATCAAGTAAGCTACCCATTAAAAATATATTTGCCAAAATTCCCCATACTAAGCAAAAACTAATCGACGAAGTTAATAGAATTTTGCTTATCACTAATAAGCTTTCCTTGGCGCAGAATTTCCTCAAAAGCGGGGTCGTCGTCAAACGTGCCTGGCAGCTTCCGCCAGTCGCTTTTCTTCTCCTGGCACAACTGGCGAAGCTCTTCTTCAATTCGTGAAACGCGCTCTTCCAGCGTGGGTTGCATACCCCTTATTGTATCAAAACCCGATACCCGAAACGCCCCGATAGAGAATAGCAGGCGGAGGGGCGATTCCAGCGGCTTTGCGGTCTGCTTTTTGCTTGCGCAACTCCTCTAAAAATCCGGGCGTGGCATGCGGTGCCACAGCGGGTTTCTGGAAGGCAGAGGTAAATATCGGCCAGAACGGGTCGATATCATGGCTCAGGTCGAAGCACATGATGCCCTGAGTGGTGGCGCCTGCAGCCTGCAGCGCGCGCTTAAGCCCTTCCGGGTTGTTCTTGAAGCGGTCTAAAGATAGCCCGGCGTAGACTGGTGTGGAGTCATTGACCACACGATTGGAGAACTGACCGGCGGCTTCCACCGTGTATCCAATCTCTTTGCCCGCCAGTGCCGCATCTTTGATAACCGCTTCGGTGTGGTAGCAGCCTGTGATAATGAAGTCCACAATATCCGCCCAGCCGGTTTTCTTGTAGCTCTCAGTCAGGAACCTATATCCCGCAGGCACATCTGTGGCGGCCCAGTTCGCACCGAGGTCCGGGTAGTCTGGGTACCAGGAGCCTACATAGGTCGCCAGGAGCGCATCGGATTTTACGGTTTTGACAGCTTTGGCGGCATCAGCCACAAAGTTGCGCATAGTCAAAGCGCGGAACGTGAGCCAGGCCTCCCACTGCGGACCTGGCACCACGCGACGATCCAGCGAGGGCCAGGCGATATCGTAACGAAAGACATCGTCGGGCCAGTTGACGGGTTTACCCAGCCAGGTCTCGAAGTCTTTTTTCGCGTTGTCGGAGAAGTCCGCATTCAGCGAGGCGTAGCGCAGGCGATCATCGAAGATAACACCATCGATATCGTAGTGCATCACTTCGGTGAGCATGTCTAAGAGCCGTTGACGAACCTGCGGGTTGTGCGGGCTGGTCATGAGCGGCACCTGTGCCAGTCGCTGGCCCACGGGCACGAACACAGTTTTTGTGACCAGGTCCAGGGTCATGCCGGGCTGACCATTGGCTCGCAGAAAATCGGCGCCCGCGCCGGGCTGACCGATGAGAATCGCGCCGCCATCCGGTAGATCGGGCTTCAGCGTGGTAAAAGCGGCGGGGTCCAGCAGCGCCAGTGCCAGCCCTTTATTATCTATAAGCGTGTAGACTGTGCCTGCCGCCGGTTTCTGCGGCAGCTTGGTAGGATCCGTAAAGAGCGCCAGATCCGTGGGCGCGCGCGCGGGGAGATTGGATTTATCGTTGACCGGGTAGGTCAGGTCGTCCTTACCATCGCGTCGAACTCGGGTTTCCAGCTCGTAGGTAACGCTCTGCCAGTCCGGATGCTCCCACCCCTGCCCTTTGCCTGGAAACTCCCGGTGCCCTTCGCTAAACGCATTGAAGTTCACCATGAGCCCGATACCCTGAGCACGGGCCTGAACAGACATCTCTTTGAGCGGGTCGAACTCCAGCGGCAGAGTCTTGGTGCCCCAGGGGCGCACCCACTCGGTCAGCTTACGTGCGTACTGGCTGGGATAGAGAGTGAGCCCGATAATCGGCTTCACATCGAAGATGATGGTGTTGAACCCGGCGTCTTTAACCTGCTTTACCAGCTCCTGAACCTTCACCGGAGTGTTCACCCGGTCCAGGTTCGCGGTGGCATCTACCCAGAGAATCCGGGCTTGCAAGTTGCGCTCTCGGGTCAGCTTCTGTGCCAGCCCCACCCCATTGTTCGCTTCATCTAAGGCCAGTGGCGGCAGATTAGCAAAAGGCAGATAGGGCGCAGGCGGCTGCGGCGGTGGAATCTGAATCTGCTCGGGAATAGGCGGAAGAAGGGCCATGAGCGCCAGCGCAATCAGCGGCGACGCCACACCAGCACTCCTCCGCTATTCCCAAAGAACCCACAGGTCACAGGCCGTAGACCTCAGTGAACTTGGCGTTCAGATAGTTCAGATAAGGCTCCGAGCGGGCTGGGCCGCCGCAGATACGCTCTACCAGTTCACCGGGCAGGTAGCGCCGACCAGGATGATGGACCTTCTTCCGGAGCCAGGACAGCAGGGAAGTATAATCGCCCTTCACCAGATCCGACGCAATCGCCGGGTTATCTTTGAGCGCCTGCTCATAGAGCTGCGATGCCAGCGCGGTACCGATGAGATAGGTGGGGAAGTAGCCGATAAGCCCAGCGGACCAGTGCACATCCTGCAGGCAGCCCTGCGCGTCATCCGGCGGGGTAATGCCCAGATAACTCTCCATCTTGGCATTCCAGGCATCGGGAATGTCTTTCACGGCTAGCTTGCCGCTCAGCATCTCCCGCTCGATCTCGAAGCGCAGCATGATGTGCAGGCCGTAGGTCACTTCATCTGCTTCGACCCGAATGAAGCTCGGCTCGACCCGATTGATGGCACGCCAGAAGCCCTCTTCGCTCACATCATCCAGCACACCAGGGAACGCTGCCTTGAGATCCGGGTAGAAGACAGTCCAGAACGGACGAGAGCGCCCGACGATGTTCTCCCACAGGCGAGACTGGCTCTCATGCACGCCCAGGCTCACGGCATCCGAAAGCGGTGTGTTGTCATCTTTTGGGTCGAAGCCCTGCTCATAGAGACCGTGGCCGGTCTCGTGAATCGTACCCATGAGTGCGCCGGGCAGCCAGTTCTTCTCGGTGCGCGTGGTGATACGCACATCCTGCCGCGAGAACCCGGTACAGAACGGATGCACAGCCCTATCCTGCCGCCCATGATGGAAATCGAAGCCCAGTCGCTTCGCAGCCTTTTCCGCGAACTTGAGCTGTGTGTCTTCGTCGAAATCCCGCTCCAGGCACGAGAAGTCAATCTGCGGCGCGGCTTTGATTTTCTCTAGGAGTGTAATCAGGCCGGGGCGGATACCCTCAAAGACCCGCGCGACCTCAGAGGTCTTCGCGCCCGCTTCGTAGTTGTCGATCAGGGCATCGTAGATCTCGCCGCTCTGGCTGTCATAACCGTAGCACTCAGCAGCCTGCCGGGTGAGGTCCAGAATCTTCTCTAACGCGGGAGCGAACTGGGCGAAGTCTTTCTCGGCACGCGCCTTAGCCCACACGCCATGCCCCAGCGAGGTTTCCCGTGCCAGATCCGCCACGAGTTTGGTAGGAAGTTTGGACGATTTATCTAAATCTCGACGCACGGCACGCAGAGTCAGCGCAGCATCGGAGCCGGGTGCGAACCCCTCTGCCTCGGACTTCTCCAGCAGGCTCCGGGTTTCATCGGCCACGAACATCTCATGGGAGAGCTTGCCCAGAGTAGCCAGCACTCCCGCGCGGGCCTCAGCAGCCCCTTCGGGCATGTAGCATTGATGGTCCCAGTCAAGCACCGCACCAGCGCGGCCAACATGGCTGATTTCGACCAGACGTTCTAGAAGAGAGTCATAGGCAGACATACCCGCCATTGTACCCTGCCACATAGAACACCTCCCTCAGAGGTACTCATTTAGCATCCCTGCTCCTCCAGGCGACAGCGTGATACCATGGTACATCCTTTTGTATGGGAGAAATGTGAAAAACATGTCCTCAGTCCCCGCCGCCGATGAGCTGTCTGCTCCGGCGGATTTTCTTTCGCGTATGCGCCACACCACCGCGCATGTGCTCGCTCAGGCTGTGCGTGAGCGAATCCCCGAAGCCCAGATGGGTATCGGGCCTGTCATCGAGAACGGTTTCTACTACGACTTCCTGCTGCCCCGCCCACTGACTGAGGCGGACCTGACTGCGCTTGAAGCGCGCATGGCGGAGATTGTCAAAGAGAACCTGCCGTTAGAGAAATTCGTGGAATCGCGCGAGGCTGCTCGCAAGCGCTGCGAAGAGATGGGCCAGCCGCTCAAGGTCCGGCTCATTGACGACCTGCCCGACGAAGCCGAGATTTCCTTCTACCAGCAGGGCGATTTCATCGACCTCTGTAAGGGTCCGCACATTGAAAGTACCGGTCGTATCGGTGCCTTCAAGCTCATGAGCATTGCGGGTGCCTACTGGCGAGGAAACGCGGCCAATGAGCAGCTAACCCGTGTCTACGGCGTTGCGTTTCAGAAGAAGAACCAGCTGGAAGACTATCTGAATAAGCTGGAAGAGGCCAAGAAGCGCGACCACCGGGTGATCGGCAAGAACCTGAAGCTGTTCCATATCGATGACCAGGTAGGTCAGGGTATGGTGCTCTGGACTCCTGCTGGAGCAGCGATCAGGCAGGAATTGCAGACCTTTATCTCTGCTGAGCTACGCAAGCAGGGCTACCACCAGGTATTCACCCCGCATATCGGAAAGCTGGAACTGTATAAAACCAGTGGCCACTTCCCCTACTATGCGGACTCGCAGTACCCACCGGTTATCGACCGCGAGTTCCTGAAAGGTTTGAGCGATGAGGGCTGCACCTGCAGCGATCTCTCGAACCGCCTGGCAACCGGCGACATCGACGGCTACCTTCTGAAGCCGATGAACTGCCCGCACCACATTAAGATCTACGCGAGTGAGCGACGCAGCTACCGTGACCTGCCTCTGCGACTGGCGGAATTCGGCACCGTATACCGCTGGGAGCAATCTGGCGAGCTGAACGGCATGACCCGTGTGCGGGCGTTCACTCAAGACGATGCTCACCTGTTCTGTACCGAAGAGCAGGTGCCGCATGAGCTTCTGGGCTGTCTCTCGCTGGTGCGCACCATCTTCGACACCCTGGGAATGAAAGACTTCCGAGTGCGAGTGGGCCTGCGCGACCCGGACTCGTCCAAATACGTCGGTGACCCGGCAAACTGGGACAAGGCTGAGGCGGCGTGCCGTGAGGCCGCTGCGAGCCTGGGAGTTTCGTTCTCTGAAGAGCCGGGTGAAGCCGCGTTCTACGGCCCGAAGATTGACTTCGTGGTGAAGGATGTGATCGGGCGCGAGTGGCAGCTTGGCACTGTACAGGTGGACTACAACCTCCCGATTCGCTTTGGCCTGGAGTACATCGGGTCGGATAGTCAGCCACATAAGCCGGTTATGATCCATCGAGCACCATTCGGGTCTCTGGAGCGATTCTGTGGCGTGCTGATCGAGCACTTCGCTGGCGCGTTCCCCACCTGGCTTGCGCCGGAGCAGGTACGCTTCCTACCGATTGCCGATAGGCATATCGAGTACTGCGAAGAGATCAAGACTCGCCTGGTCGCCGCTGGCGTCCGCGCCACTGTGGATGCTCGCTCTGAGAAGACTGGTAAGAAGGTCGCTGAGTCTCAGGTGGAAAAGGTGCCCTACATGATTGTCGTAGGTGACCGGGATATAGAGGCAGGTAATGTCGCAGTTCGCCACCGCGATAAGGGAGACTTAGGTCCGCGTCCGGTAGAGCAGTTCGTCACTGACCTGCTCAGTGAGATTAGCGAGCGACTACTGGGGCCAGTAGAAGCGGGCGGCTAAAGCGGCCCACTGTTGCGACAAGGACCGTGAACGGCCCTACAAGAAAATCCCTCTGCTCGAAAGAGCAGAGGGCTTTTGATTATGTCTTCTGACAGACAACATGAATGAAGGGCAGAGAGTCGCCACTCACGGCTTTCTCATCAATCGGGAATTGCTCAACGAATCCATACGGCCCGAACTCCCTCTGCACTGACTCAGCATCGTAGAAGTACAGCTTCATATCTGGCATGATTTCGTACCAATCGTCATCGAGTTTTACGCCTCGGCCATGCATAGGAGCGTCTTTGGAGATGACAGTAAAAATCATCAAGTCACCGGGCGCGAGTTGGCGGTAGCAGTCTTGTAGGAGCTTTTCGCGTCCGGGAGCATCTAACAGATAAACCAATCCGAAGCAGAAGATGCCGTCGTAGATTCGGTCATCGTAAGGCATATCCGTCACTGAGCCATGGTGAATGGGTATGTCTAAGCCTAGTTCCGAGCGAGCAAGAGCAATTGCGGTTTCCGAGATCTCGATTCCGGTTACGGACATTCCCCGCTCTAGAAACGGCATTGCGTTTCGCCCGTACCCAATGCCAGGAATCAGAACGTTTTTGACGCCCCGGCTGGCGAACTGCTCTGCCACCAGAAGAGCGCTATTTGTGGGTGCAAGGCCCCACATAAGTTGGTTCTTGGCGAATGTTGGCTCCCATAAGTCTGCCATAGTGTCTCTCCTTACACACCTAAAATTAATGAACGATGCGCGACGGTCCCTGCCATGACTCCATCCGCAGAGGCCATGGTGGCGTTGCTATAGAGCCGTGCGGCATCTCCTGCCACGAATACGCCGGGAATGGTGCTTTCTTTCATAGGATCGGTTTTCACTATGGGGCCAGCGCCGCTGGTGTCTAGCTCACAGCCTAGTTGCTCGGCAAGAGGGCTGCTCAGAGTCCAACGGGTGGCGGTGAAGAGAGCGTCATAGGGCGTACGCTGGCCATCAGCGAACTCTATGGCTTCCAGCTCTTTCCCTCGGCCTATAGCTCGCACAATCTGCTGAGTATCCACTCGAATCCCGCGCTGGTGTAGGTGCTCAGCATCTGCCCCAATGGGTGCGGGTGCACCGTTGGTGAGCAGGGTGATATCGTCACTCCAGTCTCGCAGCAGAATGGCCTGGTGGATATTTGGATTCTCTTTGGGCATCAGTACGGCCAGCTTGCGCCCGGCGACTTCGTAGCCATGGCAGTAAGGGCAGTGCGCCACTCCCACTCCCCACAATTCCTTTAGCCCTGGTACGTTAGGCAGGATATCGGTAATCCCGGTCGCCAGTATGAGGCGCTTTGCTCCGATAGTAGCGCCGCTTGACAGAGTGATACTAAAGCCCTGCCCTTCTTGGGTAGCTCTGATCGCCTCACCTTTTTCAAAGCGCACCGTGGGATAGGCCAACACTTGCTTACGAGCAGTCTCTATCATCTTGAGTGGCGGGCGCCCATCCAATCCGAAAAACCCATGGGATGCCTTCGCAAACCGATTCCTGGGCTGGCCTCCATCGACAATCAGTACACGTCTCCGGGCTCGGGCCAGCTGCATAGCTGCCGATAATCCGGCGAAACTGCCGCCGACTACAATTACATCTTCGTCCATAAATCTCTTTCTCCTGATATAAATACACAGAATTACCAAATTGATTTTTGCTAATCTCATCCAAGATTAATACGAAAAATACATGAATTCATTGGAGTTGCATCAACTGCGCTGCCTGGTGGTGTTGGCCGAGGAACTGAACTTCGGGCGGGCAGCAACTCGCCTGCATATGTCTCAGCCGCCACTGACTCGTCTGGTGGCCGATGTGGAGCGCCTAGTCGGCGCACGACTCTTTGAGCGTACTACCCGCCGTGTACAGCTAACGAATGTAGGTGAGGTGTTTATCTCGGAGGCACGTGCGGTTCTAGCCCGCGCCGATTCAGCTCTGGAGACAGTTCGCTCAGCCGTTCGTAAGCAGACCGGGCAGCTTCGCCTGGCCTATACGCCGCTAGCTCTGCAAACAATTCTCCCCGAATTGCTCTCCGCTCTGCGGGAGCAGGAGCACGACATCAGCATCGACCTGATAGAGCAAAGCAACTTAGAGCTCTATGAAGCGCTCCAGAGAGGGCATATAGACCTTTGCTTTACCAATGATCCGCTAGAGCAGACTGGATTTCAGAGCTATCTGGTTCACCGTGAGGCGCTTCAGGTGATGTTGCCGGAGAGTCACCCTCTGGCCAGGAAAACCTATCTAGCATTTGGCGAGTTAGCGCAGGAGACGTTTATTCTGCACCCACCTCAGGAATACCCGGCCTACTATGCGCGGGTACTTGCCGCCTGCCAGGAAGCAGGGTTTATGCCGCGCGTCCAGCACCGGGATGCGCAGCAGAACTGCCTGGCATTGGTAGCGGCAGGGCAGGGCGTCTTACTATCGCCTGCCTATCCCCATTTCCATAGCTCGCCGGGCTTTCGGCGGGTGCCACTGGCTCCTGTGCCGAAGGGCTTACATAGCGATGTCTGGGCCGTCATCCCAGAGGCTACGGGCTCCCCCTACCTGGAAAAACTGAGGCGGCTTATTCAGGTGCAGGCAGGCTAAATTAAAAACCCGCCGAGTTTGCTTTCCGCGACGGCTCTATCGGGGGCAAATCGTCCGCGCACCAGGTCTATTTCCTGAATGTGCCAGAGGTTGTGCTTGCCATTTTCGTAGAGTGTTGCGAGCACCACACCATTCCCGCCTGCAGTCCAGCGGCTCACACTCACGAACATGATCTCCCCGCCCTGATGCCGTTTTCCTTGCCGACGAACCACCCAGTGATTCACGGTTTCCGGCAGTAGCTTATAGGTCCTATCGCGCTGCCGCACCCACAGGAACATGTCACATTCTCCAGTCGCGACCTTGCGCCCGCCAAAGATGAAGTCCTCATTCGGCGAGATAGCGAACCTATCTATAGGGAAGGGATTATCCAGATTCGGTGGAGTCACAGCCAGGGAGAGCTTTTTCGTGGGGGAAATGAGCCAGATAGCTTGTTTCGTGTTGCCACGAATATAGCTTTCTATCTTTAGATGCTTCGGGCCGACGACCTTGATATCCCTGTCGCGCTCCATACCGATGGGAGGATAGTTCTGTTGCATGGGCTTTGTACCTGAAGCTAGTCTACCTAATCCGATTAGAATCCCCACCCGGAATAGTGGGCGGCGCTCCACTCTTTTGCACCGCACTCGGAGCAAGGCTTTTTCCAGTTGCGCAGGTCCGCATACCATACGGGAATTTTGACCAGTACCACGCCCAAAAGAAACCATATAGGTAAATAAAAAACGAATGCCAGGAAGCCTATGCGTCTGGATATTGCCCAGCATAGTAACCCAGCTAAGAGCATGGAGAGATGTATATTGATGCAGCCCGACGATGCAACAGGCTCACCCTGCCTGTGTCCACATTTTAGGCAATACGCTACCATAGAGGTTCTCCGTTATAATTCGAGTTATGAACGGTCGAACGCAGCCGCTGGTTATTGGGCTAGTAGGAGTTATTTTTGTCCTGCTGGCAGTGATTGGCTTCGTCGCCAGCCGTTCGATGAATCCACCCACACCTACCCCTGCGCCTACAGTGCTGGCGACAGCCACGCCGGAACCAACTCCGGAGCCAGAGGAGGCAACTCCCTCCCCCACCCCAACACCGGCTCCCTCGACAGAAGCAGGCGCTATTACGTTTGGCCATTCGGTAGAGCGGATGAAGCTTTCCGGTGAGACAGACTCTTTTGCGCCGGATGATGCGTTTGCCTTCGTCGCTACATCACCGCAACCGTTCGCGGCTACTACACTGGAAGCGACACTGGCGCGGCAGAACGGCAGCGATACCGAGCGCTTCCTGCGCCGCTGGACAGTGGATATTCCCGGCCCGGAGAGTAAACAGCTCTCTCAAAGTTTCTCTAGAGTGGATAGTTTTCTGGAAACCAGTGAGCCTGGCACCTATATCTTCCGCCTGATTCACGATGGTAAGACACTCTCTAAAGGCACGTTTACGCTTACGGCGCTCGAAGACTCCACTCCAGAAGAAACCATAGAGCCAGAGGAAAAACCTGCCGATCTAACCGGCTGGCGCAGCTATCGCTCCGATACTCTGGGCGTAGACTTCGCCGCTCCGGATGGCTGGTCTGTGGCCAGCGGACGTGATGGCGAAGAGATCTATCTCTCTATTCGTAAGAGCGAGACACCACCTATCTCCCTGCGCCTACTACAGAATCCCGCGAGTACGTTCGATGTACAGGAGCGGGATAAACGGCAAGCCTTCGGCAAGAAATACCATCGTATCGGGCGCAACACGGATCGAGAGTTCCATGGTATCCCCGCCGAAACCTGGTCCTTCACCGAGCCCTCCGATTCTGGGGCGCTAAAGCGTATTCTCAAGTTCCAATTCGACCAGGGTGGTCATCGTTGGGAGTTTGTGATTGTGGCACCAGAGGCTGAGTATGATTCCTACCGTGAGGATTTCAACCGGATTATCGACCGAATCGCCTTTAACTGAACAATTACTTTTTAACATATCAGCTTAGCTGATTTACCAATATGTCCCTGAGGGTGTACACAAAGCAACTACAAATCCATAACCATCTATTTTAATTGTGTCTCCATAATTCAAAACTACAGGCTCTGCTATTCTGGCTCCATTCACTACTGTCCCATTAGTGCTTCCAGTATCTTCTATGGAAAACTTTAGCTTATGTCTCATCACGACCGCATGATTCTTGGAAACATGTATATCTCTTAAAACTATATCATTGGTTTCAAGCCGACCAATTCAGGTAACTGAGCGTACAGTATCAAATCTCACGCTATGAATATCTTTCTGATTGACCAAGTAAGTCAAAGAAGGTATTGTCAATTTAGAATCCTTACACAGACTTAAAAGAATATCCCTATCAACTAAATGTACATTTGACTTACTTGCAATCTCTCTAGCCTGTTTAGTAAAGCGGCTTGTTGTAAAACAAATGGCATCCGTAGCTCCGAAGAATCCTTTAGACCCAACAAGCTTCATAATATGATCTCCACCAATACTTCCCTTGCCATAGAGCTTACATTGAATGACTACCTTCTTATTTTTCTTCTCAGCAATCACATCCACACCATAATCACCTGATGGTGGAGTGCTAAGTCCTGCATATCCAAATTCTTCGACTAAATCTCGAATCTCATGCTCAAAATCTAACCACTTCATACTGCACGCATTCTAACAAACAATTCTCTCCAAGATACAAGTAGGTCCAGGTAAACTTGCTCTATGGACTTTTCTGCGCAGGCCGCAGACTTTGATAAGAGAGATGGATTAGCCCGGTTTCGAGAGCGATTTCCTATGCCACCCGGTGTTATCTACCTGGATGGCAACTCGCTGGGTCCGGTTTCGCGGGATGCGAAACGGAGCCTGGAGCAGGCGCTGTCCTCCTGGGAAACCAATCAGATAGAAGGCTGGACTGAGGGCGAGGCTCCCTGGCTGTTCCTGCCAGAGCAAATCGGTGCGCGGTTGGCTCCTCTGGTGGGTGCGAATCCCGATGAAGTTATCGCTACTGGCTCCACCACGCTGAATCTGCATCAGCTCCTCTCAACCCTCTACGACGGTAGCGGTCCCATTCTGCTGGATGCGAACTCGTTTCCTACAGACAGATATGCGATTCAGAGCCATTTGACCTTGCGCGGCTTAAACCCGGAAACCCACCTGCGTTTTGTGGAGCCAGACGAAGCGACGATTGAAGCTGTGTTGGAGCAAGAGAGAATCGCGCTGGCAGTGTTGCCCTCTGTGGTCTACACCAGCGGGCGGCTTTTAGACATGGCTCGGCTGACCAGGGCCATGCAAGCGCAAGGTGGCATCGTGCTCTGGGACCTGTGCCACTCTATTGGAGCGCTGCCGCACGCGCTCTCGGAGATCGAGGCAGATGGCGCGTTCTGGTGTTCGTATAAGTGGCTCAGCGCCGGACCCGGTGCTGTTGGTGGGCTGTATTTAAACTCACGGCACTTTGAGCGGGCGCCGGGTATCGCGGGCTGGTTTGGAGCAGCGAAAACGTTGTTGTTCTCCGGCAGCCACACGCTTACCCCAGCACAAGGGGCAGGGCGATTACAGACCGGCACCACGCATGTACTCTCGTTGGCTCCTCTGGCTGGCGTACTTACCCTGTTCGAAGAGGCGGGGATTACGGCTATTCGGGCGAAGTCCCTGGCGCTAACATCGTTTTTGCGGGAATGCCTGGCGGAACTCGCTCCTGAACTTGTGTGTATCACCCCCACAACGGATAACCAGCGCGGCGGACATCTGACTCTGCGGCACCCACAGGCAGCGGCGCTTTCTCGGGCGCTAAGAGCGCGTGGCGTGGTGGGTGACCATAGACCACTTGACCTGCTGCGGCTTGCACCGGCGCCGCTCTTTACCTCGTTTGTGGATTGCGTGGAAGCTGCGCAGCGGGTTCGACAGGCGCTGGATTCCGGGCTTAATCTAGAAACCGATGGTGGATTGGTACCATAAACCTATGAGTATGAAAGCGATTACAGTGCATGCCTTCGGCGGTCCCGAAGTGCTGAAGTTCGAGGACATTCCCGCTCCCACTCCCGGCCCCGGCGAGGTGCTGATAGCCGTAAAAGCCATTGGGGTAAACCCGGTGGACACTTACATTCGGTCCGGAATCTATGGCGCGCGTGAGTTTCCTTTTACTCCTGGCTCCGATGCGGTGGGCGTGGTCGAAGCGCTAGGGGAAGGTGTGACTAACGTTTCTGTAGGTGACCGTGTCTATGTAGGCAGCGCTCGCACAGGGGCGTATGCCGAGAAGTGCATCAGTCCGGCCTCACAGGTCTATAAGTTGCCGGACAATATCACGTTCGAGCAGGGTGCGGGGGTGAACGTGCCCTACGCCACAGCCTATCGCGCCCTGGTGCAGCGTGGGCAAGCAAAGGCCGGTGAGCGCTTGTTGGTGCATGGGGCAAGTGGCGGCGTGGGAATAGCTGCCGTGCAGATAGCTCGTGCGCTGGGTGTACATGTGACAGGCACGGCAAGTACAGAGGACGGTCTGGCCCTTGTCACTCGCGAAGGCGCGCACGAAGTGCTAAACCATACCAAAGATGGCTACCTGGAAGGGCATTCCTTCGACCTTATCTTAGAGATGCTGGCGAACGTGAACCTGGAGCGGGACCTGAACGCACTGAATAAGTATGGCCGCGTGGTGGTTATCGGAAACCGGGGCAGCCTGGAGTTCAACCCGCGCCTGACTATGGCAAAAGAGGCAGATGTCCGTGGTATGAGCCTGTTCAATGCTCCGCCTGACTTACTGGCCAGCATCCACGCGGCGCTCTATGCTGGGCTGGAAAACGGTACTCTGCGCCCGGTAGTAGGCACAGTGTTGCCGCTCTCCGAAGCACATACGGCGCATGAGCAGGTTTTGAAACCGGGTGCACAGGGGAAAATAGTCCTGTTGCCATGAGATTTTTCCAGACTCCCCCTCCCACGCCGGGCGGCCTCAGCGGTATCGCCAGTGCGCTCAACAAGCCTGGTAAAGCAGGCTCTACCAAGTTTCAGCCTTCGGGCAAGCCGATTCTTTTGAACACTATCGCGGATGCCCTGGGGCAGACCGCCGAGCAGAAGAAAGGGCTCCGTGACCTGCTGAACCAGGGTGCCAAGGCCGTAGAAGGGGAACTCGCCAAAGCGGGTCACCCTAATGAAGCTGCCGCCGGGCTAACGTTCGGGCTGGTTACTTGCTGGAACGCCTGGTCTGGCCAGAGCGTCTCCGATCCTGCCTCAGAGGCGCTTCTGAAACAGCTAGAAGGTGCTCTAGACACGCCTGCGATGAAGACTGATACCGAGAAACAGAAGGTCTGGGAGTGGGGCGTGGGTATCGGAGTGTTTATCACCACACTCACAGAGACCGCAGCTACCGACCCATCAGTGAAGAAGAACCTGAAACCGCTGGCTGGAATCTTCCTGACCCAGCTTCTAGGTGTCGGCCCGGAGAAGTTCCGCCTGACTGAGAAGGGTCTGACTGCCGTGGCAGGAGCTGCTTCCGCTCCCACCACGAGCACGGGGGCTCTGAGCCTGCCTACCCTACCTGGCTGGACCTGTACAAATGAATCTGGCGGCGTTATCTTCGAAAAAGCGCTTGTTACGCAAAACAAGTTCAACGAGCCGCTGATAGTCCGTATGCTGCTGATTCCTGGAGCAGCACAGGCGGGCGATCCCGCTGCCATGATCAAGTCGTTTTACGACCGCTACCTGCGACCTCAGGTACCTGCGGATATCAAGGCAGGTAGTGGCTTGTTAAAAGATGCTCTGCCTGATACCTGCCGCCGCCTGGTAGGCAATGGTCTACGCTGCTGGTTCGCCGGGGTTTCGTGGAGTAAGCGCGAAGACAGCCTCGATTACTTCGGCACCACACAGGAGCGGCATCTCTATGCGATTGAGTCCGCAGGCAAGTGGTACCCGGTTTTTGTCGCGCTTATCGGTATGAAAGGCGCGGATGCCCAAGGAAAACAGTACTACGGGCGGGAGCGCCACGACTGGCTGGAGCAAGCGCTTATGAGTCTGAAGGGCACCCCATCTGGCAAGCCGCTCTACACCGCCGCCGAGCTGGCGGGGGCTTACTCTCTGAGCAGCAGCACACTTGGCCCGCAGTACTACAACGCACTCACTGGCGCTTCGCTGGGCAACGGTTTCGTGTCTCGGGGAATAAAGCTGAACCTGCTTGCGAATGGCACCTACACCATGGACTTCGCAGGAGCCTCGAACATGGGCGGCGGCACTCAGTTCTCGTCGGAGAAGCAAAAAGGCCCATTCCGTATCACCACCGACAAGATCGGCGCCTTCCTGGTTCGTAGGCGACTGAACGGCCAGGATAGCCCGGATCGCCTGGTGGGTTTCTACCGCCTGCCGGATGGCCGCAAGGTACTGATTACGCTTCCTCCTGGTTACGCTCCCACACTGCCGAACCTCTGGGGAAATGCAGACAGGTACTTCACGAAGTAGTAGGAAGTTTCCCTCATCCCCCGCCCCTTCTCCCATTCTCAAGCCCACTTCGTGGGTGGGAGAAAGGGAGCACAAACTTTACTGCCTTTTACCCTCTCCCACCTGCGCAGCAGGTCTACTATGGGAGAGGGTGGCGAAGCGAGGCACGAGCGAAGACGGGTGAGGGAAACCTACCCCAGATCAGGAGCGCTACGCGGGGCTTCTTTTATTGTCATCTGCCAGGTGCGCCGCAGTAGCACACTGGTGAAGACAAGATGCGCAGCAATCGCCACAAGGCGAATGACGAGCCCCCATGTGGAGCTATCCGAATCGGGCCAGAGCCAGGGCAGCGCCAGAATAAGCGCTATTAGAGGGCTGGTAAGGAGCAGGGGTACGGCCAGCACGGCGCCTAGGATCAGTGCTACCTGGCCCAGTCCCTCAGGAATCGGTCCCAGACGAGAGAGTAGGAGCGCGAAAATCCCACCGATTGTGTAGAGCACCTGTACGAACAGAGGGCCGCCCAGCCAGAGACCGCCTGCGGCATTAAGTTTTGCCCCGGTGAGTTTGCTTCCCTGAAGCGCCGGGCGCAGAGCGAGCAGGCCGGTGAGTGGCGCAGCTACCCCCATTACTAGCCAGGCAAGTGGCGTCCAAAGCCAGCCAGCTGGGCCAGCATTTGCCAGGCACCAGAGTAGCAGTGGCATAAGGCCGAGGGCTCCCATTGCGCCGGGCGCCATCGAGCCGATTAGCTTGCCCAACACCAATTGTTTCGGGGTCAGCCGGGTAAGTAGCAGCGCACTCCAGGTCTGCTTGCTGCGCTCCCGCATAATGTTTCCATTGATTCCCCCGGCACCAGCGACCAGCAGCGTTCCCTGTATCCCTACTACTATGCCAAGCAAAATCCGCCAGGTCATGCTTATTTCATCGGGTGCCAGCGACGGAAAGAGTTTGGTGTAGAGCATGGTCAGCAGCAGTCCGCCGCTAATGGCTCCAAAGGTCAATGCTCGCCGGGCGTTCGCCGCTAGTTGTGCACGTGCACTGCTCCAAGTACGCCGTTTCCCTGCCCGCAGCTCTTTTGCGAGCAGAGGATTCTCCCAGACAAGGGTATCCAGAGTTTCAACAGTGTCGGAGGCTGACTCAGCCTCCATTGTCTCCGGCTCTACAAAGGTAGAGCGGCGGACTGTTCCCTCTTCTTCCTGGAATCTCTGGCGTAGCATCTTACTCGTATTATGGCGCGGATAGGGGCGAGTTCCGAGGGAAAAGAAATTTCAGGGCATCCTGAATATGGAGATCCCAGTAGTCCCAGTTATGTTCGCCGGGAAACTCCTCATATTCATGCGGAATCTTTTTTTCTTTGAGATAGGCAGCGAACTTGCGGTTGTCTTCAATCAGGAAGTCTTCCGTACCGCAGTCAATACGCATACTGGGCAGCGTACCCGCCTCGTGATTCTTAAGTGCCTGTGCGAAGAGATCACAGGGACCGCCGACATGGTCTTCTCCGACCACGCGGTAGAAGTTCGCCAGATGCTTCTTATCATTGCTCCATGAGGGCGCAATATGTCCATACGCTACCGCCCCGGAAAGACTATGTGCCGCCCGGAAACGCTCTGGATAGTTCAGCGCCAGTCGTAGAGCGCCATAGCCCCCCATAGAGAGCCCGGCCAGCACGCGCCCTTCCCGAGTAGCTTGCGTGGGAAACGTGCGATCGATTCGATCTACCAGTTCCTCTCCAATGGCTTTACCGAAGGCATAGCCTTCCACGGCATCGGCATAGAACCCATGACCACCATCGGGCATTACGATAATGGCGGGCAGATTCGCGGCGTAGCGCTCTATGCTAGTACGCCGAAGCCAGATTGTGTGGTCATCGGAGTAACCATGTAGCAGATACAGGGTGGGATACGGCGGCGTTCCGACTTCAGGTAGGAGAACATAGGCCGCAGTCTGCTTCTGCAGGGTATTGGAGAAGTAGTGATAATCAATAAAGGCCATTACACAGACACATTCTTTTCCTACAGGCTGGAATCCTGCGCAATACTTTTTGCCCCCTATCCCCCAATAATGGGGGCACCAGATAAAGCAACGCCCTAGAGGCAGTCTTTAGCCGCTTCGCAGCATCGATGCAGATAATGGCAAGCTTATCGGTAGAGTAAGCGAACGCCGCGAAGCGGCATAAACGAAGATAACTCTATCTGGGTGCCCCCATTATTGGGGGATAGGGGGCATTCGGGGAGTGGCTCTAAAATTCCCCTTGCAGAAAAACTACGTTTGTAGTACACTCCTAAAACTACAAACGTAGTACGCAAATGGAAAGGTTTTCTGATGCCGCCCAAGCCTGCGGTTAGCCGCGCTGAGCTGGAGGTTCTCACCTACATTCAGGACCACTATCCTGTCACGGTTCGCGAAGTGGCCGAACACTTCGTGACCCACCACGGAAAAGCCAAGACGACCATTCTGACCCTGATGGAGCGCTTGCGCCAGAAAGGGCACCTGACCCGCGAGGAGCGTGATGGTTTCTTTCATTACTCTCCTGCCGTTCCGAAAGCGGAGACACAGCGCATGATGGTTCATGAGTTTATTCAGACCGCCCTGGGCGGCTCGCTCTCCCCATTTATGGCCTACCTCAGCGGGAAGTCGAAAGTCAGCGAGCAAGAGCTGGAAGAGCTAAAACGCCTGGTGGCGGAGCTAGAAGCCCACGAGGCAGACGAGACGCGGAAATGAGCCGCCTGAACGCGCTGGCGGATCTCTGGGGGGAAGCGATGCTGCGTGCCCTCTTTCAGGGAAGCCTCGCCTTGCTCATCGTCTTCGGGCTCTGCGCTCTGCTGAAAACGCTCTCGCCGAACATCCGCTGTATTCTCTGGCGGCTGGCCTATCTGAAGATGTTCGTGGCGCTCTTCTGGGTCATCGGAGCTGTCTCTATTCCCTTGTTACCAGAAGGCTCCTCGCCATTTCCGGTACACACTGTGGCTTCAGCTCCGGCATCGGAGAATCTCACAAGCCCACCGGTTCTACTCGTCACGGGTTCAAACCACACCCTAATCTCGACTGCGGCGGCCCCATCCCCGGCAGAGCAAGCCCCATCGCTTTTAGCGATAGTAATGATTCTCTGGGGCCTGATAGCGCTTTTCTTTTTGGGGCGGCTGATTTATCAGTGGCATAGTGCTACTCGCCTGCGCGCCTCTTTGACCTTTGCCTCTAACGCCGAGCTAATCTCGCTCTACCACGAGCTTTGCCAGAGGCTTGGTCTGCCGGACTCGCCTCCGCTCAAGCTGGGACCACAGATAGAGTCTCCACTTCTGCTGGGAATCATCATGCCCACTATCGCTCTCCCAGATACATTCCAGGAAACACTCTCGCGGGAAGAGCAGGAAATGATTCTGGCGCACGAGCTGGCACACTTGCGACGGCATGATTTGCTCTGGAGCCTGCTACCTGCACTGGCACATACCCTCTTTTTCTTCAACCCTCTGGTCTGGTTGGCGCATCGTGAGCTGCGCCTCGCTCAGGAAATCGCCTGCGATGCACTGGCGGTTACCGGTACGCAGTCCAGCGGCTCTACCTACTGCTCAGTGCTGGTGCGTGTTGCCAGTGGACAGAGTAGTAAACCGGACTCCGGACTCATCATGGCCAGTATGGCCGAGTCGTTCGACAGCATCCCGAGGAGAATAAACGCGATGAAGTACTTGAGTACCCCCCTACCTCAGCGCCGAGCAAAGTCGGCTCTGGCACTGGCATTGCTGGGCTTTGCCGGTCTCACTCCGTGGCAGGTCGTAGCCAAAGAGCCCGGTGGCGGATTGCAGCAGGGCGCAGGCCGCTATTCCGTGCGAGTATCCCCTGTTCGCAACAGTAACGCCAGCAGTAGCTCCACATCGTCGGCGAGTAGTTTCAGTAGCCAGGGCAGTTTCAGCGGAAGTTCCGGCGGCGGTGGTTTTTCCACATTCGGACCGGGAGGCAGCCAGGAGAGTAGCTTCCAGTCCAATACCTCTATCCCGATAGAGATTACGGGAACCAACCGGGCAGACATGATGCTGCTAGCCGGAATCGATGGCGATGTAGAGGCCATGGACAACCTGGGTAACAAAGTGCCCGGCATGCCGTCCATGTCTGCTCCCCTGCCACGGCGCGGGTTGAGCCGCACGGAGAACCTTCCCCTTCAGCTTCCAGACCCCAATGCCACGCATCTGACCACTCTATCGGGGAATCTGAACGTTATCAACGGCGTGATTCGGCAGTTCTCGTTCCCGGTAGACAAGCTGCGTACCGGAGCCCAGCAGACCATCGGGAAAGTAAATGTTCGCATCGAAGGCGTGAAGCAAAACGAAGGCGGACTGGAAGTCAAGCTTTCCTATTCCGCTCCCCCGCCTGCTCCGGCCCCAGACCAGCCCCAGGATGAGTTCCCGAACGCCATGACCTTGATGCTACAGATGCAGGGTCAGTCTCAGGGCTTCCAGGCAGAGCTTCTGGATGCAAACGGCGGTACCCATGCTCCGAATATCACAGGTGGCGGTAGTGGTTTCGGCGGCTCCGCGAGCGGTGGAGGCAGCTTCGGCAGGCAAGTCTCCAGCAATAGCAACGGCCCCAGTAGCGTGACCGTGTTCGGCTCGAACCAGCCCACACAGTTCAAATCCACCGGGAGTAACCGAGTCAATCAGACAGTCGGATTCTTCCAGCAAAATGACACTGAGGGTGCCACTCTCCAGTTCTATATTGTAGAGCGCCAGGGTCCGAACATGAAAGTCCCCTTCCAGCTTCGCAACGTTCCGCTGAGCAAGTAAGCGACACCTAACAAGAAGCGCTTTGGTAGTCAGCCAGAGCGCTTTTCTTTGCTCTATCTCCCGGATTAGCCATCTCCCCTGAGTGTCGCTTTGCTCCCTCGCCCCTCTTCCCGTTTTCGCTCCTTCGTCGCTGGAAGAGGGGAAATCAGCGCCTACCAAGGGTATAAGGGCCTGCCTCTGGCGAAGCGCTTTGCCAAAAGTGTTTGGCGCTTTTTGGCAGCTGAGGTGTGTTATCCCTCTTCCCCCCGAAGGGTTCTTCTGGGAAGAGGGACGAACGAGCGAAGCGAGATTCAAGGGAGATGGCTCTCTCAGCGCTTTTCTTTGCTCTCCATGGCCCCGGTAGACTTGCTCCAGTAAATGGCACGGTCTCCGGCGAAGCTCTGTAGTTTGCCCTCACGCTGGCGGCGCTCCGGTCCGGTGGGTGCGCCGAAGCCCAGCTCCCCGCCAAGGTCTATCCACTTCTGGCGGATTGGCCCGGAGACTTTATAGGTCGCTTTACCTCCCGTGTAATGTGTATGGGTAGGTTCCCAGGGTAGGGGTCGCATCACATCGGTGAGCCACTCGTACACCGTCGTGCCGTGCTCTCTGGTGGGCACGGCGGCATAGCCCTCGGTATAACCGTTCCAGGTGTTGAAGACGATTCCGCGCACGTCCGGCCCTTTCAGCAGGCTCATGCCGTTGCGCCAGCGGTCCTCGGTGTAGTCCGCGTTATCGCCCCAGAACCCGGTGCCGCCTCCACCCCATACAATTCGGCCATCGAATCCGTTGGAGATGTCTAAGAAGACGGGGATGCCTGTAGCGAGCCAGTCGTTCAGCGTCTCTCGCCGCCACTTCAAGAGCGACTCCAGATTGTCTTTGTTGTTATCGTATGGCTTGCCGGGTGGGCCGTTTTTGACCAGGCCGCTGAAGACCTCAGAGGCAAACCCTTGAATGGCAAGCACAGCAGACACTCGCTCCAGCGCCGCGCCTGCCTGCTTCGGGTAAGGCGAGTAGGACTGTCCTCCAATGGCATCCAGAGTGAAACCTACTCGAATCCCGAAGCGCTTCTCGGCTTCCTGAGCTACGGCATCGAACGCTTCGGCGAATACGGCTGCCCGCTTGCTTTCGGGGATGCTCCCCATCACATACGAGCAGGTATGTATCAGGTGAATAGCGTGGCGCGGCAGTCCATCTCGGTCGTAGATCTGGGTCCAGAGCTTGCGGCGCTTTCCGGCGAATAGCTCCGCCAGCCAGCCGATGCGCTCCAGCAAACCCGGCGCCAGCGCATTGGTTTTCGGCTCACGGGGAAACTCCCGGCTTAGCTCCCACTGGGGAATCTGTGGAAACTGGGGAGCGTGCCCGCCCTCGATAGCAGGCAAAATCGTCAGCGGGCGCTTCTCTACCGCATCCAGTACACCCGCCAGCGATGTTGCATCCAGCGCCATGGGGGACCACTGGGGCATGTTGCTCCAGTAGCTCATCACCACGGTGTTCAGATGCGCTTTTACCACGCGCTCCATAACCCATGAGCGCGTTTTGGGGTCGGAGTTCCAGCGCTCATCTCTTGGGTCTTGCGGATGAACAGTGTAGAGCTTCTCGTTCGCGCCGCGCTCACCGGGAAAGAAGTACACGCCCTTCACCGGGCGCCCTACCATTCCTGGCGAGGCCAATAGCCCCCGTCGCTCCGGATAGCGCTTCATTATCTGCATGCCATTTAGATAATAACGGCTCTGGCGGGAACTAGAAAGGCTTTAACAGCATCTCTTTGCTGTCATGGAAAAACCCGCCTACAACGACTACCCGATTATCGAGACTCTGCGCCAGCGCTGGAGCCCCTACGCCTTCGCCGAGACCCCGGTAGCTAAGGAAACCCTGCTATCACTGCTGGAAGCCGCACGCTGGGCACCCTCTTGCTTCAATGAGCAGCCGTGGCGCTTTATAGTGGGAAGCAAGGCGGATGATCCAGCCACGTTCGATAAGATTCTCAGCACTATGGTGGAGTTCAACCGAGGCTGGGCGCAGCATGCCCCGGTGCTGATTCTGGCGGTTGCCAAGAAGACCTTCACTCACAATGGCGCTCCGAACCGCCACGCCCCCTACGATTTAGGACAGGCCATGGGACATCTGACCATTCAGGCGTCTGCACTGGGCCTGGTCATGCACCAGATGGGTGGCTTCGACCCGGTCAAGGCGAGTGAGGTATTCGGTCTCTCCGATGACTTCGACCCGATAGCCATTATGGCGCTGGGCTTCGAGGGCAGTGCGGAGCAGCTAGAAGAGCCGCTCAAGAGCCGCCATTCGACTCCGGAGCGCCCGCGCAAAGCCTTAGCCGATCTTATTCTGGCCGGAGACAATATCCTGTAAAATGGCCACATGGCCTATGACAGACTGACCGACGGCACAGATGCCGCGCCCCGATTGCGGGTGCAGCAGACCTGGTGGGGAATGAACAAGCTCCCCATGAACAGCGCGACCGAGTGGACCTTGGAAGAAAAGCTAACTAAGGTCGCCGGGGCGGGCTTCGAGGGGCTGGAGGCGTGGCTCACCCCGGATATTGAGGAGCCAATTGCGTCTGGCTGCAAGAGCCGAGGACTCCATCTGGCGCTAGGTCACCGGCCCTATAAGCCGGAAGATACGAAAAAAGTGGTAGAGCAGGCGCTCCGTGTGGGCGCCGCCTACATCATGGCGCAGCCCGCCGATGCCTATACGTCGCTCAAGGATGTGGTCACGCTGGTGACCGAGGGACGCAAAATGGCCAACGATGCGGGCCTGTGCTATTTCGTGGAGACCCACCGGGGCAACTTCACGGAAACCATTCCTCAAACCCTCGCGCTGATTGAAGCCGTGCCGGATATCCGCATCACGGCGGACCTCTCTCATTTTGTGGTCGTCGGTGAGTTCTACGGTTGGGACGATGAGCGCGCCCACGAGCGCATGATGCCGATCTTAGAGCGTGTTGCCCATATCCACGGACGTATCTCCAATGGTGAGCAGGTCCAGGTAGACTGCGGCGATGGCTCCACCCCCTGGGCACGCTTCTTCGTGAAACTATGGACCATTGCCATCAAAAACTGGCTCACTGGAGCTAGCCCCGGCGACATCCTTCCCTTCTCTTCCGAGCTTGGCCCACCGCGCTATGCGATTACTACGCCGGATGGTAAGGAAATCTCGGACCGCTGGGAGCAGGCGATTCTCATGGGCAAGCTAATCCGCGAGGCATGGACCGCAGCAAGCGAATCCTAATCGTCGGCATCAGCGGCACGGGTAAGTCCACGCTGGGCCGGAAGCTGGCAGGTCGCTTAGACCTGCCGCTTCACCATATGGACTCGCTTATCTGGAAACCAAACTGGCAAGAGGCCAGTGAGGCGGAGATAGGTGAGGCGCTTACTGCAATAGCCAAAACCGATTCCTGGATTGTAGAGGGCTGGATAGATACCTACTCCAAGCCTCTGCTGGAGCGCGCCACGCAGATTCTGTATTTAGACTTCCCCGGCTGGCAGGCGGCTCTAGGTGGGCTGAAACGCGCCTGGGTCTATAGGGGCAGCAAGCGCCCGGAAATGCCCGAAGGCTGCACGGAGGACTTTGACCTCAAGTTCCTGAAGGTGATGTTGCTGCGACAAGAACGTCCCCACATAGAGCGTATCTTAGCCACTGCCAACCCGGCTATAGTAAAGCGCCTGACTTCTAGGCGTGCCGCAAACGAATTCCTACGACGACAATCTAAGTACACAGGCCAAAACAGCTGGTTTCTAGATAAATATACAAAACTCGGTATGAACGCCAGAGATATCTATGTAATGAAACAAGAGAACCCAGATTGGCGGAGCTTCTTTTGGGAGCATAATTTGCCTTTTCGTTGTTGGAACTGTGCTCATCTTCGACACAGGCGAATGGCAGAATGTGATGCCTTCCCCGAAGGCATTCCTCTTGAGATTTGGATGAACTATCATTGGCATGACAGGCCATTTCCTGGTGACAATGGTATTCAGTTCGAGCAAAGAACTATACCCATTAGTGAGTTTTTGGATACAGTACTAGACGAATCTCAGCCTTCTCCTGAAATTGAACAAAACAAGTAAAGCACGGAATCTCCTGGTTAAATAAAAGCTCAAACGATTTTGATTAGCACAATTCAAATCGATGGATCATTAATATGAAACAGGAAATCCAACTGATTAGAAGATGGCTTACAGGAAGAGAATTACCTTACAAAGATCGTGTAGAGGTAATGTACACTATACACAGATGGCATATTCGTCTTCTTGCCCATTGTTTAAGGTGGTTACTTTTAAGAATGACATTGTCAGAAATTGAAATTCAAGAACTAATACAAAAGGAACGCAAAGAAACTAAGCAAGAAATAAAACGCATCCAAATGAGAAAATTGATATCCGGGGTTCCCGAAAATTGGACAGCTAAAGAATTTCTTCCATGGTATGACCAAGATATAGAAGAATCTGATTGTTTCGATGGAGAGCTAGCATTTTTTGTTAGTCCATGTCAAATCTGTGCGCATTTAAGGTCACATGAAGGCACGTGTGCTGCCTACCCTGATGGAATCCCTCTGGAAATCTGGCTTAAATTGCATGATCATCAGGAGTCTTATCCTGGTGACAATGGGATTCGGTTCAAATTAAAAGATACTTAGCTTTTATCCTAGCACGAAAATTATGCAGCTATAGAGCCTTCGGTTAAGCCTCCCTCGGAGGCACCGAATCTACGCTTCGAAGAAGCGTTAGCCGAAGGCCCGTGAGCCCCACGTTTATCGTGCCAGGCTAGCTATCCTCACTCTTTCCCATAGATATTGTTCAAATAATACTCAGCACTATAGGCGCTGGGTACTTCCACAACCTCACCCGAATCCATATTTATATAGAGGCTCCCACCAAACAAGTAGTATTTTCTATCCCCGGAATCTAAAAATCTGACGGAATTAAACCCTAATATCCAGCCTCTCTTGAAATACGTTACAGAAGAGATAACAACGGAATCTCCTTCGTCAGACCCAGCCATATCGTGTTTATAGGTTTCTGCAATTTCCACAGCTTCTTTTAGTGAGATCATGAGTGCTTCCTATCCTATCAAAACAGAAAGCTCTCCGGCACATTGAGCCAAAGAGATCTTCTGGTTTGAAGAGGCTGCTTATAGCTTCAGGCGGATGGCATCACGGGATAAGCATTTATCTCAAAAACAAATTCCACATGGGAATAGTTGTGTTAAAATATCCACCGTAGACTGCATCCGGGTACAGCGTATTAAATGTCTGCAGATTGGGTTAACCCTAATGCGCCAACTTTTGCTTTGCTTGCTACTACTGGTACCCTCTATCAGCTTCGCCGACGATGCTCCCGGCCACTCCAGTCACGGCTCTGCGTTCGACTCTGGTATGCGAACCAAACCCTGGGTCATCAAGGGAATTGGCAACACCCCCTTTCCCATCACCTGCAAGAACCCGGAAGCTCAGAAGTGGTTCGACCAAGGCAACGCGCTCCTACACTCCTTCTGGTTCGAGGAAGCCGAGCGCTCGTTCCGCTGGTGTCTCAAGCTCGATCCGGACAACGCTATGGCCTACTGGAGCCTGGCTCGATGCGGATTCACCTGGTTCTCCATTGGTGCGCCCAACTACGATGATAAACAATTCGACCGATACAAAGCGTTTCTGAACGAGGCGGTACGGCGTAAGAGCAAAGTGACTGAGCGGGAGCGCCTGTACATTGAGGCCTGGGAGAAAGCCTATGCACCGCAAGAGAAGAATCGTGCCAAAACGATGTGCAGCGCCCTTCAAGAAATCGTGATTCGATATCCCGATGATGTGGAAGCAAAGAGTCTTCTTGCTCTCTTCAACATTGGGCAGGGCAGCGCGTTTGCCAATGAGCTGCTGATCCAGCAAGTTCTGGCAAAGAACCCCATGCATCCTGGTGCGCACCACGCCAGCATTCACAACTGGGACGGTGTCTCATCGGACCAGGCGATTAAAAGCTGCGAGTTGTACGGCAAATCCGCCCCGGATATCGGTCATGCCATGCACATGCCCGGCCATATCTACAGCAAGATAGGTATGTGGCATGAGGCCGCGATAGCAATGGACTCTGCCACACGGACCGAGCTCCGCTACATGAACGACCGATTGGCCCTGCCTTTCGAAACCTGGAACTACCCACACAACCGAAACTATCTCTGCTATATCCAGGAGCAACTGGGCATGGCGGCGGCATCGCTGAATGGCTCCAGAGACATGCTGACCGCGCCCCGCGACCCGGAGTACAACCCGGAGGAGGCTGGAGCCATCGTGAGCCAGGGTCTTGCAGCCAGAGTGCGTGCCCTCATCAAGTTCGAACGCTGGGACCGCATTCTGGATCCCAAGGTAATCGAATGGAACGATAAAGACGATGGCGGCAAGCTGGGTAGGGCCTATGCCGAAGCACTGGCACTGAGTGCCACCGGTAAGACATTCGAAGCCAGAGAGCGTGTGACTAGCATTCGCGCGCTCGTCGAGAAACTCAAAGGCAAGGAAACAGCCCCATCGGTATTGGACATGATAGCCGACATCGCGGACGGAGTGGTGAGCCTTGGTGAGGGGCATCTTCTAGAGGGTCAGCGGAAGCTGCTAAACGCCGCCGACTTGGAACAGAAGTTTCGCGACCGGGGCGAGTTCGAGAACGACCCTCCCAGCCTTCCCTGGCCGGTGATGCGTATTCTGGGTGACCATTACCGCAAGAGCGGTGACAACAAGCTCGCGATAGATTGTTACGAGCGGGCGTTAAAAAACGAGCCGAACGATGGCTTTTCGCTTTCCGGTCTGGCGCTCTCCCATTTTGCCAGCGGAAACCGCGAGCAGGCGACATTGTACGCAGGAAGGCTGTTCTATGTATGGTCCCAGGCGGACCCCAACCTGAAGTGGCTTGAGGACGTTCGGAAACTCGGACTCGATGCGAAGCCGGTGGCGCAGACGCCACGCTCCGAGCGAACCTACCGACCCAAAGACCTCGACACGATAGGTCCGATGAACTGGCAGCCGTTCCAGGCTCCAAATCTTCAGGTAATAGATCGCAGCGGGAAGAAGGTCAGCCTGCAAGATTTCAAAGGAAAGAACGTTATCCTTGTCTTCTTCCTGGGCGATGCCTGCGTGCACTGTGTGGAGCAGCTAAAGTCGCTCAACGACCGCAGCTCGGAGTTTGGTGACCAGGACACCGTCATGCTGGCCGTGTGCAGCCAATCTCCGCAGAAGCTTAAGGAGTCGAAATCCCTGGCTCAGTCCAGCATCCAGTTCCTATCGGACAACGCGCACGAAAACGCGCGGCGTTTTTCGTCGTATGATGACTTCGAAGACATGGAGCTCCATTCCACGATCCTCATCGACAAGTCTGGCCGCGTTCGCTGGAAGCGCACTGGCGGTGATCCCTTCACTAACATCGACTTCCTGTTAAACGAACTGAAGCGAGTCAACCAGCCCTGAACCTAGAAAAGCTCTCAATAGAAAAGTCCTCCGGTGCTGTTGCACCGGAGGGCTTTTCTGGTTTGAGGAGACTCTGTTTACACTTTCCAGCTAGTGGCGCTATAGGAGCAAAAATGAGAAACTCATAGAGAAAATTGAGTGATTGGAGGATATCAAAATGAAAGAGCTATATTGCGTCAGGCTTGTTATGTGCTCTGAATTTATTGATCAGGTTCAAGATTATTTTCCAGTATGGGAAATCTTGCAGATCGTTTCTGCGAAAGATTTCGATGAAGCTGAGGAGTTAGGCTTAGTAGAAGGAAACAATCATGAAGATATATCTGATAAATTTTGGTGTAACGGAATACCTTCCCATTGGATTTTCAAAGGAGTTAGAGACGTCCAGAAGCTAACAGACTTGGTAATTCAAGATTTGGGTATAAACGAGGGTTGGTTTAGCGAAAATAAATATACGTTTAAAACAATGGATAATGTATTCGAATTTGTCCGAGGGGAGACAGTTTTATGCATGATTGATTCTCTACCACTTGATGAACCTGATGACTACAGATTATTAAATCGACTGTAATTTTATTATTCTAGAAACAGAAAAGCCCCGCTGCACAATGTACAGCGGGGCTTTTCTGGTTTGAGGAGGCTTCTTACAGCTCCAGGCGAGTGGCGCCACGGGGGCCAGCGTTTGCCTGGGAGCGGAAGGGCAGACCCATCTTGTGAAGGAGGTATCGTGCTTCCTCATCGGTCTGGGCGCTGGTGCAGATAATGATGTCCATACCACGGATGGTATCCACCTGATCGTAGTTGATCTCGGGGAAGACAATCTGCTCCTTCATACCCATAGCGAAGTTGCCACGGCCATCGAACGAGTTCGGGTTGATGCCCTGGAAGTCACGCACACGGGGGAGCGTGATGTTGAACAGGCGGTCCAGGAACTCGTACATGCGCGCGCCGCGCAGAGTCACTTTGCAGCCGATTTTCGCGCCTTCGCGAAGCTTGAAGTTCGCAACCGATTTTTTGGCGACGGTGGCGACAGGCTTCTGGCCGGTGATGGCCTGCATATCGCGAACAGCGTTTTCCAGCAGCTTCGGCTCACCACCGGTCTGTCCGGCGCGGCCCACACCCATATTGAGAACCACTTTCTCAATCTTGGGGGCCTGCATTACGTTCTTGTAGTCGAACTGCTTCATGAGTGCGGGGGCTACTTCAGAGTCGTAGCGCTCACGCAGACGTACTTTTGTTGTTTCTGCCATTGTTGTTTCTTACCTTTCTCGATTTCTGACCGAGGAAAGACCCTACCTCCATGTGCCCTCATTATTGGGGGTTAAGGGGCAGGGCATGGGGGTTTAAATTACTTTGCCGGTTCGGCGATGGGCTTGCCGCCCTTGGCCGCGATACGGGTCTTGTTACCCTTATCGTCGATCTGGATCTTCACGCGGGTCGGCTTGCCCTCATGGTTCAGGAGCGCGACCTTGGCGGCCAGGATCGGCACTTCGGCCTGCACACGACCACCCTCAGGATTGGGATTGTCCGGGGTCGGCTGGGCCTTTACGTGGCGGGTGACGATATTGATGCCCTCTACCAGGACCTTACCGGTCTTGGGGTAGGCCCGGGTGACCAGGCCGGTCTTGCCCTTGTCTTTGCCAGACAGGACCATCACGGTGTCGCCCTTTTTGATTAGAAGTTTTCCCTCGAAGGGAATAGGAGCCTTACGCATTACAGCACCTCCGGAGCCAGGGAGATGATCTTCATGCCACCGGAGACGCTGGATTCGCGAAGCTCACGGGCAATAGGACCAAACACGCGGGTGCCGCGTGGCTCCAGGTTGTTGTTGAGCACGACCGCCGCGTTCTCATCGAAGCGAAGGGTCGAGCCATCGGCGCGCTTGATCGGGAACTTGGTGCGCACGATAACGGCCTTCACCACGTCGCCCTTCTTCACGTTGGCATTCGGGGTGGCCGACTTTACCGCGGCGACGATGACGTCACCAACGGCACCCGTGCGGGTGGTCGAGCCCTTGAGGACCCGGATGCACAGAAGCGAGCGCGCTCCCGAGTTGTCCGCCGCTTTCAGGCGGGTGTACTGCTGAATCATTAGTTCTTCCTCCGCAAGGCGACGGGGCCTCTCGGCCCCGCCCACATGCGTATCACGGGGTCACCGTGACGTACTTAGCTCCCCGATAGTTCGGGAGAGAGCTAGATTACTTGGCCTTCTCGACGATGCGATTCAGGCGCCAGTTCTTCTCTTTCGAGAGCGGGCGGCATTCCATGATCTCCACGGTATCGCCGTTTCCGCACTCGTTGTTCTCGTCATGCGCCTTGAACTTCACCGTGCGCTTTACGGTACGACCGTACAGCGGGTGCGGCTTCAGGGTCATGACAGCGACCACGATGGTCTTGTCCATCTTGTCGCTCACAACCACGCCCTGGCGGGTCTTACGACGGCCACGGGCCTCAACGGCAGTGGTTTCTGTATCCGCCATATTACTTCTCTTCCTTCTTCGCAAGCGCGGTGAGGTTGGTCTGGATACGAGCGATGCGCTTGCGCGTCTTGCTCAGCTCCGACGTTTTCTCAAGCTGGCGCTTGCCGTGGGCGAACGAATCCGTCCACAGTTTCTTCTTCGCCTCATCGAGCTGCGTGCGGAGAGCGGCGGCGTCTAGCCCCTTCAGCTCCTCGCGCTCGGCCTTGGCGGGTTTATTATTCGCCATCGGTTGTTTCCTCCGTCTCGGTCTCTACGACCTCGACAGCTTCCGCTTCCGCCAGATCCGCTTCAGTCTCTGCATTCGGCTTTACACCGGCAGCGGCCAACGCAGCATCCTGCTCTTTCTTAATTACGAACTTGGTGGCGATGGGGAGCTTGTGCTGCGCCAGGCGCATGGCCTCGCGAGCCAGTTCCACATCTACACCCGCCATCTCGAAGAGCACGCGGCCCGGCTTAACAACCGCCACCCAGCCATCGGGTGCACCCTTACCGGAACCCATACGGGTCTCGGCAGGCTTCTTGGTGTAGCTCTTATCCGGGAAGATACGAATCCAGATCTTACCACCACGCTTGATGTGGCGGGTCATGGCACGACGAGCGGCCTCGATCTGGTTTGCCGTCATCCAGCAAGACTCCTGGGCTACCAGGCCGAACTCGCCAAAGTGAACCAGGGTGCCGCCGGAGGCGACGCCGCGGCGGTGACCGCGGTGCATGCGGTCGGTATTTAACACGCTTGGGTGCAAGCATTTACTGTCCTCCTCCCGGAGTGTCGGTAGTGTAGCTGCCGCCGCCGGTGAACTGACCCGGTCCACGGTCATCGCGGCGTGGGCCACGATCTCGACCGTCACGACCGCCGCCACCCTCACCACGACCACGGCCACCACGGCTGCCACGGCTGCGACGTCGATCATCGCCCATGTCACCGCCACGGGGGCGGCGCTCTACAGGCTCAACCGGTCGGCGAGCGCCCGGCAGAATGTCGCCCTTGTAGATCCAGACCTTCACACCAACGGTGGAATAGGTCGTGACCGCCTCGGCGAATCCGTAGTCGATATCGGCGCGCAGAGTGTGAAGCGGAATCTTGCCCTGGCGGTCCTGCTCACGGCGGGCCATTTCGGCGCCACCGAGTCGGCCTGCCACATGGCATCGGATACCACGCACGCCCAGCTTCATAGCGCGGGTAACGGCCTGGCGCATAGCACGCTTATAGCCGATACGCTTTTCGATCTGCTGTGCAATAGACTCGGCCACCAGCTGCGCGGTGGTCTCTAAGTGGCGAATCTCCGCCACGTTCACATGCACGGTCTTCTGGGTAAGACGCTCCAGATCGTTCTTCAGCAGGTCCACACCCGCGCCGCCACGACCGATGATGATACCGGGCTTGGCGGTGTGCAGGGTCACGCGCACCTGGTTGGCCTGGCGCTCGATCTCCACTTTGGAGATAGCGGCGTTGTCCCAGCCCTTACGCTTCTTGATCATCTTGCGGATGTTGTAGTCCTCAAGAACGAACTGTGCGTACTGCTTGTCGGCATACCACTTGGAATCGGCATCGCGAATAACGCCAATGCGGAATCCGATCGGGTGAATTTTCTGTCCCATTACTCGTTGCCCTCCGCAGGCGTCTCGGTAGTCTCTGTCGTCTCTTCAGCAGCGGTCGCTTCTGCGGCCACGGGGGTGGTCTCTTCAACCACTTCCTCGGCCTTAGGAGCTTCCTCAGCCTTCACTGCTGTAACAGGCAGAGCGGCGCGCAGCGGAGCCTTAGCCGTCTTCTTACCGGTCTTCTTGGGGCGCTCAGCGCCTTCCGCAACGATCACGGTAATGTGGCTGGTGCGCTTCAGGATTCGGTAGGCGCGCCCCTGAGCACGGGGCTGAACACGCTTCATGGTAGGACCGCAGTCCACATAGCAGCGCACAACCTTGAGCAGATTCACATCTAACTCGTAGTTGTTCTCCGCGTTCGCAACAGCGGAGCGTAGAACCTTGCCGATTTCCGCAGCCGCATGGTTCGGGGTGAACCGGAGCTGGTCATACGCCTCATCGGCGTACTTGCCACGAATCGTATCGAGGACAAGTCGGACCTTGCGCGGAGACATGCGAACATAGGTAGCCGTGGCTTTTGCTTCAGTTACTTCTGCCATGACTTCCTACTTCCGCATCCTGCTGGCCTGGCCGGTACCACCCGCATGGCCCTTGAAGGCACGGGTAGGCGCGAACTCGCCGAGCTTGTGACCAACCATGTTCTCGGTTACGAAGACCGGAACATGCTTGCGACCGTCGTGTACGGCCAGTGTATGTCCAATGAAGTCCGGGAAGATGGTGGAGCGGCGCGACCATGTCTTGATGATGCGCTTCTCGCCACGCTCTTCCATATCACGAACCTTAGACAGCAGCTTCGGCTCGCAAAACGGACCTTTCTTTAAAGATCGTCCCATAATTTCTCCTTATGCCCCAGACCAGAGAAGTACTCTCTGCGGGAGCGTGGCCGGGCTTAGCCCGGCCAGCATGGACGCAAAGTAGCTTACTACTTGGTGCGCCGCTTGACGATGAACTTGTCGGTGCGCTTGTTCGAGCGGGTCTTGAAACCGATCGCCAGAACACCAGTCGCAGAGACTGGGCCCTTCTTGCGACCCACAGGGCTCTTGCCCTCACCACCACCGTGCGGATGGTCCCTGGGGTTCATAACGACGCCACGGACGTGAGGTCGTCGGCCAAGCCAGCGGCTCTTACCGGCCTTACCCAGCGATTCGTTCTCGTGCTCCAGGTTACCTACCTGGCCTACCGTCGCGCGGCAGGTCAGCAGTACCTTACGCATCTCTCCCGAAGGCAGGCGCAGAGTGGCGTACTTGCCCTCTTTCGCCATGAGCTGCGCACCCGCACCGGCGGAGCGAACCATCTGGCCGCCCTTACCGGGGTGGAGCTCGATATTGTGGATCAGCGTACCGACCGGGATATTCGCGATAGGAAGTGCGTTTCCGGTCTTGATGTCCGCTCCTGGACCGCTCTCCAGCACATCGCCGACTTTCAGGCCAAGCGGCGCGACGATATAGGTCTTCGTGCCATCTTCGTACTGAAGCAGTGCGATACGCGCGGTGCGGTTCGGATCGTACTCAAGCGCGGTTACAGTGGCGTTTACGCCATCTTTGTTACGCTTGAAGTCGATGATGCGGTACATCCGCTTGTTGCCACCAGCCTGATTGCGCGAAGTGATGCGCCCCTGGTTGTTACGGCCGCCACTCTTCTTGAGCGGCTCCAGCAGGCTCTTCTCGGGCTTCTTCTTGGTCAGCTCCGAGTAGTTGGCAATCGCCATGAAGCGACGGCCCGGTGTTGTGGGTTTAAATCGTCGTACTGCAGGCATTGCTTATACTCCCTCGAAGAGCGTGATGGCCTGGCCCTCTGCCAGGGTCACATAGGCTTTCTTGTAGCCAGCCGTGGTGCCCTGGGTGAAGCGACCGAACGTGCGGTAGCGCTTGGCCTTGCCCTTGACATTGATCGTGTTGACCGACGTTACGGTGACGTTGCCGCCGCCTTCACCCGAGTTCTCAAAGAGAGTCTCGATGGCCTTCTTGATCTCCAGCTTGTTGGCGCCAGGATGCACTAAGAACGCATAGCGCCCCTCACCCGAAGCGGCCAGCGCCTTCTCGGTAATCACAGGGCGCAGAATTGTCTGATACAGGTCAGGCATTTTCGCCCTCCTTAACCTCGCCCCAGGCAGAGAGGTTCTCTACTGCGGCCTTCGTGGCAACGATCACGCCGCCATCGACGACGTCGCGGGTCGAGATGGTTCGACCAACGCGGATGGTGACGCCTTCGATATTTCGCAGGGACTTGAACACAGTGTCGTCGCCAGCCTCTAAGATCACCAGAGACTTCTTCGCACCGCCGTTCACTTCGCTTAGAAACGTTGCCGCTTCCTTGGTGGAGATCTCCTTCATGGGGAAGGCATCGACCACCACCAGCTCGCCATCAGCAAGCTTGGCGGAAAGCGCGGACCAGATAGCCGCGCGGCCCATCTTGCGGTTGAGCTTGTGGCCCAGATCGCGAGGGTGCGGACCGTGGGCAGCGCCACCCTTACGCCAGTGCGGCGCAATGATGGAACCCTGGCGCGAACGACCAGTCCCCTTCTGTTTGAACGGCTTTCGACCGCCGCCCAGCATCTCGCCCCGACCGGGGGCGTTGCGGGTGTCCTGGCGCCAGTTCTCCAGCTCTGCACGCACCGCCTGGTGCATCAGAGGGATGTTTCTTTCTGCGCCGAAGACGCGATCCGAGAGGGTAACTTCCCCCTTGGACTTCCCGCCCTTCGTTTTAATCGCTACGGTAGGCATATTTTTCTCCGTTTATCGCCTTACTTAGACCTTGTTGCTCTTCTTGACATTGGTCTGGACATTCTTCACACGCTCAGCACGGTGCGCCTTGCGCAGCTCAACCAGGCCACCATTGGCGCCTGGGATAGCTCCCTTGACCAGAAGAAGATTCTTGTCAGCGTCGATACGCACGATTCGCAGACCCTGCTGCGTCACGCGCTCATTACCCATACGTCCAGGACGGCGGGCACCCTTGAAGGTACGCGCGGCATCCGTCGCACCACCCGACTGGGGCTTGCGGTGGACCATGGAGCCGTGGGTCATTTCACCACCACGGAAGTGGTAGCGCTTGACCGCACCGGCGAAACCCTTACCCTTGCTGATGCCCGAGATCTGGACCTTATCGCCTGCGGCGAAAACATCACCGGCTGCGATCACATCGCCAACAGCGACGGTTGCGCCCTCTAAGATCTCGACCTCGTGCAGGAACTTGCGGGGCTGAACGCCAGCCTTGGCCAGGTGGCCCTGCTCGGGGCGGGTCAGGCGGTTCACGTTGCACTCCTCGAACGCGAGCTGTGCAGCGCTATAGCCATCGTTATCCACGGACTTCACCTGCGACACAACGCAGGGCTCTACCGAGATAACGGTTACGGGGACGACTCGTCCCTCTTCATCAAAAATCTGTGTCATCCCGACCTTGCGGCCAAGAGTTCCATTTACCGACATGAACTACCTCCACGGCGCACCTGGGGCGTAAAGCCTTGCGTGACGCGGGTTCTCTTAAAGCTTGATTTCGATGTCCACACCAGAAGGCAGGTCGAGGCGCATGAGCGCGTCGATGGTCTTCGGGCCAGGACCAAGAATATCGATGAGGCGCTTGTGGGTGCGCATCTCGAAGTGCTCCATCGACTCTTTGTCGATGGTGGCGTTGCGCTGAACCGTGAAGATTCGCTTCTCGGTGGGCAGCAGGACCGGGCCGGAAATTCGGGCGCCGGTGCGGCGTGCGGTGTCTACGATCTTCTCAGCGGACTGATCCAGAACGCGATGATCGAAGGCACGCAGGCGGATTCGGACTTTGTTGTCTTTACGCATAGTTAATAGTGTTTCTCGGGGGCGAAAGAAAAGGGCGGGAGGGTTTCCCCTGCCCGCCCTGGGCTTTCTTACTCGATGACCTTTGCTACGACTCCGGCTCCCACGGTTCGTCCACCCTCACGGATAGCGAAGCGCAGTCCCTCTTCCATAGCGATAGGAGCAATCAGCTCAGCGCTAATCGACACATTGTCACCAGGCATCACCATCTCAACACCCTCAGGAAGGGTCAGAGAGCCAGTAACGTCCGTCGTACGGAAGTAGAACTGAGGACGGTAGTTGTTGAAGAACGGAGTATGACGTCCGCCTTCCTCTTTGGAGAGAACATAGATCTCCGCCGTGAACTTGGTGTGCGGCTTGATAGAGCCCGGCTTGGCAAGAACCTGACCACGCTCGATCTTGTTGCGGTCGATACCACGGAGCAGCACGCCAGCATTGTCACCCGCCTCAACATAGTCCAGGATCTTGCGGAACATTTCCATGGAGGTGGCAACCGTGTTGGTCGTCGCCTTGATACCCACGATCTCCAGCGGCTCACCCGCCTTGAGCTGACCACGCTCCACACGACCGGTGGCAACCGTACCACGACCGGTAATGGTGAACACGTCCTCAACAGGCATCAGGAACGGAAGGTCCTTGGGACGATCCGGCGTGGGGATGAAGGTATCCACAGCGTCCATCAGCTTCAGGATAGCCGGCTCACCGATAGGAGACTGGTCGCCCTCGAGCGCCTTCACAGCAGAGCCCTGGATGATAGGAGTATCATCGCCGGGGAACTCGTACTTAGAAAGAAGCTCACGAATCTCCAGCTCCACGAGCTCGAGCAGTTCGGGGTCATCGACCTGGTCAGCCTTGTTCATGAAGACCACGATGGCGGGCACGCCTACCTGACGGGCGAGCAGGATGTGCTCCCGGGTCTGGGGCATGGGGCCGTCAGCGGAGGAGACCACCAGGATAGCTCCGTCCATCTGGGCGGCGCCAGTGATCATGTTCTTGATGTAGTCGGCGTGGCCGGGGCAGTCTACGTGCGCATAGTGACGCTTCTCGGTCTGATACTCCACGTGGGCGGTGTTGATCGTGATACCGCGCTCTCGCTCTTCGGGAGCCGCATCGATGGAACCGTAGTCGCGAGCAACCGCGTTGCCAGACTTGGCTAAAACGTTCGTGATAGCCGCTGTCAAAGAAGTCTTGCCGTGGTCAACGTGACCGATCGTTCCAACATTAACATGCGGCTTGTCCCGCTCAAACTTTGCCTTACCCATAGTCGTTTCTTTCCCTTTGTCAGAACGCCGCACAGGAGTGCACGACGTGAAGTTTGTTTTCTATGCGCTTGTCAAGGTAGCCGGAGGACACAGAAAGCTCGGACTCATTTCCGAGGGTGTCACGGCAGACCGATATGATTGCAGAAAAAATCGGGCGCTCCGGAAAGCGCCCGATGTTTATATCACAGTTTAGTGCGCCGCGCCAGCACCACGACCAGACTTGGCCATGATCTCTTCAGCGACGTTGCGCGGAACTGCTTCATAGTGCGACGGCTCCATGATGGAGGACGCGCGGCCCTGGGTCATCGACCGGAGGGTCGTGACATAACCGAACATCTCCGCGAGCGGAACCTTCGACTTAACGATGCGGACGCCACCAGCGCCGGTCTCCTGGCCTTCGATGATGCCACGGCGGCGGTTGAGGTCACCGATAACATCACCCAGGAACTGCTCCGGTGTGGTCACTTCCACCAACATGATCGGCTCAAGAATGACCGGGCTCGCCTTGCGGCAGGCATCCTTGAACGCCATACGACCGGCTTCCACGAACGAGATTTCGTCGGAGTCGACATCGTGGTAGGAACCATCGATACAGCTCACCTTGATGTCCACCACCGGGTAGCCTGCGAGAACGCCTGCGTTGAGCGAGTCGCGCACACCCTTATCGACCGCGGGGACGTATTCCTTCGGAATCGCGCCACCCACAACCTTGTTCACGAACTCGTAGCCCGCGCCCGTCTCGTTCGGCTCCACCGTCAGAGTCGCATCGCCGAACTTACCACGTCCACCCGTCTGCTTCTTGAACAGACCACGTGCGGTCGCCGAAGCCGTGATCGTCTCGCGGTAAGCAACCTGGGGCTTGCCCTGGTTGGCTTCCACGCCGAACTCGCGCTTCATGCGGTCCACAATGATCTCCAGGTGAAGCTCGCCCATACCACTGATGATGGTCTGGCCAGTCTCCTGGTCGGTATGCATACGGAACGTGGGGTCCTCAGCAGACAGGCGGGTCAGAGCCACGCCCATCTTGTCCTGGTCGGCCTTGGTCTTCGGCTCGATAGAGAGCTGAATCACCGGGTCGGGGAAGCTCATGGACTCTAGTACGATCGGTGCCTTCTCTTCGCAGATGGTGTCACCGGTGGTGGTGTCGGTCAGACCGACCGCCGCCGCGATATCCCCCGCATAGACCTGATCGATCTCTTCACGCTTGTTGGCGTGCATCTGAACGATGCGGCTGATGCGCTCTTTCTTGCCCTTGGTGGCATTCCAGACGTAGCTACCCTTGGTCAGCGTTCCGGAGTAAACGCGGAAGAACGTAAGGTTTCCGACGTTCTTGTCGTTCATGAGTTTGAACGCAAGCGCGCTGAACGGCGCAGAGTCGGAAGGCTTACGAGAGTCTTCCTCGTTCGTATCCGGGTTGATTCCGGGCACGGCATCCACATCCACCGGGGAAGGCAGGTAGTTGATAACGGCATCTAGCAGGGGCTGTACGCCCTTGTTCTTGAACGCGGACCCGCAGAGCATGGGCACGATCTTCATGTTGATGGTGCCTTCGCGCAGCGCAGCGATAATCTCGTCGTTGGTGATGGCCTCACCCTCCAGGAACTTCTCCATCAGAGAATCCTGAATGGTGGCGGCTTCTTCCACGAGCTTCTCACGCCACTCGCTAGCCTGGTCCAGCAGGTCTGCCGGGCAGTCGATCTCTTCCGGCTTCTTACCAAAAGCATCGGAGTACATGTAGCCCTTCATGGTGATCAGATCGACCACGCCCTTGAAGTCGCCTTCTGCGCCGATGGGGATCTGGATCGGCACCGCGTTTGCGCCGAGGCGCTCGCGGACCTGCTTCACCACGGAGAAGAAGTCAGCACCCGCGCGGTCCATCTTGTTCACGAAGGCCATGCGGGGAACCTTGTACTTGTTCGCCTGACGCCACACGGTTTCGGACTGCGGCTGAACGCCACCGACCGCGCAGAAGACCGCCACCGCACCATCCAGCACACGCATGGAGCGCTCTACTTCAACAGTAAAGTCCACGTGGCCGGGGGTGTCGATGATGTTGATACGGTGCGTGTTCTCACGTCCGCCATCCTTCGCCTTCGCAGCGTCCTTAGCAGGCTCCAGACCCCAGAAACAGGTAGTAGCAGCCGAGGTAATCGTAATACCGCGCTCCTGCTCCTGCGCCATCCAGTCCATGGTGGCCGAGCCATCATGCACTTCACCGATCTTGTAGTTGACACCGGTGTACAGCAGGATTCGCTCGGTAACTGTTGTCTTACCCGCATCGATGTGCGCGGCAATGCCGATATTGCGTGTTCGTTCGAGACTGTAATCTCTGGCCATAACTCTTAATCCTTTTTTCCGTTGTCAACCCAATGATCTTGTTTAAAGTCCCAACGGTCTAAGCAGAGAAAAACCGCCTGACCGGTTGGTACAGGCGGTGGGTTGCGGGTTCCGCCTATAACCGATAGTGGCTGAAGGCTTTGTTTGCCTCGGCCATCTTAAAGCCTTCTTCACGGCGACGCACCGCGCCACCCTGCTTGTTCGCTGCATCCAGCAGCTCACCCGAAAGCTTGTCTACCATCGAGCGGCCATTACGGCGGCGCGCGAAGGTAATCATCCAGCGGATGCCCAGCGCCTTGCGTCGCTCAGGGCGAACTTCAATCGGCACCTGGTAGGTCGCACCACCCACACGGCGGGGCTTCACCTCTACCTGAGGCATCACATTCTTCAGCGCTTCCTGGAAGACTTCGATCCCAGGGCGACCGGCACGCTCTTCGATGCGATCCAGCGACTGGTAGAAAATCTTCTCAGCAACCGACTTCTTACCATCCAGCATAAGGCGGTTGATGAAACGAGTTACATCTTCATTCCCGTAGATAGGGTCTGGAACAACAGGGCGCTTGGGCGCGGGTCCTTTACGTGGCATTGTTTACTCTGTTCCTTTCCCTTACTTCTTGCCTGCCGCTGGTGCACCCGGCTTGGGCTTCTTGGCGCCGTACTTGCTGCGCGACGATTTACGATCCTTGGTGCCCTGGGTATCCAGCGTACCGCGAACGATGTGGTAGCGAACGCCCGGCAGGTCCTTCACACGACCGCCACGGATCATAACGACGCTGTGCTCCTGCAGGTTGTGCCCGATACCAGGAATGTACGCGGTCACCTCGATCCCGTTGGAGAGGCGCACACGAGCGACCTTACGAAGCGCAGAGTTAGGCTTCTTGGGGGTTTGGGTTCGAACCACAACACACACACCGCGCTTTTGCGGGTTGCCCTGCATGGCTGGCGCTTTGGATTTTTTCTCTACCTTTTTGCGCCCTTTTCGCACTAGCTGACTGATTGTCGGCATACTGTTTCTTCTATTCCTCTCGGCGTTTCGGAGCCGGTCCCTTGCCGTGCAACGACGTTCTTGCTTATAAAAAACAAAAACCCCGCACCGGCAACAAGGCCATACGCGAGGCATACTCAGGCAATAGGTTTCAGGTGGCTGGCACCCTATCTAGAATAATTTTCTACCCCTACCTGCCCTTGCACCTCCCTGCGCCATGGCTCTGGTTGTTTTAGCCGTGCTGACGCGCAAACGTCCACACAACCCCAACACTCTATCTGATTTCCATCACTTTGTCAAGAGCTTCTACCAGTGCGGTCAATGCCAGCTCCCGCCCGGCAGCAAACCTGCTCTCAAACGCTGTATCCCCCAATAAGACGCGCCCGCGCCGTATTAGTTCCTGCCAGTTCTGCGCCTCCACTCTCAGGCGCGGCAGCAGCTCTCTCTCTCCGCGCAATGCCTCACAGGCTCCCAGCAGGCTCACCTCTGTTGGAGTCAGCGTGCCTTCTAAACCCTTCACAAACAGCAGCGCTTCGGCGATGTCCAACCAACCTTCATCGGACCCGGTAGTCTTCTGAATCGGCAGGCACTCCGCAAGTTTCGCATACGCCGCCGGAATCCGCAATAGCGCTCGCACCACGGCATGGTTCTGCAGCACGAAGACTAAGTAGAACTCATGGTTATCAGCGCGCATAGCCGCTTCTGCCTGCTCCAGCAGGTCCACCGCCTGCAGTAGATTCCCCTCGCAGCGGGCCAGTCGGGCCATAAGGTCCAGTGCCAGCCCATGGCGGAATCGCGCTGTATCGCTCTGGGTAACTGTAATCGCCTGGGTGAGCCACTGCCGCGCCTGCTCCCACTGCCCCAATTCAATGGCACATATGCCCATGTTATTCAGACAGGCAGAATGATCTTCGGTACGCCCCAGTGCCTGCACGCGCGGCAACACCTCTTGTAGCTGTACCAGCGCTTCCTCAAAACGTCGTGCCACCAGCAGAGTCGTCGCGCTGTCCATCATCATCGTCGCGACGGTTACTTCATCGCCATTCGCTTCCGCTAGAGCGATACAGGCCGCAGCCGCCAGGCGTGCCCCTTCTCCATCCTGCCGAAAATGATGGAAAGCTCCTCGAATCCGATAGACAGGCAGCCGGTTCGTATAGGCAAGTTCCTCGGAGTCCAGCGCCAATGCTGTCTCCAGCGCTTCCTGCCCTTCCTGCAGATGCCCCGCCCGGAACCAGGTAAACGCATAGCGCCCGGTCAGGCGCATAAACTCCCCAATTCGCCCTCGATCTCTCAAGAACTGCAGCGCCGCCCGCACATTGGCATCTTCTTCTATGCCCAGTTTCACGGCGTCTCCCTCTCGGTACGCCCAGGCTGCATGTCGCTCCCGAGTTTCTTCTCTCAGCTGCTCCTCAGCGAACTCCCGTATGGCTTCTGGCAGAGAGAACCGCGCTACATCGCCACTTAAGTCCGCTACCAGCAGACTCTGCTCCCGGAGCCGGGTCAGACCATCATGGATTCCCTCCACATCGGCGACTTCCCCTGCAACTTCGGCTGTAAAACCGCCGCGAAACACAGAGAGGGCGTAGAACAGCCGCCTGAGTTCCGGGGTTAGCAGGTCTACCGACCACCCGATAGCCGCTCTCAGTGAGAGATGCCGGGCCTCTCTATCTGGCTTTCTGGCCTCTAATGCCAGGCGCTGCTCGAACTTCTCTAGCATCTGCGCCTGGAGTCAGCACCCCTGCCCAGGCAGCAGCCAATTCAATGGCGAGCGGCAACCCCTCCAGCTTCTGGCACAGCCCCGTAATCGCCCCCGCATTCCGCTCGGTCAGCCCGAACTCCGCCGATGCCCCGCGTGCTCTATCGCAGAACAGCGCCACGGCGGGTCGCTGCGCCAGTTTCCCCAGCGGCTCCCCCACTTCTGGAAGTGACAACGCACCGAGCGTAATCACCCGCTCCCCACGCACTCCTAGCCGCGCTCTGGATGTTGCCAGCACCACCAGCGCGGGCATCCGCGCCAGGAGCCGCTCAACCTCCGCCCCTACGCTACTATCCAGTTGCTCCAGGTTATCCAGCACAACCAATGTGCGCTCAGTCACCCCTGCCAAGGGTTCACTTCCCTGTGGCAGCCCCATGGCCTCACTGATAGCCCCCGGAATACGTCGGGAGTCCAGCACTGCAGCCAGCGGCACGAACCAGACCCCGCCGGGGAACCCGCTTACTCCCCGTGCCACCTCCAGCGCGGTGCGCGTTTTTCCCATGCCGCCCGGTCCCATAAGACAGACCAATCGATTGGTTTGCAGTAGCCCCTGTGCCTGCGCGAGTTCGGCTTCACGACCGAAGAAGGCGTCTAGAGTTAGAGGGAGATTATTACCTCTCCCCCTAACCCCCTCCCCTAAAGGGAAGGGGGAATTTGAATCACCAATGGGGTCTGTGGCGGGAATTCCGGAAGACGCAAGTTCTGTACGTTCCCCCTTCCCTTTAGGGGAGGGGGTTAGGGGGAGAAGTTGGTTGGGTATTAATCCCTGCAGCCTCCCCTGCTCATCTAGAACCCACTCGTCGTAGAAGCCCGGCAGAAAGTCGCCGCCATAGAGGGCGAGGGCATCTTCGATGCGACGCTCCTTGACGGCTTTCTCGAACTCGCGAACGTCTACGATGACCGCTTCGGGGCGCAGGCGGATGGCTTCGCGGGTGGCCTCGATAACCGAGTTTGGGGCGTCCGGGGGTGGCTCCAGGGCTTTTTTGAGGGAGTTGAGGGCAACTCTTAAACTCGCTCGCCCGGCTTCTACGTCCGCTTCGGGCCAGAACCTATCGGCCAGCTCCTCGCGCGAGAATAAGCGACCGGGGTGCAGGCAGAGGTAGGCAAACAGCGCCATGGTTGCCCGCGAACGGAACCGAGTTACTACCTGGTGGCCTCTCTCCGCTCGAAAATCTCCCAGAAGGCGCACCTGCCACGGCGTCAACATGCAGGAAAAGTATACAGCCTGCTAAGTTTTTGTTCCGTGAGATTTTCAGCCCACAGAAAGTGGACTCACACGAAACTCTATCTCGGTTTCAAAGCAAACGGTTTTGGTGTGGTTCAAGTCCCAGCCCCCGATGTCATGCCAGGAGGCGGCACTCTTCATTCGCATCATAGGGCTACTGTAAGCCATACTTCCCTCTCCCTCATGATCGGTCATAGGGATTCGCCGGGTGGTCTTACAGCGATGAACTCCGAGTAACGTAACGCCTAATGTTTCTGCAACCCGGCGGGCGCGCTGTAATGCAATAGAGGCACAGAGCGCCGTGGCATCATCGGTAATCCCAGGAGTGTCCTCATACTTCCAGGCCGTGCGGTTTACCTTGACGCTTTTGTGTGCAGCTAGCGTCATAAGCACATCCCCCATATGCTCCATACTCTTTACTTCAACCTCCAGAGAGTAGGAAACGGTGGACGATTTTACGAGCCCATGGGAGTTGGAGACTTGCCGGAGTTTTATATTTTCATCCGCAATAGCAAAGCGGCGTAAGTCTGCTACAAGCGCCGCAACCTCGCGGACTTTTTCCAGAGCGGCACTACCGCCGAAGTAAGAGCTACCCTCTACCGTAAGACTGATTGCCGCTCCAATAGCCGGAAGATCGACCAGGTGCGTTGCCGACACCGTAATCAGGTCTGGGGGAGTATCCATATTGGATTATACTGGCACTCCCTTTTTGCATCCCTCCCCAGCCCTCCCTTCGGTCTTTATCCGCGTTCCGCGGGACGAAGGGAGGGAGAACGCTCTGACCAATATGAGGGCGAGGGCTATATCACCAAGCATAAAAGGGTTTGGTGTAACCCACTACGCTTTCTAGTTGTCACCACGCACTCCCCTTCCTTAGTCCCTGCGAAGCAGGATTAAGACCGAGGGAAGGGGCAGGGGGATGGGTGCTAATCCTCTTCCGCCGAGGAGAGGCGCAGGCCGCTTTCCAGGTCTAGCTCATCGCCAGCGCCGTAACCGGCGTAGACACGGGCGGTTTCGCGGAGGGCGGCGGCTTCGCGGGCGGCGATATGACCGGCTTTGCCTTCTATCGCATTCACGATAACATCGCGGACTTCGGCGGGCGAGTCGGTCAGTAGCATGAGGTGCATGTCTTCCGGCGAGATATTACCGCGCTCCAGCACGGTGTTCTGGAGCCAGTCGAAGAGGCCCTGCCAGTAGCTCTTGCCGAAGAGAATCACCGGGAAGTTGCGAATCTTGCCGGTCTGAATCAGCGTGATGGCTTCCATAAGCTCATCGAGTGTCCCGAAGCCGCCGGGGAAGATCACGAACGCTTGAGCGTACTTGACTAGCATGGTCTTGCGGACCATGAAGTAGCGGAACTCCACATCTATGTCTGTGTAGGGGTTGATGTGCTGCTCGAACGGTAGCTCAATGTTCAGCCCGACGCTGGTGACGCCTGCTTCGCGGGCGCCCTGGTTCCCTGCCTGCATAATGCCCGGTCCACCTCCGGTTATGACTGAGAAGCCTGCCTGACCGAGCAGCTTGGCGGTCTCTACCGTGGCGAGGTACATGGGGTCATCGGGCTGGGTACGGGCCGAACCGAAGATGGTTACGGCGCGGTCGATTCCGGCCAGGGCATCGAAGCCTTTTACGAACTCCGATTGGATGCGCAGCACGCGCCAGGGATCGGAGTGAAGGAACTGCGCTTGCTCGGCAGTCGGTGACTTGAGCAGGCGCTCATCGGCGGTTCCGTTGGGTTTAATCATTCGGTTACTAAGCGCTTCAGCGCGCCTTCCAGAGTATCGGCGGCGGCGTTACCCGCCCCCCTACTCTTTAGTTTACCCTCGGCATCAAAGAGGAAATAGTAGGGCACCCACGCCTGGTCGTTGCCAAACGCCTGGGTGAGAGTGTGCTGATTATCCACAGCACACGGACCGGGAATGCCAAACTCGGCTATGGCCGCTTTGACCTTCTCAATATCGGTCTCGACTTCCTCACGCGGCATGTGCACCGCTACGAACTTCACGCCCTGCGGCGCGTATTCGTCTATCCAGCCTTTGAGGCGGGGGAGGTTGTCTTTACAGATGTAGCAGGAGATCGACCAGAAGTGGATAAAGGTCGGGGAGCCTAGCAGCGCCTCGCGGCTCTGTGGCTCCCCGATCCACTCCGTGGCCCCTGCTAAGCTCGGCATATCCGAGCCGCTACGGAGGGGCATTTTTTTAAATCCTAGCTTCCCGGCGTCAGGTTGTTGATACCCGGTCGCCAGTTGGCCGCACACAGCCCACCGGACTGGAACGCCTGGAGGGAGCGCAGGACTTCGTCTACGTTGCGGCCCACGTTGTTCGCGTTGACCGTGGCGTGTACGACGACGCCTTCGGGGTTGATGATGAAGAGACCGCGCAGCGCGATGCCTTCCTCTTCGATCAGCACGCCGTAGTCACGGGCGATGTTCTGGGTCATGTCCGCGATAATCGGGTAGGACGTACCGGCGATACCGTTCTCATCACGCGGAGTGCGCACCCAGGCGCGGTGGCTGTACACGCTGTCCGTGGAGGCGCCCAGAATCTCGCAGTCCAGGTCCTGGAACTCTTCGATACGATCGGAGAGGGCGAGGATCTCGGTGGGGCACACAAAGGTGAAGTCCAGCGGATACCAGAAGAAGATGAGCCACTTGCCCTTGTAGTCAGACAGAGAGACTTTCTTGATCGGGCTAGACGGCGTGTCATCGGGGAACGCGGCGGGAGCGGTGAACTCCGGCGCGGGTTTACCAACCTGCATTACTGTTAATTCCTGTTCTAAAAGTGAGGGATTTCCCGTAGGAAGACACCGAAACCGCCGGGGAGTTCCCGGCGGCGGTGTGTTTTTTAGTGCGCTGCACCTCGTGCGTGCGCCACAGATTCCTGGGCGCGCCGCCGGGTACGCATCACCTGTATGGGGCGCTGGTCGGCGCAGATTATCTGCGCCGTGCCCCCGTTGTTTTCCACGGCCTCCGCTACCTGAGGGAGATAGATTTCCTCTAAGTAGTCCGCCCAGCGCTCATCGTTTGCGGGGGCGGAGAGCCCCTCCAGCAGGTTGAAGCCCATAGCGCGGGCCGCCGCTGGATAGACGATGACTTTCGGTCCCTGCCCGATACCCCACTCGATAACGATGCGGTCGGAACCGGGCTCCCAGAGCAGCTTTTTCCAGGGCGAGATACGCGCCAGGAACGCTTCTTTCGGAAACGCAGGGGGAGGTGTGAATGGCTTGTGCATGGCTTACAGCAGAAGCTCCATGGGAGTTTCGATCACGCGCTTGAGGTCGCCCAGGAACGCAGCGGCATCCGCCCCATCGACTACCCGATGGTCCGCGCTCAAGGTCATCTTCATGCGCTTGCGAATCACAATCTGCCCACCCACCACGGCGGGAACCGTGCGGGTAGACGAGATCGCGAGAATCGCGCCTTCGCCAGGGTTGACGATAGCAGCGAAGTTCTCCACCTCGGCCACCGCGCCCATGTTGCTCACAGTAAACGTGCCACCGGTGTACTCGGCAGGCTGCAGTTTCCCACTGCGCGCTTTCTCGACCAGCGGCTTCGTGGTGCCTGCTATCTCGCGCAGAGACTTGCTCTCCACGTTGCGCACCACCGGAACGATAAGCCCGTCTTCCAGCGCGACGCCGAACCCGATGTTGGCAGCCTTACTGACGATACGCTTGTTATCCTCGAACTTGCTGTTCACGTTCGGATTGGTGCGCATGGCAACCGCGACGGCCTTGATGAGACAGTCATTGACGGTGACCTTAGGCGCTTTGGCGGCTTCGGCTCCAGCGTTGATCTTCTCACGCAGGGCCAGCAGCTCTTCCATATCCACTTCTATGGTCACATAGAAGTGCGGAATAGTCTGCTTGCTCTCGGTCAGACGCCGCGCAATGGTCTTGCGCATGGCATTGTAGACCTGCACCTCGACCTCATCGGCAACCGGAGTGGAAACTGCCCCCCCCGCCCCCGCTGCCGCAGGGGTGCCAGAAGTACCACTCTGCAGCGCGGCCTTCACGTCGGCGGCTTTTATGGGGCCAGCGGCGGAGATAGAGGCCAGGCTCACGCCACTGGCAGCAGCCATAGCGCGGGCCAGCGGGGAGGCTTTCACCCGGATATCGGAACCGGCGGAAGCGGGCGCTTCAGCGTCAATGGGCTCACCCAGCACGGACGCACTGCCACCGAAGTTCTCGGGGAGCGCACCCGCATAGGTATCACCCAGCGGCTTACCCGCCACGAACTCAACCACCTTGGGGGTAGGCGTATTGCCCCCCCCGCCCCCGTGTGTTTCCGCCTGCGGCGGCACGGGGGTGCCAGAGGTGGTGGGTTCGGTGTTAGCCTTTTCCGGCTCCCCTGTCCCGGCGGAGCCGGATGAGACGGGGGCGGGGGGGGCAGTTCCTGCGTTTGCGGGCGGGGCACCCTGACCGAGGACCACCACGACGGTACCAACAGGGACGGTGGAACCGGCGCCGTGGCGGATCTCATGGACCACGCCTGCCGCGCCTGCGGGGACTTCCACGTTGGACTTATCGGTTTCGATCTCGAACACCGCATCGTCTGGCCCCACTGTATCGCCCACATTCTTTAGAATCTGGACAATAGTGCCCTCTTCCATGGCATCGCCCATCTTGGGCATGATAATGTCGGCCATTTACTTGCCTCCCAGCGTCCGCTTCACCGCGGCCACGATATCGTTCTCGTTGGCGAACGCCAGGGCTTCCAGGTTCTTGGCGTAAGGCATGGGAACGAAGGCTCCGGTCACGCGCTGTACCGGCGCATCCAGGTCGTAGAACCCGCGCTCGGCGATCTGGGCGCTGACCTCGGCGGCGGCGCCATAGAGGCCCCACTGCTCCTGCACGACGACTGCTCTATGCGTCTTCTTGATAGACGCCAGCGGGGTCGCCATGTCTAAGGGGGTCAGCGTACGGAGGTCGATAACCTCGGCATAGATACCGTCTTTCGCCAGGATATTCGCCGCTTCCAGGGCTTTAATCGCCATCCAGCTATAGGCCACGATGGTGACATCGGTACCCTCGCGGAGCACGTTGGCTTTCCCAAACGGCACGCCTTCATCGCCTTCCGGCACTTCGGAGAGGCCCGGCTGAATCTTCTCCAGCACATCCGGCTTCACCATGTACATGCGGAGAGACTCCACCATGACCACGGGATTATCATCGCGGATGGCGGTGAGCATCAGGCCCTTGGCATCGGCGGGGGTGGCCGGGCAGACCACTTTCAGGCCGGGATAGTGTGCGAAGGTCGCTTCGATGGCCTGGGAGTGCTGAGCGGAGAGCTGAAGCCCAACGCCAGAGGGGCCACGGATCACCATGGGCACCTTGAACTGGCCGCCGAACATGTAGCGAATCTTGGCCGCGTGCTGCACGATCTGGTCGAAGGCGGGCGTGGCGAAGTCCAGGCGCATCATCTCGCAGATGGGGCGTAGTCCGGCCATAGCCGCACCGATTCCCAGCCCGATGATACCGACCTCGGAGATGGGGGTATCCACGATTCGGAGCTTGCCGAACTCTTCTAAGAAGCCCTTGGAAAGCTCCAGGGTGCCCTGGTACTGCCCGACTTCTTCACCGACGAGAAACACAGACTCGTCGCGGCGCATCTCTTCGCGGATGCCCTGCGCCAGAGCATCGATATAGCGTAGCTTTGCCATATTAAATGTAAACGTCCTTGAGAAGCTCGTCGGCGGGGGGTACCGGGGAATCGTCGGAGAACTGCATGGCAGCCTTCGCGGCGACCACGGCCTCATCGTGAATCTTCACAATCAGCGCATCGGTCAGCGTCCCGTTCTTCAGCAGAAGGTCAGCCGCGATAGCAATCGGGTCACGGTTTGCCTTGGCCTCTTCGATCTCGGCGCGGGTGCGGTACACCACGGTCTGCTTGGCCTCATCGGCGGCGCCGTGTCCGTGGAACCGGTACGTATCGCACTCTAAGAAGAACGGAGCCGGGTTCTTCTTCATGTCTTCGATGATCTGCTTGGCTTCTTCATGAACGGTCACGATGTTCTGGCCATCGATCCGCTTGCGGTTCATGTTGTAGCTGGCCACACGCTCGGTGAGGTCGGTATTCGCATGGGAGCGCTCGATACTCGTACCCATGGCGTAACCGTTGTTCTCTAACACGAACAGCGCAGGGACTTTGTAGAGCTGGCACATGTTCAGGGTCTCGTGAAACGCGCCCTGGTTCATGGAACCATCGCCGAAGAAGCAGACACTCACGGCAGCCTGCTGGCGGTACTTCTGCGCATAGGCCAGGCCCAGAGCGATAGGCACGTTGCCGCCGACGATACCGTAGCCTCCATAGAAGCCCTTCTCCGCATCGCAGATGTGCATGGAGCCGCCCTTGCCCTTGGAGCACCCGGTGTACTTGCCGCAGATCTCGGCCATGACCGGGCCGGGCGCGCTGCCCGCCGCGAGCGCATAGCCATGGTCGCGATAGTGCCCGATGAAGCAGTCACCCTTATCTAATTCCAGAGCCCCGATGATTCCGACAGCGATAGCCTCTTCGCCGGAATAGAGGTGCAGGTAGCCGCCGATACCGTGGTTACCGCGCTGGAATGCTCTCAGACACTCTTCTTCGAACTCACGGATATGGACCATTTGTTCGTAGAAGTGGAGATACTTCGCCTTATCGAAGGTGGCTTTTTTCGCCATGTCGCTTCGCTCTTCTCCCATGCCGCGTTTGATTGCGGCCTTCAGACATAGGATACGGGGGCTAATACGCCCCCGTTGCGGAAGTAGTATACCCTACCCTTCCGTTTGCTTTCTACCGGCAAGATTTGGGCCATTTGGGAAGGGGGAAGCCATCTCCCTTGAGTCTCGCTTCGCTCGCTCGTCCCTCTTCCCAGAAGACCCCTTCGGGGGGAAGAGGGATAACACACCGCTTGCCTGATGTATCGGGGCCGTATGTGACGGGATGCAACGATAGTAAAGGCGTTACCTGCTGGTAGTGCAGGTTTCTACAGTGCCTCGTGCTCTATCTCGGTCCAGGGGCGCTTCGGGTGCGGTCGGTTGGACCTGTGGGCTGAATGACCAGGCCGTAGCCGCACGGGTCGTCTGTTAGAGCAGAGACGGATTCGCCATCTACGGTCACGCCGCTGCTGCTACTGCCACCTCGGGGTACGCCATGCCAGCTGGAGCAGGCGGAATTCGGGGGCGTGACCACGATGCCACTGATGTGCCCTCCGCCATCGGGAACGTTGGTGAGAACCGTCCCGGCGGGTATCCGGGTGCCGCCGACTGTCTGAAGTTCGACTCCGGTGGTCAGGCGCTGGCTGTTGATGACTTCCAGGGTGGTCTGGATGCCGCCGAACTGGCTGTCTACAATCACCGCCTCGATGTCCGGGTCGTTGTGGATGTACACGCCTCCCACGATCTTCAGGGTCAGCGAAGCGTGACCCGGTTGCCACAGAATCGTATGGCTCTTGGCGATGGTGTTGTCTATCGGGTTGCGAATGTTGGCCACGCCGCCGTCCTGGCTGCGAATGGTCACCTGTATCGGTCGAATCGCCTGTGCCAGTGGTCCGGTGCGGGTGAGGGTGACCTGCTTCTCCTCGTTGGTGAACAGGCTTACCTCTGTTTCGGAGAAGCTGATCGTGCTGGCCGCGCCACAGGCCACACCCACCTGACCGTCAGGGTAGCGTGAGCCATCCCTGGAGAGAGTGCCGCCCGCCCCCTTTACTCCGGGTGGGTCGCCGTCCGCGGCACGCCCCCCGCGAAAGCTGTCCTGCACATTGATACCTACGGAAAGTGGGGCCGTGAGGTCGCCTCCGGCTCCGCCGCTGGAGCCGGGATTGGTCGGAGAGACCGAGCAGCCACTGAACCCTGCTGCGCCGTTGGCGTAGTTCTTCAGCGTCACCGCGTGCGTGGCGGGGGCTTGCTGCGTCCCAAACACCTCAATGGTGACATTGCCGCCTTTCCCGCCGTTCTGAAATTGCTGGGTGGCAGTCCCACCGTTGCCGCCGTCTTCCAGGTGTACCTGACTGGGAATGGTTTCCCCCTGAGGTATGACCGCGACCTTAACCGTTGTATCGCCGCCCCTGCCTCCGGGGCCGCCATTACCTGCCGCAGCAAATACGTTCCCCTGAAGCCCCCTCTCGGCACCATGTTCCACAGCGGTCGCTCTCCGAAACAGCTGACCACCATATCCCTCTGCGCCCAGATCCACGGAAACGGACTGGCCCGCTTCCCCCGCGCTCGTCCCCGACTTACCGCGAACTGGCGCTCCTGCGCTGCCGCAGCTTCCTGCATTTCCCCCATGTCCCAGAACCACCTGTTCCCGGCGCAGGATCGGCGGGGTTTCTCGATTGGAGTCGATAAAGACAGATCCACCACTGCCACCACCGGTGCATGCGACCACCAGTCCATCTTCCAGGACAGCCCCGGTGTTATCGGTGAATCCGTGCCCCCCGCGCCCGGTGGTCAGCGTGGAGGTGACAGTGACGGTCCTTGGCTTGGTGGCGTTCAGCTTGCCATCGACCTGCGCCTCAAGAGCGGCAGTATCGTTACCGATGTGGATGCTGCCCCCTGGGCCACCAACAGTATCGCGCGAGGTCGCATCCTTGCCAGGCTTGGTCACGAGGTCCTGGGAAATATCGATCTTTCCGGCCTCTGACAGCGTGGTGATGTAAATGGATGCCCCTGTATCGGCAAGCTCGATAACAAAGGGGTGGCTTTTCTCTGTAATCACTATATTGTCCCCGGCCATAATCAGGTCGGCGGGACGTTCGCTCTGTCGGGAACCCCTGGCACGCCCCGGTGCCGTGCTGATAGGACCGTGTATATTCACATCGCCCTCGGAGTAGAGCGCCACCCGTGCCCCCGGAGTTACCTTGAGCTCACCCTCGATCACCAAGTCTGCCACGGAGTTCACTACCAGGTCGCCCGTGACCGTTCGGGTTTCCCCGGCAGGAATGACGAATGAAGCAACGTTCAGCACCCCAGAAAGGCCCTCGCTGCCTCCGCCACCACCACAACTAACGAGAAACGGCACAAGAATCGCTGTGCTCAGTAAGAATACTCTCTGTCGCATGGCTCACCTTATCCGTGCAGTTCTCCATGGGAAAGAACGGCTCCTTCTTACTTTCACAGCATGGAAAGAGGCGCTGAAGGTAGATATGAAGCCTGGGGCGAATTTTACTATCCTAATGTAAAGATTTTAGAGGTTATTCTCGTATGAGCCGCTTCAAACGCTTCGCTGTAGGGACTGCTCTCACGCTCACGGTGCTGGGAGGTACAACTATGCTCTGGTATCAGAGTCATTATGTGGCGCCGCTAGTACTGCCTCCGGACCCGCCGCTCCCTTCGCCCAATGGGTTCGACACGCTGGAGCAAGCGAAAGACCTTCAGTGCTATCGCTTGGAGGGGAAGACCTACTTTTTTGGGAGAAGTATGCCGCTAGCCATGCACCAGAAGCTGCTTGCTGCGAACAAACCCTGCCTGGAAAAGACTCGTGAGGCACTTACGCAAGAGTATCTGGTGCCACGGAACACCAACCCATCCTACCCTCACAGCAACCTTCGTGACTACTATCCCCACTCCAGGCTGGCTCTGAGTTCGCGGCTAAGACCTACACGGAATCAGGTAACTTGAGTGAAGCTATGCGGTGCGCTCTGGATTGTATAGAGGTCGGGGTCATGGTGCCACGCGGGGGCAATTTTGAGGACCGCCAAGATGGAAGTGAGTATGAGACGAAGGGGGGGCAGCTGGCCTGGTTTCTGACCGGGATTGTAGAGGTGAAGACAGCACGCGCAGCAGTGACGCGACTGGAGCGAATAGAGGCGCGCCGCTGGCCCCTGGCGGAAAGCCTGCGTGTGGAGCTGCAGGCCGATAACTTCAAAGATGAGCTCTCGTTATTTCGGGCAGGGCCGGTGTACGCCTGGGAGAAAATGACGGTAGATAGCACCGCCGAGGCAGAACCGCCTACAGGCCAGGCGGAGCACAAGAGTGATTTTCGTGATTTCTGGCGACGGGCGCAGGCGGTCTACTATGGTCCTCAGTGGGTAGCGTATTCCTGCGATGACTGCGTGAGGCGTGCTCAGGCTCGCTTCGATAGCCCTTGGCATCCGGATAGGCCGGATCATATCTTGGAGACAGGTTATAGCATTGCGGGATATCGCAATTTTGAGATGGCGGAGTACTTCAACCGTGCACAATGTGCGCTGCTGCGTACCTCTCTTGCCCGGTACGCCTATGAGCGCGAGTATGGCGCTCCTCCTCGGTCGTTGGGAAAATTGGTTTCTGCGGGGTATCTGAAAGCCGTGCCGGTAGACCCATTCTCTCCAGTTCGCGCGCCGCTACGCTATAAGCCGGATGGCACGCTGTGGAGCGTGGGACCAGATGCTAAGGATGATGGCGGGAAGACGTTCACGCCGGAGGCAAAGAAGCAGCCTGGGCAGTTCCCTTCAGGCGACTTGCTTGCTGGTAAAAGTCTCGATCCCAGGTCCTTCTATCGCTGGTGGTGGTGAACGTCAGTATACGGAAACCTGAGAGTTTGTTCCGCCTAGTGGCGGTTCAAGAGGGGACACTTTCCTAAATCACCTCGAAGAGGGCGTCTGTGAGCAAATCCAGATGGCGGCGGACTTCGTCTTCGTCGTCGGTGAGGATGGCGCGTTTCAGGGATTGAGCGGCGTCTTCCACGATCTGGGCCGCATCGGGCTGTTCCCCCAGCACGCGCTCGGCCTGGCCTAAGAGCGGGGCGCACATCTCGGCGAGGCGCATGGTACGCCAGTCTTTTTCGACCGGCGCTTCCAGCATAAACTTGCCCTCTACATTCACCATGGGAGCGGAGACATAGCGGGCAATCACTTCCAGCATGCCATCCATGGTGTACGAGAAGTCCACCTGTACCTGCTCGTCTTTCATGCTAGAGGAAAGAGAGCGCAGGGGCATCTCCGAAATCAGCCGGTGGTCGCGGCAGAGGTTGCTGCCGGTGGCGGCTTCGTAGATCTGAATCACAATTGCTTCGCCGCCATCCGAGAGCGTGCGGTACTGCCTTCTAGAGAGCGATGGCAGCTTGGCATCTTTGGGAATCAGCTCGCTGAAGTAGTCGCTGATGTACTGGCTGGGGCCGACCTGTTTAATGGCGGCCACACCCAGGCGGTGTGGACTTACATCCAGCACCATGATCTGCTTCTGCTGCTCGGCGTAGGTGTTTAGCTCGATACCTGCTGCGATAGCCGCACCCATGGCCACGGCTTCATCGGGGTTGACACCTTCGTGTAGCGGTTTGCCAGAGGCGAACTCCAGAGCGCGGCGGAACAGGGGAATGCGTGACGAGCCACCGATGGGCAGCACGACATCGACTTCATCCCAGCGCAGGCGGGCACGGGCCAGCGCTTCGTTGGTGAGAGACATGGCCCGCATGAGCAGGCTCTCCAGAAGCGCATCCAGCTCCTCTCGGTTGAAGGGGAACGAGATGCCGCCGGTCTCGGTGAGGTAGGGCAGGTTGATCGTGACCGACTCTTCAAAGGAAAGCAGCTTTTTCACGCGCTCGGCTTCCTCTTTGAGCATCTGCGCTATCTTGCGGTCCTTGGAGGCAGTGGGGAGTTTCTTGCCGTTCTCTTTGGCGTAGCGCTCCCGGATTATCTCGATAATCGTGTCATCGATGTCCTTGCCGCCCAGTTTATCGTCGCCCACGCTGGTCTTGACATCTAAGATGCCCTCGAACATCTCCAGCACGGTCACATCGAGCGTGCCCCCACCGAAGTCGAATACCAGCACGCGCTGGTTCTCTTTCAGGTGGTCCAGGCCGTAGGTCAGGGCTGCCGCTGTCGGCTCGTGGATAAGGCGCAGGACATTCAGGCCTGCAAGCTCGGCGGCCTTCTTGGTGGCTTCTCGTGCGGCGTTCTCAAACCGGGCAGGAACGGTTAATACGATATCCGTCACGTTTCGGTTCAGGCGCATCTCGGCGCACCCTTTCAGGTGCTTGAGAATCTGGGCCGAGACTTCCTCGGGGAACATGATGCGCTTGCCGAGCTTTACGGTCTCGCCTGTGCCCATGAGGCGCTTGACTTCGATAGCGGTTTTGTCGTGGAAGGTGAGAGCACCGGCTTTGGCAACGGACCCGACGATAAGCTCGCCCTCATGCGCCTGCACGATAGACGGCACGATGAAGTCGCCGTTCTCATCGGAGACTAAGTAGGGCTTGCCCTCTTCGTCGAGAATCGCTATGGCAGACGTGGAGGTACCCAGGTCGATTCCGATAGCGGCCATCGAGCGAATCTGTTCTTCGGTTTTGCCTTCCAGTGCGTCGTTCATGCCGCCGTTTCAACCTGAGCGCGCCGTAGCACGTCGCTGCCGCGTAACCAGCCGCGTCGCGCCACAGAGACAATATGGTACTGCGGTACCTTTTTTGTTTTGCGCACTCCTAAACTCTCATGGAGCCTGCCATCGAACTCCCCTTCGGTGGGGATCTCCGTCACTCCGACTGCCGCCAATCGGCGGATGCAGTCCTGGCGTGCCGTATCGAATAAAGCAAGCGCTTCCTCATCTTTGCGCGCTTTTGCGGCATCGCGTGCCCACTCCAGCGCATCTACAATCCGAATCGCCTCCAGGGCAACCTGGCTGGTTTCCTGCTTCGAGTAGGCCAGCGCGTCTTCTAGCTCTCGCTCACGGGCACGGGTCAGAGTCAGGGTGTCTCGCACCCAGCGCTCTAGCGACTGTGCCTGACCGGTCAGCCCTTCCACGGCAGCGGCCATGCGCAGCACGGTGCGGCCCTGGCGCCCTACCGCCTCGGCAAGATCTTCTCCCTGAACTTCTACAGACATAATTAGGACTAACCTGAGTAAATAACGCGGAGCGATTCTTCCAGCGTGGTCATGCCGAGTAGAATTTTCTCCATCGCATCGTCTTTGAGCGTCTTCATTCCGGCTTCGATAGCGGCTTCACGCACGGCGTAGGCCGAGGCGTGGGCCAGAATCAGCTCGCGGACTTTATCGGTCACTGGCATGAGCTCGTAGCAGCCTACACGGCCTTTGTAGCCGGTGCCCTTGCAGATCTCGCAGCCTTTGCCACGAAAGAACGTGACTTTACTGCGCTCGATCTCTTCCAGGTTCATACCCAGGCGCTTGATCGCATCACGCGGTGGCTCATAGGGCGCCTTGCACTTCTCGCAGACTCGTCGGAGAAGGCGCTGGGCCATGACTCCCACGGTAGCGGACGCGATAAGAAACGGTTCGACTCCCATCTCCATAAGTCGACCGACGGCGCCGGGGGCATCGTTAGTGTGCAGCGTGGAGAAGACTAAGTGGCCGGTAAGCGCCGCTTCGATGGCGATATTGGCTGTTTCCTTGTCTCGCATCTCACCGACCATGATGATGTCCGGGTCCTGGCGGAGCATAGACTTGAGGCCCGCTGCGAAGGTCATGCCCGCGCGGTTGTTCACACCGACCTGGGTGATACCGCCAAGCTCGTACTCCACCGGGTCCTCGATAGTGATGATGTTCTTCTCACCCGAGTTGACTTTCGCCAGGCTGGAATAGAGCGTGGTGGATTTCCCGGAACCGGTAGGCCCGGTTACTAATATGATGCCATACGAGCGCATGAGCATGGACTCGAACATCTCGAACGTGTGCGGCAGAAGGCCCAGCTTGTGCAGACCCACGGAGATGTTGGATTTGTCCAGCACGCGCATAACGATCTTCTCACCGAAGACCGCGGGCAGTGTGCTCACACGAAAGTCGAACTGCTTGCCCTCGATCATGGCGGAGATACGGCCATCCTGCGGGGCACGCTTCTCGGCGATGTCCAGGTCGGCCATAATCTTGATACGCGAGACCAGCGCGCTCTGAGCGTTCTTGGGGACCGTCAGACCGTCTAATAGAATACCGTCGATGCGGTACCGGACCTTGACCTGATCTTTGGCGGGCTCGATATGGATGTCCGACGCTTTGTCTTGAATTCCACGGGCGATGATCTGGTTGGCGATCTTGATGATGGGCGTGTCATCGGCGGCGGCCAGGAGGTCTTCCATGGCCTCCTCGATCTTAGTGTTGGCCTCCAGCTTGATCGTGCCGTCATCGAAGTTCTTGAGGGCATCTTCAACGGCCTGGGCGGTGGCTTTATACGCCTCACCGATGGCGACAATGATGTCTTCTTCAGTCGCAATGAGCGGAACGACTTCTTTGCCGGTGATTAATCGGATTTCGTCGGTGGCGAAGATATCCAGGGGATTCTTCATCGCCATTCGCAGCTTGCTGCCCTCTATCTCCAGAGGGATTACCTTGTAGCGGCGCGCCAGGTCCTGCGAGATAAGCTGAGCGATTTCGCTGTCGATTCTACGCTCAGAGAGGTCGATATACTCTACCCCCCACTGCTCTCCCAGCACGCGCACGCGGTCGCGCTCTGTAATGAGGGCCATGGAGACCAGAAGCTCGCCGAGGGGCTTGTTACCGCCGAGCTGCTTCTGCTTTTCCAACGCGCTCATCAGGTCTGCCTCGGTGATGAGGCCGCGAGCAATGAATAGCTCGCCGAGTCTATCGCCTTGTGTTCCGATCAAAACAGTACCATCCCAGCAGGATTATTGGTTATAATCCAATGAATTTGCAGGTAAACGTAGAGGAAATAAACAACGCCCCGGCTTTTACCGGGGCGTTATGGTGTGTCCTTTTCTCTACTGCTATCTGTTAAACAGGATTCCCTCACCCCCAACCCCCTCTTCCATATCCGAGCCCACTTCGTGGGTGGGCGAGGGGGAGAAGAGAACAGAGGCGGCTTTCCAATACCCTCTCCCACTCGCGTAGCGAGCTTGAACATGGGAGAGGGTCGGCGTAGCCGGGGTGAGGGATTTCCCCTACTAGTCCTTCACGATCCGCGAGGTGATGAAGACCATCAGCTCGGTGCGGGTTTTGTTCTTCTGCTTGTCCTGGAAGAACCGACCCAGAATCGGCAGGTCGCCCAGGATCGGCACCTTCTGGATAATCTCCGCATCCTGCTCGTTCAGCAGGCCACCGATACCGATGGTTTCGCCGTCTTTCACTCGAATCGTAGTGTCTACGTAGCGAGTGGCGATCTGTGGCAGAGACACGCCGTTGGGGAGCTGCAGGAAGCTCTTCACCAGCGAGACTTCCGGGTGTACCAGGAGCTCGATCTCACCGTCCGGTCGAACACGGCCTACCACCTTTAGGGTGATACCGGCACGCGCTACCTCGGTTGAGATGCTCTGCCCCACTGTGCTCTGCTGGATGTTGGAGACATATTTAATCTCGTCGCCGATGAACCCGATAGCCGGGTTGTTGTCCAGAGCGGTCAGAGTCGGGCTCGCCAGAATGCGGGCCTTGTTCAGCGAGGTCAGCGCATTGATCGTGGCGTTGATGGTGTACGGCGTTCGGAAGATAGCGCCCGCATTGAACTCGCGGCCCGGATTGCTTCCTCCTCCGGAGCTGGAGCCACCTGCGCTCGCGCCGAGGCTGCCCGCATCACCCACGTTCTGCTCACCGATAGTCACGCTGCGACCGAAGTCGTAGCTGATACCCAGGCGGTTCTTATCATCGTTGTTGACTTCGACCAGTTTCGCCTCGAAGGTCAGCAGCGGCACCTTGACATCGATCTTCTCGAGTTGCTCGATAGCACGCTTCACATCGTTGGCCGGACCGGTGATAACCAGCATGTTGGTCTTCAGCGCCGTAGCACCGCCGCCACCGCCACCGCCTGTCGTGGAGAACGAGGCAGAACCGCCGCCACCGGCACCCACAAAGCTGGGCAGAGCGCCGGGGAGCACGTTGACTCCCGGAACCAGCTGCTTGATTAGCCCGATCAGGCTATCCGGGTCGGAGTTGTGGACTTTATAGACCTCGGTCTCGTAGCCTTCGACTCGGGCTCGGCTGAGTTCGGCATCTTTGACACTGGCTAAGATGATGTTCTTCTCGGTGTCCTCGATGAACTTGCGGACCGATTTGCGGCGATCCGCGCTGCCTGTGATCGCTACCACACCACCTCGCGGGGTCACTTTGACCATTTGGCTGGTAGGCTGGTTGGTCTGTGGGCCGGTTGTACCAACACTGGACGGGTCGGTCTGCACCAGCTTGGACTCGGAGCTCACCGCGATGACCTTAAATGTCAGGCCGGGGAAGGCCTGCGTAATGGCGGCTTCCAGGTCCTTCGGTTCCGCGTAGAAGAACGGCACATGCTCACTATCGATAGCATCCAGCGCCGGGTCTTTCGCCGCCGCGCCGATGGTCTCCGCAGAGCCCACGAAGAAGGTCTGGCCTTTCAGTAGGTACTCGAACTTGGAGATGCTGGCGATCTGGCTCAGAGCCTCGGCAACGGTGACTTTGCGCAGCGAGACAGTGACCTTCTTGCCGGTGACTTCCGGGCTGACGATGATATTCACGCCAGACTGATCGGCAATGGCCTTCAGCACAGCGGTGATATCGGTATCGATCAGGTCCAGAGACACACGGGCCTTCTCCACATCGACTGGGTCGCTGGCACGCTTGCGGTTATCTGGTGCAGGCGTCGGTTTCAGAGCCGCCGGTTTCTCGGCAGGCTTCTTATCCGGGGTCTTCGCAGCGGGCTTGTCTGCAGCGGCTTTCGCGGCAGGCTTATCGGCCACAGGCTGCGGCTTGCCCGCCGTGATGGCGGCAGCTGTCAGACCGGGCAGGGTATCCACCTGCGGGGTCGGAATTGTAATCGTGACTGGTGCGAGCGGTCCGCTACCCAGGGCGACTTTCGTATTCTTAGACTCCGGCTTCACATTGGCCACGGGCACCAGAGACGGGGTCACGCGCTCCGGGGTGGCGAGCATCATGCCCACCGGGCGCTGGGTGCTTTCCATAGCAACGAGAGTCGCTGTGAGAGTGCGGGCTGTCGGCTCGAAACCGGCATCGGCTATATGCGACTCTTTATCGTTGCTCCAGATAGATGGGGCTGTGGGCACGGGTGCCGGAATCGCTATGGGCTTGTTGGCCTTCGCGGGAACGGCTCCTACCGCGGTGAGCGGCGCCATGTCTGCGGCGATCTTCTCGGTAGCCGGGGCATCTCCGTCGGTGAGCACAACCTCCCAGATATGGGGAGCCGCTGTGGGATGCAGCTCATAGCGCAGCTCTTTCTGGGAGCTGGCGATGAGGCGAACCACACGGCGGGGCTTGGACGAGAACTGCACGCAGCTCAGCGACGTAACGCCGTTTTTGTTCACCGCTCGGGCGCCGGTCCGACCGGCACGCCAGAGACCGGGCACGGAGATGACCGTACTGCCTTTGGAGGCAGAGATCTCCGGGGTGAAGGGCCTTGTACCTTCGATAACGATGCGGGTTTTCCCGACTTCATTGGTCAGGACCTGAACATCGGTAATATCGTTGATACGCTCCGACGCGCGGCTGGTTCCCCGCATAGCCAGGGTCTGGGCATGAGCGCCGGTGACTGGGACGACCAGCCCGAGCGAGGCGAGTGCTAGCACATGAAGCATCTGTCTGGTTTGCACAAGAAAAACTCCTATTAATCCAACTCGACTGTAGCGCGTCGGCCAGTCTTGGGGTCGATGATCTCTACTTTTCTCTCCTGAATGTCCGCGATACGCCAGCCATTACCGGCGGCATCTCCGATACCCAGGATTCGATTTGCTTTCTCTGATTTGAAGATCGCTTTACTACGGTTGCCGTCTTCGGCTACGATAACTCCGGAGAGATCGAGCGAGGGCGCGGGCGGCGGCGGTGTCGGCGTGGGCACGATTATCTTCACCGACGGGGCTGGATCTCCCACAGTCATATGTGGTGTTGGCGGGGGAATCACTAGAGGTCCACTCCCACCGCCGGGCGGCAGCGATGGTCCATGGGGTTCCGGGGTCGGTTTGGGCGGTGGTACCGGGGTGGGCGACGGCTGCGGAGCCGCTAAACCTTCCGGCATGAACGGGTCACGCCCACCAATCGGAATCATGTCCTGCTGGCCCTCGGGCTTCCAGGTACCTGGATCTGCCGCCGCCGGATCTCCCGGCCCACCTTGAGCAACGTTCGCCGCAGGAGACGGCGAGGCTTTGGGCGCGACAGGTTGGGCGGTCGAGCTGGTAGCAAACTGATACGCACCGAAGCCGAATGCCACTACGGCCATACCGACTAGCGCGAAGAGCTTGGGTTGGTCTTTCTTATCTATTGGCTTCATTGTGTCGCTCCGGCTCCCGGTTTGGGAGCAGCACCCTGGTTGGCTCCCGCATTGATCACCTGATTCTCTGCATTCCTATGCGCTGTACCCGCTCCGGCTCCCAGTAGCGGCTTGCTGCCGGGGGTAGTGGTGGTAGAGGTACCCGCTTCCATCTGTAGCTTCTCATCATCATGGAACGCAAAACCGGTGAGTTTGATCGTCGCGTTCAGGCTGGGCGATGTTCCTGCCACCGGGCTGAGCGGCAGCAGCTGAACAGCATCCACCGAGACGATTTTCTGGAACTTGGTCAGCCGGTTCACAAAGCGAGTGACTGACCAGAACGTGCCCTGCACCTGCATATCCGCATGCTCTTTGTCATACGGCTGCGGCACCCACTTCTTCTTGGCTTCCGGATCGGTCGGCGGCGGCGGCGCAGGCTCATGCTTGGGATCGAACCTCAGCACCTTGAGCTTCTCGGCCACGGCCATATCTTCGATCTGCTTGAGCATGGTAGACACATAGGTCTTGCCGGAAACCGCGCTCTCCAGAAACTTGAGTTTGTTGGCAGTCCCCTCGTGCTCGGTCTTCACTTCATCTAGCCTGCGGGCTACACGCTCACCGTGCTCCACCTGGTCGTGCTTGGCCTGCACGATCTTGGCCTTCGCCTCCAGGTCGCCGTTCTGCCAGAACCAGACTCCGACCGAGCCCAGCAGAATCGCCCCCGTGACTGCACCCATACCGATGCAGACCTTCTTGGTGGGCTTCAGTAGGAATTTACTAGCCATTACTCTTGCCTCCCGTGGCCATAGCGGTCTTGGTGGCCTCGCCGCCTGCGGACGGTGCCTGCGGCTTCTGAATCGGCTTGAGCTGCGCGGTCAGGTCGAACTGAATGCGCTGAATCTGCTCCGGCGGCGCCATAGTGCCCTTACCCGGCAGGGTAACGTTCACCGCATTGGTTCCTTTGATCTCTACATTTGCAAAGACCGCCTCGCGCTGCAGTGCCTCGTTCATATCGGCAACCTGGTGCTGATTCTCGGTCTGCCCCTGGATGCTCACCGTTGGGCTCTCCCCCTCGGCGGCGGAGACCTGGGACAGCCAGGTGTTGTGCGGCGTGGTGCGAGAGAGCGCCAGGAAAACCGCTTGCCAGCGCAGAGTCTGCAGTTTGGCGGTTTCCAGCTGCTCCACCTTGGGCTCCAGATCGGCAGTCTCTTTCTTGATACGCTCGATCTCATCGAGCGTGGGCTGAATCTTCTCCATGCGCTGGTCTGCGCTAGACATATCCGCGTTCATGGAGAGGTGCCGCGCCGCCATGTAGGATGCCAGCAGAAGCAGCACACCCACGGAGCTGCCCAGCCCGATAAAGAGCTGGCCCGCAGTACGCTCTAGCCGTTTCTTTTCTTCGCGACGTGATGCTATAAGGTTGATATTGGGCATTGGGTTTCTCTCTGTAGCTTCAGGACTTGCCGCCCAGGACGTTCATGTTCTCTTTCACGGCAAGGCCGAGAGCGACGCCCAGATGCGAACCCTGATCACGGAGCCAGTCTTCCGCTTCCGAGCTCATTTCCAGCAGTGTGGTATCGAATGGGTCAACCACCCGAGTATCGGTACCTAAGCGGGCAGTCATGTAGGGTGCCAGACCAGGAATTTGTGATGTGCCACCAATCAGCAGGATTTCAGCGAGCGGGGGCGGTGCATCGTCCTCCAGCTGCGACTGGAAGAAGTTGATGGAGCGGCGAATCTCACGCAGCAGCTCATCAATCGTGGTCTGAAGAATACGGGCCAGCTCTACCTGCTGCGGCTCACCGGCTCCGCTGATCAGCACAGACATATCCGCTTCCGCTTTGCGGGCTTCCGCTTCGGCCGCTTCGATGCGTAGCTGGTTCTTGATGGCATCGGTGAACGTATCACCGGAGATAGGAATAAAGCGGGTGAGCGCGAAGGTAGAGCCGGTAAAGAGAATCACTTCCGTGTGAGTCGCTCCCATGTCTACTAGAGCGCGCAGGCTCCCATCCTCGAAGGCATCTGGATTGAGCTCTACAAGCGCGCGGCGCAGGGCGAAGGCTTCGATATCCACGGCCACGGCATCCAACCCGGCGCGCTCCACGGCGGCAATGCGGGAGTCTACCAGCTCGCGCGGCGCGGCCACGAGCATGACCTCCATCTGCGAGGGGTCATCGGGCGTGGGGCCAATGATTTCGAAGGCGAGCGCCGAGTCTTCCAGGTTAGACGTTATATATTTACTGGCTTCATAGCGAATCGACTTCTTCAGGACCGCTTCGCTCAGCTTTGGCATGGTGATCTGGCGCACGATTACTGTGGGCCCGGAAACGGCGAGTATCGCGCCGCTTGCCGTGATGCCTGCCGCTTTTAACATCTGGCTGATGGCATCGCCGACCGCGCTCGCATCCAGCACGATACCGTCGCGTACCGCCCCTGGAGGTGTGGGCTGCTGGACGGCGCGGACGATTTTGAACCGCCCTCGCTGCGCCTCAACCTGCATAGCTTTCAGTAAGGAGCTGCCGATATCCAGCCCCACTAGCGTTTCTTTTCCAAATAGCGATGCAAACACGCTCACGAGATAACTCCTCCTGGTAAGGACACAGGCAGTCCTCAGCCTGTCACCCATTGTCGGAGCGCGTATCGGAAAACTGGAGATTCCCCTTTATTCTCGTTAAGTTAACAGGTATTCCACATTCGCAGCCTCCCCGATAACCTGTACATAACCCATGTCAGCCACGCAAAGAAAACCTGAGCCGACGGATGTAGAGGGTGAGCTTATCTATCGCTTCCCGCTCTCCTATATGAATCTGGAGCTGGTGCCTGATAATGCCATCAGCTTTGGGATCAAGCCGCTCGGAGTGCGTTTGAACTGGCAAAAGGGAAAGAACCTCTTCAGTTATATAGAGACCAGCCCGCTGCGCCCCATTGCTGAGGCAACTCTGGGTGGGCAGTCCTTTTCCCTCTTTCTGACCCACCATGAGAAAAAGGGGCAGGGCAAGGTTACTCTATGGGGCGAGCGCAATGGCGCTAAGATCAGCGCACAGATAGAAGGTCGCAACGACCAGCTTACCTGGGCCTGGAACCTGGAAAGTAACATCCAGGTAGACTCCTTTACCCTGCATCTCCCGTTCGCTCCTGGCGGCACTCAGGTGATACAGGCGCCGGATAGTGACCGGGCCGTAGCCCTCTGGCGCAATGGCATCGCTATCACGGTGGCCTTATTAGGTGAGGGTTCGCTCCGCGTAGGCGAGCGCGGTCTCGCTCTGTATGGTAGAGGCACTCGCACCCTGGGCTGGGAGCTACGCGTGGCTCCTGCCCGCACCGACTCCGATGTTCGTAACCTTCTGGTCACGCACTTAGCCGACATGGGTGACCGCCAGCAGCAGCACAGCGCTGTGGAGGCCAACGACCTCTTCGGCCCCATGCGCCAGGCACTGGCTCAGCTCACGGACCCCAACCGGCTGGCAAAGCCGAGTATGGACCGACTGCACTATAAAGAGTGTGGACGGATTATCGCGGGGGAAGGCACCGATGCTGCCCGCGCCGCTGTAGCGCTGCTGGGGCACTACTATCTAAACGGCGACGATGCTCTGCGCCGCCAGGCTCGCCTGCTGGCCCATGGACTCTGTGATTTCCAGGTCGCCGAAGTAGAGAGCCCACACTGGGGCGCCTTCTGGGATGCCATGGCCTCTGAGCGACGCTTTGAAGACTGCCACAGCGATCAGACCGTGGGCGTGGTGCCTACCGCGCGCGCCTCGCACGGGCTGCATGTCTTGAATACGCACTTCGACACGGAGCTCATGATCCGTGCCGCAAACGCCGCGGCTCAGTGGCTGGCTGCTCAAGACCGATATCAATGGTCTTCCATTGGCGGAGCGCTTCCATATCGGCGGTCCCCGTATTCCGTGTGGCTCTCCCTGGGCCGCCGGGGAGACTATGACCGCCCTGGTAGAGACCTTCAAGGTCGCTAATAACGAAACCTACCTGAAGGCCGCTCTGCGCAGTATCGGGGCGCTACGCAGCCGCGTAGCCGATGGCACCCTGCGCCCGGAGAGCGCACCCACCGAGTATCTGGCCGCCTGTATCGAAGGCATTTTGCTTGTTTCTCGTGAGTACGAAAACAACGACATGCGGGCCTTTGCCAAGCAGCTGGGGGCAACTCTGCGCGCCCGCCGCCAGCCGGATGGCTGGATTACTGAGCTGCCCGACCGCACCCCACCCACCCCACTCACCCCCGCTCTGGCCGCCACCCGCGCTGCTCTCGCTCTGATGCGAGTCGATGAAGACCCGGTGTGGCCGCTCATGGCCCTGCGAGCGCTCCGGGCCGCCGGTAAGCGCGCCGAGGGGGACTATGAGAACCTGCCTGTGGCCGATCTGAGTGCCCTGGCATCTCTACCGATTAGCCTCCTTCTCACTCTCGGCGCTCGCCCCAAAGGCGGTGAGGCCGACCGCGACAGAGTGAAAGTCAAGCGCGGCTGGCAGACCTTCGAGGCCGACCCCGCCACCCGTGAGTACATTCAAGTAACCGCCCCGGATGGTAGTCCGGTGGACTTCCTGGCCCTTGCCTGCCAGGCCAGCCTGCAGGTGCAAATAACCGTGCTGGCTCCGCCATCAGTCAAGAATGTGGTTATCACCAAGAATCAGCGCAACCCCTATGTGCGCAACCTGCTCACCGGCCTGCACGAACAGCGCTACCCCCTGGAACCCCTCGGTGATGGTACCGAAGCGAACTACGGCGTCTTCATCGCGGATACGTAAGGGAGTATCCCTCCCCCGGCTCGCGTGCTCGCCACCCCCTCCCCGACTTCGTTGGGGGCGGGGGTAAATGAACCCGATAGGCTCTGCGAAAACCCGGCAAGCGCCCCATCTTCCGTAACCCTCTCCCCCCACGAAGTCGGGGAGGGGGTGGCGAGCACGCGAGCCGGGGGAGGGCCACCTAAGGCCAGAACGCGTAGGTAGGAATCCCTGCCCAGATACCCAGGAGGCTCCACAGGCTACCGGCCAGGCACTCGCCCAGAATGATGCCGAAGAAGAACGGTAGAGCTTTGCGGTAGAGCCCCAGCCCACCGTAGCGCAGAAGTACGAGTTTCACTACCCAGGCGATTAGCATGGGGACCCAGAGAACGCTCATCCCCCAGCTCGATGCCACGGCGTAACCGACCGGGTGAAACGGGAAGCCCATAACCCGTGAGCGCAGGAGGTTGAGTAAGAGCACGAACGCGATACCGCCTCCTGTGGCGATGCCGTACTCGGTCTGCGGGGGCTGAGGCACATTCGTCCAGGAGTCGAAGCGAGCCCAGGCCTCGCGCCCAAAGATAGAGAGTACGTTCGGGGGAGCGATGGCTCCCGCGGCGCCTGCTTCGTAGCTCAGGTGCAGCAATGCCCAGAAGGCGGCCAGGGGTGCCAGGAGGCCAGCCACCAGCAGCGCGAAGAAGAGAGGGCGGCCTGCTTTGCCATTCTGCCCCGTCATCTTGATGGCTTCTAGCTGCACCGGCATGGGGTGGGTACGATAGGCCCGGTTGAAGCCCCAGCTCATGGCCAGCACCATGAGGTCGGTCTTCTGGAGGTTCGTCGGTCCCAATACGGTTGGCAAGAACGAGTCTGGCCCGGCATGGTGCAGATCGTGCACGGGCGGCCCCAGCTCGGCCCGCATACGGGTGATACCTATCGCGAGGCCAAAGTAGATGAGCAGGAAGCCTGCGGCCAGCCAGCCCCCCATACCCGCCAGCCGGAAGAACGTGAAGAGCAGGGTCAGGCCAACTAAGGCTCCAATGGCGGCGATGCGGGGCGGTATCGGCTCCTCGGCGTCTTCCGGGTCACTGCCCCGCTCAAACAGCTGCCAGAACACCACGGCGAACCGCTTACGCATGGCAAACAGGGCGCCTCCGGCGATGCCCAGATAGGCGCCGAGCGATTGACCATCGATATACGGGAAGTTCGGCTTCTGGTCCCACCCGAAGTAGGCGCTGATAACCAGCTGCGCCTTCCAGAAGAGGAAGAAGAACCAGGAGCTAAACGAGAGGTCAAGGGGCAGTAGCATGCCCAGTGCGATGCCGAATGGATAGAAGCCCACGGGCAGCCACCCGATAGCGCTCCAGGGTCGGTTCGGGAAGTTCGGCCCGCCATAGTCCACGTACTTGATGGGCAGCAGCGGCACCGACGGATTCATGGTCGCGATACCGTTCCAGAGCTGCAGCCCCACGGCAATGATGACTCCGGCCCAGAACAGCGGATTGCGCAGAATCGGTGCCTTCGGCTCGGACAACTCCAGGGGTAGCTGAATCAGCGGGAACGCCAGGCGCTCGCTCTGAGTCCACTGACGACGCAGCAGCGCGTTCAGGCACAGAAACGTGGCACAGAGAGTTGCCAGGAAGAACGACCAGGCCAGTGTGGGTACCAGCCACGCCGCTAAATGGGCCGGTACATACAGCGACGAGTGGCCATTATAAAACGGTTTCAGGGCATCGTTGTCATTGACCGTGAGCCACTTCGGCAAAATCGGAAGCAGGTTCTCGTCCCAGTGGTTCACATTATCCGCGCGAAAGCTGGGCCAGGCCAGAATCGGCAGGAGAACCTGCACCATATCGTGCCCGGAAATGGCGGTAGAGATGCCCAGCACGGCATAGAGTGAGAGGACTTCGTGGCGGGTCAGCGCCGCGCGAGGCACAAAGCGCCGCAGCACGCCATTCACACTCAGTACCAAGCACAGCCAGAAGATACAGTTGTAGAACAGTGAGATGGTAGAGGGGTGCCCGGCATAGCGCACGACCTCGCTCTGCATCACCCAGTAGGCGTTCGCAGGCACCAGCAGCGCCATGAGCAGCCAGAATCGTCCTCGTAATCTCCCTGTAGCTTCTTCGCCCGGACTCACCCTCTCTCTTTCGCGGTAGGAGTCTTAATGTCCTGCCAGGGTTCGCCCCGGTGATGTTCGAGTGACTGGAAGTCACTCGCTGAGGGCTTCGCCGAACGTCCTACCGGACGCATACGGTTATGGGTTTAGTAGTTGCGGCAGAGCCGCATTGTAAACCTACAATAGTGTTATGAGGCGTAGCAAGATTATTGTGCCAGTGCATTTCGTATGGAGGACGAAGCGCCAGGAAGCCTGGATTACAGAGGATATCGAGGAGAGGTTGCACCGAGTTATTGCAACAGAGGCAGGTACATTAGGTGCCAAGGTATTGGCTATTGGTGGAACAGAAAACCATGTACATATGGCAGTGCTGTTTCCCGCAACCATAAGCATCGGGGAGTTCGCCAAGCATATCAAAGGTGCTTCCTCTCGACTGGCAACAACCGAACTATTGAACCGGTCTGTGTACTGGCAGGAAGGCTATGGTGCCTTCGCGTTTCAGGTTGGCCTGACTGACAGAGTAGTCACCTATATCCAGCATCAGAAAGAACACCACCACACAGGAGTTGGACTCTGACCAGCGCTAGAACAAACCGACGAAGAAATCGAGCACCCCGCCATCAGCAAGCACCTAACAAATCAATCAACCCATAACCCTATGCGTCCGGCAGGACGTTCGGGGCGATAGCCCCCTCAGCGAGTGATTTCCAATCACTCGAACAAAACGCTAAAGGGTCACTCGTAACTCAATCGAAACCCACGCAGGTCTCAGGGTATAGTAACCACGGTGAAACTCCGACTATTTGCCCTCACACTTTTGCTCATGCCAACTGCTTCGTCTTTCGCTCAGGATGTCCCCGTGCCCGCGCCGCTGGAATATGGCCGCGTTTTAGATATCGAGAAACGCCGCGTGGTCACGGCGGATAAGAAAGTCTCCGATGCCACCATGACCTGCGACATTCTTATTGTCGGCGGGGGACTGGGAGGCGTGGCTGCCGCCGAGGCAGCGGCTGCGCGTGGGTACTCGGTGATAATCACCGAACCCACCAAGACTATCGGGGGGCAGCTGACCAGTCAGCTTGTGTGTCCGCCGGATGAGAACTCGCATATAGAAAAGCCCAATGGGCCTAGCACGGCGCGCTGGCGGGCGCTACGCGAGCAAGTGCGGGCGTACTACGCCAAGCTACCGGGTATTGTGCCGGGGCGGGAGAAGAACGTGGGGGCGTGCTGGGTCAGCCGCATCTCTGCGATGCCCGATATCTGGGAAAAAGCGATTCGCGACCGACTGGCGCCGCAGATGGAGGCCAGTCGCATCAAGAAGATCCTCACCCGGCACCAGATTCGCTCGGTAGCGCGGCTCTCGGGAAATGGGCGCTTCAACTACGCGGACTTTGTGGATTTAGATACGGGCAAGGTGACCCGTATCGGCGCGACGTTTCTGCTAGACGCCACGGAAGACGGTATCGCGATGACGCTGGCGGGCCTGCCGACGGTGATCGGACAGGAGGCGCAGAGTGACTACCAGGAGCCACATGCCCCGGAGGTTGCGCATCCGGAATGGGTACAGAGCTTTACCTACTGCTTCCTGATGAAGTGGGAGGCGCAGGCTGCCGCTATGCAGGTGGAGCGCCCCAAGGAGTACGACTATTTCAACGGGCTCGGGGAGTACACCTTAGACTATGTGTACCGGGGGCAGACCCCGGAACCGTTCTCGGTGACCTACAAGGTCTTAGAGAAGACCACGGCGCCTACCCCGCTTGGGGACAGGAACTACCTGCCATTCTGGACCTATCGGCGGCTTCTCGCAGCGGATAGTTTTGCCGGGGGCATGGTGCCGGTGGGCGATGTGGCCCTGATCAACTGGCGCGGCAACGATTTCCACGAAGAGAGCTACTTAGACAAGCCTTTAGACGAGCAGGTGCGGATTCTGGAGCGTGGGCGCCAGTTTGCGCAGGGGTTCGCGAGCTGGCTCCAGACCGAGTGCCCGCGTGACGATGGCATGGGTAAGGGCTACCCGGAGATGCGCCTGCTGACCGGGGCAGAGCAGCCGGGCGTGGGCGACGATGGCTTCGCGCTGCATCCCTATATCCGAGAGTCGCGCCGCCTGAAGGCCCGGTTCACGCTCAATGAGAACCACCTGCTGGCTCCGAAAGACAACCCGGCGGCGAAATGGGGCACGCTGTTCGAGGATTCGGTGGGCGCGGCGCTGTACTCTATAGACATTCACCCGAACAAGGCGGAGCAGCCACTTTTAGTGCCTGCCCTACCCCACCATATTCCGCTCGGTGCGTTTCTGACCGAGTCTGGCCCGGCGAACGTGATTCCGGCCTCTAAGAACATCGGTATGAGCCGATTAGCCGCTGCCAGTGCGCGTATGCACCCCACGGAGTGGCTGTGTGGGGAGATTGCTGGGAGTCTGGCGGCATTCTGTATCGAGAAGCAGGTCTTTGATCCCAGCGCCGTGCGAGATGCCCCGCCGCTATTGAACCAGTTCCGCCAGAGCCTGCAGAAGCAGGGTGTGACTTTGGATTGGACCGGGGTTCTAGGAACGCCAGAAACGAAATGACTATCCACCTCGAAGCGGAGGACGGTACCAAAACCGGAGTAGAGGTCGCCCGCCAGCGACCTAGCTTCAAAGGTACAGGCTATGTCACGGGGTTCGACATGAACGGTGACCAGGTATCGTTCTCGTTCGTCGCGCAGGACGGCCTGTATGACCTGCGCCTGCGCTACTGCGCCGCCAACGGTGAAAAGGGCTACGAGATTACGGTCAACGACGTTACCTATACCGGTATGCTTCCCGCCACGGAGCAGTTTTTCGTGGAGCGTACGCTGAACAAGGTCGAGCTGCGTAAAGGGTCGAATACGCTGGTGGTCAAGAAGGGCTGGGGCTACTACGACCTGGACTGGATCGAGCTGATTACTGCCCCGGACCCCGCCGCGCTGAAGCCCCTATCCCCGGCTCTGGCCGATAAACGGGCTACCCCCAAAACCCGTGGCGCGTTCGCGAAACTGGTCTATACCTATGGCAAGGTCACGCTCTCCGGGCAGTATGGCCAGCCGGAGGTTGCCTATATCAAGCAGGTCACGGGCAAGTCTCCTGCTATTTTCGGGGCGGACCTCATGGACTACTCGCCATCGCGCAAGGAGTTCGGGGCAAAACCCGCGGGTCTCACGGAGAGTTTACTCAAGCGCCCGGAGCTTCTTACAATCTCCTGGCACTGGAACGCGCCCACAGGACTCTTGAACAAGAAGTACCTGGATGACAAGGGTAATTCGATAGATGCGATGTGGTACAAGGGCTTCAACACCAATGCCACCACGTTCGATGTGGAGAAAGCCCTGGCCGATAAGAACTCGGACGAGTTCCGCCTGCTCTTGCGAGACATAGACGCCATTGCCGTGGAGCTGAAGAAGCTGGCGAAGGTGGACCGCCCGGTGCTCTGGCGCCCACTGCATGAAGCCGAAGGTGGCTGGTTCTGGTGGGGAGCAAAAGGGCCGGACCCGCTCAAGGCGCTCTGGCGCTTGCTGTTCAACCGCCTGACCACCACGCACCAGCTTCACAACCTGATCTGGGTGTTCAACTCCATAAAGCCCGAGTGGTACCCCGGCGACGACGTGGTGGATATTGTAAGCGTCGATGCCTATCCCGCGGATACCGCCGACCCGCTCAGTGGTTCCTGGGAAGGTCTCCTCAATAGCTACGATGGGACAAAGCTACTGGCACTTTCCGAGTTCGGCGGCGTACCGGATGTGGCGAAGATGTACCAGTTCGGAGTGCGGTTCGCCTACTTCACGTCGTGGACCGGCGATCTGGGTCCGAAGAAAGTCCCGGCAGCGGAGCTAAAGCGCCGCTACACCTCGCCCAAGGTCAGGAATCTGTAAGCCCTCATCCCCCAGCCCCTTCTCCCAACGTCTCTCCTTCGTCGAGCCTCTCTGGGAGAAGGGGAGCTATCTCTACAATGTTTTTCGGTCCCCCCTCTCCCATTGGGGCGCGAAGTATGAGCGACTTTGGGAGAGGGGCTAGGGGTGAGGGCTAAGAGGTCTCCAGCTGCGTAAACTCCGCCAGCGAGGTCCCTGCGGGCAGCAGGGTATACCGTTTCTCTTCAGCGTAGTCGAAGACGGCGGCCAGGAGCGCATCCCAGGCGAAGTAGGTATTCTCGGCGTCTTCCATAGGAATAAGCAGGCGCCCCTCGGACTCCGTGCCTTCCGGCAGGTCTTCCAGATTGGCGACATCCCCGAGATACACAACCCCGTAGTGAACGACTCCGGTGGTCTTGTTGGTCAGTTGAAACGTGCCCAGCGGAGCCATGCGGCTCAGAGTGGCGCCGGATTCCTCCCAGACTTCTCGGCGAGCGCCATCTTCCACAGTTTCGCCAGGTTCTATGCGTCCGCTGGGAATACACCATCCCCGCCCCGGTATCTGCGCCAGCACGAGTTTGTCTCCATAGAAAGGGAAGACGAGCGCCCAGACCGGGCTTTCTTCGATAACGCCGGGGAGGAACGTGACACGGTCCTCGCCCCAGGAAACGCGCGGGAAGGGAGTGCAACCAGAATCGGGAGTCACGAGTCTACTATATCGCGGAGGAGTTGAACCACAAACATGCAACAGCTATCATCCAAAGAAGCCCAGAACTGGGCGATGTACACCCACCTGGGTGGTCTCATCGGGTCACTCATCGGGGTAAATCTGGGGGGTGTACTCGGCGCACTGCTATTCTGGCTTATCAAGCGAGATCAGTCCGACTTCATAGATGCCCATGGGCGTGAAGCGTTGAACTTCCAGATTAGCTTTCTCATCTGGACCTGGGTCACAGCACTGCTCTGTTTCGTCTTTGTTGGCTTCTTGCTGCTACCCGTCGTTATCATCACAGGTATCGTGCTCCCCATTCTGGCCTGTGGTGCCGCCAGCCGTGGCGAGAGCTACCGCTACCCGCTGACCATTCGCTTCTTCTAACGCTTACCGGAAAAACATCGCCACGATCTCCTGGCAGGCCTGCTCTGCAGGCGGGCGACGAGTGGAGGAGCTCCACTTGAGCGCCCCACCGTAGAGCCCCCAGGCCAGGACCGTGGCGATGGTCTCTTTTGGGGTGCCGGGAAAGCGCTGCTTGTAGCCGCTACTGCGTGAGAGCCACCCGAGAACCAGCTCATAGATCCCCTGCTGCAATGCCTGCCCTACATTGGAATGTAGCTGCGCCGCGTGAATGGCGCACTGCGGCGAGAGCTTGCCCACAAACTCGAATATCGCCACCGCCATCTTGGTCAGGTCCTCGGCGCTGAACGTGGGGCAGGCAGAGAACTTATCCGCAAGGGCGCAAAGCAGGTCTTCCTGAATCACGCTGGCCCCCAGCTCCTCTTTGCTCGTGTAGTGCGCGTAAAACGTTGCCCGGTTCACTGTCGCGCGCTCCGTAATATCTTGTACTGAGATCTGCGCGAACTGGCGCTCGGCCATGAGCGAGCGAAACGCATCGCCCAGTAGCTGGCGCGTGCGGCGCACCCGTGGGTCCATGGGTTCTTGCTCGGGAAACTCCGTAGAAACTTTTTTCACAACATCTCCTGGGTTTTGTTGGTTATCCAACAAACGGGGCTGTTTGTGTATGGAACTGCCCCCTCCCTCTTCTGTATTATACAACACATGTTGCTTAAGCATCACATGATGTTTAAAGAAAGAGAAAACCCATGAACGTGCTATTACTTACTACCAGCCCGCGCGGCAGTGAATCCATCTCCACTCGTATGGCCACCGAGCTTGCCCAGAACGTGACCGGGGCGAGCCACCAGGAACCGTCTCACCTGGTTGTCCGTGACCTCGTGCAGAACCCGCTGCCGCATATCAGCCCGGACTTTGTGCTGGGCATGGGCACGCCCGAGGCCGAGCGCACCGCCGCTCAGCAGCAGGCCGTCACGCTCTCAGATCGGCTGATCGCCGAGCTGCAGGCCGCCGATGTTGTGGTGATCGCCGCCGGTATGATCAACTTCGGCGTACCGTCTACCCTGAAAGCCTGGATCGACCATATCGCCCGCGCTGGAGTGACCTTCCGCTACGGTGCCAATGGCCCCGAAGGGCTGGTCACCGGCAAGAAAGCGGTGCTGGTGCTCTCCCAGGGTGGTGTCTATAGCTCCGGCCCCGCGCAGGCCATGGACCACATGGAGCCGTACCTGCGTCACCTGCTTGGCTTCATCGGGCTGACCGATATCGAAACCATTCGTATCGAAGGACTGGCTATGGGACCGGAAGCCGCCGAGAAGACACTGGCGCAGGCCGCCACCCGAGTTCAGAGTCTGGCCCAGGGACTGGCAGTCGCATGAGCACGCTAACCGAAAAGCAGAGCGCCCGCCGCCCCAGTACTGGCCTTATCAAGGCGGTGTACTGGGGCAGCACCGGCCTGTTCGCCCTCATGATGGCGTTCTCCGCATACATGTATCTGACCGCGCCTCAGATGGCGCAGGCCTTCACCCACCTGGGCTTTCCGCCCTACTTTCGGGTAGAGCTGGCTATCGCGAAGTTCCTGGGAGTGGTAGCGCTACTTGCTCCGGTATCCGCTCGCCTGAAAGAGTGGGCCTACGTCGGATTCGGCATCACGCTGATATCGGCGTTCATCGCCCATACAGCAACAGACGGCGCGTCCACGGCGATTATGCCCGTGCTGTTCCTGGGGGTGCTGGCGGTTTCCTACTACACCTATACTGTCCGTACCCAGGAGAAGTAAGAATCGGTTCCTCCCTGCTACTATGGCAGGGAGAAGCCTGGTCTATTTTTTGGTGTGTGCTTCCACCATAAGCACAGTGTAGAGCAGGCACAGAAGACAGGTCGATACCACCAGCACCAGTCCCTTTGTATTGGTACTCTGCAGCTCGTTTATCTCGATTCGGGTATCGCTGGAACCGATAACCACCACTTTTCCCTTGCCAATGACTCCCTTGTTCATTCGCTCTCCTGATCTGGCACCGGTACATCGAAGGCATTCAGTAGCATTGCAATGAGGCAGTAGCCGCCAATGAGAAAGACAAGCTCACCTGTGCCCTCTTTTCCGAGCACTTCGAGAGCGCGTACATAGGTAGAAGCAGGCAGGATATGACCGGTGACCAACACATGGGCGACATCGTGCGCAATAACTTCTTCGTCGGTCAGGTCGATAGGGCGAGCGCCTGCCGCCAGAGTCGCAATCTGCGATTTGGAAAGACCGACTGCCGCCGCCGTAAGCTCGTGGGCATAAAGCTCATACTGAGCGCCAAAGGCCGCACCGACGGTAAGAATGGCTACCTCGCGCACTCGCTTGGGCAGGCGTGCCTCAGTGGAGAGGGCCCGCTGAAAGACCAGGGCTGGAACGCCAAACTGAGGAAAGTGCAGCATGGCTGGGAATGGGCCGATCAGTGCCAACTGGGCATTGAGAGCAATGGTACGCTCCTGCGTTCGTACCATAAGGCCAGCGATTTCATCGTGCACATGGCGAAGTTCGGGGCTCAACGTTTCTGGGGCAAGGGGGGGAAGGCGCATCGCTATCTCCTTGGAGTTAAGGGTTACAGTCCATCGGTGTACTGACCATCGATTAGAACAAAGGCCACGCGGCAGTTTTTTTCGGACCGATTCGCCCACGCATGGTTGGTTCCGCGCTGAATAATAATGTCACCGGCTCGGGCGGTGGTTTCGCCACGGTCCACGATCAGGGTCAATTCCCCCTCCAGTACGATTCCGTAGTCCAGGGTCTGCGTGCGGTGCATCAGGGGGTGCGGCGCATCGGTCTTTGAGCGTGCTGCTTCCGAGCCCCCCATCTCGCGGAACTTCTCGGCGGCTTCGGTGGCCGTGAGCTGGCGAATCGCATCGCTTTCCGGAGGGAAGTCGATGACACGGATTCGGGTGCCCCCTTTCGGTGGCGCCAGTACCAGGCCGCTCTCTGCCGGTTCGCCGGACTGCCGATCGATAACAACCGGCGTTTCGGTGGTATTCCAGACTTCAATGAAGGTCGGGCCGCCGGGACCACCGATTTGCTGCGCTCGGGTGGGTGGCGCATCGGAAAGAATCACAGCATGCCCCTCCGGGTCGTGCCCGGTTACGATTCGGCGGAAGGGGCGGACGGTTTCGTTTATTGTAGTCATTGCCTGGCTTTCTGGCGCGCTTCGCGGGCGCTATCGAAGACACGTTTCACCGGTCCGAGCGCCTGCACGAACTCCAGCTGCTCGCCCTCGGGGCCTTTGCAGTAGATCAACCTCCAGCCGTTGGAACGACCTTCGGTAATACCATTGCTGTTGGCCTCCGGCGGGGCTGCCTTTCGCTCCTGCTCGGTAGTTACCGTGACGACACGGTTGGCTTTTACCTGTGTCATTCCCCGCCGTGCCGACTCTGTTTCCAGGTCTGTAATGAACTTATTGAAATCCACATCATCGCGGATATGGAAGCAGATGTGCATCATTCTTGGGAAGGCGGGACTCATGGGATCCAGTGGCTCGGCGAAGCTGGGGCCACTCCCGGCAGGCTGGCTGGAGTCGCGGTACTGCAGTAGCTCGATTACCACATTGTCGAACTGGATAAAGCGCACATCCAGGCGCTGTGTGCCGCCTTTCAGGTCCGGGACACCCATGGTTCGTGGATTGACCCGGCGAGCACGCGCCTCTATCTCCTGGTCGGTGAGCAGAGTGTTGTGGATTCGCTCCCCCTGAAAATCACCATCGCGCATGATCTCGGTGCCGCCGAGTACTTCCGTGTAGAACGCGAAGGCGCGGTCCATGTTCTGCACAGTTAGCCCGAAGTGCTGCACGCCCTGCAGTCGATTGCCGAGCGGTGCGCTGTTTCGCTGTTTCATAGAGGTTTCCTTACGCTGGCATTATCCGAAGCCAGGATTCTCGGCACCGTTCCGACAGAGCAGGAAAAAACGTTCCGCGCGACTGATTTAGGGACCAACCGTATCTACCCACAGCTCTGCCTTCCGGGAAAAGGAGCCGTCCGTTCATGTCCGTCCCCGAGACAGCTACTTGTGCGCTCGGCATCACGCTTTTCGGTCCCATCCAGGTTCTGATTGAAGGACAACCGCTGCCTCCGCTGCGGTCGCGCAAGGCACTGTGGCTGCTGGCCCTTCTTACCCTGCGCCACAACCGCCTGGTAGAGCGCGACTGGCTGGCGGGTACCCTCTGGCCCGATGTGAACCAGACCCGCGCCTTCTCCAATCTGCGCCCCATTGTGAGCGAGCTGCGCCAGGCACTGGGCAGCCAGGCGCACCGCCTGGAGTCCCCCAGCCGCCACACCCTGCGCCTGGACCTTACCAATGCCCTGGTAGATGTTCGCGCCTTCGATGCCACGATAGGCAGCCCGAATCTCTCTGAGCGAGAGCGAGCCGTTGCGCTTTATACGGGCCCGCTCTTGGAAAGCTGCTCCGAAGAGTGGGTGTTCCAGGAGCGCGAGAAGCGGGAGCAGGAATGCTTGCAGGCGTTGCAGGCTCTGGGCGATTCCGCACTCGAAGCCGGAAACTACGAGGCTGCAGTAGGGCACTACCGGCATGCAGTTGGACTGGATCCCTGGCGGGAGGCCGCACGCCGGGGGCTGATGGAAGCTCTGACTCGTAGTGGAGATAGGAATGCTGCGCTCCAGGTCTATCGAAAGTACACCGAGCAGCTTCGAGAGCTGCCTCAGATGTCTCCCGATGAGGAGACCCGTGCTCTCTACAACCGTCTTCGGTCGGAAGTTGCTCCGCAGGGCGGCACACGTGCCGTAGTAGCCCCCGTAGCACCTGCTCCTTCTGTCACAGGATATGTCCCTCATGCGCTCACCGAACTGATTGGCCGTGAAGATGAGCGATTAGAAGTGGCTGATTGCCTGCGCCGCTCGCGCCTGGTGACCCTAACCGGGGTAGGTGGCATCGGGAAGACACGGCTGGCACTGGCTATTGCCCGAGATGTGGCGCGGGAGTACCCCGATGGTGTCTGGCTGATATCACTGGACTCGCTCTCCGACGAGCAGCAAGTATCTGTACAGCTAGCTTCGGTGCTGGGGGTGAAAGAGGAGCCGGGGAAGCACCTGCTAGAAAGCATTACCGAGCACCTGCGCAGTAAGCAGCTACTACTGGTTCTAGATAACTGCGAACATCTACTGACTGCCTGCGCGAAGATAGCCGAAAGGTTACTTTCCGAGAGCGCGGGAGTGCGGCTTCTGGCTACCAGCCGGGAAGCACTGGGAATCACCGGAGAGAAAGTTTGGAGCGTGCCTGCTCTGCCCGCACCGGACCCCGCGCATCTACCGGAACGCCGGGCGACCCTGCTGCGGGTGCTGATGGAGTATGACAGCCTGCAGCTCTTTGTGGAGCGGGCCGAAGCAGTTCAGAAGACCTTCTCTCTCACTGGAACAAACGCACAGTCGGTGGCTCAGATCTGCTACTACCTGGAGGGAATCCCGCTAGCAATAGAACTGGCCGCTGCCCAGGTTCGGGTCATGACCGTAGAGCAAATCGCGGCTCGCCTGGATTCTTCTCTGGGGTTGCTGACCAGTAAGAGCCATACAGGTCAGGCGCGCCAGCAGACTCTGCGGGCCGCACTGGACTGGTCCTATGCACTGCTCACCGAATCGGAGCGCTTGCTACTGCAGCGGCTCTCAGTCTTCGCTGGCGGCTGGACTCTGGAAGCCGCAGAAGGAATCTGTAGCGATAGCAGTCTGCCGGACACTCTCCCACACCTGACCGCTCTGGTAGATAAATCACTCATTACCCTGGCAGATGGGCGCTTCCGCATGCTGGAGATGGTGCGGCAGTTCGCCAGCGAGCGACTGACGGCAAGCGGCGAGACCCCGAGCTTCCTGACACAGCACCAGGAATGGTTTGTGGCTCTGGCGGAAGAGGCGGACCCGCACCTGAGCGGACCGCAGCAGGCAGAGTGGCTCCGCCGCTTGGCAACTGAGTACGACAACCTGTGCGTGACTCTGGTACGTAGTCAGCAGGGTCTTTGCTCTGGGGAGAGCGCTCTGCGGCTGGCGTGTGCCCTGCGGCTCTACTGGTATATACATGGCGATTTCAGCGCAGGCCGAATGTACCTCACCCAGGCATTGGAACACGCAGAGGCGCAGGCAAGAACCACTATCCGGGCGAAAGCGCTGAACGCACTGGGAGCGCTGGCGCGCCGTCAGAGCGACCACGTAGCGGCGCAGGCGCTGTTTGAGGAAAGTCTCTCTATTCGCCGGGAGCTGGGGGAGAGCAAAGGCATTGCCGAGGCTGCAGGCAATCTGGGAATTATCCAGCATGACCTGGGAAATTATACTGCCGCGCAAGTGTTGTACGAAGAGAGTCTGAATATGCGCAGGCAACTGGGAGATAAGCCCGGAATCGCCCTTGGGCTTGCCAATCTGGGAGCCACGGCACTCAACCTGGGTGATTTTCGGGAAGCGAAAAGCCTGCTGGCAGAGAGCCTGCCAATTTACCGAGAGCTGGGAGATCGGGCCAAGATGGCGTGGGTGCTCAATACTCTGGGGAGTGTGACCGCTACCCTGGGTAATCTTACCGAGGCGCAGGCGATGCATGAGGAGAGCCTATCTCATCTCAACGACCTGAAAGACAGGAATGGCATTGCCTGGTCCTACAACTATCAGGGGAAAATAGCGTTCCGGCAGGGGGATTACCTGCGGGCTCAGGAGCTGTTTCAAGAAAGCCTGGGTATCTTTCAAGACCTGGGCGAGAAGTCTGGCATGGCAACCTCTCTACAATATCTGGGGGAGGCAGCGTTCGCGCAGGGAGAGCTTATAGCGGCGCATACTCTGCTCCAAGAGAGTCTAACCCTTTTCCAGGAGGGGCGACTGAAGCGCGGAATAGCATGGACACTCAGCATGCTGGGTAGTCTGGCCTACGCTCAGGGTGATGAAGCCACAGGGCAGGCACTATTTCAGGAGTGCCTGCCTTTACACAAAGAGCTGAAAGAGAAAATGGGTGTTGCGGCAACGCTGCACGCACTGGCGACCGCAGTGCGGGAGGGTGATCCCCGTTCCGCTGTCTCGCTCTGGAGCGCTGCTCAGGCATTGCGAGAAAGCATCGGCGAGGTTATGCCACGCAAAGAGGGGGAAGTGTACGCAAGGCAACTAAGCGAGGCCCGCTCCGCCCTGGGAGAAGATACTTTCTCTACAGCCTGGAATGCCGGGCACACTCTGACCTGGGAGCAGGCCGCCGAGTATGCCCTGGACACGCTGGGTAGGTAGCAGTTTAGGTATCGCGGGTTGAAAACCCACGTCTAGGTGACGAGCAAGCTCGCCGGGCGTCCTCTGGACGCAAATCCATGGATTACCGGAAGGCCCCCTATACCTACTCCCCCGTCCGGAGGACGGCTGGCCGAAGGCCATCTAGACGTGGGTTTTCAACCCGCGGACAAAATGACTCGCTACTTCGCTATAGTGCGGGCGGCCTCTTCGATTAGCTGCACTACCACTTTCGGTTGAGAGACGAAAGGTACATGGCTGGAGGATATTTCGCGGGTAGTGGCGCCCATTCGCTTTGCAAAGAAACGCTCCAGCTCGGGGTTGATGGCCTGGTCCTCTTTGCCCACCAGATACCATGAGGGAATAGTCTTCCAGGCTGGATTCGGCACAGACTGGCCGAAGCTCTCCCCCAGTACCGGTTTCTGCGTGGCTGCCATGATTCGTGCCTCTGCCGGTGGGACATCAGCACAGAAGACACTGTGGAACTTCGCGCGGTCTATGTAGAGAAAACCGGCGGCATCCGGCACTATCGCCGGACCGAGGGCGCTCGGATATTTCTCGTTGAAGGCACCGATAGGCTCGTTCGCATCTGGAGCGAAGGCGTTGATATAGACCAGGGCTTTGACATTGGCGGCACCTGCGGCGGCTCCGGTAATCACGGCTCCCCCGTAGGAGTGCCCAACAACGATGACCGGCCCTTTCTGTGCATCTATGACCCGCTTCGTGGTGGCGATATCTGCCTGGAACGAAGTCAGGGGGTTCTGCACGGCAACCACAAAATAGCCGCTTTTCTCCAGTAGGGGAATAACAGACCGCCAGCCGGAAGCATCGGCGAACGCGCCATGGACAAGGACAATGGTGGGTTTGGCGGCAGACTCTCCGGGCTGGGGGGAATCCATATCGGCTGCTCCCGCCTGAGCCAGCATCGCGGTCGTGAACAGGGCTGTGGCAAGAGTTGCCAGAAGGGTAAGTTTCATGAGGGGGCCTTTCCCAAAATAGAAGTGTCCCTATTCTCCCCGCGCCGCGTTGTGCCACCATTCCGTGGGAGTAGAAAAAACGTTCCGAAGCACAAGCGCCCCTGCGAGGCTTTTACGTTAAAAACCCCGTGGCTTTCATGACCTCTATCTCTTTGGGGCGCAGGTAGGTGTTCGGGAAGGTGGAGTAGCCCAGGTACATAAGGCTGTTGTCATGAGGGCCACCGGGGCTGTCGTCCGGGTGCGGCAGGCCGAGCGCATGCCCTAGCTCATGGCCGAAGCCCCCGACCCAGCGCCCGAACCCTGGATTCGCTGTTGGCTCACAGGGGCAGGTCGGAATCAGCTCCAGTCCAGCAACACCTCGTAAGTCGTTGCTACCGTTCAGGGCGACGCCGTTGGTGCCACCGATTACTTGCCCACAGAGCGGCTCGGCATCGACATTGAAGACCCAGCGGTTCTCCGGGTCATCGTAGTACGCCCCGGTAAGCGCGAAAGCATCTGCCAATACGGTGTCCCAGAATCGGTCCGTGGTGCATAGCTTGCGCAGCGCATCGTTCTCTCTCCCACCCGATGCCTCAGACTGTGCCCGAAGCGCGGCGCGTTGTTCCTGCCGGGTCCGAGATTCCTTAGGCGCACTCTGATAGAAGCGCACCATATGAGGCAATACATACCACTCCACAACATTCGGTTCGTATAGCGCGATAGTCGGCCCGCCTGTTTGCTCTGCCAGCCAGGATTGAAACGTGCGCGCCACTCGCGCCAGTCCTTCCGCATACGCCGGTACAAATGGGCGGTCTGCCGGACTGAGGTAGACCATGCGTACTCGCTTCTGGCTCATGGATGCAATTTATCTCCAAAAATCCTGAGTCAATTCGGCATTGATATCTTCTCTGCTTGCGTCACGATCATAGCTTGCAGCAATTCGACCAAGTAATCGCGCTACTCTTGGACACTCTCTTTTTATCAATGTAGAAAAATTTCTATATCTCTCAACTAAAAATCGCTCTTGTTGACCACCATCAGTTGGCATTCGTGTTGTCACTCCACGATTATTAAAAACTTGATTTTCAAATGCATCAAATAAATCTTTATTATTAATAGATTCCATTTGTTCGCGAATATTCTTATTAGGCCATGTATTATCTATATCAACTGGAGAATGTGAAAATACTTTTCCAATATATCTATCCACTGTATGCAATCTATTACATTCTGTTGCTAATTTTCTCACTTCTTCAATCCAATTATTTAGTTCGTCTTTATCAATAGTACCGCCTTCAAGTTGTCCAGGAATAGTGTTCCAATGATAAAGCAATTCACTGGATTGTTCTATGAGGTATTTTTTCTGTTCCTCCTCTAGATCATCAATCTGCGATTCACTATCTGGTTCACCGTTATCCTGCAAGTAAGCAATAGAGATTACTTGTATAAAAAAATTAGGATTTGTAGATAACTCCTTTTGCAATTTTTTCGGTCGCCTTGAGTAAGAAAGAAAACGCATAAAATTCCATTCCAAGAAAATTTGCTTGTCATGGGAAGCATCTTGTTCATTGAGATAATCAAGTAGTTCACCAAGATGATATCCAAAATTTTGCGGCATATCAGATTTAGATTTCGGAAAATGAATCAAACAGGCTTCTAGAAGACGAATTACGTCATCGACCTCGGCAATTCTATTCTCTTTATTAAGATAATAAGAAAAATCATCAATTAAAATATATGGACGTTCGTATTGGATTAGGTTGTCCAGAAACCAGATTAGTCTTTCTCTGTTTTCTGGGTAGCCTATATGATGAACATTTGTCCAAAAATAATGACATGCTTCGGAACTAGCATCATCAATAGCAGAGTTCGGCAGCATTCTAATTGGAAAAAATAAAAATAATTTCCCCTTGAGAGTCTCATTAATATCAGAATCGTTTATGAAGTTAATCCTTTCTTGCATCCACTCCTCACCGATTATTATCGCCCCACTAAATAAGATACCAGAAACAACGCCATGCAGCTTTTCGTTTTCTTGAGAGATTACATCTTTGATAAAAGCATCAATATTGCCAAAAGCAATGCCCGATTGAATAAGCGTATTTCCAACAATTGTCGAGTCTTCAGAAAGCTCAGCAATTTGATAAATTCCATTAACACCTTTCTTTTGAAGAATATCATCTAGAGCATTCACTCTGTGTTCTAGAATTAGACGATCTCTTTTTTCCCAATCTTCTGTAAGTCGCTCTGCAATCGGTACATATCTTTTAAAAAGCCAGCCATGAATATCAATAATATCCTGTGGCTCAAATTCATTCGATAATTTTTCATAATTTGATAATAAGTCTTTTGGTAGCGACCAGTCTGCATCAGGAAATTCCTTATGTCTTATAATAATTTTTCTTAGCTGGTCTCTGAAAAGCGCCACCTCTTTAGAAGAAAAATCTGCTGGCTTCAACTTGTTAAATGCGTCAAATAACAGATCATAGTGATCACGATAAGAAGATCTTGCGGACGCTACAATTAGCTGGCACCAACGATGAATACAATTGCCTGCATCGGCAATAAGTCGTTCAATAAGGGCAGATATTGTATTAAACATCTCAATATCTGGCGGATGAACTAAAGAATCTGGTGCCCAGTCTTTCCAATTTGGTCGATGTGTGAAATGTGTACGATTATGTCCAGTTGGCAATAAATCAAACATCATGGTCCAAGCTACGTCTGGTTCGTTTTTTCGAATATTATCAATTGCTAAAATTCTTTGATTGAAGTTGGCAGAAGTGCATGGCAACCAAGGAAGAAAAATATGATACAGCGATCTGTCTGGATGATTTCCATTTTTATGCTTAGGATCAATACGCATTAATTTGGCTAGATACAGACTGCTTCGATCCAGATATTCTGGACTCCATGCAAGCGTTTCTAGTGCCCAAAGAAGGTAGGTGTGTGGTGACCATCGCGAGAAGAAATCTTCGTCATTGACTTGAAAAATATGATCGAAACACCCCGTATCGAAACCGTCCTCTACTGCGTCTAAAAATTCTTCCGGACAAGCTTCGGCAATAAGGCATAGCTCTTTCTCTATGGTCATCCAGTTGGAAATATCATCGTTAGCAGGAAGTAAAATACGGCGTACAATCCTATTCGAAACAGAATCCCCAGATTGTCCAAAACAAAATTTTCCGTCTTCAGTATCGCTCAGTGCTGACATTAAAGATAAAGATTCGGCTATTCCCTGACGTAAGTTGCTAGAGTAAGCACGTACTTTTCCTCGCAAAGACGCTACCAAGTTCTCACTTGAACTAAGACCAATTGTTGGATCCGGCTCGCTTAAAACTTCAATAGCCGCTTGTTCAAAACGCCTGAGATCATCTGAGGTTAAATATCGGGCGATGAGACGCCACATGTCTTCACGAGCGGCAACAAACCATAGCTGACCAACATTCCGCAGCGGAGGATCTGATTCATGGACCCATCGCATTGCGTTCTTCTGAACCTCCTCGTAAGGCATGCCTGAAAGCTGCGAGAGTATCCTTCTATCTCCCTCACAGTGGTCAATCCAAGCGCCTGCAAGGAGAGCCCCTAACAAAGTGCGGGCCTCTGAAGGGCTTGCCCATATGGGACGCTTATCGAGAGGGGCTTTAGCGAATTTCCGCCTCAGAGCAGAGAAACTTCGTCTGGCGAGCGTTGCCATGTCTTTACCCTGCTCATAGCTTATGCCCATTGCTTTTAGAGCGGATTCTGCGGCATCTCGTTGGATACGGGGTAAGACAACATCAGCATGGCTATTACCTGGACTGCACGGAATGATGACATGATGCCTGTTCTCTAACGAATTATCGAAGCCTTCAGAAAATTCAAATCGAGGTATTAAAATAAGATTTTTATCTGTCTGCTGAGACAAATATCCCCAGGAGGAAACATCATCTATGATAACAGACCTGGATAGAACATCATTATTGTTAATACTATTTCCTATAATTGAAGCAGAGATAAACGCAACTGCATCTTGAATCGAATCACCCTGAACCGAAAAAGCTGAAGGATGCTCATTGATTTTATCAATAATCAATTTCGCTTCGTTGTTACGTCCACCAATAATTAAATCAGCGGAAAACGATGGTGATGTTGAAGAACTCCATTTTTCCCAAAAAAACTCTAGAGACTGTGCGCCGTGTGGCTTTTTTTCTATTAGCTCTGAAAACCACATTAAAACAGCAGGACAGATTTCAAGCCATGTAACTAGATCATCTGCATCGTAAGCTCGTACATTCAACCATAAACTGTCTTTAGATTTTTCTTTAATCCATGTATTTTTTTTGCTCCATCGTCTTGGAGTCACGAATATAAAAGTAGAAACTTTCTTTTCTTCATTAGGAACTTCTTTAATTCGCTTGTCATAATCATCGTCAGCTTTACCCTTGATATCAGAATCAGTGCCGATTTCCCAGAATGATTTGCCTTTTGGTACGAAAGTATTTTCATTATTAGTTCTAACAACACCATCAAAACCGCCCTGATAAATACTTTCATCAGAAGGAAAACTAATCCACTCGATATCGGTAGATGAAAACTGGATTAACCTTCTGAGAAGTCGTGGTAAATGATTTCTTGATTCTTGATGCGATGCCCATCGATTAATATCAGTGGCATTTACCATTAAAAGAGAAGGTTCCATGATATTGCTTCTTCTCCGAAATTAGTAGGTTGGTTTATTCAGAATCGCTCTGCAATCCTGACTTGGCTTGTTTTTTTATTATATACCACACATGCAAAACGTTTGTTTTCCAGACCATATTTCGCGCAATTTTGAAACAATTCGACATACATATTCATGCTGCTATTAATCGTTGTTGCTATTTTGTGAAGATAGAAATTCATAGGACGGTTTTGAAAAGTTTGAGGTCGTCCCTTATTACTCATGGAAGCAATACTACTCTGCCGTAGTTCCCTGAGCATCAGAATCTACAACCCAACCACCACCAAATGTCGCCTCCGATGTCATGTAGCGCAGCACACCATGCCGGGTCAGGAACTCCAGAGCGAGACGGGCGTTCTCCCAGTAGTCGCTCAGCAGAGCCGCGAGCGGTCGATAGACAGAATCTACCCGTGCGCTGTCGTTGATGAACTTCAAGAAGAAGCCGGGGTCGAATACGCCGAAGTCATCCCCACTGAGTGGGCCAAAACTCAATCGCGCCTCTATGGTGACACCCGTTCGGATATTCTGGAAGCCGCAATCAATACCGTGGAAGAAGTAGCCCCACTGATCCCCTTCCCAGTCCTCGCCGTGCAGCCGACCAACCTGCTCATGCCGATGCCAGTCGATAGTCGCGGAGAACTCAGAAGGCTCTACTTCTAGTTGCCGGGCTAGCCGCCGCATCAGAGCATTTGCTCGCCTGCGGTACTCGGTGGTCGCCAACACCAGGAGGTCTAAATGCTCCTCCAGTGCCTGATTCGTGACTACGCGCCGCATGCTGAAGCGCGAGTGCCCTACGAGCTGTGAGCCCTCTTTGTTGCGGCGTGCGGCTGGCAGAGCGTTCTGGTCGGGCAGGAACGCACTGTCCCCTATCTTGTGCGTGGGAAGACGTGGGATCAGAGCATCCACAAACTCTTGTAGTTTCCGTGTCGTAGGATCATCCCGCTCCCCATTCTCTAGGACGGTTACCGTAGCAGGTACCTGGATCAACAACGAATCTACCGTCTGGGCTAGCGTGACAAGCTCGTCAACATTGGGAAGCTCGGCGAAGCCTGGGAACTCCATGCGGGTCGTCTCGACCTCTTCAAGTTCCCATTCTCCTTCTTCATCGCTCGCACTTATTGCCAATACTTAAACATCTCCTGCTAAGGTAGCAAAATCACCTTGCCGCAGTTTCCTGTGGCTTGAATCGCAAAGGAGTCTTCCACACGTTCCAGAGGGAAGCGGTGGGTAATCAGCTTCTCTATCTGCGGCCCCAGTGTGGCAATCTGGGCCATGAGTTTTTCATAGAGTCCCAGTGGGTAGTGCCACTGGCCGTGCAGGGTGAGGCCGCGGCGCAGCATGTCGTTGGAGATGTTCAGGGTCAGATCGCCTGCTTCGCCCACAAAGACAATCTGCCCGCGGCGGCGAATGCCCTCTATCAGCAGACGCTGCGCAGGAGCTACTCCGGAGCAGTCTATGCCGATACTGGGGGCGAAGGTTTGCAAGCGTTGCGGGGCATCGGGCTGTGTGGGGTCGATAACAGCGACGGCGCCCAGCTCTCGGGCTAGATTGGCGCGATACGGGTGGCTCTCTATTCCGATTACCCGACAGCCCCGGTGCACGGCGTTAACGACACCGCCCAGTCCGACAGGCCCCAGTCCGGTGATGGCGATGGTATCTCCGCTCTGCGCCCCGGCCCGCTCCAGTGCACCGAATGTTGGACCTAGGCCACAGCAGGCCATGGCGGCGTGCTCGGTGGGGATGCCATAAGGAATCGGTAGCAGGAGCCAGTCAGGTTTAAGCAATGCTTCGGCGTAGGTAGCCGTGCCTTCTGGCGGAAGCTGAACGTGGGTGCAGTGAATGTACTCACCAGACTCACACAGTCCACAGGTTCCACAGGGGTACTGGGGCATGACCACCACACGCTGCCCGATTTCCAGCCCTTTTGCGTCTGGCCCAAGCTCCTCCACCACGCCCGCAGCTTCGTGGCCCAGGTTGGCGGACTTCCAGCCACCCAGCCAGCCTTTGACCTCGGTGCACATGGGAATCACCGTGGTGCGCACCCGAACCAGGTTCCCGATAGGCGTGGGGTCGGGGCGTTCGACGATTTGCGCCTCCTTCACCCCGACTATCTCGACGGCTTTCATGACTTGCTCCAACTACTCCGTCTTGCTCGTGTGCCGCTCGGCCCAGGTCAGCATCTCCCAGAGCGTGTGCAGCACAGACTCGCGGGCGCGATAGCCATGGCTCTCATACGGAAGCAGTACTAGCCGAGATGGTACCCCGAACGCTTGCAGGGCCTGATAGAACCGCTCGGACTGCACGGTGTGCGTGCCGGGGTTGTTGTCGGCCTGCCCGTGAATCAGTAGGAGCGGGTCTTTGATCTTATCCACATGGGTAAACGGCGAAAGGGCGTGATAGGTGTCTTTCGCTTCCCAGTAGCTCCGGCGCTCAGACTGGAACCCGAATGGGGTCAGGGTGCGGTTGTACGCACCGGACCTGGCAATACCCGCCGCAAAAAGGCCCGGTGCGTGCGCCAGCAGGTTCGCGGTCATGAAGGCGCCATAGCTATGCCCGCCGCAGACCACACGCCGTGCGTCTACCAGCCCGCGCTCCTCACTGAGATAGCGTACGGCGGCCTGCGCCGCTTCTACGATCTGCTCGGCGAACGTATCGTTCATAGTCTCCGGGTCGCCAACAACTGGCACGGCAGCGTCCATGAGCACAGCCCAGCCCTGTGCGGCGAACCAGAGTGGGCTGGTGCCCGCTAGCCTTGTGAACGTCTTATCCGACCCGCGTACCTGGCCTGCGGTAGACGCATCGTTGTACTCTTCCGGATAGGCCCAGAACAGCAGCGGCAGCCGCACACCGGAGCCGATTTCATAGCCCGGCGGCAGGTAGAGCGTGCCCGAGAGCGGCACTCCATCCGTTCGCTGGTACCGCACCAATTCTTTATGCATGCCGGTCAGGTGCGGGTGCGGATCGGTGAAGTGAGTCAGCGCCCGCTCCCCGATAAAGAAGTTCGTGGGCGTGGTTCGGTTCTGCTGGGAGCGAATAAACGATGTCTCGGTGCCTATAAACGCCACGAAGGTCTCATAGCTATCGTCTGCGCTCTCGAACAGCCGGGTCTTCTCTTTTGTTATCAAATCGAAGCGATCCAGGAACGGGCGCTCGCCCTCGGGAGTTGCCCCACGCCCGGCCAGGAAGATAGCTTCTCCATCACAGCGAACCAGTCGTCGACCATCCGGCTGGGGTACCGCCACCGGTCCACCAGGGTCGCCATACGCATCGTTCACGGAGAGGTCGAAGATAACATCGCCCAGTGCCGGGTGCGCAAAGTTCACTCGGTGCGTGGTCCGCCAGCGTCGGTCGCGGTCGTACTCGTTGAGCAGCAGCTCATCGCCCCGCTCCAGCCACTCGATACCCGCAAACCGGTAGGTAAGCCGGAGGAGCTCGGTGCCGCCGGGTTCGAGAACTGCCCCCCCCGCCCCCGTCTTATCCGGCTTTGCCGGGACGGAGGGGCCAGAAGAGCGTTCAGGCAAGATGCTTTCCGGCTCCCCTGTCCCGGCGAAGCCGGAAAGAGACGGGGGCGGGGGGGGCATCCCCGGCACATAGCTCACCAATCTATCTCTATGCTCTACTTTGGCGAGTGGGTCGCCGCCATCCAGGGCTTCTACCCAGAGCAGAGTTGCGGGGCGGGTCTGGTGCCACTGAAATCCGCGGGGGCCGACCGGCACTCCCTGCTGGGGCACTTCATCGGAGATCGGTGCGGTGGACAGAGTGCTCAGCACGGTGCCTGTTTGTAAGTCCCATAGCTCCGTGGTGCGGGCGAACAGGTGATACGGCACACGATAGGAGAACGGAGGCACCAGCCGGGTAACGCAGAGAAACTGGCGGTCTGGCGAAGGCTGTGCCGAGGCGAGAAGCGTAGGGGCGCCGATGGGTGTGGCGATTCCTGTGGTCGCATCGACTAGAGCGAGCTGAACGGTGCAGAGGTGCGTGAATAGTAGCTCATCGTCGGTGTTTTGCAGCAGGTCCTGGTAAGTCGCCATGCGGCTCTTCTTGCCTGCCGCCTCCGTCTCTATCGGGCCATCCGGAACTGCGCGGCGCCGGGGGGTGTTCTCCCAACCATCGGGCGCCAGGGTTACCAGGAGCCGCTCATCATCCAGCCAGCGCAACGGGGCGCTGATCGCGTCCGCCAACCGCATATCCGGGTTGGGGCAGTGTACACTGGCGCTTTCTACATCCCCTATCCAGAGCTGGATACCGCCGCCTTCTAAATCCCGCAGAAACGCGAAGCGCGCTCCGCCCGGTGCAAAAACTGGTGGGTCTATCTCTGCCTCCGGAGGCACCCCAGTTATGGGCCGCTCCGTACCGTCTTCTATGGCTAGCAGGCGCATGCCCGTGTAGCGGGTCAGGCTCTGGGTGCCAGGGCGGGTGGGGTCCAAACGCAGACCGGCTAGCTTCTCAAAGGGGCGGGCCAGTAGCGCAACCGGTGGGTAAGCCTCGTACTCAGTCAGTAGAAGATAACGCCGGTCTGGGGATAGCTGAACAAAAGGAGTTGGGGGCGCATCCAGCGCGGCCACCAGCTCCGGTGGCGGCAGGCGATAAGGCATACGAAATTGTACCCCTGTTATCTCTACTTACGACCTACTCTTTCGACCATTAACCGAGCCTCTCACCTTCGATAGATTCCTCCCTGGGTAGAGGTCAAAAGAGGTCTTTTAGTGAAGGTGATATAATCTTCTGGACAACCCGCGTTGTGGCTTGCGCCTGCGTGGGTTTTTTGCCGTTAAAACCATGCTTCGAAATATTGCTATCATCGCTCACGTCGACCACGGGAAGACGACGCTCTTAGACGGAATGCTCAAACAGGGCGGGGTATTCCGCGACAACCAGGAGGTTGCCGAGCGTGTTATGGACCGCATGGACCAGGAGCGGGAGCGCGGCATCACGATTGTTTCCAAGCACACGGCGCTACACTACAAGGGCCACAAAATCAACGTGGTAGATACCCCCGGTCACGCGGACTTCGGCGGTGAAGTCGAGCGCGTGATGCTGGTGGTAGATGGTGTACTACTCTTAGTAGACGCGGTAGACGGTCCCATGCCCCAGACCCGCTTTGTGCTGGAGAAAGCGCTGGCCGCAGGGCACCGCGCGATTGTGGTCATCAATAAGATGGACCGCCCGGATGCCCGCCCGGACTGGGTTGTCAACGAAACCTTCGACCTGTTCGCGAACCTGGGTGCGAACGACCACCAGCTGGACTTCCCTATTGTCTACGCTACTGCCTTAGATGGCCGCTCCAGCCTGAACGAAGACTTTGCCGACGCGACCAATCTGGCCCCGCTCTTCGACACCATTATCAAAGAGGTTCCCGAACCAAAGACAACGGGAGATGCCGATGCACCCGCGCAGGCGCTTATCTCTACTATCGATGGTGATCCCTACTTAGGCCGCGTGGGTATCGGCAAAATATTCGCCGGAACACTGAAGCCGAACCAGGGCGCGTTTATCTTCCGCCGTGATGGTAGCCGCTACAACACCCGCCTGCAGAGCGTGTTTGTGTTCGATGGCCTCAAGCGTGTTCCTGCCGAAGAGGCCGTGGCTGGCGACATTATCGCCGTGACAGGTCTGCCGGAAATCACCGTGGGTGAGACCATTGCCACGGGCGAGGATCCAAAGGCACTCCCTGCACCGCGTATCGATGAGCCGACCCTGCGTATGACCTTCGCGGTCAACACCAGCCCGTTCTCCGGGCGCGAGGGTCAGTTCTCCACCAGCCGCAAGCTGCGTGAGCGCCTGATGAAAGAGCTGGAGAGCAATGTCTCTCTGAAGGTGGAAGAGAGCGATACCCCGGACCAGTTCCATGTGTACGGACGCGGTGAGCTTCACCTGGCGGTTCTTATCGAGGCCATGCGCCGTGAGGGTTACGAGCTTCAGGTCTCCATGCCCGAAGTCGTGCTGCGCGAGGGTGAAAATGGCCGCGAGGAGCCCTACGAGCGCGTGATGATCTCTGTGGACGATGAGTTCGCGGGCGCGGTCATCGAATCTCTGGGCACCCGACGCGGTGAGATGCAGGATATGCGCCCCGGTGAGCGCGGCGGCACCCGTCTGGAGTTCGTGATTCCCACACGCGGCCTGCTGGGCTTCCGCTCCAAGTTCCTGACCCTGACCCGTGGTACCGGCGTACTGGCCACCCAGTTCGAGGGCTACGACAAGTGGGCTGGACCTATCGACCGTGGTCGCCAGGGTAGCCTGATCGCTAATGAGCAAGGCAGCACCACGCCGTTTGGCCTGGCAAACTCCGAAGACCGTGGCACGCTATTCATCGGCCCCGGCGTGGCGGTCTACGAAGGCATGATCGTCGGTCGTCACCAGCGTGAGGGCGATCTGGTAGTCGCAGTCTGCAAGATGAAGCAGCTCACCAACATGCGCTCGTCTACGAGTGATGTATCAGTGCGTCTGACTCCTGCCACCGAGATGAGCCTGGACCGCTGCCTGGAGTACATCGGCCCGGATGAGCTAGTAGAAGTGACCCCCAAGAACGTGCGAATGCGCAAGCGGGAACTGAATGCGGGGATGCGCCGCAAAATTGAAAAGCGCAACGAGGAGTAATCCTGGTTCAAAAGGCTCTACTCGTCTGCTCCCACGGAACTTTGGTGTTCCGTGGGAGTATTTACTTCCTCTAGTTCCTTCAGAGCTTTACGGGCCAGAGAGCGGATAGCAGTGTCCTTATTACTGTATAGCTCTTTCAAAGCAGATACAGCCAGATCGCTCACAGTACTCAGCTTTTGAAGCGCCTCTATAGCATCTTCACGAAGAACGGAGCCACCCGCTTTAACAAACTCCACTAGAGCGCGTATCGTAGAAGCGCTCGGATTTTTAGCCTGCTCTATATTCGTGACCACATCATGACGATACGAGTCAAAGCTGGGCCGATACAGTTCCAGTAATGTATCGACAACAGAATCATCTGCTACTCCCAAGCGCAATAAACCACCTAATGCCATAATACGAATTTTGAGGTTATCTTTATCTTGACTGGCCTTTCTCAAGGTATGGACCACGGACTTACTGGCAATATCTGATTTACTAAGAATCTCAATCGATTTTTCTTTAATCCCATAGTTACTACTTTCAGAAAACTGAACAATTGCAGAAACAAGAGGATCTCCAGCGGGACTTGTATTGCCAATTGCTTCCATTACCTTATATCTAATATTCGCATCTTTGTCATTTCTAAAACGCAGTAGTGCCGGAGCAATAGAAGGATTGAATCGTATACCCGCCATAGCTGAATAGAAGGCAGCACTCTTCACATTCTCATCCCTGTCCGAACATAGCTTCGCAAAAGCGGAAACAACACGCTCCTCCGTATATTTCATGGTGCCAACTGCAGTTGCCATGGTCGAACGCACAAACGCTTTATTGCTACCACATATCTGGACTATTGCATTGATAGCAGACTCGCTATTAATACCAACAAGATAGGCAGCTGCTATTCGGCGTACATCCATATCGTCATCGCTGCATAATTTAGTGAGAACGCCAATACCCATATCGTTTCCAAAATCATTGAGAACCTTTGCCGCCAAACAGCGGAGCTTCTTGTCCTTATGTGTGCAAAGCCTGACCAGTGTGGAAATCACAGGTTCGCCGGGATTTTCTATACGAATAAAGAATCCAATAGCTGACTTCCAAATATCTTCAGAGTTGTTTTCACAAAAATCTATCAACGTGGCAATGAACTCTGACTTCTCTTTCATAGAGAGCAGCATCGTCCGAGCCCGATGGTAAGTATATCCATCATTAGTGAAAGAGAGCTTTACGAGAGCAGGTATTACCAGATCTATCTTCTGGTCCATCTCTATCAGCAGAGCTGCGGCATCAAGTCGTATCTTTTTTTCTAAAGCGAAATCAGGATTCTGCAAAACGTCACACAAAGTAGAAGGAACGGGTTCCTGTGTGCTCCCTAGCAACACAAGCGTGTTGGCGCAGGTAAAGCGAATACTATCGTTATTACTTTTATCAACACAGATATCTTGAAGAGCCGAAATAACCGCCTCCTCAGCATTGCCAAGTCCCCCCAGATCATCTGCCGCTGAACAGCGAATATTGGTGCCATTCCGCTTATCAGAGACCAACTCCAGAAGCTCAGAGGTAACACTCTGATTTATGTCCCGTTCCATCTCTTCTTCCATTATGCCGATACTTTGGCAATGAAATCTAGCGTGCGCCGCACGTGCATGCACGCGTGCATTTTGCGTTTGCGCACGTGTGGGGCTACCGTACCCAACCTAACCGTACCAGACCATACCTAAGAGGGGGAATATAAACGCGCACACGCGCGTATCCCCTCCCCTATGTTCAGTCGCTTACAAACGCGGTATCTTGAGAGCCATGGACCTAGCCATTCAAGCCACCAACCTCTGCAAAGACTACGGCGCACGACGGGTAGTAGACAACATCAACCTCACCGTGAACCCCGGCGAGTTCTTCGGGTTCCTGGGGCCGAACGGCGCGGGCAAGTCCACCACCATCAAGATGCTCTGCGGACTCCTGGCCCCCACCGAAGGCCAGGCCACCCTGCTCGGGCACTCTATGACCAACCCGTCTATCGAAGCCAAGCGCCTCCTGGGCGTGCTTTCTGAAGAGGCCAGCGTGTACGAACGACTGAGCGCCGAGGAACTATTACTTTTCTGCGGACAGATGCACGGCCTCCCCTTCGACGAAGCCAGTCAGCGCACCGCCGAGCTACTGGCGCTGTTCGGGCTGGAAGAAGCCAAACGCCGCTTGATCGTGGACTACTCTATGGGCATGCGCAAGAAAGCCGCGCTCGCCGCCACGCTCATCCACGGCCCCAAGGTGCTGTTCCTCGACGAACCCTTCAACGGCATCGACCCCGCCAGCGTGCGCACCATTCGCGATGTGCTCTTGCAGCTCACCGCCAGCGGCACCACGATCTTCTTTACATCGCATGTTATGGAAGTGGTGGAGCGCCTGTGCCACCGGTTCGGCGTGCTGCGCGGCGGCAAGCTGGTGGGGTTGGGCACCTTAGAGGAGCTGCGGGCGCAGGCGGGTATCAGTGGCGACTTAGAAGAGGTCTTCCTGGCCCTCACCGAGTCCCTGCCCGAAGCCACGCCCAAGCTCTCCTGGCTGTAGGCTACTTTAGCCTACTTCAAGATAAGCGGAAGTTCGGCGGTGAGCTGCTTACACAGATTCGAGATGTTGGTGTAGAACAGGCAGCGATGCCCTTTTACGTCGAACATGAGGTCGCCGGGGCCGCCGCGCAGGGTCAGCAGAGTCGGGCGGCCCTTGCCCCAGGCATAACCCACCTCTAAGTACACGTTCGCATTCGCCCCGGTGAGGTCGGCCACTACCAGCGCCGCCGTCTCTATCCGGGTCTTGATACGCTCCAGGATATCCCCGGTGAAGTGGGCCATATCCACCCGCTCGCACAGATACCCCGCTGCGTTTATTGGTCCCTGAATCCCGAAGCCGTAGACATCCTCGAACTCATCGGAGAACGGCATAGCCACAAACACATGGGGCTTTTCTTCCGAGACCTCTCCGGCTTCAATTATCTCCGTGGGGGGCGCACTGTATCGCTCGGCCAGAATCTCTTTCATGCGCTGAGCACGCCCCCGATTACGCTCCACAAAGATGATTTTCTTCAGCCCTGGCGGCACGTGGCCGGATTCATAGGCATCCTGCACTCCCGCTACCTGCGCCAGAAACGCCTCCTGCTCATCCAGCCCATACCCGATACCGTGCATGGTCATGGCGACCGTGGAGACACCGGGACGCTCTTTCAACAGCACCCGAAGCGCGTAGCGAGCGAAACTGCGAATCTGGCCGTAGTCAAATTGATAGAGCCGCACCACCCCCATAAAGAGCACCTGCTCAGCGGTCACCGTTCCTTGAGAGGAGAACAGGCGATATTTATTCGGAGCCAGGCTAAGCCCATCTATTCCTGGCTCCACCACAGAGAGTCGAGTGGCGACAGCACCATCCGCCCCATAGAACCCCTGTGCGTGCTTGAGCACGAGCACATCACAGGGAAAGTCCATGACATCACCTTGCTCCACCGAAAGAATCTGTAGCGGGTTCACAGATTTGCCCCCCCCGCCCCCGCTCGCGAAGCGAGTATTGCCTCCCGCTTCGCGTGCCGCCTTCGGCGGCACGGAGGTGCCTGCACTCCCGTCGGAACGCTCTTCTGGCTCCCCTGTCCCGCCGCAGGCGGGGGGGCAAAAAGCACTTCATCTTAATTATCGAACTTCCAGTAGGGTTGATTGCGGGCGGGCTTATCCCCCTTCAGCGCAACCCGAATCAGGTCAATAGGAATCGGGCCTTCGTGCAGCACAGCATCATGAAAGCTTTTTAGGGACTGCTTCGACAGTTCTTTCTGTAGCGCTCGAATCTGCAGGCCACCAATCATATAGGCGCATTGATAGAGCGGCGAGTAGCCATCGCCTACAAAGCGACGGACCTCGCTGGTCGCCGAAAACCGCTCGTGGCCTACCCGGTCTACCAGAAAGTCAATCATCTGTGGCGGGGTCATGGTGCCCAGGTGGAAGCCCAGCGAGACAATGATGCGGGCGCAGCGATGCATGCGCCAGAACAGCATGCCGATACGGTCTTCGGGGCCGCGCGCCCAGTTCTTATCCCAGAGCTGCATCTCCCAGTAGAGCGACCAGCCTTCTACCAGAAACGGAGTATTGAACATGCGGCGGTAGGGTCGATAGCGCTCGGCCATATAGCCTTGCAGGTGGTGCCCTGGTATCAGCTCGTGCGGCGTGACAATATGCGTGAAGTGCTCATTGTTCGCCCGCAGGCTCATGTGCTTCGTAGCATCATCCATAGACTCCAGCGGGTAGGCCACCAGCATCTTCTGGCCACCATAGGCCGCGAAGGGTAGCACTTTCTGGCCCTCGCGGTCCAGCATATCCACCCGCCAGGTCTCCTCACAGAGTGGCTCTATGGTTACCAGGTCGTTTTTCTTCAGGAAGGCGATGGCTTCGCGAGCCTGGGTAGCGACCAGCTGATCCTGCTCTCCGGGCGATACCGCCTTTGTTTTTACCCGTGCCAGCGCGGCTTTGGTGTCGTCGCCCAGGCCCATGTCTCTGGTGGCTTTCTTCAGCTCAACCTCGCACCAGGCAAACTCTTTCTCGGCGATCTTGACCAGCTCTTCCGGGGTGTAGGGGATGCGCTCATAGGCCAGGTCTGACATGAGTGCCTCACGGCCTATGGGGTCACCGATCAGCGGGTCGCTGTCCTCGCCTTTGATCTTTGCCACATTCTCCCGCAGATAACGAGATTGCTCGGAGAGGGCTTTCTGCGCGTCCTCGGCGGGCTTGCGACACCACCAGGAAACCAGAGGGTGGAACCCTTCGTAGTGCCGTCGCCAGCGGGAAAGGATACCGTTTAGCTCGTCGATAGAGCGCGAAGCCCGTAGTGCGATGACAGGTGATGTTTCGCGCGGGGCCTTCTTGGCATCATTAGCAATTTCGGTGAGAATCGCCGCCCAGCGCTCCGGGTCGGGCTTCTCTACCCGAATCCGTGCCTCTTCCAGTGCGATCAGCTTCTCGGCGTAGGGCACTAGCGGAGCAAGTTCGGCCTCGCGCTTCTCGGCCAGCTTCTCCTGCGCTTCCTGGTGAGTCAGGTAGTTGTCTAAGAGCAGCGCATCCACACGGGCAGATGTGTCTAAGGAATCCCAGCGCAGAGCGTCTATGCGCATGCGCGTTTCACTCCAGAGCTTGCGCTTGCGGGCGCGTACACTCCTGGAAAACGGTAGGTCGTAGAACCGCTCCAACCCCTGCTCATCCGTCTGAAAGCGCCGTATCAACGGCTCTAAGCCGCTACTGGTGGCGGGCGCGACAATCGCAGGGGGTGGCTGTGGTATCAATGGGCGGCTCCAGGGGCTTCCTCGATGTAATCTTTCGACAGGCCAAGTTCTTCTGGCGCATGAAGCCGAAGCATCTTGGTGGTGGCATCGGCGGGTACTGTGTTAGCAGTGGCTTTGGAGACCACGTACATCAGTATCAGGGAAAGGGGTACGCCCCAGATAGCGGGTTGCTCCAAGAGCACCTTCACTAAGCCGCTTTCTACGGTGACCATTTTTTTATCCACCATCATGTAGGTCACAATCGCGCCCAGAGAGAGCAGACCACCGCCGAGCATACCGACAGCGGCGCCAGTCATGGTGAGTTTCTTCCACCAGGCGCCCATGAGGAGCAGCGGGAAGTAGCTGGCGGCGGCGATGGCGAACGCCCAGCCGACTAGCATGGCGATATCGAAAGTTTCTACCAGCAGACCTAGCAGCATAGAGATAACACCGATGACAACAGCGGCGATCTTGAAGACCTTGATGCGCTCTTCGGGAGAGGCGCCGGGTTTTAGTATCTTGCCGTAGACATCGTGTGCCGCCGCCCCGCTCATGGAGACTAAGAGGCCGCTGAACGTACTCATAAACGCGGCGAAGGCGCCTGCACTGGTGATGCCAGAGAGAATCTCACCTAGCAGCTTGTTCTCCAGCACTTTGGGGAGCTGAATCACCACGGCGTCAGTCTTGTTGTTCGCGTAGAGCCAGGGAATATCCATGCGCCCCAGCGTGCCCCAGATAGGGGTGAACGCGTAGAACGTGCCGATAAGCACCATGACCCAGAACGTGGTGCGTTTGGCGGAGCGGCCATCCGGGTTGGTGTAGAAGCGGACTAAGATATGCGGTAGGCCAGCCGTGCCACAGACCAGCGCGATAATCAGTGAGTAGGTGTAGAGCAACCCGTAATCCGCGCCGTGCTTACTGGTGAGCGTGCCGAAGGGCTCTACCCATTTCTTGTTGTTCTGGGCGTTGGGGACAAAGCTTCCCTTAGGCAGTATGGCCTCGGTCGGTGTACCAAACTCCAACTTGGGAGCGGTGACAACAGTCTTGCCCGCTTTCTCCGCTGGCATTCTGCCCTTGGTGACGATGATCTGGAAGACAGTCAGAGACTCATCGGGCAGAATCTTATCGCCCGCCTTGATGTTGACTTTTGTCCCAATAGCCAGAGATCGGGAGGGGTCCAATGTATCTTCGCCCGGCTCGGACTTGCGGGCCACGGAGATCTTATCGAGAGTGGCTTCCTGAGTGAACTTCATTGTGGTCTCACTCAGCGGAGAGAAGCTGACAGCGTTGGCCGGAGCTTTGTCTTTGCCCACAAACTTCAGGGTAACGTCTTTTGGGGCGACTGGTGCACCTATGGGATTCTGGGAAATCTCGCCCAGCTTGCTGTGATACGGCCCGAAGATGGCCATGAGGACGAAGATGGGCACGGAGATGGCGAAGAGCTTGGCCCAGTATTGGAACGCCTGGACAAACGTAATGCCCTTCATGCCGCCCAGCGCGACGTTGGCGGAGATAACGGTGCCGACCACCACGATACCGACCCAGTACGGCCAGCCCATAATGGAGTTCATGGTCACGCCCGCACCCTTCATCTGCGGCATGGTATAGAACAGCCCGATGAATAGTACAAAGGTAACGGCGATTTTCCGGAAGAGCGGCGAGTCGAACCGGCCCTCGGCGAAGTCGGGAATGGTGTAGGCCCCGAAGCGGCGAAGCGGCCCGGCGATAAAGAGCAGTAGGAAGAGGTATCCTGCCGCATAGCCAACCGGGTACCACAGGGCATCGTAGCCATTCTTCATGACCAGCCCGGCGACTCCCATGAAGCTGGCCGCCGAGAGATACTCCCCAGAGATAGCGGCGGCGTTCATCCCGACCGAGACCTGCCGACCTGCCACGAAGAAGTCTGACGCGGACTGACTGCGCTTTGTGGCCCAGATGCCTAAGAAGAACGTAGCGACCGTAACGGCGATAACAAAGCCCAGGGGAATAAAGCTCATTTGGCGTGCTCCTGCCCCAGCTCGGACTCAATCTTGTTACTGGAGTTGATGAACCACTTGGAGAGCACCCAGGTAAGCGGGTAGAACAGCACCCCGAGCACGAGCCAGCTCACCGAGAAGCCACCAATGTTTTTCTGGGCTATCTGCGGCGCATAGGCATTGAGCAGTGGCAGGCCAAGCAGCACGACGATAAACACGGCGGCGACCTGTAGAGAGAGCCTGACCTGCCGCACCATCACGGCATGCAGAAGCGCTTCATCGTCGCGGGCACCCGATTCAGAGTCCATGCCCGGTTTTTCACCGGGAACAGCGAACTTTCCTGTTTCCAGGCTCTTAATCGTAAATCCATACTATCCGTTAATACTCATCCGCCTTCCTGGTACTAGAATGGGCTGTAATGACCCGACGAACGCTTTTGAAGACTGCTGGCGGAATCACGTACCTGGCGCTCACCCCACTCCTTGAGGCAGGGCACTTCGCCTTTGGCGCCAGTGAGGACCCGCTGCTGTTTACCGCGCAGCCCTACATTCAGCCCGGTCCGAACAGCACGCTTAAAGAGGATAGTGAGTCTGTGGTACTGGCCTGGCAGACGGAAGATAGGGATGCCGCGTTCACGGTGGAGTACGGCCAGACACCCAAATCTTTTCAGAAAGCCACCGTGGAGCAGGCGCTTCGGCTGCCGAAAACAGAGTCCACTACCCCAACTAACGATGGACGCGGGCGACGCAACTATAGCGCTCCCCTGAGCAATCTGAAGCTTCAGACGAAGTACTACTACCGGGTCATGCTGAACAACACGCTTCTGGCTGAGGGCTATTTCACCACCCGGAAAAAGCGGGGCACCCGCACCCGGTTCGTGGCTTTCGGAGACAACGCGCACGGCGGCCTTGGTGAGCGCGCTATCGCATTCCATGCCTACAATGCTCGTCCGGACTTCATCATGAACACGGGCGACAATGTCTACAGCTCTGGCCTGGACCACGAGTACGCCCGAAACTTCTTCCCTGTCTACAACGCCGATGTGCCTTCTGTGGAAAAAGGCGCGCCGCTACTACGCTCTGTGCCGTTCTATACCGTGCTTGCAAACCACGATGTTACGGACCGTGGCCCTAAAGGAGCACTCTGCAACTTCGATATCCGGCCCGGCTCACTGGCGTACTACACCCATCTCCACCTGCCACTCAATGGCCCAGAGAAGCTTGCCCGGCCCACCCCGACCATGGGCGATCTGTCTGTCTTCGATACGTGTGCCGGTTCTCGATTTCCGAGAATGGCCAACTACTCATTCGATTACGGCGACATTCACTTTCTCTGCCTGGACGCGAACACCTATATCGATCCCAGAGACGAGTCGCTCCAGCACTGGATCGAGCAAGACCTGAAAAGCACCCGCGCCACCTGGAAGTTCGTGGTCTATCACCACCCGGCCTTCAATGTGGGAGAGAAGCACTACCGCGAGCAGCACATGCGCCATTTCTCACCGCTCTTTGAGAGAAATGGAGTGGATATGGTGCTGAGCGGCCATGAGCACAACTACCAGCGCACTATGCCACTGAAGTTTGTACCGTCGCCCCAGCAGCCCGAGAAAGGCCTCATGGTACCGGGTACATTCACCGTGGATGTTTCATTCGATGGCAAGACCAACACCCGGCCTAAGGGAATCCTCTACATCACTACAGGCGCGGGCGGCAACGATCTCTACGAGCCGGAGTTCACGGATAAGCCCGAGAAATGGCTGCACCCGGAAGACAACAATGCGGCCTATGTCTCGCGTGTCATCTCAAACGTCCACTCCTTCACGCTGTTCGATGTCACCAGGAAACGCCTTGTGATGACTCAAATAGACGAAAAGGGCGTAGAGGTCGACCGCATTCAGATTGACAAGTAGCAAATTTGCTGATGTCAGGCAGCGAGCGAAACCAAAGGATGTATCGCAATTCCCTTCATAAGGATGTTGATCTATCGCTAATAACCGGTTTCAAAACCCTCCGAGACGAGATTTAGCGCATACAGTAGCGAGGATAATATCCTCTTTATTCCTCAAAAAAATAGAGGCATACAAGTTGCGATAGGACTTGATCTTGAGTAATCCAGAAGTTTTGAAACCGGCTCTCCTCAGGGCATTTTACGACTAGCTCTAACTACCATGAAAGCCACTGAGTTCCAAATAGCCTATTTGGAAGAATACCTACTTTCTTAAAAGACAGCGTAATTTTCTGTGAAACCTAGCGATAATATTCTATTATCAAGTATATTGATTTCGGAAATAACTTCTTGAAATTTCGTTTTTCGATGCAACTTTTCATTCTATAAAATGTCCAAAATTTCATCAAACAACCTTTCAAAAAGAGTTTAAAATAAAATGCAATACTTTTCTTTATTGATAACCTTCTTAAGCGCATTAATGGCTATAAGAGGTGGCACATGGGATGATAAAAACAAATCAAAGATAACTCCATTTGGGTGGATAACAATAGCGTTAATAGCATGCAGCCTTATTGTTTCTATTTTTCTTACAAAGAAATCAGAAAATGAAGCCAAAAAATCAGAAATTGAGGCAGCTATATCAAAAAAGACTATTGAAAATTCCAACCAAATAATAATCGAATCAAACGAAAAAATAGATTACCTAAAAGATAAGATACGCTCACTAGAACATGGATCAAATATATCTTTTGAAATTATAGAAAGTATAAATTCAAAAATTGACAGACAGGAACAGCTAGTAATGGCCGATCATGTTGTTATAAGACCAAGAGAAAGCTGGCACTCACCTAATAGAATTTATTCTGGGTCCCGAATAAAGGTATACTTCATGAAAAGATCTTCACTTTCTCTGAATTACGATGATAAAAGAATAGATATAGAACCACAACTGTATAATACATATGAAGGTGTGGTTTATGGCAGTAGCGGTATTGGCAGAGAATGGTCTTTAACTAATACATCATCATATCAAACATTTGATGGAAAGATTCTAATATATTCCACCCCAAGAATCAGATCTAATCAACACAGCTACCGGGAGGAAGCACGATAAATCAACAACTAATTATCCTAAAAACTCTTTCAAAGATATTTAAAGACATAGGCAACCTTCAGTAAGACGCTCTACCTACTGACTTCCAGGCTGTCCAGAACGCGGGTATCCGTAGCTATGGCTTCAAAGGTTACTTTGCGCCCATCTACCTGAAACAGCCCGAAGTGGTGACGGCGGATGACTTTATCCATCACCGGCTCGGGAGACATTTCTCTTCCCTCTAAGCCACCACCCGCGCCACCCAGAATCAGGTAATGCACTGTCTGATTGCCATAGGTTCTTGTCCATCGCTCATAGTCATGGGTATGCCCGCTCACAACAAAATCGATGCCGTGTTTCTCCATGAGCGGTTCCAGAAGCGCCCGAATGGGCAAATCCCCCTGATAGTCCAGCCACCCCTGGGAAAACGGCGGCTGATGAATAAAGAGAAACCGCCAGGTAGCGGCCCTCCACGCCTCCGATTCCAGCTCCTGCATCAGCCAGCGGTGTTGCTCGGAGCCTGCGGGGATCCCGGTGGGAAAATGCTCGTTGGGATCCAGAGCCACGAAGCGTGCGTTAGATGCGGTCCAGGCATAGTACTGCGATTTAGGCTTTGATCGGGCATAGCGCTCAAAGAACACAGAGTGCAGATCCTCGAAACAACCATCGTAGTCATGATTGCCACCGATCAGCATCACGGGTGTGTCTGTGGCCAGCGGCGCGAGCGCCTCAAAGAACACCTGCCAGGGTTCCTGGTGATGCCCCTGCTCCACCAGATCTCCCACCCCTACAGAGAATGCCATAGCTCGGCAAGCCATGGCACTGACATTCTGCCGAAAGACATCTCTGTTGTTATTCGTACGCGCGTTGACCTGCGAGTCCCCCCACGCGGTGAACGCGAACGCGCCGCTAGTGGGCAGAGTTCGAAAGCTATACTCCGGGCCGATGACATCACCAGAACGAGCGCGATAACGGTACATAGTGCCCGGCTTGAGACCAGTTAGAGTAGCTGAGTGTAGATTGCCCTCGCTTTTCGCCTGGGCCTGCTGCCCTGGCTCTCCCTCTAGCCCCCACTCCAGAGTACCGGTGCAGGGAACATCCGTCTCCCAGACAATGGTCATCTGGTCGGAACTCGCATCTTGTAAATAAGGGCCAATAAGGGTAAGAGGTAATTCCGCGAGCACTTTCTCCGCCGCTTGAAGAGCGTCTTCTGTGTCCGCTTCCGCCACTGCCTTTTCGACAGCGGCTAGCTGGACTTTTGTAGGTGCGCACAGTAGGCGCGTCTTTTTTACCAGAACTGTAACACGACGGCGCTTCTCAGTTGCCTGCTGATAGCGCTCGAAGTTCACCTGCGAGGTCATACGCACTTCTTCCAACCCGCCATAGGCCGCTTTATTCAATACACGGACAATCAGCCGGGTCTTTGTATTGGCCGGAGAGGCAGGGAGGAAAAAGTAGTCCCCTTGCACAGGAATGCGCTGACTGTTGGCAAAGACCTGCGCACCATCGTCGGCATCTATGGCTAACACAGTGGGCTCAGAGAACGAGACCTCCGTGACATACCAGTACGGTGTATCCGGGTGCAGGGTGCGCTGTGGCAGAGTAACCACTTCCCGTTTCTCCGGGATACGGTCCGCCGTAACATTGAGCTCTTCCTGCGGGCTCCCTAAGGCGAATGTCCAGATCGCATCCAGGTTTGCCCATGTTGGCTCGGCAACCGGGGGCAGACTTTTATAGAGGCGCAGCAGCGCTTGCGTAGCTTCCGGCTCGCCCGTGCGCTCCCGCAGTTGTAAAACGTCTGGGGTCGTGAAGGTATTCATAGGTCGTTTACTTGTCCAGACGTTTCACCAGGCTTATCCGAACCACGTCGTCCCAGATCGGCCCACGCCGCACTTGCTGGTAGCCAAGGCGCTCGTTTAGAACAATGACATGCCGATTTTGCTCTTCGGTATGCGTGTAGATCATTCCGACTCCCCGCTCCCTGCATTCGACCTCAACCTGCTCTTTTAGGCGAGTGCCCAGTCCGCGGCGCCGAAATTCCGGATCAACCCAGAGCTGAAATATCTCACAGAACCGCCCATCTTCCGGAAAAAGCTCTTCAGCCAGCTCCCCGAAGATGCCATATTGCTCCGAGCGGTTTCGCCAGCGGCAGGAGATGGTCCCGACGGACAGATTTCGCTCGGTATCCACAATAACCCAGGCGGACCTCTGCTCGCCTCCTTGGGCAAACCCGGCTATCTTCTGCCGGTGCTCTTGCTGCTCTTCTAAGGTCCAGGTGCTAAAGGCAGCGAGATCACCATCGGAATCCAGGTCAGCATGGACTAGAAAATCCAGGTCTGCCTGGGTGGCTTGCCGGAGAAGGAACATGGAATAGTGTCAGGCTACGCCCCGGAATCGGCGGTCGGCCCAGCGGGCAGCGTACTGTAGCTGGAGCACATAGCGCGTGTTCTCAGAGAGATTCGGGGCGCCCCGATGCCAGCACTGGTGATTGGTGAGGTAGGCATCGCCTGCCTGGCAGTAGACAGAGACCGGGCCACGTCCTTCGAACTCGGGGGATTCCTGGACTGGCTTGCGGCCTGAATAATGGCTGCCGGGCACAAACTGGGTGGGACCGTGAGCATCATCGGGAATGTCACTCAGGGCGAGCTGGACGGTGAGCCAGAACACGGGCAGCTTGATTCGCGCATCGTAGCGCGGTATGTCGGGCGGGAGTGGTAGCTCTACAGTATCGTCTACATGCCAGTTCGAGATAGCCTGCCCCGGCTCGTTGCGAATCACATTGAGCGCGTTGAAGGCGGGAGTAGTGCCCAGTGCAGCAGCAGCCAGGGAATGAAACGGCTCACGCTCTATCAGCGCCGCCAGTGCCGGGTCGTACTCCGCCCCGCGCCGCAACACAAACGTGCTGCCCACAAACGACACAAACTTGGGGTCGATACTCTCCCGGTTCTCAAACGCAGTATCGGTCAATGCTCGAAGCGCCGAGATTTCCTCGGCAGGAAGAGCGCAGGGCACGTGATAGTACCCCTCACGAAAGAACGAGTCTAAATCCCAGGAATCGGCTGCCATAGCGCAAAGAGGTTCGCTATGTACTCCCTGGGCTCCTTCCTGAAATTCACCAACTCAGGGAGTCGGGTCTGTGGGTGGGGCCGGTGGCGGCGGGGGATTTTTGGTGGGTGCGGGCGTGTGATGGTCTTTCGGCGAGGGACCAAAGATGGCCTTGATGCCTAGAGAGGCAATCAGCGCTCCCGCCACGCACATTAGGAGCAGGGCCAGGAGGCGCTTGACATAGTCCGACAGGTCTTTCCCGATAGCAATGGCAACACCAGTCGCTTCATTGCTCGGCAGAGGCGAGGCACCGGGTGCCGGGGTCGGAGTCGGTGCGGGCGTAGGAATCTGCTGCGGTGCCTGAGAGAATAGCGCCGTGGCATTCTGATAGACGGACCAGAGCAGAAAGATACCGCCTAAAAAAGCAACAGCCCCTATGATGCGGGCAAGGATGTCAGGAATGGCAAGGCGAGACGAGGGCATCGGTGCTAACTTTAGTGTACCAGATTCCCTCAGGTTCCCTGAGGTTGGATATATTTCGTCACGTCGACGGCGTGCATCCCGGCGCGGCGGGCGGCTTCCAATCCGGCGGGGGCATCCTCGAACACCACACAGCCCTCAGGAGCCATTCCCATGCGCTCTGCAGCCAACAGAAACAGATCCGGCTCCGGCTTGCCGCGCTCGGTATCCTGCGACCCCACGACCACTGGAAACCACTCGCGAATTCCCAGCCGGGTGAGAGTCCCTTCCACCAGCTCACGCTGGCCACCGCTGGCAACCGCCATAGGTATCACGCCCAGAAAGCGGCGTGCTTCGGCAATCACGGATTCAATCGGGAGCGCCTGTGGCACCAGTCGCCCAAAAGCTTCCTCTTTCGCTTGAGTGACTGCCCAGGCATCGTAGGCCAGATCATGGCTTTCTTTTAGGCGCTGCAGTACTTCATAGGCGGGTACTCCACCCCACTGATAGAACTCGGTCTCGGGGAAGATGTGGGGCAGGCCCTCTGCGTCCAGCGCCTCACGCCAGGCCAGATAGTGCAGGGGCATGGTATCAGCCAGGGTGCCATCACAGTCGAAGATAAGGGCAGCGGGGGTGAAATCCAGCGGCATAGGAACCAAGAAATCGCTCACAGGCTTTTATCGTAGCGGGAAATTTGGAAACGTGCCAAAACGTTTTATCCTATTAGCGGGAACTGAAATGCAAGCTCGTGCGCCTGAGGCATTGATAGCCTCGCCGGTCCCCACCACCGGCGAGGCTGTCGGCTTTTAGAGATACAATAGCGCCATGGCAGATGTGTTGACTGGTGTCGATGTCCTGGTACGTGATGGGCTGAAGTTGCTCTCCGGGTCCAGCGTGGGACTGATTACGAACCACACAGGGCTGACCCGCGACGGTATCCCCACAGTAGATGTGCTACATACTGCCCCAAACGTCTCTCTGAAAGCCCTCTTCGGACCGGAGCATGGAATCCGTGGTGCGGTCGATGAGAAAGTGGCCGATGGGCGCGATGAGAAGACTGGCCTGCCCGTGTACTCGCTCTATGGAGAGCGCCGCGCCCCTGCCGACACCCAGCTCAATGGCATAGACACCCTGATCTACGATATTCAAGATGTGGGCTGCCGCTTCTACACCTATCTGTCTACTATGGGCAACTGCCTGGAAGCCGCCGCGAAAAAGGGCCTGAAGTTCGTGGTGCTGGACCGCCCCAATCCTATCGGTGGCGTTGGCGTAGAAGGCCCGCTCGCGGATGAGAGCCGCCTGAGTTTCACTGCCTTCCACCCCATTCCTGTGCGCCACGGCATGACCCTGGGCGAGATGGCGATGCTTCTGAACGCCGACAAGAAGTTGAATGCGAAACTCACAGTGGTGAAGTGTGAAGGCTGGAAGCGCAATGAGTTCTGGGACACCACTGGCCTTACCTGGGTGAACCCCTCGCCGAATATGCGCTCCTTCACGCAAGCCCTGCTCTATCCTGGTGTGGGCCTGATTGAGTTCAGCAATGTCTCGGTAGGGCGTGGCACGGATACCCCGTTTGAAATTATCGGCGCCCCCTGGATGGATGGCCGCGCTCTCGCCAGCGCACTCAACGCCGCCAGTATCCCCGGTCTGCGCGCCTACCCGGTGCGCTTTACCCCGACCTCCAGTAAGTTTGAGGGCAAGCTCTGCCAGGGCGTGAACTTTATCGTGACCGACCGGGTGAAGTTCCCACCGCTACGCTTAGGCATGGAGCTGGCCTTCGCGCTTCGCAAGCTGCACATGAAAGACTGGGAAGCCAGCAAACTGCTTACCCTATTGGCAAACCGCACCGCCATGGACGCAGTGCTGGCAGGAGAGCCGCCCGCGAACCTCCTGAAAAGCTGGAGCGCCGAACTACGCGCCTTCAACGGCCTGCGCCAGCACTTTCTACTTTACGCGTAGCCATGGGTGGTTGCCGAAGCTCTTTGAGATAGGGCAGCGAGGAAACCTGAGTTAGATCACAAAGGAGTCGCGTGTTCCTATCATCGCGAATCAATGCATTGAGTTGCCAGCGTATTTTTTCTGGCGAGTCTGTGCTCTCCACTCGAAACTCAGTGAAATAAGGGTTCTGAGGTTTCACCAGCGGCAGTAAGGAACCATTGAGCCAGGGACTGAAGCCGACTCCGTTATCGTCGTCAATGTTGCTATTTTTTGTTTGGATAAAAAGCCGGGCCTGAGGATTAGTTAACCGCAGGCGTGTATGAAGCAATTGGCGCCAGCGCTGGGCCTGCTGAACCCGGAATACAGACCACCCTTTTCTGGCAGTCTCGGAGTGCTCACCAAATAATTGACTTCCAATCCCTTCTCCAATTCCGATAGTTTCTCCAAAGCTTTTCGGGGGAACCAGGTCAGTTGGATCGACATGCCAGCGCCTCAGGAATGCCTGCCGCCAGACAAGAACAAAGCCACCTCCTTCGACTTCTACTCCTTCTTGTGCATCGTTGCCTCGCTGAAGAACATAGCCGGGTCGGGCCAGCTCTCGTAGAGCAATTCCCTTCACTCCGGGAACCCGTGCTAGCTCGCAGACAGCTGTAATGACCGACTCGGTAGGAAATAGAAACCGTGGCTCTGGCTTCGAGTCAGGCTCCAAGCCTTCGGGCAGGTTCAAATTATGCCGCCGCCAGGCATCGTCGGTTGTCTCTCCCGATGCCAAAATTTCCGATTGAAATCCATCCCCTGCTGTACCGGGTGGTCTTTCTAGCGGAGAGAGGACCAGAGTTACAGGAAGCCCGCTTTTTGTGGCAGTGGTAATCAGAGCCTCAGCCTGTTGTTGCCCAACTGGAATATCCAGCCAGAGTTCTGTGAAGCCCGCTACACGCGCCGCCTGCGCCTGTATTGCTGCCTCTTCGGGTGTCTTTGGGGCGATTCTCACGATACGAACGCTCCAGCGAGCAGGCCATCGTACAGGCTTCTTTAGCTCTGATGGGATCTCTGGCTCTTCCACCACCTCTGGCTTGCTTAGGAGGGCCTCCTTAACTACCCCAGTAGCTGAGCTATCGAGTCCAAGGTTTACCAGATTGCCATGGTCCGGCAGACTCAGCCAGAGGAAGATATCGGGTTCAACCAGAACCCCATCTCGTTTTAGCCCCTCGGGTAGACGCTCATTCGTCGCTCGCCCACGCTCAGTCTTCTCGACTAACTCCTCTATCCGGCGTTTTAAAGAAGGAGGGATATCCGGTGCGTTGTACTCCGTAATGCTGGAGATCGAAAGCGTGTCCGGGTGTGGTTCACCAGGCAACGCGGGAATACCAGCTCGGAGCGCATTTCCGTCTTTCTCCAGCTTCTGCGTGAGTCTTTCCCGAGCCGAATCACTTAGTTCGCTAGCACGTTCCTTGAGCTCACGATGAATAACCGTCTGCGCAAACCAGGGTATGCGCTCTTCTGTGAGCAAGTAGGCATCTCCTACCCGGCGGATGGTGCCGCCTATCCCTAAGCAGAGTGCCTGAAGTACATCGCTCGTTCGTGCTCTATCACCACGAAGAAATACTGAGAGCCCCTCAATACGAGCATCGGCATACAGTTCCACTCCGGACGCTCTGGCGATTCGGGATACCAGTTCCTTTACAGTGAAAACACCTTCTAGAGAGACACTGCCCTCTAGTGCGGCAACATCCAGGTCCGAAGGCTTGGGTTTATTGGTTACTTGCTGAAAAAGAGTGAGTTCCGTGTCTTTCGGGTCGTTTTCCCGGTTGATATAGATATCTGCTACAGGCAGACTATCTCCCGCAAAGGCAGCCCTGAAGTTCTTGTCTGACTCCTTTAACGGAGCGAGCCACCACTCATACGACCAGGCCAGGTGCAGCCTTGCACCTGCGCGCTGTTCTGGGGAGAGCGGCACCGAGCGTTTGTCAAACGCTGTCCTATCGACAGCATACAGTGGGTCCTGATCAGGAAGCAGAATGTCAAAGAGTGGTTTTAGCTTTGTCGGTAGATCCTCACGCCCCAGGCCTGCCACACTTCCGATCTTCTTCCAATGTGCCGGACTGAGCCCATTAAACAGGGTTAGTAGGGGAATCCCTTGCGCCGCCAGGTTCTCCGGGGTGATGCCGCGCAAATCAGACAGAGTAGTTATCTCCTCCGGCGCAATCACCCACACATTTCCTGCCCTTAGTAACTTACGATGAAAGATGGATAAGACTTGGTTCAGGGGTGTGCGGGGTAACAGCGACTCACTACGCGGACCATATACCCTTTCCGCTCCAACTACCAATAGTGGTCCCCGTTCTGCGACATTCCAACGGAGGCTCGGTAGAACCTCATTCAGCCCAATTACTGGAGATTGCTGAACCAGAGCAGGTTGGAGAGGCAACATCTTCCGATTTTACTAGATAACCAGGCTCAAACGATATACTGAACACCATGCAAGCACGTGAGCTGCGAAAGACCTATCTAAGCTTCTTTGAGAGTAAGGGGGCGCTGATTGCGCCGTCTGACTCCCTCGTTACGGATGACCCCACGCTGTTGTTTACCGTGGCTGGGATGGTGCCGTTCAAGGCCTACTTCGAGGACCGGGCTACGCCGCCCCGCCGCTCGATGACCACCAGCCAGAAGTGTCTACGCACGAAAGATATCGACGATATCGGGGACATCTCGCACTGTACGTTCTTCGAGATGCTCGGCAACTTCAGCTTCGGAGACTACTTCAAGACTGAAGCCATTGCCTGGAGCACGGAGTTCCTATTCGATGTACTCAAACTGGACCGCAGCCGTATCCGAGTGACGGTCTATGAAGACGATCAGGAAGCCTACGATCTCTGGCGAAAGCACGGCATGCCAGAGGAGCGCATTACACGGTTAGGCCAGAAGTCCAACTACTGGCCTGCGAACGCGATTGTAGAGCAGAGCCAGGGTCCCTGCGGCCCGTGCTCCGAGATCTTCTTCGACCTGCAGCCCGACCAACCGTTTGATGTGGACTGGGATGGTGAGGGTATGCGCTGGCTGGAGATCTGGAACAACGTCTTTACCCAGTTCACCGGGCAGGGCACGGGGCCAGACTATAAGCTGGTGCCACTGAAGAACAAGAACATCGATACCGGTATGGGCCTGGAGCGCACCGCAGCGGCGCTCAACAACCTCTCTGGCCCGTTCGAAACCGATGTGCTACGGCCCATTATTGCGCACTTAGAGAACCTGTCTGGCAAGACCTATACCTCCAGCCCAGACTCTACGGTAGATATCGCATTTCGCCGGATTGCCGACCATGTGCGCGCCACCACGTTTTTAATTGCGGATGGCGTGACTCCCGGCAACTCCAAGCATGGCTACGTGCTGCGCCGCCTGATGCGCCGCGCGATTGTGGCGGGCCGGCGGCATCTGGGCTTCGGTTCCGAGGCGTTCTTAGACCGTGCCGTTCCCGGCGTAATCGAGAACATGAGCGATGCCTATCCCGAACTACGCGAGCGCCAGGAAGCGATTCTGAACGCCGTGAAAGCGGAGGAGAAGCTCTTTGCCGGAACCCTGGAAAACGGCCTGAGCCGTTTAGAGGACGCGCTGGCAAAGAAATCGCTGAGCGGTGAAACGGCGTTCGACCTGTTCTCTACCTATGGGCTGCCTATCGAAGTCACCGAAGAGATTGCTCAGGAAAACGGCCTGACGATCGACCACGAAGGCTTTGAGAAGGCACGGAAGCGCCATGCGGAAACCTCAGTAACCGATAAGAAGAACACCTGGGTTATTATCGATGAGAAAACCAGGGAGCTTCTGCGCTCGCTACCGCTGACCAACTTCGTAGGCTATAATACGTCTTCCACAGAATCCACAATCCTGGGGATACTTGTAGATGGCAAGCCTGTGGAGACTCTGAACGTTGACCAGGAAGCGGAGGTAATCCTAGACACCACGCCGTTCTACGCCGAATCTGGTGGACAGGTCGGCGATACAGGAACGCTTCAGGCACCGCAGGCCGACTTAACGGTCACCGATACGCAAAAGGCCGATGGCCTGTGGCGACACTCGGTTCGGGTGAAGTTCGGCACGGTCTCTGTGGGTGACAAAGTCAAAGCGAAGGTCAGCACCGCCCGCTTCGATATTAGTCGCAACCACACCGCCACACACCTGTTGCACAAAGCCCTGCGCCAGGTACTGGGCACACATGTGGCCCAGAAAGGCTCTCTGGTAGATGCCGAGCGCCTGCGCTTCGATTTTTCCCATAACGCCGCCCTGACCGATGAGGAGCTAAAAGAGGTCGAGGAGCGCGTGAACCAGGCGATTGCCTACCGGTTTCCCGTGGAAATCGCAGAGAAATCTATTGACGATGCCCGGCAGCAGGGCGCGATGATGCTCTTCGGTGAGAAGTACGGCGAAGTCGTCCGCGTGGTCAGTGTCGGTGGGGACTACTCCATAGAGTTGTGCGGTGGTATTCACGTAGCCAACGCCGAGGAAATCGGGCTATTCCGTATTGTCAGTGAGAGCAGCGCGGCGGCGGGCGTGCGGCGTATCGAAGCCGTGACTGGCCGCGGCGCGTACACTTACCTGGCCAAGCGCGACGACACGCTAAAAGCCGCCGCGCATCTACTCAGCGCACGCCCGGATACGGTGCCGGACTCTATCGAGCGCCTACAGGCCCATCTGAAAGAGCTTCAGCACGAGCTGAAGGGATTGAAAGCTGCCGCCGCCGGCTCCCAGGCCGACACACTGCTGGCAAGCGCTACGGAAAAAGATGGCCTGAAGGTCATCGTCTCCGCTGTGGAAACCGAAGATGTGGCCGCTCTCGCCGATGAGGTTATCGGGAAGATCGGCTCAGGCCTGGTACTGCTGGCCGCCCAGAGCAATGACAAACTGGTCTTTGTGGCCAAGGCCACCAAAGACGCGGTCGCAAAGGGTATCCACTGCGGCAACCTGGTGAAAGCCGCTGCGCAAGCCGCTGGCGGTGGCGGCGGCGGACGTCCCGACTTCGCCCAGGCGGGTGGTCGTGATGTCACCAAACTAGATGCCGCACTAGATGCTGCTCGCGCCCTTCTGTAAGCGCCTCCGAACCCGAGGGATTAAAATCCCTCGGGTTCGGAAACTCATCTCCCCATACCCAGGAGCACCATCTCCCCGTGCGTCTCCTTCGTCGCCTTACGCCCCTCTTCCCATCAGACCCCTTCGGGGGGAAGAGGGGTAAATACGCTGATCCTTCTAAAGAGCATCCTGCAACTGAGAAGCTCATCAAAAAGCCGGAAAGGGTTTCTACCCCTCTTCCAGCGAGGAACGAGCGAAAACGGGAAGAGAGGCGAAGGAGCGAAGCGACATTCGGGGAGATGGGTTGTCCTCTTCTGCCTTCTCCTATTCAGCTTCGGTACGCCTTCCCGCGCACAGACTCCCGCCCTACACCCCATTCCTACCGAAGAGCTGGCTGCCGCCGCTAAACGCGGTGCAGTGGGACTGGTCAGCCCGCAGAAAGAAGGGGGGCAACTCACCTTCGCTGCTGCCGAAGGACCGGGCTTTCCGCCCGGTACACTGCTGACCTCCCCCACCACTCGCACCCGTGGACTTATTGGGGCTATCGACCTTACTCCAGAAGGTCTGCCTGTGCAGGCAAAACCAGGCACAGTAGCAGAGCTACTCAAGTTCAAGTGGCGAATAGAAGCAACTGAGGCTTCCAAAGATGCTGTGCTGGGTGTCTATGGGGCACTGGCCGGTATTGGACTACTCCTTGGTATTGCGGCTACCTATCGCAAGAAATTTGTCTACCAGGTACAGGGGTTACTCGCTATTGGAGCGGCAGGCCCGACTGCGCTACTGCTTTCTCCTCTGGTGGCGCCTGCCGATACCGGACTCCAGATTCTCTGTTTTCTGCTTGCCAGCGTAGTCCTGACTCTTCTAGCTCAAATTGCTGGGCGACGCCAATATCCGGTTCGCAATCTGCTACGCCTGCTGATTGTTGTTATCTTTATAGACACCATCGGGCATTTCGGGCTTATTGCCAACTCAGCGCTGTCTGCCTATTACATCTCTGGCATTCGATTCTATGGCATCGGTAACGAGTACATGGGTCTGCTCCTCGGAGCAGTGATTATGTGCGTGCCGCTAAGTTGGATGGCTTATATGGCGATTGCCACGGCTCTGCTGCTCGGGCTTTCTCCGCTCGGTGCCGATGCGGGTGGAGCCGTAGTAGCAACAGCGGCGCTCATTCCCTGGCCTGCTCTTCCCCTATCAAGCCCACCTCAGTTGGGAAAATGGGTAAAGCCAATCGCTGTGCGTGTGACACTGGGCGTCGGGGTGGCGATTCTGCTGGCGCTGCTAGAGCGATATGTACTGCCTGCCGATCAGCGTTCGCATATCGGGCGAGCAGCAGGAGGCGGAGGCGCACTCTGGGGAGAGATTATCCTGCGTAAGATTCGTATGAACCTGCGACTCTCTACTGTACCGTGGACTCTGATGGGCCTGGTGGGTGTGGGTGGCGCTACCATCTGGCTAGCGAAGAGCCCGGTAGGAGCGCATATCAAGCGTAGCCCGGAGCTTTCGCAGCGTGTGGCGCAGGCGCTTCTGGCCGCTATAGCTACCGCGGTGTTCAACGATTCCGGGGTTATCGCAGCGCTTCTGCTGCTTGCGCCTGTCCTCTTTACGGTGGTAGAGTCAGCCCTGTGCGCTACCTCGGAATTGATTATGGAACCAAGCGAATCGGTCTCGCCGTAGGAGAAGATAACGGCTTCGGGGCGTTCCCTCTAACCACAATTCATCGCTCCCGCTCCCTGGCTCATGATCTGGGTGAAATCGTGCGGCTCATAGAAAAAGAGAAAGTGGAGCAGATTGTGGTGGGGCTGCCGCTGCATGCCGATGGAACCGAGAGCAAGTCCAGCGGATTGGTGCGAGAGTTCGTGCGGGCCTTAGGAAAACGCACTCCCCTGCCGATTTTACTGGTAAATGAATTCCTCTCCAGCGCGGAAGCGGAAGAGGGACTGATTGCAATGGATGTGTCGCGAAAGAAGCGCAAAGAAGTGTTAGATCGAATGGCTGCAGTTCAAATCTTAGAGAGCCACCTTCGCTCATGAGGATGGCACAGTGGGCGTTTTTGCTTGCCCTGGGAATCGCTGTCAGTGGGTGTAATGGACTACCGGGCTCCAAGCCTACCCCAAGCCCGCTGCCAGGTATCAAGGTAACTTTCCCGGAAGGCTACACGCTGGAGAAGATGGCGGCGCGGCTGATAGAAAAGAAGGTTCTTCCTGAGGAAACGACGTTTCTAAAACTGGCTACGACCCAGGGCAAGACCTTCAAGGCCAGTTTTCCGCTACCCGCTAACCTAGAGGGGTATCTGTTTCCGGATACCTATAACTTCCCACCCAAGGCAGATGAGAAGAAAATCATCCAGATGCTGCTGACGACTTTTGATAAAAAAGTCGCCTCCAAGATTACCGAGTCTGGCAAGCCACTCAAAGAGACCATGATTAAAGCCTCTTTGATAGAGCGGGAGGCGGAGGTTGAGGAAGACCGCGCCAAGATTGCCGGGGTGATTGAGAATCGCCTGAAGAAGGGCATGCGCCTTCAGATAGACGCCACGGTGCAGTATGCCTTGCCGGAGCATAAATCACGCCTGCTGTTCGCGGATCTGAAGTTCAAGTCGCCTTACAACACCTATCTGGTGAAAGGTTTACCGCCGGGACCTATTTGCAATCCAGGCATTCCCTCGGTAGAAGCGGCACTGCAGCCGGAGAAGTCGAACTATATGTTCTATGTGGCCAGCAAAGATGGAAAGAAGCATCTCTTTGCCAGTACGTTCCAGGAGCATCAGAAGAACATCAAGTCGGTTCGAGGGTAAGTCTTATGAGCCACCTGACTCCCACCCGTTTGCTACGCCATGTGACTGAAATCGAACCTGCCTGGCTTCAGGAGAAGGGCATTCGGGCGATTCTGTGCGATGTAGATAACACCGTAGTGGCCTGGCACTCTGAGGAAATACACGACGATGTCATGGCCTGGGTAGAGGCGGTGAAGGCCATGGGTATCTCACTCTGCCTGGTGTCCAACACGCGCAATCCGAAGCGCTTAGAGCGACTGGCAGAGCGCTTCGGGATTCTGTTTGTACCGGGCAATGCGGGCAAGCCGGGGCGAGCGGGCTATCTGAAGGCGCTTGAGCTAACAGGCGCCTCTGCCACAGAATCACTGATGATTGGCGACCAGCTCTTTACGGATGTCTTTGGGGCAAACCGCCTGGGTATCGCTACGGCCCTGGTGAACCCGCTTAGCTCCAAAGAGTTCATTGGCACCAAACTTGTCAGCCGGACTCTAGAGCGCATGGTACTGCGCGGCGATAGAGCCAGACCGTAATATTTTTCTTTTTGCCAGGCCAACTATTTCGCATTCCTGATACGTTTAACAGGTGCGGTAACGTTACTAAAACAGGCCTAACTAAAATGAAAACCCTCCTCAAGGGAGCCGTTCTGGCGGCTACCCTCTCTCTGTGTGTTGCGTCGGCGCACGCACAGATCTTTGTCTACCAGGCAGTTCTGGATGGTCCGAGTGAGTCGCCCGCAAACGCCTCTCCCGGTACTGGCTTCGCTACGGTCACAATCAACACCACACTCAACACCATGCGGGTCCAGGCATCCTTTTCGGGTCTCACTGGAAATACAACAGCATCGCACATCCATGCCGCGACTGCGACACCGTTTGCGGGCACAGCGGGCGTGGCCACTCAGACACCAACCTTCTCTGGCTTCCCTCTTGGAGTGACCTCAGGTTCTTACGATAACACCTTCGATATGACTCTGGCCTCGTCGTATAACCCGACCTACGTGGCTGCGCATGGTGGTACAGCCGCTCAGGCGTTCACGGACCTCCAAACGGCGATAGCGAACGGTCAGGCGTATCTCAATATCCACACCAGCACCTTTCCAGCGGGTGAGATTCGTGGGTTCCTTACTACGACAGCGCCAGAACCGGGTACCTTTGCCCTATTGGGATTGGCCGCCGTTCCTGGCATCACCCTTCTACGCCGACGCCACAAATAGCCCTAGATACCGCTGCCCGCCTCTTCGTCCAGAAGCCGGCGGGTAGTGCTGGGCGGCTGATCGTCATACTCAGCAGCAGCGACAGCGGCGACTTCCGCGGCCAGTAGCGCAGAGAGGCGCTGGCGGAGTCCTGCCAGCGCGGGGTCACGGCTGGGGTCACGGGGTCGTGGCGCGTCTACTAGAATATCGGCGACAACTTTGCCTGGGCGGGCAGAGAGCAAGATAATTCGGTCGGAGAGTAACAGAGCTTCATCCAAGCTGTGGGTCACGAACACCACAGTTTTCCGAGTGCGCTGCCAGAGATTGAGCAATTCTTCCTGAAGCAGAGAGCGGGTCTGTGCATCCAGTGCCCCGAAAGGCTCATCCATCAGTAGCAGCGCGGGGTCCAGAACCAGAGCGCGGGCGATAGAGGCACGCTGGCGCATTCCCCCAGAGAGCTGATGGGGAAAAGCATCTGCGAACCGAGAGAGATGGACCTGCTTGAGTGCTTCCTCAGCACGACTGCGGCGAGTGACTTTGTCTATCCCCTTCATCTGCAGCCCGAACGCCACATTATCTCGCACAGAGCGCCAGGGAAAGAGTGCGGCCTCCTGAAAGACCACACCGGGGTTGCCGTCTACCTGAATGGTTCCGTTAGTCGGGCTATCCAGCCCGGCTATCATAGAGAGCAGCGTAGACTTGCCGCAGCCGCTGGGGCCGAGCAGCGAGACGAACTGCCCTGCGTAGATTTCCAGAGAAACGCCCGCCAGCGCCTGTGTGCCGCCGGGATAGACTTTCTCCACGCCCTGTACCCGAATCATGCGCCTGCCACCCCCCAGCGCCGAACGATATAGCGCTCCAGCGGCAGAAACAGGGCTTTATCGACTATCAGCCCGAGTGCCAGTATCACCAGAATCATGGCGAGCACCAGCGGCATATCGTTCAGGTCGCGCCCGGTGTTCAGCAAGTGCCCCACCCCGGTTTTAAGAGACTGAGAAAGTAGCTCAGCAGACATGAGAGAGCGCCAGGCCATGGCCCAGCCCTGCCGCATGCCAGATAGCGTGGCGGGCAGAGAGGCAGGCAGGAGTACATACTGCCAGAGTGCCCAGCCCCGTGCGCCCAGAGTCTGCGCCGCACGTAGATAGAGTGGCGGCAAAGCCAGCACGCCACCGCGCACGGCCAGCGAAACAGAAAAGACCGAGCCGAGGACAACGACAAACAGCACGGCTTTCTCGTTCAACCCGAACCAGAGCAGAGCGAGTGGAAACCAGCATATAGAGGGCAAAGACTGTAGCCCGGCGACTCCTGCACCCAGAGTCTTATCCAGCCAGGGGGTGCGGGCTAGCAGCAAGCCGAGCGGGATTCCGATGAGTAGAGAGAGGGCGTAGCCCGCGCCCACACGCGCGGCGGAGGTCCCGATGGCGGGAAGAAGGGTGCCATCCTTTAGCGACGTTAGCAGCGATGAGACGACATCCTGAGGCGGAGGCAGCAGATACGGCTTATCAAGCCGTAGAGCCGCGCCCCACCACAGTGCCAGTAGTCCCAGGATAAACAGGACTACGAGCCCTGCCTGTCTCATCGTCGCTTTCATGGGAGTAGATCACCGGCGACAGTGGTGGAGCACAGTTCTCACTTACCCGGCTCCGTGGCGAAGAGGGGTCCCAGCGCCTCACGGCCCTGCTTCAAGTAACCCAGCTCTTTGCTATGATCAGCGACGGTGAGAATAGAGTCTTTCAGCGGATCGGAGGTCACCTGGGTGCGCTCCAGAGCCTTCTTGAGAATGGCATCAGGCACGGCCTTGCCCTGCTGAAGAGTTTTCAGCCGTTCGCCAATGGCCTTGCGGGCGGCTTCCGGATCTTTCTCAATGGCGGCAACTGCGGCTTCGTTGGCAGCCACAAACTTCTTCACCAGGTCCGGGTGTTTCTCTAAGAACTCCGTGCGGGCAATGAGTACCGCACTGGAGAACTTACCGTCTGGCCAGAGCGTGCGCTCATCGACCACCAGCTTTGCGCCAGCTTCTGCCTCTAGCCGCGCTACCCAGGGCTCGGGCAGCCACGCGGCGTCTATGGTCTTGTTCTGAAACTCTCGCAGGCTGTCTGCTGGAGCATACTGCAGTATCTGCGCGTTGGTGATACCTGCCGTTTTCAGTGCGTGCCGCAGGGCAATGTCCTGTGTACCGCCGGTCTGCGGCACAGCAACCTTCTTACCGGCCAGGTCTTTGATAGATGCGATAGCTACGTCGGATCGGGCGACCAGCGCCGCACCGCCGGAGGCTGCCCCCGCGACTATCTTCAGCGCCTTGCCATTGGACTTCAGAAAACCGTTGATGGCTGGACCGGGGCCGATATAGCCCAGATCGACTTCCCCGGCAAAAAGCGCCTCTATCTCTTCGGGGCCGGCCTTGAAGACTTTCTCTTCAACTGTGGCCTCTCCCAGAGATTTGGCGAACAGTCCGCTCCCACTACCATACAGCGCAACTGCGTGCGTGACATTGGGGAAGAACGCAACCCGGACCGTTTCCTTGCCCCCTGCAGAGGGGCTAGCCGTACCGGAAGGACCACTGCCAGACGGGCAACCCGCCAGCAATAGCAACCCCAGCAACCCGAAGACGCGGCGTGTCAAGCAGCGGCCTCAGCGGGCGCTGCCGCAGTCTTGGTATCCGGCGCCCCGATAATGCTTTCTACGCCCAGGTACGCATCCAGCTCCTCATTGGTATGGCGCTGAATGAATGGTGCGAACTCCTCTCCCTCTTGCGCGTTGGTGTTGAACGCATTCAGCAGGTTCTCCAGCGCAGGTGCTACCAGCTCAGCAGGCACTTTGCGATGGATGGCGCGGGTAAAGCTACGGTCCTGCCCCAGTCGCCCACCCAGGTGAATGTCATACGCCTCTACCTGCTCGCCGGATGCCGTGCGTGCCTTACAACCCTGAAGTCCGATATCTCCCACAGCGTGCTGGGCGCAGCCATTGGGGCACCCATTCATGTTGATACGCAGATTGCGGTCGAACTCCACCCGATTCTCGATGTGGGTCACAATCTGAATCATGCGCTGCTTGGTCTCGGTAATCGCCAGGTTGCAGAACTCGTTGCCAGTGCACGCAATAGCCCCACGGCGTACGGTGTGCCCTTCCCACACAAAGCCCGCCGCCTTCAGCGCTGCCTTGGCTTCTTCCAGCTTCTCGTTGCGCACATTGGGCATCAAGATGTTCTGCATGTGCGAGTTGCGAATCTCGCCAGAGCCGTAGGCATCGGCAATCTCTGCCAGTGCATCTAGCTGATCGTCGGTCACACGCCCGGTCAGTACGGTCAGGCCGATCCAGCTCAGACCTTCTTGCTTCTGCTGATGGATTCCCACGTGGTCGCGGTACACATTCAGCGGCTCCATATCAGCCACGCCCCGCTTGGGGTCATAGCCCAGGTACCCTACCAAATGCTCACGGACTTTCTCCGCGCCCCAGTCTGCCACCAGAAACTTCAGGCGGGCATGCGTGCGGCGCTCACGGAATCCGTGGTCCCGGAAAAGCTTGGTAACAGCGATAGTAGCATCTAGCGCCTGATCTGCCGAGAAGAACGTATCCATCCACTGCCCGAAGTGCGGCTGGGTAGAGAGCCCACCGCCCACTCGCAGACCATAGCCCGCCTCGCCGGTCTTCTGGTCAATCACGCCTACCAGAGAGAGGCAGTGAATCTCAGGCTGAATGCACTGCTCGGGGCATCCGGAGACACCTATCTTGTATTTACGGGGCAGGTTGGAGTATTCCGGGTTACCTAAGAAATAATCGTGAATCGCCTCCGTTGCCGGGCGAGTATCGATAATCTCTTCCGGATTGATACCCGCTACCGGGCAGGAGACGACGTTGCGAGTAATATCTCCGCACGCTCCGATAGGCGAGATACCGACCGCTTTCAGCTCCTCGACCACCGCGGGGAAATCTTCCACCGTAAGCCAGTGCCACTGGAAGGTCTGGCGGGTGGTTACATCAGCGATGCCACGGGCGCGCTCTCGGGTAATCTTTGCAATAGTGCGAAGCTGCTCCGAGGTGTACACTCCCCCTGGAATCTTGATTCGCATCATGAAGTGCCCGGCTTTAGGCAGCTGCTGATAGATGCCATACCAGCGCATGAGATAAAAATCATCATCCGTAATGGCATCGAAACCGACCTCGGCGTAGCGCAGGATATCGTCCCAGACCTCGAGACCATCCTTACGCTTCTTAATCTCTTCTTGCTTGCTGACCTTACTCACGCTAAAAAATCCTGACTGATTCACTCGGAATTCTTGAATTTCAATCCTATCGTGTCACAGGGGCGCTGTCAACACCTGAAAATCCAGAGATAAAATACCCCGGACGTAAACGTCCGGGGCTCAGGTTTTGTATTTCGTTGTGCTCTTATCTAGCGTTTCTGTAGCTCATAGTGCATGTCTACAATCTTCCACTTCCCTGCCTGCTGACTCAGCATAAACACCGCACTGCCTGCACCTACCTGAAGCACCTTCCCCTTTGGCAGAACATCTTCTGGCCCCACTATGTTGGTCCAGGAAAACTTGCGCAGTACAGGGGACTTCAGAGGCGCCGCCCAGCTAACATGATTCTTTACCCGAATGCACCACTGCTTCTCTCGCTCCGAGGCAGGCTCGGCTCCCACAAGCTGGCTTCTATTTCGGAAAGCAAAATCCCAGTTTTTACAAAAGCCATCTGCATCTCCTTGATTCCAGGCAGAAATCGTCTTCTGCAATAGCGGCAGGATAGCTCCCTTTTCTTTTTCAGATAGCAATGCTGCTTTATGCATTCTTGGCGGCTGATGCACGATTACCGTATCTGGCCGAGTTACGATACGAAAGAGACTGTCTGGCAACACCGGGTTATAGCGGATATTTCGGCAGCGCAGAATAGATCGCGTTCGTGGTGGCGTCAGATTATCTTTAAGTTCCTCGCTACGAATTACCTGAAGCGTTTTTGGATCCACCCAGACTCGCTCCCGGAAGTGCGACGCGAAACGAGTTCCTTTATTTGTATTCTCCCTCTCGAACATCAACTCATTAGAAACACGCTGTGCCTTCCAGGGGATAGATGATCTCCTTGCTCTCTCGCTATTCGCTCTCTCGTTGGGGGCAATAGTTTGAGACTCTAACAGAAAACTGACATAACTCGGGGCCTCTTTTTTTTGCTCCGCATTTCTTGCCAGAACAATGAGTTTGTTTCCCCAAGGGCTATATGTCTGATTAGAATCTGTAGTAAATAAATCCTGTGCTTTTCCCCCCTTGCCCTCTTTTGCTGGGGAAATCTGTACACGAAGCATAACGGCAGGGTTGCGGCGTATGGAAATCTGACTGACTGCTTGAAATACTCGCTTGCCCTTTTCATCGTACTCTTCCGCCACCTCTTCCCACTGAGCGGTCTGTACCGCTTTGAGGCCTTTCTCTACCTCCGCAAAGGCAGGCAGCGGTTTCGAGGAAAGCGAGATTACTCCTACAGCTACCAGTCCGCTTGCTGCCAGAGCCGCTATCGGCATCCAGAGAAGGGTCTGACCAGAAGCGAGACGGGGGCTGCGCTTTAGAGTGTGTGAGGCGCGGGCATCGGCGTGCCAGCGGCTTGCGAGAGAGTCCAGCTCTTCTTCGGTCATTTGGGAAACTCCTCACTCAGTAACACACGAAGCTGACGAGTGGCATCGAATACTCTGGACTGCACCGTGCCCTGAGGTATGCCCAGTGCCTGTGCCGCTTCCTTGTGAGTCAAGCCCTCTGCCTTTACCAATACAAAGGCTTCTCGTAGCGTAGCGGGCAGAGCCAGTAGCGCTCGGTCCAATGTCAACTTCGTGATCTCAATCTGCATCGGGTCCGCCCCATGCCTATCTTCTTCTAAACTCTCCACAGGCTGCTTTTGCGCCAGCCTCTTACGCCACAGGTTGATGGCGATGGCATGCAGCCAGGTGCTCTGCCGGGCTCTACCGAGAAACCGATGGTGACCACGCCAAGCAGCTGGCCCACGTTTCCTGTGCCAGATCCTCGGCTTCGGCATGGTGACCGGCGCAGAGCCGCAGGCACAACCGGAATACCTGGTCGGCGTTTTCTTCAAAGAAGCGGTCTTCTGCGCGTAGCACACCCATTAGTTCTCTATAAGAGCCTATTTTGTTGGCAGGAGCGTAACATTTTTTTCGAAAGCGAGTCTTCTTTTAGCGGGAGGGGAAACACAAATGCGATTTGCTGCACTACTAGGAGTTCTTTTGCTGATTGGCTGCGCCGACCCGAAACGGGAGGCGCATGATGTGGCCCAGAAGTTCACCACAGCTATGGAAACCCAGGATCGTGCTCAGGCGGAAGCCCAGCTTACCAAGGCCGCACGGGAGCGAGGGATGGCTTCCATGATGATGGGAGAAAGCCACAAGGAGACCGGAAACGCGCCTACAGTTGGAGAGGCAACTGTAGAAGGTGACAATGCCCGCGTGGCCCTGACGGGAAAGACGGGTGATCCTGCCACGCTTCTGCTCCGCAAAGAAGACAATCAGTGGCGAGTCTGGGGAGTTCAGGTAGCTCAGAAAGATGGCCCTCTTGGTCCATTGACACTCAACTTTGAGAAGCCAGAAGAATCGTTCAAAGATGTAGGCCGGTCCATGGGCGAAGCCATTGGTGGCATGATGAAGGGATTCGCAGACGGGCTGCAGAAGGGCTTGTCCAATACGCCTACGCCAGCGCCTCAATAAAGCTTTCAGGCATATACTGTTTCTATGGATAGAACAGCTCCCTATCGTGTCCGCTTAGTTCTAGTCAATCTAATTTTGATGCTAATGGCATTGGGATTGGCAAGTATAGGCAGCAGCCTCTATCTAACTCCAAAAAGTGGTGTCGCCATGGCAATAGGGTCTATCTCTCTTTTGCTGGGCGGCACCCTCTTATTTTCGTTTTCATCAGCACTTAAGTATCTGGTAAAGGGCGAGCTTGATAGGGAGAAGTTAAAGCACATCCAAAGCGCTTTCTGGGTGAACGCTGTAGTAAATGTTGGTATGCCTCTCGGTCTAACATTTCTAGGATCAGATGGTCTACGCCTTCTTGGAACACCTGCCGTTCCCCTTTTCTTTCGTCTGACACTCGGTATTGTTATGCTTGACAGCTTGCTATGCAGTGTTCTACTGCTCCACCAGTACTTTCGACTTGCTCGTACTCTGAAGGGATAGCCACCCGCTTTCGCGAATGGCAAAGAAGGAAACGGTATGGCAATCACTCGGGGTTTAGTCATCGGCCAGGCAGGAGCGGCCACAAGTCAACCACTGGCAACCAGTGCGGCAATTGGGATTCTGGCGAAAGGAGGCAGCTTTGCTGATGCCGCGATTGCTGCCAGCGCTGTGCTCTGTGTCATAGAGCCCTGGAACTCGCATGTGGGTGGCGACGCGTTTCTCATCGTCCATGATGCGAAGACAGGCGAGAACATTGCGCTGAACGGTTCCGGCGTAGCCCCTGCCTCCGCTACCCGTGAGAGCTATAAGAAAAGCATCCCCGTTCATGGACCACGCGCGACCACGGTGCCGGGGCTTGTGGATATGTGGGGGGTCTTTCATGCTCGCTGGGGGCGACTGCCGTTGGCCGAGATTCTCGCCCCTGCAATTGCCTACGCCCGCCATGGCTTTCCTGCCGGTCCACGCCTGCTGATTAAAGCGAAAGATGGTGCCGCAGCCTTAAAGAAACTGCCTGCGCTCGGCTTTGGGGCAGATACAGCTCTTGGAGATATCGTTACTCAGCCGGACCTGGCGAACACCCTGGAGACAATAGCCACCGAAGGCACACGCGCTTTCTATGAGGGCGCACTGGCCGAGAAAATCTGCGCAGGTTCCGATGGGCATTTCACTCCAGCAGATCTGGCGGGGCATCATACGACGGTTCTACCACCGCTGGCTGTGGAGTATCGTGGCCTGACCGTGTACTGCCAACCCCCGCCATCTCAGGGAGTGATTCTGGCGGAGGAGTTAGGGCTGGCGCACGGCTTCGATCTGGCCTCCATGGATGCCCCCACACGTGCGCATGTATTGGTGGAGTGCAAGAAGCTGGCGTTCACCGACCGCAATCGGATTCTGGCCGATGAAGCTGATGTCAGCGGCTTGCTCACCAACGATTTTCTGAACTCCCGCCGAGCGCAGATTTCCCTGGAGGCTGCCGGACCAGATGACCTGCCACCACCTGGCGCAGGCTCAGATACGACCTACTTCTTAGTCGCTGATGCTGATGGCAACGCGGTCAGCTTTATTCAGAGCGTCTTCCACAACTATGGAGCGGCGTGGATGCCAGAGGGCACCGGGGTGCTCATGAACAATCGGCTGACCGGGTTCTCGCTCAACCCGGAATCGCCGAACTATCTGCAACCTGGCAAGCGCCCGGCACATACCCTGAATGCCTGGTTGGCTACCGATACGGAAGGTAAGTTGGCGCTGGTGGGCGGTACTCCTGGTGCCCATGTGCAGGTGCAGACTAATCTTCAGCTAATCGTCAACGCCGTTGATTTAGGCATGAATCCGCAGCAGGCTATCGAGGCGCCGCGCTGGCAGCATCTCTGGCGGGAGGGCTGGCAAAACTCCGGGCCGCATCCCAGCGGCCCGAGCGTATTGCAGATAGAGAATCGTGTCGGCGAGCCGCTGATCAAAGCGCTCCGACAGCGTGGGCACGTAGTAGAGCCGCTAAGGCCATGGGCGCATGGGTCAGCGGCGCAGCTCCTTCAGGTGTTGCCCTCAGGAGCCTTCGCCATCGGTTCCGACCCACGTGTAGATGGGCATGCCGCCACGCTTTAAACGTTACACTTTCGAGTTGGTTTTGACATCCCAACCCGCGTTTTTATTTCCCGGCGTGGTTATCTGAATTCTGGCGTACCAGAGGGTCAGCGTTTCTATAAGGTTTCCGTTCTCGTCGGTGGCAAACTGCTGACTGCTCACCAGAACATCGGTCAGCCTGAACGTAAAGCCGCCAGATTTCAGCACGGCGCTGGGGATACGCTTACCCGTTGTGCAATAGGTAAAGATATCCCCTGAAGCATCGTCCGCGTTTCGCACGATCGTTATCTCGGATAGAGTCACCTTTCCCGGAACCACTCCTGAAGTAGTTCCACCGGAAGCAGTTCCGCTGGTAAAGGTAACCAAATTGTTCTTTGCGGCAAGAGAGATGCTGGCTATTGGTAGATTCGTTCCAATCCCATCGAACGTGGCAGTAGAGCCAGGCAAAGCTACCCGCAGGGGCTTCACTACTTGAATGGGCTTCAAATCTTGCCGACGATCAACGCTCGTCTGCGCCTGAGCGGACATAAGAGGGGCGACGGCCAGAAGAGCCAGGGTAATGACAATTGCTTTCATACCCTTAGTATGGCCTGAAGCCCCCGGCTACTTATAAACTTTTATTGGCTTTGATGTCCCAACCGCCACAGCGTGGGCACGTAGTAGAGCCGCTAAGGCCCTGGGTGCATGGATCAGCGGCGCAGCTCCTTCTAGACCTTCTTATTTGTTTTCACGTCCCAGCCAGCACTCTTGCCACGAGGCGAGGTGACTACTATTTGGGCAGCAACAATCGTAATCGTTTCCGTGGGCGTTGCGGTAGCATCTGTAGAAATCTGATGCCCTGTAATGAGAACATTGCTCAGGGTAATCGTGAAGCCACCGGATTTCAGTGTCACACGTGGGATAGCTCTGCCCATTGCAACAGCAACAAACAGATCCGGGCTAGCTTCATCTGGGCTGCGGACGATAGTAATATCGTTAAACGTAGCCTTGCCTGCTCCTGCCCCAGATGCTAATGACCCTATTGTATTCGCATTGCGCACGCCTACGGAGAGGGTATTAATGCTAAGAGGAGCACCGTCTGCAATACCCTCAATCGCCATGGTGGCGCCCGGAGCGTTCATACGGAGTATGCGGAGCGCCTGCGGTTGTTTCGTCGGGTTCTGCGCGCGGGCAGGTAGAGTGGTGGCTACCAGGGAGAGAAGAGCAAGAGTTAAAGTTAACGCTTTCATGGCGTACAGTATGCCCGATGTTTAGTTTAATGAAACATATTTTGTGTTAAGGAAAATCCCACTCTGGAACTACTGGAACCCTCTGTGGCGTATAATGTAACAGAGGACGATTGACAATATGAATAAGATTCTTATGGCTAGCGCCATGGCTCTAATCGCGACCACTGCGTTTGCAGGCCCGCCCAAAGACAAGAAGGCTCCCGCGGCTCCGAAGCAGGACAAGTGTGCCGTAACCGGCGAGAAGCTGGGCAGCATGGGCAAGCCGATCGAAGTTGCCTACACCGGCAAGCTGGCCGCCTACAAGGGCAAGAAGGTCCTGGTCTGCTGTGGTGGCTGTACCGGTAAGGTACAGAAGGATCCAGACAAGTACTTCAAGGCTGTTTTCGCCCCTGCGAAGCCCACCACTGCCGCAAAGCCTGCGGGCAAGATGGGCACCAAGAAGAGCTAGGCCGCAAAAAGCTGGAGGCCACCGTCTACCCGGAGTACCTGCCCGTTCACAAAGCGGGCATCTTCGGACAGTAAAAACGCGACGCCTCCAGCGACCTCCTCTGGCTGACCGTAGCGCACCAGTGTGCCATCGGTCGCCAGGAATCGTTCGTCCAGTGGGCGTGTCGCATCGAAGCGAGCTGTCCGGGTAGGGCCGGGGCTTACAGCATTGATACGGACATTATCGGCGCGAAGCTGCGCCGCCAGACACCGCGTGTACTCCACAATCCCAGCTTTTGCCACGGCATAGATCACCCCGTTATCTACTCCGATATGGGCCGCGCTGGAAGCGATATTAACCACGGCGCCAGACTTTCTCTCCGCCATACCCGGACATACAGCCTGGCAGAGCAAAATAGTACCAATCAGGTTCCGCTGCAACATGGCCTGAATGTCCACCAGCTTGACCCCCAACGCATCGTTCGGGTTCGGTTTCCCCCCGGCAGCGGCTATGTCACCGCCTGCACAGTTCACCAGACCGTCTAGCGGCCCCAACTCCGACTGTACTTTCGCTACCAGTGCCGCGACCGCGCTCGGGTCGGAGATATCTCCTACTCCCCAGGCACCAGCTCCGCAGGCAGCAGCAGCCAGCGGCTATATCTGCATGCTCTCCGAATTCCGAGGGCGCATCCTCGCGCACATCATGAATAGCCACTTTTGCACCACGCTCCGCTAGCGTTCGAGCAATTACGAATCCAAGGCCCCGCCCGGAGCCCGTCACTAAGATATTCTTGCCGTTCATTACTGAGCTGTCCAGCCTCCATCGACGGTGAGAGTGGAGCCGGTTACGAAACTTGCTCCCTCTGAGCAGAGAAATAGCGCAGGGCCGGTGATTTCGTATAGCTCACCCCAGCGCCCCATAGGAATCTTCGCGACAAACGCGGCGTATTTCTCTGGGTCCTCTAAGAGAGGCTTGTTCATGTCGGTGGCAAAGGGGCCGGGGCAGAGCGCGTTTACGGTTACCCCCTTGGTGGCCCACTCCAGAGCCAGCACACGGGTGAGGTTGACTACGCCCGCTTTGGCGCTGGCATAGGGCGCGCGGCCCGGAATCCCGATGGTGGAGAGAATCGACCCCAGATTGAGGATTCGCCCCCAGCCGCGCTCTGCCATACCCGGTCCGAACGCGCGGGAGCAAAGAAACGTGGACTTCAGGTTCCCATCGATGACGAAATCCCAGTCGGCTTCCGTTAGCTCGGCGATAGGCCCGCGCACGTTCACCCCGGCGTTGTTGATGAGAATATCTATCGCGCCTACTTGCTCGGTCAGCGCCGTGACAGAATCTCCATTGGTGACATCGCAGGTAGCCCAGGTAGCGCCTTCTATAGTAGCTGCGGCGCTCTCCAGGTCTGCCTGTGTGCGGCTGACCAGCACAACCTGCGCGCCTGCCTGAGCCAGAGCGCGGGCCATCTCTAAGCCCAGCCCCTTGCTTCCCCCCGTAATCAGCGCCCGGCGACCATCCAGGCGAAACAAATCCAGTACCGTCGGCATGGTTTTCTGATTCGCCGCCATGGTTGCCGGAACCTTCCCCAATGGCGCCGTCTATGGTTTTCCATGAACATCACTCACGTAAACCCGGATTCCATGTACAAGAACCCCGCGTTCTCACAGCTCGTAGTGCTAGAAGGCCCCGCGAAGCTGGTCTTTGTGGGCGGTCAGAACGGTGTACTTCCCGATGGCTCTATAGCTGGCGATGATGTTGCGGCGCAGTCGAAGCAGGCGCTTCGCAATCTTATAGAAGCCCTCGCGGCTGTGGGCGCCAAACAGGAGAATGTACTGAAACTCACCATTATCCTGAAGCAAGGAGAAGACATGGCCGAAGCCTACAAACCTACACAGGAAATCTGGGGAGCTCATCCGACAGCCGTAACTGGCATGGTCGTCGCCGGATTGGCGAATCCGAAAGCCCTGATAGAGATAGAGGCTATCGCTGCTATCGAGCCCTGATTTGCTCAGCCTACTGCTCTCGCCACTCAATCTTGGGTATGAGCACCAGGGCGTGGGCCATCCAGCAGTCCGAGCGCTCAGTGCCGACTTCGTGCCCATTAGGGCAGATGCGGTTCGGACCATCAAGTCCGTCTCGACCACAGCACCATTATGCCGCCGTGTATCAGAGTGGTAGCCAACTGTTACCAGGTCACCCAAGTTAACTAAATACTGCCCCTCTGAGCCCGTCCAATAGTCCTCATTGGAGCGAGCATAAAACCCTGGGAGCACGGCAGGCTGACCATCGGCATAGCAGAGGGATTCAGCAGATACTGGCTCCAGGCGTCGTGTTATAGGAATGCCGCACTCCGGGCAGAGAAACTCAATCACCAGGATAGTGCTTTGCGGAGAAGGCAGCGACTGTTTTCTTTGGGGCACGAGTGCGCCAGGCGGCTTCCAATAGCTCCCGCAGTTCGTCTTCTTCTATCTTAGGCAGCCGGGTGAGCACCGCAGGATAACCTCGATAGTGGTTATCGGTGAAAAACTTCTCAGGATCAGCAGCTATCAGCATCTCTTTTTCTTCGAGATTGGTTGTGCGGATAGCCAATACATCCTCATGCGTAATACGCCCTTTGCGCCCCGGAACGACCTGGGTATAGGTCCAGGCGAAGCCCTTGCCATCTACTTCCAGGGCAGAGCCATTACGCACCGCCTCGGGTAAGGATAGCGCAAGCCGACAGGCGACTTCAAAATCGGTCATAGCAAAATCCTAGCGATGGAGAACCACGATATGGCTTTGTGCCTCTGCAGGAAGAGTTCCGAGCCGAACAAGATCCTCCGCAGACAGGACTATTCCACTACCCGAATTATCTCCAGATGGAGACAGCTTGAGAGGAGAGCCGCCCGCAAACTGTGCGGCCTGAGCTTCATCGGTCGTAAATTGAAACCGAATGGGAAGTGGTTGCCCACCGGGACCGGCTAAGTAAGCATTGGTGTTCGGCGTAAATCCATTTTGCGAGCGCATATCGATAATGACTCCGCTAGTAGTTACCTCTTGTCCGCTGCCGCCAGTTCCCGGCCCCGAAGAAAGAGTCACATACACGGTACCATCATTATTGGCTCGGGCCTTGGCTGCAGGAAACTGGTCTAAAATGCGCCCCGCAGGAACGGTGGGGTCCGTTCGCGACGGCGCGCGCTGACTGAGAGCCAGCCGAAGGCCCATGGCGGAGAGTTTCTCTAGAGCGGCGCTCTGCTCCATGCCCTTCAAGTCCGGTACCTGAGCATCCGCCGAGCCCACCAGACCATTTGGCCCTGGGTTACCTGTACCACTACCATTCTCCCCAGGAGCAGGACTGGCAGCAGGGTCTGGAGTCGCTTGATTCGCCGCTGGTGTTGGTTTTACTCGGGCAGAGGCCAGGGTTTTCTTGTTGGCAATATTCTTATCGATGGCTTTTCCGGTTGCGTTGATTACCATCCAGCAGAGACCGACGACAGCAGCGAATCCCCCGACGATAAGAACCGTTTTCGAGAAGAAGCTGCGAGCAATCTCCCGCTCTCCTTGCCTGGCGATCTCCGCATCGCGCTCAATAAGCTGCTGCACGGTCTCCTGGGTCATGCGTACTCGCGGCGGCAGGGCTTCGTTACCTACTGTTGTGCCGTCGTCGCGAACGCCATGCACATTGTGCAGGTGTACCAGCTCGTCGTGCTTTACCCGGCACATCCCCAGGTCATCAAAGAGGGCGCGCCACTCGGCATTTCCCAAAAGGGCCTGAGCAACGACATCGGAGATAAGAATATGGCCTTCGTCGCCCGCATCCATCACGCGCTGGGCAATATTGATACCTTCCCCCGCAACGTCTATCTCTCCGCCTTCATCAATAACAATGACAGAGCCGGAATGAACTCCCATACGCACCCGAAACGCAGTACCGCCAATCTGCTCCCGCAAGCGGTTCTGCGTGCGCTTTATCTGCTCATCTATCTCAATGGCGACTTTAAGAGGGGCTTCAAGATCATCGAAGAAGATCATCGCCATGCCGTCGCCCATGCGCTTTACCAGCAGCTCAGCACGACTGCTACTGCGACTGCGTAGGCGTGTTTGCATGGTAGGCGTATTGTTCGCCAGGTTGTTCAGAGTCTGCTGAACCTGCGCCTGCGCTGCTGCTGGAAGTCGGGAATATCCCACGAAATCCATAAAGAGCGTATGCGCGATTGTCTTTGGTTGAAACTCAGTCAACCCTTCCATGCTGGTGCTTCCTTTACTCCTCTCCGACGCCCATGAACTGCGGATAGTTCCTCACAGTTATTCTATTTTACCGACCGAATGCAGATTCAGAAAGCAGCCCCAGTAATATTTTCAGGAATCGCCTCTTTCCTCCAACAAAGGCAATGACGCTCTTCTCTAGAAGGCACTGCCGCCGCCCCCGAGTCTATCAAACAGCCGCGAACTTCTTGCTGCGAAATTTTTCGCCACACTCCCATGTATGCCGCTTAGATGCCTATAAAAATGCTCCGAATCCTGCCTGGCAACAGCAAACAGTATTTAGAATCAAAACAACCATCAGAGTAACACCTCAGCTTGCTATCTCCTGTTAAATTATTTGATAAAAGCCGCTTATCTTTACTAAAGGATTAAAATTAAATTAGGAACCTGCTATGGAAAACCTCACTATGAGTTTCAGAGTTGCTTAAGGCATACGAAACTAATCCAAAGAAGGAAGGTGACACCGTGGAAAAAGTGACAACTTTCGATGACCTGTGCCTCGATAACCTGAGAGACATCTACGACTCCGAGCATCAGATTGCCAAGTTGCTGCCCACGATAACAAATGCGGCCACGTCTGCCAATTTGAAAAAGGCGTTTGTTTCCCATCAGAAGCAAACGGAAGAGCACATAACTCGCTTAGAGCAGGTCTTCGATCTGATGGGCAAGAAGCCCACCCGAAAAGTCTGTAAGGCTACCAAGGGTCTGCTGGCAGAAGGCGTACAGCACATCACCGAGATTCAAAAGGGCGCTCTATTAGACGCCGCTCTGATTGAAGGTATGCAAAAGATGGAGCACTACGAGATTGCCTCGTATGGTACTATCCGTGCCTTTGCGACCCGAGTTGGCAAGAGCGATGTAGCTCACCTGCTGGAAGAAACCCTGAAAGATGTAGAGGCAACGGACCGGCTTCTCACAGAGATTGCCGAAACCATAGTTAACAGGGAAGCCGCTAGTAAATAGGGCTAACCAGACATACAAGAGCCAGCCCCTAGGGGCTGGCTCTGTTGTTTTTAAAATTCGAACAGCGCCATCTGGTGCTTGGCATCTTCGGCAGCTTTACGCTTCGCTCCGGTGAGTGGCTTGGGGAAGAGCTTATCGAAGTCTTCACCAACACCCGCTTCTAATCTCTGGGCGAATTTGTAGAGTTTAGTCTGGTAGTACTCTATGTCTTCGTCGTGGTTGTACTCCGTGGCGGGTACTAAAGCGCGGTCAACTTCACGCTGATAGATAGTGGCGTAGTCCCCCACTTTCAGACCTATCATAGCCCCGGCATTGCGTTTCTTGGCCTCAGAACTGAAAGTCTTCTCGGTCACGCGCTCCCGTCGGGCGATTTCCTCGATTCCCAGTTCGCGATTCTCGATCTTCTCCAGCAGCTCTTTGTAGTGCGCCGAGAGTTCTTCTGGCTTATCCGCCAGCAAGTAATCTACCCCCGCTGCCAGAAATTTCTTGCCGAAACGCTCATCCGCACGAGACCGAAGCGAGCTGCCTTTAAAAGTCTTCTTACCCGCATAGCTCACCAGTACATAGTTCTTGGCTTTGAGAGAGAGCATAGACGAATAGCGGCCATCGAAGGCCAGGCGTATGCCTTCGGGCAGGGTGGCGCCGATCTCTTGAATGAAACCTTCTTCGGCATCCAGTCCTTCGATGCCATGGGGTGGCTGGAAATAGACTCCATCGGTGTCTATTTCAATCACTACCGACCCGCGTTGCTCTAGCTCATCAGCGATTTTCTTGACGATTTCCTGGCCAATCTCAGTAATCTTCGTCGCCGCCGCATAGTCGTTGAAATAGAACGGTGCACCGAGGTACCCATAAAACGAGTTGATGAGCAGTTTGTAAGAGCCCTGTAGACCATCCCAGTAGGCGCTGGCTAGCTCGTTGTGCTTATCTTCGTACTCCTTGGCCTTGCGCTTGGCGGAGATGCGCCGCGCCAGAAGCTCCTTGAGCATGGGCAGGAAGAGCCCTAAATGGTCGGACGCGCTGCTGACACTGTACTTCAGCATGATGCTGGGATACAGACTCTCCACGTCTGCCTTCACAATCCCATGTAACAGCCCGGACCGACGCAACTCGGTATAGCCGCCGCCATAGGGCTGCGATACCTGCTGCCGCGCTACGGCTGCCCCACTCTGCAAATAGGCCCGCACAAAGATGGAGTTGATCTTCTCTCCCGACCCGGTCACAGCCACGGATTGAAAGACATCAGGCACCATCTGAGTCTGATAGAACTCGGTGGGAGTCACGATATCGCTCAGACGGCGGGTTTCCCGGACGTCGGCGAGGGCGTAGGCGCGCACACGCTCTGGGTCGGAGCGCCAGAGAGAGTAAATCTGGCTGCGGTCTAAGTACACACGCTCTGGCTCGGCGATTTTGTAGTGCACCGCGCACTCTTTCAAGCCGTAGCTGGAGATTTCCCCACGGGCCACATCAAAACGCTGAGTCTGGAACATGGTGTCCAGCACGTGCCGCCCCCACACATAGGCGGGCGCGAATGGGCGTGTATTGGCCCCAATAGCACAGTTCCGCTCTGCCCCAAAGCTGACTTCGGAACCGTCTCTCCCCCAGGCCAGCGGCACGTTGTTAACTCGCGCACGAGCCGCCAGATAGGGCAGGTCGAACCCGTAGAAGTTATGCCCTTCAATAATATCTGGGTCCCAGTCTTCTACTAAATGGTTCAGGCGCTCCAGTAGCTCCCGCTCATCGCCTAAGAGTAGCTCTTCGTTGCCCTGATTATCCGAACAGGCCACCAGAAAGATAAGCGCCTCGGGCGCGTTGGGATTCAGGCTGGTGGTTTCCAGGTCTATCTGCATCCGGCGCACTTCAGGGAAGGCCATTCCCTTGAAAAGCGTGCGCCCGGAGAGGAGCAGAAATTGCTTGGAAGCGGAGCCGTACTGTAGGAAATCGCGCCGCTCATCGCGCAGGAGCCTTCGAGCTTCCAGGTAGCTGCGGTAGCCCTCAAAGCGGACCAGGTAGGAGTAGCCTTCTCCGGCTAGCTTCTCCATATCCGCCACGCCGGGCAGAATCCGCTCATCGCGCATGACCAGCCACGGCACAAACGGTACACGCTCCATACTCGTGCCCCCATCCTTCTCACGGAGGAACAGAGTAGCATCGGAATCACCCGTCTCGACCGCTACCAATCGGGGGGTTTTATCTGCTCCATAGAGGGCTTTTTCCAGCGTCGCGCGGTCAATAGACACGCGCCGATTATATCTTACGAGCTGGGAGGGTTACAGGCGTGCGCTTACCGGATTGGTTCGGGTCTGCGGGGCCAGCGCTGGCTAGCTCGTAGCTCTGCCCCTGCACTTTGTAGCTAAATGACTGGCGGGTGTAGGGGTCAATGATGAAGTCAGCCAGCTTCAGAGCGGCCAGATTTTCTGGGTAGCTCCCCTTTTCCCACCAGTAGCGCTGAAGGGCGGCGTGGACTCCGAAAAGCTGGACGACCACACGAGTACTGGCGAAGCGGTTCGTGGCATTCGGGCTGACGATAACCGTGTCTATCAGCGCGGCCAGAGTCTGGTCAGAGGATTGTCGCTGGGGAAGTGGGCGAGCTGGGTCGTTGAGAAAGACAGGTATGTCTCGCACCCACTGGTCGAAGGCGGCCTGCGCGCCACGGGCGAGGCGGGCACGCATTGTGGCATCATCGGCGATAGCTTCCAGGCGCTCCCGACGCAGGCGCTGGTCTTCGTCCTCATCCTCCGAGGTCGGCATCAGCTCTGTAATAAACTTCTGGGGTTCTTTCTCGAACTGGGCCAGCGCCTCATCGAAAAAGGAGCGTTCTCCGCTCATCAGAGGCGCAAATGGGTCAGGGGAGGCAAGCCACTCTCGGGAGAGGCGTAGATACCGCTCGCAGTCTAGCGCAGACCACGCGGTCTGGTAGCGCATGGCTCCAGCTAGAGTCAGGCTGAGAATAGCCCCACCGACCAGCCCGGCCAGCAGGCAGTCGTAGCACACCACATAACCCAGGCGCATACCGTCTTCCACAGAGCGAGCGGCTTCGCTGTGGCGCCCCATGGCATAGTTAAGCTGTATCTGATGCCGCAGCAAGCGCCCCAGCCGCCGCATGAGAGCGAACTCGGGAATCTCAGACTGTATAGAGAGCGTAGCACGCGGGGAGCGGACATTTTTGCCCAGGCCCTGCCGCATCCGTGCCACAGCCTGCTTTACTCCGGCATCGGCGAACCAGAGCTCTAGCTCGCTCAAATTCGGATCTTGCGCGGCATCAATGCGCTGACCAACCTTGACTCTGCGCTAGCTGCCGGCGGCATAGACCAGTTCCTCGAACCCGTTCTGCCCGGTGGGTTGCGGGAATAGCTTACGAAAAACATCTCGAGTCTGCACAGTCACTGAACGGCTACGAGTGCTCTCCGGTTACGGCTTTGGCTTGCTGGCGCAGTCCCAGTGTTCGGCAATCTTACCGTTTTCGATGCGAAACATATCGAACCAGGTCGTGGTGTACTTCTGGGCCGGATCTTTCGGATCGGTCTCGGTTCGCACGAAGCTCAGCATCACATGGTCGCCATCTGCGAGAATCGCGACCAGTGGAGCCTTCACCTTTGGCTCGATAGGCTTTGGCTTGACGAACTTAGAGAAAAACTCAATAAAGGCCGCGCGCCCGGTTGCCACGGTCGGGTTGTGCTGGATATAGCTCTCGGTCATGTACTTCGGGGCGAGTTCCATGTGTCCCGCCTCACGAAGACCTCGCGCCAGAAATCATAGACCAGACGCTTGTTCGCGGCAAGGCCGCGATTCGCCGCCTTGAGCATCTGCTGATGGTCCGAGTTCGTACCACAGGAAGCTGTTCATGGGGGAATACTACCTCACACACTGTTACTCTTCGCCCAGACCCAGGCGAGGGGTCCGCCAGCCCGCTGAGCGACCTGCTGCACCGCATCGTTTATCCAGCGCTTCCCTCCCGAGTAAGTACGCGCCTGTGGCCAGGCGGCTTTGGCGCTCTCTACCAGTTTCTTCGCCTGGTTGAAATCTGTGCGGGCAAGCTGCATCGCACGTACCAGGAGCAAAAGCTGTTTGGGGTGTGGTGCCAGGCGGTCCGGCTCCAGCGCGAAATCAGCCAGCAATGGGCCGGGGTCGCCTCCGGAAACCGCCAGATCGAAGGCCAGGATCAGTGCATGCCAGCCAGTTGTATAATCAGGTGGGAGCGCCAGAGCTGCCCGGCTGACTTTTGCCGCCTCGGGGGAAATTCCCCAGGCAGCGCAGGGCCTCTACACGGTTGAAGAGCATCCAGGACTCCATATCGCTGTGACCCTGCCAGTCATTGGTCCACTCCACCAGTTTCTCCCAATCACGGGCCTCACTTAGAGCGTGAGCCAGGGTTCCCCAGGCTTTACCGGTACGCCGAATCGATGGGGCGAACTGCTTGAACAGTGCCTGAGTACGCGCGCTATCGCCGCGCTCAGCAAACTCGGTGATTATCTGTGCGGCGGCCATACGTTGCGCGTCGGTGCCGCCGACAAAGGCGGGCATATCGCCAATAGCTTCCACCCCACGCTCTCGCAGGAAGATGCCGTGCCCCCACTCCATGCCCAGAATCGGCAGGGTATCCGGCTGCGCCAGAGCGATCTTAATGCGTCCCAGAGCATCATCTTGCCAGGCCGGGTCCTCCAGGGCTTTTAAGGCACTACGCAAGTAAGTAGGTGCCTCCTCTTCCAGAGCAGCCGGTATCAGGGCATCGAAACGCTCCAGCGCCAGCGCACCGTTTTTGCGTTTTGCCGCAGCACTTACCGCTAGCTGCAATGCTCCCGGTGCCGCTACTATGGAAGGTGCAAGCTGCGCGAAGGTCTGCTCGAAAGCATCCAGCTCATTGTCTTCTATCTGAAGTTGGAGTAGCCAGTTTGCCGCGTATTCGTAGCTTGGGGCGCGGCGAACGGCCTCCTTCAGAGCCTCTTTCGCACCAGCCCGGTCTTTCTGGCGTAGTTTCGCCTCGGCCAGGTAGGCCCAGCCGCGCGGGTCATCGGGAGCCAGCCGAGTCATCCAGTGGGCTGCCTCAGCCAAGGGGGCATCTTCTCGCAGGTCGTAGTACCACTCGGCCAGGTTGCTCCAGCCCCAGTGGTAGCTACTGTCTTCGGTTACCACGGCACGCATGAGCTGTGTGGCTCTTTTCAGGTCACCACGTTCTGCCTCTATCCAGGCCGCTCTCCCGCGCAGAAAAATCGGCACGGTAGCAAACGTCTTCGGGGCACAGGTGGCCCGTGCTTCGTCCCAGCGACCTGCCTGTGCCAGAAGCTCGGCTTTCAGGTCATAGGCTTCCGCCGAGCGGGGCGTGAGGCGAATAGCGACGTCTACCAGCTCCAGCCGATCTTTCAAGGCATCGCCGGGGAGCGCACGTGCGGCAGCCAATCGCAACGAGGCATCTTCCGGGCGACGAGCCACCAGAGTGTGCACCAGCGCCACGGCCTCTTCGCGGCGACCGAGTGCTGCGGTCCAATTTTTCAGGCGCTCCCACAAGTTCTGCTCCTGCGGGTCACGCTCTATAGCCGTGCGCAGACGCTCCAACGCAGCCTCTTTCTGCCCGCTGTTGTAGAGCGCATCGGCAAGCGCCCGGTGCAGGCCGGCATCTAGCGGGCTGGCTTCCAGTGCTTTCTCTAACGTCGCCCGTACATCGGCGGTACGTTTCTGTATGCCCAGCAGGTGACACAGCCGATGAATCAGGTTCGTATAGAGTGGGTAACGCTCCAGCAGTTCTTGCAGCACAACGATAGCGCGCTCCAGCTCTCCCCGTGCGGAGAGGGTATCTGCCAGGTCTAGAGTTAGCTGAGGCTGCAAGGGAAAGCGTTCTACAGCGCGCTCCGCTTCCTCCAGCGCTTCCTGAAGCAGGCCCTGTTCGGTGAGAAAGTCGATACGGACAGAGGCACACTGCCATAGGTCCGGGCGTGTTACTTGCAGCCGGTGCAGAAGCTGCTCCCAGCTCCTCGGGGTGGAGATAGCTTGCCGCTACCCGCCGGAACGCAAACACGCCACCATCAGGAGCCGCCTGTTGCCCCAGCTCACGCTCATACCAGGCCAACAGGCTTCGGCGACTCTCTCGGGTTGGTGCTGCGTCCACCAGCGATGATAGCGCGTGGGGCTGGTCGGCATCTAGCTGCAGAGAGAGGCCATAGGCCTGCTGTGCCTCGGCAGAGCGATCCAGCTCTAACAGCACATAGCCCCGAATAGCGTGCCCTGCCGTGTTCGAAGGCTGGAGTTTACAAGCCTCGTCTATCTCCGTGAGCGCTTCGGCGCCACGCCCGGAGCGAGCGAGCAGAAGAGCCCGCTCCCGCCGCGCCCAGGCATCGTGAGGCCAGAAAGCCAGTAGTTCTTTGAGCGCGCTATCCAGCCGGGCAGGGTCTCCCAGGTCCCGCTGCCACTCGATTCGCGCATGACGCAGGTTGACGTTATGGGGAAACCGGTCCTGCATACGGGCGAAGTGGGCATCTACCGCTTCTGGGCCTTCTAGAGCGGAGAGCGCACGCGCCAGCGCCTGATGTGCATTCATGCTCAGCGGCTCACGCTCGATAAGCTTCCGGGCCTGAGCCAGCTCGGTAGCGCGGTCTCCTTTGTAGTACGCCACAGCAGACTGACTATGCCAGAGGGCTGTCTCGGACACGCGCCCGGCGGCACGCTCCAGCAGTGCATCCGCCTCAGTGAATCGCCCCACTCGTGCCCACTCTATGGCGGCAAAAGTCAGCAGATCGCCATCATCCGGGCGGCGGCGCAGTGCCTCTGTCAGCAGCTCCTGAGCCTCGGCAGGCTTTCCTGCCTCTTGAAGGACATGGAACAGAGTGCGAGCGGGCAAAGAAGAGCGGGCACCCAGTTCCTGATAGCGAGCGCGCAGAAAGGCTATTGCTTCGGTAGAGCGCCCCTGTACCCGCAGAGCTTCTGTGTAGCTGTGGGCATAGAACTCGTTTTTGTCTTCCACACAGGCAGCCAGCCGGTAGCACTCCAGCGCTTGGGGAAAGCGGTGGCGTGTTGCCCATATGGTCGCTTCTGCGTGAAGGGCGTCTGCATCTGGCATGCGGCGGAGAATCAGCCGTAACCGCTTCAGTGCCTCGGGGTGCTGGCGGGCATCGGTGAGTAGCTCGCGGATGTACTGCCGGGCAAAAGAGCAGCCCGCCGGGGCGCAGTGGGTCATCGGCCAGACGCTTCAGCTCCTCCAGGCGCTCTTCAGGCCGTGAAAGGTCACGCAGGCACGAGAGGCGTGTGACCTGCAAATGCGGATCATCGGGGTAGAGTGCCAGCATACTCTCAATAGCAGCTAGAATCCCTTCGACATCGGAGTCATACGAGGCGAGCGCGCGACGTGCGGAACAGGCCAGATGATGCTCCGGAGCGTTCTCCATCAGTGTGGTTAGCTCTGCAGCGGCTTCTTCCCGATGGTGTATCTGTAAAGCCTGCAGTAATCGATGATGAGCATCCCATAGCGCGGCATCGGGTAGCTCGATACCGTCGAACAGCTCGGCCTTTTCGATGGGGACAAAGGCGTGAGCACGCGGGCCAGTGGAGCGCTGTGACTCTATCAGTTCCTCGGCAAGAGCTTCCGATGTGTGGGGGTAGTAGGGGTCGCGAATCAGTAGAGTGCCACGGCGATCATCGTAGCCGATAACAGCCTGCAGGTGGCCCATGTTCAACCCGGTAGTGGCCGAGGGTAAGGGTACTCCCCGATCCAGCAGCACCTGTGCCGCTGCAATACTCAGAGTGAACTCACGGGTCACGAAACCATGGGTATCGGCCCAGTGTCGCTCGGAGTGACCAGGAGTGCCATCATAGCAAATTTCCTCAACGACATCTAAGTGCTCGGCGGTTCTTCCCCAGTAGCGAGATAGTGCCGTAAGTGTAGCGGGAGCACAGGTGACATGGTTCTGCCGAACGAAAGTAACGTCTAACTGCACGCGGCGAGCGGGTCGCTCACGGGCTAGATTCTCAGCGATCTTCTTGTCGAAACCGCTGGATTTTTCCAGATAGGCGCGCGCCTGCTCCACCTGCCCCCGGTGATACTCCACCTCGCCACGTAGCCCGCTCATCCACTCCACAAAAACGGGCTCGGCTATCGGGGCCAAGGCTTCCAGGCGAGTTACGCTTGCTTCTAAGCCCTCCCAGTCCGCGCGCTCTTGCAGCAGCGCGGCGCACTGTGCGGTAACTGCCGAGCTTTCCATACGAGATTCCGCCTCGGTAAGGAGGGCAAAGGCTTCCTCAGGGCGGCTGGCGAGAGTGAGTAGATGCGCCTTTACCTGAACTCCCACCCGGTTCCATGGCTTCACGTCCAGCGCACGGTCTACAGCTTCCATTGCCTCCGGGTAACGGTCTTCTTTCTCCAGTACCCGCGCATGGACCGTATGCACCCAGTATTCGTCCGTCTGGCGTGCCAGCGCCCTGGCTAACAGAGCATGAGCGCGCTCGAAGTCACGCATATCCCCCAGCATTACTGCGGCAGTCGCCAGCCACTCTGTATGGGTAATCTCCGGGTTCAGCGGGTTCCAGATTTGCTGCATCCAGCGCCAGGCATAGAGCGGTCCATGCTTCTCTTGTAGCACCCGCGCATACGCCGACCGCGCTTCGGGGTCGGTGCGGTCTGTACGCCAGGCCAGGGTGTGCAATACATTGGAGAGCCGATGCGCTCCCAGGTTCGCCGCCATACGCCCGGCATAGAGTCTCTCTTGCGTGCCACGCCAGTTCGCCAGCGCACTACGACTGCCTCCGAGAGTGTTGTACGCCTGTAAATACAAACCATCATCATAGAGTGCGCGAACTTGCGCCAACAAAGGGGTGAGTGTCTCCATATAGCTCCTGTATCGAGAGAGTTCCCGCTACTGATAAGGTACTCCTTTCCGGAGCGGTATTGCGGAATCCCTCTCCACCGCGGCGAGAAGGGGCAAGAGTGCTATAATTCAAGCACATGGCGCTCTTTCGCTACGAGGCGACCGATCCGGCAGGCAAGGTACTGCGCGGGGCGATGGACGCGCTCAGCCCGCAGGAGGTACAGACCCGCCTGGCCGAGCGTGGCTTTCGGAGCGTCCAGATAACACCTCCGGCTACAGAAGTGGTTGCGACGGTGGCGTCTCCTCTCACGTCTTCTCCCCGCGTGGGTGGTAATGTACCTGCCGCTCCTCCTGCCGCGCTCGGCGTTCTCTTTCGGCAGCTAGCCTCGCTCAGCGATGCGGGATTCACTCCCGCCGCCGCTCTTGCAGATCTGGGCTCGCGCACGGCGGATGCTCGGCTCGCGCAGGCCTTGCTCCGCATGGGGCAAGCAGTTAGCCGGGGCGCTTCTATGGCAGGCGAGATGGCGCGGGAGAATGGGCTGTTCCCCGAACATATCGTCGGACTGGTAGCGGCGGGTGAGGCAGGTGGCTTCCTGCCGTTCGTGTTCGATGAAGCAGCACTGGGCGCAGAGCAAGATGAAGCCATGCGCCAGGGACTCGGCTGGGTACGCTTCTTAAGCTGGCAGAGCGTATGGTCAGTAATACTACTGGCGCCGCTCTTTCCCTCACTACGGGTCGACGATATTGGCGCGAGTTTTGTGCGCTACGGCAAGAACCTGTTCTTTATTGCGGTGCCAATAGGTCTGGCGCTGCATGGTATCTGCTGGGCACTGGGGCGCTGGTGGCGTACCCCTGCCGCTGAGCGAATGCGCGATGGTTTTTGCCTGCGTATTCCGGTCATGGCGAAGCTGGCCCGTATGCGCGCGCTGGCAAGTTTCACCCGTGTTCTGCGAAAGCTGCTGTCTGCGGGAATATCCCCGGAAACTGCCTATAGAGCAGCAACTCGCTCTGTGCCGAATATACTACTACGCGAACAGTTCGAGCGTGGAATCCCAATCCTACGCAATGCAGGCGGGGTGGATGGTGCGATAAAAGCATCGGGGATGATGGACCACGATCCGCTTCAGTTGCTCATTACCGGGCAACAGACAGGAAAATGGACCGAAACCCTGGAGCAAATTACAGCGTTCTATCAGGAAGAGGCGGCCCGAGCGACGGAAAAGGCCCGCAGTGCCCAGAAGCAAGTCGGGGTTATACTGACCATGGTTTCCATGGGCTATGTGGCGATTGAAGTGACACGCGGCCTGGCTTCTCTGGGTTTCCAGTTCATGGAAACCCCAAATGGAACAGAGCAATAGAGCTTCTATGGCAACATTTTCCTACCACGCAACCGATAACATGGGCAACGCACAGAGTGGCCTGATAGAGGCGGTAAGCCCAGCAGGAGCGGCAGCGGCGCTCCGCGAGCAAGGCCTAACTCCGAACAAGGTGGTGCTTGCCCCTTCCGCCACACCCGGCGGTGGAGCCGGAGAACCTATGGGCGACGGTCCGCATGTGGCGCCGTTTCTAGTCAGCGTTCCCCTGCCGCATATCGCCGTCATGTTCCGACAGTTCGGCACGCTACTACGCGCGGGTGTGCCTGTAGTCCAGGGACTGACAGCCCTGGGTGACCAGACTACCAATGGGCGCCTGAAAGAGATTCTCCGCGAAGCATCGGCGCAGGTAGCTGCTGGGAACCCGTTCTCCGGCGTACTGGCTAACCACCCCAATGTCTTTTCTCAGCTAACCGTTGAGTTGATACGCGCTGGGGAGCATGGGGGCATGCTCCAGATCATGTGTGAGCGTATCGCCGATTATCTGGAGCGTGAGGTAGAAATTCGCCGCAAGCTCCAGCGAGAGACGCTCTACCCCAAGATAGTGCTCTTTGTAGCCGGGCTGGTGATTCTGATTCTTGCCTGGGTGCGGGCGGGTATGGGCTCTGCGGGCCTTCCTGCTGTGGTCAGCCGCCTGGTTCTGACCGCTACTGTGGGAGGAATCGCCTTCGGTATCTGGTGGTTGGGGCGCTACCTGCACCAGTATCCGGCTCTGGCGACGCTCTGGGATCAAATCAAGCTGGCTGTGCCAGGTGTAGGCAAAGTCTCCCAGAAATATGCTACAGCTCGCTTTTGCCGCGCACTTGGCACGCTCTATGCCGGAGGAATTCTATTGCCCCGCGCTGTGGAGATCTCGGCGCGGGCCTGTGGGAGCCGTTACATTGCTGAAAGAATGCTTTCCGGTCTGCCGAGTTTGCTGGCAGGGAACGGACTCTCAGGCATGCTGGAGGCCAGTGGCGCTCTGAGTCCGATAGCTGTGCAAATGGCGCGAACCGGTGAGCAAACAGGCAGTTTAGATGACATGATGCAGAAGGTGGCTGACTATCTGGAGTCCGAGGCAGATGCCAAGGCGCACCAGATGGCGGTAACCATGGGCGTGGTGCTTTTGTTGATAGCGGCCATTGTTGTGGGCACCATTGTTATCTCATTCTATGTGGGTCAGATTGGTAGTGTGATGAATGCAGGTGATGGCGGAGGCGGAGGCGAGTAGTGCAGGGTAAGACCCACTACGAAGTTCTGGGAGTAACCGAGGAGGCGACTCAGGACGAAATAAAGAAACGCTATCGAGAGATGGCGCGCAAGTATCATCCGGATGTCGCGCGTGACAAAGAGATGGCGACTCAGATCTTCTCGCTGATTACGGAAGCCTACAAGACCCTCTCCGACGAAGATACGCGCAAGACCTACGACGCAGAGCTATCGCTAAAGAAGCGGCGCGCTCAGGAGCGCAGCCGAGTGATGCCAGGTGCGCCCTCTAACGGCAACTCTCCCGGCGCTGCTCCCCCACGCCCCGCGCGCGATTCCGCCAACGCCGAAGCGGATAGGTTGGTAACTCAGGCACAGGCAGCGTTCGTTCGGAACAAGCTCAGCGAGGCACGCAATCTGGCCGAGCAAGCCCGGCGCTATAACCCACGAAGCGCACCTGCGTTTGAAGTGCTGGGAGATATCAGCCGGGTACAGGGCCGGGTCGATGAAGCGCTGAGCCACTACACCATTGTGCTCCAACTAGACCCGCGTAATAGCGCAGTTCGCCAGCGTATGGAGCGCATGGCGCGTGCTTCCTCTCCGTTCCCAGCGCCGCCTCCGCCACGCAGTAGCAGCCGGGTGTCAAACGACCCGCTACGCGGCGTTCCGGAGCACAAGCGCCCTCTGGCTCGCCTACTATTCGGCCTGATTGGGTACGCAATGGTCTCTATCATGCTGCTTGTGGGCGCATTCACCCACGATAGCTGGCGCAGTGCGGGTTTCCCACTGGTCAGTGAGTGGAGCCTGCCCCTGGTAGCGCTGCTGGTCCTCTGCGGCCTTACTCTGGGATCAACCATGGCCTCTACCAGTACCATTCGCCGCCTGGAAGATGATTTTCTTCTTCGTACACGCGGGGCAGGCGCGCCTCTGGGTGGCCTGATGATGCTGGTCGGCGCGCTCTGCTTCTGGATTGCTTGTTTGGTGCATCTGGCCGTGGCCGTGGTTCAGGAGACCTACGCCAACTCGCTCCTTAAAGTCTATGGATCCATTGCATTAGTAACTGTTCTCGCCACTATTGCTTTCGATGGTGGTTGGCAAACCATCGTCTTTGGCGGCAACGTAGTTTTGCTCGCCTACCTGCTGGGCTGGTTCCTCGGCGACTTTTTCCGGGGAGATTAGAAACTCCTGTGGGTATAATCCCGCTATGGATGACACAATTTCACGCCGCACACTGCTGGCCGCGGGATTCGCGCTGGCAGTGCAGCCGGTAAGCGCCGATACCATTCAGACCAGTGCTCAGGGTCTTACGGCTGGTGAGGCCCAGATTCCCGCCCCTGATGGCGTGATGGTTCCCGCCTACTTCGCACGCCCGGAAAATGGGAAGCAGCTCCCGGTAGTCCTGGTAGTTCAGGAAATCTTCGGAGTGCATGAGCACATCAAAGATGTCTGCCGACGACTGGCACACGCCGGTTACTTCGCTGTCGCTCCCTCGCTGTATCACCGCCAGGGCGATGTCACCAAGCTCGCCATGCAAGAGATCTTCCCCATTGTTCAGAAGGTGCCAGATAAGCAGGTTCTGAGCGATCTGGATGCCACGGTCAAGTGGGCTCAGGGTACCAAGGTAGCTAACACCAAGCAACTCGCCATCACCGGGTTCTGCTGGGGCGGGCGTGTTTGCTGGCTCTATGCCGCTCACCGAAAAGACCTGAAAGCGGCTTGCCCGTTCTATGGTCGCCTGGTAGGAGATGCCACCGAGCTTCAACCCATACATCCCATAGATGTCATTAAAGACCTGAAAGCGCCGGTTCTGGGATTCTATGGCGGCAAAGACAAAGGGATTCCTCTGGAGTCTATCGAGCGTGTACGCAAGGCCGCTGAGGAGTCGAAGAAGAGTGTGGAGATTATTGTCTACCCAGACTCCGAGCATGGCTTCCATGCCGACTATCGCCCCAGCTACAACGAGAAAGACGCGAAAGACGCTTACGCGAAAATGCTGGCGTTCTTCAAAAAGAACGGCATGACAACTGCCGCGCCAGAGCCCGCCGAAAAGCTTCTGAATGCTGCCCAGAGCACAGCGGGGAAAAGCAAGAGAAATGTCTTCGTGCGCTACACAGCCTCCTGGTGTGGTTGGTGCCACCTTATGGCAAAGTCTCTGGAAGACCCAGCGGTGAAGCCCCTCTGGGAGAAGGCCTTTGTCTCAGTGACTCTGGATGTTCTGGAAGAGGGCGCGAAAAAAGCCGACGAAAATCCTGGCGCCGATAAGCAGCTGGAGGCTATGGGTGGCGCCACTGGTGGTATTCCGTTCTTCGCCGTCTTAGATCCCAAAGGCAAGAAGCTAATCGATTCGAATCTCATGCCAGGCGGCAAGAATATCGGATGCCCGGCAGCTCCCGATGAGATCGTGAAGTTCGATGACTTCCTGAAAACGGGGGCTCCCAAACTGACGGAAGCCGAGCGCGAGACGATTCTAGAAGTCTTCCGCAAGAACGCTCCAAAGAACTAAGCGGTAGCCGTTTATGGACAGCCCCGGTGATGGCCACATCGCCGGGGTTTTTCTATTTCGAAAAATAGATGTTGCGCTTTTCTCCTGGTTTTCGTCTGTAGGGACAGAATGCTGGAAATCACCGGGGAAAGGAAACGGGCGCACGCGTTGAACCAGGAAACCGTGACGCTGGAGACGCTCTATGAGCGCCATGCCGCTCAGGTGCTGCGCCATGCCTACTTTCTGCTGGGCAGCCGGGATGATGCGGAAGATATCACCCAGGAAACATTTCTGCGGGCGCATCGGGCGCTAAACAGCTTCGCGGCTCGCAGCCACCCGCTGACCTGGCTACTGCGTATCACCACTAACCTCTGCTATGACCATCGCCGCCAGCAGCTTCGGCAGCAAAAGGGCGAGGCTACTTTGCCTGCTCTGGAGTCCACGCCTGATATCAGCACTCAGGTGACACAGACCGAGACCACCCGCCAGCTACTACGAGTTCTCGATGGCCTGCCCCTATCAGACCGCACCGTGCTAGTGCTGCATCTGCTGGAAGACCTGAACTATGTGCAGATAGCCCAGGTGCTGAACTGTAATCGTTACGCCGCCAAGATGCGCACCCTGCGTGCGCTTCGTCGCTTCCGAGAGCGGGCGGAGCGTTTCTTTCTGGAGAAAGAGGAGAGATCATGATTCTCTGCTTCCTATATGAGTCCTCACTTGCCGAGCTAGCGCAAGGCAAGCTGCCCACAGCGCAAGCAACCCGTGTTCAAGCCCATATCGCCGGGTGCGCTCGCTGCCGTGCTCGCCTGGAGAGCTATCAGGCTGCTCTGGCCCTATTTGCAGGCGCAGAAGCTCCAACCCTATCAGGAAACTATCTAGAGCTATCACGGCGCATCGCTACAGAGACTACACTGGCTCCGCGCCGCAATCGTGCGCTTGTGCCTGTCTCACTGGCCGCTCTAGGCCTGGCTGGCATCGCGTTTTTTGTTACTCGCCCTAAAACGACAGAGAACTCCCACGGCCCTGTGCAGGTTGGCAGCATTGAGAGGCCCGTTCCGTCGATAGGGAATCCGACTCCACCACCATTGCTGCCCAAACCATCCGCGTCGCCTGTACAGCAAGGACGCCAGTTCGTATCGGAGAGACCAATAAATCGGCGCCTGAGTTCGGTTCCTCCCTCTGTTCCAGCCCCTAGCCCGATGCTGCCCACGCAGCACCGCATTGCTAACAGAGACATTACGCGAATAATGCGGGACCCTACTATCACCACTCCTTCCAAAGATGACTTACAGTTCTTGAACCCACCAGCCGTTGACCAGACAGCTCGGCAGCGAGAGGAAGCGCTGCTGCGCTCAGTAGCAGGCGGCGATGACTTTATCACGGTATCTGTACCGCCCATTGCTGCGGCAAACGAAAACGGTAACCGTGCAGCCCTAGAGGCAATGCAGCGGGAGCAGGCGGTGGTCGATGCCCGACTTGTGCGCCCCATGACTATCGCTGCTAAGAGCATGCCCTTCTCTGATCTGTGCGCTCAGCTTACAAAAGAGACCGGCATCACCTTCACCGCGAATCGCCGCGTGACCGACGATGAAGTGACTCTTTACTGCACCAATCGCCCTCTGCGAGAGGTCATGCGACAGCTTGCCCGACACTTCGGGTTTGAGTGGCATCGTACTGGCACCGAGCCGGAGTTCGAGTATGAGCTAACCCAGTCTCTTGGGCGCCAGCTCTATGAGGAGACCCTGCGCCAACAAGACCGAGATGCCATGCTGGTGCAGATCGAAGATGGCGTAAAAACGCTTCAGAAGCTTTTCGAGCTGACTCCAGAGCAGCAAGAAGCGCGAATGAAAGAGCTGGATCCGCAGCTTAAGGACAATCCGGCGGCGTTTGAAGAATGGTCGCACCTCTATCTGCTCAAGCAGGGTGGGCAGACTGTACTGCCCCGATTTCTGCAGCTATCGCCAGAGGAGCTGGGGCAGCTTCGTAGCGGCGCCACCTACCAGTGGGACCTGATGCCAGATGGCAAGCTGCCCGATTCGGTACGCCGCCAGGCCGAGTTCGCGTTTTTAGATCCGAGTGGAAAGCCTCTGGTCCCCGGTCCCATTACCGCTCTCTCAGGCACTCTGCAGCTAGAGCGCAAGGAAGGCAAGTGGACCCTGCGTGGTGGCTTCCAGCGTAACGGCACGGGTTTAGGTCTCCCGCTCGCCAGTGCCACCAGCCCGGCGCTGGAGAAAATCGACAACGCCGCACGCAACAAAGCGATTGCCAGGAATCCCGAGCTACAGGGCCAGCTCTCACTACAGGTGGCTGCCACATGCCAGCTCAAGCGACACCCCTACCCGGAGTTCGATGAGTTTACGGAAGGCCCATATATCATTGCCGCCGATGCTCTGGAAGCTTTCCATAAAGCCACGGGCAAAGATGTTATTGGTGACCAATTCCTGCGGCTGAGTACTCCGATTCACCTGGAGAAGAAAACACTCTTTCAGGTGCTGTGCAGCGTGGGCGATAATCTCCGACTGCACGCAGGCCAGAGCGAAGGCTGGTTTACATTCCGAACCCCGGATTTCTACACGGCCCGGCTTCAGCAGGTACCCCAGCGACAGCGAACACGCTGGGCAGAAACCCGGCGCAAAACGGGCAAGCTGTCTATTCACGAACTTGCCGAAATGGGTTCGCTGCCCGCCGCCTGTTTGGATTCCAGCCTGGTAGCCCAGACTCTGCTGGCCCGCTACGGCCTGGAAGAATGGCCTCTGCTACGCTCCGAGCGCACACGGCCACACTGGAATTTCCTGGAGCAGCTAACTCCCGAACAGCGGGAACAGGTAGAGAGCGACGCAGGGTTGGCCTACACCGACCTTCGCCCGAAACTACGCACCGCGTTTATCGACCTGCTAGAGCTCTCCCCGGAACGCACTGGACCTCCCTCGCTTAAGAATGCGCGAGTCTGGATGTTCCGTGGCGAGAAAGCAAGAAAGCTCCTTCCTAACCCCGGAGTCACCTTTGTCTACCGCTACGATGACCCCGGTACTTACAATGCTCTCAGTCCCTTCAACGGCATGTTCGGCCTGTACGAAGAAATGTACCAAAGTCGGTTGGCGAAAACGCAATAGAGTTCTCCCCGGCGCATTGCGCCGGGGAGGTATAGCTTACTTTTTACCAGCGAGCGTTGGGGCCAAAGTCGGCTTTGTAGTACTCGCTGATATGCGTGCCGGGTGGGAACAGGGCATCTAGAGCGGCCCGATCATCGTCGGTCACAGTGATTTCTAATGCCTTCATATAGGCTTCGTACTGCGCTGCGTTCTTGGGGCCGATGATAGGACTGGTCACGCCGGGCTGAGCCAGCACCCAGGCCAGTGCCATCTGTGCAGGCTCTACACCACGGGTAGCGCACCAGTCGGCGTAGACCGCTACTTTCTCTAAGGCAGCTTCATTGTCTCGGGCGAAGGGAGCGGTGCGACCGGTATAGCGCGCGCCTTCCGGACGAGCTTGACCAGGACGATACTTACCGGAGAGCAGACCACCTGCAATCGGTGCCCAGGGAATGGTGGCAATTCCGTAGGTGCGGCACATGGGGAGCAGCTCACGCTCGACACGGCGATCCAGCAGGTTATAGGGCGGCTGCTCACAGACAACCCGGTTCAGCCCCAGCTCTTTGGCAACCCAAAGGCTCTCCACAATCTGCCATGCCCCAAACGTACTGGTGCCCAGGTAGCGCACCTTGCCCGAGCGCACCAGGTCATCTAACGCGCGCAGGGTCTCGTCTATCGGCACAGAGGGGTGTGGGCGGTGTAGCTGATAGAGGTCGATATGGTCGGTGCCCAGGCGTCGCAGGGAATCTTCGCAGGCTTGAATCAGGTGGTAACGATGGCTGCCCCAGTCGTTCGGGCCATCGCCCATCTTGTTGTAGGCTTTTGTCGCCAGGAAGACTTTCTCGCGCCGCCCTACCAGCGCCTTGCCCACAATGGTCTCGCTGACGCCACGGGAGTACACATCGGCGGTATCCCAGAAGTTCATGCCTTCGTCTAAGGCGTGGTGCATCAGGGCAATAGAGTCCGCCTCGTTGCAATCGTCGCCGAAGTTCATGCAGCCCAGGCACAGCGCCGAGACCTGCGCACCAGTGCGTCCTAAAGGTCGATATTCCATGGGCTTACTTTCTACTTACCTCTCCCCAACCCCTCTCCTAAAGGGGAGGGGCTTCCGAAGGGCTTATCCGCCCCAGAAGGAGTAGGGCTGGACATCGAGAGCCCAGCTTACCAGGTGCCAGAGGGAGCCAACTAAACACTGACCTAAAATCACGCCCAGGAAGATAGGCATGGCCTGGCGATAGAGCCGAACACCACCATAGCGTAGAATCGCCCCTTTGATAACCCAGGCGAAGAGGAGCGGCATCCAGACCAGATTCATGCTCCAGGATCCGGAGATAGCGTAACCAATGGGGTGGAACGGCCACCAGGCCAGCTTCACGCGCGCAATCATCATGGCAGCACAGAACAGGAAGCCGCCCAGCATCATGCCGTTTGCGGGCCAGTTTGCGGGTTTGGGCTGCGAAATCCAGCCGTTCAGGTTGTTGTAGGCTTCCCCGGCAAAGCCCGTTCCGCCGCGCATCTTGCCGCTGGCGCCGAAGTCATAGGCCAGATGCAGGTAGGACCACAGGGCGCAGAACCCGCCCCAGGCCCCCGCCAGAGTCAGGCCGATTAGCATGGTCCGCTGCGCCATACGAACGTCCTTGGCGGCTTTCAGACCTTCTATAGCAAACGGCATAGGGTGTGAGCGATAGGCGCGGTTGAACCAGAAGAACAGCGAGAGAATCGTGAGATCCTGCGTATTGATCGCAGGTGTGCCAAACGATGTGGTGATGACATGGTCCGGACCGGAGAAGTGCAGGTCATGAACGGGTGGTCCTAGCTCAGCGCGAATACGCCCTACGGCCAGTGCCAGCGCGAAGTAGATCGCCAGCGCGCCTACTGCCAATACCCAGCTCATGCCCGCCCACACAAAGAACCCGGCCAGTGCCAGAAACCCTAGCAATGCTCCGATACTGGCAGCGCGGTAGCTGATACCCTCCTGGCTATCGTCTAAGTCAGACGGTTCCTTAAGGATCAGTTTACCCATCTCGCTAAAGTAATGCCGACCGTTCCAGAGCATGAAGACCAGAATGGCCAGATAGCCGCCGAACGCTTGCTCACGTACAAAGGGAAAGTCCGGAGTTACATCCCAGGAGAACTGCCTTGAGAGAATCAGCTGCGCTTTCCAGGTGAGATAGAAGAACCAGCAGGAGAACAATAGATCCAGCGGCAGTAGATACCCCAACCCGATAGCAAATGGATAGAAGCTGTAGCAGGTGAACCCTACTGCGTTCCACGGGTGCGTACCGAAAATGCCCTGCCCCTCTACATCGACATGCTGGAGGTTGATTTCGGGAATCTGCGGATAGAGGGTATGCAGACCGTTCAGGACTTCGATCACCGAGACTCCGGCGAATCCGATCCAGAATAGTTTGTTCTTCCAGAGTTCGCCGCCTTCCCGCTTTTCTTCGGTGAGCTGAAGCGGCAGCTCGACCACGGGGAACGGCAGGCGCTCACGCTCTTGCCAGCCCTGCCGCATGAGCACCGAGAGGCAGAGCATAGTCCAGAACAGCACTCCAATGAAACCACTCCAGAGCAATACCGGCTTGCCCCATGCGGCGATATTGGGGGCCTGATAGAAGCTGGAGTGCCCCTGGTAGAACCCCTTCAGCGCCTCTTTTTCGGCAGGGGTATCGCCTACCATAAGTTGCGTGGGGAGATGCATTCCGAAGCGCTCCAGCCAGCCATTGGAAGCGTCGCCGAACTGATAGGGATGCGATAGCTGAGGCAGCAATGCGCTGGCGAAGTCTTGACCTGCGATGGCTCCGCCCACAGCGACCATGGAGTAAACCAGCATCAACTCGGCTCTAGTAAGCGCTTGCTTTGGCAAAACTCGCTTCACGACCCGATTGACCAACAAGACAATGGTGAGCAGAAACAGAACGTTGGCAAAGAGCGAGATGGTGGAGAAGAACGGACCATACCCCACGCGTTCCGCACGAATGACCCAGAAGGCATCGAGAAGAATGAGAGCAAAGGCCAGGATAAAGCTACGCAGCCAGCGGACTGGCCCTGGAGTATCAACACCTTCGTTCACGATTCCATAATACGGCACGGGTCCGCAATTTCCTTCCCTGGCCTGCTTGACAGCTATTCTTAATTCGGTATACTCATTTCAGAGTAGTTTTCCTGATGCCAAAAGAGCTGCCCCGAAACGATATACCCATCTTCATTCTGGCCGTACTGGAAGCGGGTCCGGCACACGGCTATGCGATTGCCCGCGAGATAGACCGGCGCTGTGAAGGAGGCATCGTACTCCGTGATGGTGCGCTCTATCCTGCTCTACGAACCCTGGAAGACGATGGACTGGTGGCTAGCGAGTGGCAGTCTGAAGAAAGCGGCGGCCCTCCGCGCCGTGTCTACCGCCTGACCGAAGAAGGCAAGAGTGAGGCCGCCCGGCGCATTACACTCTGGCGCAGTTATACAAAGAATGTAGAGCGTATCTTAGGAGGTTCCCCGGATGCCGAACCAACCGCTTGAGGATAGTGTGGATAATCTACGCCGCTGCCTGCGCTTCCTCCCCGAAGCCGAGCGTGAGGCAGAAGTAGCAGAGTTTCGCAGTCACCTGCAAGAGCGCTTGACCGCTTATGAAAACGCTGGAGAGCCCACAGAGCAGGCGCTAGCCTCCACTCTTGAAAAATGGGGCGAGCCACGGAATCTGGTTCGTGAATTACGTTATCGCTGGATTCGGCACAAGATAGACTCCCCAATACTTATTGCGCTCTTCCTTTTGATAGTAGGACACTTTGTAATCTACGGTCTGAATCTGTTGGTTTTTTGGTATCTACCAGCCTTCTCTCAAAGTCATAACCAGAGAATTCAAATTGCCTTTGGTCTCTTTCTTATATTCACTCATGGACTGGCCACTGCGGGAATCGCCCTGCCCATAGCGAAACTGCGCCTAAAAAACCAGATAAAAGGGGTCGCCTTGTATGCGGCGCTCTACTTTGTCAAGCTGGCCTATTGGTACTACCGAATCCCTAATCGTGGACCTATGGACTTCTTTGGCAAGATCAAGGCAGAGCAGTTCCTTAT
>JASGJG010000016.1:0-302990 GCA_049840835.1 Armatimonas sp. | reverse complement strand
AAGGTTAATAGGGAAACACGATAGAATCCGAACAGCACCTGGCTCATGATGGCGTCCGTACGAATCGATACAAACTGATGTACTTTCCCGATACACAGGAGTGGAATCTCTCGACCTGAAGACCGATCCCAGGAAATGCGCTCTGTGTACGCCGAACCCAGCTGTGCCCGTACTCGTGCCGCACTAACCAATATCTACCATCGGCTTAGGCGGTATCGGGTTCCTTGAGTGTCTTATTAGGTTACTAGTTATTGGGGGTTCTGCGATCAGTGGCCAATACCAACAACAAGAAAAATACAATTTCTGTAAGGAGTCGTCTATGAGACTGGGATGTATGATGCTAGGGGGCGCTATTGCCTGTTTTATCTTTGGCTTTAAGGGGCTGAGTGACAATCTCAAGTTCCGTCAGCCCGTAACCATGACTACATCGGATTTTCTGAAAAAAGAAGCCCCAGGAAGGAGTGGTTTCGTATCACAGATACGGCTATCGATGTCACTGAGGCGAAGTATAGCTATACAAAGTCTGAAGTACAGCAAACTTCTCAACAGAGGGTAATGTATCCAGCGCTTCCACGTTTTATCTACCCGTGCATGCCAAAAATGACCTGGATGCGAAAACCACGCTGGTGCTGAAAACGCAGGCTCCCGAAATGAAGGCTCTTCTCATGGAGATTCATGAGATGGACAACGAGAAGGACGAGAATAAGCTGCGAGAGTGGGCGCAGAAAAACGAAGCTCGGCTCATTCAGCATCCCACGATTACCGGCATGATTACGACCGGGGTAGATGATAGCTCGTCCGACAAAAGCGAACTCGCGAACCTTGGTGAAGAACTCGGTGCGGGTTTTGTGGTGCTTGAAGAGGGATATGAGCCGCCACCTGCCTACAAGTCTATCGGGCTATTCGTGCTCGGAGTCGTGCTTCTACCTTTGAGCCTCTTCGGATTCGGGTTCCGCCGATCTGCCCAGGGCTGATAGGCAATACCGGGCTGCCTGGCTTTCCGGCTTGCGCAGCCCGGATAGAGTAGCGCCCCATGGCACGGGAAGTTGTGCCAGGGAGCGATAGGGATTTATGGATTCTAAATACGATGCGGCGCTGGCAAAGCGCCTTGGGGCCGATGAACGGGGCATGCGCATGTATGTGCTCGCCCTTCTGAAAACCGGTCCGAAACAAGTTCCACCTGGCAAAGAGCGCGATGAGCTGTTCGCCGGGCACACTGGCCAATATCCAGCGCCTGGCAAAAGAAGGCAAACTCTCCGTCGCCGGACCGTTCGATAAGAACGACCAGAACCTGCGCGGTCTGTTTATTCTCAATGTAAAAACAGTCGACGAGGCAAAACGCCTGGTAGATACCGATCCCACGATTCGCGCGGGCGTTTTTGTGGTGGACCTGGTGCCCTGGTATGGCTCCGCGGCGCTGATGACCGTGAACAGAGACCCACGCGAAAATCAACCGAAGCCAGCAGTTGACAGAGAGGAACATTGCCTGGCGCGGGGAACTCGGCTGGTGAAGTCGTGAAAGTCTCTCTCTGCGCAGCAATGGAAATCGGGTATCGCCGCCTGGCTGGGCTGGCTCTTCGATGGGCTGGACATGCACCTGTACACGGTGATAGCGCCCGTCTTTGTGGCTCTACTGCTTGGTGGCGTTGCTCCGATCATCGCCGGATGTCAAAGAGAAGTCCGCCTATATTCAAGCGGCTTTTCTTCTTGGCTGGGCACTCGGCGGCGCGTTTTCTTCGGGCGACTGGGTGACCTGTTGGGCCGCAGCCGCTCCCTCAGCCTGACGATTCTTACCTATGCGCTCTTCACCGGCCTGTCTTCTCTGTCGCAGACCTGGTGGCAGCTTCTGATTTTCCGGTTTGTAGCCGCACTCGGTATTGGCGGGGAGTGGGCGGTAGGCTCGGCGCTACTCTCCGAGACCTCGGCCGAAGCGCTGGCGTGGCTGGGTCGCGGCCACGCTTCAGACCGGTGTGAATATCGGTGTATTGTTGGCCACTCTCACCACCTATCTCCATGGCCGGGCACGAGCGCTGGGTTTTCGTTGTCGGAGTTCTTCCTGCCCTTCTGGTCTTCTGGATTCGCAAGAACGTACCCGAAACCGAAGAGTGGCATGCGGCGCGCTCAGGAACGGAGAAACCGCCAGGAATCGCTGATCTGTTTCGGGGACCAGTGGTCTCTTGCGCACTCTTCGTGTTATAGCCGTTTGCGCGGCCTCGCTGACCGGGTGGTGGGCATTCCAGTTCTGGAACCTGCAGTATCTGCGCAGCCTGCCGGAAGTGCAGGAAATGGACAAGGCAGCGATTACTCAGCTTGCTGCCAGGGCATTCGCCTGGACCATCGGAATCTCTATTCTCGGCAACTACTTTGCCGGGTGGATGGCACGTAGGTTTGGATATCGAACCGGCATTGCGCTCATGCTGCTGGGTTTCGGGCTCGCAAACTTTGTGGCCTTTATAGTGCCACGCCCCGTGGGGCAGCTACTCCCATTTTTACCTGCCGTGGGGTTACTCTCCGGGGTCTTCGCGCTATTCACCATGTACCTGCCGCCACTCTTTCCGGTATTACTGCGTACCAGCGGGGCTGGTTTCTGCTACAACATAGGACGCATCTTCGCGGCATTCGGCACCGTGTTCTTCCAGCTAATCAATCCGGTGGGGGATATGCGGGTCTCGCTGCTCTGGCTCAGTGTGCTTTTTGTCGTAGCCATGGTCTTTGCGTTTCTACTACCAGACCTGCGAGATGAGGCAGGGAAAGAAGAATAGTGCAGGGAATTAGGGCGGCATGGAACTCTCTTCCCATCGTCTTTCTCTAAGCAAGCGTAACCCCCTGACCATCAGCCGTGGTACGAGGCACGGGACGGTGAACCTGGTAGTGACGGTCTCTCACGACGGTATCGATGGTATCGGCGAACTCGCCCCGAATGGCGTGTCCGGAGACACTGCCGAAACCGGTGAACTGGATCTAATCGCCGTTGCATCGAAACTGGCGAGTGTCGCTCCCTGGGAGCGTGCGAAAATAGAGTCCGCACTGAGCGAAATTACCAGTGAAGCCGAGGGCCTGGATGGGGTAGGCGGGGGCGGTGCGTTTCGGGCTGCCGTGGAGTGCGCCTGCTGGGACTGGCTGGGCAAGAAGACAGGTCTGCCGGTCTGGAAACTGCTCGGACTAGACAAAGCGAAAATCTCCGCCACCAGCGTGACCGTGGGAATCAATCCGCCGGATGTCGCCGCTAACCAGGCGCGGGAGTGGCAGGAACGAACCGGCGCCATGCACCTCAAAATCAAACTCGGCTCGCCTGCGGGCATGGCAGCGGATCAAGAGATGTATGCGGCTGTTCGCGAAGCTGCGCGACCCCGGAACTGTGCTCCGTGTCGATGCCAATGGCGGTTGGAGCGAAGCGGAAGCGCATATTATGATTGCCTGGCTTGCTGCGCGTGGTGTGGAGTATGTGGGACCAGCCATTAGCTCAGGGCGATGAAGCTCACCTGGCCTCCCTCCGACCCTCCCCAGTCCCCATCTTTTTAGATGAAACCATTCGCACCTCGGCAGACATACCGAAGGTAGTCGGATTGTGCGACGGCGTGAACGTCAAGCTCATGAAGTGCGGCGGAATCGGTGAAGCCTGCCGCATCGTCGCCGCTGCACGTGCCCACGGCCTCCAGACCATGCTGGGCTGCATGGGGGGAATCGTCGCTGGCGATTGCGGCTGGCGCGCATATCTCCCCGCTATTCGACCACTTAGATTTAGACAGCCATCAGAACCTTACCAACGATCCGTTTGTTGGCATTAGCTGGCACGAGGGCAAAGTCATTCCCGGAGACAGTCCGGGATTGGGGATATCCCTGGCATGATACGCCTGATAAGAGGAGCCGGGGTATTCCTACTTGCCGTGGCCTGCTCTTCAGGTCCTGCTGCCTCTGGGATACTTTGGGCTCTTTTCCAGGCCAGGGAAGATTTCCGAGCAGAAATTCTCCTGGAACCAGCTCCCTGAAGTTAGCTCAGGGGCTAGGAGTGAGCTGTTTTGTCATGATTCGGAGCCATACTGTAGTGGCATCTTTCGAGAATCGTATGATTTTGCCTTTGTGCATGTATCTCGGGTGCGTGTCGCGGACAAGCCAGCCACGACCAATCGATTGACCATGAAGAGGGATGAAAAATGGAAGAACGGAAGAAAGCGTCGGACTACCCACAGGAGGTTTTAGACCTCTTTGATAAGTACGTGCATGGCGGCATCGACCGGCGTGGGTTTCTGGAAGGCGTTCAGAAGTTCGCCACCACCGCCGTAACCGCCACCATGATTTTCGAGAGCCTGCGCCCCAACTATGCCTGGGCACAGCAGGTTCCGAAAGACGACCCGCGTATCAAGACAGAGTATGTCACCGTACCCTCGCCAGAGGGTAATGGCAGCATCAAAGGCTACCTGGTCATGCCCGCCAAAGGGCGTGGCAAGCTCGGCGGAATCCTGGTGATTCACGAAAACCGTGGCCTGAATCCCTATATCGAAGATGTCGCCCGACGCCTGGGCACCGAGGGCTACCTCGCCTTCGCGCCGGATGGCCTGACGTCTTTAGGTGGCTACCCCGGCGATGATGACAAGGGGCGCGACCTTTTCGCCAAAGTGGATAAGCCAAAGCTCAACGAAGACTTCGTCGCGGCTGCCCGCTGGCTAAAGGCCCATCCTCGCTGCAAAGGCAAAATTGGCGCCGTCGGCTTCTGCTTCGGTGGCGGAGTGGTGAACATGCTCGCCACGAAACTCGGTAAAGACCTCGCGGCAGGTGTACCGTTCTACGGCGGTCAACCCTCACCGGAAGACGCTCAGAAAGTCAAAGCCCCGCTCATGCTCCAGTACGCTGGTTTGGACACCCGCATCAACGGCGGCTGGCCGGGCTACGAAGCCATTCTCAAAGCTAACAAAGTTCATGCTGAAGCGTTTTTCTACGAGAACGCCAACCACGGTTTCCACAACGACACCACACCGCGCTACGATGAAGCCGCCGCGAAACTCGCCTGGAAACGCACCCTGGAGTTCTTCAAGAAATACGTGAAGTAGGAGCCTGATTGTCAATGTTCCCCGCCATTTTTACGGCGGGGAACATTTGCCGATACTGCGGCTGTATCCTTGGCTATGATTCGGCTCTGGAAATTTTTACTGATTGGAATAGTGGCACTATCAGTAGTTCAAGTGACAGTTCCAGTCCTCTTCGTACGTCCCTGGCAGAAGCATAATCACTGTGACATAACTCGCAGAATTGGACAGGCGAAGCGGTTGGGCTTTGCCTACAATAAATCGGTGTACGCAACCTCCTGCTTTGGGAGGGTTGTACGCCATGAGTATCAACTGACGTTTGGATTCTATCAAGTCTACTTCTGCGAGAGTTTTACTCGGGCGTAAAGAGCGCAAGGGAACATTCGCCAGCACACCCATGGTATTTCGTGCTATGGTGCGATTCTGGAAATTTATCTTTATTGCTACATTGTCATTGGCAGCGATTCAGTTTGCTATTCCTGTACTTTTCGCTCGCCATTGGGTACGTGATTCGGAAAGGCCGCCCCGGCGCTATTTCGAATTTTCGAAACGTCCTGAATTTCAATATAAAATGCGGAGTGAGTCTCACTCCGGATGTATGGGAAAGTTCGATGATAGATCTGAGCTACTTCAATTCGGATTCATTCAAGTTATCTATATGTATACAATTTCACTCGGCTGTGACTGCCCTCCCCGAGATGTTGCTCATGCGCGGTAGAATCCCTGCATGGCTTCGATAGTGGCTTCCGCGCCGGGGCGGTGCGGCCTTCTCGGTAACCCGTCGGATATGTACGGTGGCTCGGTTCTCTCCTGTTCCCTCTCCGAGCGAGCGACCTGCACGCTGCATGATAGCGATGCGCTGATCTTAGAAGCGCAGGGCGAAGCGGGCCAGCGCCAGGTGATTCAGAGCGCCGCCGATCTGGAGCCGCACGCTGACTTCCCCCTGTTGGATCTCTGCAAAGCCGTGCTCAAAGGCATGGGAGTAGGACCGGAGAACCTGACGGGGCACTTGGTCACCAGCACGGAGATTCCCATGCAGGCGGGGCTTGCCGGTTCTACCGCATTGTTCGCCGCCGTCTATGGAGCCGTCGCCAAGAAGATTGGTCGCGTGGAGCCACCTCACTTTGTCGCAGAGAATATCCGCCGTATTGAGTATGAAGTACTGGGCGTTATCTGTGGGTTCCAGGACCAGCACATGGCGGTCTTCGGCGGCCTGAACTACATGGACTTTCGCGGCAAAGGCAGCCACCTCCCCATAGATGCCCAACCCCTCGCTACAATTGAGCCATTAATCGGCAGTGCTCCAGAAGCCCTACCATTTGTATTGGCGCATACTGGCGTTAAGCACCACAGTGGGCAGGCACACCGCCCGGTGCGGCAGCGCTGGCTGGAAAACGACCCTGAAGTGCGGGAAGCCTACGATGTATTTGTGCCCAATCTCGCCCGCGAAGGCAAGCGTGCCCTATTAGAATCTAACTGGCCGAAATTCGCCGAGTTGATGAATGCCAACCAGGAAGTGCAGAAGCGCCTGGGAGCCTCCGGCAAAGCAGTAGATGATCTAGTTGAGGTAGCTCTGGCAAACGGAGCTATTGGTGCAAAGCTAGCTGGGGCAGGGCAGGGTGGAACAGTTTTATGTCTGACTTTCGAGCCTGAGCGTACTGTAGCGGCACTGAAAGCAGCGGGAGCTGGAAGAGTTATGGTTCCGAAGCCATCGGCTGGGCTCACAGTAAGTTAGCCCAGCTGCTACCTAACTTATGACCTGAATAGATGAAACCAACGAAGTATAATCCTCGCATAGTGCTTGTTGGGTTTCTTGTCTTCTTTTGTTCTTTGGTACTGTTAAATGGGAAGCGATCTTCCTATAAAGAGACGGTGTTGAGTGCGATAGGCATGTCCGTCAATGGCGGTGGAGATTTGGATGAGATAGATATTCATGTAAGGGATTTTTACGTTTATACTCAAGTGGATGTTGGTATTGCCAGCAAGAATAAAACAATGAAATATTTCAATTATCTATATGTGTGTGGGGAGGATATAGGTGGTGGTAAAGCCGCAATAAGGGATGCGGTCTTGTATAAATTGCTAAATTCGATACCTTCAAGCTACTTCGATAAAAGGCAAGACTATGGGCTGAGTATTAGTATGCCGTCAAGTAATTCTATGGAAGCCAAATGGTTGCCTGCTAGACCAGGCGGATTTACAATATTTCGACTGAATGAAAAAGGCGATGTTGAAGTGCATAATGGGGCTTAGGATTTTTCGTGTAGTGGTTAAGCGACAGTGTAGGTTTGTATTGCCTGGTTGCACTTCTGCCCTTTGAAATAGCTTCAGGAGTGCCGTTTTTCGAGTGGGACCTTCGGCCTATTTTTTGACAGGGCGCCCGTGGGGTATGATTCACAGGAATGAGCAAACGCATTGTCGTCACGGGTATCGGTGCAGTCACGCCGGTCGGTATCGGAGTTGAAAATTACTGGGCGGGATTAACCTCCGGGACCTCGGGAGTGGGGCGTATTACTCTTTTTGATCCGGAAGCGTTTGATGTAAAGATTGCTGCGGAAGTCAAAAACTTCGATCCCACAGCTTTTGTAGAGCGTAAAGAAGCGCGCCGTATGGACCGGTTTGTTCAGCTTGGCGTTGCGGCGGCACTGGAAGCCATAGAGAACTCTGGTCTGAAAATCACCGAACACAATGCTGAGCGTGTCGGAGTGCTGGTTGGCACCGGTGTTGGCGGTCTGCAGACCCTGGAAAACGAGATTCGTACTCTGGCCGAGAAGGGGCCAAGCCGTGTTTCTCCCTTTCTGATTCCTATGATGATCGCCGATATGGCCAGTGGTCATATCTCTATTCTGACTGGCGCGAAGGGGCCGAACTCTACTATCGTAACGGCCTGCGCTACGGGAGCGCACTGCGTGGGGGATTCTTTAGAGATTCTGCGCAGGGGCGATGCCGATGTCATGATTGCCGGTGGCACCGAAGCCGCCGTAACTCAGGTCAGTGTGGCGGGTTTTGGCAACATGAAGGCCATGACCAGCAAGTTCAACGATAACCCTACCAAGGCCAGTCGCCCGTTTGAACTCCACCGCGATGGTTTCGTGGTTGGCGAAGGCGCAGGCGTGTTGATTCTAGAGACACTGGAGCATGCCGAGGCACGTGGAGCCACGATTCTCTGCGAGGTCGTTGGCTACGGTATGAGCGGTGATGCCTATCACATGACCCAGCCCGCGCCGAATGGTGAGGGTGTGGCTCGTGCCATGAAAGCGGCGCTGAAGAACGCTGGTCTGGAACCCGAGCAGATTGGCTACGTGAACGCACACGGTACCAGCACCCCGCTCAACGATAAGAACGAGACTGCGGCGCTGAAAAATGTCTTCGGCGACCATGCGTACAAATTGTCTGTTAGCTCCACCAAGTCTATGACCGGGCACTTGCTGGGTGGGGCAGGAGCAATTGAGGCGGTGGCCTGTGTGCTGGCCCTGACCCGAGATATTCTGCCGCCGACGATCAACTACGAAGACCCGGACCCGGACTGCGATCTGGACTACATTCCCAATGTGGCCCGCCCAGCGAAAGTAAATGCGGCGCTCTCCAATAACTCCGGCTTCGGTGGGCACAACGCGGTCATCGTGCTCCAGCGAGTCTGAGTTCCCAGGATAGTCTGGTAAAGCTCCTGCCCATGCGGGCAGGGGCTTTCTGTGTTCTTGCGATAGAATAAATTAAGAAACGGAGGGGCTTTTCAAACCGTGTGGCAGCGATTTACCGAGAGGGCGCGGCGAGTAGTATTCTTTGCCCAGGAAGAGGCAGGAAGGCTTGGGGAGAACTATGTCAGTACCGAGCATCTGCTTCTAGGGTTGGTCCGCGAGAACGATAGTGTTGCGGCTCGGATTCTCGATAGTATTGGCATCTCTCTAGGACGGGTCCGCTCGGAGATAGAGCGGCAGGTAACCAAGGGCGAGGGGCGGCTTGGGCAGGATATGCAGCTTACCCCGCGCGCCAAGCGAGTTATCGACCTGGCCTACGACGAAGCCAGGCAGCTCAACAACAACTACATCGGCACCGAGCATCTGCTTCTGGGGCTGATTCGTGAGGGCGAAGGTCTGGCCGGGCGCGTGCTCTCTCGCCTGGGTGTGGACCTGGAGCGCACTCGTGCCGAAGTACGACGCCTGCACGATCAGGAGCCGGTGGGTGTTGGCGCGAGCAATACCGCCACCAATCCCAGGCCGAACCGGACCCGGACTCCTACCTTAGACGAGTTTGGGCGCGACTATACCGAGCTAGCCCGGCAGGAGAAGCTAGACCCTGTTGTAGGGCGCCATGCCGAGATCGAGCGTGTGGTTCAGATTCTCTCCCGGCGCACGAAGAACAACCCGGTGCTGGTGGGCGAACCCGGTGTGGGTAAGACGGCGATTGCCGAAGGACTTGCCTCGCGTATCATTGCGCAGGATATTCCCGAACTTCTGAAAGACAAGCGCATTGTCTCTTTAGACCTCGCCAGCCTGGTGGCCGGTACCAAGTACCGTGGTGAGTTTGAAGAGCGCATGAAGCGGGTCATGGAAGAGGTTCGCAAAGCCGCTGGCGAGGTGATTCTCTTTGTTGATGAGCTTCATACGCTGGTAGGGGCGGGGGCCGCAGAAGGCGCCATTGATGCGTCTAACATCATGAAGCCTGCGCTTTCCCGTGGGGAGCTACAGTGCATCGGAGCGACGACACTCGATGAGTACCGAAAGTACATTGAGAAAGATGCGGCCCTGGCTCGTCGTTTTCAGATGGTCAAGGTTTCTGAACCTTCTGTAGACGAAGCCGTGGAAATTCTTCGTGGTCTGCGCAAGCGCTATGAGGAGCACCACAAGGTCGAAATCACCGATAGCGCTCTAGATGCTGCCGCGCGTCTCTCTGACCGCTACATCACGGACCGGTTTCTGCCAGATAAGGCTATCGACTTAATCGATGAAGCCTCGGCGAAGGTTCGCCTGCGGGCTGCTATGGCACCTCAACAGCTTCGTGATGCCAAACAAGAACTGGCGGGTATCGAGAAGGAGCTGAACAACGCTCCCGATCAGGATGACTACGACCGCATTCCTTTCTTAGAGGAGCAGCGCGACTTCCTGAAGGGACGCATCTCGGAGATGCAGGAGCGCTGGGATGAAGAGCGCGCCGCTGCCCCCATGGTTGTAGGGGACGATGAAATCGCGCAGATTGTTTACTCCTGGACCGGTATTCCAGTAAGTCGCCTGGTAGAGACCGAGACCCAGAAGCTTCTCAAGATGGAAGAGGAGCTGCACAAGCGAGTTATCTCCCAGCATGAGGCCATTGTGGCGGTCAGCCGTGCGGTACGTCGTGCTCGCTCCGGCTTGAAGGATCCGAAACGCCCCATGGGCAGCTTTCTGTTCCTCGGTCCGACGGGTGTGGGTAAAACCGAGCTGGCCCGTGCGCTCGCGCACTTCCTGTTCGAAAAAGAAGACAATCTCATTCGTATCGACATGAGTGAGTACATGGAGCGCTTCGCAGTCAGCCGACTGGTCGGCGCACCTCCCGGTTATGTCGGTTACGATGAGGGCGGCCAGCTTACCGAAGCGGTTCGTCGTCAGCCTTACTCCGTGGTGCTCTTAGATGAGATCGAGAAGGCGCACCCGGAAGTCTTCAACCTGCTGCTGCAGGTCATGGAAGATGGACGCCTGACCGACTCCCAGGGCCGCGTGGTGAACTTCCAGAACTGCGTGCTGATCATGACCAGCAACGTGGGGGCCAGCCAGATTATGCGGGAGAAGGGCATCGGATTACGTTCCGATGCACCTAAGACCGAATCGGAGAAGGATTACCAGTCCATGAAGAACCGCATCAACGATGAGTTGAAGCGTGTCTTCCGACCGGAGTTCCTAAACCGTATCGATGAGTCCATTGTCTTCCACTCGCTCACGGCGGACAACATCCGCGAGATTGTCTCGCTGATGCTCAGCAGTGTGCGCAAGCAGGTGGCTCAGCAGGGTATGGAGCTTCTGGTCACAGATGCTGTTATCGAGTACCTGGCAAAAGAGGGCTTCGATCCGCAGTATGGGGCTCGCCCGCTTCGCCGTGCGGTACAGCGCCATATAGAGGACCCACTTGCCGAGGAAGTTCTGCTCGGTCGATTCAGCACCACAGATACCATTGTGGCGGAACTCGACGAAGACAATGCGGTTATCTTCAAGAAGCTGGAGCTACCGCAAGAGTTTGAGGCATTGCCCTCCATGGGTATTGCCGGAGAGCTTCCCCCACCCGAGGAGTAATCCTATCGAAAACGAGAAAGCCCACTGCACTCTCTTCTCTGGTGCAGTGGGCTTTCTCGTTTTTAGAAGTCCCAGGTGTACTCGAAGCTGGTCGCAATCGGCTTACCGTTGCGCAGGGCCGGTGTCCACTTCCACTTACGCAGGGCGTCCAGCACATACTGATCCACCTCCGTGTTCCCTGAGGAGGCACGGATGGCATATTCCGCCGAGCCATCGATATCGACGTCGATACTCAGCTTTACCTGTGGCTTGAACTTCAGGCCAGTGGGAATCTCCGGCGGGAACTTCTGCAGAGGCTCTGCATCCCGTGTCTCGCCTTTTGGAGGCTTATCCGCTGGCTTTGGTGTCGGCGATGGGGTGGGTGCTGGTGTAGTACCCGGCGCTGGCGTAGCCGCTGGTTTGGGAGTCGGTGCTGGTGTTGCCGTCGGTGCCGGTGTCGGCCTTGGTGTGGGTTTAGGAGTGGGCGAATCGTGGAAGCCGGTATCCTCTCCTGCCAGGGGGATATCCGAGCCAGGTGGTGGCAACACTATCGGTTTAAAGCCATCTGGCGTCGTCCTAGGTGTGCCAGTGCGAGGCCGTAGGGACACCTGCACCGGTTTTGGAGCATTCGGGTTCGGTGTCTGTATCGGTAGCGGTGTGGGCAAAGGAGTCGCTAGAGGGGCAGGTGCTCCGAGGGGTAATGGCTGAACAGCCGGGTAAGCGGCTGGCGGTAGTACAGGTGTGGGAAGCTGCCCCACAGCCTTAGCCGCCTGAACTTGCTCTGCCGATGGCTTCGGTGTTGGCGAGGCTTTTGGTGAGGGCAGTAATCCGTTGCGGCGCGGAAGAGGCTTATCCACCGAAATAGGGGTAAGCTTCACTTCTGGGCGTTTTCCGGTTGCCTGGCGGTTTGCCGAGGTCTGGGCCAGTGCCCAGAGCGCCGCCACATTGAGCACCAGAGAGAGCCCGACCGCTATGCCTAGCCGCCTCTCCAATCGCTCTTCTTCGTTCTTTTTACCCATCGCCGCCCCTCTATTTTATCAAATCATGAAATCGCCCGATGCGATACGATGAGGGCATGCCCGATACGTGGCGATTGTTTGTAGATACGGGCGGCACCTTCACCGACTGCCTGGCGCAGTCTCCAGAAGGGGGGTGGAAACGCGCGAAGGTTCTTTCCTCCGGAGAGCTGCGTTTAACCGAAACAGCCCGAGCCGAGCTCGGTGAGAGCTTCTTTGCAGGATATAAGCCAGGCCAATGCCGGGAAGCCCCGATTCTGGCAGCGCATCTTGTGACTCGAACTCCGCTGAATGCGCCACTACCACCGCTCACCATGCGCCTTGGCACCACGCGCGGGACCAACGCTCTACTGACCCGCACCGGGGTGCCGCCAGTATTGTTCCTGACTGAGGGCTTCGAGGATATTCTGCTAATCGGCGACCAGAGCCGCCCGGATCTATTCGTCCTGGATATCGTTCGCCCAGACCCGCTCTGGTCCGAAGTCATAGGCGTGCGGGAGCGACTGGGCGCAGACGGTTCCGTATTGCGGGCGCTGGATGAAAAACGTCTTCGTGCCGCCGCGAAAATCGCGGTAGAGCAGGGACACACCACATCCGCCATCGCGCTGCTGCATAGCTGGATAAATCCGGAACAAGAGCTACGCGCGGCGTCTATTTTGTACGAAGAGGGCTTTGTACATGTCTCTATCTCGTCGGAACTGAGTCCACTCCAGCGCCTGGTACCGCGAGCACAGACGGCATTAGTAGATGCCTATTTAGCTCCGGTGCTGAGCAGTTTTCTCACCGGGGTGGCAGCAGGCACAGAGCGTCTCGCCGTCATGACCAGCGCCGGTGGTCTGGTCCCACAAGAGGCGTTTCGAGCGAGAGACAGTCTGCTCTCCGGGCCTGCGGGTGGCGTTGTCGGAGCGCTAGCCGCAGGGCGCGCGGCAGGCTTCGAGAAACTGATTGCCTTCGATATGGGTGGCACCAGCACGGATGTCTGCCGGTTGGAATCGGCTGGCGCTGCTCTGACCTTTGAGCATGGCATCGGAGATATCCGCTTGCTGGCTCCTGCGGTTGCTGTGGAGTCCGTGGCTGCTGGCGGTGGCTCCATCTGCTATCGAGACTCTCAGGGCAGGCTTGCTGTAGGACCGGAGTCCGCAGGCGCTGCTCCCGGTCCGGCTTGCTATGGGCAGGGTGGGCCGCTAACCATTACTGATGTAAATCTGCTGCTGGGACGAATAGACCCTGCTACTTTTTCTGTCCCGCTGGATGTGGCCGCCGCCGAGTGTGCGGCAGATGCTCTTACCACACAGGTAGGAGTGAACAATCGTGACGAACTCCTATATGGACTTCTTGCTCTTGCCGATGAGGCGATGGCAGATGCGATTCGACAGATCAGTGTTCGCCAGGGGGTAGATCCGGCAGATTATGCTCTGGTTGCGTTTGGCGGTGCAGGCGGACAACATGCCTGCGCTGTAGCAGAGCGACTGGGAATAACTACCGTGTTGGTGCCGCCTGACCAGAGCCTGCTCTCTGCCTATGGGCTCTCTCAAGCCGTGCTGAGTCGAATAGCCGAACGTCAGGTGCTAGCCCCGCTGGCTTCGGTATCGATAGAGAACCTTATAGAAGAACTGGAGCTACAGGCCACCCAAGCTGTGATAGAGGGCGGTGCGAATCTGGCGAAGATCGTTCCTACACGCCGAATAGTACGCCTGCGCCTTCTAGGGCAGGAAACCCCACTGGATATCGAGTGCGATGGCCCGGCAGAGAATCTCACGGAGCGCTTTGCACAGCAGTTCGAGACACTTTATGGTTACCAACCTGCAGCGAGTGCAGTTCTTGAGGTAGAGAGTATCCGAGTGGTCTGTGAGGAGCAAGCGCTACTGGAGAATCCGCCTGCTCCAACACGCCTAGAGGCTCCGGTAGACGGGCCGAATCGCCTGGTAGAAGCGCACAGTGTCACCTGGGTAGCAGAAGGCTGGCAAGCGAACCCCACACATTCCGGGGCGCTCCAACTTATCCATCAGCAGCAAAGTAAGGCTACGGTGCCGGAGTCCGTGGCGGTGGAGCTCTTTGCCCGCCGTTTTTCGGCGATTGCTGAAGAAATGGGGGAGACTCTGCGCAGGGCTGCGCTCTCTGTGAATGTAAAAGAGCGTCTGGACTATTCCTGTGCTCTTCTGGGACCAGAGGGGACTCTGGTAGCCAGCGCGGCTCATATTCCAGTACATCTGGGAGCGCTTGGGGTCTGTGTGCGCTCTTTACTCTCCAGTGGCTATCTGTATGGCACGGAAACCGTCGTGCTCAATCATCCGGCATTTGGTGGCTCGCATCTCCCCGATATTACTCTGGTGACTCCTGTCTTTGCCGAATCGGGAGAGCGACTGGGGTTTGTGGCTAGCCGCGCGCACCATGCGGAGCTAGGAGGTACACGCCCTGGCTCCATGCCTCCCGGTGCAACCACGCTATTGGAAGAAGGCGTGGTGATTCCACCGACTCCTTACGACCGGGAGCTGCTCACGCGAATTCTGACCGGCAGTCCCTATCCCACACGCGCTCTGGCACACAACCTTGCGGATCTAGATGCCCAATACGCCGCAAACCGGCAGGGAGCCAGCGCCCTGGCAAGATTAGCCTGCGCGCATGGCGCAGAGCGAATCTTTGCGATGCAGGAGCAGCTCGCTGCAGATGGCAGCAGTGCCGTGCGCGCGGCTTTGATACCCCGTGCCGGGATTCACGAAGCCCGAGAGAAACTGGATGATGGCAGTCTCATTTGTGTGCGTATTACCATCGCTAAAACGGGCGAAGCCATTTTCGACTTTACAGGCACAGGAGCACAGCATCCGGCTAGCTTCAATGCGCCACCTGCTGTGGTGCAGGCAGCGGTTCTCTATGTACTGCGCTTGCTAGTTGGCAGTGATGTTCCGTTGGGTGAGGGGCTATTGCGCCTGGTGGAGCTGCGGCTGCCGGAAGGGAGCCTGGTGAATCCGCACTTTGCCCCGGACCCGGCCAAATGCCCTGCGGTTGTGGCGGGAAATACCGAGGTCAGTCAGCGTCTGGTGCAGGTGCTCCTGAAAGCGCTGGGGCTGTCTGCCGGAAGTCAGGCCACCATGAACAATGTACTCTTCGGTGATGAAGCCTTTGGGTACTACGAAACGGTATGTGGTGGAGCCGGAGCAACGGCGACCGCTCCCGGCGCGAGTGGTGTACATACCCACATGACCAATACCCGGATTACAGACCCCGAAGTACTGGAGAACCGCTGCCCGGTGCGCTTAGAGAAATTCGCCCTGCGCCGTGGCTCCGGAGGCAAAGGGAAGCACCAGGGTGGAGATGGAGTCGTGCGCGAGTATCGGTTCTTGCGCCCACTCTCGCTCTCCCTGCTCACCCAGAGCCGCGCCGGTAATGCCCCTTTTGGCTTGAATGGCGGGCGGCCAGGTCAACCTGGTCGGCAGCGTCTTTTGCGTCGAGATGGAGGAGTGGAAGAGCTGCTCGCGGTTGCCGCTGCTGAGGTGCGAATGGGGGATCGGCTGCGGCTAGAAACGCCGGGTGGTGGTGGCTACGGCAACAAGGGTTAAGATATCAGTGGTTATAATGCTGTATGAGCCTGCCAACGGGGACAGTCACCTTCCTTTTTACAGAGATTGAAGATAGCACCAGACTCTGGGAAGAGAACCCCGATGTTATGCGCGAGGTTATTGCACGCCATGACACTCTGCTAAAACAAGCCGTAAGTGACAATAGAGGGTTCGTTTTCAAAACCACTGGAAGTGGCATTGTTGCCGTTTTTACCCTGGCGCCGGATGCGCTGGCAGCTACGCTCGCAGGCCAGAAAGCACTTTTAGACGAGCTATGGCCGGAGCAGATGAGCATTCGCTCGCGAATGGGTTTGCACACAGGCGTGGGCGAGCTGCGCGATAGTGATTATTTTGGCCCACCACTCAACCGCTGTGCTCGAATGATGGCTGCCGGGCACGGAGGGCAAGCTTTGCTCAGCCTGACGACCCAGGAGTTGGTAAAGGGCAGCCTGCCAGCCGGGGTCTCGCTCATCGCATTGGGCGAACATAGGCTCAGAGACTTGGCGCGCCCTGAGACCATCTTTCAACTTGTTTATGCGGACCTGCCCCGTGACTTTCCGCCACTCAAAACCCTGAGTAGTATTGCTTTTCCCAACAACCTTCCCCAGCAAGTCACCAGCTTTATCGGACGAGAGACAGTACTCCAGGGTGTTCAAGAGTCGCTGGCAAAGTCTGGGCTTCTGACACTGACCGGAGCGGGGGGAAGCGGGAAGTCACGCCTGGCGTTGCAAGCTGCCGCGGAACTCCTGGAGTCCTATCCGGATGGTGTATGGCTGGTGGAATTAGCACCCCTTGCTGATGCGAACCTGGTCACTTCTACCACAGCGAATGTGCTGGGGATTAAGGAAGAGCCGAATAAGCCTATTCTCACCACGCTCGCCGAGTCTCTTAGAGCAAAAAAGCTACTTCTGATTCTAGACAATTGCGAACATGTTCTGGATACCAGCGCGTCACTTGCGGATACTTTGCTACAACGGTGTGCCAACGTCCAGATTCTGGCCGACAAGCCGAGAAGGATTGGGAATCGCTGGGGAGACAACCTACCGCGTACCCTCGCTCTCTCTTCCCAGTCCTACGCAAGTTCAGACCCTGGAGAGCTTTACAGCATGTGAGGCTGTTCGTTTGTTTATGGACCGAGCGCTTCAGGCTCAACCCGACTTCGCTGTTACCGATGCAAATGCCGCTACTGTCGCGTCGATCTGCTTTCGCCTGGATGGTATTCCGCTTGCCATCGAACTAGCTGCCGCTCGCACAGCGGCGTTGTCCGTGGAAGAGATTAACAGTCGCCTCGATGAGAGATTTCAGCTGCTCGACGAATGGCTCGCAAACGGCCTTACCCAGGCAACAGACCCTTCGTTCCTTGATCGACTGGAGCTATGACCTCCTGAACGAGCCAGAGAAAGAACTCTTATGCCGCCTGTCGGTCTTTGCCGGGGGCTGGACACTGGGAGTGGCAGAAGCGGTCTGTGCGGACGAAGTAGTCGATGAGTTCGATGTGGTGGATCTATTGACCAGTCTGGCAGATAAGAGTCTTATAGTTACCGAGGAGGACGATGAAGCGACGCGGTATCGGATGCTCGAAACCATTCGCCAGTACTCCCGCGACCGACTGCTGGAAGGCGGCGATAGCGGACAGTGGCGCAGTCGGCATCTGGACTATTTCGTGGAACTTGCGGAAGAAGCCGAGCCAAACCTGATAGGGATGCATGAGTTACTCTGGATCAACCGACTCAACACAGAACTCGATAACCTGCGTGCGGCACTATCCTGGGCAAAAGAAAACGACTCAGAAAAAGGGCTTCGGCTTACAGGAGCACTCTACTTCTTCCTGTCTGCACGAGGATATCTTTCCGAGGGGCGAGACTGGATATCCACATTACTGGACGAGGGTAGCGAGGTAACAGCCGGAGTAAAGGCTAAAGTGCTGCTCACACTTGGGCATCTGGTCCGGCTACAGGGGCACGATGCCGAGGCGATAACACACTATGAGGCAAGTATCGCCCTCTATCAAGAAGCCAGCGACAAGTCCGACCTTTACGCAGCCTTTGTGGGTAAAGGAACGTCCGCGAGGCGTTTAGGGGATTTCGAAGCTGGTGTCACCCACTCTAAAGAGGCTTTGAGATTGGCACGAGAGGCAAACGATGTCATTGGAACGATGCAGGCCCTGAACTCTTTGGGAAACGCTTTGATGCATATGGGGAACGATGTGGAAGCAAAGCAGGCACCAGGAGGAAGCTCTTTCTATTGCGCGGAAGGTACAAACCAAGCGATTTACGTTCGCCTTGGTCAACAATCTTGCCCTGATCGCTCGTAAACAGGGCGATGATGTAGCCGCGAGGCGCTATAACGACGAGAGCCTGGCACTCACAAGGGAGACTCAAGACCGGGTTGGAATGCTGTTTTGCCGCCCTCGGTCAGATCGATGATGCCCTGAGTGACCGAGACTATGTACGGGCGAGGAGCTACGCGGCAGAAGTCATTTCGCTTGGGAGAGAGCTGGGAATGACCAAGGATTGGACAATTGGGCTGCAAGCTTGTGCCTATTGTGCACTTCATCTGAGCAGCCCGGAGAAGGCTGCTCGTCTCTTTGGAGCAGCAGAGCGTATCCGAGAAGAGACAGGGGAACCTCGTAGCGCAGCGAATCAGAAGATCTACGAAGAAAACGTTGCTGAGGTCCGCGCAGCCTTCGCATGCAGAGCAGGCTCAGTCGATGCCTTTGATGTCGCCTGGCAGGAAGGGCGTGTTATGACGCGCGAAGAAGCCGTGGATTATGCGCTGGCGATGGATGAGCCGGAGAGCTAACTCACAAATAGAGAGTAGGGTTATAATCCAGCATGAATCTGCCAGGTGGTACTCTCACCTTCCTGTTCACCGATATTGAGGGAAGTACCCGGCTCTGGGAAACTCACCCAGAGGAGATGCGTGTCGCGCTTGCCCGTCACGACACTCTGCTGCGTGAAGCGATAGAGGCACATCATGGCTATATTTTTAAGACTGTTGGCGATGCTTTCTGTGCTGCCTTTGCCATCGCGCCTGATGGTGTTGCCGCTGCTCTGGCTGCGCAACGGGCACTGGCCAATGAGTCTTGGCCAGAATCCCTTACGCTCAAAGTTCGCATAGCGCTCCATACGGGCGCCGTTGAGAGTCGTGACAACGACTACTTCGGTCCGCCCCTCAATCGCGTCGCGCGGCTGCTCTCCACTGGCTACGGGGAACAGACTATCCTCTCACAAGTCACGTATGACCTGGTCAGGGACAGTTTGCCTACGCAAGCTAGCCTCAAAAATCTTGGAGAGTACAGGCTCAAAGATCTCGCAAGACCGGAACAGATTTATCAACTCATCCACCCTGACCTGCCCAAAGACTTCCCGACGCTTAAATCGCTGGACAGCATTGCACTGCCCAATAATCTGCCCCAGCAAGTCACGAGTTTTATAGGGCGCGAGAAGGAACTCGCCGAAGTGCGAGGACGGTTGGCAAAGACCAAACTATTGACGCTGACGGGGGCAGGTGGCAGCGGTAAATCGCGGCTCGCTTTGCAGACTGCTGCGGATTTACTGGAGGCGTTCCCAGATGGCGCCTGGCTAGTCGAGCTCGCCCCCCTTGCCGATTCCAACCTTGTCGTTTCGACAGTGGCAAGTGTGCTGGGCGTCAAGGAAGAGCCGAGCAAACCAATTCTCACCACGCTCACAGACAGCCTTCGGGAGAAGACACTGCTGCTGGTTTTAGATAACTGCGAGCATGTTTTGGACGCAAGCGCAAAGCTTGCAGACACACTGATGCGCTCGTGCCCTGGTGTGAAGATACTTGCCACTAGCCGTGAGGGGCTAGGAATCGCGGGTGAGGCGGCCTACCGAGTCCCATCCCTTTCGCTCCCGGAACCAAAACAGGCACAAACGGCGGAAAGTCTGTCCCAATTTGAAGCGGTGCAATTGTTTATTGAGCGAGCTGTTCAAACACAGCCTAACTTCGCCGTAACCAACGCCAATGCTCCAGCCCTTGCCTCAGTCTGTTTCCGCCTGGATGGTATTCCGCTCGCTATCGAACTTGCCGCAGCGCGGGCACGGTCTTTATCTGTTGAGGAGATTAACAACAAGCTGGACCAGCGCTTTCGGCTGCTCACCGGGGGAAGTCGAACCGCGCTTCCACGCCAGCAGACATTACGCTCGCTAATCGACTGGAGCTACGATTTGCTCAACGAAGCCGAAAAAGCGCTGCTATGTCGCCTCTCTGTTTTTGCGGGAGGATGGACGCTGGAAAGCGCCGAGGTGGTTTGTAGCGGAGAGGTGGTTGAGGACTGGGAAGTGCTGGACCTACTCACCTCCCTGTGTGACAAGAGCCTCGCAATCGCTGAAGAGCAAGTAGGAGTGACGCGCTACCGCCTGCTGGAAACCGTGCGGCAGTACGCGCGGGATCTACTGCTCGAAAGCAGAGAGGGCGAAACCTACCGAAGCAGGCACTTGGACTGCTTCCTGGAACTTGCAGAGGCAGCGGAACTAGAGTTCCAGGGGGCGAACCAGGGACAGTGGTTGAACCGGCTGGAGGTGGAGCACGAGAACCTGCGGGCAGGGCTTGACTGGAGTTTAGGAGAGGGGCAGGAGGGCGCTAAGAAGACGCTACGTTTCTGTGGAGCGCTTATGCGTTTCTGGGAGTCGCGCGGCTATCTCAGTGAGGGGCGAGACTGGTGCACACGCGCTCTAAATGCGCCCGAAGGGCAGGAGCATAGTAAAGTGCGGGCAAGGGCACTTATCACATCGAGCACTCTTGCCTATCGCCAGGGGGACTACGGAATGGCGGACACCTGCTCTCAAGAGAGTCTGGCCATAAGCCGGGAGCTGGGAGACCAGGGAGGTATTGCTGACTCACTCGGCGACCTGGGGGTAATTGCTACTACGCAAGGAGACAATGCCTCCGCGCGTGCCTATATGGAAGAGAGTCTGACAATCTTTCGAGAAATGGGAGACTCGGACCGTATTTCCCGCGTGCTCAACAACCTGGGAACGGTGGCCAGGCGGCAGGGTGACTATGCAGCTTCTCATGTCTATTATGAGGAGAGCCTGGCGCTTCGCCGGAAGATGGGAGATAGAGGCGGTGTGGCTATGTCGCTGGGAAATCTGGGAATAAACGCCCAACATCATGGCGACCTGGTGGCGGCTCGCGCTTTTTACGAGGAAAGCCTGGCGATCTACCGTGAGCTAGGAAGCCGGACCTTTATTGCCTCGGCACTCAACCATCTGGGTTACCTGGCCCAACATCAGGGGGACTATGCGTCCGCTCGTGCCCTTTACGAAGAAAGTCTGACACTTCATCGGGACATGGGAAACCGAGGTGGTACCGCCGACTCGCTCAGTGACCTTGGAATGGTCGCCTATCTTCAGGGAGACTATGAATCCGCCCGCACCTACCTCCACGAGAGCCTGGCAATCTATCAGGAGACAGGAAGCCGCCTGGGTATAGCCAAATCGCTGGAAGGTTTTGCCCGCCTTGCCAACCGGGAGGGCAAACCAGAGCAGGCAGTCCGGCTATGGGGAGCGACAGAAGCTTTACGTGAGCAGATAAGGGCGCCAGTTCCCCCTTCGGAGCGAGACGACTATGAGAAGGAGCTAGACCAGGCACGGCAGATATTGGGGGCAGTGGCATTCGACGCTGCCTGGCAGGAAGGGCGTGCCATGCCTCTGAAGAAGGTTGTAGAAATAGCCCTCAGCTAAGCAAGAAGCCGCCTCAGTTCTGGACTGAGGCGGCTTCTAAATCTCTATAGTTCTGGTTTTGCCAGGACGGCACCGGTATCGGCGCTGGTGACCTGAGCGGCGTAGCGTGCCAGGTAGCCGTAGTCTATCTTCGGGGCAGGACGCTTCCAGTTGGCACGGCGACGCTCCATCTCTTCTTCCGAAACTTTCAAGTTCAGACTGAGATTCGGCACATCGATCTCGATAATGTCGCCGGGTTCTACGAACGCGATAGGACCACACGCCGCCGCTTCTGGCGAGACATGACCGATACAGGCCCCACGAGTGGCGCCGCTGAACCGGCCATCCGTTATCAGTGCTACCGACTCGCCCAATCCACGGCCCATAATATTCGCTGTGGGCGCCAGCATCTCTTGCATACCGGGGCCGCCTCGCGGACCTTCGTAGCGAATCACCACCACATCGCCACTGTTTACCAGACCATCCAGCACGCCCTGAGCCGCCGCTTCTTCGGACTCGAAGATTACCGCTGGGCCGGAGAACTGCATCATGCTTGGAGCGACCGCACCGGTTTTCAGCACCGAGCCATTCGGAGCCAGATTGCCAAAGAGCACCCCCAAACCACCTTTGGCCGAATAGGGATTATCCAGCGGGCGAACTACATCGGTATCGTGTACTGGAGCATTGGCGATATTCTCACCCAGTGTCTTCCCGGTCACTGTGATGCAGTCCAGATTCAGCGTGCCAGGCTGGCCCGAGAGAGTTCGCAAAATCGCGCTGATACCGCCTGCCCGGTCGATGTCCTCCATGTGGTACTTGCCTGCCGGAGCTACTTTACAGAGATACGGCACACGCTCTGACACCGAGTTCAGGTGGTTCAGGTCAAACGGTGTACCCGCTTCGATAGCCACAGCCAGAGTATGCAGGACTGTGTTCGTGCTACCGCCCATAGCGACATCTAGCGCGAACGCGTTTTCAAACGCAGCAGGGGTCAGAATATCCTGGGGCCGTATGTTCTTCTCCACCAGATGAATGATCGCGCGGCCTGCTGCCTCGAAAAGAGCATCGCGGCGCGGGTCGGTAGCGAGAATCGAGCCATTGCCGGGTAACGCCAGGCCCAGCGCCTCACACAGGCAGTTCATGGAGTTCGCGGTGAACATACCGGAGCAAGAGCCACAGGTGGGGCAGGCGTTCTGCTCGATATCGGTAAGCTCCGCCATGGAGAGTTTCTGTGCCGAGTACTTGCCTACCGCCTCGAATACGCTGGCAAGGTCAAGAGCCTCGCCCGTGCTGGACTTACCCGCTTTCATGGGGCCACCGCTCACGAACACGGCTGGGATATTCACGCGGGCAGCTGCCATCATCATGCCGGGGACGATTTTGTCGCAGTTGGGAATGCACACCACACCATCGAAGCAGTGCGCCCGCAGCATGGTCTCCACGCAGTCGGCGATCAGCTCGCGAGAGGCGAGGCTGTACTTCATACCCACATGGCCCATGGCAATACCGTCATCGACCCCGATGGTGTTGAACTCGAACGGTACGCCGCCTGCCTTCCGAATGGCATCACGAACCTTCTTGCCAACCACATCTAAGTGGGCGTGGCCGGGTACGATCTGAACAAACGAGTTCGCCACAGCAATGAACGGCTTGTCGAAATCGTCTTCCGACTGAACCACGCCGGTAGCGCGCAGGAGAGAGCGGTGAGGCGCGCGAATGACGCCCTTTTTGATGGTGTCGCTGATAGCCATATGAAATCCTGAGGAAAGGTAGCCCTTCCTCAGGATTGTATCAACTCTGTTTCTGAAGCCACTCCTCGCGTAGCAGAGCATACGCGTACTCATCTTGCCAGGCGCCGCCGGAAAAGACACTCTGAATATAGTGGGCTTCTTTCCGCATTCCCAGCCGCTCCATCAGGCGAAGAGAAGGAAGGTTTCGCGCATCGCAGCCCGCCGTCACCCGATGCAGATTCAATTCCTTGAAGGCGTAGATGAGAAGTGCGTTCGCCGCTTCCGTGGCGTAGCCCTGCCCATGGTAGCTCGGATGCAACGTCCAGCCGATATCCCCCTTACTGCGTGGCTGCGGTGGAAGAAAGATGCCGACCTCGCCAATGATCCGCGCCTCACTGCGTAGCTCTATTGCCAATCCCAGCCAGCCGCCTGCCTCTCCAGGTTCCATTATCGCCTGCTTTTCCAGATATTCGATTGCCTTTTCTTCCGTAAAAGGCGTTACTGTCTGGTATTCCAGGTTCGCCGGGTGAGTGTTGAACGCCAGGAAATCTTTCAAGTCCGTGGGCGCCATGCGGCGGATGATCAGGCGGTTGGTTTCGATAGGAATCACGGAGTGATTCTAACCCGTTGGCTCCGGACTTTCCGCTCCTGCATCTGCCGCCAGAGCGAGCGCAGCCAGATACACCTGCCCGACCTCCAGATTGAACCGATACTGCCCACCGCTGATTTGCTCTATGTAACCCGCCCGCTCCAGCTCTTTCAGATGATGATACGCCTGCCCGGTAGTGCGTAGCGAAAGCTCGGCCATGACCTCGCTAGCGGTCTTCGGGGCTTCCAGCAGCAGGCGCAGAATCGCCAGCCGGACCTCGCTGCCCAGTACCGAGAGAATCTGGGCAATCTTGTACTCCGGGTTGGTGAGCAGGCGCGGTACCGCACTATCGTAGCGAACACTCATCCAGGTTCGAAGCTTCCCCTCCACGGGGACTGCACCAAAATGCCCGATGATGGTTTTGCCGCTGGCCGTGGCAGCTTTAATAGACTTCGTTAAATCGTCGATGGGATCGGTTTCTTCGGTACTCATTTGGAAGTGGCTTTCGTCTGTGTCCACTGGAAAAACTCCTGGAAGACTGTGTTCCAGTGGCTGGTTTTCTTACCGGCGGCATCTACGCTGTTCAATGAGTGGTCCCAGCCCACGCCCACCCGGTAGGTCAGGTTACGCTTACCCAACCGTGTGAACTCCAGCGGAACGATATAGGTCGTTTCAATCGGGGCGTTGTCATCCAATGTAGCTACCTGCAGGAAGATTGGGATGCGTATACGCAGCAAATGATTTAGCGGCGGCTCTGCATAGCTGCTCCAGCGCTTCTTGGTGTACATATGGCTGTCATTGTGAGGGTGTGTATCCTTTGGGGCTGCGAAGATAGTCTTGTAGTCTTCCAGAAGCGTATCTATTTTTTGTTGTGCCTCGGCATCGGTGATTTTCCCACTATAGAACTCTTTGCGCTGCATGAGAATGAACTCGTAGTAGTCGGGCAGAGCATTCCCACACCAGAATCCCAGGTGTGTGATAGAGCGATTCACTGTACCCAGTTTGGCGGCTACCGGAGCGCCTTCGGAGTGACCATAGACAATAATCTTCGGTGAAGCACTCAGCAGGTTCTTGCGGCAGTAGTTGATGGTTTGATCGGCCTGCCAGACACGGTAATCCAGGGAGTTCTTCTTCAGATAGACATCCGGTGGACCAGTCTCTCCATCAGGAGCATTTTCATTGATAGCACCCTCACGGCCCCGTTTGGCGATTACGGCGAAGGCATAGTCTGGGGGCAACTGCTCATAGTCCTTATGTCCCCAGAAGTAAGAGACCAGTTTACCATCTTTGAGCTCGTAGGAAAAGCTAGGATCGGGTGTAGACCCGCTGAGAAACAGCACCAGGTTTCGCCAGGGTGGGCGGCCGGGCGCATGCACATAGAAGGTCACCCAATCCGAGCCTGACTTTATCTGGTACTCCCGGAATCCGTGTTTTGCGATGATTTCCGGTGTGCGTGGGTCTTCCACGGGCTTTTGCGCCAGGGTGATTCCGCAAAGCCCCAACAGGCAGAGTAGAGTCAGGAACAATCTCATGTTTTTATTTTACGTAATTACGTAAAATAATCAAGGGCGATTGTGTTTCAAATTTACCGGGCAGGGGAATAAGTTAGTCAGGACTTCTATGAGTTATCGAACTGTACTGATTTTCAGCCTGTTGCTGGTCTGCCCTGGCGTCGGCGGCGTAGCACAGGCACGGCAGCGCGCGGAGCTTTCCCCTGTGGTGGGAAAAGCGACCCTGCCGTCCGGTACCACCGTAGAGGTCCTTGGTATTACCGAGAACCCTGGTCCGGCCAGCCTGTGGTGGGCCGCCGATGGAAAATCGCTCAAGCGTCCGCCGGTGTCGCTTGCCGCGCGAACACCGGGCTCTCGGGTCTCGGGAGTACGTGCGCTGGCGTTTGTAGTGCGTCTGAACCCGCCAGGAGCTATCAAGTTGGTCACGGCGGCGTTCGATGGCGGTAAGCGCCTCTCGCCGCAGGCGTTCGCCGTAACAGACCTGCGGCGCAAAGACGGTACCTGGCTGGTCTCCTTCTCCGCTCCTGAAGGGGCGAAGACAGCAAACTTCCAGCTAGGGGTTCCGCTGGCAGCTACTGGGCAGGTAGAGACCGCAGAGCTACGTGCTATTGCGCTAAGAGCGCAGAATACCTCTCCCCCTAGCCCCCTCCCCTGAAGAGGGAGGGGGAACTTAAGAGCCGCTTCGCGGCCTCCCCATAATCACGTTACGCAGGAGCGCCGCTTCCAGGCCTGCTTTTTTATTGTCATAGGCCAGGAATGCGTAGCGGCGCAGCTCGCCCGCATCCGCCATCACTTTCTCCGCGAAAGCCTTGCGTCGGGCGCGCTCATCGGCAAAGCCTTCCGATGGGTACTGGGCTGCCAGAGCGTAGGCAGCGGCGGTCAGGGCATCGGCCTCCGCCCGTCGAGCCGCATAGACCCCGAAGTGCTCTTTCGCGGTCTGCTGCAGTTCCCAGTCCCAGCCTGCCTGAGTCAGCGCGGCAACCAGCCCATCTTCTTCAGTAATCCCGCCATCCAGGATGAAGCGGACCATGGAATCGTAGCTAAGATGCCAACGTAGAGCGTGCTGGGCGAAATACCAGGCACTCTTGAGCTTCAAGAGAGTCTGACCATCGCCGGAGCGCACGACCACGCCTTCGGAGTGGCTCCAGTCCTGAACCAGCTTCAGAATTTCCTCGACTCCCTGTGCGCCCGCCCAGTCATAGGTCTCCACTAGCTTGAGCTGCAAAGATTCTGCCAGGCGTTCCAGCTCAGCCCAGTCCGCATAGCGAACCGGGGGACCATGTTCGGCCGCTCCCAGGAAAATCAGATCATCCGCTTCGTAGCGCACCACAATCTGGTTATCCGAACCCACGTACTCAAAGAGCAGTGAGCCATGCGGATAGACCGCTGGATCTAAGAGGGCTGGATACTTTGCCGAAGCTACGGCATGCGCATTGACACCGTACTCACCACCATCGAAGCTACCCCGCGTTCGAAAGAGAACCGTACCATCGGGCAGCACGGAGCGGATAATCAGTGAGCCATCGTGCTTGTGCGTAATGACCGCGCGGCCCTCGGAAAGCTCACCCGCGATTACCGAATCGGTTTCGGGGCGCTCACCCTGGTTGAAGAACTTGGGCCAGCCTGTAGAGACAATCCGCCCGCTCCTGTCTAAAACCACCGAGCGGAGTGTGAGCTCGCTATCGTCCCAGTCGAACTTGTTTCGCGCCGGGTGTACCAGTCGGTACTCCCCGTGCTCCGTAACCAGGAAACCCTTCTTTACCAGTGCCGTTGTATCCATCACCCTATCCTATCGGCGGAGACACGGATATGGTTAAATCTAAGATAGAGCCATGCCCTCTTATATTCACCAGATTCAAACCCTCAATCCAGATGTCAGCTTTACCCAGGAGCAGCTTCTGGAGATTATGAAAAAGAGCTGTGCGGGGGGCGACAGGAAGACGGAGCGGCTGCTGCACAGGCTCTACTCGCAATCTGGGATTGAGAGACGCCATTGTGTATTAGGCGGGTTGAGCAACGATGCAGATACGCCCAGTGAGCACTTTTATAACGCAGAAACCGATACTCCGCTCACTCCGACAACGCAGACCCGAAACGAAATCTATGCGCACGCCATTCAACTTCTTGCTCCGAAGCTGGCCTGCTCCCTGGTTGCAGATAGCGATTTTTCCGCGCAGGAGATCACCCATGTGATTACAGTCTCCTGCACCGGGTTCTTCCAGCCCGGCCCGGATTTTCTGGTGACGAAAGCGCTCGGACTTAATCCGGCCACGGAGCGCTACCATATTGGATTCATGGGCTGCTATGCCGCGTTTCCTGCCCTGCGTATGGCAGATACGATCTGTAAGGCGAACCCGGATGCTGTGGTACTGGTGATGTCTATGGAACTCTGCACCCTGCACCTGCAGTGGCACGCGGAGCTAGATGACCTTCTGGCAGGCTCTGTCTTCGCCGATGGCCTGGGAGCCGCCATAGTGAGTGCGCGTACGCCGAAACCGGGTCGAAAGCCGCTACGAATCGAGCAGTTCTCCAGCGCGATAGCTCCTGCCGAGGATACCGATATGGCCTGGACTATTGGTGACACCGGGTTCCGAATGCGGCTGTCTCTGTACGTGCCGCAGATTATCGAAGCGCAAATCTCCGGGGCGATTACTCCGCTTCTGGAGCTGGGAAATATCGCGCAAGATAATGTAGATCATTGGGCGGTGCATCCCGGTGGGCGGGCTATTTTAGACAAAGTAGAGAGCGGCTTAAAACTGACTCCGGAGAACCTGGCACCTTCCCGAGAGACTCTCCGGAACTTCGGGAACATGAGCAGCGCCACGATTTTCTTCGTGCTCCAGGAGATTCTAAACTCGGCTCAGCCGGATGAATCCATTGTCGCTATGTCGTTTGGACCGGGCCTCACTGTGGAGAGCGCCCTTCTGACCCGTGTGGGCTGACCTGGCAACGCGTGCCTCGCTGCTCACCGAAGCGATGGACGCTCCCGATTGTCATTCGGTCCGGCTAACACGAACCTACCAACAGTTTTCCGCTCTAAACCGAGTGCTATCCGGCTGGGGCCTTCTCTACAAGAAATTCCTTCGCCCAGAACTGGCAGCAGGAGCTCGCACGATTTTAGACATTGGCTGCGGTGGTGGCGATGTTCTCCGACTGCTTAGCCATCTAGCACAGCGCGATGGCTTCCGAGTCGAGGGCTTGGGAGTCGATCCGGATGCGCGAGCGATAGACTTTGCGCAGGCGCAAGCAAATCCCCATAATCTCCAGTTTCGCCAGGCAAACTCATCGGAGTTAAACGAACCGTTCGACATGGTTATCTCCAACCATGTTCTGCATCATTTGGCCGACAATGAAGTAACTGGATTTTGCCAGGAGAGTCAGCGATTGGCCTGCAAATTAGTGCTGCACAACGACATTCGCCGGAGTGCACTTGCCTATGCTCTGTTTCCATTTACCGGACTGGTTTTCCACGGCTCGTACATTGTCTCCGATGGGCTGATATCCATACGCCGGTCGTTTATCGAACCGGAGCTACGAGAGAAACTGCCTGGTGGTTGGGACGTGACACAGTATGGTGCCTTCCGGCTGCAGGCTGTTTGGAAGCCGTAGGGCCTCTTACACTATGCCGGAGCAGGTTGCAATCGTCGGTGGTGGTCCTGTGGGGCTGGCTCTAGGATGCTTGCTGACTCAGGCAGGTGTCGATTGTTGTATCTATGAAGCCAGAATAGAGCGCTCACAGCACTCTCGTGCTATCGGGATTCATCCGCCCGCCCTACAAGTGCTGGAATCTATCGGGGTTCTGCCGGAGTTCCTGGCCGAAGGGGTATCTGTTTCTCAAGGGCAGGCGTTCTATGGCAACCAGCCACTGGGAACACTGGCCTTGCCGTCTCCTGTGCTCTCCATTCCCCAGACACGGACTGAGGCAATCTTAGAAGCTCGGCTACGTGCTCTAAATCCGAATGCATTTCAGCCGGGCGTTACTGTCAATGATATTCGCGCACTCCAGGCCGACTTTATTGTGGGGTGTGATGGCAAGAGCAGCACCGTTCGCCAGCAGTCTGGCATCCGCTGGAGGGGGAAGACCTACCCGGATACTTACCTGATGGGGGATTTCGACGATGATACCGAGTTTGGCAACGAAGCGATAATCTGCCTCAGCGCTCAAGGACTGGTGGAATCCTTTCCGCTGCCGCAAAGAAAACGCCGCTGGGTTGCCTGGTCTCCCAGTGCGTTTGAGAAACCCACAGCAGAGCATTTAAGCGCTCTGATAGAGGCCCGGATTAGCCAAGCTCTCCCAGTTTCAAGCTGTATCTGGCTGAGTCCCTTTGGAATTGAGCGCTACCTGGCCGAGCGATTTGTACAGGAAAATGTGGTGCTGGCTGGGGATGCCGCTCATGTAGTCAGCCCCATCGGTGGTCAGGGAATGAACTTGGGTTTCTTAGATGCCGATGCTGTGGCCACCGCACTTATTCAGATACTTCAGCACGGAGCCGCCCCGGAAGTCGCGCTGCATAACTACGATACCAGGCAGAAATCTCGGGCGAAGAGGGCAGGACGGCAAGCAGCGCTGAATACTTACTTAGGGAGACCCTGCGGAGCGCTCTCTGTTCCGCTTGGCTTTGTGAAATTGCTGCTCTGCTGTTCCTCTGCTGGCCCGGCGTTTTGCGAGGAAGTTTACGATGCTCGATATCTAGCCGTGTGGGATAATTAAGATATGGGGACGAACTGGCGGTTTGTGGAAGCGCGCACCGGGCGTGCGGTGAGTGAGAAAACAGTACTGAATGCACTGGCGCAGGCAGACGCTGTCTTTGTTGGGGAGCAGCACAATGATCCGCAGACCCACCTGGTAGAGTTCTGGCTCTGGCAGCAGCTAGCTGGGCGCTGGCGGAACAGTGCGGCGCTGGCTATGGAGATGCTGGAGCGGGACGGTCAGAAGCCGCTGGAAGACTATCTCGCTGGGCGTATCGATGAGCCCACATTCCGCAAGTCTGCCAACTTCTGGAAAACCTACGACACAGACTACAGGGCCATGGTAGAGGATGCGAAAAGCCGCCGCGTGCCGGTTGTAGGGTCGAACGCTCCACAAACCGTTGTGCGCAAAGTAGGGCGCGAGGGATTGGTGGCGCTCGGAGAGACCGATAAGACCTTCGTGGCCTGGCCGGTACTGGCTCCTGAAGGCGATGAGTATCACAAGCGCTTTGTAGCAGTGATGAAAGAGGGAGCGGCCCATGGCGGCATGGCCATGAATGAGGCCCAGATTGGCCGGACCTATCAGGCGCAGTGTCTGCGAGACCAGTCTATGGCAGAAGCCGTGGCCAAAGCGCTGGACTCCGGGCGGCGGGTGATGCATGTGAATGGCAGTTTCCACTCCGATGCCGGGCTGGGCACGGTGCAGCGCCTGCTCTGGTTGCGCCCAAGAACCCGTGTTGCGCTGGTGAAGTGCCATCCGATCAATGACCCTGCTCGCGCCGATGTCTCGAAACTGACCACGGAAGCGGACTGGCTGGTGGTCGTACCCGGAAAGTCGGAGTAGGTCAGGATGGAAACCGGGTTTCTGCCGCATCGGCCCGGTCAGCCAGAAGCTATCAATGCCGACAGTTTCGACGAAGACGTACTGGTATCCCGGGTGCCCGTGCTGGTGGAGTTCTGGGCGGCCCGTTGCGCCGCCTGCCGTCGGCTAGCGCCAGAGTTGGCCGCGCTTGGAGTGCCAGTTTTTACGGTGAATGTCGACGAAGAACTGCCCCTGGCGATTCGTTGCGATGTTACGGCGCTGCCCACGATACTGGCGTTCGCTGAGGGCACGGAACGAGGGCGCTTTGTGGGGCTACCTACACGAGCGGAGCTGCTGGCGCTGGCGGGTACAATCGGGCTATGAAATTGAAATGGACAGATGCCGAGGACATCGGCATCGAGCTCAGTGAGAAGTTTCCCGACCTGGATCCGCTGAAAGTACGCTTTACCGATTTGCGCCAGATGGTGTTAGACCTGGAAGACTTCGATGATGATCCGATGGCCTCCAATGAGCCCAAGCTAGAAGCTATTCAGATGGCCTGGTACGAAGAAGTAAAGTAACCGTACAAAAACAAAAAGCCCGCCAGTGCACACTGGCGGGCTTTTTGTCTGAACTAGCTACCCGGCGGTAACGGGGAAGGTAAGGGTTGCCCAGCGGCGGATCAGGGGGTACTTCTGTCCCTCTAGCTCACCGTCTTTGACTTCGTTGACCTTTGCGCGGATGCTGATGAAGCCGCTCTTCAGTGCGTCGCCCGTTGGCCAGGCGACCTCTACTTCACCTTTGGCATTGGTTTTTATGCCGGTGGCGTTCGTTGTTTCATCACCGGGCCACTGTACCCAGACTTCGCTATCTGGCACCAGTTTGCCCGCCTGTCGCACAGCGATAATCAGCTTCTCGCCAGAGCGCCGCGCGCTTACTTCGGCGGGCACTTTCGTTACGGCACTGGCAGCGGCAAGAGTGGCCGCACCCTTGGCGTGGTAGACCAGCAGGTACTTCTCACCACCGCGCTCTCGGATACCGACCACTTTCTCTGCGGTTACTACGCCCTTCTTAGCGACTACGCCTTTTGGCAACTCGGTATAGGCGGCACCCTCTCTGGTACTGAGCGTCAGTGTCTTCCCGGCACAGAGTGGCGCAAGACCGGTCACATAGCTTTCGTACTGGGGATTGGGCTTGCCGTTCGCGTTATCCAGCAGGGCGAACCGAACCTTACCGTCTTCCAGCGTGGCGAAGATGTAGTCTGCAAAGACTACCTTCTGAGCGGCGACGGCGACAAGTAAGGTCGCAGCCATGGGGAAAACAAACCGAGCGATGCGTCGCATTGCGATTCTTCCTTCAGGTCAGACTTATATCCGACAAGTTTGGTCGGTAAATGGTAGCACGCCTGCAACTGTTTGTCAAAGGGAAGAAGTGGGGCTCAGAACCACTTGATTTTCTTGAAGTAGAAAGTGAGGCCCAGCGCGATAGCGACCATAAGACCCAGCGCATAGAAGTAACCATCGGGCCAGTTGGTTTCTGGCATGTTCTTGAAGTTCATGCCATAGATACCCGCGATCAGAGCAGCAGTCATGAGAATCGTCGAGATTCCCGTGAGCGTTTTCATCACCTGGTTGAGCCGGTTACTGGTCTGAGACATCATGACATCAATCACTCCGCCCATGATGTCCCGGTGCAGGTCTATCTGCTCTACCAGGCGCAAAGTGTGGTCGTAGACATCCTGATAGTAGACCTGTAGCTCCGGGGAGATAAGTGCCGGATTATCCGTGCGCATAAGCTGATTCAGCACATCCCGCATGGGGGATACCGTTTGCCGGAGTATGAGCAAACGCTTTTTCAGCTTCACGGCAGGCTTGAAGTCAAGGGAATCCTCGGATTCATAGATGCTGGTCTCTATCACGTCGATATCTTCATCCAGCGCGTCCATGACCGGGAAGTATTCGTCTACTAGAGCATCCAGAAGCATATAGAGCAGGAAGCCTGATTCGCTCCGAAGATGAGTCGGGTTCTGATCCAGGCGGCGACGAATCTCCTTAATAGGGCCACTATCTTCGTCGTGAATCGTAATGAGGTAGTTCGGGCCTAGAAAGATATCGATTTCCTGAGTCAGAGCTTCTACATCCGCGATTAGCTTGTCGCTGCCTTTCCAGGCTTTTACGGAGAGAAAGAGATACTCGCCATAGCTATCTACCTTGGGACGCTGTCGCTGGTTGTAGGCATCCTCCATAGCGAGAGGATGGAAGTCAAACTTAGCCTTCAGCAGAGCCCAGTCTTCTTCGGTGGGCGAGGTGACATCTATCCAGACCGTAGGGTGAGAGGGCTTTTCTGTTTTCTTTTCTCCCTGGAGAAGAGCATGGATTTGCTCTGGAGTGAGGTTGTGCTGAGTTGTTTTCCCGTCGCAGAAATCAATGCTAATCATGCGTGCCCGAGCCTATTCTCAATGCACTCGGGGCAACTCGAAGAGGGTGCGCATAATATCCGCCCTGGTGATGATGCCAACCAGTTTATTGTCTGTGTCTACGACTGGGATTCGGTTGATACGGCGACGGGTCATGAGGTTGGCGATTTCACGAACGATAATGTCCCCGGTCACAGTCTCCACGTCCTTGCTCATAATCTCTTCCACCAGAAGGTCGGCGCCTTCGTGGTAGATACGGCGTAGAGCCTCTTCGGGGGCGAGAAACAGGCCGAAGACGCTGACATGAGGCAGAGCGGCGCGCTTCTTGGCCTCGTTCATCAGGTCGGAATCGGTAATGATGCCGATGATATGGCCTTCGTCATCGACGACAGGGGCACCACTGACACCATTGAACGCCAACATCTCCGCGGCTTCACGCAACGTTGCGTCCGGCGCGATGGTTTTCACATCGCGAGTCATAATCTCGCTGGCGGTCTTGGTGTCCATGGTGCTCTCTTCGACGGTTATGGCGTACATCCCTGCTCTGTGGTACTCTGGCGTCTAATGAATCCTTTGGCAGGAAGCTGGTGGCGCCCGCAGAGTTAAGCCTGCGTTGCGTCCGGCGCTGACTGCCGAGAAAAGAAAAATCGCAAGCGGGCCAGATGGCTCGCTTTTTTCATTGGTACTTATGGAAACATCGCTGTTCGCCTGTACGCCCTCGCGCGAAGAGTTCAAAGCCCTGGCCAGTCAGGGGAACGTGGTGCCTGTCTACCGGAGCATTCTGGCAGACCTGGAAACCCCTGTTTCGGCGTTTTTGCGCCTGCGCCACATGCCCAATGCGTTTCTCCTGGAGAGCGTAGAAGGCGGAGAGCGCCTGGCCCGGTACTCGTTTCTGGGAGCGGAGCCGTATCTAACACTCCAGGCCAGGAACAACATAGTCACCATCACCGAGCACGGTGTGGCCCGCACGCGTGACTTAGCAGATGGTGAAGATCCGCTACATGTCCTCGAAGAGCTTCTGGACTCGGTAAAGTATGTCTCCCTGCCCGGCCTGCCCCGATTCGCCGGTGGTGCCGTGGGCTATATTGGTTACGACTGGGCGCGCTGCTTAGAGCCGATTGGCGAGAGCACCGCAGACGATCTGGAATTAGACGAAGTCCATTTACTACTCACCGATACTCTCTGCATCTTCGACCATGTAAAGCACCGCCTCATCGGGCTGGCCAATGTTCACATAGAACCTGGTGCCGACTTAGATTCTCTCTACGATAACGCCGTAGCGCGCGTGAACGAGCTTCTGGCCGCTCTACGCGTACCGCTGGAGTTTGAGGATCCGCTACATACCGCCCATAACTCCGTGCCTAAGGTGCCCGAAGACGCTGAGGACTGGAAGTCCAACGTGACCCGCGAGTTCTACGAAGAGAACGTGCGTAAGGCCAAGGAGTACATTGCTGCGGGTGACATCTTCCAGGTGCAGATAGGTCAGCGCTTTGAGAAACCTCTACACGCAGACGCCTTCGATGTGTATCGAGCACTGCGCTCCCTGAACCCGTCGCCGTATATGTTCTTCCTCTCTCTACAGAGTGGCGTGACTCTGGTAGGGGCCTCCCCAGAGATTCTAGTGACTGTGGTTGATGACACAGTTACGGTGCGTCCGATTGCCGGAACCCGGCGCCGAGGGGAAACTGAGGCGGAAGACGAAGCTCTTGCCGCCGAGCTGCTATCCGATCAAAAAGAGCGCGCCGAGCATATCATGCTGGTGGACCTGGGGCGCAACGATGTTGGCCGGGTCTCGGAATACGGCACCGTGAAGGTAGATGACCTCATGGTAATAGAGCGCTACTCGCATGTGATGCACATCGTGAGCCATGTTACGGGGCGGCTCAAAGAGGGGATTACGCCGCTTGGAGCACTCCGAGCGACGTTCCCGGCGGGCACTTTGACCGGGGCACCCAAGGTTCGCTCTATGCAGATTATCGAGGAACTGGAGACCACTAGGCGTGGGATCTATGGGGGCGCTATCGGTTACTTCTCCTACACAGGCAATCTGGACAGCTGCATTGCTATTCGTACGCTAGTGATCAAAAACGGAGTCGCCTACATCCAGGCCAGCGGAGGCGTGGTGGCAGACTCTACGCCCGAAGGGGAGTACCTGGAGACCATCCATAAATCGCGTGCGGCCCGGCAGGCGGTAGCGCTGGCTGAGGCAGGGCTGGAATAAATGGCCCTGCCCCGCATTCCTGATGTTCGCAACGATGAGGCGATTACATCTGGGGATCTCGTGCGGCTAGGGCAAGCGCTCAGCGGGCGGCTACGACTGTTCTGCCCGACCTGCAAGCAGAACCTGCGTCTGACCATCTCCAGTGGGAACTTCAAGCTGGGCACCAGCCCGAATCTTACTGGAGTAGACAACGAGCAGGAAGGATTCCCACGCCTGGTACTGTGGTGCACGATCTGTCAGCGAATGCTCGGTTTCGTTCAGGCCGATATGTGGCAGTGGGAAGATGGCGTTTTGAAGACACCCGGCGATACGCGCTGGGATCGCTTAGAAATAGATGAGCCTACACCATGATTCTGGTTGTCTTTCGCTCTCGTCTGCGCCCAGAAGCCGCCGAGGAATATGCCGCCGAAGCCGCCGAGATTGCGGCATTGGCGCGTACGCAGCCAGGCATTCTAAGCTTCAAGACTTTCGCCGCTTCAGATGGTGAGAGGGTGACCCTGGCCGAGTTTGCAGATGATGACGCCGTGGTTGCCTGGCGCGAGCACACCCGCCATAAAGCCGCTCAGCAGCGCGGCAAGACTGAGTTCTATAGCGAATTTCACCTGCAGGTCTGCGACGTGCTACGGACCTCTAGCAAGACGGATGAGCCATGATTCTGGTTATCGATAACTACGACTCCTTTACCTACAACCTGGTGCAGTACCTCGGCGAGCTGAATCAGACGGTCGAAGTCCGCCGCAACGATGCCATTACGCTGGATGAGATAGAGGCTTTGGCCCCCGACCATCTGCTTCTCTCTCCAGGTCCCTGTACTCCCAATGAAGCGGGCATCTGTCTCGGGCTAATCGAGCGATTCGCCGGGAAGATTCCTATCTTCGGGGTCTGTCTGGGGCATCAGAGCATCGGGCAGGCGTTTGGCGGGAATATCATCCGGGCCAGGAAAGTTATGCACGGCAAGACCAGCACCATGACTCACAGCGGCGTCGGGTTCCTGCATGGCCTGCCCAATCCGTTCACGGCTATTCGCTATCACAGTCTGGTAATCGAGCCCGAATCCTGCCCAGACTGCCTGGAAGTCATCGCTACCAGCGAAGACGGTGAAATCATGGGTGTGCGCCACAAAGAGTTCAATGTCCAGGGCGTACAGTTCCACCCCGAATCGGTCTTAACCGAACACGGTCACCAGATGCTGAAGAACTTCCTGGAGGGGAGATAGGCGAGGTAACGGGCGGCTAAAGCGGCCCGCATGCCCCCTATCCCCCAATAATGGGGGCACCCAGATGAGGCTTCTTTCTCTAAGCCGCTTCGCGGCGTTTATTGCCTCTAAAGCCACACTCTCGGTAATCCGAACCAATGCCGCCTCTGGCGGCTAAAAGCTGCCCGCAGGGCATTACAGAATCTGGTGCCCCCATTATTGGGGGATAGGGGGCAAAACGCAACGTGACGAAAAAACGCCCGGCCAATACTGGCCGGGCTTTTTATTGTCGATTTCTTGCTACGACTTCAGATACTCGTCTACGGTGTGAACGTCCAGGCCGCCACCGGCACGGTGGGCCTCTATGGCCAGTAGCATGGCGCGGGCGGTATCCAGGCTGGTAAGGCAGGGGACGCTGCGCTCCACTGACGCACGGCGAATCAGGGCGCCTTCTCGCTCTATGCGACGGTCTTTGGAGATAGTGTTAATCAGCAGACCGATACGCCCAGATTGGATCAGGTCCACCAGGTTCGGGGAGCCTTCGGAGATTTTGTTGACGCGCTCCACAGGAAGCCCTGCCGCTTTCAGGTAGCGAGCGGTGCCGTCTGTAGCATAGATGGGGAAGCCTAAGGCCGCGAACTGGCGTAGCAGATCTAAACCCTCTTCTTTGTCTGCGTCTGCCAGAGTTGCTAAGACCGCGCCTTTGGGGGGAACCGCGATGCCGCTGGCTACCATGGCTTTGAAGAGCGCACGGGGATAGTCGATATCCTGGCCGAGAATCTCACCAGTAGACTTCATCTCGGGACCGAGTGGGATATCCACGCCCGTGAGTTTCTGGAAGGAGAACACCGGGGCTTTCACGGCGGGGTTCGGCTGCTCTGGGAACAGACCGGAGGCATAGCCCTGGTCTTTCAGAGATTCACCCAGAATGCACTTGGTGGCCACCTTCACCATAGGAATACCCGTGATTTTCGAGAGATAAGGAATAGTACGGGAGCTTCGTGGGTTGACCTCGATGATATAGGGCTCGTCGCCTTCGCACACGAACTGGATATTCATCAGGCCGACCACGTTCATGGCGCGGGCCAGCTTGGTAGCATACGCCGCCATCTTGGCCTTGGTTTCGGGCTTTACGGTCTGCGGCGGATAGACCGCCATAGAGTCACCAGAGTGGACACCAGCTCGCTCGATGTGCTCCATAATGCCGGGTAGCAGACATTCTACGCCATCGGAGATGCAGTCTACTTCCAGTTCTTTGCCCACGATGTAGCGGTCTACCAGAATGGGCGCCTTGGGCGAGACATCGACTGCGTAGCGCATGTAGGAGCGTAATTCATCATCCGAGTAGACGATTTCCATGGCACGGCCACCCAGCACGTAGCTGGGGCGCACCAGGCAGGGGTAGCCAATTTCGCGGGCGACTTCCACGGCGGCATCTGCGCTGGTAACGGCACGACCTTCGGGTTTGGGAATACCTAGCTCGCGCAGAAGCACTTCGAACTGCTCCCGGTCTTCGGCCAGGTCGATACTATCCGCGGAGCTACCCAGAATCTTGATACCGGCCTCGGCCAGAGGGCGCGCCAGATTGATAGCCGTTTGCCCACCAAACTGGACAATCACGCCTTCAATGGGAGATTCGCGGTCGATGATATTGAGGACATCTTCCGTGGTCAGCGGCTCGAAGTAGAGCTTGTCTGAGGTGTCGAAGTCTGTGGAGACCGTCTCCGGGTTGTTATTGAGGATAATCGCCTCGTACCCCGCCTCGCGGAGTGCCCAGACACAGTGGACGGAACAGTAGTCAAACTCGATACCCTGCCCGATACGAATGGGGCCAGACCCCAGAACCACGACTTTTTTCTTGCTCATGCGGAGAAACCCGACCATTCTATCGCGTTCTGCTCAGGTGTCCCAGGATTGAAGCTCGATAATGTTGCCTTCCGGGTCCGTAACATAGCACCAGGTGACCGTATATCCCGACGCCGGTGTGAGCGTAACGATCTCTCCGATTGCCTTGCCGCCTGCAGCAAGTACCTCGGCTCTAGCCTCTTCTACGGAGTTTACGGAGAAAGCAATGTGCCCGAAGCCAGGCCGATTGACACGGGGTACTGGTCCGGTTTCTTCGGGCTGATAGGTGAAGATTTCCAGGGTGGGGCCAGAATTGTCATACCCTGGCAGGCGCAGATGCACTCCCTGCAGTCGGGCGCCACTAATTCCTGTGCCTAGATCCAGTAATGGCCCTTCATAGTCACGTCCTGGGGGAACAGGTTCGCAGCCGAAAACCTGCTCGTAGAAGGCGGCCAGCCGCCGCCAATCTCGGGCAATAAGGTTTGTATGCACATAGCGTGCACCAGCTATCACGCCGGTGCGCTCGCGCGGCGGCTGATTTCTTCGACTACATGCCACCAGCGTGTGGTGGAAGGCGCTCCCCAGGCACGGTCTAAGGTCGCGCTGGCCCCACCGGAGAGATCCGCGGTTTTGGGAATCGCCAGGCAATACGCTGAATCGTCTTGAAAGATGAGCTGCGAACCGCTAGCCTTGATTTTCTCGCGAGCATCTTTCGTCGGTGGTCGTCGGAAGAAGGATACCGACCTATGGTGCAGCTCAGAATCGATATCCGCGAACGGGTTCGAGGCAACCAGGACAGCCAGAGATTCCGGGGTGCGCAGCATGACCTCGGCGCTCTTCAGGCCACGCTCGATCAGTGCAGCTTCTATGCGCTCGGCTAGCTCGTCTGAGGTATCCGGGCCGGTGAAGAAGAGATTCCCAGTCTGTAGATACCAGGTAACCTCTTCCACACCTGCCGATGTCACTACTGCCGCCAGGTCCACCATCTTGATACGGTTATGCGGTGAGCCATTTATCGCACGTATGAATGCTATCCAGCGGCGCGTAGAACTCATGAATTTCTAGAGCGAGAAAACGGAGAGAACAGCTCTGTTGAAGGAGAGACGACAGTGAGGGTACCTTCATCAAAGGATAGCGGAAAGGGTTTTGCGGAGTTTATCCGTGCGTAGCGCTTCTGGCTATTGGTCTCCACCACCAGACTCAGGCTACCATCGCCGTTTACATGGGGGGTGAAGATAAGCTGAAAGTTTCCTCGGCTCCAGTAGGCTGCTTTGTTGTTTTTGGCCTTTGCGATCTCGCCCTTCCAGACCTCTTTCCCGTCTTTTTCCAGTCGGAACTCCAACTTGACCTCACGGGGTTTCTGGTCCAGCATGCGCAGGAGCTGCTCTGTTTTCAGTAGGACATCCGTAGGCCCCACCAGAACCAGCGAGTTCGTACTCATCTCCACCGTAATGGATTTGATGTCTTGCATTACGCGGGGAATATCCGGGTCTAAGAGAGTGTGCGCTAGCTCGGATGAGGGTAGGTTTTTGACAGAGTAGCGCAAGGTGTCTTCGGCACGAAACCAGAGTGGCATGTCTCAATTTCCTATTCTTTGGGGATATCGGGGACGCTGACACTGAGCCAGACGGTGCAGTCTTTAAAGGCAACAGAGAGTGGCTTACCAGGGGTGATTCGGCGAAAGGCTTTTTCGGTAGGGCTTTCAATCGCCAGGGAAACCGTGTCATCTCCATTGATATGCGGCATCACCGTGAAGTCATAGCGGCCCGGCTCGGAAATCTGGCAGCGTTTGTTGTTTTTCGCCTCGGTGCTGGTGGTCGCCTGTTTCTGGCCCTGAACAATCCGCAGGGTGACCTTGACTTTTCGAACCGGTTTATCCAGTAGCTTGAGGAGATTGCCCATCTGCTCCAGGGCTTCGGGTGTTCCAGAGAAAGTAAGGGAGTTCTTCTTTAGCTCCAGAGTCATAGATTCAATACCCTCTGGAACCATGAGTTTGGTATCGTCTGACAGCATGTTTGCCACACCGGCTGGAGTGAGATATTTGAGCGGAAATACCTGTGTTTCGGCAAAAGCTGGGATAGTAAGCCCAAGGGTAGCCACTGCTAAGAGTAGGGTGCGCATGTTGTGGTTTTTGACTCCCGACTGAGTATAACCTTCAAAGAAGAAATCGAGGTATAGTTTTTTGTAGTATGCCTGTAGACCCCTCTATTATTGCTGTAATGTCAGCGGCTGTTGATGCTGATCCGGAAAATCTTTCCCTGCGCCTTCATCTAACACGCCTGTACTTAGATGCCGAACGCTACACGGAAGCACTGGACTGTTGCTCCGAAGTACTGGTTACTCAGCCAGACAATGTGGAAGCACTGACTTTTGCCGCCCGTGCCGCCGAAGAAGCCGGACTTATTAAACGCGCCGATGCCTATCGGCGGCTTTTACGTGCGATAAATGGGGAGCCCACACCCCTGCCACCGCTTGAGGAGAGTGTCTTACCTATCGAAGAGCCAGACCCAGAGCCGATTCGGCTGCTATCCGAAGGGTGGGAAGAAAGCTCAGCAGAATCGATTTATACCGAAGAGTCACCCATACGCCTTACCGATGTTGCAGGCATGGAAGCGGTGAAGCGGCGACTGAATATCGCGTTTCTCGCTCCCATGAAGAACCCTGAGCTGCGGGCAATGTATGGGAAATCTCTTCGTGGTGGGCTGCTGCTCTATGGACCACCGGGATGCGGCAAGACCTACCTGGCACGCGCGGTAGCCGGGGAACTGGGGGCGCAGTTTCTCTCGGTAGGGCTGGCCGATGTGCTCGACATGTACGTGGGAGAGTCGGAAAAGAACATTCGGACCCTGTTCGACCAGGCGCGCCGCCGGCGCCCTTGCGTGCTGTTTTTCGATGAGATGGATGCCCTGGGGCGAAAACGAAGCCTGCGCCGGGAGTCCGCCACCCGAGACATGCTGAATCAGCTCCTCTCAGAGCTAGATGGCGTGGAGAGCGACAATGAGGGGGTCTTCATACTGGCAGCTACCAATCACCCCTGGGATATCGACTCGGCGCTACGCCGTCCGGGGCGATTGGATAGAACCCTGCTCGTGTTACCGCCCGATCTCCCGGCTCGTGAGGCGATACTGCGGCTGGAGTGTGCGCAGCGGCCAGTAGTCAACCTAGACCTTCGCGCGCTGGCAACCCAGACCGAGGAGTTTTCCGGAGCCGATGTCGTGCATCTGGTGAATGCTGCCGCTGAGTTCGCGCTGGAAGACTCCATAAATCGGGGGAAAACCCGGCCTATCGGCATGGATGATTTCAAGAAAGCCTTACGCGAAGTGAGGCCCAGCACACGGCCCTGGCTGGATATGGCACGCAACTACGCGCTCTTCGCCAATGAAGGTGGGGTGTACGATGAGCTTCTGGACTATCTACGTGCCCGGAAACTGATCTGATGTAACCTATGGACGAGGAAGCGCCATACCAGCTAGACGAACGCTTGGAGCGTGCCCGGCATCTGATTAATTTGGGTCGGGCCGAGCAGGCCGTTCCTCTGGTAGCAGATGTCCTGAGGGATGATCCCGATGATGGCGAAGCTCTCGGGGTGATGGCCTGCGCGTTGTTCTGCTCCGGCGACTATCTGCAGGCGCGCCGAACCGCGGAACAGGCAACGGCGGCAAGCCCTTTCGATGAGTACCCGCATCGCCTTCTCTCCTTTATCCTGCTGGGTATCGGGCAAAAAAAAGAAGCGCTGGCGGCGGCTCAGGAAGCCGTGCGATTAGACCCGGAAAGCTCAGGTGCGCTCTGGGCGCTGTTCCAGGCGCTACAAGCAACCCGACAGCGTAAAGAAGCCCTGGAGGTTGCAGAAACTCTGGTGGAGCTTTTCCCGGAAGAGGAAGACAGCCATCTGGCACGCTCTGAGGGGTTTCTGGGTCTTCGTAATTGGGGCGGTGCAGAGCAGGCCGCCCGAGATGGCCTGGCGGTACGCCCGGACTACCCGGCGCTGCACATCGCGCTCGCACGGGCACTCTGGCCGCAGAGGCGGCGCCCGGAATCGCTACTGGCCTACCGGGATGCGGTGCTGGCGGATCCGGGGCAGTCTCAGGCGGCAGAGGCGCTCAGTGAGCAGGTGGGAGGCTACATCATTCCGATAGAGCGTGCCTTGCCCTGGTATCTCTGGATGTGCTTTACCAGCTTTCTCTGCTGGTACGCACACCGAGTGGTGGGGATGTGGACCTGGTGGGGGCTGCTCTGGTCGGTACTCTTGCTTGCATGGAACAGCATCTACCTCATGGATACGGACCTGTGGATACTCAGGCGTACCTACAGCCGCTATGTAGAGATACCTGTCGAAGTGCAAAGGCATCTCTGGTTGGCAAAAGCATTCAGCCCAAATATTTCCGTTCTGCTGTCGGTTATCGGATTCGGGCTTATAACGATTTTGCTCCTGGTTGTGTGGACCGTTGTACCGAAGTGGAGTCCAGCGGTGGTCGAGGGCTGGGGATTTGTGGCGGGGGTGTATCTATTCGGCCTGGGAGTCTCCGCACTCGGGGCTATAGGAAAGCTCGGCAGTGCATCTGACGATGTGGTTGCTCTAAAACCGGTGGAACCCAGAGAGGAGAACTATATCGCCGTGGAGGCGCCGAAACCAGACTGGCTCCGACATTCACGCCCCGGCAGCATACCCTACGATCTGTACGATACGCCCGAGTATGATCTGGATGAGCTATGAACGACCCTATTGCGCGCGCCAGGCAGCTTATTGAGCTAGGTCGCGCCGAGCAGGCGATACCCTATATCACCGATGCGCTCCGTGAAGACCCGGAGGATCCAGAGGCGCTTGCCCTACTCTCTGTAGCGTTTGTTCTTACGAGCGACTATAAGAAAGCATTGGAGTGGGCCGAAAAAGCCTCGGCTGCTGCGCCTCAAGAGGAGCATCCGCACCGCCTTCGTGCCTACTCACTGCTGGCTCTGAAGCGGAAGCGCGAGGCACTGGCAGCAGCAAAAGAGGCGGTACGCTGCCAGCCGGATGGCAGGAGAGCACTCTGGGTACTGGCTCAAACCTACCTCGCCTCGCATAAATGGCGTGACGCTCTGGATACCGCAGAAGAGTACAGACAGCTCTACCCGGACGACGAAAATAGCCACCAGATGTACGCCGATGCTCTGGTAGGTTTGCGCCGCTGGAAAGAAGCGGAAGAGGCAGCGTATTCGGGGTTGGAGATCGAACCGAGGAGCGCCGGGCTCCTTCTGGCGCTGGCAAGAGCGTTGTGGGGGCAGGGACGCAGGGAAGAGTCTCTGCTAACGTACCGGGAGAGCGTTCTGGCAAACCCGAACTGGGCTAACACATCCATTGCTCTTGCGGAGCAAGTGGCCCGGTATCTCGTGCCGATAGAAAAAGCGTTTCCTGCCTATCTGGTGGTCTGCCTGCTCAGTGTTCTGTGCTGGCTCGCCAATAAGGCGGTTGGGTTCTGGGGCTGGTGGGGACTGATCTGGTCTATTCTCTGGGATTTGTGGGGAATAGGTTACGTACTGTATTCGGGTATTTGGGTACTTCGCTACTCCCGAGAGCGCTATGACGCGATTCCTCCGGAGGTGCAGCGGCATCTCTGGCTGGCGAAGGCGTTCGATTACGGCACCCCACTGCTCTGGTGCACTCGCGCGGCAGGCGGGATGACTCTGCTTCTCCTGCTCGCCTGGACTATCCACCCTGCCTGGAGCCCGAAAATTCCCTATCTGGGAGAACTGGCGGGTTATGTGTTCACGGGGCTCTGGGGAGGCTTTATTGTGAGTGCGCTTGATCTGTTACAGGTTTCGCAGAGCATAAAACAGTTCCAACCGGCGGAACTGCAGGAACCTCCACCTGTAGCGCCGCTACTCTCTGTCTACCCGTATGACCTCTACGAAAGAACGCCGCAGTATTCGGACTATGATCTGGAAGAGTAGGAATGAACCTTTTTCCAGCGTTATGGAACAATAGTAGTAGATGAGTCGGGAGGACGCACGGCTGGTGCGGGCACTACAGCGAGGCGATTCTGCCGCTTTCGCGCAGGTTGTGGACGCCTACGGTCCAAAGGTTCTTGCGCTCGCCCGGCGGTACACCCGCTGTGAGGCCGATGCCGAAGACCTGACCCAGGAAGTTTTCGTCGCTCTCTCAACCAGTCTGCCCAAGTTCCGGGGAGAGGCGGCCCTCTCTACGTTTTTGTATCGAATCGCTATGAATCACTGTTTGAAGCATGTCCAGCGTCGCAAGCCAGAGGGAGTTCCTTTAGAAGACTCTCCGCTTGTGGCACCGGAATCTGGCTCCCCGGAGAAATCCGCTGAGCGCGCCGAGCTGCGCGTGCGGCTGGAGTCGGCTATTGCCCGGCTCTCGTCGGATCATAGGGACATCGTACTGTTGCATGAGATGCACGGCCTGACCTATGCCGAGTGCGCCGACACGCTGGGTATCCCGCTGGGAACGGTGAAGTCTCGCCTGTTTCACGCCTTCAAGAATCTCCGTGGTCTGCTAGGGGAGGCGCTATGAACGGTGAGGATTTGAAAGCCTTTGTAGACGGGGAGCTGCCTGCCTGGAAACGCTGGTGGTTTGCTCGAAAAGTGGCGAGCGATCCTGCACTCCAAGCTGAGGTAGAAGCACTGAAGAAGCTTTCCGAGGAGCTGGCTTCCCTGGAGCTGCCTGAAGTCTCTCTCTCAGAGAGTCTGCGGACACGCCTGCTAGCGACAGCGCCTGAACCAACTCTTGCGGTCACCTCTCCACGCCGTTCGCCAGCGAAGATAGTTGCCTTCGGACTGGTGGGAGCTTCCGCACTGGCGGTGCTGGTTGTTGTCTTTGTGCCACAGGCGAAACACTCCGAAACGGGCGGTGCACCGGTGAGTGTAGCGGCACCCGAAGCTGCAAGCAAGGCGCAAGAGGCGGCTAAGCAACCTTCAGGTGGGGCACCGGCTTCCAACCTGCGGAATAGAGCCTTTGATGGGGGGAGTGGGACGGCACCCGCCGCTCCAGCGTTCTCACGCAACACCTATAGTTCTATGGCGGCGGACAGGATGGCAGCACCGGCAGAAAATGACGTCAGCGATAAGAAAAAGGCTGTTGCAGAAGAGAGCAGAAAGTACGATGCCACATTACAGCTTAAGGCCGCAAAGCCGGTGACTACAACCTTTGCATCACAATCCCTGGCTACTGCTGCCAGCAACACGGCACCGGGGGCGCTTCCAGAGCAAAGGGAAGTCATCGAGCTCGTTGCTAGCGACGAAAGCCTGGCAGGGTTGCGTAAGCGGGTCGAAGCCACGGTAAAAGAGTATGGCGGTAAGGTACTCCAGCAGGATCCGCTTCAGGTGACTCTGCCACAGACATTGCGGAGTACAGCGCGGCAGAAACTACTCGGAATAGTCACCGTGCCGCCTCGTAAAGATGGTAGGCGCTTGAAGGGAAATATGACACTGTCCACGGTAGCAACACGGCTAAAAGTGACGGTTTACTTCAAGGATTGACGCTCGTTATCGCGTTGACACGGATACTGTCGTCTGGTAGAGTTAGGACAGTCCTATGTCGAGTGTCTCCACCTCTGCGTTGCCAACGCAGCATCGTCGCTTAAATGAGTTTGTGGAGCAGTGGACCCGCCGCTGTCAGCCTTCTGCCGTGCACTGGTGCGATGGTTCGAAGGAAGAATATGATGCCCTTTGCGCTCAGATGGTCGCCGCCGGGACCCTGCTCCCATTAAATCCGGAGAAACGCCCCGGCTGTTTCTTAGCCCGCTCGGATGCCTCCGATGTCGCCCGAGTCGAAGACCGCACCTATATTTGCTCCACCCATAAAGGGGGAGCAGGGCCGACGAACAACTGGGTCGATCCGCGTGAGATGAAGAAGATTCTCACACCAAAGTTCGAGGGCTGTATGCGGGGGCGTACGCTCTACGTGGTGCCGTTTTCCATGGGACCTATCGGTTCGCCCATAGCCCATATCGGGGTACAGGTTACCGATTCTCCCTATGTGGCCGCTAGCATGCGTATCATGACCCGCATGGGCAAGGATGTTCTTACTCAACTTGGCGATGATGGCGAGTTCGTGCGTTGCGTGCACTCGGTAGGAATGCCCCTGGCGGAAGGCCAGACAGATGTGCCGTGGCCCTGCAATCCCGCCACGAAGTACATCGTTCACTATCCCACAGAGCGAATGATCTGGAGCTATGGCTCCGGCTACGGCGGTAACGCGCTACTGGGCAAGAAGTGTTTCGCGCTTCGTATCGCGTCGGTACTGGCCCGCAACGAAGGCTGGCTGGCCGAACACATGCTGATCGTGGGGGTGGAGGACCCGGACGGCGAGAAAACCTATGTCGCGGCTGCGTTTCCTAGCGCCTGTGGCAAGACCAACTTCGCCATGCTGATTCCCCCGAAGGCGCTCTCCGACGAAGGCTGGAAGGTCTCCACAGTTGGTGATGACATCGCCTGGATCAAGCCGGGGCCAGATGGTCGGCTCTATGCCATCAACCCAGAGGCCGGGTTCTTCGGAGTCGCGCCGGGCACATCGGAAAAGTCCAACCCGAATGCCATGGCGGCCATGACGAAGAATACCATCTTCACCAACGTGGCCCTGACCGACGATGGCGATGTGTGGTGGGAGGGCATGACCGACGAGCCGCCCGCGCACTTAATCGACTGGCAAGGCAACGCCTGGACACCGGACTGTGGCCGAAAAGCTGCGCACCCCAACGCCCGTTTTACTGCGCCACTTTCTCAGTGCCCGTCTATCGACCCCGCCTACGATGACCCGCAGGGCGTGCCTATCTCCGCCTTTGTCTTCGGTGGTCGTCGCTCCGATACCGTACCACTGGTCTACCAGACCTTCAACTGGAGCTTTGGGGTTTACGCAGCGGCGACTATGGGTTCGGAAATGACCGCCGCCGCCGCCGGAGAGCTGGGCAAGGTCCGCCGTGACCCGTTCGCCATGCTACCGTTCTGTGGATATCACATGGCGGACTACTTCACGCATTGGCTCAACTTCGGGCGCTCCATCCCCAACCCGCCGCGTATCTTCAGCGTGAACTGGTTCGGGAAAGATGAAAACGGCAAGTTCCTCTGGCCTGGCTTCGGCGAGAACATGCGCGTGCTCCAGTGGATAGTGGAGCGAGCCCGAGGCCGCGCCTTCGGCACAGAATCCCCCATCGGCTGGATGCCTCGCTACGAAGACTTAGACTGGCGCGGACTGGACTACTCCGAGGACCAGTTCCACACCCTGATGTCTATTGATCGGGAAAAATGGCAAAAAGAAATCGCCAGCCACGATGAGCTCTTCGTACAGCTCTACGACCGCATTCCCAAAGAGTTCCTCTTCATGAAGGAACTGACCCTGTCCGCCCTCTGGCGCGCCCCCGAACACTGGGAACTATAACCTATAAAGCACTAGGGATTAATGCGTGTATTAATCCCTAGTGCAGAGGAAGAACAGTTAACAGGCACGAAAACTCCGAATAGGAGGAACGAGCCATGAAGCGAGGAGTTTTACTAGCACTTCTACTGCTGACGCTGTGTATTGGAGGCTATACCTTCGGGCCAGGACCGGAAAACATGCCCATACCACGGCTGATTGGCAATCTCAAGGCGGCGATTCAGAAAAAGCCAAAAGAGGCAGAGAACTACTACCTGCTGGGGCGGGTGAATTATTTCGCCTTCGTGGCACCCAGAGATAAGACTCAGGAAAACGACCCACAGGCACAAACTCTAGCTGTCTATGGTGGAGGCAGGCAGTTTGATGACTGGTGGGGTGGTGATAAGCAAGGCAAGAGTAAAGCGCCTGGCCCAGCCTGCTACAAGCGCTCGAATAAGGCTCAGATTGCGCATGTGCGAGCAGCTGTGGTGAATCTGAACCGAGCAATGGCTATGCGTGGGGAACATGCTTCCCCGAAAAGCCCAGATTCTTTGAGCTACTCTTCTAGCCCTGGTCTATTTGAGCTTTGTCTTGCCTGCGCTCTGGAAGATGGCGCACCCTACGCACCAAAAGTCGGGGCGCTCTCCGGTTTGAATGCTTCGTCTAAGGCCTGGCTAACAGCAGCTATTCAGAACTATTGGCTAGCATTTGACCGAGCAGAGACGAATGACTTGAAGGACAGGCCAGGGTTCCACCAAACGTTGGTGAGTGAAGAAGCGGGTGCTTCGTATAAACGGTTGCTTACAGCGCGCGGAGATATTACGGCCACCGAGAAATCTCGTCTGAGTCGGATTGCCACCACGCTGGCAACACTGTCCAAGCGTCCTCGTGCGGTTACACCGATTGTATTTTCTCTGAAACCTGGTGTAGATGGCAGAACCGTGGTGCAACGCAGCAGGGCGATGCGTTTCGATTTAGATGGTACCGGGATGCGTATATTGGACTCGTGGCCCGCGCCCGAGACCGCGATTCTGGTATGGGACCCCAAGCGCACCGGCAAGATAACCTCTGGTGTGCAGCTTTTCGGTTCCAGCACGTTCTGGCTGTTCTGGAAAGACGGCTACGCGGCTATGGCCTCGCTGGACGACAATGGTGATGGATGGCTTTCTGGCAAAGAGCTAAAAGGTCTGGCTCTCTGGCAGGATAGAAACAGCAATGGCATCAGCGACCCAGGTGAAGTGACCCCGATAGAGGCCACCAACGTAGCAGCCATCTCGGTAAATTCCACGGGTACGGATGGAGGCTTCACTAGTAACTCCCAGGGACTCCGGCTGAAGAACGGCTCTGTATTGCCCACATGGGATTGGGTCGCTACCGCGCGTCGATAACACATAGTCCGAGGGATTGAAATCCCTCGTGAAACGCGCCATATGTACCCGCAACCCAGAAGCCCCCGCAGAGAAATCTCTGCGGGGGCTTCTGGGTTATCTGCTTTACTTGATTAGCTCTTTGATGGGCTCTACGTGTTCTACGCCCACCAGTTTCTGATCCAGACCGCCATAGAAATAGCTCAGACCGTTCGGGTCCAGGCCCATGCACTGTAAGGCAGTCGCGTGCATGCGCTTTACGTGGAGGGGGTCTTCCACGGCGCGTGCGCCTAGCTCATCGGTGGAGCCATAGCTCACGCCGCCCTTGATACCGCCACCGGCCATCCATGTGGTGAAGCCGTAGGCATTGTGGTCACGGCCTGTACCCGCAGCGTACTCGGCAACAGGCTGCCGCCCGAACTCGCCGCCCCAGATAACTAGAGTAGAGTCTAAGAGACCGCGTTGCTTCAGGTCCTTGAGCAGAGCTGCAATAGGTTTATCGGTACGACCCGCGTGCAGGTTATGGTTGAATACCAGGTCGCCGTGGGCATCCCAGTTGGAATCGTTGTGACCACCGCCAGAGTAGACCTGAATAAACCGCACGCCTTTTTCTACCAGACGGCGTGTTAGAAGCATCTTACGGGCGAAGTCTGCGGTCTTAGGATCATCTAAGCCGTACATCTTCTTGATATGCTCTGGCTCGCTGTCGATATCTACGGCGATTGGCGCCTCTGCCTGCATCTTGTAAGCCAGCTCGTAGCTAGAGATTCGGGCTGCCAGGTTGGTGTTGTCCGCACGGGTCTTCAGATGATCCCCATTGTAGGCGTTCAGAGTGTCTAGTAGCTCACGCTGGGCATGATCGGTCATACCCTGTGGGCGGGCGAGATCCAGAATCGGGTCGCCTGCGGAGCGGAGAACAGTGCCCTGGAACGCAGCAGGCATGTAGCCGCTGCTCCAGTTCTTGGCGCCGGAGATGGGGCCACCGCTCTGGTCCAGCATGACCACGAAGCCCGGCAGGTTTTCGTTCACCGAACCCAGGCCGTAGTTCACCCAGGAGCCCAGACAGGGCGCGCCGCTGAGAATCTTGCCCGAGTTCATCTGAAGCATGGCCGAGCCATGAATCGGGGAGTCAGCGGTCATGGAGTGCAGGAACGCGATGTCATCGACACAGGTGCCGACATTGGGGAACAGATCGCTGACCCACTTGCCGCACTGCCCATACTGCTTGAACGCCCACTTCGGCTCGATGATGCGCCCCGTGTTACGCTTACCGCCACGCCCGAAGGTCTTTACCTCTATGGACTGGTTATCGCGGCCCTTCATCTCCGGCTTGTAGTCGAAGGTGTCGATATGGCTGGGGCCACCGTACATAAAGAGGAAGATGACAGTCTTGGCCTTGGCCGGGAACATAGGGGGCTTGGCTGCCAGCGGATTCGACTTGCTCTCCGCGCGGGCCTCACTGCCCATCAGTCCCGCCAGCGCCAGGCCGGTAAAACCCGCGCCCGCTTCCCACAGAAACTCACGTCGTGTTCGTTTGCAAAACCCGCTCATGCTTTCAGTGTATCAAAGCCGATGGGCGATTATCCATCACTGTAGCGGTGGGAATCCTTCGCGAAAACGCGCTCAAACGGTTGGGGTAAGTTAGATGCGGGCTATTTGACCTTCGTAAAGTGTATTGGAACGTCAGCGGGCCATAGCCGCTCTGGTTGAGAAAGCGCGGGAGTCTACCCCTTCGGCAAGCTCACAGGCCAGGGTGACCAGATATCCCAGTAGCTCCGGATGGCGTATGGTGGCGCTCTGTCCGCTCAAAGTAAGCGTGCGTCCGACAACGCTGGCCCGCCAGTCTCCGCGCAGAGGAGCCAGGGTGGTCAGTTGGGCACGGGTAAGAGGGGAGATCCAGCGGGCGAGCGCCAGCAGGTCATCGGCGCGGACTTCATCGAACAGCCGACTTCGGTTAGCGATACAGACGGAAATGGTCAGAATGCCCCGGCTCTCGGTGACGGAAACCCCGCGCCCGTCCAGAACGCCCTCGCCCTGCTGATTCAGTCCCAGCGCGCGCAGGCGGCTTTTCCAGAGTCCGGCACGGTGGCTTGCCTGCCACCACATCAGCCCGATTCCCAGGGCGACAGTGCCCAGTCCGATAAAGGTTGCTGTGTCCATTTTTCTCATGGGAACCAATACGTGAAGGGAAATGTTCCATGGTGTGAGAAATTCCTCCACAGCATGTACACTTACGCCATGAAAACGACCCGCCGAAGCGCTTTTGGAGCGCTCGCTGCCATTTTCGCTCTCGCAGGCTGCGCCCAGCAGGAAGCTCCCAAAACCACCGATGCTACGCCTGCTCCCGGAGCAAGCCCTGCCGCGACTTCAACTTCGACCGTGGGAATTCCGCCTGCACCGGAAGGTGCGTTCAAAATCGGCTTAGTTACGCCGAGCAAGATTACGGATACCGCCTGGTCTGGCCCGGCAAACGATGCGGTGCAAAGCTTCAAGACTAGCCTGGGGGCGGAACCCACTCCGACCATTGAGTCGCCGGGTAAGGCCGATGTCGAGGGTGCGATTCGTAAGCTAGCTGAGAGTGGCGACCAGCTTATCTTCCTGCATGCCTCCGAGTACGATGAGGCGGCGAAAGCGGTGGCGCCAAGCTTCCCTAAGACTACCTTCGTGGTCGTTGGAGGACGTGAGGTAGCGGGCAACGTGACTCCGATTCAGTTCGCACCGGGCCAGGCGACCTACCTGGCAGGTATGGTCGCCGCAGGTATGAGCAAGACGGGCAAGATCGCTTGCATCGGTGGGGATGAGATTCCGATTATCAAGGAAGCGTTTGCCAGCTTTGAAAAGGGCGCCAAAGCCGTAAACCCCAAGATCGAAGTCAAGATCGTCTTCACGGGCGATGGTAACGATATTCCCAAGGCCAAGCAGCAGGCCGAGGCACTGATCGCCGAAAAGTGTGATGTGCTCAGCCATAACGCAAACGCGGGTGGTCAGGGCGTGGCTCAGGTAGTTATGGAGAAGGGGGGCTACTTTATCGGCGCCAACTCTCTCCAGAACGACCTGGCTACTCCCAAGAACCTGGGAAGCTTCGTGCTGGATACTAAGGCTGCCTATACCGCCGTTGCCGAGAAAGTGAAAGCGGGTAAGGGTGAGGGTAAGCCCTATGTGGTTGGTCTGAAAGAGAAAGCCGTTAGCTTCGTATTCAATGATGGCTTTGCCGGAAAGATTCCAGATGACCTGAAAGCCAAGGTGAAGCAGGCCGAGGCCGACATCATCGCTGGAAAGGTCTCGCCGTAGACCAGAGCCCGAGCCTGGTTGCAGAAGCGCGTGGCATTGGGCGCCGCTTCGGGGAGTTCGTGGCGCTAGATGCTGTGAACTTCGCGGTGCGGCCTGGAGAAGTCCACGCGCTTCTGGGAGAGAACGGAGCAGGGAAGTCTACTCTGATGAACCTGCTCTCTGGGCTACTTCGCCCCAGCGGCGGGCAGCTCTATTTAAATGGGGGTCCGGTACAACTACGCTCCCCGCAGACGCCTCTCTACGCGGCGTCGGTATCGTCCATCAGCATTTCCTGCTGATCCCCACGCTTACCGTAGCCGAGAACCTGCTCCTGGGGGCACCCGGCACTATGGGTGGCCCCCTGAGCTGGCCGATTGTGAAGGTCTTAGAAGAGGCAAAAGCGCTGGCTACCCGGCTGGACTGGAACCTGCCCTGGGATTCACTGACTGGTGGATTGCCTTTAGGTACCCAGCAGCGTATCGAGATTCTTAAAGCGTTGCGCGGGGATAAAAAGCTGGTCCTCTTTGATGAACCGACTGCTGTACTGACCCCCACAGAAACCCCGGAGCTTTTCGGTGTCATCCGCCGATTAGCCGACGAAGGCCGCGGAGTCGTCTTCATTTCTCATAAGCTGGATGAAGTATTAGCGCTCGCTGACCGCGTAACCGTTCTCCGGCGCGGTAAAGTCGTAGCCCATTTCGATGAGCCAGGCAAAGCGGATAAAGCCGCACTTGCCGCCGCCATGGTGGGGGAAGACACCGAAGCCGCAAAGATGCTGGCGAAGGGGAGGGAGATGCCTCTACCTCTCCCCCGGCTTCGCCGACCCCCTCCCCTGAAGAGGGAGGGGGTGAGAGATTATTTGTGCGCTCGCTTACCGTGGCGGGCAGTAGCCGTCCTGAATTAGATAGTGTCCATTTCTCTGTGGCACCGGGCGAGATATTCGGTGTGGCTGGAGTGGATGGCAACGGTCAAGATGCGCTCTCGGAGTGCCTTACCGGGCTCAAGCGGCCTGCGAGCGGCCAGATTCTTATAGACGGTAGTGCTCCCGCACCCAACCCTGCAGCGTTTCACCGGGCAGGAGTGACATCAGTGCCTGCCGACCGGCAGCGACAGGGGCTGGCTCTACCGCTGAGTCTCACCGAGAACCTCACTCTGGGAGTGCACAATGACTCTCGGTTTCGCAAAGGACCGTTACTCAACTGGCCCAAGCTCCGCGAGCGCACTCGAACTGCCATCACCCGGTTCGATATTCGGGCTGAAGGACCGGAAGCGGCTGCCAACTCGCTTTCAGGTGGGAACCAGCAAAAGGTTGTATTGGCTCGAGCGCTGGCGGATAGCCCCAGAGTTGTCGTTGCCGTCAATCCTACACGAGGGCTCGATGTTGGCGCTATCGCCTTTGTCCATGATGCCCTCCGGAAAGCCCGCGATGCCGGGGCAGCTATCGTGCTTATCTCCACGGAGCTAGACGAAATCCAGGCGCTTTCCGATAGAGTCGGCGTTCTCTACGAAGGGCGGCTCACGGTTGCCCAGGATTCGTCGCGAGCTACCCTGGGTCGCCTTATGGGGGGAGCCACGTGAAGCTACGTGCTCTGGTTCTCTGCGCTTCGGTTGGATTGGTGGTTCTCTGCGGGGTGATTCTGCTAGCCGGAGCCTCGCCATTGGCTGTTGCCGTCGCGCTCTGGAAGGGGGCGTTTGGAAGCCGCTATGACTTCGGCGAAACCCTGGTGCAGACCATTCCACTGGTGCTTACGGGGCTTTCCATCGCCCTCAGCTTCCGTGCACGCCTCATGAACATCGGAGCGGAGGGGCAGCTTCTTATGGGGGCTATCGCGGCTACCTGGCTGGGCACCATGCGCGTGCCTGCACCAGTTCATCTGCCGCTCTGCCTTCTGGCAGGCGCACTCGCCGGGGCGCTCTGGTCGGGAATCGCGGCACTGCTGAAGCTCTGGCGCGGCGTGCAGGAAGTCCTCTCCACATTGCTGCTCAACTTCGTGGCGATTCAAATGGTGGCCTGGATGGTGCGTGGGCCGCTCCAAGAAGCCGCTGGGCAGTTCCCCCAGTCCGATAGATTGCTGGTGCCCGCGAAGTTCGCGCTACTGCTCCCCGGAACTCGCTTGCATGCCGGGTTCCTGCTGGTGCTGTTTCTGGTGGCTCTGGTCTGGGCGTTCCTGAAGTACTCGGCAGCAGGGTTTGCCCTGCGCGCCGTTGGGGCAGGACCAGATGCTGCCGAAGCTGCAGGCATTTCTATCAAGCGAACCCAGGCGCTGGCGTTTCTGCTATCTGGCGCCCTCGCCGGACTCGCAGGCGCTGTACAGATTTGCGGCGTTACCTATCTGCTTGCCGATAAATACTCGCCGGGCTATGGGTACACCGGTATCGCGGTGGCGCTCATGGCGAATCTCTCTGCGCCGGGAATCTTACTCTCCGCGCTATTCTTCGGCGCGCTGACCGCCGGGTCATCGTCGGTTCAGCAGGTGGGTATCTCTTCTGTCGTTATCCAGGTTCTTCAGGCAGTGGTGCTGTTCGCGCTGCTGGCGTATGGCTGGGCCAGTAAGCAGAGGTCTTCCCGATGATTGCGTTCTTACTACTGGCTGTGGCCTACTCGGCCCCTGTACTACTTGCCGCTCTGGGGGAGCTTGTCTGTGAGCGTGCGGGGGTGGTCAATATCGGCCTGGAAGGGCAGATGCTCGTGGGAGCCCTGACCGCCGTGATTGTCTCGGTAACTACCGGACAGCCATTACTCGGAGCGCTTGCGGCAATGCTGGCATCGGCGCTCATGGGGGGGCTCTTTGCTTTATTTGCTGTCGGCATGAAGCGGGATCAGGTGATAGTGGGAACCACGCTGAACTTCCTGGCACTCGGTTTGACCGGAGTGTGGTTCCGTGCCTGGCTGAAAGGCGTGAAGTCGCCTACCGCCATCACGTTGCCGAACTGGGAGGGCTGGAGCCTCTTGACCCTGCTGGCCCTGACGCTCGCTCCTACATTTCAGTACTTGCTCAGCCGCACACGGCTCGGCCTGGCGATACGCGCGACCGGCGAGAAGCCACAGGCGGCTGCGGCGGCAGGCTATGGGGTGAGCTGGCTGCGTGTTGGCGCGTGCGTTGTCTGCGGTGCGCTCTGCGGACTGGGGGGTGCGGCGCTCTCTATCAGTCTCTCCAACACCTTTACGGAAGAAATGACCGGTGGGCGCGGCTTCGTGGCCCTTGCGGTAGTTGTCTTCGGGCGCTGGAGCCCGCTGGGGGTTCTGGGAGCCGCACTGCTTTTCGCCCTGGCCGATGCCGGGCAGGCGCGGCTTCAGGCGATGGGGGTGTTCAAGATTCCTTACCCGCTCTTCCTGATGTTGCCCTATGTGCTGACTCTGCTGGCGCTTGCTCTGCGCGGCGCAAAAGTGCGGCCTCCTGCGGCATTGGGCGAGCCTTTCGAGCAGGGGTAGAGCACTCTGGGAGTGCCCCCGAAGCGCGCTTCGCGCTTTCGCCCCCGCCTATATCCGGCTACGCCTGGGCAGGGGTAAGGTTGTATGTGAAGTGCTGGTCTTATCCACGTCCCGCCGAATGGCGGAAAAGACGGGGGCGAGGCCCAGTGTCGCTTTGCGACATTGGGCACTCGGGGGCACACTTGTTAGAACTTAGTGAAGCGCAGGCGCCAGACCATGCCTACGGCTTCTATCACTATGCGCTTGCTCATCTTGCTGACACCGTCTACGCGGTCCGTAAAGACAATGGGGACTTCTACGGCGCGGAAGCCTTTTTTGAGGGCGCGGAAGGTCATCTCTATCTGGAAGCTGTAGCCATTGGACTGAATGGAGGGTAGATTTATAGCTTCTAAGACACGGCGATTCCAGCACTTGAAGCCGCCGGTCAGGTCCTGGTAGGGCAGGCTCAGAATCGTTCGGGCGTAGAGACTGCCCCCACGGGAGAGGGCGCGACGGAAGAGGCCCCAGTTGACTGTGCCGCCGCCTGGCACGTAGCGGGAGCCCAGGGCGAAGTCGGCGGTATCTGTAGCAGCTATCAGCTTCGGGACATCGTTCGGGTCGTGGGAAAGGTCCGCGTCCATCTGGACCAGTTTGGCGTAGTCGCGCTCCAGTCCCCAGGTGAACCCGGCGATATAGGCCCGACCCAGCCCATCTTTCGAATCGCGGTGCAAGACATTCACGGCGGAGTCCTTAGCAGCCAGTTCATCGGCCAAGGCGCCGGTACCATCCGGCGAGCCATCGTCTACAACCAACAGGTGAGCATCGGGCGCGGCCTTGCGCAACCGTTCAACCAGGGTGGGCAGGTTCTCTATTTCGTTGTAGGTAGGAATAACAATCAGCGTAGACACAGACAGGAAAGTATACCGTGCGATGCGAATCGGCTACAGCAGCACGCCGCTCCCACCGATGATGTAGGCAACACGGTAAAATAGCCTATGCGTATCGACTCGCTCTTCGGCCAGGGAGAGCCAACGATCTCCTTCGAATTCTTTCCCCCTAAGGACGATTCCGGGATTGAGCCGCTCTTCAGCACTATCGACGCTCTGCGCCCGCTGAACCCCAGCTTTGTCTCTATCACCCGAACGGGTGGCGGAACGCAGCAGACGTTGGACCTGACCCTGCGCATTCAGAAAGACCTTGGCATTCGGTCCATGAGTCATCTGACCTGTGTGCACCACACCAAAGCGGAGATGACCTCTCATCTGGATACGCTCTGGGACGGTGGAGTCCGCAATGTGCTGGCGCTTCGTGGCGACCCGGAGAACGGCAACATTCTCTTCAAAGCCCCGAAGAATGGGTTCGCCTATGCCAATGAGCTGGCCGAGTTCGTGCGCAGCAAGAACGATTTCTGTGTCGGTGTGGCGGGCTATCCCGAGGGCCACCCCCAGTGCCTGAACATGACCCGCGATCTAGAGAACCTGAAGCGCAAGCTGGATGCGGGCGGCGGTTTCATAATCACTCAACTCTTCTTCGATAATGGGGACTTCTGGCGCTGGCGCGATTTAGTGCGCGGGGCAGGAATCGATGTGCCGATTATCGCCGGGTTGATTCCGATTGAGAACGTGGCACAGATAAAGCGGTTCGTCACCCGCTGCGGCGCGAAGATTCCTCACGAGCTGCTTCTCAAGCTGGAAGACGTTGAGGGAGATGCAGACGCCGTGTATCGGACCGGTATCGACCACGCGATTAGCCAGTGTGAAGACCTGCTCAGTGGTGGGGTGGATGGCCTGCATTTTTACACCCTGAATAAAAGTCGTGCCACAGCGGAGATTTGTGCGGCACTTAAGAAGAAATAAGTAAAGTGCCGTGAAGCAAATCTGTGTCTACCCCAGTTATCGAAAAAAGCCATAGCTCTGTTCGGTCCATACTACTGGACCTGATCCGGGGCGTCTCCGCCGTAGCGGTTCTGCTCAGCCATGCCCGTGTCATGCTCCTGGAGAGCATGAGCGGGCATATTACTAACCCGGCTATCCGTATTTTCTATATGCTCTCCGGCTATGGGCACTCAGCCGTGATGATCTTCTTTGTGCTCTCCGGGTACCTGGTTGGGGGAAGTGTCATACGAAGTGCGAAAGAGAACCGTTGGTCCTGGCGAAGCTATCTCATCGCTCGTGGAGCCCGCCTGTATGTGGTGCTGATTCCGGCGCTCTTGCTCACCTGGTTGTTAGACTACGGCGAGTTCCTGGTCACCCATGGAGTAGTTGGCAACCCGGATACCGGGCGCGCCGTGATTGACAGCGCCACGATTCACGCCAATAGCACACTGCCGATTTTCCTGGGGAATCTCTTCTTCTGCCAGACAATACTGGTGCCTGCGCTCGGGTCTAATACGGCCCTCTGGAGCCTGGCCAATGAGTTCTGGTACTACATGGTCTTCCCGCTGCTGTTCCTGATTTTCACCAGCCGAATGGCGCTGGTGAAGCGGATTATCCATGCGGTCGTGCTCACGCTGATGCTGTTTTTCATTCGCAGCAAAGTGGACGAATGCCTGCTGGCATGGCTGGCTGGCGCCCTGGTCGCCATGATGAAACCGATAGACAAAGCCTGGTTTCAGAAAAGCTGGGTAGGGGTGCTCTGTGGCTTGGTCTTCGCCGTCGTTCTTCTCGCTGTCGGTATAGGGAAACTACACTCCGATGGGCGAGAGAGGCTCTATATCGCAGCGGCGTTCGTGCCCCTGTTGATCTGGATTCTCCAGAAAGACAAGCCGTTTCAGTATGAGGGAATGGCGAAAGTTATTCGTGGGCTGGCCGGGTGTTCTTATACGCTGTACGCGATTCACCTGCCCATGGTGGCCCTGCTGCGAGCCAAATTCGCCTACGAAAAGCCGATACCCGCCACCCTGCAGAGCTGCCTGTTAGTGGCCGCTTTCTGTGTTGCGATAATCGCGATTGCCTGGATCGCATCACTCTTTACCGAAGCGAAAACGGACCGATTCCGTGGCTTTCTTAGCCGAGTTCTGCCGGGAAAAGCCTGACCCGGCTTTCCGCAACACGCGCGGTACAATAGGCGGAGATGTCCGATACAAGTGCTCCACGTCAGTACGTGAGCTATAGCTTCTATAAGATCGACCCCGCCTGGCGACGGCTTCCCGATGAGGAGCGTGCCGCGCAAAAAGAAGAGCTAGCGAAAGTTATAGAGAGCTTTCAGGGGCGCGCCATCATCGTGCCGTTCTCTCTGGTGGGAATTCGTGGGGACTGCGAGCTTCTGCTCTGGCGCATCGCCTACGAGCTAGAGACCATTCAGGAGCTGGGCGCCAAGATTCTCTCTACCGGGCTGGGCCGCTGGCTGGATACCCCGTACTCATTTCTGGGCCAGTCTAAGATGAGCGTGTATGAAGATGAGTTCATTCACCCCAGCCAGGAAGAGAAGCGCAGCCGGGTACGTCCCGGTGAGTTCAAGTATCTCTTCGTCTACCCCTTCGTGAAAACGCGCGCCTGGTTCGCCCTTCCTCCCGAGGAGCGGGGCCGGATGATGAAGCAGCACATTCAAAAGGGGCACGAGTATCCGAGCATCAAGCTCAATACGATCTACTCGTTTGGGCTGGACGACCAGGAGTGGGTGGTAGCCTTCGAGAGCAATCGCCCCGATGACTTCCTGGACCTGGTGATGGACCTGCGCCATACCGAGGCATCCAGCTATACTCTGCGCGATACTCCCATCTTTACCTGTGTCCGCAAGTCTCTGCGTGAAGCGCTGGACCTGCTGGGCTAATTCGAGAGGACTGATAAACAAACCATGACGGCAAGCGGTGTCTACCAGCTTATCTTCACCCACGCGATGTACGATGTGCCGATTCTCCAGAAGATCGGGAAGTCGTTTCGCCTCAATGTCGCGATTCGCCGCGCCATGCTTTCCGAAGAGGGGGGCTGGGCCGAGGTCAAGCTGACCGGCGACGATGAGGAGATCGGGCGCGCCATCGCTGAGCTTCAGACCACCGGCGTGTCGGTAACCGGTCCGCTGGAAGCCGCCATAGAGCCGGACCCCGAGTTCGTTCTCGCCGCCAAGTCTCGCGGCACGTAGATCGCCAGAATTTGTGAGCCGGGGCGTTACAGGCGCTTGGTGAGATGCAGAACTAAGCTGTCATCCACTACGGTCTGGGCGCCCCAGTTCAGTATCTGGCCGTCGTAGTCTAGTCCTCGACCATCGGGGATGTAGCCGCGCTTCACATAGAGAATCTGCGCCGGGCCATAGTCCGGTGTCAGTCCCACTCCGATTCCCGCTACCGGGCTGCGCTCGGAAATACGACGCTCGGCTTCCTCCATCAGCGCAGAGCCGATACCCTGGCGCTGGTGTTTCAGCAGCACATTGAAGTCCACGATTTCGGGGATACGAGCCTCTTTGAAAGGGGCATATCCGGCGACCCACTCTATGGTCAGATAGCCCGCGAAGTCGCCGGCTACCGTCGCTACAAGAACATCGCGGCTACCGTTGGCCTGTAGCTCCAGATAGTGTTCATATTGCAAAGCGGGCTTGTTCCAGCCCTGCGCCGTAAATGCAGATTCGAATAGGGGTGGATCAGTAGGGAGTAGCGCGCGAATCTCTAGTGGCATTATCGCTCCGACCATGCGAACTTCAGCCCGGACAGGGAACCCATACCTACCGGGCAGGTTACCGGCTTCTCTGAGTCGGGCATGCGTCCCGGTTTCGTGGCCGTGAGTTTCTTACCATCTACCATAACACTGGCCCGGCTGGAGGAGAGCAGGGCGGCGCGGCCATCGAAGTTAGTGGGAGTGCAGAACGAGGTCTTATTCCCCGGCTCTACAACCACGATTCGGATATTCGTAAGCACTACATTGGTGGGTAGCCCTCTGGCTTTACAGATATAGCGGAAGCTATGACCGGGGCAATCTATGTTGACCAGCGCAGGATACCGCCAGGTCTTGCCGCCAACCAGCAGCTCGTAGAAAAACCGGGTGGGTTTCGCTATCTGCCTGTCTTCAGGCGTTACTCCGGTGAAGAAAAATCCCGAAAGCACTCCGGAACCCGGTGGGCGCTGGGCCAGGGCGGGGAGCGCCAGCAGGCAGCAGAGGGTGGTAAGTGCCGTTCGCATGATAGTTCTTGCGTTCGGTTTTCGCGCTGTGTTATCCTTCCGGCCATGAGCGTGCCAAATGTCGTTCTTATCTTCGCCGATGACATGGGCTATGGCGACCCGAATTGTTTTGGCGGTAAGCGGGGCAAGACACCCTATATCGACCGCCTGGCGCGTGAGGGGGTGCGCTTCACGGATTTCTATGTGGCCAGCCCGGTGTGCTCTGCCAGTAGAGCGGCGCTACTGACCGGGCGCTATCCGCATCGCTTCGGGATTCAGGGCGCGCTGGGGCCGGGAGCAAAGAATGGTATGCCAGCCACAGAAACCACACTGGCGCAGGTGGCGCGCTCTGCCGGGCTGGCAGCAGGTATGGCGGGCAAATGGCACCTGGGGCACCTGCCGGAGTTCAACCCACTGCAGCATGGGTTCTCCGAGTGGCTCGGGCTGCCGTACTCCAATGATATGTGGCCGTATCACCCGGATACCCCGAGTGCCTATCCACCGTTGCCGCTCATGGACGGTTTAGAACAAGTACAGATTATCCAGAACCTCGACGAGATGGGGACGCTGACCCGGCGCTACACCGAGCGAGCCGTGAGCTTTATCGAGCACCACGCGGGTCGCCCGTTTTTCTTTTATCTAGCTCCTGCCATGCCCCATGTACCGCTGGCTGTGGGCGAAAAGTTCAAGGGCAAGAGCGGGCAGGGAACCTACGCCGATGTCATGGAGGAGCTGGACTGGGCCGTGGGCGAGGTTCTGGCGGCCATTCAGCGGAAACATCTGGACAAAGACACGCTGGTTATCTTCACCTCGGATAACGGCCCCTGGCTGCCTTATGGGCAGCATGCAGGCAGCAGCGGTGGACTCCGAGAGGGCAAGGGGACTTGCTACGAAGGGGGCATTAGGGAGCCGTTTGTGGCCCGCTGGCCCGGCAGGATTCGCCCCGGCTCCGTGATCTCCGAGCCTGCCATGACCATAGACTTGCTGCCCACACTCGCCCGACTCTGGAAGGCATCACTGCCGCCCAACTTAGACGGCGCGAATATCTGGCCTCTGCTAGAAGGGGATACCCGCGCTAGGAATCCCCGGCGGGACTCGTTCTTTGTGTTCAATGGCGAGCTACAGGCGATTCGCTCTGGGAAGTGGAAGCTGATTCTCCCGCACCGATTCCGCTGGTTAGGTCCGCACCCGGCGATTCCTGATGGTGGCAAACGCATTCCCGAGCGCATGGTCCCGATTGCAAAACCGCAACTGTATGATTTAGAGAGAGATCCAGGAGAGACGATTGACCTGGCTGCCCGCTACCCCGAGATAGTCTCACGCATCAGCAAGCTGAATCCGCCGAAATAGGCAAGAGGGGTTACTCGTAGCGCAGGGCCTGGATGGGATCGAGTTTACTGGCACGAACAGCGGGATAGATACCAAAGAACATACCCACACCCATGGCGAATCCGAAGCCCAGGAAAATGGCCCAGGGTGGTGTGTAGGTGGAGAACTGGTCCGGGGCAGCGGCACCAACTGCCGTGGATAGTCCCCAGCCAAACGCGACACCTAAGAGGCCGCCTAGCCCGGAGACCACCACGCTCTCCGTGATGAACTGCACTAAAATATCCGCTCGCTTGGCGCCGATGGCCTTGCGGATACCGATCTCCTTAGTGCGCTCGGTTACTGACACCAGCATGATGTTCATGATGCCGATACCGCCCACCAGTAGAGAGAGCCCGCCTACGCCGCCCAGCACCACCTGGAAGATGCCCAGAATCTTATCGAGCTGCTTGATCAGCCCTTCCTGGGTGTCCACAATAAAGTCCTTGGCGCGGTCGGGATAACGCTGCTTGAGCACGGCGAATACCTGATCCGCTGCTTCTTCCGCAAGACCGGGCTTGGCGCGCGCATTGATACCTGCCACCGTGCGTCCGCCTGTCAGGCGGCGCTGGACTGTCGTAATGGGCAGAATGATGCGCTCATCCGCGCTGGTGCCGAAGCCCTCATTGCCCTTGCGGGAGAGTAGCCCGATAACCGTCACTGGCACAGTCATATTGCCGACCTGAAGCTGTACCGTCTGCCCCAGCGGGCTTTCGTCTTTGCCGAACAGCGCATCTTTGACCTTTACCCCGATAACGGCGACCTTGGCGTAGCTGTCTAAATCTGCCTGATCGAAGAAGCGCCCTGCATCTAGTTTCACCGCGGTTAGAGTAGGGTAGTGCACCGTGCCGCCTACAGCCTGCCCGGAGTAGCTCTTCTTACCGCGCACTGCCCGTGCACCTGCCTGCAGCTCCGGGGAGATAACCGTGAGAATCTGAACGCGCCGCTCGATAGCGGCTACATCATCCAGGGTAAGCCCCTCGAAGCGCCCACCGCGCCGCGCCTCCCCTTTTGGGGCATAGAACGCGAATAGAATATCGCTGCCGCTGCCCTGGAAGCTCTCGATAGCTTTCTTACGTGCCCCCTGAATAATGGACACCATAATGATGACCGCGCCCACCCCGATGATGACTCCGAGCATGGTCAGCAGCGAGCGTAGTTTATTGGCGGCCAGCGCCGAGAGCGCCACCTTGATGGATTCCAGCAGGTTCACGCCATCAGAGACAGTTGGAATGGGGGTTTGGTTGCATAAGGCCTTTCCCTGCATGCCCTGAGTACTGCCCCCGTGTGCTCGGTCGCAGGCTCCCTTCGCTTACGCCCCCGCCTGTATCCGGCTACGCCGGGGCAGGGGAATAGAGATTGGACTGGTCATTCCCCCGTCCCGCCGAATGGCGGAAAGGACGGGGGCGAAGGAGCGAGGCACGAGCGACATTCGGGGGCACTCTCTCAGGGCCAGTGCCTGTGCTACACTGTGCCCATGAAGAAAGTGCCACTGGCGGTACAGGTGCTCATAGGGGTTGGGCTGGGAATTCTAATCGGTGAGACCATGGGAAAGACCCCACTGACCCAGAACCTGGGCGATCTAGGACTGCTGGTGATCAAGGCCCTGCGCGCCCTCGCCGTTCCGCTGGTCTTCTTCGCGATTCTGGATGCGTTTATTAAGACCCGGATAGAGGGTAAGAAGCTTGGCAAGCTCGTACTGATCTGCCTGGTCAATGTCAGTGTGGCCATGCTTATCGGCCTCACCATTCTGAATGGTTTTCAGCCGGGGAAAGCCTGGCAGGGAAAGATCCAGACCATGCTTTCCGCAACCGAGGCAAAGGGGCCTGAGGTTAAGAAGGTAGACGACCCGGAGGCCCCCGGTGCTACTCTGGAGTTGCTGCCCAATGTTAGCTACTACGTACCCAGTTCGTTAGTGCGTCCCTTCGTGTACAACAATCTGATCTCCGTGGTGCTGCTGGCATTACTCATCGGGGCGGCGCTACGCAAGGTGCAGACCGAGCAGGAGGCGGAAGCGGAGGCCGAAGAAGGAAAGCGCCCTACGATTCGGGCGGTCACGGATTTCATCGATGCCGTGTATAAAATCCTGCTCACCATGTTGGAGTGGGTCGTGCGCGCCATACCCTACGCGGTATTTGGCATCGTGGCCAAGGTAGTCGGGGCGAGCGGCAGTGAGGTCTTCAAGCATCTCTGGATCTTCCTGGCTGTGGCGCTTACTGGTCTGGCTATTCACAGCCTGATCTACTATCCGCTGGTGGCCTATCTGGTAGGCAAGAAGACCCCGAAGGAGTATCTGGGCAAGGGGGCGGATGCCATTCTCACCGGGCTTTCCACGAACTCCAGCCTGGCGACGGTGCCTATAACCCTGAAGTGCCTGGACCGTATGGGGGTCTCGCCCGCCAGCGCTCGCATAGCCGCCTGTGTGGGCACAAACCTGAACAACGATGGCATTACGCTCTATGAGGCCATGGCGGCGCTGTTTCTCACGCAGGCGCTGGGAATCTTTGACCAGCTCGGTCCCTTCGGGCAGATACGAGTGGTGCTGGCCTCTATCATGGCGGGGGCGGGTATCGCGGGAATCCCGGAGGCTGGCCTCATCGTGTTGCCTCTGGTGCTGGGCACGGCAGGGTTGCCACCAGAGACCGTCGCGCTGGCTCTGCCGTTGCTGGTGCCCGTGGACTGGATTATCGCGCGCGTGCGCAGTGGAGTAAACGTGATGAGCGATATGCTCGTGGCGATTCTGCTGGATGCAGGGAAGAAACCGGATGTTCAAGAATCTGTTTCGCCGTGACCCTACTCTTCGTGATTGGGCACAGGAAGTCATCGCGCTGACATCTGATGAGCATCCTGACCTTACAAAATTGTGGGATAAACTTCAATCGCTAAAACGATTGGCTTCTCAGGCGAGGCCAGTGGAGAAAGAGGAAGTACTCCAGATTCTTCGGACAGCGCTTTCCCATAGTCACCCGCATGTGAGCGCTCTGGTGGCGATATCAGGTGGAGGGTTGGTGGAGTCAGGTGCGCCTGCTGCACTCTGGGCAGAAGCGTTGCTGGCGCGTGTCCCAGATGTTTTTAGTGCCGCCATCCGATTTGTAGTGGAAGCAGGCTCCCGAATGGAGCCAGTAGATGAAGATTCTGAGGACGAGGAAGAGGCGGAACTTGGAGCACTTATAGTGGCAGGTCGCCCGGTCCCTTCAGACATTGTAGAAGACTTACAGAAAACCGATGCTCAGGCAGTGGCTGCCTACAGATCACTGGAGATCTGGGTGATGCCGTTGATAGCCTGCCTTTCTCGCTCTACCGAATACCGCAACGCGGCGGCGGCCGATCCCGCAATTTGTACGGCTGTAGTACAACTCAGCGAGCACCATGGCAGTATGGAGATGTTGTACAACTTGCTAGAAGTTCTCGATCATGAGCCGCTACTGGTGCTGCATCCGGAGTCTGGTAAGGGGTTCGTCTGTCGCATGAGTGGTATTGGAATCAACTTCGAGCTGCATACTCTGCTTATGGATTTGCTTTGCCGTCCTGATTATGCTGTTCCCGGTAAGCGACTGCCGCCCAATCTCGCGCAGATTGCCTGGGGGCGCGCTGAGCCGCATGCAAATGATGGATGTGTGGGAAACTGGAATCTGTATGACTGGCGTGCTGCCGATCTAGATCTCACCGACCCGAACGCTCTGGATTCCGACACCTGGATATGGAACGAAGGAAAACCCGCAGACATTCCCATGTTCGATGACTATCGGGTGGTGCTATTAGGCCAGCCATCGTATAAGCGTATGTGGAATGTAGGGCGCCTGTTTTGTGGCCTAACACCACAACTCATGGTGGAGCGAACACTACCTCCCGATGAAGTCCAGTCCTTTCTGACGCGCATGGCAAGTACTGCAGAGCAAATGGGCTAAAAAAATGCTCGCCTAAATCCGAAATCATTAACCGAAGTTAGCTTTAAAGTATGAAAACACGCCGATTCCTCGGGATATGTTTGGGGCTGGGTATTCTGGAACTGGGATTGTGGTGGCAGCAATTCCGCAATCCGAAATGCTCTATAGAAGCATGCGCTCAGGAGTTTGGAATTACAATAACGCCGGGCGCCGAACTGATAGAGCGCAGGCGAATATTCTGGGGTGGGCCAGAGTACTATGACCACTTGATGCTCCGGATGTCCGACCAGGAAGCCCAGAAGTATTTTTCTAACTCTGAAGCAGGCATGCAGCACTACTCCTGCCCAAAGGGATACGAGGACTGCCTGGCGCTACGCCGGAAGTTAGCCGGAAATCAGACCGAAGTAACGTTTAGCATGCATTGGTGACAGAAGCGAATCAGGGCCACCATCACTGGTGGCCCTGCTACCGGCGATTAGTGCTTGTGACCTCTACAGCACTCTCCCTTGCGCTGATGCTTGTCATGGCACTTCTTGGTGCACTTGTGGTGCTTTTTGCTCTCGCCGATCACATGGATACACTTCTTGCCCTGGCAGCACTTGGGCTCCCTGGGAGCTGCCATAGAACCAGAAGCGATGGTCAGTACGGCGACTGCCGCAACTAGGAAACGCATATTTGAACTCTCCTTCGGCGGGGATTTTAGCAATAAGTGAGCCAGTACGCCAGTGAGAATTATCGGGTTAGAGGTCGAAGGACAGCTCGAACCGGCGAGGCATCGCCACCGATGATGGGCAGTGGGAGTGCAATTAGCTCGTAGTTTCCCGGCGCTACCTGGCTCAGGTCCAGGGACTCCAATATATGGATTCCGGAAGCAGCCAGCGCGTGGTGAATCGGGAGGTCTTTGGAGTCGATGGCATCGACGCTGGGTACATCTACCCCCACCAGCCAGACTCCACTTCTGTGGAGCCAGCGAATGGCCGCATTGCTGAGAGTTGGCACGGACTCGGGGAAGGGAGCGCCTTCCGGCCACGCATCTGTTCGAAAGAGGACACGGGGCGGGAGCACTGCCGAGAACATCTCCGGGCCGATCACGTCGCAGAAGCGCACATCGACGACCACGCACTCGCCTATGTAGAGGCCCAGGGGTATGGTGTCTATAGTCCTGTCGCCGGGCCGGAAGTGGCTGGGGGCATCGACGTGAGTACCCGAGTGCAGACTCAGGGTTGCCGCGCCTACCGTGATATTTCCCCAGGCGGTTTGCGTGAGCTGGTACTCGGTATCGCCGGGCCAGACCGGCATGCCGTTTTGAAGCGGACGAGAGATGTCGATCAGTTCCATCTCAGGCGGCTTCTGCGGTAGGGGGAGCAAGCTCATCGGCGCCGACACCAAGGCGGTGAATGAGCAGCAGGTCTTCTACGGACTGTAGCTTGCGAATTAGGATATCCACGGACTCTACTGATGGGGCATCGAAGTCGATGCGGAACCGCGCCGTGCCTCGCGCCCGGTTGGAGTGGGTCTGGATTCCCAGAATGAAGGTCTTGGACTCCGAGAAGATAGACGTTACATCGTTTAAGAGGCCCGTGCGGTCTACGGTCTCGAAGATCAGCCCGGTGTTGTACCTGGCGTTGTCCGCGGCGCTCCAGTCCACTTCCACTAACCGGGGGCGCTCCGCTTCGTCTTTACGCCAATGGGCAACGTTGTTGCAGCTATCCCGGTGGAGCACCATGCCTTTACCGCGGCTCACATAGCCCACCACCGGGTCACCGGGTAGAGGCAGGCAGCACTTTGCCCGGCTGATAGCCACACCATCGACACCGCCTGCCGCGATAGCCAGGCGCTGCTCCGTGCCGTCGCCGGAGCGCCGGATAATCTTGAGCCCATCTTCTTCTCGCTCTTCCGGGCGTAGCTTATTGACCACGGTTCCCAGCGCTATGTCACCGAAACCAACGGCGGCAAGCAGGTCATCGCCCGTGGACTTATTGAAGGTCTGAGCAATTGCCGTCAGGCGCTTCTGATCTTTCAGAGGCTCGGTGGAGAGACCCAGGCGCTGAAGCTCGTCTAACACCGCGCGGCGGCCCTGCTCCACACTCTCTTCATGCTTGAGCTTGCGGAAATAGTTCTTGATCTTTCCGCGCGCATGGCCGGATTTCGTGAGGTTCAGCCAGTCCAGCGATGGTTTCGCTTGCGGGCGGGTCAAAATCTCAACGATGTCCCCGTTGCTGACCGCGTGGCTGATCTGGACCATCTTGCCGTTGACCTTCGCCCCATAACAGTGTTCGCCCACGCCGGAGTGGATCCGAAACGCGACATCCACCACAGAAGCGCCGGAGGGAAGATCGATAACATCGCCCTTGGGGGTGAAGACAAAAACCTGGTCAGTGAAGAGATCGGAGCTGGCGCGGGAGAGGAACTCGGAGCTGTCTCGGGTGTCCTGCTGCCACTCAAAGAGCTGCTGGCGCAAAAACGCCATTTTCCGCTCAAAGTCATCGCGGCCCGCACGCGCCTCTTCGCCGCGTTCTTTATAAGCCCAGTGCGCCGCCACACCGAACTCCGCCGTGCGGTGCATGTCCATGGTGCGAATCTGGACTTCCAGAGGTTCGCCACGCGGTCCGTAGACCTTGGTGTGCAGGCTCTGATACAGGTTCGACTTGCGCTTAGCGATATAGTCATCGAACTTGTTTGGAATGGGCATGTAGACCTGGTGCACCACTCCCAGCGCTGCGTAGCATTCGGGAATGGAGTTGGTGATAATCCGCAGTGCCGTGAGGTCATAGATATCGGTGAGGCTCAGCTCTTGCTGGCGCATCTTATTAAAGATGCTCCAGAGGTGCTTGGGGCGCCCCTGGACTTCCGGGGTCAGGCCCGCTTCTTCCAGGCCCTGCTTGAGCCGGTATGTGGCATCGCGGATGTCTTTCTCACGCTCTTTGCGGGTCCGTGCTATCTTCTCCGCCAGCTCTTTGAACTCGGTGGGGTAGAGGACCTTGAAGGCCAGGTCTTCCAGCTGCCACTTCACCTGCCAGATTCCCAGGCGGTGGGCCAGCGGCGCGAAGATCTGCAGGGTCTCCTCGGCGACTTTCTTGCGGCGGTCATCGGTAAGGCCATCTAAGGTCCGCATGTTGTGCAGGCGGTCCGCGAGTTTGATGACCATTACCCGCCAGTCACGCGCCATTGCGAGAAGGATCTTACGCAGGTTCTCCGCAGACGAGCGAGCCTCCAGGCGTTTCTTACGCTTGGGGTCCGGGGCAGCTTCTTTCTTTTCCGCGGCTTCACGCGCGGCAGCGGCAAGCTCTGGCGCTGTTCGCTCGAAGTCGGCAAGTTTTAACTTGGTAACGCCGTCTACCAGTGTCGCGATTTCCTCGCCAAAGGCTTCGGCGATCTCTTCTCTGCTGGTACGGCAATCTTCTATGACATCGTGAAGGAAGGCAGCGGCGATACTGGGCGGGTCCATTTCGAGGTCGGCCAGAATATAGGCAACCTCGATAGGGTGGATAATATAGGGCTCCCCGGACTTGCGCAGGGTAGGGGTGTGAATCGGTGGCTCGCTCGGGTCTTTCGGATAGGTCCACCCGTGCTTCTCGGTGGCATAGTCGTGGGCACGACGCAGGAGGTCGAAATCGGCGTTAGGATAGTAGCGCCGTACACGGGCCAGTATAGATTCTAAAGATGCGGCCATGACGATTGGTGACGGTTATTATCGGTGCAATCTAAGGGATTGTCAATCGTTTTGCGCGGTGCAACCCGGTGTTCTTGTAAAACGTCTGAGGGCTAGCAATGAAGACCTGTCCGGACTGTAAAGCTCCAAACCCGGAGCGACTCAGCAAATGTTACGCCTGTGGCGTCCGATTGGATGCTCATCCCAAGGCCGCACCGCTGCCGGGCGAGGGCACGTACCCCTGCGCGAATTGCGATGGTCGAATTCCCCTGCACATGACCGAGTGCCCGCACTGTGGCAGAGTGGGTGAGCCGCCCCCGATAGCGCTGGAAGCCGAAATCCCGAAGAGCCCCCTGCGCTTTATAGAGCCGCCCGGCTGGACCCGAAGTGACCTGCCAGATGGCTCCGTTTTGCTGAAACGGCGCCTCGGTGGCAGGCTCTTACAGGGCGGCGCTACCCTATTTGGCCCCGCTCACCCGATTCCCTATATTATGGGCTTGCTGGTATTCGGAATCTCTATACCCTTTGCCCGCCAGCGGCAGTCGACGCCGTATTCGCTCTTCCCCGGTATCGCCATTGTGCCCATAGTTATCGTTCTCACTCTCTGGCTGGTCTGGTGGATCTTCGGCCGAGAAGAGCTACGTATGGGGACCAACTGGCTGGAGCGCCGTGTGGGATTGGGAAGCTGGGTGCGCACTTGGCGAATCACGGATGCTGCTATGGTGATACGCTCCCGCGAGCGCTATAGCCGCTATGGCAACGAAGAGTGGTTCGATCTGGTGGCTACAGGGCGTGGAGGCTCGGTACAGCTAGCAACAGGTATGGTACCCCTGCGAACGGCGGCGTTCTTTGGTCTGGATCCTGGGCCGCGCCAGATACCTTCGGAGCTTACTTTTTTCACAGAGGTCGTTTCTAACGTAACAGGCTGGACGGTTACTACGATATAGAACTACCCAGGAGTTTCTCTGGGTAGAATACATCATGCAATCTGTTACCCTTCCTAATGTTCCCAAGGCAAAGAAGCCTCTTCGTCTCTTGATTCTCGGCGGTACCGGTCTTACCGGACCGCACCAGGTCCGTTATGCCGTCGCACGTGGTCATAAAGTGACCGTTTTTAACCGGGGGCGCACTCACCCTGGCATTCTGGGCGGCATAGAAGTAGAGCAGCTTCTCGGGGACCGCAACGGGGATTTGAAGTCGCTGGAAGGCCGCGATTTCGATGCTGTTATCGATAACCCGGCCACGCTTCCCAAGTGGGTGCGGGATACCGCCCAGCTACTCAAAGGCCACGCCCAGCGGTATTTGTTCATCTCTACGGTTTCGGTCTATGCGGACAATGCCCGACCAGGGCAAGATGAATCCGGACCGCTGCTCACGGGTGGCGACCCGAATGCGACCAAGCTGACCAACATGAATCAGTATGGTCCGCTCAAAGCGCTCGCTGAAGAAGAAGCACGCAAAGCCTTCGGTAATGGCGCGATTATCGTCCGCCCCGGATTGATTATCGGGCCAGGTGATGAGACCGGGCGCTTCTTATACTGGCCTCTGCGCTTACGAAAGGGCGGCGATGTGCTGGCCCCCGGCAACGGCAAAGACCCGGTGCAGTACATCGATTCCCGCGACCTGGGCGAGTGGACTGTGCGCCTGGTAGAGCGCGACGACACGGGCGGCACCTACAACGCCATTGGCCCGGCCCGAACACAGACCTTCCGGGAGACATTGGAAGGTGTCCAGAAAGGCGCGAAGACCCGCTCCCGGCTCATCTGGGTGCCGACGTCGGTACTGGATAAGGAGAAAGTATCCGCCTGGGGAGATATGCCACTCTGGATTCCCGGCGATGGCGAGATGGCGGGCTTCCACCGCCGCAGCACTAAGCGAGCTTTCGCCAAAGGGCTCACCTGCCGCTCCATTACCGACACGACGATTGCTACCCTCGCCTGGTTCGATAGCCTGCCCGCCGATCAGCAAGCGAAAATCCAGGGCGGTCTCAAACCAGAGCGCGAAGCCGAGATCCTGGCCAGCTTGAAGAAACCGTAAGACCGAAAAAGCCCCCTGCCACTTTGTGGCAGGGGGCTTTTCTTTTATAGCAAGTCTAGAATCAGCCCGGCGGCGCCGTAGATACCGGCGTCGTCGCCCAGGGTTGCGGGCACGATCTCGCAGGCATCCATGAGGGTCTTAATACCGTTCGCTCGGGCCGTGCGCTTGATCGGGTCTAGAATCAGGTCGCCGGAAAGCGCTACGCCACCACCGATAACCACCTTCTCGGGGGAAATCAGGTTGACCACGGACGCTACACCCAGCCCGACATAGTAGCCGGTTTCCTCGAAGACTTCTATGGCTACCGCATCGCCTGCTTCGGCGGCATCGGCAATATCTTTGGGGGTCAGCAGGCGCCAGCGGCCTTCGTAGAGGTCTGCCAGCGGGGTCTTGCGGCCTTCGCTGATCTTGCGCTGGGCGCGCTCCGTGATTGCTGCAATCTGCCCCATGGACTCCAGAGAGCCATAGGCAGCCGCACCGCCACGCAGACCCGCCGCAACAATGATGTGGCCCAGCTCACCGCCGCCGCCGGTGGATCCGACCCAGAGCTTGCCATCTAGAATCAAGCCGCCGCCAATGCCCGTGCCCAGGGTGAACATCACCATGGTGCGAGTACCCTGGCCACCGCCGAAGCGGAACTCGCCGAGAGCCGCCACGTTGGCATCGTTGCCCATAATCGTCTTCAGGCCCAGCTTTTCTTCTAGCTGCGGACCGAGCGACACATTGGTCCAGGGAGTACCGTCTTCGTAGAAGTTCGGAGTCCAGAGAATCCGGCCACCCGTGGGGTCGATATGGCCGGGAACCCCGATGCCGAAGCCAGCCAGGGAATCGACGCCCACTCCGGCGTCTGTCATGGCTTCGTGGGCGGCTTCCACGATTTGAGTTATCGTGTGGTCGACACCCTCCCCAGAGTGCGACGGGGCACGGCCAGAGCCGAGAATCTTTCCGGCGCGGTTCATAACCGCCGCGCGCACGTTGGTACCGCCCAGATCGGCGGCCAGAATTAGCGGAGCATCGGGTCTAACTTCCATCGGCCCCATCTTAGCCCGCATACACTATGGAGTGCAACTGAAGAGATTTAACTTTAACTGGCATAAACGCCCCATGGACAGGAAAGTCCATGGCTCAGGGGGCTGCGCCCCACAATGTCCTTCGGACCCACCGGAATCCAAACGTTATCGGTTATGTCGCGGAGCGACTTCGTGGCGAAGCCTCTAGACCCAGAGGTTTATCTCTGGGGCATGTTTATCTTCTGGGGCACCAACGTTTGTTTGGGGGCATAACTGGCAACCAGATTAATGAGATTAATTTTTTACTAAAAAATGTTGAACAGTGGGGGTGAACTTAAAGTTCCACCCTTGATTTTTCAAGGGTGGTCCCATAGAATGCACCCCAGTGGAGGTACAGTGGTACGGCAGTGGATAGCCTGTGGCAGTGTATTCCCTGAAAGGCGCAGAACCGATTCGTGTCGTTCCGTGGCGAGAACATTCACAATCTCGACGATAAGTTCCGAATCCTCATCCCATCCGCCTTCCGTGAGGAATTGGGCGGTAAGGGTGTGCTGACTCGGGGCTGGAACGGCTGTTTATTTTTATATCCGGCAGAGGCGTTTTCCGCCATGGAGCAGGAGCTTTTCAATCAGCCCATGCTCAATCAGGAAGCCATGGACCTCAAGCGCTGGTTTATCGGTTCGGCAGAAGATGTGAACATAGATGGGCAGGGGCGGATGACGATTCCGGAACGGCTTCGGCCACTCGCGCGCATCTATAAAGAGGTGATTTCGGTAGGCACGGGCGACAAAATTGAGCTGTGGGGCAAAGAGGCGTGGGATGACTACACCCGCCAGCAGTCTCAGGAGAGACTCACCGCAGCGGCGATAGCGACCGGGCTGGGTAAGCTGGCAGCATGAGCTACCACATACCCGTGATGCTGGAAGAGTGCCTGGAAGGCCTCAATCTGGCACCGGGGAAGACGATAGTAGACGGTACTCTGGGCGGAGGCGGCCACTCGGCCTCCATTGCAGAGGCATTAGGGGCCGAAGGAACTCTGATCGGGCTGGATCAGGACCCGGATGCCCTGGAAGCGGCGGGAGCCAGACTGGCAAACGCACCGTGCCAGGTTCACCTGGTGCGAACGAACTTTGAAAACTTAGAATCGGCACTGGACTCGCTGGGACTCGCGCTGGTACATGGCATCCTGCTGGACCTGGGAGTCAGCTCCCACCAGCTAGATACCCCGGGCCGGGGCTTCGCGCTCCGAATGCAAGGTCCGCTCGATATGCGGATGAACCCGGATGTGGGAGAGACTGCGGCGGAGCTACTGAACCGGCTCTCCGAGCGAGAGATCGCTCAGATACTATTCGAGTACGGCGAGGAGCGACGCTCCCGGCAGATAGCGGCTCAGATAGTGAAATCCAGGCCGCTGACCACGACCGAGGATCTGGTGGACTGTGTGCGGCGTGCGATGCCCGGTGGAACTCGCCCCGGTCAGATCCACCCCGCCACGCGGACCTTTCAGGGGATTCGTATTGCGGTCAACGATGAGCTGGGCGTTTTAGAGCGAGCCATAGAGGCAGCGGTGCGGAGACTGGCCAGTGGAGGCCGAGTGGTGGTGCTGAGCTATCATTCGCTAGAGGATCGAATTGTCAAGACCGCGTTCAACACGCTGTCCGGCAAGCGAGAGGGGAGTGACTTCCCTGATTTGACCGCGCCGCCTGAGCCGGTTCTGAGCATTGTAACAAAGAAGCCCGTGGGGCCGAGTGACGATGAAGTGCGCCGCAATCCGCGCGCACGGAGCGCACGCCTCAGAGTGGCGCAAAAGATTTAGAAAAGTGCGAACAGTTTAGATTCGCAGGGGTTGAGGAGGAAGAAGGTAATGGTCGTAGAGAGACCGGCGCGTCTGCACGCGCCTTCCGTGACACCACGGCGCCGCGAGGCTACTGTCATCGCGCGTCCGGCAAAAGCAAAGGCACGCTATGGCCAACGTATGGCCTGGGCGTTGTTTGCGTTCACTTTTGCCACCACCCTCCTGGTCCTCTATCTCACTGAGCATGCCGTTGTGCAGCGCAACCAGCTCGCCCTTTCCACGCTGGAGCGCGATGTCCGCGATACCGAGCAGAAGATTAAAGAGCTCGACCGAGAGATCTCCGGGCTGCAGCTCTCTCGTGCCCGTGGCGGATTTTGTCCCACAAGAACGGTATGGTCCGCACCGGCACCGACCTTATCGTGGTAGAAACGCCGACCCAGAAGGCGACTCCGTAATGGGGCGGGGGCTGGCGGAGAACAAGGCGAGGCCATCGCTGATACTGCGGGCACAGCTCCTTTGTGGGCTGAGCCTCTTGCTGTTTTTTGGAATGATGGCGCGGCTTGCCTATCTTCAGCTCTATCGGCATGACCATTTCGTAGAAGAAGCGAAGCGCATTCGTGGGCGCAAGCTACAGATAGCTGCCCGGCGCGGCGGCATCATGGACCGCAACAATATCTACCTGGTGCACGATCAGCAGGCCTTTCTGGTTACCATGGACCCGAACGCCTGGTTTGCCGGAGCGGATCCGAAAGACAAAAACCAGACCTCCGATGAGCGCAAGCAGCTCTGCCTGGCGGCGATTCGCAAGTTAATGCCCGAGGTCGAGATAGATGCCTTGCTCCAGAAGCGTCCTCTGCGCCTGGGAACGAAGAATAAGAAGCGCTACATAACCTACGACCTCGGCAAGGTGACCCCGAAAGTGGCTGAGGCTTTCCGGAAAGCGCACACCCCTGGTGTCGGGCTTTTAGAGTCCAGCCGCCGCGAAGCCTTAGATGGCACCCTGGCCCCGCATATCCTCGGCTTTACGAACAGCGAGGGGAAGGGCATCGAAGCCCTGGAGATGCGCCTCGATAAAGTGCTTGGCGGTGAGGCCGGAATCCGAATCGCGGAGTTCGATAACGGCAGCGCCCACTCGAGGGTGCACAAGCCGATTCCCTGGACCGTGAAGGAAGATAAGCCGGTGGAAGACGGCAAAGATGTCGTCCTCACCATCGACTCCCGAATTCAGAAGCGTACCCAGGAGATTCTCGCCGAAACCTGTAAGACCTATAAAGCAGAGTCTGGCTCCGTGGTGGTTCTCGATCCCCGGTCTGGCGAGATAGTCTCGATGGCGTCCTGGCCGACTTTCAATGTCAATGCCTTCTCCGATGTCTCCCGAGACGCGCGGCGCAATCGTGCGGTGGAGGAGTCCTTTGAGCCCGGTTCGACCCTGAAGGCCGTTACGATAGCGGCAGCGCTGGAGTCCGGAGTGGTGAACCCCTCGCGGCACTTCAACTGCACGGGCTCCATGAAGATCGGCAAGAACACGATCCACTGCGCCAGTCATAACGGTTCGTCTGCCCATGGCGATGAGAGTGTCTTAGATGTGATTCGGAACTCCTGCAACGTCGCTACAGCACAGTGCTCGTTTCTGGTCACCAAGCCGCGCCTCTATGAATACATGCGGCGCTTCGGTCTGACCCGAAAGACCGGCTCGGGTCTGCCGGGCGAGCAGCAGGGCAGCTCTCCAAACCTGCCACCTGGTCGCAGGTCAAACTGGCCAACGTCGGGTTCGGGCAGGGTATCGCCATCACGCCGCTCCAGCTGGCCAGCGCGTTCAGTGTCTTCGCGGATGGCGTATGGCGCCAGCCGCATATTGTGAAAGGCTACAAAAAGCCCGAGTCCGATGTGCTCGTAACTCCCGATAAGCATGTCGAGCGCCAGGTTGTCTCCCCGGAGACCGCCCGCCAGATGCGAAACATGCTCTCTGCGGTCATAGAGCACGGCACCGGGCGCAAAGCCCGCTTAGATGGCTACACGGCGGGTGGTAAGACCGGTACCGCTCAGGTAGCCGAAAATGGGCGCTATGGCGGTAAATTCGTCTCCAGCTTTGCGGGAATGGCGCCGCTCTCCAATCCGCAGCTAGTGGTTGTGGTCGCTATCCGCGATCCCAAGGGGCAGCACTATGGTGGTGAGGTAGCCGCACCTGCCTTCCGCCAGATAGCCGAGGAGTCTCTGCTGCTCCTGCGTGCGCCACGTGACCGCCATGACCTCGCTCCTGCGAACGGCTCTGCCGAGAAAGTTAATTCCGCCTCGTTTGCCGAGTAGAATAGGCGCATGAAGAACCTCTCGCAGCTAGCCTCCGCCGTTCCCGGAGCCAGAGTCATCGGCTCCGATGCCGCCGTTTCCGGGGTGCGCTTCGATTCTCGCCAGGTACAGCCTGGTGACCTCTTCGTGGCGATGCGCGGCATTCCGCTGCCTGGCAGAGAACCGCTGGATGGTCACGAGTTCTTGCCCATGGCGATAGAGAAAGGCGCCGCTGCGGTCGTCATCGAAGCCGACCGAGTTTCTCCACTCGAATCGCTAGATATTCCCAAGCTCGCCGTGGCAGATGCCCGCGCTTCCCTGGGAGCGATCTCCTCCGCCTATTTTGATGAGCCTTCGAAATCGCTCTTTGTGGCAGGAGTGACCGGCACCAACGGTAAGACCACAACCACTCAGATGATAGACGCCATTGCCCGAACCGCCGGAGACATCACCGGTGTCATCGGCACTATCGGCGTGACCATCAATGGAGCCTCCGAAGAAACCCCTGGCGACCGAACCACCCCGGAAGCCCCGGACCTGCAGGAGCTTCTGGCCCGAGTGGTGGCTGCTGGCGGCAAGAGCGCGGCCATGGAAGTCGCCTCCAACGCACTGACCAGCGGACGAGTTTCCGGCATCGCCTACGATGTCGCCGTCTTCACCAATCTCACCCAGGACCACCTAGATGTCCACGGAACCATGGAGAACTACCGCGATGCCAAGGGAATGCTCTTCCGGGAGTGGGCCGATGCCGCTCGCGCTGCCGGTAAGCACTTCACCGCCGTTATCAACGTAGACGATGCCTATGGCCCGTACTACGCCAATGCTACCCACGCCGAGCGGCTGCTGACCTACTCGCCCGGTGGAAAGAACCGCGCCGATATCGTCGCCGAGGATTTAGAACTGGCCGTAGACTCGCTCTCGTTTACGGCACGAACTCCCATCGGGGATATTCCGATTCGCTTGCCCTTTGGTGGCACGTTCCAGGCGGCCAACGCCTTAGGCGCCGTTGGCTACGGCGTTGCACGTGGGCTCTCTCCTGAGACCATCGCCTCGGGACTCGCGAACTGCCCGCCCGTGCCCGGTCGGTTCGAACCCGTCAAAGCCGGTCAAGATTTCGCGATTCTGGTGGACTATGCCCACACGCCAGATGGCATCGAGAATGTGCTCAAAGCTGCCCGTCCGCTGACATCAGGAAGGCTTATCTGCGTGTTCGGCTGTGGCGGCGATAGGGACAACACCAAGCGCCCGAAGATGGGCCGCCTTGCCGAGCTGTTCTCCGACATCGCCATCGTCACCAGTGATAACCCGCGCACCGAAGACCCGGAGCGCATTATCGACATGGTTCTGCGCGGCATGGAAGGTGACCAGCCCTGCGAGGTCCGCAAAGAGACCGACCGTCGCAAAGCCATCGCGCTGGCTATCTCTTTGGGGCAACCCGGTGATACGATTGTGATTGCGGGTAAGGGCCACGAGGACTATCAGATTCTAGGCACCCAGAAGATTCACTTCTCGGATGTGGAAGTGGCTACCGAGGAGGTAAAGGCCCGTGCTTGAGCCGCTGACATTCGCCGAAGTCGCCGCCGTTACCGGGGGGAAGCTAGAGGGAATCGACGAGTCCCTGACCTTCAACTCCGTCTCCACGGACACCCGTACTCTGGAACCTGGAGCCCTCTTTGTCGCCCTCAAAGGCGAGAACTTTGATGGGCATTCCTATGTGCCACAGGCGCTCGCCAAAGGCGCGCTGGCGGTGGTCGTTTCTACGCCCATAGAGAACACCCCCTGTATCGAAGTGGGCGATACGTTAGCCGCGCTCCAGGCCATCGCGCGCCTTTCCCGTGAGAACTTCACTGGCCCCGTTGTCGGCGTCACGGGCAGTGTGGGTAAAACCACCACAAAAGACATGCTGGCGCTGGCGCTCAGCCCACTGGGGCCGGTGCACAAGACTCCGGCGAACCTGAACAACGAAATCGGCCTGCCGCTAACCATTCTCACCGCACCGCCCGATACCAAGGCGCTGGTGCTTGAGATGGGCATGCGCGGCCTGGGGCAGATTGCCGAGCTGGCCATGGTCTCCAAGCCGACCGTCGGTGTGATTACTGGTATCGGGGTCACGCACATGGAACTGCTTGGCAGCAAGGCGAATATCGCGAATGCCAAAGGGGAGCTCTTCGAGGCGCTCAATGAATCTGGAGTAGCCATCTATCCCGCCACCGATGAGTTCGCCGCTGAGTTGAAGGCGAAGAGCAAAGCCCCGTCGCTGACAGTCGCTCTGGATGCCGAAGCGGATATCCGTGCCACCAACCTGAAGTTCACGGCGGGCACCTGGGATGCCGAAGTCACCGGCCCCTGGGAAGGGACTACTTCCCTGCACGTACCGTCTCCGGGGCGATTCAATGTCCAGAATGCCCTGCTCGCTATTGCCGCAGCAACTCATGTAGGTGTGGATCCGCAGGCGGCGGCAAAGGCTATCGAAGGCTATTCGCCCGGCGCCATGCGCCTGGAAACGCTGGTGGCGACCTCTGGGGCCACGGTACTCTCCGACTGCTATAACGCCGCTCCTGATTCCATGTCTGGCGCGCTGGAAACCCTGATGCAGACGCAGCCAACAGCTTCTGGCGGCAAGAGAATCGCTGTGCTGGGCGAGATGCGCGAGCTAGGGGAGTACGCAGATGAAGGGCACGCGCTGGTCGGCAGAGCCATTGCCAAACTCAAGCCGGAGATGCTGGTGCTGGTCGGCGCGGAGAAGATGCGCAAGATGAGCGCAGCGGCTATTGCCGGTGGGTTCTCCACCGACCACATCCACTACTTCGACTCGTCCGGCCAGGCCGCGACCGGTATCAAGTTCATCGTCCAGAACGGCGATGTGGTACTGGTAAAAGGCAGCCGTGGCGTGGCCATGGAATCTATTGTGGAGGCACTGGTTTCGTGACTCCTTTTGCCGCCGCCTTTTTAGTCGCCATGGCAGTTGTCCTCGCTGTGGGGCAGTCGTTCATCAACTACATGCGGTCTAAGAAGACCCTGCAGCCCATTAGTCCAGATGCCCCAGAGAAACACCGTCTGAAGCATGGCACCCCTACCATGGGCGGCATACTGATTATTAGCGCGGTAACCATTGCCACAGTCGCTACCTTGCTTCTTGCCAAACTGGATGGCTCTCAGAAAGCCAGAATTCTGCTGGTGCTGGGGGCTTTTCTCGGGGCTGGCGTCGTTGGATATTTAGACGACCGGGGCAAAGCCGCCAAAAAAGAGAACAGGGGTGGACTTTCCGAGCGCGCCAAGTTGGCGCTGCAGCTAGTGGTAGCGGGCGGGTTTGTCTTCGGCTTGACACGAGTAGAGCAGGCAGGCATTACCACGGCCCTGAATCTATTCGGCTGGCATGTAGATCTAGGGGTCGCCTACTACGGCCTGGCTATTCTCTTTGTGATGGGGTTTTCTAATGCCGTCAACTTCGCGGATGGGTTAGATGGGCTGGCGGCAGGTACGACTCTGATAGCCACTGTCGCGCTGGGAATCGCCTGTAGCATGGGGGCGCTCTTCACCGAGATGCTGGTCTTCTGGGGGGCTATAGCGGGGGGCTGTGCCGCGTTTCTCTGGTTCAACTCCTACCCCGCGCGGGTCTTCATGGGGGATACCGGCTCACTCGCGCTCGGTGTAGGGCTGGCAGCGGGTGCGATAGCCGCCAAGCAGGAAGTGCTGGTGCTTATCATCGGGCTGATCTATCTCTTAGAGATTTTCTCCATGATGATTCAGCGCTATGTGTTCAAATACCGCCGTATTCGGTTCGGGCTGGAGTATGCGCAGAACAACCGGGTCTTCCGCCGCGCACCATTGCACCATCACTTTGAGGAACTGGGCTGGCACGAGACTCAAGTCGTGGGGCGGTTCTACGTGCTCTGCCTCATCTTCGCCGCTGTCGGATTGCTCATCGCGCCCATGCTCTCTATCGGGGGAATGACCCGGTGAAAGTTGGCGTCATCGGTCTGGCTGCCACAGGCATCGCTACCGCACGTGCTCTGGCGCGGCGCGGCGTGAGCGTGGTGGTGCTCGATGCCAAGCCCCTTGAGCAGCTCAGTGCCGACAGTATCGCCGCGCTGGAAGCAAACGGGGTGGAGGTTCTGGCGGGTACAACGGCGCTGCCTACAGACATCACCCGCGTGATTCCCAGCCCTGGAGTACCCGAGAGTGCGCCGCCGCTGGTAGAGGCCCGCGAGCGAGGGCTTGATGTTATCAGCGAGATAGAGCTGGCCTACGAACTATCGAAAGCGCCGATAGCCGCTGTCACCGGCACGAATGGGAAAACGACTACCACGGCCATGCTTGGGGCTATCTGTCGCGCTGCCGGACGGGAAACTCGAGTTTGCGGCAATATCGCAGAAGATAACGGAGTACGCACTCCGCTGATTCAAGCGGCAGATGATGCCCCCGAGAACGCGATTTTGGTAGCCGAGCTAAGCTCGTTTCAGCTGGCACAGACCCGCACATTTCGCCCGAAGGTAGCCGCCTGGCTGAATCTGACCGTGGACCACATGGATCGCTACGAATCCCTCGGTGCCTACGCTGCCGACAAAGCGAAGATTCTGGCGAACCAGCAGGAGTCCGACACCGCAGTGCTGAACGCCGATGACCCGATGGTGGTGAGGTTCGCCGAAGATTGCGGCAAGGGACGCCGAGACTGGTTCTCTGGCAACAACCCACCCGAGCGAAAGCTCCTGGTGCCGGGCAAGCACAACCTGGCCAACGCCGATGCCGCCGCGCGTATGGCTCGTGCCCTGGGTATCGATGATGCCACTATTAATGCCGCGTTGGCCGCGTTTCCCGGTGTCGCGCATCGTATGGAGCGAGTTGGGGAGTCCGGCGGGGTGGTCTGGATAAACAACTCCATGTGCACCAACCCGGCTGCCGTCGCTGCCTCACTGGATGCCTGCGAGGGGGGCATCATCGCGATTTGTGGGGGTAAGCACAAGGGCGGCGATTTGACCGAAATGACAGCGGCTCTTGCGCAAAAAGCCCGTCGTGTCTTGCTTATCGGCGATGCTGCCGAAGCGCTCTCTGAGGCGCTTTCCGGGCAGGGCTACAGTGCGTTCACCATTACGGGAACACTGGAATGTGCGGTCGCTGAGGCGACGAAAGTAGCGCTGACGGGTGAGACCGTGATTCTAGTGCCGGGCTGCGCCAGCTTTGATCAGTTCAACAGTTTTGAGCACCGAGGTCAGGTATTCCGTGACCTGGTACGGGCGAGGGGGTAGAGATTCCATGGACGAGAAGAAAACATTTGCGCCAGACTGGTGGCTATTCGTCGTGCTGCTGGCACTGGTCTCATTGGGGCTGGTAGCGGTCTATGATTCTACCTACGCCGTCGCGATGGAGATGAAGGCGGCCAATCCCTTCCAGTTTGTAAAGAAGCAGGCGATTGCCGCTGTGCTTGGGCTGGTCCTGATGTTCGGTCTCATGAAGGTGCCGTACTGGAAGCTCTCCAGGCACTCCGTCTGGGCGTTCGTCGGCTCGCTGATACTGCTCGCCCTCACTCTCAAGTTCGCCCCGGAGCGCCTGGGAGCACGTCGCTGGCTCGTCTTCGGACCGCTACAGATTCAGCCCTCGGAGCTGGTCAAACTCGCCATGATTCTCTTTGTGGCACAGCTGCTCTCTACCCGCACCTGGATTGTCAAAAACCTGTGGGGCGGGGTCGCCGTTCTTTTCGGGGTCTGTGCGGTGCCCATGATTATCACCGAGCGCCAGCCGGATCTGGGAACTGCCGTTACTATCTTTCTGATCGTTATCGGTATGCTGTTCGCGGCGGGCACTCGTGGTCGCTGGCTGGTGAGCATCATAGCACTCTGCGGGCTCCTCGGCTTTGCCGCTGCCGCTGGCAAGGGCTTCGATAACTACCGCTGGAAGCGCGTGATTACGTTCGTCAACCCCGATGCCGACCCGCTGCTGACTGGCTATCAGATTCGCCACTCTACTATCGCGTTGGGGACAGGTGGGCTGACCGGGGCCGGGCTGGGGCAGAGCCGTGAGAAGCGAAAGGGCGGACTGCCGGAGCGCCACACGGACTTTATCTTCGCAGTCTTAGGCGAGGAAACCGGCTGGATTGGTGCGTGCGGCCTTCTTATGCTCTACATGGTGTTCGGGCTTCGTGGCTTCTCCATCGCCTGTGAGTCTCACGACCCGCTGGGGCAGCTGCTGGCTGTTGGCATCACCATCATGGTGATAGGGCAGGCTCTAGTGAACGTGGCGGTGGTCAGCGCCTCTATGCCTGCCACCGGGGTGCCTTTGCCCTTTATTTCTTACGGAGGGTCGGCGCTGGTAACGAACCTTATGGCCATGGGGGTGCTGCTCAATGTCTCCATGCACCCGTATCGCGGCATGAAGAAGCGTCCGGAGAACACCCGGCGCGTGGGCGATGAGTTTCTGAGGAAGCTGGTAGGCTAGCGTGCCAGATCCTCGCCCGCTCCCGGACGGTCCTCTCCATTTTGTCGGCATCGGTGGTGCCGGTATGAGCGCTCTGGCGTTCGTGCTGGCCAGCCGGGGGCATCTGGTATCGGGCTCGGACCCTGGCATCCAGGCGGCAACGAGAGAACGGTTGGAGTCCGCAGGCTGTACTATCGCGTCTGGGCCTCACGCCGCCGAAAACGTGCCTGCCGAGGTCGTTGCGGTGATAGTGACGGATGCGGTGAAAGGCGAGAACCCTGAGGTCACGGAAGCCGAGCGGCGTGGCATTCCGATCTTCAAACGTCCCGAGGCTCTGGGTAGTGTCGTAAACGCCGCGAAGATATCTGTCTGCGTCGCGGGTACACATGGCAAGACGACGACTACAGGTATGGTAGCCAGCATATTGGTACACGCTGGTCTGAACCCCACGGTGCTTATTGGTGGTGACCTACCACTGATTGGCGGCAATGCACAATCGGGCGATCCGGACTTAGTCGTTGCCGAAGCCTGCGAAGCCTATGGTGGGCTGGACTGGCTCAAACCATCGCTTTCTCTGATTCTCAATGCGGAACCGGATCACCTGGATTTTCATGGCAGCGAGGAGAACTTCTACGCCGCGTTTCGGCGCTTCATCAAGAACTCCCAACAGGCGATTTGCTGTACCGATATTGCACTGAGTGTTGCGCGCAATATCATCGGGAATAAGTGGGGCCATACAGGAAGCTATGGGTTTGCCGGGGGAGTATGGTCACCCGATGAGGAAGGCACCGACTTCCGTCTTCTAGGATATTCCTCGGAAGAAGAGATAGCGGAAGTGCACTTGCAGGTTCCTGGCCGGCATAATGTTCTCAACGCGTTGGGAGCTGCTGCCGTCGCCGAAGCGCTGGATGGAATTCCTATCGATTTCGTTGTCCAGGGACTGGAATCGTTCACGGGTACCGGGCGTCGATTCGAAAGACTGGGAGAAACAGCCAATGGCGTGCTTGTGATCGACGACTACGCGCACCATCCCACGGAGATTCGCGCGACACTCCAGGGAGCACGGCAGGCGTATCCGAACAGTAGGCTAGTGGCAATCTTCCAGCCGCACTTGCCATCACGTACCAATGACTTTCTGGAGCAGTTCGCAGACGCTCTCGCCAATGGCGGCGCCTATGCGGTGTATTTAACAGATATCTATCTGGCGCGCGAACCGAAACAAGAGGGCCTGATAGAATTGCTGGCAGGAAAAGTCCCCGGTGCCTCCCTGATTGCGGACCGATTTGCGCTCCCGGAGAGGCTGAAAGCGGAACTACAGCCCGGCGATGTCGCTATCTTTATGGGTGCGGGAAATATCCGCGAGCAGGCCGAGGCGTTCCTGGCGCTCTAAAACAAGAACAATATGAGTCAGAAGAAAAAAGTCGTGGTGTTGATGGGCGGAGACTCCGCCGAACGAGGTGTTTCCCTCAAGACGGGAACACAGGTTCTCAACTCACTCGACCCGGCGAAGTTTGATGTCTTCGCCATAGATACCAAGACCGGGCGGCTGGAGCTTCCCGACTCTGCCCGCCCCGCACTGCCATTGCCTGCAGAGACGGGTGAGGCGACATCGCTGACTGAGCTACCCCGGCTCGCACCCGGTGAGCGCCCGGATGTGGTCTTTGTGGCGCTGCATGGCCCCGGTGGAGAAGATGGCACCGTGCAGGGGTTCTTAGAGATGCTACGTATTCCCTATACCGGGAGTGGCGTATTGGCGTCTGCGCTTGCCATGGATAAGGTCCGCTGCAAGACTCTGCTGCAGGCTAGCGGGGTACCCGTGCCCGCCGGGATGCTCTTTGCCAAAAACGATGGCCCCCGGCTCCGGAAAGCGCCTCAGGAAATCGCTCTCCAGCTAGGGTTTCCGGTAGTCGTGAAGCCGAATCGCCAGGGAAGCAGCTACGGTACGACCATTGTCAAAGAGGCCGAAGGCGTGAAGACCGCGCTGGAGGATGCTCTGCGCTACGATACCCATGCCCTGGTAGAAGAATGCCTGGTGGGGCGCGAGATTACGGTGGCTGTTTTAGGGAATGATTTAGACGCATTCGCACTGCCGCCGGTCGAGATTATCGCCAAAGATGGGTTCTTTGACTTCACAGCTAAGTACAGCACAGGCGAGACCGGCGCGGTGGAGATCTGCCCCGCGGAGATAGGGGAAGACGCTACCTATGAGGCCAAGCTGCTGGCGCTGGAGTGCCATAGAGCGCTGGGCTGCCGTGGCATGAGCCGCACGGATATGTTCGTGACCGAAGATGGCTGCGTGGTACTGGAGACCAACACGATTCCCGGTATGACTCCCACCTCGCTGTTACCCAAGGCAGCGGCGGCGGCAGGGATCTCGTTCTCAGAGCTTTTAGAGAAGCTGATCGGCTATGCCTTACAGGAGAAACGATGAAAAAGACCACTCGTCGGCGACCCACACCGGCCCCTGCGCCCGCGCGTCGTCAATCACGTCGCCCTAATCGCCGTCGGGTGGCCCTCATTCCTCGCATTCTGCCGTTTCTGCTGGTTGGGCTGCTGGCTGAGTTTCTAGCAGCACTGCTGTACTCGCCTCGCTTTCAGCTAAAGGCTGTCGCCCTATTTGGGAATCAAATGGCATCGCAGGAGGTGCTGCTTCAGCGCCTGGCTGTGACTGCTGGCACGCCATTGATCAAAGTCTCCCCTCGGCATCTTGAGGCAGCGCTGAAAGAAGAGCCGCTGCTAGCGAGTGCCCAGGTCTGGCAGCGCTGGCCTGATACGCTAGTAGTGCAGGTGCAGGAGCGCGTGGCAACTATGTCTGCAAAAGTAAGCGGTCAGTGGTGGGAAGTGGATAGGTACGGTGTCGCCTTTCGAACTGTTTCGGCGCCTGCACATACACTCCCAATGATTCTGATGCGCGATGGCATAACTCTCAAGCCAGGTACAGTGCTTTCGGAGTCAACGATGAAAACTCTGCAAACTTGCCTGGGCTGGAGCAAGGCGCACCCGGAGTTCCGATTGGCCAGCATATCGCTGGAATCCGGAGGAAAGGTGTGCTTAAATAGTGATGGCGGTATGCCGGTCCGCCTTGGAACTCCTGTACAGCTGGAGCGCAAGCTGGAAACCCTTACCAGACTGGTAACGGACTACCCGGAGATCCGAGCGGGGTACGATATCGACTACGTGAACCTGTACGCCTGGGATGCTCCTGCGGTACTGCCCAAGACCGCTATGGCGACTCCCGGACACCCGTTGCTGTAGGCTATTTTTATGAGCGTCTTTTCGTCGCCAATTCGATACCGTCCCTGGCTCAGTCAGGTAACGATTCTATCTACTATTTTAGGGGCGCTCTTGGCCCTCTCTTTGAAAACTCAGGACAAGCTCCGGGCACTCCAGTTAGGCGGCACCCGGCCAGGACTCATGGCTGGCGCCTATGCCCAGCTGCGGGAGGACTCCGAAGACCAGCGCCGACAGATTGCTGAGCTGCGCAAGCAGCTGGGCAAGTACCGTGAGGCGGCCGTCAACGACGATTCTCATGCTGCTAAGATGGTCAGTGAAGAGCTAGATAAGGCGAACCTGGCGCTAGGGCTGCAGGCTGCTACAGGGCCTGGCATTACGGTGACCCTGCGAGATGCCAAGAATATCCCGCCGGAAATCAAGAAAATGGGACCAGAAGCTTATGCAGAGCTTGTCAAGCCCTATAACATTCATGATGCCGATATTCTCACAGTGGTGAACGAACTGCGCGCGGCAGGTGCAGAAGCGGTTGCAGTGAACGACCAGCGAGTGACTCCCTGGACTGCAATCCGTTGTGTAGGCCCGACGGTTCTTATCAACAACATACCGGTCGCTCCACCGTTTGAAATCAAAGCAGTGGGGAATAAAGACACCATGATGTCTGCCCTGCTGATCAATGGTGGTGCACGAGATACGATTGCGGAGAAAGATCCCACTATGTTCTCCGTAGATAAGTTCGACTCGCTCACTCTACCCGCCTTCGCCGGGGCAGCACCTATTCGCTTCTCGCATACAGCCACAGAAGGCAAGGCAGATGCAGCACTGAATAAGTCGGAAGCTCAGGGTAAAGCGGGTGCAGGGACCCTGCCCGGAGTCGCGGCTGCTCAAGAAGAGAAGGGGAAGAAGTAACAACCATGCGCTGGAGCTATATGGTGCCCGTGGCGGGTGGTGTCGCCGGATTCGTGGCTGTTTATCTTTCGACCCTTACGTTGCCCGACGGCATGGCGTCTTATCTGAGTCTTGCCGCACTGGCCGGACTGGACTCGATCTGCGGCGGTATCCGCTCCGGATTGGAAGGGAAGTTTCACGACGATATCTTCCTCTCCGGGTTTGTAATGAACACGCTGCTCGCTGCAGCGCTTGCCTATCTAGGCGATAGAATCGGAGTCGATCTGTTCCTGGCTGCCGTGGTCATGCTGGGGGGGCGTGTGTTCCTGAACCTCTCTTTGATTCGCCGGTTCTGGCTAACAAATAGGGAGCTTGCCCGCCGTCAGAGCACGCCGGGCGTCTGACGTGCCGGAGGCGGAGCTTGTTGTAGGGCTGGATGTCGGTGGTAGCGTCGTTCGGGCGCTGGTCGCTGAGGCCACTGGCGCCAGTCAGATAAAAGTTCTCGCCTGTGGTACCGCGCCCTCCGCCGGTATCCGCCGTGGCGTAGTTACGGATTTAGACGATGCTTCACGTGCGATAGCCGCCGCCGTTGCCGATGCTGAGAACCGGGCACGCGCCAACCTGGGCAAGGTTATCCTCAGTGTTGCCGGAGAGCATCTCTCCAGCTTGAACACCCGTGGAGTCGGTGCGGTCTCTGCCACCGACCAGGAAGTTCGCACGGCGGACATCAAGCAGGTCGTTAAGCAAGCACAGCAAATCGTACTGCCTCCCGAGCGCGAGATTCTACAGGTTCTGGTTCGCCAGTTCCACTTAGACGGTCAAGACGGTATCAAGAACCCGGTAGGCATGTCTGGCCTCCGCCTGGAAGTCGAAACTCATATCGTCACCGGGCTATCGTCGCACCTGAAGAATCTGGCGCGAGCGGTCGAAGGCGCGGGGCTGACCATTGCCGAGCCCGTGCTGGCTCCATTGGCCTCCGCCTCGGCTTCGCTGACCGAGCAAGAGCGCGAGCTGGGCGTTCTCTGCCTGGACTTGGGAGCTAGTATAACCGGCTGGGCTGTGTTCGAGGGCGGCGAGGTGCTGGCAAGCGGGTTTGTGCCGCTGGGAGGAGAGCGGGTTACCCTGGATCTTGCGCTGGGGCTGGGAATGACCCGCGATGCTGCCGAGCAACTGAAGTGCTCCTACAACCCCGCAGAGCGAGACCCTGCTGTAGAAGAGGTCACTCTGGCACGTATGGCGGAGATTTTCGAGCTGGTTGCCGCTGGTCGGGCTCGCGCCGGGGTGAACGGATTGTTGCCCGGCGGGTGTGTAATTACTGGCGGGGGGGCACGCTTGTTCGGTGCTGCGGAAGTCGCTCAAGAGATTCTGGGAGGCCCTGCGCGGGTGGCTGGACCAAGCGAAGCGAGTAACGATCCGATGCTTTCCTGTGCGGTAGGACTCGCCCTCTGGGGCGCTCATCCGTCATCTCGCGCCTCCCAACGCGGTTGGCGCGCCTTACTGGATTCCATTTTACGCAAAAGTAGTAGCAAACGATAGTTTTATTCGTTTTGTACTATTAACCTGATATAATCTCCTGACTGTTTTTAGCAGATTGGATTCCTAATGGCAGAAGTCGAAGGGGCGGGTGCAGTGACTGATATGAGCACAGATGTTCTGGCAGCCAAGATTAAAGTGGTTGGTGTTGGTGGTGGCGGACAGAACGCCGTCAATCGCATGATTGAGTCGGGACTTGCCGGGGTAGAGTTCTGGGCAATGAACACCGACATTCAGGTGCTCAAGACTGCCGCTGCGGAGAATACGCTTCAGCTTGGTACACGTTTGACCAATGGCCTTGGGGCTGGCGGCGATCCAGAGAAGGGTCGCGCCTCCGCCGATGAGAGCCGTTCCGAGATTCAGAAGGTCCTCGATGGGACCGATATGGTCTTCATCACGGCAGGTATGGGTGGTGGTACCGGTACTGGTGCTGCACCTGTGATTGCAGAGATCGCCAAGGAAATGGGCGTTCTCACCGTTGCCGTGGTCACGAAGCCGTTTAAGTTCGAAGGACCCCGCCGGGCGCGCTATGCCGAAGAGGGCATCGACCGCCTGAAAGGCCATGTAGACACCGTTATCGTTATCCCCAACGACCGCTTGCTGAACGTTGTAGAGCGCCGTGCCACCCTCATGGATGCCTTCAAAGAGGCCGATGAAGTGCTGCGTCAGGGTGTTGCGGGTATCTCCGATATCATCACCATTCCCGGTCTCATCAACGTCGACTTTGCCGATGTGAAGTCCGTGATGCAGGATGCGGGTACTGCCCTTATGGGTATCGGGTTCTCCGAGGGTGACCACCGGGCTACCGAGGCGGCTCAGGCCGCTATCAACTCCCCGCTACTGGAGACCGAAATCGCCGGTGCACGTGCGGTTCTGGTGAATGTCACAGCCGGTCCGGATCTGACGTTAAGTGAAGTCAACGAGGCCCTGGAGCTAATCCGGGAGGGAACAGACGGTGAGGATGCGAATATCATCTTCGGCACCGTCGTAGACCCGCGCCTCTCTGGTGCGGTACGCATCACGGTCCTGGCCACGGGTTTTTCGGCAAGCGCGCCACGCAAAAAAGTGGAGCCGCTGTTCGCCCGCCAACCAGAACCTGCAACTGCACCCAGCTTGCGTGTGTCTGAGAGCGAAGGGGAGCGGGAGAAAGAAAAAGAACCCACCCGCACTACCCCCACACCGGGGGATAGCATCGACATTCCGGCCTTCTTACGGCGAAGAAGCTAGCGCTCAGCGCGGTCAAACCTGCTGCGCACCTCCGCCCGTAACCAGTCGGGCGGAGGTGCGTTGTTTTTTACGGACATGAGCGACTATATGACCGTCTATGCAGGAGAGCCGCAGCCTCAGGGGACATTACAGATATCGCGCCCGAGGCTGCTCTGGCGCATCTGGCCGAATGTCACCCGTGTTGAGATGTATGTCGATGGGGAGCAGATAGATGCCCGCTATGATGCCGAACATCGGGCAGCCGTAGGTACCCCACCACGCCCACTGACTTCTGGAATCCACCAGGTTCGCTGTGTGGTCGCCTTTCGTGGCGGCGGAACCACCCAGCAGCAGTGGCAGTTCACTATCGCCCCCAGCAAAGTCTCTCTTCTTACCTCGCGCGCGCCCTCCAGTGGGGCAGGTGCGTATGGTGCCGTCAATCAGATTCGCCGCCGGCTGGGACTGAAAGAGCTACAGCTAGACAGTACCCTGCAAGATGGTGCCCGCGCCCATGCTTCCTACCTGCGCCTGAACCGAGTAGGAGGGCATATAGAGCAAGTGGGAAAGCCTGGTTTCGTGGGAGTCAACCCGGCAGCCCGCGCCCGCGCTTTTGGCTTTCTAGAAGACACTCTGGTGGAAGATGTTGCGGTTCAGACAGTCAGTGATAAAGGAGCTGCGCCGCAGCTGAGCAGCGCCGTTCGCGGGTTGTTTGATGCTCCGTACCACCGCCTCCCTTTTCTCAATCCCTTTCTCTCCGTATTAGGGGCCGCCTTCGATACCACCCATGAGCGGGGAACCATAGCCTCGTATGCCGTGCTGCTCTTTGGCGGTACGGATGACCCGGCACGTAAGGCGCAGACCGTCGTTTCTCCGTTCGATGGGGAGCAGGGGATTGCCACGAGCTGGAGCGGTCATGAGACACCAGACCCGCTACGACTCCACGAAAAAGTAACCGGGCCAGTAGGCTATCCGATAGTGTTTGCCCACTTCCCGGTGCGCTTGCCTGGTCGCACTTTGCCGCCACTACGGCTGGATGGAGCTGTGCTGCTAGGCCCAGACAACCGCCCTGTGTCCCTGTTAGTAAACGACCCCCGCACAGACCCGGAATTAGGCGGTCAGGCGGCTGTATTTCTACCCACGCGCCCCCTGCAGCGCAATCAGACCTACACCATGCGAGTGAGCGCCCGCGATGCCCAGGGCAAAAGCATCGGAAAGACCTGGCGCTTTACCACAAAGGCATAAAAAAGCCCTCTGGTATACACCAGAGGGCTTTTTTATTTTGTTCTTAGTGCGCGTCGATGTCTTTGACTTCGCGAGCGTACTTCTCGATGAACGCGCGACGGGGCTCTACTTTCTCACCCAGGAGAACCGTGAACATATGGTCGGCTTCGGCGGCTTCTTCCACCGTTACCTGCGCCAGCGTGCGCTTCTCCACGTTCATCGTCGTATCTGCCAGGTCTTCGGGGTTCATCTCACCCAGTCCCTTGAAGCGAGTGATATGGACCTCTTTGCGCTTGATCTCTTTCAGGATACGGTCCCGGTCTGCCTCAGTACGCGCATAGACCTTCTCATCTCGCCCTATTCGCACCGAGTAGAGTGGCGGCTGCGCAATGAAGACATGCCCTTCATCTACCAGAGGCTTCATGTACCGATAGAAGAAGTTGAGCAGCAGGGTCCGGATATGGTCTCCATCTACGTCAGCATCTGTCATGATGATGATCTTGTCGTAGCGCAGCTTGTCTAAGTCAAAGCTGGGTGTGTCATCTTCACCGCCAGTACCTACAGCAAGTCCGGTTCCAATAGCGGAAATGAGCATCTTGACCGCTTCGTTGTCCAGCGCCTTATCCATGCGGGCTTTTTCCACGCAGATAATCTTGCCGAAGAGCGGCAGAACCGCCTGTGTGCGTCGGTCACGTCCCTGCTTAGCTGAGCCACCCGCAGAGTCACCCTCCACCAGGTACAGCTCGCATTTCTTAGGATCACGCTCGGTACAGTCCGCCAGCTTACCCGGTAGGCCGCCGCCGTCCAGTGCGTTCTGACGCTTTACAAGGTCAGCTGCCTTGCGGGCCGCTTCACGGGCCTTGGCTGCTGTGAACGCCTTGTCTACAATAGCCCGCCCAATAGAAGGGTTCTCTTCCAGGAAGGTAGTCAGACCTTCCCCTACCATGGAGTTCACCAATCCTTCGACCTCCACGTTGGTCAGGCGAGTTTTTTCCTGACTGGCGTAGATCGGGTTCGCCATGCGCAGGGAGATAACCGCCGTGATTCCTTCGCGGACATCATCCCCGCTCAGGTTGGTGTCCTTGTCCTTCAGGAAACCGTTCTTACGAGCATACTGGTTTACAACACGAGTAAGCGCGGTCTTAAAGCCAGAAAGGTGCGTACCACCCTCACGCTGCGGAATGTTGTTAGTGAAGCAGTAGGTGTTCTCCTGGTAGCCACGATTGTACTGAATGGATACCTCTGCCTCGCACCCTTCCGCCGCGCGGAAGAAATAGATGACCTTGTTATGCAGTGAGTCCTTGAACTCGTTCAGGTGCTCTACATACTCCGCGATTCCACGCTTGTGGTGGAATGTGACCGGTTCCTCATCATGAAGCTCATCATGCCAAGTGATAGCGACCTCTTTGTTGAGGTAGGACAATTCCTTGATACGGGCCAGGAAGTGCTCTGGATGGTAATCCAGATGTCCTTCTTCGTCTAGCGCAGAGGTGAAGATCTCTTTGTCGGCGTACCAAACCTGGCGAGTACCCGTATCCGACGGATCGCACTTACCGATAACCTTCAACTTCTGGGTGACATGACCGCGCGAGAACTTGATCTCGTGAATCTTGCCATCCTGCTTCACTGTGGTCGTCATCCACTCGGAGAGAGCATTTACGCAGCTCGCACCAACGCCGTTCAGGCCGCCTGATGTCTTGTAGCCGCCCTCGCCGAACTTGCCTCCGGCGTGCAGCAGGGTCAGGGCCATCTCTACACCTGGTAGACCAGTCTTGGAGTTGATACCGGTGGGAATCCCACGCCCGTTATCTTCCACTGTAATGGTGTAGTCTTTCCCCAGCTTTACGAGAATCTGGTCACAATAGCCAGCCAGAACCTCGTCGATAGAGTTGTCGATAATCTCACGGAAAAGGTGGTGAAGCCCAGGTGTGCCTGTACTACCGATATACATTCCAGGGCGTTTTCGTACTGCTTCCAGGCCCTCCAGAACGTCTAGATCGTCGGCTCCATAACTTCCGGTATGCTTTTCCGTGGTTGGACGCATCTCCTCGTCCAGACCCTCACCGATTTCGTTATCCTTGCCTTCGGTGGCCAAAATCTTACTCCTTGAAACGTTGCCATTTATTGACAAACGCTGCTTGCTTTTTTCCATTGCATTGTACCACGAACAGATGTTTTCGTCCAATTTCTCACTCCGATAGACAAAGATAATCCGGAAAGGCAGTTCAAGGGGATAATCCTCTCAGAAAACCTGTGGTTTTGTAGAGTAAAACTACAATCTGGAAGGTTGATACTTCGCCGTAAGCTTGGGTAAAATCATGGCGTGTCCCCACGCGCTTTCACCCTTATCGAGCTTCTTGTGGTCATTGCGATTATCGCGATACTGGCCGCCATTCTCTTCCCAGTTTTTGCCCAGGCTCGTGAGAAAGCCCGCCAGACCGACTGCCTGAGCAACCAGCGGCAGCTCGGGCTCTCATTCCTGATGTACACCCAGGACTACGATGAGCTGCTGCCGGATCGCCGGGACTTGAAAGACAGTCTGGGATTCCGAGGATGGGGAACAGCCTGGCCACCTTCCGACCCCAGAGGCGGGTGGGCTATGATTGCACTGAAGCCCTATCTACATGCCTCCTCGTTGTTCTGCCCCAGTGTCAAAGGGCGCTTTCAGGGAGTCATGCAGGTGGAGCAGCCGACTCCGGAGGGAATCTCCTATCTCTGGCTCTGGCGCTTCGACCGACCGGAGATCTCGCTGAGCACGCTCTGGGGCAAGAGTGTCGAACAGGGCGTTACCGACCTGCAACAGGCAGGCGACCCGATTGTAGGCTTCCCCAACGGGCCTGCCGACGTAGAACTGGCAGTAGACCCCTATTTCCCCCGCACTATCCCGACTGTTTCTGCCTCTCTGAAAGGGAAGGGGGTCCACATGGGAGGGCGAAATCGACTTTTCTTAGACGGTCACGTGAAGTGGTTCCGGGATATCCGGATCGACTGAAGTAGTATTCCAATATGAGCGTAAAACTCTCTGTAGCCGCCCTGCGGACCTATGATGCCCTGAAAGACCGCCCTGGTGCCCGCCCACGCCGTTCGGATGCTCGTGACCCGGACGTTATCGCAGCCGTGAGCGCGCGCCTCTCCGAACTGGTCAGCGAGTATAAACTCGGTGTCCATGCGGGAGTAGGCGGTAACTACGTGTTCTGGTCGGAGGTGAACGCTCGGATTCAGGAAGGCGCGTTCGACGATCTATTAGGGCGGCTGTGAAACGCCCCGATCTGCTTCCGCCCGGAACCCCTATGCGCACACGGGTTTCCGTAGACATGACATCGCTCCCGGAAGTCCCTCTTGATAAGTACGAGACGTGCCAGAGAAACGTGATGTATGCCTACGGGCATGAGCCGCCTGACACTATCTGGGGGCTGGTTGAGAGTCTAGCGTGGTGATTATAGGGCGCTACGAGAAGATACTCCGCTACGGCTATGGGGATAAAGAAGCTGTACATAAAGGCGGGCAGCATATCCTCTACAGTGTAAGTGTGGAGCGCTATTTCAAAGGCAGTGGGCCGCTCTGTCTGAAGGTACTCCAGAATGGCGGCCCACTGCCTGTTATTACGTACCTGGACCAGCTCAAGCACGGAGTCTACGAAGACAACAATCCGCCACCACGCCTGGGAGACCGCCAGCTACTCTTTCTCCGACATTCGGGTAAAGCCTTGGGGCGACCCTGGAACCCAGCCGATACCAGAGAATTTAACAAGCTCTTTCTGGAATATCGAGATGAACTCTGGCCGATTCTCCCGTTGAAATCTCGCATATTGTTCCAGGGTGGGCGAGCGCTATCCGTCGCTCCGAAGCCCTATGACCACTGGCGCTACGGTGGTGGACCACAACTGATTGACATGCCTGAGGCGGAATCAATCCGTAATCTTTTGAGCGCTCTGTAGTGAGAGGAAGCCAAGCTCTGCCAGCTGCGATGCTGTCATAGCCAGCGCTGCGGTTGTCATACCTGGTAGCTGCAACAGAACGCCGCCTACTAGTACAAGGCACTGGGTTCCCAGTGCCAGCGCCATACCGCTCAAGGTTGCCGTGGTCTTACCCTGCGCCACCAGCCGCCCCCGTACGAAGCTGCCCAATGCCGTGAGCAGAGGCAGCGCCCCTGCCAGCAAGATTCCCTGCCGAATATCCGCCCAGAGTGCTGCTGGTGTATGTAGCGCCGTCAGATAGGCATCCAGCACGAGAGTAAGCGCTATGGCGAACGTGGCTATTGCTGTTACCAGGCCGACTATCAGAGCAAACCGCTGCAGTGTTTCCGAAGGCTCGCCTGACTTTATCTGAGCCACACTTAGCTCCTGTACTGCCAATCCCCAGCCGCGCATTACCAGTAGCACGCCGAACGTGACTGGCCATGCCGCCAATGTTGTTTCCGCGTGTGGTAGACGGGCCAGTGCCGCCGCCGTGAGTGGCTGGGCGAGTAGGGACAGCAACGTGTTCAGCGCCAGCGGAGTGTGAAACTGGAGAATCTCCTTCTGGCTTAGCGGGTTACCCTCTGGAGGGAGTTCACCCACTGTTCGGGCAGCAAAGATGGTCGAGGCAATTGCTTCTACCAACACACCGGTCATAAGGGCAAAGGCAGCCGTGAGTGCGCCGGAAGGCCAGGTGCGAATATCCCCGTCTTTTGCGAAGAACCAGGCGACTCCGCCAATCGATATAAGTCGAAATAGCGTTCCCCAGGTCATCCACTTGGTCTGCCCAAATCGCACCAGCACACCTTGATAGAACCGTCGCCAGGCAATTGCCGCTGTCCAGAACAATAGGACACTGAGTGGTCCCCGTGCAGCCTGGGCAACGGCTTCAGGCTGATTCATGAGCGTGCCGGTAATGAACCCATATAAGGGCGTAAAAGCGACCAGCGCGGTTAGCAGAGTACAGGCGATAGCCAGAGTGAGCATAAACCGGCGCAAGGCCAGAAAGCTGGGCCGATCTCTCACCAGTGCTATCGTCGTGGTTAGAAGCAGAATGACCGGGCTCTCAATCAGCAGAGCAAGCCCGATAGTCAGGCCCCAGGCCGCCAGGTTCGCCTCAGGATTGGGAAAGCGCCCCACAGCCGCGTGGAGTGTGGGGGCCTCCGCCATCATGAGCTCGAAGGAGAGCGCCAGAGGCAGGTAGGCCCGGAATAGCACCGCAAGTTTTTGCACCGGCGAATGCTATCACAGCGAAGAACGAGAAGGCATGCTGTATCCAAGGGGGTATGAAAGCAAACCCATGGCTGGGAGCCACACTGATTCTGGCCGCTTCTGCCGCCTACGCCGCCGATTCCCTCACCATCTACAACCAGAATTTTGCCGTCATTCGGCAGAGCGCCCAGTTAGACCTGAAAGCCGGAGAGAACACACTCTCAGTCACCGATGTGGCGCGCACTCTAGAGCCAGACAGTGTGGTGCTCCGCGATCCGAGCGCAAAGAAGCCGTTCCAGTTGTTGGAGCAGGGATTCCGGACCGATGCCATGGCAATGCAGACACTACTCACGCGCTACGAAGGCAAAGAGCTGGACTTTCTAGTATCCGTGCCTGGTGGGGAGCAGAAGAAAGTCCGAGGAAAGTTGATACGCGCGGACTCTGGAATCTCGGGCGGAGATAGTTTTGGTGGCGGCTTCGGCTCCGGTGGTTTCAGCGCGGGCTTCGGCGGCAGCGCCATTGTGGAGATAGATGGGACGATTCGCTTCGGGCTACCGGGGCTGCCGCTGTTCTCCAGCCTGGGCGACGATACGATTCTGAAGCCGACTCTCTCTCTGACTATTTCGGCAGAGAAGCCAGGTCCCCTGAACGCAGAGCTGGCCTATGTAGCGGGGCAGATGAACTGGAAGGCCAGCTACAACGTAGTGAGCCCGGAGAAGTCGGACAACCTGGATATCACGGCGCTGATTACCATGACGAACTTCTGTGGGAAGTCGTTCAAGGACACCCGTGTTCAGCTAGTGGCTGGGGATGTCAAGAAAATCCAGCCGAACCAGTTCGGTGGCTTCGGCGGGGGCGCTTTCGGAGGAGGTATGGGTGGAATGGCGGGCGGACAGCCGGCCGTGACTGAGAAGAGCTTCGATGAATATCATCTCTATAACATCGAGCGCCCTCTGACCTTTCGTCATGGTGAAACCAAGCAGGTGGAGTTTCTGCGAGCGCTGAACATCTCCGCCCGGCGCCTGTATGTCTATGATGGAGCGGCAAACTACCAGTCGTCAGTTTATGAGAATGACCCTACGGCGAACAATAATGGCTACGGTCAACGCGGCAACCCCAAGGTATGGGTGATGCGCGAGTTCGAGAACACAAAGGCCAATGGTATGGGAATACCCCTGCCCGCAGGGCGCATGCGGTTCTTCCGCCGCGACGGTGAATTGCTTCAGTTTGTGGGGGAGAACGAGCTCAAGCACACCCCTGCTGGGGAGCGGGTTCGGCTCTACACCGGCGATGCCTTCGATTTAATCGGCGAGCGTAAGCAGACGAATTTCAAGACAGAAGGCGGCAATCAGATCTGGGAGTCCTTCGAAATCAAACTACGTAACCACAAGACCGAAGATGTCACAATTCGACTGGTAGAGCGGCTCTACCGCTACTCCAACTGGGAGCTAACGGAAAAGAGCCAGCCTTTAGTGAAGACCGACTCCCGCACGGTAGAGGCCGATATCAAAGTACCGGCAGGTGGTGAGCAGACGATAACCTACACGGTCCACTACTGGTGGTAGTTCTTCTCTAATTGAGCCAGCGCCTGTACAGCCTGGGCGCTAGCTTTCTTACCGAGAAGTCCAGAAACACGATCCAGGTCTTTTGTTAGCGCTGGGTTTCCGGTCTGCAGCTGCCTCAGGCGATAGAGGCGCAATGGTAGGTGCAAATCAGCCTTTTCTCCCCGGAGCCGCTGCACGACTTCTAGATCGCGATAGCCGAACTCTTGAGTGGGTTCGATTCCGGTGCCCTCGCCCCAGTCGTTCCAGGTAGCTAATTGAACAATAGGGGCATTGCTCTTCAGAGCACGCTGAAGCGTCGAAGTCCAGGTGCGCCCATTATCATCGGGAATTCGTCCCAGGGCTGGTTGCGCTTTGCCCTCGGCATAGATGTCATGAAAACGCGGAAAGGCCACCGGAATGCTGATGGACTGCCCTACACGCTGTTTCTCGAAGCGGTCCAGGCTGGCAGGGTATTCCTTTGGAATCGGCCAGTCAAAGCTCCCCTGAGCGACAGTGCGGCGGTTGTGCTCACTGACATAAATCTGGGCATCGGTGCCGTCTTTCAAAACCTCAGTCCACTCCGCATCTGTCAGGCCATCGAACCCGAAGGAGAGAAGCAGAGGCTTGCCCTGTACCCGCACGTAGTTCGGTTCCCGGAACCAGTTCTTGCGGAGCCAGTCCAACTCGCGCCGTGCCTGAGGAACTCGCTCCTCTGCAGTGAGTTTCTTGCCCTCTATCAGCCGGGGAATGGTCTGGTCTTCGTAGCATATGGCGTACTTCAGGTCCAGTCGATTCGCTGTCTGTATCAGTGCCTGCGTGTTCTTGTGCAGAAACGAATAGTCCAGATAGTCGCTCAGCCCATACCAGTCTACGATAACCCCATCTATGCCGCTGAGCTTCATGAGAAGCAGGTGGTACTCCTGCACCGTCGGATCACCGGAGTCATAGGGGCCGATAAGCGGGTAGTAGTGCGACGCGATTTCGCGCTTGCCACCCGTCTGCTTCTCCGGGTTGAAGGCGTTCATGGTCCAGTGCCAGCCCCACACCTGACTGTAAGGGCGGGCCATGTACCAGGGCATATAGTGAGCAATTAGAAGCGGCTTCATAAGGATTTTAATCAACGAACACGAACTCGCTGGTGTTGAACAGCAAGCGGCAGAGATTCTCCAACCCGTCTTTCTGGGCAAACGCCGTGGCATCCGCCTGCTCGTCTGGGCTGGGAGAGCGCCCGAGCGCAAGCCGGAACGCTTCGGGTACCTGGCGTTCCGGTGGCAGCAGTTTCAAGCGTTTCGCGAATCGCTCCGCCTGATCTATCAGAAACGGGTCGTTTAAGAGCGCTAGGCTCTGGAGCGCAGTCAGCGTGGTGTTGCGCACTGGGGTATTGATGCTCGGGTCGGCGCAGTCCAAGCAGTCCAGCAGGGGGTTGGGTACGCTACGCACGGTGAACCGGTAGACTGTCCGGCGAAACGTCGTAGGGTCCGTAATATGGGCCAGGTCGGTATGGTCGTAGATGGGTGAGTGGTCGTCTTTGAAGGCGAAGAGAGCGAATCCTGGTCCACCTTCGGTTCTAACCAGCGCTCCGCTGACCGCCAGCACGCTATCGCGTACTTCTTCCGCTTCTAAACGCCGTCGGTTCTGGCGCCAGAGCAGGTGGTTATCGGCATCTACTTTCTCCGCTTGCGGGTTGAGGGAGACACTCTGCCGATAGGTGCGGCTCATGAGAATCCGCTTATGTAGCTTCTTGAGCGAGCCTTTCGCATCATCTCGAAACCAGAGCGCCAGCCCATCTAACAAATCCGGGTGCGTGGGCTCCGCACCGTTTTTGCCGAAGTCATTCGGAGTCTCCACGATGCCATGCCCGAAGTGCCCCTGCCAGACCCGATTTACGATGCTGCGCCAGGTAAGCGCATTGTCACTACGAGTCAGCCAGCGTGCCAGCGCCACACGCCGCGAGCCTTCGTCTGAACTGTCCGCGAACGTCGCACCGAAAAGCGCTCCTGGACCAACAGCAGCTATCGGACTCTCAACCTCACCCCGGTTCAGCACGGAGATAGGTCGTGGCGCGCGTGGCAGAGCGGCATAGGTACGCTTGCCGAACCCATTGCGGCTATCGAAACCATCCGTCAGGAACTTCGTGCTCCAGCGCCCGGCTTCAATAGAGTCCAGCGCCGTGACTTTGGAACCACCAGCGATATTGCGCCCATGAGAGAATACCTGCAGCTCCGCCAGCGCGAACACATAGTCGTTGGTGCGCGGCCACAGCTTTGTAGCCGTAATACGAACTACCTGTCCCGTCTGACCTCTAAGAGGCAGCTCGTAGGTGGCGGCATCCGGGTTAGGGAAGTCCGTGGTTGTCTTATCGTCGATAACCTTGCCATCTACTTCAATTTTGAAGCGGACTGGAAACCCGAAGCCGGGAGTATCGGCAAAATCTGTCGGACGCGCAGGCAACAGGCGTAGCTTTTCTAAGGGTTGAGGGCTACCCAGATCCACCTGTACCCATTTCTCTGTGTTCTGATTTGTTTCTATGTTGCTGTGGTAGCCATTGCTCGGGCTGCCTGGTGTGCTGGTTGTGGTGTCTGCTTCGCCGTACACGCGGTCACCACGCTCCACTCCCGCAAAGACCGCCTGAAGCCGATAGTAATCTTTCTGAAGAAATGGGATCGAATTTATGGTCATGGCAGCGGGCACAGTGAACGGTGACGCTGTTGAAGGTGCCAATCGCATTGGTGACCATGTCATCCCGGTCCAGCACACGGGTCTTTTCCTTTTCGACCGTGTTTTCCGCAAGCTCTACCTGCCCTACAAAATCCCACGGACCTGCCACTAGGAAGCCCGTCGCGATGATTCCTGCCGGGTCTGTGGGAGCCAGTACATCTCCGGCTATCTGCCACTGCACGAACTGGCTATAAGGCATATCGGAGTTCAGTGCTTGAATCACCCAATCCCGGTACGGCCAGGCGTTATCTCGGCGCTTGTCTTTGTCGTAGCCGTGAGTATCTCCGTAGTGCACCACATCCAGCCACTTCCGCCCCCAGCGCTCTCCATAGCGTGGAGAGGCCAACAGGTTATCGACAAGCTTCTCATACGCATTGGGAGACCTATCAGAAACGAACCGGGCAATCTCTGTGGGAGTGGGGGGGGAGACCCGTAAGATCAAAGGTCACCCGCCGAATCAGCGTTCGTCGGTCCGCTTCTGGAGAGAAAGTAAGTCCCTTCGTCTGTAGCTTGGCTTCTATGAAACTGTCGATACTGCCCGAGGCAGGATGGAGTGGTTGCCAGGCCCAGTGCGGTTTTTCCGGAGCGATGCTCTTTGTCCAGGTGGCAATAGCAGCAATATCGCTCTCCGGGAGCTTTCCCGAAGGCGGCATCTTGACCGCGCCTTCATAGTGGATTGCAGCCAGAACTTTCTTTGCCAGAGCTGTATTTAGGGGCGTATCCAGTCGTATGCCACCCGCAGGCCGCTCAGGACCGTGGCACGAGAGGCAGCTTTTCTGGACGATCGCCGGGGGCGGAGGAATCATGCGATTACCTCGGGGATGACCTTGCCGTGTACATCCGTCAGGCGGCGATCAATACCATTGTGCCGGAACGTGAGGCGCCGATGATCAATACCCAGCAGGTGTAGGAGCGTGGCATGCTGGTCGTAGCAATAGGTCGGGTTACTGGCTACTCGATAGCTCCATTCATCGCTCTCTCCGTAGCTCGCTCCGCCTTTGATGCCGCCTCCCGCCATCCAGCTCGTAAAGGCTGCCGGGTTATGGTCCCGGCCTTTTCCACCCTGGCTGCATGGCATTCGCCCGAACTCGGTGGTCCAGATAACTATCGTATCGTCGAGCATCCCTCGGGATTTCAGGTCCTTTAAGAGCGCAGCCGCAGGTTTGTCTAGCTCCGTGCCCATCATGCCGTGGTCTCGGGCAAGGTCTTCATGGGAGTCCCAGTTCCGGCGTGGGAAACCGTTGTCGGCGCCGCTCCACACTTGCACAAACCGAACACCACGCTCCAGAAGCCGCCGAGCCGTGAGGCAGCGTCGCCCCAGGTCGGCAGTGAGTGGATTGTCCAACCCATACAGACGCTTTGTAGGCTCCGATTCGCCCGTGATGTCGAGCACTTCAGGCGCCGAGAGTTGAAGCCGAGCCGCCAGAGCGTAAGACTGCAAGCGGGCATTGAGCCTGGTATCGCCGGGGCGCGTGGCCTGATGTTTCTGGTTCAGCTTCTGTAGAAGCGCCTGACTGTCTCGCTCACTCTGTGGCGTTAAGTAGGGCCGCTCCGGGGGAAACAGGTCATAGATGGGTGTCTTGCTACCCGGCTTCACCACCGTTCCCTGGTGCGCCGCAGGAAGGAAGCCCGCGCCCCAGTTCGCTGGACCGTTCGGGGGAACACCACGGCTATCCGGCAGCACCACGAACGTGGGCAAATTATCGTTCAGCGAGCCCAGGCCATAGCTGAGCCAGGCGCCCATGCTGGGAAAACCTGGCAGCACGAAGCCTGTGTTCTGCATGAACGTCGCCGGGCCATGCACATTGGACTTGCTCACCATGGCGTACAGAAACGCCATGTCATCCACGCACTCGGCTAAGTGAGGGAATAGCCCGCTGACCCAGCGTCCACTTCTGCCATATTGCTTCCACTCCCACGGCGATGGCATGACCACACCGGGAGCGCTCTGGAAGAGCTCTATCTTGCCGCCGGGGTCGAACTTCTCTCCACGCTTCTTGAGGAGAAGGGGCTTGTAGTCAAAAGTATCGCACTGGCTGGCCGCGCCAGACATGAAAAGCTGCACCACTCGCTTGGCGCGCGGCTTGTGGTGCAGCTTTTGGTTTTCAAGAATGGCTAGGGCCAGGGCATCCAGCATCGGAGCAGCTCCCGTGAGAAAAGTTAGCGAGGCACCTCTACCGAGGATACCAGGGTAGATAGGATTCTATCCACCCCGATTCCTTCCAGCTCCGCTTCCGGGCGAAGAAGTACTCGATGACGAAGCACGGGCAGGCTCATTGCCTTGATGTCATCCGGGTTTACATAGTCGCGCCCCTGCAGCAGAGCACGCGCTTTGCTGGCCAGTAGTAAGGCCACGGAAGCGCGCGGGGAGGCCCCCAAGAGAAGCTGCTTGTGCTGGCGGGTGGCGCGGACTACCTGAGTAATGTAGGCACGAGTCTTCTCTTCGATCTTGACCGCGGGCAGGCTGGCGCGCACGGCTAAAATCTCTTCGACCGTTGCCACGGGTTGGATATCCGCTGTCTTGAGATCGCGCGCCTGAAAGCCGCTATCCCAGGCGGCAAGCATCGCGTTTTCTGCGGCTTCATCCGGGTAGTCGATAATAACTTTGACTAAGAAGCGGTCTACCTGCGCTTCTGGCAAAGGGTACGTGCCCTCGAACTCCACCGGGTTCTGTGTGGCAAAGACCGTGAAGACCGGAGGGAGGGGCAGGCTGTCTCCATCGATAGAGACCCGCCGCTCCTCCATAGCTTCTAGAAGCGCTGCCTGGGTTTTGGGGGGCGTACGGTTGATCTCGTCAGCAAGGAGGAACTCCGTGAAGACAGGACCCTGCCGCAGGCGAAACGCGCTACCATCGAAGATATTGGTGCCCACGATATCGCTGGGCATGAGGTCCGGAGTGAACTGGATACGCTTGAAGGCTGCCTGGCACGCGCCTGCCAGAGAGCGGACCAGGAGAGTTTTGGCCGTACCGGGAACGCCCTCAAAGAGAGCATGGCCGCCAGCTAACAGAGCGATCAGTGCCGCGTCTACGACTTCTTCCTGACCGCGAACCGCCTTGGCTACCTCAGTCCGAATCGCATCAGCCAGATTGCGCGCAGTTTCGGCAGCAGCCTCAATCGGTCGCTCTTCTGCCTCCTCGATATCCATGTCAAACTCCGTCAATTCCCGTCTCCTTCCGCAGCTCTTCCATACGCCGGGCAAGCTCCAGCAGCTCTTTTTGCGTCAAATCTTTCGGGTCTTGCGCCAGCGCGGCGCGACAGTCCTTTAAGAGTGAACTCACCGTTGCCGCCATCCCCTTCGGGTCTGTGCCTCCCAGCGCGGCGGCGACTTTGCGGGCCAGCTCGTCATCGGGTGCATCCTGCTCCAGGCCCACACGGCCCGCCAGATCACTTCGCAGGCGATTCACGGCGCTCTCCAAGACAGCATCACGCGCCCCGGCACGTCGATACAGGTCCGCTACGCTGGAGACATACTCCGACGAGAGGCGGCGCTTGGGAGGAAGAGGAACCGGCAGCCCAAAACGGGCGCCCGCACTGAGCGCCAGTAGCGCCAGCACTCCGGCTACCTGCCAGAGAAGACGCTGCCCGGCCACTCCGATTATCTGAAAGAAACTCTTGCTTTCCTCAAAGCCCTGCCGATACTCATCGAAGTGCACCACGGTCTTTTCGGGAGTGAAACCTGTGATAAGCGCCAACGTCAGGCGAGCGTTGTCTGCCTGGGCTAAGTGGGCGTTATCACAAAACGAAGCGGAGCCAACGAGCACCAATCGCCCCTGACCTTCCCGCGCTACCCAGCCGACCGGGGTGCCTTCGGATTGCAAAAGCACTGCCGCGCGGTCAGGCGTGTTCTTGAACGTAAAGACCTCACCATGCGCGATTCGCCGTATACCGGTCAATAGATTGGTGGGGTTCGCCGGTAGAGACTCTTTGCCGGAGAGGGCCTGCACACTCGAAAAATCGACAGCTCGCAGTAAATCGCTATTATCATCGGTAAAGACAACCAGAGTGCCGCCACGGGTCATCCAGGAAACAGCGGCTGCCGCTTCGTCTTTGCTCCAGGCTGTTTTCGTCTCCCCGAAGTTAAGAAACTCTGGCCCGGTGACAATCAGCTTTGCCTCGGCGGGCCACTTATCGGCCTTTTCCCGCCGAAGTTTAGTCACGTGCCCATTGGCCTCTAAGAGTAGCCGTAGCGCCTTCCAGCCGCCGGGTTGGGCGCTGCTAACCGTGCGATGAGGCCGCTGGTCTATCGGCGACGAGGAGCCTGTTGTGGCGATCCGTGCCGAGGCCACAGCCAGCAGCAGAATCAGACCGATGAGAAGCAGGGCATCTCCGGAAACGCGGCGCTTCATTCGGGGCGCTCCTGCTCCTTGGTTGCATCTTTCAGAGCGGCCATATTGGTGCGCATCGCTTCGGCGTCCTCCGGGGTAGCTGTGCGCTTCCCATACCAGAGCCAGTCAAAGCGGCGAGTTGCTGGTAGAAGCAACCGAGCCAGCTCTGGGTTGCGCTGATGTAAGAACCGCTGATACTCCCAATTCGTGCGATTGGCTTCCATTACCAGCCAGCCTCGCTCTCGAAGTAGTCTCAGGGCGGCAATATAGTGGAGCCTCACTGCCTGCCGCCACTCTCCCGCTTGTTCCGCTGCCTGAGCTTCGCTAATGGGGTCGGCAATGGCGGCGTCCAACAGTGGGTCTTCGGTAGCACTGTCTGATTTTTTCTTTTTACGCCTTATCCACCCTGCATCCCTGGCCATGCGAACAAGGTGATAGAGCAGTACCAGCACGCCCACGCCAATCAGGAAGTAGAGAACAAACCGCATGGTTTCCGCAAAGGCGATAATGGCACTGGGATTCCCACCACCAGGCGCCTTGATATGGAGCCGCTCTAGCCACTTACCTATCTTTTTGAACGCGTCTTCTAGCCAGCGCTCCAGAGCTGTCTTCTGGCTGCGTCCAGCAGCGGCATCCAGGAACTCTTGCCGCCCGAGAATCTCTTTCGCTTGCTTCGCCGGGTCTGTGCTACCAGGTTTCGCTTTAGCTTCAGCCAGTTCTTTAAGCTGCGCGCCGAAAAGTCGTATCTCTCTGGTGATTGGGGGCTTCGGCAGATGGGTGTTTACGCGGATAATGGCCCCATCGGACTCTCTGCGCACCTCACGAATCTGCCCAATCCCTTTCTCCCCGACGTGGCGAGCTTCCGTGTTGTTTTCGCGAACTCCCTTGTCATAGCTGCGAACCAGATCGCGCCAGAGATTGGCTGAGGTCGGGTCTTGTGCGAAGGCGGGTACTGTAAGCAGTAGTGTGAGGGCTATCAGGAATGCTCTCACTGAGGGACCTCTGCCAGAGGGACATTGGTTTCCGCGGCAAGTGCAGCCATATCCAGCCCTTCACGGCGCACGCGGCAGTCAAAATAGAACAGGGTTGATGCAACTCCACCCAGTGGAGCAATGAAAAGAGCAGCAATTGCCTGGGCTGCTTCACTCCATACAAACGATTTAGAAGACTGTGGATCCGAACTTTGACCGGGTATTAGACTGAAAAATAGCCCCACAAGGACTCCGAGGCCGAACGCGAGAGCAAACTCGATAAGAAAAATCAGCGTAGTCAGTCCGAGTGAACGACCAAAGTTGTACTTTGTTATGAGCCAACCACGCTTGAAGCCGTCGACCAGCTTGCGTTTCTCCAGCCCGATGCAGACGGGGATAAGTGCCATGAAAGGCAGACCCAGAAAAATCAACACGCCACAGGACGCAGCATAAACAAAAGCCATCAGAAATACCAGGCCGAGAGTAGCCAGGGTGATGGGCAAAATCGACGGTAGTACTTGCTTCCATGCCCGCTTTGCCGAAGGTTCCATACCGCGCAATCTATCTTCGATAGCCACTGCGGTTACAGCATACTGAATAGCCCGTGCGATAAGCAGAATAGGCTGTCCGATAAGATAGGCCCCAAGAAAGATGAGTAGAGGAATAAAAACGTTTGTGGCCTCTGCCTCTTTGCCGACAGAATCTTGAAGTCGCTGATAGGCCAGGGTGGTAAGCAGTGCGTTTAGCAGGTGTGCCGGGACGAATGGAACTGCGGCTATACCCGCGAGCAGAGTGAAACGCTCCCGGTAGAGGTCAAAGGCATCATCGAGTACATCCCAGACAGTGCGGGGACGAAGCTCGGAGAGCCGGGTGAGCTCCACCGGGCTGCGCCCTTAACCCGCCGCTACTTTGACTAGAGTAGGACGGAGAACCTTGCCACCCAGCGTATAGCCTCGCTGAAGCTCCTCGACCACCGTGTTTTCTGCATGCTCGCCCGACTCATCACGCAGAACGGCATTATGCAGGTTTGGGTCGAAGGACTCACCAACCGCCTCGATTATTTCTACGCCCTCGCGGCTGAGAAGCTCGTGCAGTTTGCGGTGAATGCCTTCGACACCACCCACCAATTTATCGTAATCCGATGTCTGGGATGCCGCACTCAGGGCGCGCTCGAAATCATCTACCACGCTCAGCAGACGAGTGAGCAGGTCTGCCTGTAGGTACTGCTTCAGACTCTCGCGCTCATCTTCGGTACGGCGCTTGAAGTTGGCGAAGTCCGCGCGGGCGCGCAGGAAGGCTTCGTTCGCCTCGGCTAGCTGAGCCTTCAGGCTCTCTACTTCGCTGGGAGCGCTGGTTGCTCGCTCCACCACGGGCGTCTCTTCCGGTGTGGCGACCTCCTGGGTCGTTTCCTCTTCGGGTTCGTCGTTAATCACGTGTCTGTTTTAGCGTTAATTGCTGATTGGAGCAAGTCTTTCGTCTTTTGATGCCGAAAGGCAAAGGCATTTGTCAGGATACGCCGAAGGAACAGAGCATCCGCAATCCGCCCCAATATCCCAAAGGGTGGTTCGTAGTCAATGCTATCAATCAGCTTCGTGGTTCGGTTGTCTACCGCTTCAAACCGGTGCTCGTGCCGCCAGGATTTCCAGGGGCCTTTTCTGCCCTGCTCATCTACAAATCGAACCGGCGGCTCATATATGGTGAAGACACTTTCCCAGGCGAGGGGAAGAAATACGGGTGGCTGCCGAACAATAATCGTGAAGCGGGCGCCCTGCTTCAGCTCTGGCTTCGGTTCTGGTAGGGTAATTTTCGTGCCTGGTGGCGTCAGTATCTCCAGAACTCCCAATGAGGCGTGGAAATTCCATACCTCCGCCTGCGAAGCCTCTATCACGGATACGAACTCTAAGTTTGGCACGCTGTTTCTAACATAAGGCAGGCTTCTTGAGTTCCGCTCAGGATTCCAAAGCCTGAAGTTTCTTTTCCGCCGCCTGCCGCGTTTTCTCATCCAGGCTAGATAGTGTTACCAGAGCCGCATAGAGGGGATGCATAAACTCCGGAATCGTTACCGGATCCCAGTGCCGAATCGTTGCCTGAAGCTCAGGGAGCAAGCGCTGCTCCAGTGCGGGAGTATCCTGTGCCGCAGCTGCTAATGCCAGAGCCGAGGCCCACACGCTCCAGTCCATTGCACCAGCAAGAAGCTCAAACGATAAATCGGAGTCCAGCACGACCAGCTGATAGGCACCGGCCAGCACCGTGCGTTGTGTCCAGTCCCAATCTGCCATTCCAGCGGGAGGTGGCAATGGGTGCACCATGGCTGCGGCAACCTGTTCCGCATCTGCCTCTGTGAGTGTGGTTCTGCGAGCGACTTGCAGCCAGTCTATGAACCCGAAGTGCCTCTGCGCTAACTCGGCTACCTGCTCTGCAATTGCCTGTGGTGGTGGAGGGACAGCAGGAACTGCCTGGTGCCCTTCATAGCGCCAGAGAGCGAAGCGAACATTGTGCTGTGGTAGGAGTGGGCTCGGTTTCGGGATCTTCAAGAAGGTTACATCTATGCCCGCCTCATAGCGTGCCAGATAGCTAGAAAGGGCAGCTATCGCGCTCGGCGATTCTGGTGCCGTAACCTCGCCTTCCACTCTATCGCCAGCGGTGATTTGAGTCGGATCCAGCCCTCTACCGAAGTTCACCAGTGCCTCACCGGGGCCAGGCAAGAACGAGCCGGTGTAAGAGCGGAAGCGCTGCCAGCAGAGATGCATTACCCGGTTTTTGTCTGTGGCACGCTCCGCAAAGTCGAAAAGCTGCTTCTGGGTTTCGTCACTGCGGGTTTCATCCCAACTCAGCGCGAGCAAAGAGGGATAGGCCCAGGCATGTTCCGGTTCACGGGCGCAGACATGCTCATAGGATTCTCTGGCCGCCGTTGTATCTCCCAGATTCCAAAAGAGATCTCCGATATCCAGCCAGGCGGAGACATCTGCCGGGTCATGCTGCGTTGCTTTCTGAAACGCTTCTATAGCGGCTCTGGGGTCGGATTCACGCAGAGCGGAGCCCAGTGCTACGGCACTCCAGTAAGTGGGAGTGGTTGCGTAGGCTTGCTGAGCGACCTCTATTGCTTTCTGCTCATAGCCGATTCGTCGGAGCAGTCCACCTGCGGCCGTGTAGAAAATTCCGTCTTCGGAGATTCGTCCGGTAGCGATTAGGGCATCGATAAGCTGGGGAGTACGCTCCAGCGTGGGGCGGGCCCGCTGCTGGTCCAGGGTGTTATTACTGATGGCCTGCATCAGTCGGCCCAGGAACTCTGTGGTGGGAATACATGTCTCCGCGTCTTTTACCCAATCAATAGCCCAGTCCAGATAGGGAATATCCGGGCGGGCAGTGATGACGGAGTAGAGTAGGCTGAGGGCCTCATCGGTTCGATTCAGCCGCTTGCACACATAGGCCAGGGCAGCGCCCTGCGGATAGGCCATGCCGCCTTTTTTGTCTGGCGGAAACAGAGCCCTGGGGTCTGAGGCAATGTCTAAGATTCTATCCAGCGTAGCCAGATACTCTGTATTCGTAGGGGCGCTGCTGACGGCGTTCGCTGCATGAAATGCGGCATGGGCGAGGTCGCCCTGCTTCCGAATCTCCTCGGCAAGCTGATTCTCCTCCTGGGGAGGCAGGTTGTTGTGATCGCAGCCGGATTTACCCGAGAACAGCTTTTTCAGCGCGTTCCACATAGGAGTCGCTAGCCTCCCACAATCTCCACATTGGCGCGTGGAACCGTGGCTATAGTGCCATCTGGGAGCTTGGCTTCCAGCACTCGCACCTTGGCCCCCGAACCGATAACGGTCAGGTGATGGGGTAGGGAGTGAACGGTTGCCAGAACGCCGAAGTACGGTTCACGGATTAAGCGAATGGGCACACCGATTTCCAGGGAGAAGGCATCTTCGGAGCTATCGGCAGAGGTTTGCTTCGGAACTACCTGATCGGCGGTGTCTGCAACAATCACCTCGGGGCGAATAACACCAGCGCGAATCTGAGTGGCCCCGCAGAGACTGGCGGAGTGACCGATCAGACCAGCAAGGAGCTCGTAGGTTTTGCGCGCCATAGATATCTCGCCGAAGCCCTCGGTAAGAACCAGCGAGAAAGGAAGCTCCTCGTGACCGGTAATGGCGACACCGATGTCATAGCCCAGGAACTCTTTTAAGTCGGTATCGATGATGCCGCCCGCCACGATGCCGAGTGCTCCGACGTCTCCCGCTTTGCGGAGAGCTTCGACAGTAACACGGCTCCCACCCACGACGATTCTGCCACGATGCTCCTCGGTAAGGTCGGAGGCGTCTAAAACTTTATCCGGGGAGCTTGCTCCCAGAGCAAGAGGCGCTTGGCGCTCACCACCCACACCGAAGATACCCTGCACCAGCGCGCCGGTCGCCGTAATCGTCACGCCCTCACCGGGCATGACTTCACTTACAGTGCCGGGGATATAGGCATCTATGGAGACCGGGGTAGAGGGGAGGCGGATACCGACATTGCCGGTGACTTTAGAGACCAGCTCCACGGTGCCCGTGGCATTGGCCTTGGCTTCTGACTTCATCAGGCCCCAGAGCGCCGTGGACCGAGCGATTACCTGCCCACGCGTAACACTATCACCGATGGAGACACCCAGAGCAGCCTCTACCTCTGCCGGGTCGATTCCCAGCAGGGCTGCGGCTTTCACTGTCTGGAGAATACCGGGCAGTGCGGCCTGAGCCACGATGGTTTCCGGGTTTACCCAGGCACCCCTGGAAACCAGCACCTCGCCCTTGAGGGGTAATCGTCGCGTTTTTACAATCTCGGTGTGGGCCGATACTGTCAGCCCCGGTGTGTATGCGCTTGCCATGTCAGACCTTTGGTCGCCCCCAGAGCAGGTGATAGTAAACGAGTTTCTCGGTAGCCCCACCGACTTCGAAGTGAACCCCGACTTCGGTTTTCAGTTCGGCGAGAGTCTTACGAATGAAGTAGATATGCCCAGGCTCGTGGTGGCCCTCTTTCTGGCTGGTCCAGGAGAGCGGCGGCCCCCAGCGGTAGGCCGATATCGCGAAGCGACCTCCCTGCGTGCGGGTCTTACAGGCACGGGCCAGGTGGCTGAGGGCATCGGCACGCGTTTCCGGGGTGGGAATATGCTCATACACACCGAAACTGCCCACGCGGTCAAACACGCCCGTGGCCAGCGGGAGCTTGGAGAGATCGGCCTGAATAAACAGTGTTTTGGCGCGCTGTGTGGGGGTGAGTTTGCCCATGGCGACTTCCAGCGAAGCGCGTGAGAAATCCACACAGACCAGCCCACGGACTTTATCCGTAAAGGCAGGGGTCATACGCCCGGTGCCGCAGCCGCCCTCCAGCATGAGTTGATCGGGTTCTGGGCGCAGGTAGCTCAGAGTGAGCGGGACCTCGACTGACGTAAACATCTTCAGGCCCATCATGCCATCGTAGCTGCTGGTCTGGGCATCACGCGCGGCCATTTCGGTGCGCTTTTCTATCGTCTCTGCTGAATCATCGGCGCTCGTGCCCCGCAGGGCATCAGGAAGGAGACCGGCGATGCCTCCAGAGACAGAATAGCTCCGCCCCGAAGCGGTTGTTAACGTCGCTTCGGTAGCGGAGCCATCCCAGCCTGTTAAGGGCTCGCCGGTTTCAGGGCAGCGGAGAAGGGCCGCAAGCTCGGCTTGAATCACGCGGCCATTATAACATCCGGTGCGCCTTCTATCGCCCCTTGCCTGCCCGAAGAAGGCCCATCCCCAGCAGACTTGCTCCCACGGTCAGTCCTAGCAGGGCTATCAGGGGACGCTGAGGGGCATCCGACGCGCTGAGCGTAACCCCACTCATATCTTCCAGGTCCTGGGCACGAATCGGCAGCGGAGCCGGAACACTGAGGCTGAACGACTTGCTCTGCTTGCCCTCTATCCAGCCGACATTATTGAAGATGCCGGACTGACCGGAGCGAATAGTATCGCCCTTGGTAAAGGTCCATGCCTCGATTCGCTGTACCTTCCAGTCAGGAGCCACAGCGGCACCCAGCGTATCCCAGAAGTTCGCTTCGGGCACCTTGGTGTTGGTATCGCCCGCAAACTTGTTCAAGATATCATTGCGTTCGCTGGCAGATTCGTCATCACTCTCCATCAGGAGTACCGGGAAACTGATGACCCCGGAACCCTTCGGAATTGTAACAGCGGGGAACTCGAAGGCAATATTGCGGGATTCGCCGGAATCCACATCGTCGAATGGTCCGAAGAGCTTGCGGCGGTTCGCCGGGATATCGCCATCCAGCGCATTCACAAACGTCGCCAGGAACGGTTCATCGGAGCTGGTGAATCGGTCCCAGGTGCTTTCCTTGATACATTCCAGGCGGTCTACTCGAACTACATAGCTAGCGTTGCCCTGCGCGCCACGGCCCGCATAGTCTCCTGTCTTGCGAATGGAGCCATGAAGCTTATAGTTGCCTTCATCGCCGCCGTTCAGGTCGATGGTGTAGCCAATACTCTGCCCCACATTCTGCGGCAAATCGGCAAAGCGCCATACCTTCTGGTTCTTCTGTACGAAGTCCGGGTCGTAGCCGGTAAGAGTCTTGAAGAACCCGACAATACCATCGACAACAGACTTCACGGCATCTACAACTGCTTTCACAAACCCTTCTACAGCGGCCACGATAACATCACCCGCCGTTTTGGAGCGGTTCGTAATCGTGAAGCTACTGGGCGGATTCTTGAGGGGACCGACCAGATAGACTGCAGAATCACCTGACTCAAAATCGTTGTAGGAAATCGCCTTCTTGAAAAGCCCCTCTCCTTTGGCGGGCATGTTGTCTAGAACGAACTCACCTTCACCGGGAATCGACACCACGATATCCGCATCAGTACCGCTGAACTGGTCGGTGCTAGTGTTGATTTTCAGGCGCAGGAAGCTCTGCTCGGGGATATCCGTGGCCCTCGGCGGGTAGGTTCCGGCAGAGACAAACTGATAGCCCAGCTTGGAGAAGTCTTCCCAGGGAGCCATAGCGCTGTTGGCTGGGTCTCGGTAGCCCTGCTGAGAATCGTTCAGGTAGCTGACACTGGTGCTCTTATTGATGCTGGATTCGGTCTTAATTCGGTTCCAGAACCCGCTGAGTCCAACCTTGGTCATGGCCGCTTCCAGGCGGCGCAGCCACTGCTGGGTGGCTTTTGTAGCCAGGGATTCCGCTGTATCGAAAGCCGCACGCGCGGATGGCAAGCTATCGGGCAGTGCACCCGGTTCACCGGCGACGATGCGGCGCTGACGTGCGCCGATCTCCGCCATCCAGGTAGAGTCGACATTGATGCCGGGAGGGGCCAGGTAGAGCAGGTTATTGGGAATCCGCGCCTGGGGCAGGCCAGGCACCGTGACCATGGCTCCGGAAACCGGTTTGCCAGTTTTGCACTCCTTGAACTCCAGACAGACAGGGTCATTGGCGATGGGGGAGAACGCGCCGCAGCCGATATCCAGCAGGTTTTTGATTCCTGGCTGGTTCATGACCGAACACGCAAAGAGGTACTTGCCATGGCTGATCACACCGGTTTGCGTGGGGGTCTCGTAGGTTCCTGTGTAGAGTGGGTACGTGCCTAGCGTACTCCACTCGTTGGTCGCCATATCGAAGTAAGTCTTACCGCGTCGCTCCGGGACATCGATCCAGTTGGAGTGCGAATAAAAGTCTTGCACGGCGTGTAGCGAGGTACCCACGATCTGGTGCGCTAGCCCCACATCGTTCTGGTTAGCGGCATAAACCAGACCGGCCAGGGTACCGGATAGATACCGGCGCATCTGAAGTTCGACAGCGTTACGAGGTGGGTGATCCTGATAGATTTTCTTGATGGCATCTATTTGGAATTTTTCCAGACCCGTTTTTTGAATCGTCTGAATATCCGTCTTGGTTATCTGGCTCAGAGTAGCTGCATCTAACTTGACACCACTCATCGCGGCACCTATCTGATCACCGCGCGCCGTCATAGAAGCATCGCGCTTGATGGTATCGAGCAGCTTAATCTTCTGGATTGGAATTTTGTCGAAGATAGTGGAATTCAGCCGGGTGGTAACCAGATCATCGAAGTGAACCTTGGTGATTTCCGGCTTGCAGGAAAGCGCCGCCCGTAAACGGCCTAGTCCACCCGGCGCCCACCAGAGCGGATTGTAGCCATAGGAGTCGACATAGTCGGCATGCCAGGCAATGGACCCGGCGGCGCCTGAAGTGAAGCCAGCCCCAATAGGGGACAGGGTCATGGTGCGTGGATCGTTGAACCGAAAACAGTTACGCCCGGCGGCACCGGTACAGGTGATATCCGCATGGTGCCAGTTGTTGATGTTCAGTGCCAGAAAGTCCTCACCGGCGAAGGCATGGGCAGAGCTGATAGCGCTCAGGCTGATGCCCAGAGCGAGCAGCGGGCTTAATTGACGCATGGGATTCCTCTTTAACTCCATTAGAGAGATGCGCCAGTTTACCCGGATTGGTCGGTTCTTAAACCGGGCTTTCTGCGGGAGAATCGGTGAAGCCACCCAGATGGTACTCCACGCGAATCTGCGTGGTCACTATTTTCTGGTGGTGGATTTCCAGTCCCCCCAGTTCCTCCCAATCCGCCTGTTGCCGTGAACGACCCATCATAGATTTAGCGGACTGTGGCGCTGGAAAAACAGGTGAGCCAGGATTCTCCAGAAGAATAGTCTGTACTTTTTCGAGGCGTACTCCCAGGGTTGCCGCAATTCTTTCCGCACGCCGCCGAGCCTTGCGAGCGGCTTCTGCCAGCCAGGAATCTCGGGCCTCGTCATCATCGGGGAATGTCCACGAAGTCTGGTTCAGAATCACGTTCTTCTGTTGGGAAAGGACAGCCAGTGCATCTCCCACACGCTCCGCTGGTTTGCAGATAAGCTTGAGCATATAGAGCGCACTGGAGCTCTTGCCAAAGCCACCACCTTGCTCTAGCTGAGCGTTTTGAAGCTGGATATCTTTGTCATTCAGCCCGGCTTCTTTCAAGGCAACCACGAGCACGGCCAGCTCGCGAGCCTGCTTTAGAGCGGCATTGCCACCGAAAAACTGGCTACCCTGTACCATGATAGATAGCTCCGCGCCGTCTGCATCCAATGTGACTGTATGCGTTGCGGTTACGGTCATGCATGCCGGGTCGGGCTTTTTCTCATCGTCACTCATTCGCTTCTTTGCTCCTGTTTTTGTAGCCAGTCTTCGGCTAGAATCACGGCGACCCAGTCATCTACCGGACCAGGTGGGGTACGCAGGCTTGTTGGCCAGAGACGAGCAAGTCCTTGCAGTGGGTTCTCCTGCCAGTAGCGCTGTCGGGCGCGCTCGGTGGTATGGCTCTCAGGTACCCGGACTATCTCAACTCCAAGGGCAGCTTCTAAAGCGACGCTACGGGTGCCGTTGCCCATAAGAATGACTGATGGAGTGAACTGATTTCGGAGAGCATTGACTCGCTCTGCCAGCGCTTCCGTAGCCGCGATTTCCCGATGAAGAATGCCTTTTGGAGAAACGATACCCAGCCCACATTTGTGGGAGCCTGGGTCGATAGCCAGCACGATCATTGCTGTCTGTCAGTAGCAACGGCAGGGAGACCTTTTATGTCAAAGGTCAGGCGAACAGCATCGGCTGCGCGCAAATCACGAGCAATACGTACGGTGACTCTGGCACGCCAGCCCGCCTGGCGTGCCTCATCCAGCAGGCTCAGCCACTCATCGCCACTCAGAGTTACCAGGCTCGCCTCAGCATCGCCGCCGAGAGCTGGAGGTATGGCTCCCGCTTTCAGCAGATTATCGCGGACCTCGCCACGCAGGAACGCATAGAGTCTATCGGCCGTGTCCTGACGGACTCGGGTATCGGGCAGCAGAATCTCACCCAGAACCGCGCCTTCTTTAAGAATCAGAGGATTGCGCAAGATGCGCAAGTCAGAACGTACCGGCTCGCCGACCACTGCGTTTTCCGAAGAGAGCAGAATGACGACTACATTCTCATTCCCCTTGCGGACCGCGTTGGAGACCTCGCGGAGCACATCTTCTTCGTTCATGGACTCGGCGCCACTACTGCGTGTAGGAATGACCACCGCGCGGCCCAGATCGCCACCACGTGCGGCACCGCGTGTCTCTGCCTTCTTACCGCCCGTAGTCATGAGTGCTTCCAGGCGATTCTGTACCCGATAGACAGAGCTTGTGGGGGCAATGGAGATCCGGTCTATCTCTTCTCCCACCCGATAGATAATCCGGGTGTCACGGAGCGCCTGTGCGCTGGACGTAACGGCAGCTAGCTGCCGCTGGGATTCCATGCGCTTCTGCTCTAACTCATCTACTTCTTTAGTCAGGCGCGCCACTTCCATACGCTGACGCTCGGCAGTGACATTCTGGGCCTCAAGCTGGGCGCTCCGCTCTGATAGCAAGCGCGATTGCTCATTCAGCTTCGTTTCTTGCTGGTAAAGCTGGGTGGTCTGGCGGGCTATCCGACTGTGCTGGAATTTCGTGACTTCGTCGAAGGTGCTATTGGCTTTCGCTACGCGCTCTTTTGCCGATGCGAGATCATCCTCAGCCCGGTGGATTCGTAGCTGGGCTTGCTGAACTCGTTTTTGAGCAGTGTTCGCTTCCGCGCGAGCAGCCTGACTGGCAGCGTTGGCTGTAGTCAGTCGCTCCCTGGCATCACGCACCTTGGCCTCAGCGCCTTCTAGCGCCGAGCTGGCAGTTCCAAGTTTGGTTCGCTCTGTGGCCAGGTTCGCCTCAGCTTTGCGAAGTGCCTCAGCCGCCTGCTTTGTTTTGCTTTCTGCCTCCGCTTGGCGAGACACGGCGTCTTTGCGCGCCTTCTCTGCCTGTGTTTTTGCTAGCTCCGCCTGTTTCGCTTCAATGTTAAGAGCGTTTATACGCCGATCCGCAGTCTCGTTTGCCGTAGTCAGCTCACCGTTGCGCTGCTCCAGAGTCTTATTGAGCCGCTTTAACTCGGTGCCACGGGCAAGAACCTCCCGGAAAGTTTCAGAGGAGGCGTACATCAGGCAGAACATAAGCAGAGAGATGCCCATACCGGAGCCAATCGTGAATACCATGGCGGTATGGCGGGGGCGTAGGCCTAAAAGAGAATGGCGGCGCTTACCCATGCGGTGCCCGATACGGTCACCGACAAAGGCAATAAGACCCGAAAGCGGGATCAGTAGCAGGAAAAAAAGAAGGGTAGTGTTGACGCCCATGAAATGAGCCCCTCAAACTCGATTGTATCGCACCACCCGCCCCAGGAAAAAGATTCCCAGGCCGATACCTAATATATTCGGAATCTGAGCCAGTATACCTATAGGGCCTCCGGAGCCAATGGCAAGACTCAAGCAAACTTGCGAAAGCACCCAGTATACAAACGTAATCAGCACAGATAGGGCATAGCCCATACCTGCGCCGGAGCGTTTGGGGCGTACTCCCAGTGGAGCGCCTACCAGGGCAAAGATGAACGGCGCGAGTGCGCCTACCTGCCGCCGGGCAATCTCACCGTCGGCTTTTGCAGCCTCTTTCTTCTGACCGGTTTCTCTCAGAATCGCTGCACGCTGCAGTAACTCCGCGGTGGTGTGTTCCATGACCGAGCGCGCGAAGACAGACAACTCCTCGGGGGATTTCAGTTTGTAGGTGACTTCTTTCGTTTCCAGGGAGCCTCCGGATTGCTCTACCAGGATATTGTTTTTCCAGTAGACAAGGCGCTTGATGCCTTCCATCTTCCAGTCACGCCTGTCCACTCGCCAGTGTGCCTGCTTGGCCTGCACCATGCTGATAACCTTATCGTTTTCCGTGACGGTTATAAACACATCGTCCAGGGTCGCTACTCCGGAATCATTTGTGCCAACACCGCCAAGAGCATTTAGAAGCACAAGCTTGCCTTCGGTCTTCAGAGGCAGGAAGAACGCTTCTCGAATCTGTGGGCCACCTCCCAGGTCTTTCTTCGCATCGTCTAACAAGGCTTGCCGTGTACGCATGGTGCTTGGCACGACAGTATGAGCAGCGATAGAGAGACCCAGTGAGACCAGAGCGGCAAAAATCAGGCCGGGGAGGGCGATACGGGTAAAGGGGACTCCCGCAGCCGTCAACGCGGTAACTTCATTGTCATCGGAAAGCCGTCCGAATCCGAGCAGGCAGGCCAGCAGCATACCCATAGCAGTAGTAAAACTGAGCGCCATAGGAATAGTCGTGAGGATAAGCTGGATAACCAGCCCCCAGCCACGCCCGGTCTGCAGGAACTCGACATAGCGAATCAGCTCTCCTGTGGCGAAGAACAGAGTCGTAAAGAGCATGACTCCACCAATGAAGAGCCCGACAATCTCATTGAGTACCAGTCGGTCCATCCGGGTCATAGCGTGAAACTCTCACCCAGGTAGTTTTTGCGGACACCTTCATCGCGAGCGATGGTATCGGGATCACCCTCTACAATAATCTTGCCGTCTACCAGAACATAGGCTCTATCGACGATTCGTAATGTCGCCTGCACATTGTGGTCTGTAATCAGAATCCCAATACCGCGTGCCTTTAGCTGGCGTACTACGCTCTGAATGTCTTCAATTGCTTTCGGATCGATGCCCGCGAAGGGTTCATCAAGTAGCAGAAAGGCCGGTTCTGCAGCCAGCGCACGGGCGATTTCTACGCGCCGCCGCTCGCCTCCGGAGAGAACAAAACCCTTGGCGTCTGCACGGTGCTCTATATGTAGCTCTTTCAGCAGAGCATCGGCCTTAGGGCCACGCTCACGAGCGGGACAGCCAGTCATCTCCAGCACTAAAAGAATGTTTTCGCGCACACTGAGTTTGCGAAAGACACTGGCTTCCTGGGCTAGATAGCCGATTCCTCGGCGCGCCCGCTGGTACATAGGGAGCTTGGTGATTTCTTTGCCATCCAGAAGCACGTCGCCGGAGCTGGGACGAACCTGCCCAACAATCATATAGAAACTGGTGGTTTTTCCAGCACCGTTCGGTCCCAGCAAGCCGACGACTTCTCCTTCCGAGAAGGTCAGGCTGACATCATCGACAACCTTTCGGCCCCGGTACTCTTTTACCAGGCCATGGGCTTCGATCTGACGTAATGTTGCTGGCGGTGGGGGAACGCTCAAGACTTGCCTTTCTCTTTTCCGGGTGGGGGAGTTACTGTGCCATCCAGGTTATCCAGAGCGATTGTCTGGGTTTCTCCTTCAAAATCAATGGTGCCATTTTCCCCGGTGAAGGTCAGGATAGGCTGGCGGGCTTTGTCATAGCGCTTCCAGGTGGTCTTGCCAATCAGGTCCGCATGCCCACTGTTTTTTGTGGCGCCGATTTTGTAGTTCACCCGCTCCGCGGTAACGACATCTAGCGTGCCGGTGGCAGTCTCGGTAATGCGGATTCGCACACTGCCCGTCATGGTGGCCTGAGTCAGGAGATCTTTATTGGGGCCTGTTCGGTCGCTGGCTGCCCCATATCTTCTGGGCGCTTATCTCCAGGTCACGCACCTTCTGGCGGCTTTTTATGGTCGGCATCGAGCCAGTCAGGGTAACTTGCAATGTTTTCGAGTTGGTAACCAGTAGGATCTTGCCGCCATTGGTGGCGATAGTGAAATCACCGACTTTACTTTGCGCCAGGGCGGCTGTAGCAAGCAGGAGAACAACAGGTAGGGCACGGAGAATCTTCATTGGTCTATTTCAATTCGGCTCAGGCGCTCATCCGCAGTAAACTTTTTTCCTTGAAGTTCTGCCGTACCAAGCAGTGCCCGAACATTGCCATTGCCATTGAGTCTGGCGGTGGCACGGTTCCAGGTTATGGTATCGGATGAAACGCGTAAGTTGTCTTTCAAGAAGGTTGCAAGCGCATTTTTAACAGTGACGGTTTGTGCCAAGTCATCAGCGCTCACATCACCGGTTAGCTCCATGAAGGGAGCATTGTTTCGGTATAGGGTCGCTTTCTGACCATGGAACTGTGCCTCTAGCTTGCCGCTTGTATCTGGCGCTGCTTCCGCAGAGTCAGCAGTCACCTTGAGCAAACGCTCACCGTTCTTTTGAATCATCCAGGTTGCACCATCGGCAGACACACCCACCGGAATCGGTGAGGTGCTGGGTGAAGGAGACGGAGCAACCTTGATTGGTTTTTTCCGACCTCCACAACCTGCTCCGAGGAGCAGCAGGGTAGCGAGCGCGAGGCAGCGTATCACACTGGAATAAGACAGCGCATAGCCCGCTTGCGTCGCGCTGAAGTTGACAAGTTCCACTCTGGGCCGCATAATTTCCTGTATTTTGACGCCCACCGGAGTCGGCTGGGCAAGGATAGAAACCAATCTTGAAGCCCCAACAGCTCCTCGCCATCGTGGCCGCGATAACCGCCGCAGCGATCGCGTTCATTGTAATCGCCCATACCGTCCCGTCGTTCAATTTCCGTCCCAAGCTGGGATTGGATATCCGCGGTGGCGCTCGTGTTGTTCTGGAAGCGGAGCTAGACAAGCTCCCTAAAGACCAGAAATGGGACGCCGATGCGAAGTCGGCGGTCCAGCGCACTATCGAGAACCGCGTGAACGCCAACGGTGTAGCGGAGGCGCTTGTTATCCCCAAGGGCACTCAGCAGTTCGTGGTGGAACTCCCCGCTGTTAAGAACGAAGCCGAGATTTTCGAGCAGCTTCAGAATACCGCACAGCTGGAGTTTTACTACAGCCCGGACTGGAGCAGCAATCGAGCCAAGTTCGGGCGCTATGATTTCCGTGGTCGCGATGAGACTGTCACTACCATGGACAATGGTGTGGAGAAAAAAGAAAAGACAGTGGAATACACCGTCTTCGACTCCACCACCAACAAGACTCTCCGTGACCGTGCACACCTCAATCTCGCGCTCCGCGCCATGATTGATAACGCCGAGAAATCTCCGGATAAGGCGAAAGAAACCACGCTTCCACGCCCGCTGGAGACGCTTTCCGCTGCTGGAGGTAAGACCAGTCTCAAGCTTCTGCCGGAAGACGAGAAGCAGCTTTTGGATCTGTCTGAAGAGCTTACGGGCTTCGATACGTTCTTGAAGTCGGCGCGCAAAGAGCTGACCGGTAGTGATCTGGAGCCCGGCAAAGCGGTGGCCGGTTTCGCTCAGCAGGGCAGCGCCTCCTCGGTGGTAAACCTCACGTTTAACAGTGTGGGCCAGGATAAATTCGCCAAGTTTACGACCGACCATACCGATGAGATTCTGATGATCTATCTGGACGGTCGGATTCTCATGGCGCCGAACATCAAGGTTCCGATCACCAATGGTAAAGCGGTTCTAGAGCCCTTTGAGACAATCAGCTCTGCAAAGAAGCTGGCGGACTATCTCAATGGTGGCGCTCTGCCGCTTCCGCTCAAAATCGTTCAACAGCAATCTGTAGATGCGACTCTGGGCGCGGATGCCGTAAGTAAGGGAGTTCTGGCGGGCGCTGTGGGCATGATCGCCATCATGATCTTCATGATCGTGGTCTACCGATTGCCCGGTATCGTCGCCTGCCTTGCCTTGATTCTTTACACCATTTTTTCCTATGCGGTCTTTCTGCTGTTTGGGGTTACCTTTACGCTGCCCGGAATCGCGGGTTTCATTCTGTCCGTGGGTATGGCGGTCGACGCTAACATTCTGATTTTTGAGCGGACCAAAGAGGAACTGGTGGCGGGAAAATCCCTGCGCCACGCGGTTGATGAAGGGTTTAAGCGCGCCTTTTCCGCTATCTTCGACTCCAACCTCTGTTCGGTAGTGACGGCTCTGCTGCTCTATGTCCATGGCTCCGGTGGGGTCAAGGGCTTCGCAATGACACTGGGAATCGGTGTCTTGCTATCCATGTTTACGGCCATTACGGTCAGCCGCACCTTCTTGAACTTGCTGATTGAGCGATTGGGCAAAGATGCGGCGAAACAATGGAGCAGCGGACTCTGGCGCCCGAACGTAGACGCGGTGGGCAAGCGTAAACTCTGGTACTCTCTGTCGGCCATCATCATCGTGCCGCTGATTATCTTTGCAGGTCCGCTGAAGGGCTTCAAGACTGGTATCGAGTTTACCGGTGGTTCCGAGCTGACCCTGACCTTCTCGAAGCCTATGAGCCGAGAAGCGGTAGAGAAAGCGGTCACAGAGGCTGGCATTCACGAAGCATCCGCTCAGACCGGAGACAATAATGTCTTCGTTCGTATCCACCCCAGAATGGCAAAGACTTCACCGCGGAGCAGGCAGACGAACTGGTAGGTAAGCTCAAGTCGACCTTCCCGGATGTCACCAAGGGCGGTTATGAGCGCATCGGTAGCTCTATCTCCTCAGAGCTAACCCGCAACGCGATTCAGTCGATTCTCTACAGCTCTATCTTTATCGTGCTGTATCTGGCCTGGCGCTTTGCGTCTGCCGGGTTCGTGACCGGGTTGAAGTTCGGCTTCGCCGCAATCATTGCCATGCTCCATGACATTCTGGTGCTGATCGGCATGTTCTGCGGGCTGGGCTTTTTCTTGAACTGGAAGATAGACTCACTGTTCGTAACCGCCGCTCTGACAGTGATCGGGTTCTCGGTCCATGACACGATTATCATCTTTGACCGAATCCGTGAGAACCAGAAAATCAAGGGAAATCGCGTGGAGCTGCCCGAGATTGTGGCAGACTCTATCCACGAGACCTTTGCTCGCTCGGTGTTCACTTCAGGCACGGTGCTGGTGACCCTGCTCTCGCTTATGGTACTGGGTGGCGCGGTCATTCGTCCTCTGAATGCGGCTCTGTTTATCGGAGTGCTCTCCGGCACCTATAGCTCTATCTTTAACGCTGCCCCGCTGGTTGTAGACCTATCGCGCTGGTTCGGCGGAAAGAAGTGACCTGGCGGGTTGCCGACCCGGATAAGGCGGAAGTAGAGGCGCTCGCGGAGCGCCTCTCTGTTCCGCCTGTGGTGGCTGCGCTACTGGTGAACCGGGGCGTGGTAAATGCGGAGGAAGCGGAGCAGTTTCTGAATCCCAGCTTCGCCGATCTCTCCGACCCATTTCTACTTCCAGACTGCGATAAGGCCGTAGAGCGACTGGCGCGGGCGATTAAAGACAACGAGCGCATCTTTGTTCACGGGGACTATGATGCCGATGGTGTCACCAGCGCCGCTATCTGTGTGCGTGCCCTTAGCGCACTTGGAGCTGATGTTGTCGGGTTCGTACCACGCCGTACCGATGGGTATGACTTTCAGCCCTATGGCGCTGAGAAGGCCAAAGAGGCCGGCGCGAGCCTGATCATGACCTCGGACTGCGGCGTTACTGCGGTTGGTGCCGTAGAGCGGGCCAATGAGCTGGGCATTGATGTGGTGATTACAGACCACCACAGGCCCGGTAAAGTCCTGCCCCCCGCACATGCCGTTGTAGACCCGTATCGAGAAGATGTGCCTGCCCCACCGTTTAAGGAACTCTGTGGCGCGGGAGTAGCCTTCAAGGTCCTGGATGCTCTGGTCTCTGTCATTCAGCCTCAGCATCGTGAGGCATTCCGCCGAAACTTTGTGGACCTGGTTGCGCTGGGCACGGTCGCTGATGTAACTCCACTGGTCGGTGAGAATCGGGTCTTCGTGGCGCATGGCCTGAAGGCGCTTTCCGCTCCTAAGAAAGCGGGTATAGAGGCGCTGCTGATTAGCCTGGACCTGAAAGGGAAGCCCTTAGAGGCGCAGAACCTGGCCATGAAGCTCGGCCCGCGCCTGAATGCTGCCGGGCGTGTGTTCGACCCGGATATCGCCTTCCGACTGCTCACCACGAAAGATGCCGACGAAGCGGAGCAGCTTGCTGTGCAGATGGGCGCGCTCCATGACAAAGTCCGTGAAGAAACCGCACGTGCCACCATGGAAGCCCTGGCAGATGCCGCGCTGCCCGAGAATCAGGGGCGGCGTGTGCTGGTGTTAGCACGCCCTGCCTGGGGGCATGGCATTGTCGGTATCGTGGCGGCGCGGGTGGTAGATGCTGTTCGCCGCCCTGTAGTGCTATTGGCTTACGATTCCCACGAAGATAGCTATCACGGCTCTGGGCGCAGCTATGGCAGCTTCAACTTGCTGCAGGCGCTTCATGGCGCCTCCGACTTGCTGGCTCGCTATGGGGGGCATCATGCCGCTGCGGGTGTGACTGTTCCTGCTGCGAATTTAGAGGCGCTACGAGAGCGCCTGCACGACGTTTCTGATGGACTGATAGAGGATGAGCCGGAGCCACCTACTCTGGATATCGATGCCGAAGTGGCCAGTGGCGCCGTTGTCAATCTGTCTCTCTTAGACTGGCTGGATAAACTGGCTCCCTTTGGTCGCGATAACCCCGAACCAACGTTTCTGACTCGCAGGGCCGTGGTGCTCTCCGCACGACGGGTAGGGAAGGATGCCAACACGGCAAACTTCACCTTTAGGTTACCGGGCGCAGAAGCCTCATTCAAGGCCGTAAAGTTCCAGAGCGGCGACCTTGCCGACCAGTTCCAGCCTGGCGACGATGTGGATGTGGTCTACACTCCCCGAGCTAACCACTGGAACGGGCGAGTAACGGTTGATTTGATGCTCAAAGACTTGCGCCCTGCAGAAAGCGTGTAGTTTCATTCTGTCTCAAGATTTCTGTGCGGTATCATGAGGCGGGCGGAATCTTCTCCGCCGAATGCTTCCAAGGAATCTGATAGACCGACCTATGTCCTCCGAACAGACTGCGCTCTGGACCGACCTGGCCCGCCAGCTCCGTGCCGACTCCATTCGCTGCACTACCGCCGCCGGTAGCGGCCACCCCACGAGTGGTATGAGCGCTGCCGACCTTATGGCTGTCCTCCAGGCATCGTATTTAAAGTATGACTTTGCCACGCCGCATAACCCCAACAACGACCACCTGATTTTCTCGAAGGGACATGCCTGCCCGGTACTCTATGCCATGTACCGCGCCGCCGATGCCATTTCGGACGCGGATCTGCTCAGCGTGCGCAAGTTCGGCTCTATCTACGAAGGTCACCCCACGCCGCTGATTCCTCATGTGGATGCCGCTACGGGGTCTCTGGGACAGGGAATCGCCATTGCCGTGGGTGTTGCCATTGCGGGCAAGCACATCGAGAAGCGTAATTTCAAGGTCTGGTGTTTGCTGGGTGACTCCGAGATGGCTGAGGGTAGCGTATACGAAGCCCTCATGGTAGCCAGCGAGCAGGGCTTGGACAACCTGATTGCCATAGTCGATGTGAATAAGCTTGGTCAGCGTGGCGAGACGGCGCTGGGGCACGACATGGCGGTCTATGCCGCTCGGATTACTGCGTTTGGCTGGAAGGTCTTTATTGTCGATGGGCACAATGTCCATGAAATCAACGAAGCCTATGCCGAGGCCGTAAAGCACACCGGCAGCCCTGTTTGTATTCTGGCCAAAACGGAAAAGGGTGGGGGAGTCAGCTGGCTCGCTGGTGCACCTGGCTGGCACGGCAAGGCACTCAAGCCCGACGAAGAAGCGAAGGCACTGGCCGAGCTATCAGAAGCTGGTCCCATCTCAGGGTTGACCGTGAAGCCCCAACTTCCAGAGGCAGGCAATGTAGAGGCGCCAACCCTATCTGACTATGTGGCACCCGTTTACGAAAAGGGCTCCAAAGTCGCGGTACGCAAGGCGTATGGTGATGGTCTGGCAGCGCTGGGCAAGGCACGCTCCGATGTGTTCGCTGTAGATGCCGAGGTCGGCAACTCCACCTACACGGAAATCTTCGGGAAGGCGTTCCCGGATCGCCATTTCCAGATGTACATCGCCGAGCAGATTATGGTCTCCGTGGCCCAGGGGTTAGATGTTCGAGGACATCGCGCGTTCGCCGCAACCTTCGCCGCGTTTTTCTGCCGTGCCTATGACCAGATTCGCATGGCCGCCGTCAGCCGCGCCAGTCTGCGCCTGGTAGGCACGCATGCCGGTGTCTCGATTGGGGAAGATGGTCCCAGCCAGATGGCCCTGGAAGATTTGGCCATGATGCGCTCGGTTCACTCCAGCGCCGTGCTGTATCCGTCGGATGCGGTCTGCGCCGCAGCCCTGATTCCGCAGATGGCAGAGCGCAAAGGCATCACCTACATGCGTGCCACTCGTGAGGCTACCCCAGTACTCTACGGCGGTGATGAGAGCTTCACGATAGGCGGCTCCAAGACCCTGCGAGATGGTACGACGGCAACGGTAATCGCTGCTGGTATCACGCTTCATGAGGCGTTGGAAGCCGCCGACAAGCTGGCGGGCGAGGGCATTAGCATTCGGGTTATCGACCTCTATTCGGTGAAGCCGATTGACGCGGCCACTGTCATTAAGGCGGCTCAGGAGACCGGGCACCTGATTGTGGCAGAAGACCACTGGGCTGAGGGTGGCCTGGCCGATGCTGTGTTGGCAGCACTGGCCGAAGCCGGAGTTGCACCCAAGAAGTTCACCCACCTCTGCATCAAAGAGATGCCGGTCTCAGGTAAGCCTGCCGAGCTACTGGCTGCCTACGGTATCGATGCCGAAGCCATCGCTTCCGCTGTTCGCGGCTGAGGTGCTATTGCCTGGCGTTTAATACGCCAGGCAAGCTCCAGACCGATCTCTGTCTGATTCGGTGTATCTTCCAGCCGTTTTGCCAGAGTCAGGCAGCGATTGGTCCACTGTCCTCCCCGTGCGGACATGGTTTCGCAAGCATCGAACAGGGCCATCTGGAGAGTGAAATCACCCACTTCGGCCTGCTCTTCGTTAGGAATGACTAAAGGCATATCCGTGTTTTGAAGGTCGGACCAGGTTGCTATTGCCTCCATGTCTCGCCCATTCCGCAAATACGTAGCCACTTCGGCGTATTGTGCCGCAACTCGGTGCACCTCCGCTGGTGCTTGTCGCGATGTCAGTAACGGTTGTGATGCCCTTATCGCTCCAGTGACTCCGACTAAAGCGACGGGTACGAGGGCGATTCCCCAGGCGAGGTTCCCCCGAGCCTTAACATGCATAGTGTCCCCCTGAATAGTTCGCTTGTGGAAATGTCCAAGCGTGTTTCTGTTATGTTTCTGTTATATTCGGCGCGGAGGCCGCAAACCCAACAGGTCGATTTACTGGGGAAACATAAATGTATCGAAAATAAAATTTCGAATTCGCAAGAAAAAAAGAATACGGCTCGTGGTATTTACCACGAGCCGTATTCTATAGGCTGAAATTCAGTTGCAGTTTACGGTTGCAGAACCTTGCCATCTTCCATGACTGTAGGAAAGAACTCGCCCTGGAGCTCTTCTCCTGGCTTTACAGTGATATGGTGCTCCACTAAATGATCCTTGCCTGGCTCTTTCTCATAGCGAGTCCAGCCGGGCATGTAGTGAACAGCAATAGCGGGCCGTGGGCGCGGGGATAGGTTGACTGGAGCGCCATGCCAGGTAAGGCAGTGGTGAAACGCCACACCACCTGCTTTCACTGGGGCAGGGACTACTTCTACTGTCTCGCCCTCGGGAATCCAGCTCCGGTCATAGGCTGGGCCCCATAATCCCTTCTCACCTTCAGTGATGGAGCCGATAGTACCGTGGTTCTTCGGACCCCAGCGGTGGCTACCTTTCACAAAGCTCATGCAGCCATTCTCTTCGTCGGCATCTTCTAGGGCTACCCAGGCGGAGACTAAATCGGCTGGCTGGATAATAGGCCAGTAGGGATGGTCCTGGTGCCAGATGGTGGGACCGCCCACATTGGCAGGCTTGACCTGAATCTGATCGTGCCATACACGGAGCGTATCGGTGCCGATAAGCTGGGCGGCCAGCGGTACGATTTTCTCATGATAGAGATGCTTCAGAAACGCATCTTCCGCCTGCCAGATATTTACGATCTGCGTGATGACAAAACCCTTCTCCTGACCCCAGGAGATATTGCGGTTTGACTCTGCCGCCTGTGGGGAATCCCCAGACATACAGCGCTTCAGGCCATCGCGGAGCGCCTGGGTTTCTTCGGGGGTTAGGACAACGCCATAGTTGAGGTAGCCGTCTCTACGGAAGTCGGCAATCTGGTCGTCAGTGAGCATAGGTCTATTGTAGCAGACTTCTATGTTTCAGATAGGCATTACGATGCGCATTTCCACTGGCACGATCCGCCCAGACTTCCAGCGGGCTGGCATCGTGACCATTTTTCGGAAAGATAAGAAAGCCCCAGAGATAGCAGAGGAGCGTGATAGGAAGATAGAGTGGCCCTAATAATCGGGCCTGGAGGGCATGTATTAGCTCATGTCGGTACGTACCGGGCGAGAGCGGCTGGGCACAGAGCACAACATCACCCACGCACATACCCGCGTAGCCTAGTCGCCCGAAGATAGCGGCCATCCATCCCCCGGTGATGACAAATACCTGGTTGGTACGGTCAAAAAGTACCGTACCGCCTAGGCCGAAGAGCAGCCCGATAAGCGTGTTTGGCAGGCTCCAGAGATGGCCAATCATTCCAGTGCCGCTGTCACTCCGGCAGCGATACCTTCTGCCAGATACTGCTGCCCGGCTTTGCTGGCCATAAAGGCATCATCCTTCGAGTTGGTCAGCACACACATCTCAATCAGTACAACTGGGACCTTAGTATAAATAGAGCCGGTCAATGCACCCTGCTTACCCCCAACCGAGGTTTCTAGATCCGATTTCAAGCCCCGGTTTTTCAATGGACCGTTTTTCGTCGCTTTCGAGAGCCCTTGAAAGAACTTGCCTGCCAGCAGCTTGCACTGCGCCAGCACATTACCATTAGGTCCTACGCCGCCATCGGCAGCTCGGCCCTGTCGGGTGGGGTAGTACACGGCGTAGCCAGTGCCTGCCGCCGAGTCGCAGTGCAGCCGAACCATTAAGTCGGCCTGGAACGTGTTGGCGATCTCGGCGCGCCGCCGGTTCCGCACCATCTCACGCTCTCTACTCTTGGTGAGCTTTACCTCGGCACCGGCATCTTGCAGCAGTTTCTCTAACTTCAGCGCGACTTCCCAGGCTGCCTTGACCTCGGTGATGCGCTTCCCCTGCGTACCTACACCCACTTCCGATGGATGACCGGGATCGATACAGACCCGCTTCCCCTGCAAACTCATAGCGTCATTCTATCGCTCCCTTGACATACCTACATTTGTAGGTTATAAAAGAACTACAAGTGTAGGTGAACGATTTTGGAAAACTCTGAAGCATCTTCGAAAGACCCGGAACTGCCGCCACTGTCGGACGCGCAGGTGGAAATCATGAACGCGATTTGGGAGCACGGCGAGGCGACGCTTACCCAGGTTTGTGTGGCTCTGAACCGCGAACTGGCTCGCAACACGGTTCAAACTCAACTCGCAAGATTGGTAGAAAAAGGCTGGCTGCTCCATCGTGCCGAGGGCAAGGCGTTTTACTATCGGGCCACCGTACCCAGAAATGAGGCTCGCTCCAGGGTAGTGGACCGCCTGGTCGATGCCGTGTTTGGTGGTTCTGCCGAAGGTCTCGTGATGACCCTGTTAGATGGTCGCAAGTTATCTAAAGAAGAGGCAGACCGAATTCGCGCCCTGATTGAGCAGGCAGAAGAGCAAGCATCATGACAGAAACACTTCTGACTATTACGGTGGTATGCGTAGTGGCGCTGCTTCTTGTAAGAACCGGGCTGCGATATCACCCCTCTGCTCGATACTTCGTCTGTCTGGCGGCGCTTATCCTGATGCTGCTCACTCCTGCTCTCGTAACTCTCAGGCACTTTACGAGCTTCGGGTTGATTACTCTGACCGTGCCACAGAGTACTGGGGCATCTGAGAGCACCCTTGTCGTTGCTTCCCCAACTCCAAAGAACGACTGGTTGCTCTGGAGCATAGGGACTCTCTGGGTATTTGGTGTCCTGGTGGGAGTCTTGCGCTTCGCTACGGGTTGGAGACAGGCTGCTCGGCTTAAGCGTGGAGCCGTACCAATCACAATTCCTGCCGGGGTTCAGGCATCTGTGGAGCGTATTTTGAAGCGCCCACTGCCGCCGGTTTACACATCGCCTCGGGTTACGTCACCCGTTGCAGTCGGGCTGTTTACCCCGGTAATCATCCTGCCTATCGGAATGGTTGAGACGCTTTCACCAATCGCCTTACGCCATGTACTTCTCCATGAGTCCGCTCATATCGCACTGGGGCATACCCTGGGTGGCGTTGTTGAGCGGCTGGCAGGCATCCTTTCTGGCCGCATCTGCTGGTTCGCCTCCTGAGTCGGGAGCTGGCGTGGGCACGAGAGGAAGTCTGTGACAACGTCGCATCGCAGGAAGCTGGAGTGGCCTGCTATGCACGAACCCTGCTTGCCCTGGCGCAGGGACTATCTCCCGCTCCAAATCTCGCTTCTACGCTGGCTCTCCTGGGCCCGGAAACCAGTCTGGAAGCACGTATCACCGGGTTGTTGAACCCGAGGAGAAATCGAATGATTCGCTTATCGCAAGGAAAGCTATGGGCCGCCTGCCTGGCTGTCTGCGCTCTGATTGCTACCGTGGCAGTTCGCGTTGTTGCCGCTGAGCCGAATGCAAAGGCAGCCGGAAGTGCCGCTCCTAAAAAGCAGGCTGAGAAGGTTACCAGGGTCAAAGCCAGAGATGGCAAGCTCTATGTTACTGCGCTTGATGGAAAGAGTGCTGGCACTATCACTCCAAAGCGTGAGATCCTCTTCAAGGTCAAACTAGATGGAGACGCTCAGCGCCAGGCCAAGCTCAAAGCGGAAGCCGAGGCGAAAGCCAGTGGTGTACCTGCTCCTGGTCGCTGGAAAGTAGTCAAAGACGGCGCCTCTTCTGTGGTAGACTGTCTGCCAAGAAGAAAGCGGAAGCAGAGTACAGGTGGAAACTCGATAAGTAATTGAGCCAGACTGCTTGCGAGAGTTCTGCAACTCTCGCAGGCAGGAAACAGGCATGGTAGGGCGAAACTCTAGGGCATGACGAAGAGTTCACCCACGAATCGCATGCGCGGTTCGCTTCCCAAAGTAGGGATTCGCCCAACGATAGATGGCCGCTATGGCGGTGTCCGTGAGAGCCTGGAAGACTCCACAATGGGGCAGGCTAAGGCCACGGCAAAGTTGATTGAAGACAACATCAAGCACGCCTGCGGATTACCCGTAGAAGTTGTCATTGCTGACTCCTGTATTGGTGGTGCCGCCGAAGCTGCCGAGTGTGATGCCAAGTTCGCCCGCGAAGGTGTAGGGGTAGTACTGAGCGTAACTCCCTGCTGGTGCTATGGCGCCGAGACCATGAGCCTGGATGCACGCATTCCTACCGCCGTCTGGGGCTTCAATGGCACCGAGCGCCCCGGTGCGGTCTATCTGGCTGCTGTGCTCGCCGGGCACTCCCAGAAAGGCGTTCCCGCTTTCGGTATTTATGGGCACGATGTGCAGGACTTGGGGGATCTGAATATCCCCGCCGATGTAGCGGGAAAAATTCTGCGCTTTGTACGGGCAGGTCTTACCGTTGCTACCATGAAGAACACCAGCTATTTGGCCGATGGGCGGCTGCTCCATGGGTATCTCAGGCTCCATTGTAAACCCGGAACTGTTTGAGAGCTGGTTGGGCATGCGTGCCGAGTTTATAGATATGACCGAGTTCGTGCGCCGCTTCGACCGCGGGATTTACGACAAAGAGGAGTACAAGCGCGGCCTTGCCTGGGTAAAAGAAAACTGCCAGGAGGGAGCGGATACGAACGCGCCAGAAAAGCAGCGCACCCGTGAGCAGAAAGATGCCGACTGGGAAACCTGCGTAAAGATGGCCCTGATTGCCCGCGATCTTATGGTAGGCAATCCCAAGTTAGCCGAGATGGGCTTTATCGAAGAATCCCGTGGGCACAATGCACTTGTGGGTGGATTCCAGGGACAACGCCAGTGGACCGACCACTTCCCGAATGGTGACTTTATGGAAGCGATTCTGAACACCAGTTTTGACTGGAACGGGATTCGCCAGGGGTATATCGTAGCCACGGAAAACGATGCCTTGAATGGCATCGGAATGCTCTTCGGTCATCTACTCACGCAAGGCGAAGCGCAGCTCTTCGCCGATGTCCGCACCTACTGGTCTCCGGAGGCCGTGAAGCGTGTCACGGATTACGAGCTGTCCGGAGCTGCCTCTGGCGGAATCCTGCACCTGATTAACTCCGGTCCGGCAGCGTTAGACTGGACTGGAGAGTGCCTGAAACCCTGGTACGAGATTGAGGAGTCTGAAGCCAAGGCAGCTCTGAAAGCCACCAAGTGGTGCACCTCTGACCTGGGCTACTTCCCTGGCGGTGGCTGGTCTACGGACTTTACCACGAACGGTGATATTCCCTGCACTATGTTCCGCGTGAATTTAGTCCAGGGACTGGGGCCAGTGCTCCAGATCGCCGAGGGCGTGACTGTCTCTCTCCCAGATGATGTTCACGATACGCTGGATCAGCGCACCAACCCGACATGGCCCACCACCTGGTTCGTGCCAAACCTGACCGGCGAAGGGCCGTTTGTAGATGTCTGGTCGGTCATGAATGCCTGGGGCGCAAACCACGGAGTTATTGCGCGTGGCCATATCGGGGCAGACTTAATCACCCTGGCGTCTATGTTACGCATTCCGGTAGACCTGCACAATGTTCCTGCTAGTGATGTTTTCCGCCCGTCTGCCTGGACTCGCTTCGGTGCTCTGGAGCCACAGGGAGCCGACTACCGTGCCTGCGCCGCTTACGGTCCACTGTACCGATAGAGGACTAGCTTATAAAAGATAGGGCCACAAACTTACTGTTCGTGGCCCTATACTATTTTTAGTCGCAATGGAAATTCTGAACTGGCTTTCTGAAGGGCCTATTGATTATGAGGATGCCTGGGAGCGGCAGCGGGCACGAGTGGCACTTCGGGCTGCGGGGGAAGTCGATGATGCTCTGATTCTTCTGGAGCATACGCCCGTGGTCAGTTACGGCAAGGCGTCTGACCCGAAGTATCGGCTGTTGGACGGGAATGGCTATGCTGCGCGGGGTATCAAATTGATAGCTACCGATAGGGGGGGCGATGCTACCTATCATGGGCCGGGGCAGCTGGTGGGATATCCGATTATTCACTTGGGCGAGGGCAAACGGGATTTACATGCTTATGTGCGGTCTATTGAAGAGGTAGTTATTCAGGCGGCGGCAGTGCTGGGAGTGGCAGCAGGACGGGTAAGCTGGCATGCCGGCGTGTGGACGCCGGATGAGGGGTATCTGGCGGCGATAGGGGTCAAGGTGAGCCGCTGGGTGACGCATCACGGGTTCGCGATTAATGTAGACGAGCGGGTGCGAGAAGGATTTAACACAATTGTGCCCTGTGGGCAGGAAGGGCGGCGTATAACCACCCTGTCGGAACAGCTGGGAAAACCGGTTTCTGTAGAGGAAGCGGGAGTGGCTGTGGGGCCGGTTGCGCTGGACATTCTAGGAAAAATACGGCATACTGCCCTCGAATCGGGGCGATAAGCCCGACAAGTTGCATCGTAGCCTGTCGAGGAAAAGCCCTCTGGAGGAAAACTCAGGATCATGCGTTCCACGTTGCGTCTCTTCACAACCCTGGGCATCAGCGCCCTGGCAGTCGGCTCCGCGCTAGCGGCAGACGGCGACGTCGAGGTTGGTGTTGGCCTGGAGCTCAACTACACCCACAACTTTAACCGACCCGCCAGCGGGCAGAACACGTTTCTCTTCAATAGCCGTGAGGGACAGATTCTGCTCAACTTAGGTGAGATTCATGTTTCGAAGCAGGCGAACATGGATAACCGTGTCGGATTCCGACTCAGCGTCATTGATGGCGAAGTGGCGCGCACCCTTCTGCGCAATGCCATGTTCAATGCCACCAACCCCAATGTTCTGGAAGCCTACGGTGCAGCGCAGGTAAACGACAACTGGCTGGTACAGTTCGGGCAGTTCCTGAGCAATGTTGGCGCGGAGACCGTGAAGGTTGGCGATGGCCAGTTCTTCTCGCGCAGCTTCCAGTATCAGTATCTCCAGCCAATCTTCGGAGCGGGGATTCGTGCGACCCGCACGGTAAATGAGAATGAGAGCTGGACGGGTACTATCACGAACCGCTTCCGTGGGGTAGAAGATGCCGCAGGGAACCGTGACCTGTTCTACGGTCTACAGTATGCGAAGACCTTGAACGAAAAGACGAATCTCAAAGCCAGTCTGATGACCGGGCGTGAGAACATGGGCGGCACCGTGAATCGCGAGTTGAATCTGGCGAACCTGGTGTACAACCGTAGTATTGGCGAAGAAAACACTGTTGGCGCTGACCTTACCTACCGGTCTGGTAAGGAAGCCAGCAACCGCCGCTACAATATCTCCGGCATCGGTGGATATTTCAAGCACGATCTCTCGGAGACCCGTGTGATCGGTCTGCGCGGCGAGTATCTGAGCCAGTCTAATGCCACGGCGGGAATCCTGCCGATTGGCACCAACTCCGTGCGCAAACCGACCCTGGGGTCGATCACCGCCAGCCTGGAGCTCAAGAGCGGAGCTCTTCCAGGAGCACGGACTCTTATTGAGTGGCGCATTGATCGGGCGAGCGACCCGGTATTCGCTTCGAAAAACGGAAGCAAGAAGACTCAGAACACCCTCACGGTGGGACAGACTTTCCGCTTCTAAAACTCTCTTAAAAAAATGTTGCCAAAGTGTTTCCAAATACTGTGGCAGCGTGTATAATGGCGGCGAAGGGCCGGGTCATAGGGGACTCTCCAGATCCGGCCTTTTGCCATCTTTATCAGAAAGGAGCCAGAGAACATTGTCTCAGTTGATTAAGATCGAGGCGGTTATCCGCCCTCGAGCGGGTCGACGAAGTAAAGGCCGCTCTCGATGAGATCGGGGTAACAGGCATGACGGTTACCGAAGTACGTGGCACGGGCAAGCAAAAGGGTTATACCCAGCACTACCGTGGCGCGGAGTACACCGTTAATCTGATTCAGAAGCTCAAGATCGAGATCGTCGCTGCGGAAGAAGATGTCGAGCGCATCGTCGCTGTCATCGCTACTGCTGCACGCACCGGCGAAATCGGAGATGGCAAGATCTTTACGCTACCCGTTCTAGATGCGATTCGAATTCGCACCGACGAGCGCGGAGCGGAAGCAGTTTAGAAACAATTAGGGCGGAGATGGGAGCGCCGATGCTCCCTCTACGCAGTATCGACAACGGCGTCACCGACTCGGTTTGCGATAGGAGTTGGTTTGTCTATGACCGGACATCGAACGCTGCGCCGCCTTTCGGCGTGGTTTGTAGCGCTTAGCGCGCTTCTTCTCTGTGTCGCCCCGGGCGTTCGTGCTCAGACGCCTGCCCCGGAAGCGACTCCTGCCCCCTCTGCGGCTCCCGCTGCCTGGGATAGTGCCAAACAGGGCGACGAAAACGGTGTGGTAAACGCCGGATTCATCACCAAGTATGATGGCACCCTCAAAGACGATTCTGGCAAAGTTATCAATGAGAAAGCTCCTGATTTCAGCAGCGGTGATACTGCCTGGGTACTTGTTGCGGCCAGCATTCGTTCTCTTAATGACCCCTGGCCTGGCACTCTTTTATGCCGGTATGGCTCGCGCTAAGAACGTGCTCAACGTTCTCATGCAGAGCTTCATCGCCATGTCCATCGTCACCGTCGTTTGGGTTGTTGTGGGATACTCACTTTCCTTCGCGCCTGGCACGGCATTCCTGGGTGGTATGGACTTCGCCATGCTGAACAAGGTCGGCCAGACCACGTTCACCTGGAACGGCACCGCGATGACGATTCCGCACCAGGTGTTCATGTGCTTCCAGATGATGTTCGCGGTCATTACCCCCGCGCTTATCTCTGGTGCTATTGTCGAGCGCATGAAGTTCTCGGCCTACTGCGTATTCATCGCTCTCTGGAGCCTGCTCGTCTACTCGCCCATGGCCCACATGGTCTGGGGTGCGGGTGGCTACCTCTTCAACAAGGGCGCTCTCGACTTCGCCGGTGGTACCGTCATTCACATGACCAGTGGTTTCTCTGCCCTGGTTCTGGCCATTCTTCTTGGCAAGCGCCGCCTGTCGTCGCATGAAGACACTCGCCCCCACAACCTGCCGATGACCCTTATCGGTACCGGTATCCTGTGGTTCGGTTGGTTCGGCTTCAACGCCGGTTCTGCAGGCGCCGCTTCCGGTGTCGCTGGCAGCGCTCTCATGGTGACCCATATCGCTGCTGCGGTTGCCGGTCTGGTCTGGTGTCTGATTGAGTGGGTGCATGTGAAGAAACCCACCGCTCTTGGCTTCGCATCGGGTGCGGTTGCTGGTCTGGTTGCCATCACCCCCGCCTCTGGTTTCGTGACCGCGTCCTCCGCGATCATCATTGGTGCTGTGGTTCCGTTCATCTCCTACGGCGCCATTCAGCTCAAGAATAAGCTGCAGAAGTACGATGATACGTTAGACGTCTTTGCCGTGCACGGACTCGGCGGTACCTGGGGCGCCATTGCCACCGGTATCTTCGCCGATGAGAAGGTGAACAGCGTTGTCAGCGCCTCGATCAAGCCGGAAGATGGCGGTCGTGGCCACCTGATGATCGCTCAGTTCAGTAGCATCGGTGCCGCAATCGTCTTCGGTGTGGTCGGAACGCTGGTCATTGGTCTGGTGCTCAAGGTCCTCTTCAAGGGGCTGGCAGTCAGCGGCAATGAAGAAGAAGCGGGTCTGGACCTCACCCAGCACGACGAAGTCGGTTATGTTCAGGGTGGCGGCGCAGAGCCCAGTGGTTTCGGTGGCGGAACCTCTACTTCTGGCGCTGCACCGGCATTGACTACCGAAACAGCTCATTAGAAGCTAAAATAGAACCGGGCCGGATGAAAAGCTCCGGCTCGGTTTTCAACGAAAGGTCTTAAAGAAACTCATGCGCTTTTACAACGCACTCGCAATGCTTCCTCTGGTGGCACTCGCGCTTCCTGCTTTAGCTGATGATGAAGCTCCCATCAAGATTGGTGCAACTCTGGAGCTGAACTACACGTTCAACGGCAATGCACCGGGCAGCGACAACACCGCTGTTGGCTACACAGCAGCTTCGGGCAACCGCAACGGCTACTACTTCAACCGCAAAGAGGGCGTCATCGGTCTGAACATGGCCGAGCTGAGCCTGACCAAAGAAGCGACTCCGAAAAGCCGAGTTGGCTTCGCGGTCCGCTTTGTCGATGGTGAAGTTGCCAAGATGCTGGCAGCGAATACCGAGACTATCAACGCAGCCGCGCGCAGCCGCGCCGTGGGCAACATTGTGTCCAGCAGCGTTGTGAACCTCTATGAGGCCTCCGTTCGCTCCCTGCTGACCGAGAAGCTCACGCTCGATGCCGGTATCTTCCCGACCTGGGTCGGCTATGAAACCATCCCCACCGGTACCAGTAGCTTCTTCTCCAAGAGCTTCCACTTCGGTCAGTATCAGCCCTTCTACCATGCCGGTGTGAAGGCGACCTACGCGAGCGATGCGAAGACGTCTATCACTGGCGCCGTGGTCAACGCCTACAATGGTACCGACCGCTCGTCGGTAAGCCGCGACTTGGGCCTCGGCTTCCAGGTAGCTCACTCTATGAGCGAGAGTGCCAAGGTCTATGTCAACGGCCTGACTGCCCGTGATGTGGGTCTGGGTGGCACCAAGCACGACATCTTCAACGTTGTCTACACCAACCAGCTCAACGAGCAGAATGGGGTTGCCCTGGATGCGTCTTATGTGACCAGTGGTCCTTCCGGCGGTCGCACCAAGAGCTACGGCTACACCGGTTACCTGACCCACACCCTGGGCAATGGTAACGTTGTCGGTCTGCGCGGTGAGTACCTGAACGAAGACCGCGTGGGTGGCAACCTGCTCGCCTTCGGTGGAGCCAAAAAGCCTTCTCTGAACTCCATTACGGCAAGCTACGAGCTGAAGAATGAAGCCCTGAAGGGAATGCGCACCCTGTTCGAGGTTCGTTTCGACAGCGCGAACTCCGCCATCTTCCCGACCAAAACTGGAGCCAAGAAGAATCAGACCACTGTGTCTCTGGCACAGATCGTCTCGTTCTAAGAACAACAAAAAGGGGCGGCTATCTAGCCGCCCCTGCTCACCTGACGGCCAAGCGGTTCTAGTGAGGGCCGAGGGGATTCTTTCATTCACCCCGCCACAGCCGCGAGCCAGAAAGCCGCGACGAGCAGAGAGGCGATAACAGACGCATATTCGACTCTTTCCGTTTAGCGGTTAGCCCCGGAGTGCTGCAACACTCCGGGGCGAACTTTTAAGTAGTTAATATATCTTGAAGGTTTCTATTTCCTCCTGCATAGGGATTGCTCCCTGAACAATTCGCTGGGAATCAGGGGTGGTGCCAGAACCGTTCCTGGCCGATAATGCAGGGGAAACCCTGCGGAATGAACCTGCTCGTACTTTCCACCTGGCATCCATATCCACCCGACAATGGCTCGCGCATTCGGGCGTGGCACTTGCTGCGCACCCTGGCGAAGCACCATCGAATCCGCCTTATCGCGGGTCGGCAAGACGATGCCCCTGCAACTATCCCCGAACCACTCGCCGAGCTCTGCGAGTCTGTGGTCATGGTTCCGTGGCAGTGGTACAGCGGGGGGAGCGGTGGCCTGCGGGCACTACTGGACTCTACCCCGCGCTCTATCCGCGAAACACAGAATCCTGCTCTGGTAGCCGCCATAGAAGCGGAGCTAGCCCGAAAACCCGATGTGGCGCTGGTAATGGAGTTGGGCATGGACGCGCACGTGCCAGAAACCAATGTGCCGCTGGTTTTAGAGCAGGCAGAAGTCTCGCTCTGGTCCCAGGCAAAAGGCCCACGCGCCCGCCTGACTCAAGCCAAGGCGCAGCGCTACTGGCAGAGCCGGTTCCAGCGCTATGGTGCGATTACAGCCGTCAGTGAGAGTGAGGCAGAAGCGATTCGTGGCGTATTGAAAACGAATTTTCCACCGGTTCATGTTGTCCCGAATGGGGTGGATACTGCACACTATGACTATCAGCCCAAACAGCCTATTCCAGGGCGACTGATCTACAATGGCGCACTGACCTATGGCCTGAACAAAGAAGCCGTGCGCTGGTTCGCCACTCGAATTTTGCCGCGGATTGTGCAGCGACACCCGGAAGCCAAACTTGTGGTCACCGGGCGAGTTCCCGAAGACTGCCAGGACCTCGCGGAAAATCCACACATCTGCCTGACCGGGTACCTGAACGACATCAGAGATGCACTGAGCGAAGCCAGCATCTGTGTGGTCCCACTTCTCGGTGGGGGCGGTACGCGCTTGAAAGTACTGGAAGCCTGGGCCGCGGGTCTGCCTGTGGTCAGTACTCCAGTTGGGGCCATGGGGCTGCCAGGAGCGGAGAACGGGCGTGAGCTACTGCTGGCCGAAGAAGCCGATGCCTTTGCCGATGCTGTGTGTTTTCTGTTAGACAATGAAGCCAAACGTAGCGCTGTGGCCGAAGCGGGTCGCACTCTAGCTCGTACTCACTATGACTGGTCCGCTATTGGTGAACGTCTGGACACTGTCCTTGTGGAGGCCCGTGGATGAGCGATAAGCAAATCGACTGGCGCGAGGGCTATGTCTGGAGCGATGACTCCAAACTTGGCCGAAAAGACGATATCTCCGTAGACCACATGCGCCGCACCATCTCTGTGCTGGTAGCCATCGGTCTCGGAATTCTGGTCGGGCTTATCGGCTGGCGCGCCCTGGATGCGGGTGAAGGTGCGCTCGCCTGGCTGGGCGTCGGTACTGTTGGTATCGGTATCGCTGCCGTGATTCTGCGCAACTTCCAGCTCGGCATCGTGGGGTTGCTCTGGGTGACCTGGTTCGCACTGAAAACCCCAGCCGTCGCGCAGGGCCAATCGGGTGGTGGGGCGCAGGGACTTCAGATTGCTCATGCCGGTCTGAGCGCATTGATCGGGCTCTGGCTGGCGCGCCAACTATTCGGGTTCCGAGATGCCCGCTGTCGGCACCCGCTCTGGTGGCCCTCGGTTTTGCACCTCTTCTTTGGCGGGCTCGCGACAGTTGTTTCTGTCTTGTTCCCTGACCAGAATATTATTCTCTACTCCAAGCTTACCAATCCGTTTGTCAATCTCATAGACTGGCTTACGCGCTTTTTGTCTTTAGGGGGCATGGTGCTAGTAGGAGCGAACCTTTCCGGGCGTTGGATAGATCGTGCTGGTGTGGCCCTGGTAGGCACCGGAGTTCTGAGCTTTCTGGCCTATCTGTTCCACTTGCCGCACCCGCTCTACATCGAGTTCTGCTTTATTCTGGCTGTGGGAGTGCTTACTGCGATTCCGCTGCTAAACTACGGCCCGCTCTGGTTCCGGATTCTCTGTGGAGCAGGAGCGCTACTGATTCTCGGAGTGCTACTGCTAGTAGGCACGGAGTGGGTCTCCGGCTGGTCTGGCGCTCTGATTACAATGACCTGCGTGGTCTGGTGGCTACGGCGTAAGCTGCTCTGGATTGGTGTAGCCGCCATCGTTATCATGATTGCCGCAGCACCCATGTACTTCTATGAGAAGCTCTATGTGATGAACTTCTATGGCGGCCATATTCTCAAATCGCGCTCGGCATCTGGGGGAACATTTGAGAACGACCGCTCGCGCATGCTGCTCGGTGCTGTGCGCTATGCCAATGAGTTTCCGCTGGGAATCGGGCTGGGGAACTACCGTGCCTCCGCCGCCTACTATGGTCGGCCTGATGTCTGGAACTTCACCTCGTTTTCGTCAGCGCATGGCACCTTCGCACAGACCCTTTCCGAAGCGGGCTGGGCTGGGCTGATTACGCTGCTCTGGATTATGGCGGCGTCTGTGCGTACGCTCTGGCTTTACTGGAAACGAGCTGCCAAGCTCTCTACCTGGAGGCAGGCGCTGCTAATCGGCGGCCTGGGCGGAGTCGTTGGGAATTATTGCGCTGCCTTCCTGGGGGACTATCTCTTTCCTACCTATCATAACGGCGGTATGGGATCTATCGGCGCGTGTGTCTACACCTGGTTCTACATCGGGCTCGCTCTGGCTATCGGACGTGATGAGGGACTGGAGCCCATGAACGAGCCGCCTAAGAAATGGGTGCGCCGCGATGCCGTCATTCATCGCCCGCTGGAGCCGAAGCCGTGAGCATGGACCTTTCCATTGTTATCGTCTCCTGGAATACGAAGCAGCTGCTCACTGACTGTCTGCGGACTGTCTACGCGTCGCTACAGGAAACCCCGGAGTTACAGGCCGAGGTCTTTGTGGCGGACAACGCCTCAGCAGACGGTAGCCCGGAGCTGGTAGAGCAGGAATTCCCACAGGCGGTACTGATTCGGACGGGGGCGAACCTGGGATTCGCTAAGGCCAATAATCTAGCGCTCAAGCAGTCTAAAGGTCGCTACTGGCTCCTGCTCAACTCCGATACGCTGGTACCCACAGGCGGCGCCTTCGCAGCTCTCGTGGCAGCGCTGGATTCCGAGCCGAAGGCCGCCGTCGCCGGGCCACTCTTACTCAATCCCAATGGCACCGTGCAGCATAACTGGGCGCGCTTTCCCGGTCTTGCCTCCGAACTTTCTGGGGAACTAGATCGCTCCCAGGCGCCGTATCCGCTGAGCGATTTCGATGATCCGGCAAAGCGTAGGGCACTCAAACCCTTTTTGTGTGATTGGGTAGGGGGGGCCTGTTTCTTAGTGCGTGCGGAAGCGGCACAAGGTCCGCTTTTCGGGCTGGATGAAGCCATTTTCATGTACGCAGAAGAGACCGAGTGGTGCCTGCGCCTGGCTCGTGCTGGCTGGACAACCATTCTCGTCCCGGCTGTCACCGTAACCCATCTGGGAGGTGCCTCCAGCCAGGCAGTGCCAGAGGCCACTCGGAAGCGTATGTGGCGCGGCAGTTTGTACTTCTATCGTCAGGCGTTCGGGCCGGTAGGAATGTTACCTGCTGCCGCTGTTGCAACCGCACGGCTCGCACTCTCTCCGCTCCGACGAAAGGCGGCCCGATAGTGCGGGTTGTCTTAGATGCGCGCCCGCTTTCGCACCCACAGGCTGGAGGCTTTCGGAGCTACGTTCGTGGCCTGGTAGCCGGATTAGCACAGTTGTCTGATGTAGAGGTCATTCTCTATCTGGACCGCCCGGTACCCGAAGGAACTCTGCCGGGCAACTTTGCTACCCGAGTGCTTTCGCCCGACCGACTGAAAACCGATTTGCTTCTGTTCGCGCAGCAAGTTCGTGCCGATGCTCCAGACTTAGTTCATGGAACGGTGAACTATGTGCCGGTCACTCCTGGCTTTCCGCAGACACTGACCCTGCATGATGCCCTGGGAATGAAGACTTACCCGTGGGAAAAGCATGTTCGGCGTATTCCCCGCGAGAAAGCGATGCTGCTCTACTGGCGTGGGCTTACGAAGGCATCGGCAAAGCGCGCGCGTCGGCTGGTCACACCGTCGCAGGCGGTAGCCAATGAGCTTGCTACACTTCTAGGTCGCCCCGCAGGGGATTTCCGAACCGTTTACAACAGTGTTCAGCTTCCAATGCCATCGCCAGATACCGTTCGAGCAAAGCGAACCGTACTGGCCATAGCATCCCCAGACCCACGGAAGAACCTGGCGTGTTTGTATGATGCTCTGAGCCAGCACCCAAAGGCCTTCTGTGCCGATGGGCCGCCGCAGCTAAACGTAGTCTGTACCAACGCCGATGCGGCTGTACGTGCTGAAGCGGAACTCACACGCCGTGCCCTGACAAACTATCAGTTGTTGACGAAACTAGACGATCAGAAACTGGCGAATGCGCTCGCTTCGGCCACTGTATTCTCCTTTCCTTCATTGCGCGAAGGCTTCGGCCTGCCACCGGTAGAAGCTATGCTTCTGGGCACACCGGTCGTTTCCTCGGATGCGGACCCCATGCCGGAAATTTTGGGTGATGCTGCTGTGTACTTTCCGCCAGATTCCCCAGAAAAACTGGCCCTTGCCCTGGCGCAAGTGCTGAATAGCCCGGCAGAGCAAGCCAGTCGCTCGGTGCGAGGCCTGGAGCGTGCCGCCCGGTACACTCCGCTGGCTCAGGCACAGGGGACGGTGGCTGCCTGGGAAGGGGTGGTTCGGTGATAGTCCACCTTACCGGAAACTATCCGCCACGTACGTGTGGAATCGCTGACTATACTGCCCAGCTTGTAACCAGCCTGGGTGAAGGAACTGTCTGGACTCGTAATGCGTGCGCCATTCGCCCGGAAGCTGTGGGAATTGCCGAAGATTTCGGGCCGGCAGGTTTTGCGGCGCTGGTTCACAAGCTGGAAACAGAGCGCCCAGCACTGGTGCATCTGCAATATGAGCGGGCTATCTGGGACAACAATCCAGATATTTGCGTAAAGCTGCCGAGCGTGCTGAAACGCCTGAAGATTCGACTGGTAACGACTCTGCACGCGCTGGATGGTCCCACAGGATGGGGAAAGGCGCACAGGCTGTCTCTAATGCCTCTTCTCTACGGCTCCGAGACAATATGCGTCTGCTCCCAGAAGCAACTCAGTGCGATTAGCAATCTCCCAGGGCTAGGTGCCAGGGTACACCTGACGCCGGTAGGCAATGTCATTCCCGTAACCGGTACGCACTGTGAGCGACTGCCAGGTGAGCCGCTTCGCCTGCTCTACTTCGGGTTTCTGTGGCATGGGCGCAATGTCGAGACGCTGATAAGAGCGCTGGCTCGGATTCCGAACGCAGCCCTCACGCTGGCTGGCGCCGTGAAGGAGCCAGAGTACCAGGCAGCCCTGGAAAAACTGGCCTGTGATCTGGGAGTACGAGAGCGCGTGCGGTTCACGGGCGAGCTGGCACCGGACCAACTTTCTCAACTCCTGGCCGATGCCGATCTCTGCCTGCTTCCCTTCGGCACAGGAGTCTCTACCGGGCGCACCACTTTTTCCGCGGCGCTTGCTCATGGCACGCCGATAGTAACCATGCACACTCCGGAAAACTTAGATCCTGCGTTTGTGTTGGGAGAGAGTTTCCTCAGCGCTTCAGTAGGAGACGAAGAAGGATTTATCCGTGAAGTGGAGCGTGTCGCAGGCAATGATGCTCTTCGTAAGCGACTGGCCGCTGGAGCGACGAAGCTCTCGGCGCGGTTTGACTGGCCCACGCTGGCAGCACAGGTACAGGAGCTGTACCGATGAAGCCACTGGTACTGGCTAGCAATCGCCCGCTGAACGGAGGCTGTTCCCCCCGAAGCGATATTCTCTGTCTGGCAGAAGCCCTTGGAGCCGAGGTCACCTACCCAGACTCTCCCACTAAACTGGAGCGCGCATTGGCAGTAGATATCCGGCAAGCGCGGGCTGCAGCACGCCAGTCAGACGCAGAACCAGTGCTCTCTCTCTCGGAGAAGGTTGGACTGCCCCTGGCGCTGATTGGGCCGAAGCGGCGACATGTGCTCGTTGGGCACCATTTGACTTCCAGCAAAAAGCAGCTGATGCAAAAGGCTACAGGCTGGCTGAATCGGCTCGATGGAATCGTAGTGCTCTGCCGGGAGCAAGAGCGCTATCTTTTTGAAGAGGCACGCCTACCAGCAGAGAAAGTTCACTTTGTCTATGACAAGGTCGACTCGCACTTTTTTGTTCCTATGCCGGAAATTACTCCTGAGCCCGGCCTGATTGTCTCTGCAGGCCGTGAGCGGCGAGACTGGCCAACGCTTTTAGAAGCGGTGAAGCGCCTGCCGGATACTCGCTGCACGATTGCCTCTAGTAGTCCCTGGTCTCGGCAGGGTGACCCACTCTTTTCGGAGAATGCGCAGGTAACGGCGGTAGCGGCCTTACCCTATACCGAGCTGCGGGCGCTCTATGCCAGTGCCTCTGTTATTGTCGTGCCGCTGGAGGCTGGGGTTCGCTATGCGGCGGGTGTGAACGCAGTGTTGGAAGCACGAGCTATGGGGCGCCCCGTGGTCGTCACTCAGACACCGGGGATTGCAGAGTATCTGGAAGGCACTATAAGTGTGCCAGCTGGAGACCCGGCTGCGCTAGCTGAGGCATTGGATACAGCCCTGCGTAACCCGCCAGGAATGGCGGAGATTCGGCGCCTGGTGGAAGAGAAGGCGAATTTAGAGCGCTATGTGAGTGCAGTCGTGCAGGTGGTGCAGTCTTGAGCCGCCCTGCGATTCTCTTTCTGGCGCATCTGCTCCCCTGGCCTTTAGAGGGGGGAGGGCAGATAAAGAGCTACCATTTTTTGAAAGCTCTTGCAGAAGACTACGACATTACCCTCCTGGCCTTCATTCGCTCGGAAAACGAGCGTGCTTCTGCCGAACCTCTTCGCCCGCTCTGCGCTGGGGGAATTGAACTCATCTCTCTTCCCCGAGGGAAGGTGCGAGATTTAGGAATTGCAGCTCGCTCCGCCCTGACCGGGCGCTCGTTTATCATCACGCGGGATGATGCGGCGACTATGCACGAGGCAGTCACGAAAGAGCTAGCTAAGAAGCCCTATGCCGCTCTCCATGTGGATCACTTGCAAATGGCGAGTTTTGTGCCCAAAGACACCCGTGGCGCAAAGGTTGTTTTAGACGAGCACAATGTGGAATATCGGATTCCGCAGCGGCTGGCGGCTACCAGTAAGAACCCGCTGATACGTGCATTTGGAGCATTGGAGTGGCGCCGACTGAGGGCCTTTGAACGCGAAGCGATTCTTCGAGCAGATCTCACTATAGCTGTTTCCGATGAGGACAGGCATATTTTGCAGGCTCTCAGCGGGGCAAGTTCCGATACAATGATGACAGTCCCAATCGGAGTAGACACGGTCTATTTCGGGGAAACAGATTGGAAGCCAGGCGGGAAAAGTCTGCTTTCGGTGGGAACCATGTACTGGCCACCGAACGTAGATGCAGCACTCTATTTTTACCAGGAAATTTTTCCGAAGATCAGACAGCAGATGGCAGATTCCACACTGTGTCTGGTCGGCCCAAAACCGACGGCAGAAATAGTAGCACTTGGGGACGATCCGACAGTCACCGTCACGGGTCTGGTCCCTGATATTCGCCCCTACGCGGAGCGCTGTGGGGTGTTCATAGTTCCCCTGCGTTCCGGCTCTGGAATGCGGGTAAAGATACTCAATGCGATGGCGATGGGAACACCGGTCGTCTCCACCGTCGTCGGAGCAGAGGGAATCGATGTGACCGACGGGGAGAATATACTGCTGGCCGATAGCCCGGAGGCATTTGCGAATGCCTGCCTTCGGGTTTTGCGCGATCCAGCCCTGGCCTGCCGCCTCGCCACAGGCGGGCGGGCGCTCATGGCACGCCAGTATAGCTGGGATACCGTCGGCGCTCAGCTTCGTACACACTATCGGGGGCTGCTCGGCGCATGAGTAGCTCTCTTCGGGTACTCTTTATCGCCCCCTACGTACCCTCACCGATCCGAGTTCGCTCGTTCCAGCTCGTTCGTCAGCTTGTCGCGCTGGGACATCGGGTGACCGTAGTCGCACTGGAAGACAATCGAGATGGGGTAGACGATGGCCTTGGCGAGCTGGAGCAGCTCTGCGAAGCGGTCCATGTTGTCTCGCATCCCGCTTGGCGCGGTGCCGCTCAGGCCCTGGGTGCGCTCTTCACGCCGACCCCACTCTGGGCAGCCTATTGCTATTCTCCCGCGCTGGCACGGGTTCTGCGTGAGCGTATCGATGTGTCTTCGTTCGATGTCGCTCATGTAGAACATCTGCGCGCCGCACACTTCGCGACCGCGCTGGGACCGTTGCCACGTGTCCTGGATGCTGTGGACTGTATTACCGCACTTCAGCGGCAGATGATGGCCCGCTCCGAGTCTCTGAAAGGCCGGGTGCTGGCCTGGGAAGAGTGGAGCAAGCTGCGCCGCTTTGAACCCCGTGCGTATCGACCGTATGACCGTATAGCCGTTACGAGCGAGTTCGATGCCGCAGAGCTGAGCCTACTCTCTCATGAGCTTCCGCCGCTCTCGGTGATTCCCAATGGCGTTGACTTAGAGTATTTCCGCCCGACAAATACGGAGAGCGAAAAAGACGTACTGGTCTTTTCTGGCAAGATGAGCTATCGGGCAAATGAAGACGCGGCGCTCTTCCTAGCACGTGAGATCTTCCCGAAGGTATTGGCTCGGCGCCCTAAGGCCCGACTGTACATCGTGGGCAGTAATCCGTCTCCCAGTATCCAGGCTCTGGCAGCGGAGAACATAACCGTTACAGGTTACGTCGAAGACCTGCGCCCCTATCTGTCACGGGCGGCGGTCGCTGTGTGCCCGATGCGAATCGGAGTGGGCATTCAGAACAAAGCGCTGGAGGCCATGGCCATGGCGCGGCCTGTTGTCTGCTCGCCGATTGCCGCTCGTGCCTTAGTCGGTGCCGAGAAAACCGGCGCGGTTCGCGTAGCAGAAGACGCTCAGGGAATTGCCGATGAGTGTGTGGCCTTGCTGGAGCGACCCGATGCGGCGCGTGAGGCCGGACTGGCGGCACGCCGCTATGTAGAAGCCAGGCACCGCTGGCAAGGAGCCGCGGAGCGATTTGTGGGCCTGTATCAGGGGGCCCTTACGGAAAGAGCAAAGGCAGCGTAGATTTTGATGGAGCCTTCCGCCTACACTCAGAAACGCGATATGGCGTCTGATGCCGCGACACAACCACTGTCGCCATCAGCATTGCGTGTCTATATGACCGCCAAGCGCCTTCTGGACTTTTTCGGTGCGCTTATTGGATTGTTACTACTCTTTCCATTGTTTGCGCTGCTCGGCCACGCTGGTACGGATATCCTCGCCGGGGCCTATCTTCCATCGGCGCCGCGTGCTGTCACGCCAGTCCTATATGGGTGAAGAGCAGAAACTCAAGACCTTCGATGCCTTCAAGTTCCGCACCATGATTGTGGATGCAGATCGCTACTTAGAAGAGCGCCCGGAGCTGCTTCGTGAGTTCATCGAAAACGGCTTCAAACTCAAAAACGACCCGCGTATCACAAAGATAGGCGCGTTCCTGCGCCGCTCCAGCTTAGATGAGCTGCCGCAGCTTTTCAATATTCTGGCCGGGCAGATGAGCCTGGTCGGACCGCGTATGATAACCCCGCCCGAGCTCGCTATGTACGAGACGGATGAGAACATGCGGCGACTGCTCTCTGTACCGCCGGGGCTGACCGGGTACTGGCAGGTCAATGGTCGGCAGGATGTGCACTACACCGAGCGTGTCCGCCTCGATATGGAGTACGTGGATTCTCGCGGTTTCTGGCTCGATGTAGAAATCCTGCTAAAAACCGTTGTCTCCGTCCTCCGGCGCGAAGGCGCCTACTAGCGCCATGCGGTCACTCAGTCCGCTAACTCATCAGCAGATAGGCAAGTTTATTGTCGCCCTGCTGGTCTTGACTGTACCTTTGCTTCTGCACTACCGGCGCAACGCCATGCCGGGGCTTCTCTCCCAGGCAGGTTATGAGACCCTGCAGGCTGCTCGCTACCTGGCGACGAACCGGAAACTCGGCACCGAAGTCATTCGCCCGCTGGAAGCCCGCTACATAAAGGCCAATGCCGATGGCACGATTACCGACCTGCGCCACGGTCCGCTTCACTTAGCTGTTACTGCAGCTGCGATTAAAGCACTAAGGGAGACGAAGTCGGGCCGAGGCGACCGGGCCGCTGTGCTGCTACATCTCACTCTGGCGCTGCTCGGGGCTTTGCTGACCGCCTGGCTGGCCCGTCGCATGTTTGGAGAGTGGGGTGGGCCGGAGCACGCTATTCGCTCTGCGTTCTTTTTCGCCTTTGGCGGCACGGCTATGGCACTGGCACTGGAACCACAGCCAGCGCTCTTGGCCGCGCTCTTCGCTGCTCTGAATGCCTATGCACTGTTTCGGCTCGATGGAGAGCGAGACTTTCGGCAGATGTTGCTCTGGGCCTGTCTCAGTGGGGCACTCTGGGGGCTTACGTTTCTCACGCTCTACTCCGCACTGGTCTTCCTGCCACTGCTTGCCATCTATGTCGCCTGGGTCAGCCCCCGCCGCTGGGTAGCGCTGGGTGCCTTTCTGATAACAGCAGCCTTAGTAGCGCTGCCCGTACCCATTCTGGCAATGCGCGCCACCGGCAACCCACTCTTTCATGGGCGACTGATGGAGCTGGTGATGTACACGAGCACCTATCCTGGTGACTCTCTGTACTCTCTAAACGCCATGCCACGGAGCCTTCCCGCGTATCTAGCCGATGGCGGCTACAAAGAAGTGCTGCGCAAGCTAGGTACCAACCTGGTGGAGTACCTGCCGCAAACACTGGCACTGCTAGGGCCATTCGTAGCCATGTTCACGCTGGGCTCGGGCCTGATTCGTTTTACCGATCCACGAATCAACCGCCAGCGAACTCTGGCATTTGCGCTGCTGGGGGCACATATACTGGGGCTAGCGCTGTTCTTCCCGGCAAGCATTGGCATACCTGCGCTCTTCGTACATGTGCCGCTGATAGCCGTGCTGGCCAGCGCCTTCTTAGAGATAGTCGTTCGCTCCCGCCGAATGCTACCGTTTCATACCCAGGTTGCGCTGTTGGGGTGGAGCGCGCTGGCCTGTATACCCGGCGTAACCCACTATCTGGTTGGGGCACCTCAGCGCTCCATGGCGCCAGAACTGTTCGACTGGCTGGCAGGCGGCGATCCGGGCATGAAGCGCTATCAGGCTACCAAGCGGGGTGTGCTTGCCTCCGATATTCCCGCCGAGATTGCCTTCCGATTCGATGCTCCCTGTGCCTATCTACCCGCCGATACCATGGAGATAGATCAGTTCACAGAGCGAATCAACAAGCCGATAGCTGGATTTCTGGTTTCCGGCGCGCTTGCCGATCAGCCCGTAGAGCGAGATACCATCTTAGAAGGTTGGCGTGAAGCCCAGCAGAAAATCGGCGGGTACTGGAGCGTTTTGCTAGATACTCCCCGTATGGAGCGTGTCGCTTTTACCAATCAGTACCCCATGCAGTATCCCGCGGTTCTTCGCGGGGCTCTGACTCTGTACCAGCCGTTGCCGATTCCGGAACAGGGTTCGGGCAGGTACTCCCTGGTATTCTGGTACAATGGTCCGTCCCATGAACGAACCCAGCCTGAGTGAGAAGTATAGTAAGGATCCTCTGTCCTGGTGGCCGTTTGCGGCTCTGGCAGCTCTTTTTTGCCTAGTTTATGGCTGGGGAGACTACTCTGAGATTACCAAGTGGGGCGATGTTGCTACCCTGCCCACTCAGGAAAAACTCTCCACGTTCGGGTTTCTCATTCGCCGCTGGCTGACCGATGACTCGGTGACCCATGGCTGGCTTGTCATTCCCATTGCTCTGGCAGTGACCTGGACCAAGCGGGAGAAACTGGCCCGAATTCCACTCTCATCGCATATAGGCGGTCTGTATCTCATTGCCCTCGCCCTCCTGATGCATCTGTTTGAGAAAGCGCTGGATATCAATCGTCCTTCGCCCATCTCGATTCCGATTTTCGTGACGGGTGCGGTGTGGTATCTCGCAGGAACGGCGTGGCTGAAAGAGCTATCGTTCCCAATTGCTTACCTGTTCTTCTTTGTGCCGGTACCGGGTGGTCTTACTACAGTCGTAACAACGCCTCTGCGTATTATTGCGACTAAGGGGGCACACTTTATCACCAGCCATTTAGGGGTGCAGATCTTTGCTTCTGGGGTGCACCTAGATTTTTTCCGGCCCGGCTTGCCCAATACGGAAGAGAACCATATCCGGCTGGATATCGCCGATGCCTGTTCGGGTATCCACTCCATCATGGCGATCAAGGCCCTGCATGCCATAACAGCCTATCTCTCACGGCTTCGGCTAAAGTGGAAATGGGTGCTGTTCTGGCTAGCGCTACCGATTACCACGGCCTCGAATGTCATTCGAATCACGCTACTGGTTCTGGTAGCCGCGTACTACAATCCGCATTTTGCGCTGACCTATTTCCACGATAAATCGCCGTATCCGCTGTTTATCATTGTGTTCCTGCTGTTGGTCTCTATCGGGCGACTCATGGAGCGCCTGACCAAAGGCGAGGCGTACTGGAAGGCACTGAAAGAGTCAGAGAAGAAACAGGTAGAGCTAGAAGGGGCCGTAAAGCCATGGCGCCGTGAAGGCAAGATGCCGAATCTGGTGAAGCCCGCTATTCTACTTGGCGTCGCGACAATTCTCACAGGGTACTTCTGGGCACGCCCAACACAGATGGCGGAAGGTGCCGATGTAACGTCGATTCCAAAACAGGTCGGTGACTGGCAGGCTGTCTACGACATGCAGGACAGCGATGAGGTCATGAAGGAGCAGAGTGCGGATTCGTACCTGCATCGCTACTATCGCCGTGCGTCCGATGGAATGATCATCGAGCTTCTGGCGGTCTATCGCCGCTATGGCCGCCGTGATTTCGCGCATCGCCCCGATCAGTGCTATCCGGCAGCAGGTTTCCAGATTACCCAGCAGGACGCTACAACGCTGGCCTGGGCAGGCCGGCAAGAAACGGCCCGGCATCTGCTGGCGAATCCTGGAAACGCGAAGCTTGGCAATGGGGACTCGTATCCGGCACCTATGACCACGTCCTATTTCTTTGTGTCGGGGAACCGCAGCGAGTCCGACTTCTTGAAGCAGCAGATCTGGATGGCGCTGGAGCGGATATTCCGAAACAAAAACGGCTGGACCTTTATTCGGCTCCAAACAACACTTATTCCCCAGTTCCCGTTTGAGGGGTTCAATAAGTCACCGTTTGCCGGTAAGACTTTCACCGATGCAGAGGCACTAGCAGGACAACAGGATTTCATGAAGGCTGGCGAGGCGGAGATTCGCAAGGTCATTACCACGGACCCCTCTACAGCAGGACCGGAAGGGTAGGCGATTGCTTCGGCTTGCAGTTTTTGTAGGGACACGTGGGCGCGGCTCCAACTTAATGGCCATCCATAGCGCAACTCAGGATGGTCGGTTAGACGCTCAAATCGTTCTGGTGGTCGGCTCGAAAGAGGGCGCTCCTGCTCTCCAGCGCGCTCGTGATGTGGGAATGGCTGTAGCCGTCATCGATCCACTGGCGGAGACATATGAAGCCGCTCTATTCGCTGCTTTTGAAGAGGCCAGAGTAGATGCGATTGCACTGGCCGGGTTCCTGCGGCGTCTTCCCTCGGGGATTGTGGCCGCGTTTCGGCATCGTATTGTCAATACCCACCCGGCGCTCTTGCCCAGCTTTGGGGGCAAGGGGATGTACGGCCACCATGTGCATGAAGCCGTGCTGGCTTATGGCGCGAAGGTATCCGGCTGCACCGTCCATTTTGTCGATGAAGAGTACGACACCGGCCCGGTGATTCTTCAGAAAGTTGTCCCAGTAGAATCAGAGGATACTCCTGAGACTCTGTCAGCCCGAGTGCTCCCGGAGGAACATGGCGCTCTGGTTGAGGCGCTTCAGCTACTGGCTCAAGGGCGGCTCAAGGTGGACGGGCGACTCGTGCGGCGCGTGTAAGAACCTGGTAAAATTACCTATCCCGGATTACCCATTTCGGTAGATGAAGGATGGTTGTATCCATGGTTTCCAGGTTCCTGATAGTTACTGTTGTTCTGGGAGCGCTGGCGGTAGCTGCGCAGGCTCAGACCGTCTACTCCAACGATTTCTCGGCGAATTCCAATGGGTTTTCGACCTCCGGACGAGTAGACTTGCCGACAACGGCGAGCTCTGTATCACCACTCTCCACGATGCTGGGGAAGTTCGCGAACAATGATTTTACGACCCTGAGTCTCTCTGGTTTGAATCCGGGCGGGACCTATAGTATTGGATTCGATCTCTTTATCGGTGGGTCGTGGGATGGAAAGAATCCGTCGTTTGGGCAAGATGCCTGGGTATTGCGGGAGAACAGCTCCGGTCAGGTGCTGGTGAATACCACGTTCAGCCGTATCAACAGTGTCGGGTTCGAGCAAGACTACTCTGATGCTACTCCGTTAGGGGGTGGCGTCCACCTGGCAGGTACCGGTGCAGATGTGGTGAGTGATGACCCCGATCTTTATTCCGGCTACAACATCTACTCCTTTGGGCATGGGGTAGGGAACCCCGATCTCACGTTTATCGCCAACAACCAGGGTGTGGCGTCGCTAGCGTTCCAGGGATTCGGACTGCAGGGTGTAGACGATGAATATTGGGCTATCGACAATATTGTTGTCGCGCGCCGCGTGCCCGAACCGGCTGCCGGATTACTTGCTTTAGTAGCCCTCCCTGTAGCTGGATTCGTGCGCCGCCGAAAATAGTGGAGTGTAACTTTTTTCAGGCTGCCGGGACAAATACGCCGTGATCGAAGTTTCGGAGCTCTCCAAGACCTTCATCGATAAAAAATCTGGCCCAAAGAAAGCGGTAGACGCGGTGAGTTTCACCGCTCAACCCGGCGAGATATTCGGACTACTGGGAGCCAATGGTGCAGGGAAAACGACAACCCTGCGCATGTTGGCCACAATCCTTACCCCTACCAGTGGCAGTGCCCGAATCGATGGCTATGACATCGTAAATGACTCCCAGAAGGTGCGGGAGCGTCTGGGCTATCTGACTGGCTCAGCTGGACTCTACGAGCGGCTAACAGCCAAGCAGGCACTCTGCTATTTTGCCGAGCTGTACGGTATGGGCGAAGCCGCCCGTAATCGTCGGATTACGGAACTCACCGATATTCTGGACCTCGGTGAGTTCTTAGATCGGCGCTGCGACAAGCTCTCCACCGGACAAAAGCAGCGAGTCTCTATCGCCCGATCGGTTCTTCACGATCCCCCCGTTCTATTTTTCGATGAGCCGACCAGTGGGCTGGATGTCATGGCAGCACGCACAGTGGTGCGCTTCATACGCTCCTGCCGCGATTCCGGCAAGACAGTGCTGTTCTCCACGCACATCATGAGCGAGGTAGAGGCCCTCTGTGACCGTATCGCGGTAATTCATGACGGTCGATTGTTCGCTGAGGGGACTCTGAGCCAGCTTCGGGAGCGAACGGGCGCCCAGGCATTCGAGACCGTCTTCCTTCGCCTGATTGGAGTAAATGAATGAACCGCTGGACAACGGTTTTCTTAAAAGAGTTCTTAGAGGTCTGGCGGGAGCGGCGGAGCATTTTCCAGCTTGTGGTTATGCCGCTGCTGATTACACCGCTGCTGATAGCCAGTGTTGGCAAGATGACGCAGGCGCGGGTCCAAGAGGCTCGCAAAGAGACCATCAATGTCGGCATTATCGGGCTCAAGAACTCCCCCGATATCAAACAACTCGTGGATGGTCAGAACCCGAAGCAGACCCAGGCTGTCTTTGTACCGGTGGCGGACATAGCACAGGCGGAAAGCGAGATTGCGCAGCGGAAACTCAGAGCGGTTATCGTGGTGCCCGAAGACGCGCAGGCAGCGTTAGATGAGTTCCGACCCGTCGATCTAACCGTCTTAAACGACCCTGGCAACGATGAATCTCAGACCGCCGCAGGCCGGGCACGGGCTGTCTTCGATAGCTTTGGTGGGCTTATCGTCTCCCGCCGCTTACGAGAGGCAGACTTACCGCTGCAAGCTGCTGAGCCATTTCGGATGAATGAGAAATCGGTCAAGGGTGGTGGGGGAGCGGGCATGATGATGCTCACCATGTTCCTGCCCTATATCCTGGGGCTCTCTTCTATTCTAGGTGGAATCGGTGTTGCCTTCGATGCCGTAGCTGGAGAGAAAGAGCGAGGTACTCTGGAGACACTGCTGGTCTCGCCCATCTCGCGGCGCAGCATTGTCACCGGGAAGTTTCTGGCTGTTGCCGCCGTAGCCCTGGTGAACTCCATCTTCTCCGTAATCGGTATGCTCTGGCCGTTTTATGTGAAGATGCCCATCTTCGCGGTTGCGGCTTCCGGTGGGCTGAAACTGAGTGCAGGGGCCATAGCCGCCTTGTTCTTTGTACAGATGCCAGTAGCCCTGCTAGGTGCCGGAGTTCTACTGACCATTTCGACAGTCAGCCGGAACCAGAAGGAAGCACAAACATCGCTGGCGCCGGTTATGCTAATGGCCTCTTTGGGCTCCATGCTCACCATGTTGCTGAAGACAGAGTCTCCCCTCTGGTGGGCGCTCGTACCCATTACCAATGCTGGTCTGGTACTCAAGCAAGCTCTGGCGGGTATCGTCAATCCCACGTTTGTCGCAGTTGCCTTTGGCTCCTCGCTGGTCTATGCAGCTGTCGCGATTTTCTATGCACGCTCCGTCTTTGAAAAAGAGAGCGTGCTTCTCAAAGCTTGAAATTCGGAATCATGAACAAACACACCCTTGCGCTTCTCTCACTAGGAATCGCGGCGCTGCCGCTTGTGGCATCTGCCCAGAACACCACACCACATGGGGGTATGCTTCGCTACCCCACCGTTAGCGCCACAGAAGTCGCTTTCGTCTATGCGGGTAAGCTCTGGCGTGCACCTCGAACAGGCGGTGTTGCTACACCTGTCGCGTCTCCCGCCGCTGGGCTACGCAACCCAAGGTTTTCGCCCGATGGCGCCACAGTGGCCTTTACGGGGAACTACGATGGCAACGATGATATCTATACTATCCCTACCGTTGGAGGCGAGCCCCAGCGGGTGACCCATCATCCCGGACCGGATGAGCTGACTAACTGGACGGCAGATGGTCACCTTACGTTCTCGAACCCCGGCATGACTCCGTATGGGCGTTTCTCCAAGCTGCTCACCGTGAGCGCTAAAGGAGGCATGCCCGAAGCGCTACCCGTGCCCTATGGCGAAGATGCCATGATCTCTCCGGATGGCCGCTTCTTAGCCTACACGCCATCTAGCACGAACCGCCGAACCTGGAAGCGCTATCGGGGTGGGTGGGCGCAGGATATCTGGGTGTTCGACCTGCAGACGAAAAGCGCCAAGAAAATCACGGACTGGGAAGGCACCGATACCTACCCCATGTGGGCGGACGGCAAGACGATTTTCTACCTCTCCGACAACGGCCCTGAGCACCGGCTGAATATCTGGAAGTACGATGTTCCCTCTGGGAAACGTCGCCAGATTACCAAGTTCAGCGACTACGACATCAAAGCCCCCAGCTATGGCGCTGGCGCTATTGTGTTCCAGCAGGGAGCGAAACTACGGCTTCTAGATGTCGCGACGGAGAAGGATAGCGTGGTGGAGATTACCATTCCTGGTGATCGCCTCACTGTGCGCCCCAAAGTAGTGGATGCGCGCAACTATATCGAGAGTGGCTCACTGTCTCCCTCTGGGAAGCGTGCTGCCCTGGAAGCACGGGGTGATATCTGGACTAATCCAGCTAAAGAAGGCTCCCCGCGCAATCTTACCCATACCAGCTTTGTTCGGGAGCGCAACCCTGTCTGGTCACCTGATGGAGCAAGTATTGTCTTTGTTTCAGATATCACCGGTGAGTACGAGCTTTACACCATGCCTGCTGATGGTAAGGGGGAGCCGAAGCAGCTGACCACGGCAAAGCTCGGTTATCCGACCACGGGGCGCTTTTCTCCCGATGGTAAGCGCCTTACCATTACGGACAAGTCTGGCTCGCTCTATATCCTAGAGCTGGAAACAAAGAAGCTGACTAAAGTCGCTCAGGTAGCTGGAAGCGGCGGAATCGACGGTCAGTGGTCGCCAGACTCTCGCTGGCTGGTATTTGCCAACGACGATGAGCCGCGTGGTAACCCGTTCCTGGTGCTTTACTCGGTAGAAACAGGCAAGTCACAGCGCCTGACCAGCGGCATGTTCGCGGACTACAGCCCGATCTTTGACCGCAAAGGAGAGTGGATCTACTTCGTCTCTCGTCGCTCGTTCCAGGGATTGGTTCAGGATGAGAACCTCCAGGGTTGGGTCTACACCAACACTGGCCGTATCATCGCTGTGCCGCTCAAGAAAACCACAGAGTCTCCGTTCCTACCCAAGAGCGATGAAGAACCGGGCAAGCCCGAAGAAAAGAAAACGGCATCGGTAGCGATTACGTCCTTAGAGCGTGAGACAACAGTAAGCGCCGCCGATGATATCTCCGGCACCTGGACCGGCACTATCTCCGGCACTCCCCAGGGAGATGCGTCTCTGACTATGAACCTGGTGCTCGGTGCCGATGGTACATCTGTCAGCGGCACAGCGGTTTCATCGCTCGGTAATGCCTCTGTATCCGGCACGTTTGCCGCAGCGACCAAAAAAGTCTCTCTAACCGTAAAGCCAGACAACGGACCTTTGATTCCGTTTGTCGGTGCGGTAGATGGTAACAAACTCAGCCTGTCTGCCAACGTGCAGGGGCTTACCCTGACCGCTATGCTGACGAAGCAGGGTGGCGCGCCCACTCCGGCCCCAGCAGGAAATGCAGCCACCCCCAAACCCGCTGATGATAAGAAGCCGGTTCGTGTAGAAGTCGATGTAGACGGATTCGAGGACCGTGCTATCGCGCTCCCCATAGCGCCCGGTGATTTCCAGGGATCGCTCGGGGTGAATGCGCAGAATCAGGTTCTGTACTGGCGCAATGGCCGGGGAATCATGCTGTTCGATATGAACGATGCCACCCGCACCGAAAAAGTAGTGAATCCGGCAGGGGGCGGCATCAGCCTGAGCGCCGATGGCACAAAGCTGTTCGTGAACGGCACGATTCAGGCTGCCAGCGCGGGGAGCGCTCCGGAGCCAATAGTCGTCACGGGCATGAATGTGACTATCGACCAGCGCGCTGAGTGGGGACAGCTGCTTCGAGATGCCTGGCGACTGGAGCGGGATTACTTCTATGACCCGAACATGCACGGTGTAGACTGGCCCGCTGTTTTGAAGCAGTACGAGGCCATGCTGCCCGATGCCGCCAGCCGTGCCGATGTCGGCTTTATCATCTCCGAACTTATCTCCGAGCTAAACGTGGGCCATGCCTACTACAGCGACGATCAAGGAGCCGATGCTCCGCGCGTTTCTGTAGGCATGCTAGGTTGCGACTTCGAGAAGGTCTCCGGCGCCTACCGAATCGCGAAGATCTATCGCGGTGCGCCGTGGGATACGGACGCCATGGGGCCGCTCTCCCAGCCGGGTGTGAAGGTCGGAGTCGGAGACTACATCCTTGCTGTCAATGGTGTGCCGATAGACCCCTACCAGGATCCCTGGGCAGCGTTCCAGGACATGGCGAACCGAGCCGTAGTCCTCACCGTGAGCAGCAAGCCGACCCTGGATAAAGAAGCTCGCGATGTCACCGTTCGCCCGATAGGTAGCGAAGGTCCTCTGCGCTATCGTGCCTGGATCGAGGAGAATCGTAAGAAGGTAGAAGCGCTATCTGGGGGCAAGGTCGGCTATATCTATGTACCGGATACCGGCACAGGCGGGCAGGCCGACCTGGTGCGCCAGTTCGTGGGCCAGCTGAACAAGCCCGCGCTGCTAATCGATGATCGCTGGAACGGGGGCGGGCAGATTCCAACTCGCTTTATCGAGCTACTGAACCGCCCCATGACCAACCTCTGGGCCATTCGTGATGGTAAGGACTCTCCCTGGCCACCGGATAGTCACCAGGGACCCAAAGCCATGCTTATCAACGGCCTGGCCGGTTCTGGCGGAGACTGTTTCCCCTACTACTTCCGACAGGCGAAACTGGGTAAACTTATCGGTATGCGCACTTGGGGCGGCCTGGTCGGGCTCTCCGGCAACCCTGGCCTCATGGACGGTTCCAGCGTAACCGTGCCGACCTTTGCCTTCTACGAAAACGATGGTACATGGGCCGTGGAAGGTCACGGCGTAGACCCGGACATCGAAGTGCTAGATGATCCCAGCAAGATGCAAAATGGCGGCGACCCACAGATCGAAGCCGCCGTAAGGCACCTGCTAGAAGAAATCAAACGCAAGCCGTTTGTTCAGCCTGCCCGCCCGAAGTACCCCAACCGTGCCGGAATGGGCATCAAGAAGGAAGATCAATGAGCCTGTCGGAAAAAGTTCGGAAAGATGCCTTCGATACCGTCTGGACCACCGTTCGTGATACGCACTGGGATCCTACCTTCGGGGGTGTGAACTGGGAAGCGGTCAGGCGCAAGTATCTACCGCGCGCGCTGGCAGCTCCGAATGACAATGCCTTCTGGGCCACACTTCAGCAGATGCTGGGCGAGCTGAAGCAAAGCCACTTCGCCATTCTGCCGCCGGGTGCGTACACCGGAGATGAGGCAGGCAAGAAGGGGCAAGGGCGTGGTGGTGGCTACAGTGGCGCCAGCCTTGTCTATTCGGATGGCAAAGTGCTCATCGCCTCGGTGCGAAAGGGCTCGCCTGCGGAAGCCGCCGAGCTAATACCTGGCCTGGAAGTGACGACCATTGGCTCTATTCCGCTGATGAAGGTGCTGGAGCCATTGGTTGCCCGCAAGGCCCGCCCGGTAGATATGGCCCTGGCCCTGCGCGCTCTGGAGAGCAGTGGTGGCATAGGAGAGAGAAACTGCCGTGGCGCCTAGTAGATGGTTCGGGAGTGGCAAAAGTAATCCCGATTCCCTACACGGTGCCACCCGGCGAGATTGTTCAGCAGCTCGGACTGCCCCCGGTACTGGTAGATAGTGAGAGCAAGGTGCTGGAAAGCGGAATCTGGTACTTCCGGTTCAACATCTTTCTGCTGCGGAACCTGGAAGCCTTCAAAACCGCGCTGGCAGAAAACCGAAGCGCTCCGGCCCTGATTCTGGATATCCGAGGGAATCCCGGAGGACTGATTCCTATTACCACGGGTATCGCCAGCCGACTGGCTCTCTGGCCCGGTATTCTCGGAAAAATGGCTCAGCGGGGCGCAACCCTGGTCTTCCCAGCATCGCCGTTAGAGGATGAGCCATCGTTTAAGGGGCCAGTAGCCATTCTCACCGATGAACTATCGCTCTCTTGCTCTGAAGTTCTGGCGGGCGGTTTGCAGGAAGCGGGGCGTGCGAAAACCGTAGGGCGACGAACGGGCGGTATGGTCCTGCCAGCCCAGATACGCCAGCTTCCCGGCGGCGCACGGCTGGAACATGCTATTGCGGACTTTAAAACCCCGAAGGGGGTACTCCTGGAAGGCCGTGGGGTGAATCCAGATATCCCGGTAGCGCTGACACAGAAGCTGCTCTTAGCCGACCCGGAGCCTGACATAACTGCCGCTCAAAAGTGGATAGCAACGAAAATTGGTACACTGAAATCATGAAACAGACAATTCTTTCGGTAGCAGCGCTGGCATTGGCGCTGCCCGCGCTGGCTCAGCAGAAGCCGGAGCAGATTCTCCAGAAATACATCACTGCCTCTGGCGGCACAGCAGCCTACGCTAAAGTGAAATCCCAGATACAGAAGGGGACTATCTCTATGCCTGCGCAGGGAATCACTGGCAACTTCACCATGAGCTACAAGTCGCCTGCCAAGATGGTCATGAATGCGAGTTTGCCTGGTGTTGGGGAGATCGGGCAGGGCTACGACGGTAAAAACGGCTGGGCGCGTGATCCGTTTATGGGCACTCGGACGCTTAAGGGAGACGAGCTGGCGCAGATTCTAAACGAATTGACGCTGAGTAACGATCCGGCGAGCTACAAGAAAGTCTTCTCCAAGATGGAGATCTTGCCGCCGGGTAAGGTGGGTAAGGTCAAGGCGCTACGCCTGAAACTCACCCCAAAGACCGGCTCACCACAGACCCTCTACTTCGATGCCACCAGCTACCTGCTCATCCGGCGTGATGCGGATATTACATCGCCACAGGGCAAGATACCGTCGGAGAGCTACTTCACAGACTATCGCACCATTGATGGCGTCAAGATGCCCTTCAAGACCCGAACACTGGCAGGACCTGCGGAACAGATTATGACTGTTACCGAGGTCAAGAACAATATACCGATAGAAGATTCCATTTTTGCCAAGCCTGCCTCGGAGCCAGCTGGCAAGACCAAAATGTAATCCCTAAACGATGGGAGGTGGTGCGAAGCGGGTATAATCCCCGTCGTGAGCGAGACCATCTCCCTTCGTCCTATTCTCGATGTTGCCCGCGATGCCGGGCTTTCCGATACCGAACTTGAGCTGTATGGCCCTTACAAAGCCAAGGTAACGCTCGAGTCACTGAAGACCCGGCGTGAGAGTGGCAAGCACGGCAAGCTGGTGCTGGTAACGGCGATTTCTCCAACTCCGGCTGGTGAGGGCAAGACCACTACCACTATTGGCCTGGCTATGGGGCTGTGGCGGCTGGGTGTAAAAGCTATCCCCAGTCTTCGAGAGCCTTCTCTTGGGCCAGTCTTCGGGGTCAAGGGCGGCGCTACCGGTGGTGGTCAGTCTATGATTCACCCCATGGCGGATATCAATCTGCACTGTACCGGGGACCTGCACGCTATCACGGCGGCCAACAACCTGCTGGCGGCGGTTATCGACAACCATATCCAAAACGGCAATGTGCTGAGTATTGAGCCGCGCAGTGTGACCTGGAAGCGCTGCCTGGATATGAACGACCGTGGGCTAAGGAAGATCATCTCCGGACTTGGTGGCAAGAGCGAGGGTGTGCCCACCGAGACCGGGTTTGAAATCACCGCCGCTAGCGAGATCATGGCGATTCTCTGTCTAGCGGAGAGCCTGGCAGATTTAAAAGTACGACTGGCACGAACGGTTATCGGCGTCGATACCACGAACAACCCGGTGACTGTGGAGCAACTGGGTATTGCTGGTGCGCTTACGGCACTACTGCGAGATGCGTTTCGCCCCAACATAGTCCAGACCACCGAGGGAACGCCGGTTATCGTACACGGCGGCCCGTTTGCCAATATTGCTCATGGCTGCTCCTCCGTGCAGGCAACCCGGCTCGCACTGGCACTGGGAGATATCTGCCTGACCGAGGCGGGATTCGCGGCTGACTTAGGGGCCGAGAAGTTCTTAGACATCAAGATGCGGCAGACCGGCCTGAAGCCGGATGCAGCAGTTCTGGTAGCGACGATTCGGGCACTGAAGTGGCATGGCGGGGTGGAGAAAAAAGAAGACCTGCCCACCGAAAACGTTGTGGCCGTGGCGAAGGGCTTCGCGAATCTGCTGCGCCATGCGGAGAACCTGAAGAAGTTCGGGCTGCCGGTGATTATCGGTATCAACCGATTCCTGGCTGACTCCGACGAAGAGATTGCCACGCTTACCCGCCTGTGCGACGCCCATGGTCTGCCGATTGCGCTGAACGATGGCTGGGCCGAAGGAGGCAAGGGAGCGGAGGCGCTGGCGAAGCTGCTCTTGGAAACGCTGGAGACAGAGACAGCGAACTTCAAGCCGCTCTACACCAATGAGACTCCGCTGAAGGCGAAGATTGAAACGATTGCGCGGGAGATCTACCGAGCCGAGAGCGTGAACTTTACATCGGATGCGCTGAAGCGAATGCGCTATCTGACCCGGCGTGGCTTCGGTGCTCTGCCCATCTGCGTGGCCAAGACCCAGTATTCGTTTTCCGATGATCCAGATGCTCGCAATGCGCCCACAGGGCACTCCATCACCATTCGCGATGTAAAGCTGAGTGCGGGCGCGGGGTTCGTGGTAGCCTATGCAGGGACACTGCTGACAATGCCAGGGCTGCCTGCGATTCCCTCTGCAGTGAACGTCGATTGTGACGATGACGGAAACATCACCGGACTCTTCTGAACCGCCGCCAGCGCGAGCGCCCTGGCAGCTTCTAAAACAACATCCAACGCTCCAGCGACTCTTCGCCGGGGCGTTGATTTCCGCTATCGGGGACTCACTCACCTGGACCGCGCTAACCTGGCATGTGGTGGAGACCACGAACTCGGGCGCAGCAGTGGGCTGGGTATTACTCTCATTTTCCCTACCCGCCGCGTTCACCGGGGCGCCGCTGGGGCGCCTCTTAGACCGCATGGCGCCAGAGAAACTCATGTTCTGGGACAATGTGGTCCGTGCTGGTCTCACGGTCCTATTTCCACTCTTTGGCTTACTCGGCTGGCTATCTATGCCCGCTCTCTGTGCGCTCGCCGGGTGCGCTGGAGCGCTCTCACCAGTAACTCGCGCTGGAATGCGCCTGTTGGTACCACGCCTGGTAGAAGACCACGAGCTGGAGTCCGCCAACGCCGTAATGGGTTGGACCGAGAACCTGCCCCTGATTGTAGGCGCTCCACTGGCGGGCGCTCTGATAGCCTCCTGGGGGTCCTTAAATGCGCTCTGGATAGATTCTGTGAGCTTCCTGGTGCTGGCGGCAATTCTGGCCGCACTCCGTATCCGCCCGCTGGAAAAGAGTGGGGCTGCAGGAGGTGCTCCCAAAGCCACGCCGCTCTTACTCTTGCGCTATCCCACCGTCGTTATCCTTACCACTATGAGCGCCATCTTCTTCTTCGCCTATGGGCCTACGGAGGCTGCGCTACCATTGTTCGTGAAAAACGTGCAACATGCGGATGCTAAGGGGCTGGGGATTGTCTGGGGGGCAGTGGGATTAGGGGCTGCCTTTGGAAGCGCCCTCGTTGGCCCTATTTCACGAGTCGCAAAAACGGGTAGCACTCTGGCAGCGATTGCGCTGCTCTGGGGCGTTTTTCAGGGGGCCTATGCCTTTACCGATACAGTCTGGCTAGGCGCGCTCTGCTTTTTCTTAGGCGGTGTCGCCTGGGGACCGTACTTGGTGCTGGAGGCCACCTACCTGCAGCGCAATACGCCCGCCGAGGAGCATGGCGCTATCTTCGGGGCACATGCAGCAGCACTGGCTCCCATGGTTCCTCTGGGAACAGCACTGGGCGGATTGTTACTCCAATGGTTCACCCCGAAAATAGTCATACTGGGCTCCGCAGTAGCTAGCGTGGTCGCTTCCGCAGTTGGTTATCTGTTGCTGACGGTTCGTCGGCAGGAATCCTGATTCCACAGCTTGACGGAAATACGAAATAGTAGTTTGGTTGGCATGTGTGTATGGCATTTGTCCGCCACCACCTGGCAGCTTGAGGAGAATGTCTCTCCAGTTCCGCGATAGCCTCTCGACCCGGAACATAGTGACCTTTCGTAAACCCCAGATGATTCTTTGAAAGCACTCCAAAGATAGGCAGAAGGCCGGGTCTTCTGGTTCGCCGGATGATTGGTACACAGATACCTACCCATGCCTGGCGAATATCAAGTGGGGCCTCTCCTGGGGGCACGTCAGTGATTTGGAGCAAGCCAACATTACGGTTAACCCTCTTATCTAGTAGCCATGCAAATAGAGTTACCAGCCCTGCGAGTCCAAGAGCATACACGGCCTCATTTAGGCCAGCGTCCCCTGAACTGCCTCCACTACCTCGGAATCCTGCACTCCCATGGACACCACCCCCGCCAGCGCCATGCTGACACCGCCCTGGAATCGCTAGCCAGAGCATTACTGCTAACAGGAGAATGCGTTTCAACATTGGGCTCTCTTGTAGTAGGTAGACCTATGAGAGAGCTTCTAGTTACACGGCACTAGATACTACGCCAGCGCGAAGAAGGCGCCAGTACCAAGGACCAGAAGGAGCAGGATAGCGAGCCAGCCACGCCAGAAGGCGCGGGCACTGGCTGCCTGTACCAGCAATAGGCCCAGAGGAAATAGGGTAGCCGCTGCGATAGGAAGAAGGGTCTCTGTTCCCGGTGAGTCTGCCAGCCGATTCGCCGCAAGTGCTCCACCTGAGGTAACTCCGATGCCAATAGGAACGAGGCAGACACCGCGTGCCCAACCTGGCAAGCGCGCTCCGATGCCGACAAGTGCGAGCATGCCATAGAGAACGCCGCTGACCACCCAGGAGAAGAGCAGATTGCTGCCCCGCTGCATGAGCTCGGAGCCAGGATGCTTCATGGCTACCAGAACTGGGGGAACCATACAGAGCAGGAAGGCAAACGGATACCACCAGCGCATTCGAGGGGCACTGACTGGCGGAGCGGGCTCTTCCTCAGATTCTGGAGCCTTGGGCTGGGGGAGCTGTTGACCCGCCGGTTGTGCGGGAGCAGGGCGAGGGAGCCGAGCTACCACGGTGCGGGCCGCATCTGCCGCTACTTTCAAAGGCGCGGCAACAGTCTTCTCAGCGTCGGGTGGAGCCTCTGCCTGGGAGCGCTCTAAAAACTCGCGGAGCCTGCGATCTGGGGAAAGGTCGGTACGGCGTGCTAGCTCGCGAGCAAGATCGGCTATGTAGACCTCGCCGATAGCGCCTAAAAATGCCTCAAATCGGCCATCGGCCAGTGCCGCGCGTGATGTATCCCAATTCCGGGCGGCGGCATCCAGAAATCCGTCCAGATCGGTAGCCACACGGCCATCTGGGAACTCCAGATAGTTGGCATTCGAATTTTCCTTTGGCGGGGGCGGTGCAGTAGGCGCTGTTTTGGCAACCGAGGCGATCAATGGTTGCGTATGGGGAGCCAGCATTCGCAGGGCATCGGCGAAGGCGCGTGCCGTGGAGAACCGGGCAGCCTTATCACGGGCCAGCGCTCGGGTGAGCAGCTGATCGATAGACGGAACGCCGAGCGGTGCCGCCGTACCTTCTACTATGGCTTGCTGCCAGGAGAAGGGGTTACGTGTATCGGTCGCTAAGAACGGGCGCCGACCCGCCAGTAGCTCATACAGCACCACACCAGCAGACCAGAGATCGGAGCGATAGTCGGTATCCGGGTTCTCCGAGAAGTCTTCGGGAGCCATGTAGGGGTAGGTACCGCCACCCCCGGCGATACTACCTGAGCCGAGCGCTTCTGCAAGCCCGAAGTCGGTTAGCTTAACCTCGCCTTTAGTGCCAATCAGAATGTTCGCGGGTTTGATATCGCGGTGAATCACCCGGCGCTCGTGGGCATAGGTAAGCGCCTCTAGAACCCCGAGCACGATATGAGCGGCTTGCTCCAATGGCAGCGGCAGGTTTTTGCGCTCTTTGAGCAAATCTGCCAGATTTCGCCCTGGCACCAGCTCCATGTCAATTAGGATCACACCCTCGGCGACATCGACCGAGTGGACATTGATGATATTGGGGTGGCGCAGGCGATCCAGTACTCGTGCTTCGTCTAAGACTCTATCGGCCTCCGGCCCGGCGGCGCGGATTTCTTTAAGTGCTACGTTGCGGCGGAGCAGAGTATCCCAGGCAAGGTAGACGATGCCGCTGGATCCGTGCCCCAGCACGTCTAAGCGCTCGTATTTTCCAATCTTGCCAATGGACATCTTAGGGACCTGTTGACTTCTTCTTAGGAGCCGGCCCAATGAGCTTGGACTTGGCGGAGATTACCTTGATGGTGTTGTAGTCCACCACATAGATATTACCGACCTCATCTACCGCGATAGCCTCAGGATTTTGGAGCCCTTCTTTAATCGTGGTGCGGAGGCCGCCACGTGCATCGAATTTTTCGATTTTCTTTTGGGCAGGGCGACTGATATAAGTATTGCCCAGCGCGTCTGTGGCGCTGAAGAATCGGGCGCGAATAATATCGTCACTTATGGGTAGCTCTGGCAGACTCGGGGCAGCGGACTTGCCGATTACCTTACCCAGTTTGTTTAACCAGCGGCCCTGACCGGTGGACTTGGTTACGAAATACAGACCCCTGGCTGGCTCATAGTGAAGAATATCGCCGCGAGCGATCTCGTCGTGGTTGAACTCCACCGGCTTATCGTACTGCATGTCTTCCTGGAGAGTTGGGGGTGGCGGAGTTGGTGTAAGCTGCTCTATCCTTACCCCGTTCATCAGTAGCAAGTTGGTACCAACGGCTTTGCGCGCCGCAGGAAGCGCTAGAAGTGCCACAAGTGCGACCAGTGCTGCGCCGCCTGCGAAGGCCAGCATGCTAACCACGGGCGAAGGAGCTACTCGGCGGCGTGGGTTACGAGCTGCTGCCTCATCTACATCTTGCGTAAGCAAGGCCGATGGGTCTCGGCGCTGTGGAGCCGGACCGATAGCAGTGCTACTGAGGGCGGGCGCCTCTCCGTCTCCGAAGACTTTGAGCAAGAGAATAGTGGTGTTGTCTGTGCCGCCAGCACGGTTGGCAATATCGATCAGGCTCTGTACCTGCTGCTCCAATGACTGCCGAGAGAACCGGGGGGAGAGCATATGCTCTTCGATATCGGGGTCCTCAATCAGAGTCGTTAGCCCATCGGAGCAGACCAGGATAAGGTCGCCCTGCGCTAGCTCTATAGAGCGGAAATCAGGCTGAATCATCGGGTCGATTCCAACAGCACGGGTAATCATGTTGCGGAAGCGAGACTTACGCGCCTCTGCTTCAGTCATGTTTCCAGCACGAACCTGTTCTGCCACAAAGCTATGGTCGTCGGTAAGGCGCTCCAGGCGCTCACCACGCAATCGATAGGCACGAGAGTCACCAGCATGAGCGAGATGTAGCTGCCCGTCTTTTACGACTCCAGCCACAGCAGTAGTACCAATTACAGCAGCGGCCTCACGGGCGGAGCTGCCAGGGCGTACCGTAGGGTCGTCTACAATACCGCCGCCGGGTCTCGGCAGGCGGCACACGGTGTCATTGGCACGGCGCAGGGCCCGGCTCAGTGCGGCAGTCGGCTCATCGCCCGCCGTCAGGCTTTCACGGAGCGATGACTCAATGGTACGTGTGGCTTCGGCGGAAGCAACATCTCCGGCCTTGAGTCCGCCCATACCATCGCACACCACAAAAGCGATATCGACTCCGGGTATCTCGAAGACACCGAAGTTATCTTCATTGACCGAGCGTTTCAAGCCAACATCGGTACGGGCAGCGAGGCGGTAGGTAAGTGTGGCGTTCATAAACTTCAGGAGGTTTCGCGGCGCAGAGACCAGAGCAATACCAGAGCCATAAGCAAAAGTGCTCCGCCCAGCATAGCACGCATCACCAGTAATAGCACAGGGGTCATTGATCGGACTCCAGAGTCAAGGGGACCGTGCCGATTCGTATCTGGTCGCCTGCCTTCAGCGCTCGAGCATCGCCGGGGCGCAGGCGTTCTTCATTCACAAAGGTACCGCCGGGAGTATCCAGATCTTCTAAATAAACATGCACTCCACGCACGGTGAGGCGGGCATGTTGGGCGGAAATGCCTTCACCAGTCACAAGGATGTCGTCCGTGAGGGCTCGCCCGATCAGCATCTCACTGGCAAGGGCATGCCGCTCACCACTTGCCGAGACCAGGCGGAAAACAGCGCCCGGCTCGTTTTCGTCTACGGGTTCGGCACGACGTACACCCATGTCCCGTTGCTGGCCATTGGGCGTTTTTCGTGGCGCTGGAGCGGTTTTCGGGTCGGCATCGGTTGAGAAAAGTAGGCGGGTCTGCCCGACTCGAATCTCATCTCCATCCGCTAGCGGCCAGCCATGGCCCGGCGTGAGTGACGTTCCCTCTACAGTCGTGCCATTGGTAGAGTGCTCATCGTAGGCTAAGAAGCGCCCGCCTTCCAAAATGATGCGCAGGTGCTTTTTGGAGATCATGGGGTCCGCATCTAGAATCAGATCGTTGCCCGCACTCTTACCGCGCCCAATGATAATTCCACTGCTATCAATTGGAGTTACGCTTCTGGCGCCATCGGCCCCAATCACGGTCAGCGTTGCCTCTGACTGACTTCCGACGAAAGGAACAGTACCCAGATCTCCGGCACTGGTCTCCGAAACGGCATCGTCTTTTGGTGCGGGAGTAGCTGGTATCTGACTCGCCGGGGCGATGCTGGCATCGAACTTACACTCTATAGCGATAGGGGGAACGCCTTCGCCCGGAGCGACTTCTTCAATGGAAAGCACGAACCCACCCCTCAATCGATAGGAGTGCTGGGTTAACTTTTCTACGACCTTTTCCGCCAACTCGTCAGGGTTCAGAAACGCGCGCACGAACTCCCGCTGCTCATCATCTTCCACGATGAGCCGGAGCGTGCAGACATTCGGAATATAGACCTGGCCATCGATGCCCTCCTGGCGTTTGTCTTCTACTGCCGCCACAATGCGGCGCAGAATTTCACGGGGGCGAAGCTCCGGTGAGCCATCGCTGGCTCCGAACAAACGCTCGTACCAGGCACCGAAGCGCCGATTCATCTTCTCCAATACATCCATAGGTCTTTGAAGTTCGCGGGCGCGGCGGGTATACTGCCACCGAAAAGTATACCAGACGGCTTTAGCCGCCAGGAGCCAGCAATCATGATTTCACGCGTTCGCCGCGCTCTCTTGCTCTCGCCTTTCGCTCTTCTGACACTCGTAGCGCTCTCCGGTTGCCCCAGTTCTCCGACTGCGCCTGCAGGGGGGACGACTGGTGGAGGAGCACCTGCCAAGCCGACCAAGCTCGTGTTCGGTTTCGTACCGTCGGTAGAGGCAGATAAGATCGCCGATAGCGCCAAGCCCATGGCCGACTTTCTCTCCAAAGAACTGGGCATTCCGGTAGAGACCTTCACCTCCACGGGATATACCGCCATGGTGTCTGCCATGAAGACCGGCAAGGTCGATATTGGCTCGTTGCCTCCACTGGCCTACGTCATCGCCAAGGACCAGGGTGCTGCCGATGTCATGCTGAAGACCAGCCGCAAGGGCAGTATAACCTACCACTGTATGTTCACCGTGCGAGCGGACTCGGGCATCAAGACCCTGGAAGATGCCAAGGGCAAGCGCGCGGTCTACACCGACCAGTCGTCCGCTTCGGGCTACCTGGTGCCGATGGCTTATCTGAAGAAGAAAGGCATCAATCCAGAGGAATTCTTTAAAGAGATGCGCGGGGTAGGGGCCCACGACAATGCCATTCGCGCGGTCTACGATGGCGATGCCGATATCGCGATGACCTATGACGACGCCCGTAACAAGCTGGAGAAAGACCCCAGCTACAAGGACGTGAAGACCAAGGTTATCAAGATTGCCCAGACCGACGAGATTCCAAACGACACTATCTCGCTGCGCACTGGCTTAGATCCAGAGCTGGCCGCGAAAATCAAAGCCGCATTCCTGAAATACAAAGGCACTCCCGAAGGCAAGAAATCGCTGGATGAGGTCTACGAGGTCGATGACCTGGTAGAGGCGAAAGATTCCGACTACGACGGTTTGCGTGAAGTCGCGAAGAGCATGGGAGTAGAGCTCTCCCTCTTCGATAAGAAAAAATAATGCTGGTTCGCTTTCAAGACGTCAGCGTGACATATCCGAATGGGCATCAGGCTCTGAAGAACGTCTCGCTGACGTTCGAGCCTGGTGAGTTCGTTGTCATCGTCGGACTCTCTGGCGCGGGGAAGTCTACCCTGATTCGGTGTGTGAACCGCCTGGTAACGCCTACCCAGGGTAGCCTGAATGTATTGGGCACCGAGATGGTGGGAGTGAACGATGCCAATCTGCGTAGCGTTCGCGCGCGGGTCGGTATGATCTTCCAGAACTACAATCTGGTGCGCCGCTCCTCGGTCCTTCGCAACGTACTCTCTGGGCGCCTGGGGCATCTATCTAACTGGCAAACCCTCTTCTCTCGCTTCCCAAAAGAAGACGTAGAGCTTGCCATGCGCTCACTGGAGCGAGTCGGTATCGGGGAGAAAGCCTACGTGCGCGCCGATCAGCTTTCCGGTGGTCAGCAGCAGCGGGTGGCTATCGCACGCGCCCTCTGCCAGGAACCCAAGATACTCCTGGCGGATGAACCTGTGGCTAGCCTGGACCCACCCACGGCACACCAGGTCATGCGCGACCTACGAACACTGTCCCGCGAAGAGAACCTCCTGACCCTGGTAAACCTGCACTTTATCGACATGGCGCAGGAGTACGCCGACCGGGTAGTGGGCCTGCGTGCTGGCGAGCTGGTTTACGATGGCCCGGCGACTGGCATGAAAGAGTCGGATTTCGAGGCTATCTATGGCCGTAAAATTCGCCCGGACGACCTGCGAGGAACAGCCGACGAATGAGTGGGGCGCGTGCCAAAAAGCCACCCTTTCCCTGGGGAGCCTATATCGCTGGTGTTCTCACCGTCGGTGTATTAATCTGGAGCGCCATCGGCACGGGTGCCTCGCTGCCTGTGCTAATTGAAGGACTACCGAATGTAGGTAAGTTCTTCACCGAGATGGTTCCCGCCGGTAAGAATCCAGCGGAAGAGATTAGCAAGGTACTCACCGAAATCGGTCCACGCTTGCTGGAGACCTTGCGTATCGCCGTTGCCGCTACCTTTTTCGGGGCTGTTCTTGCGCTGCCATTCCCTCTTCTTGGCTCGCGAAACCTGGCGACTAAAGTTGTCTATTTCTTTGGGCGCGCGGTACTGAACTTTGTGCGCTCGATTCCCGACCTGGTACTGGCATTGCTGATTGCTATAGCGTTTGGTTTCAACGCCTTCAGCGGCTTTCTTGCTCTATTGTTGTTCAGCTTCGGTGTAGTCGCCAAGCTCCTCTGCGATACGGTCGAGACTCTGGATCCCGGCCCGTTAGAGGCGATTGCAGCCACGGGGGGCACTCGTGTAGAGCAAGCGGTCTATGGCATCTTCCCTCAGGTAGCGCCCGACTTCGCTGCCTATACGCTCTATGCCTTCGAAATCAATATTCGCTCGGCAAGCATACTCGGTCTGGTGGGAGCGGGCGGCGTTGGCGTACTTTTGAACAAGTACGTCAATTTCATGAACTACGGCAAGCTGGGTATGATTATCGGGATTATTTTTGTCCTGGTTGTGGCTATAGATGGCTTCTCTACCTGGCTGCGGAGCAAGCTGGTATGAAGCCACCTTCGAAAATACCCTATCTGGTTTCCAGCATTGTCTGTGCGGCCCTTGTGGTCTGGTCGCTCGCGGGTATCCCTGTGCCGTGGGAGCGCCTGCGTTTCGATAAACTGGGCGCCACCCTGGGAAGAATGTTCTTTCCGCCTGACTGGAGCTTCTTCAGTGAAGTCAGCAAAGGACTACTACAGAGTCTTCAGATAGCCGCGCTGGGTACGGCCATTGCAGCACTACTGGCGCTGCCCTTCGGGGTGCTGGCAGCACGAAATCTCACACGCTCTATAGCTCCCTCGATCATTGGTAAGTTTCTGTTAAACGCGATTCGTACATTTCCCGAGATTCTGCTCGCCATCGCCTTTATTGGTGCCGTGGGGCCGGGGCCATTCGCTGGTGTACTTGCTGTGGCAATTCACTCCATCGGAATGGTGGGGAAGCTCTACGCCGAGCGCATTGAAACCGTGGATAAAGGCGCTCTAGAAGCGCTGGCTGCTGTAGGGGCATCGCCGGTAGAAGTTTTCCGCTACGGCATCATCCCCGAGGTCCTTCCCGACTTTATGAGCTTTGCCCTGTACCGCTTTGACCTGAATGTGCGCTCGGCTAGTGTACTCGGATTGGTAGGTGCGGGAGGTATCGGGACTCTACTGGAACTGCGCCGCAGTCAGGGTGCGAGCGCCTACCCCCAGATCGGCATGATTCTTCTCGGTGTAATCGCCACTGTCTTGCTTGTTGACTTCTGCTCCGCCAAACTCCGCGCCCGGCTGGCATAATTCCCCTTGTATCCGAGTGACTGTAAGTCACTCGCTGAGGGGGCTTCGCCCCGAACGTCCTCGCGGACGCATAATGTATAGATTTGATTGGTTTTGGTGGTAATTGGTGCGCTGGTTAGCTGGACAAACGCCCGACTATATCTGCTGCGCAGCCGTATCCAATCACGCCCAAACAAATCGCGTCCGGCAGGACGTTCGGCGAAGCCCTCAGCGAGTGATTTTCAATTTCGAAATTCAAATTGGGATGGCAGTTACCCATCCAGCATAGCGTCTATGAAGACTTCGGGGTCGAAGGGGAGTAGATCGCCGGGACCTTCACCGACACCCACCAGTTTTACAGGAACGCCAAGCTCCTGCCGGAGGGTAAGAACGATACCACCTCGCGCAGTACCGTCTAGCTTGGCAAGTACCAGCCCAGTCACACCGACAGCCCCTGTAAATTCCTTTGCCTGGGAGAGAGCGTTTTGACCCGTAGTCGCATCCAGGGCAAGCAAAACTTCATCGGGTTTGCGGCCCAATTCGCGCTCACAGATGCGCCCGATCTTCTTCAGCTCCTCCATAAGGTTCTGCTTGGTGTGAAGGCGACCAGCTGTATCTACCAGAATCACATCGCAGTTTTTGGCTTTAGCAACGGAGATGGCATCGAAGACCACAGCAGCGGGGTCTGCGCGCTCCTGCTGCCGTACGAACTCAGCACCAGCGCGCTCTGCCCAGATGGCGAGCTGATCGGCGGCGGCAGCCCGAAACGTATCCCCGGCGGCCAATAGCACTTTCTTGCCTTCACGCCCCAGTTTGTAGGCTAATTTACCCAGGCTGGTTGTCTTCCCAACCCCATTTACACCCACCATGAGGAAGAGAGTAGGGCCGCCGGTAGTCGTGTAGTTCAGGCGTGTGTCGCCCGGCTCACCTAGCGCGTCTATCAGTACCTTACGGAGTTTGGTCTTGACATCATCTGCTGTAGAAAGCCGCTCATCACGCACCGCATCACGGAGGTCCTCCAGGATTTTTTCCGTGGTCGCGTAGGAAATATCTGCGGCGAGTAGAGATTCCTCAAAGGTATCGAATAGTTCTTCGTCGATCTTCCCACGCCCAGTAACGAGCGTGTCGACGGATTGAAACAACGTTTTGAAAATTCCGCGCTTGAGCACGGGCTATTGTACCCCGGCGAGCACCTTGAACTTGCCAGACCCAGACATGGACGTCTGGGCCTGAAGGGGCTAGCGCCCCACAATGTCCTTCGGACCTATCGAATACTATTGTTAGCCTGTTATGTCGCGGAGCGACTTCGTGGCGAAGCTCTAGACCCAGACGTTCATGTCTGGGGATACTTTCAGATCTTTGGGATGCAAGAAGCTACTTGCCGATACAGAACGTGCGGAAGATTCCCTCAATAATTTCAGCCCGGCTAGTTTCGCCGGTCAGCTCTCCCAGGGCCATGAGGGCACCATGGCAGTCCACGGCAATGAACTCCGGCGCCTGGTCTGCTTCTAGAGAATTCAGGGCTGCCCGCACAGATTCTAATGCCCTTCGGAGAGCGTTCTCATGTCGTGCCCGTGTTACCATGGGGATGGTTGCCTGGTCGCTATCGCCAAGGAGCGAGCGCACCGAATTGCCGAGAGCTTCCAGCCCGTTGCCGGTTTTCGCCGAGAGGCTGATGCCGGTGAAATCAGCAGGGGGCGCAGCAAGGTCGCACTTGTTCAGCAGCAGCAGTGTGCGTCCGGCATGCTCTTCTAAGAGATCTCGCTCAACCGGGCCAATGCCTAGAGTCGCATCGGCGACTACCAGAACGACATCGGCGCTGGCAGCGGCATTACGAGCGCGCTCTACGCCCATGGCCTCCACAATGTCTTCGGTTTCACGCAGCCCCGCCGTGTCTAGAGTGCGGACCGGATAACCGCCGATACTCAGGTTTTCGCTGACTACATCCCTGGTGGTGCCAGGTATGTCTGTAACAATAGCGCGCTCGGTGCCTGCAAGAGCATTCAGCAGGGAAGATTTGCCTACATTGGGCTGTCCGACTATTGCCAGAGTGAGTCCCTCACTCAACGCACGCCCACGGCGTGCCGTAGCAAGAAGCTTCTGTAGCTCCCGCTCGGCATCGTTTAGAGTATGGCGGACTGCTGGAGTATCTAGTTCACCAACATCATCTGGAAAGTCGATCGTGGCCTCTATGAATGCCAGAGCGATTTTCAGAAAATGCTCTATGGCATGCGTAGCGTCTTTCAGACCACCGGTAAGCTGACGTAGGGCTGCGCGCCGCGCATCATCGGTACGAGCAGCCACGAGGTCGGCGACGCCTTCTGCCTGTGTGAGGTCAAGTTTGCCGGATAGAAACGCGCGCTCTGTAAACTCGCCGGGTAATGCCAGGCGCGCTCCTAGTTCTAAGAATCGCTCCAGCACGGCTGAGAGGGTCTGCGCACCGCCATGACCATGGAACTCGGCCATGTCTTCGCCTGTGTAGCTTCGGGGCGCCTGGAAGACAACCAGCATACCGTCGTCTAAAAGCTCACCCTGCGCATCTTTGATTCTGGCACGGCGTAGCTGACCCGGTGGGGAAGTTGGATTTCCAGCGGCTAGCGAGGCGATACGAAGAGAGTCTGCTCCAGAGAGACGAACAATACCGATACCGCCACCAGCAGCGGTAGAGATAGCTGCGATAGTCTCACTCACTGCTGGGGAAAGCCCGGAAAGCCTTGTGGGAGACCACCGGAACGCTGCTCAATTCCCTGGCGTGCTTGCCCGGCAGCGCCCGTCATCATGCGTATGAGTATCGGGGTAACCATAGCAGAAAGAGCCATAGTAAGCATGATATGGATAACGGTACCAACCGTACCCCAGAGAATATTCAGCCACCCAATCTGTGCTTTGCGTTTATCATCTAGCATCAGGAAAACGATGCCTACGGGTATGGCGATAGCGGGCATCAGTAAACCCATAGCCGCGGCGGCTCCGGCAGCAAGTCCAGAGTGCTGCGCTATACGGGGCGGAGCGACGCCAACGGGAGCAGGGGAATTGTAGGCAACCGAGGAAGCAGGAGCAGGTGCACTGGCAACACCAGCAGTCAGAGCCGTACCACAGCTCCAACACCGCGCCTGAGTGGCGAAGTTGTTAGAGCCGCATTTTGGGCAGGCAACCCGCTCTACACTCAATCCGAAGATTCTTTCGAGGATTTATCACTGCCGATATCGACATTGGGGCGACTGCCTATTCCACCGTGTTCATCGTTTGCTGGAGCAAACGGGTTCATTCCTGTTTGCTTGAAGCCGAGGTAGCAGAGGGCAAAAACAAAAACAAGAACGACACCAACGAAGAGAGCGGTCCTCTGGGCATTGCCCTTTGGCTTGATAATCTCCGTCGTTGCATCATCGCGCCGGTGGAATTGAAGGCTTTATAGCCCTGGTTTTCGCTCATAGCATTTTGTATCATAATTCTTGAAACTTTGGTGGCTTGCCGATACTCTATGCAATCAGCCATGGAACCCAGAGAGACACACAAGGAAATAGAGGAGCTACTCTCAGCCGCCTGTGATGGCGAGGTGAGCTTAGAAGAGTATGCCCAGGCTGAGGAGGCACTGAATTCACCGGAGTGGGCATCCCACGCCGCGTTTCTCAGTATCTTAAAAGACTCCGCCCGCTTCGACCCGGTTGATGTACCTGCTTCGCTATCGGAACGTATTGCACTGGCAACCTACCGCCCGCCCCACAATCTGGAGCCGCATTTCTAATGCGCTTCGACCCGCCCCTGTGCGATATGCCGCCGGTGGGCTGGTTCTGAGTGGTATGGCGGCTATCGGACTAGTGATGCTCAGACCGGCGCCAACGAGCCACGTACCTGTGCCAACGGCATCTGCTTCTCCTAATACAGGGACGCAGTTAGCGAAGGTATACCCAACACCAGAACCGATTGTGTTGCCTACTCCTGCAGCTACTCCAAAGGTGACCGAGCCTACACCTGCGCCCCCGGTAGTAGTTCCTCCTACAATGCCTGATTCGGTTAAGAAGACTACGCCTGCCATCAATCATACGAACGATGTAGTGGTGCCTTCTGTGACACCTACAAACGTGGCCATCTTACCGAAGCATCACAACGAACATAGAGACGTCTACGGCTCCGAAGGCAACTCCTACTCCTACGAGGCGACCTATTGCTCCGGCCAAACTCGCGGATCCGATTGCGGAGGCTGTGCCAGTGGCTTCGGAAACACCACCGCCAACCGTTGCGGAAACGAGTGACCCGAAGGGGCTTAATGAAGGAACGTCCGTTATTGCTCCACAGCGTCCTGTGACTATCGCATCAGGTGCTACGGGCGCCGCTGGAAACGGCGATCCTGGTGAGATAAATCCATCACTTCCGAAGAGAAATCCGGATGCGGTGATGAAGATTTCGCTGAACCAGACCCGTGAAAAACTCAATGGCTTGACTGGTCAGGCTGGGATCAGTAGTGCTTCTGGCAGCCGCATGTCTGTAGTAACCGATAACGAAAAACACTGACCTGTGATAGAATAATCTATCGGAGGACCAGTGTAGATGCCACGGACAGCGATTCGATGTCGGTGTGGGCAGCGCATCAGTCAACGCGACGTGATGCATGCCGGATATTACCCACGTGTCTTTGGTCCCTCAGTTGTGCTTGTCCGCTACCGTTGTTGCCGCTGCAAGAAGCGGGGTGAACGGTTCGTAAAGCAGGAAGAGTGGGAGAGCGGCATCTTCCGCGATAGAGGCACCGAAGCCTCTGTAGATGAGCAAAACGCCTTCAACAATCTCGGTCCCATCGCCATGACCGAGCTAGTACGTTCCACGAAGAATTGGATTCGCTCGACCTGGGAGAGCTTCGCCGAGAGTTCGGTCCGAATCGCTAGATAATAAAAAAAGCCCCGGTTCTGCTCAGCAGAACCGGGGCTTTTTCATCGTGCTTACTCGTCGTCCTCGACCTTTTTGCTCAGGTCGAAGTACTCCACAGTTTTCACGCGATCGCCTTCACGTAGCTCGATGAGTTTCACGCCCTGAGTGGAGCGAGACTGAGTGGTCTTGATCTCACTTACCGCGGACTCGGATACCCGTGCCGGTTCTCCGTGACGATCATCAGGCGCAGGTTTTCCTGGCCCTCGCGCGGGACAACGCAGGCCGCAATCAGTGGTCCGGTCTTAGCGGTAATGTCCATGGTCTTCAGGCCCTTGCCACCACGCCCCTGGACCTTGTAGGCACTCATCGGAGTGCGCTTACCCAGACCGTTCTGACCGACAACCAGCAGGTCGTCGTCGTCACCGGCGGTATCCATGGTGACCACCCGATCGTCTGGTCCGGCGAGGGTGATGCCACGTACGCCACCCGAGGCTCGTCCGGAAGCGCGCAGGTCGTTTTCATTGAATCGGATCGCCAGACCCTGAATGGTGGTCAGAACAATCTCTGCTCACCATCCGTGTGCTTCACCCAGCCAAGTCGGTCACCTTCGTTCATGTCGAAGGTAATCAGACCGTTGGCACGGAGATTGGCGAACTCGGCGATGCGGGTACGCTTCACTTCGCCACCGACGGTACCCATGACCAGATATCCCGGTGCATTGCGTAGATCGCGAATCGGCAGAGTTGCCGTGATTCGTTCATCGGGCAGAATCTGAATCAGGTTGATAATCGCCATACCCATGGCTGTGCGCTGAGTCTCCGGCACATCGTAGGCTTTCAGGCGATAGACCCGGCCCCGGTCGGTAAAGAACAGGATGAAGTCATGGGTAGACGCCACGAACAGGTGCTCGATGTTATCTTCTACCTTGGTCTTACCAGCGCTCTTGCCGATACCACCACGCTTCTGAGTACGGAACGCATCTGGCTTCAGGCGCTTGATATAGCCATCGCGGGTGATGGTAATCAGCATCTCCTCATCGGCAATCAGGTCCTCGATATTGATCTCCTCTGCCTCGGTGGGGATGATTCTCGTACGCCGATCATCGCCGAACTTGTTCTTTAGGTACTTCAGGTCGTCCTTCATAATCGCATCTACCCGACGCGGATCCGAGAGAATGTCCTCCAGTCGCGCGATTTCCTTGAGAAGGTCCTTGTACTCGCTCTCAATCTTGTCCTGCTCCAGCCCGGTCAGACGGCGCAGCTGCATGTTCAAAATCGCTTCCGCCTGCGGACCGGTGAACGTGAATCGGGCGATAAGCGCGAACGCGCGGCTGCTCGTGTTCGGAGACCGGCGGATAATCGCGATCACCTCATCCAGGTTCTGGACCGCTATCTGAAGCCCTTCTAAGATATGAGCCTGCGCCTTAGCACGCGCCAGCTCGAACCGGGTGCGCCGGATGATAACAATGCGCCGGTGATCAATGTACTCTTGAAGCAGACCATTGCAGTCCCAGGGTCTTTGGGCCACCGCCATTATCTACCAGCGAGAGTAGAATCACACCGAAGTTCAGGCGGAGCGGCGTGTGCTTGAGAAGATAGTTCAGTACCTTCTGTGGCATCACATCGCGGCGCAGCTCCACCACGACTCGCATCCCGTTTCTGTCGGAGAAGTCGTTGACACCGGTGATGCCTTCGACTTTCTTCTCCCGGGCCAGATCGGCGATCTGCTCAATCAGACGGCTCTTGATCACCTGGTAGGGCAGCTCGGTGATCACGATGGCGCTCTTGCCGTTGTCCATCGGTCTCGATAGTGGTCTTGGCCTGCATGGTCACCGACCCGCGGCCCGTGGCTACGCCGACTTGATCCCTTGGTGCCTAGAATCAGCCCGTGGGTGGGGAAGTCCGGTCCGGGAATGAACTCCATGAGTTTCTCGGCGTTGGCGTTCGGGTGGTCGATCAGATGCGTCAGCCGCATCGCAGACCTCGGTCAGGCAGTGCGGCGGCATATTGGTCGCCATCCCCACCGCGATTCCCTGACGAACCATTGCAGATCAGGTTCGGGAACTTGCCTGGCAAAATCGACGGCTCGCGGCGCTCATTGTCATAGGTGGGGACGAAGTCGACCGTGTCTTTCTCGATATCCTCCATCATCTCCATCGCCAGCGGGGTAAGGCGGGCTTCCGTGTAGCGCATGGCGGCAGGCGGGTCATCGTCCACGCTGCCGAAGTTTCCCCTGACCGTCTACCAACGGGTAGCGCAGAGAGAACGGCTGGGCCATACGCACCATGGTCATGTAGAGTGCCTGGTCACCATGTGGGTGGTCGTACCCATCGTCTCACCAACGCCTGGTTCTCTTAAGGTACCGAGAGGTGGGGGAGAGACCGACTCGCGCATGCATCGAGAATGCGGCGCTGAACGGGTTTGAGACCATCACGAACATCGGGCAGGGCACGGCTGACGATAACCGACATGCCGTAGCGCAGGTAGCTGCCACGCATTTCGTCGGAGATCTCGATCTTCGGGCCATGGTCGCCACCCACGGCAACTGGCGCATCCTCTGGTGCATCCGGCGGGGGCGGGGCGGCAGGCATCGTCAATTCATCCGACATAGATTTGGGATTTCTCCTGGAAAGAATCGCTCACAAACCGTCACTCCGGTGATACAGCATAGAGCGGAAAGCTAAAGAATTATACCGCAAACAGTGTGTTTGCGCCCATTTTAGCGGGTTTTTCAAGCGTGTCTGTGTGGTACCTGTGGTACCATTTCGGCGTGTCTGAGTTTCCTGTAACCGCCGAGGATGTACGCCGCCTCGCCAAACTGGTGGAGACCCACTCCCTATCGGAACTGCGCTACGAAGAAGGCGATTTACGCATCACGCTGCGGACCGGAACCAGTGTCGCTCCCATTGTTATTGAAGGCGTCGCCCCTGTACGGGCCGCTGCTGCCGTAGCCCCTGCTCCAACGGCCACGGCTCCCGCTGGCTTGCCAATAGAAGCGCCTATTATGGGTATCTTCTACCGCGCTCCCGCGCCCGGCTCTGCTCCTTTCGTAGAAGTGGGTGATACCGTGGAAGTCGGGGATCCCATTGGTATGATCGAGGCCATGAAGACCTTCTCTGAGGTGCTGGCCGAAACGGCGGAAACCGTGCTGGCTATTCCCGCGGAGAACGGCAAACTGGTACAGCCGGGCGATGCCCTAGTCCTTCTGGAGCCTGCCGCGTGAGAGAGATCGGTATCGGGCTCTTAGGTTGTGGCGTTGTCGGTAGCGGCACCGTGCGGGTGCTGACCGAAAACGCTGACGAAATCGCGCAGCGTGTCGGCGCAAAGCTAGTTGTTCGTAAAGTCGCCGTGCGAGACACCGATGAGCAGCGCGCTGTGGCGCTCGAACCTGGTGTACTGACAGGCAGTGCGGACGATGTTCTCAATGACCCCTCTATTGACATTGTCGCCGAGCTAATCGGTGGGGTAGAGCCCGCCCATGGCTACATTCTCAAAGCGATTGAGAATGGCAAGAACATAGTTACTGCCAATAAAGAGCTCATGGCCAAGCAAGGGCACGACCTCATGCTGGCGGCAGCCTCGGCGAAGAAGGACTTCTTCTTAGAGGGCTCGGTGGCGGGTGGAATCCCGATTCTGGCCGCCATGAAAGAGAGCCTGGCAGGTAACCGAACCCGTGAGCTCATGGGGATCGTGAATGGCACCACGAACTATATTCTGACCCGCATGACAGAAGAAGGCGCGGAGTTCGCTTCTACGCTCAAAGCGGCGCAAGAACTAGGCTATGCCGAAGCTGACCCTACCAGCGATGTGGATGGGTTCGATGCCCAATACAAACTGGCCATTCTCGCATCCATTGCCTTTAACACTACTCTGGGCGCGGATGATATTGCCGCCCAGGGGATTCGCCAGATTGGTGCGCGGGATATCGCCGTGGCCAAAGAGCTGGGCTATCGCATCAAACTGGTCGCCAAGGCCCGCGATGAAGGCGAGGGGCGAATTCAAGCCCATGTGCACCCGGCGCTACTGCCACAGCGCCATCCACTTGCCAGTGTGAACGACGTGTTCAACGCCGTATTGGTACGTGGCGATGCCGTGGGCGATGTAATGTTCTATGGGCGCGGTGCGGGCAGCATGCCCACCGGTAGCGCTGTTGTGGGAGATTTGATTGCCTGTGCGCGGAATATCCTGGCAGGCTCCACCGGGCGTGTGGGGTGTACCTGCTACTCCGCGCGGGAAGTCGTACCAATCTCGGATGTAGAGAGCAAGTACTACATTCGGCTCAACGCATTGGACAAGCCCAAAGTGCTGGCGTCTATTGCCAATGTTTTCGGGGACTTCGATGTGTCCATAGAGTCCGTCGTTCAGAAGGCGTTACCCAACGATGAGGCAGAGATTGTCTGGGTGACCCATGTAGCGCGTGAGGCCAATATCCGTGGCGCTCTCGATGTCATCTCACGGCTACCTGTCGTTAAATCTGTCAATAATTGGATTCGTGTCGAAGAATGAAAAAAGAGCGACTGGAGAAGGCCAAGCGCATTGAGCGGATTATCCTGTTGCCGATTCTGGCAATAGCAGGCGCGGCTTTCTTTACTTTAGGGCGGGTAGAAGTGCAAGGCGTGTCTATGATGCCTACTTTTCAGGATGGTCAAAGGCTGATCATTCTCAAGGCATGGAAGCAGTTTTCTTCTCTCAAAGTCGGTGATGTTGTGGTCGTCAACCCCAACGGAAAGAAGGGGCGTGAGACACAGGTTATCAAGCGAATAGTGTTTATTCAGAACTCCGCTGGCTCGCTTCCCTGGCCTGGGGTTGTGCATACGACTAAGGGCGATATGCTCAGCCCCATGCTGTTTTCTCCCGATATGATTTCTGCGGGTATACCACCCAATGGCATGCTGGTACTCGGAGATAATCTAGACAACTCCACAGACTCACGAGAGTATGGGCCGGTGTTCCCAAATGAGGTCTATGGGAAGGTCCTTGCCAATAAATGAGCGAAGCCATACTGGAAACGCACATTGCCGGGCTTCCCGATCCGCGCCGTGGCAAAGTCCGCGATGTCTATGTGCTAGATGACAATCGAGTGTTGCTGGTAGCCACCGACCGCCTCTCCGCATTCGATGTGGTCATGGAGCAGGGAATCCCGGATAAAGGGAAGATTCTGACTCAGATTTCGTCGTACTGGTTTGCACACACGCAAGAAATCATTCCGAACCACTTAATCAGCGCGGACGATGCTGTCATCGCGGAAGCCATCTGTGAGGTTGGGGGTACCTGGACCGAAGCCCTTGCCGGGCGGACCATGCTCTGCAAAAAAACGACACCGCTACTTATTGAGGCGGTAGTCCGTGGTTATATCTCCGGCTCCATGTGGAAAGACTACCGCGCCGAAGCTGCCCGTGGTGGCGCTGAGGTTACCCTATGGGGCCAGGCACTACCCACGGGGCTGACTGAATCGGACCGCCTGCCAGAGCCGCTATTCACACCTTCTACCAAAGCCGAAAAAGGGCAGCACGATGCCCAAATGACTCCCGATGAAGCGAAGGCGCTTCTAGGAGACTATTACGGGCCGCTGGTACAGGCGGCGCTGGCTCTCTACAAGTTCGCTACGGAGCGCTGTGAGAAAGTCGGGCTCATGCTGGCGGACACCAAGTTCGAATTCGGGGTAGACGATGCAGGGCAGCTACTGCTTATCGACGAAGCTCTGACCCCGGATTCGTCTCGATACTGGCCAGCCGAAAGCTACACTCCCGGAGGCGCCCAACCCAGCTTCGATAAGCAGTTCGTGCGGGATTTCCTAGAGACCGTGCCGGGCTGGAACAAGCAGCCTCCACCGCCGGAGCTCCCTGCGAATATCTTAGCGAAAACAGCAGATAAATACCGTGAGGCGCTGATTAAGATTACCCAATAATCACCCCCACAGAAAGACCATTTATGAGCCAATTTGAGTTTGCTGAGGACCGCTACAGCAACGATAAGCTACCGTCTGGCTGGTTTCGCCGTTGTGGGCGAACCGGCCTTCAGCTTCCTGCTATCTCTTTAGGCTGCTGGCATAACTTCGGTGATCCTGGTACCGATGCCGTACGCCACACCGACGAAGCCGCGATGCACCAGAGCGCGAAAGACATGCTCTTTACCGCGTTCGATAACGGCATCACCCACTTTGACCTGGCGAATAACTATGGCCCCGGTCCAGGCGCCGCTGAGACCCGTGTCGGGCGGATTCTTAAAGAGAACTTCGCTAGCTACCGAGATGAGCTGGTTATCTCTACCAAAGCCGGCTACCGAATGTGGCCCGGTCCGTATGGAGAGTGGGGCAGCCGAAAGTACCTGTTGACCAGCCTGGATAGCCAGCCTGAAGCGCCTACAAACAGACTACGTAGACATCTTTTATTCCCACCGATTCGACCCGAACACACCGCTGGAAGAGACCATGGGCGCGTTGGACTCCGCCCGTTCGCTTCCGGCAAGGCTATCTACAGCGCTATCTCCAATTACTCCGCCGAGCAGACCCGGCGAGCTATTGTCCTGTGTGATGCCGACGGGTTTATAAAGCCGATTCTGCACCAGCCCAGCTACTCGCTACTGAACCGCTGGATTCGAGCCGGACCTCTTTCACACCACCTGCGGAGACCTCGGGGTCGGTATCATAGCGTTCTGCCCACTATCACAGGGACTGCTGACGGATAAATACCTGACTGGCGAAATCCCCGGTGATTCTCGCGCCAAACAGGTATCGGGCTTTTTAAAAGAAGACGCTGTAACCCCTGAACTGGTAGAGAAGCTCCGGCGCCTGAATGCGATTGCCCAGGAGCGCGGTCAAACTCTGGCACAGTTCGCCCTGAGCTGGGTGCTCCGCGATGGACGAATGACAAGCGCTCTGATTGGTGCCAGCCGCGCCAGCCAGATCATTGAAAACGTGAAAGCTTCCGAGCAAACCAGTTTCTCCAGCGATGAGCTAAGCGCAATAGAAGCTGCCTTGAAGGGCTAAACACGCGAAACTAAATAAAGGCCACGAGGAGAAACCTCCTCGTGGCCTTTGTGCTTTCTGCCTACAATGGCAGCATATGTTTCCGCTGGCTGGTCTTGACTATTCTATTATTCACTCTGGTTGCTCCAGCTTATGCCAACGGCGCTATGGGGATGGTCTACGGTACGTTTTCTTGGTTGTACTGTCTCATCCATGTCATTGTGACCGTAATCTATGAGGCAGTAGTTCTGGGGCGTTGGGCGAAACTGCGTTTCTTTAGAGCCCTGGAAATCTCTGCCTGGGCTAACGTAGTTACTGCACTACTGGGAGCATGGCTGGTATCGGGAATCTTTGGCACAACTGCCTACGGCCTGGGAGCCAGAAATAGCGTCAACCGAACCCGCTGGGGCACGCGGTTTTTTGTCTGATCATAGGCGGTATTTTCAGCGCGTTGATTGAAGCCATTTTTTGGACTAAGGCTGCAAGGCGGCGTTCCCTGGGTGTATCCATGTTAGTTCATCTGGTAGGTATTCCACTGTCTCTTCTGATTCTTCTTTTGCCATCGCGACCTTATACCGGTCTGGAGGTAGAGGTCAGGCATCGGCGAGGGCTCGTGCGCCATGCTGTCGTTAAGGCGCTTGAGAAAACTGTGCGGAATAGCAAAGACAAACCAGTTCCTCTACCAAAGAACTGGGACGAACTATTGGAACTTGTTGGTCCGGCTATGCCTGAGCCAGGGAAGTACTCGCCAGAAGTCCTCAAGGTATCAGGGTTCGAACCCTGTTTTTCTAGGTTGGATACCAGCGAGGCGTTTCGAGCAACCGCTGAGTTCAATCCTGCGTTAGTAGGAAAGGACCTGCGTTCTATTCCAAAGCCCAACTGGCTGGTACGCTGGCAGTGGTTCGGTTACTCTCGGGGAGTGGTCATCGAAGAAGATGGCACTATGACTACTACGGGAAATCCGATAGACTGGCTGGAATTCCAGAAAGAGGAACGCCAACTCCGAACACAATGACGTTAGGATAATAGGATATGCTGCGGTGGCTAGTACTTACTTTTGCGCTAATATTTCTGGCTGCACCAGCCAATGCCAACGGCGGCATGGCTCTCGTCTATGGCACATTTCGATGGAATTACTGGCTGATATATGTCGCCGTCACCGTACTGTTTGAGGCATTAGTCCTGGGTTGGTGGGCAAAATCAGGCTTTGGGAGAGCACTGGGTATCTCAGTAGGAGCAAATGCGGTTACAGGTCTACTGGGCGCAGGATTTTCTGGTATCTTCGGCTACATGGTCTACGGAGTTGGGGCCAGTAACTATGTAGAGCCAAATCCTCTTGTGCATGCAACTTTTTGTTTAGTTGTAGGTGGGATAATCAGCGCACTCATCGAGTCTATATTCTGGACAAAAGAAGCTAGTCGCCCCGCGGTGCGAGCAACATTGCTGGTTCACCTGGCTGGTGTTCCTCTGGCGTTGATGATACTTCTCATTCCTGCCCGCCCTTATGGTGGCTTGGAAGGTCAGGCCAACTTTCGTCGCCACTTTGTGAAGGCTGCTATCGCTGGCGCTTTGGAAGAGTCCATACAGAGTAGCGAATCCAAGCCGTTTTATGCTCCGAAGAATTGGGGCGAGCTTATAAAACGAGTTCAGCCTGCTCTGTCTAAGCGCGAGCGCACTTACTCCAACGAAGTGTTACAGGTAACTGGGTTTCGGTCTCACTTTGGACGCTTCGATACGCGCGAGGAGTACAGAGAACCGTGTGAGTTCAATCCGGCGCTAGCAGGCAAGGACTTGAGAAAACTAGAGAGATCGGAATGGCTTGTCCGCTGGACAGGCAACGGATGGTCTGATGGGTTTACTGTAGAGGAAAACGGCATTACCCGGTATGTTCCCAATCTCAATACCTGGATGCAAAATCGCAAGCGGCTACCCTGAAGTATGCGCAAAGAAATGATCGTCAGGGTCGGCGGCGGTACGCCAGTGGTCATGAATCTCGCCGGGTTGGAAGCCAGGCACGGTCAGGTGTAGCCAGGCACCAATCGCATTCAGGTGTGGCTCATAAAGTGCGCGTAGCTCGCGGAAGCGCTCACGTCCCTCGGTAGAGTCAGAGAACGGTAGCCCTGAGTCGAACAGTGGCTTCAGTAGTGCGTCCTCGGCAGAATCGGGCAGGCGGCAGATAGGTACTGGTTTCTGTTCGGCAATCAGGCGCAGGTCAACCAGAGCATGCCGGGCTATCGCAAAGGTTAGCTTGGCCTGGCGGCGCAGGGGTGATAGGGTGGTAAACGCAATGACTATCGCGCTGGTGTCCAGAATTGCCGTAAGAGCGCCTAGCCAGCTCTGGCGCTCGTGCTGAGAGCGCCAGTACATCAGGTTGGGGTAAGAAAGGTGGCTCTCCAAAAGCTCCGCCGCCCAGCGCTCCCAGCGTTTCAGAAGGTCCGGTAGATCGTCTGCGCCATCATCGCTGGCGCGGCTGAGTAGCTCGCCTGCACTGGGTGGGGTAGAGGCCAGAGCATCCAGCATTCCGATTTCGACTTCGCGGCGGGCGAAGGCACCGTAGAGCACTGGCAGATAACCAACGACTATCGCCAGGAATCCGAAGCCAATACCTGCCTCTATGTCTGCAATCCATCGTCCTCCGTTGCCTTGCGGAGAGATATCGCCGAAGCCCAGCGTTACAAAAGTCGTGGCTGAGAGATAGAAATAGGTGCCAAAACTGAGTATCTCGCCTTCGGGGAGGTGCAAGGGAATATGAAACGCCCTGTAGAGCCCAGCGAATCCGGCGATCAGCAGGCAGCCCCAGGTGGTCAGCATCATCAGGAGCGAGAGCGGACCATAAGCTGCTAGAAAGTCCTCGCGCCAATGCCGGGGCAAGACCAGGGAGAATTCTCGCCAGAGCCACCAGAGCAGTCTGTAGAACGGTCTGCCCAGCCGAAAGGGCCTGCTAATACGGCGTGGCAGTACCAGCGCCTCGAATCCTTCTAACAGGGTTAAGAGAATTGTCAGCATACTTAATAGGGCAAGACCAGCGTTCATGACCCGTTAAGACGTTTGCAAGGAAAGGAAGTTCCCGGTTCGGTGGGGAAAGAGCCTTTATGCGATTGACTATCTTTGGAACGGCTGCGGCAGAGGCATGGCCCGCACCGTTCTGTCGGTGTGCAGCTTGCCAGGAAGCACGAAAACGGGGCGGACCGAACCTGCGTAGCCGCGCGGGCGCAATTATCGATGACGATTTGAAGATCGATTTCGGCCCAGACACTATCATGCAGCTCATTCGGGCGGGCCGCGATCTTTGTGACCTGAAGACCTTGGTGTTTACGCACCAGCACTCGGACCATATCGTGCCTACCGAGCTGGAGTGGAGTGGCGGTGTCTTTACCAACACTCCCCACACCACGCCGATAGATGTCTATGGAAATCAGGAAGTGCATGACCTGATTTTAGGCAACAACCCGGACCCATCGCGGCGCAATCTAAAACTGGCCGAGCCGATGTCTGCGGGGAAGCAAGTAACGACCCCCAACGGTGATACGATTCTGCCATTGACGGCGGACCATGTGAAAGGCGCGCTGGTGCTGCGTATCACCCGGCCCGATGGCAAGACAATTTTCTGGGGACATGACTCTGGCCTGTATCCCACCCGAGACGCTGGATGCGCTTGAGGCTGCCGGACCGGTAGATATGGCGACCTTCGACTGTACCTACGGCGGCGAGAAAAGCCAGAACCGAGGCCATATGGGAGTCGATGGCGTAATACAGATGCGCGATGAGCTTGCCCGCCGGGGTGTGGTTACCGAAAGCACCAAGTGCATCGCCACGCACTTCTCGCACAATGGCGGCCTTCTCCATGAAGAACTGGTAGACGCGTTCCTGCCCCACGGTATTCGCGTCGCCTACGACGGCATCACCGTGACTGTTTGAGAATCAAATCCTATGCAAGCCAATCTCCAGAACCCGGAACAGGTTGTAGAAACGATCTTCGATTGTTTTCAGCAGCGCGGCCATCAGCACTACGGCGAAGATGTCACCGAGCAGGAGCATGCACTTCAGTGTGCCTATCTGGCGGCGCAGGCTGGCGATCCAGAAGGTCTGGTAGCTGCCTGCTTGCTCCATGACATCGGGCATCTGTTGCATGACCTGGGCGAGAATATCGCCGAGCAGGGCATAGATGCGGTGCATGAGGAGAAGGGAGCGGTCTGGCTGGCAGGCTACTTCCCACCAGAGATCGTGGAGCCAGTGCGCCTGCACGTAGCGGCTAAACGCTATCTCTGTACCCGCGAGCCGGGCTACGCCGAGGCGCTTTCTGAAGCCTCGGCGCTCAGCCTTTCTCTACAGGGCGGCCCGATGTCGGAAGCAGAGGCTGTGGAGTTCGAGCAGGGGGCGCACGCGGACTGGGCTGTGCGGCTGCGGCGCTACGATGACCATGGAAAACTGACCGACCTGGAGGTTCCATTGCTGGAGAGCTACAGGGAGCTGCTTATAGCGGTGCAGCTCTCCTGAAGTCGCATTTAACGGTTGATTAACGGTCAAAGAATAGATTGCAGTACCTGAGGAGGTACTGCAATGCGACGTTGGATGTTGGTGGTTCCGCTCATAGCACTCGCTGGCTGTGGCGGTAATGGGAACGATGGCGGTGGTGGGGGAGGCGGCGAGCTTCCGACCTTTACCCGTAGCTTCCTGAACGGATCTTTCGGAGAGTCTGGCGTAGTTGCGGGCAAGGGAGGGCAGGCGGCAGGCGCCTCTCGCCCTGCCGGAGCTGCCTCCAGCACCGTGCCGCCGTTCGTTCGGCAGGCCACGATGTGGGCACTTTCCAGCAGTGCTCCGACTGTTCTGCATCCGTCGAGCCGTGCCAGTTCGGAGTTATTCGGTCTCAGTGATGCACTCTTCGTCGGGTGGACAACCGATTCCAGCGGTACGGTGCGGGCGGCGATCTGGGATCGAACCGCTGGCAACGCGTTTTCCGAGCTGAGCGGTGGCTTCACCGAGTCTCGCGCCTATGGCGTGGCGAGCAACCTTATTGCCGGGCAGGGGCGCCCCTCAGGGGGAACCATGCATGCGGTTCTCTGGAATAAGAGCGCTGGTGGCGCCCCGACCGACTTGAACGGCAGTTTTACTTCTTCTAGCGCCTTCGGCATCGGGGGAACGCGTGTGGTCGGCTTCGGCGCTACCGGTGGTGTAGATAGAGCCACGCTCTGGGATACCGCGGCTGGCAACGCAGTCACCGACCTGCATCCCAGCGGAGCGAGTAGCTCACAGGCGCGCGGTATTTCGGGAGATATAGTCGCGGGGAGTGCAAACGGGCATGCGGGCTTCTGGAACCTGGCATCAGGCGACACTTTTACCGATCTTACGCCATCTGGTTCGGGCACGGCTTATGGCACCAATGGACGCTTCATCGTAGGGGCGACCGGAGGACGAGTCGGTTTCACCTCGCTCTCTGGTGAGTTATTCAACGCGTCGAAAGCCGCGCTCTGGGACCGGGAGAACAGCAATGCGCTGGTAGACCTCCATACCCAGTACCTAAACGACCAGGGGTACCAATGGTCCGTAGCGCTCGGTGTAGACGAAGACGGTAATGTCTACGGAGTGGGCGGCGCCGTGGTCGATGACTACAACGCCAACTACCGCGCCTGGGTCCTGACAAAGCGTTGAACACACGGATTCTCTGGTGGGGCGTCGTCGCAGTAGCGGCGGCGCTCCGATTGGCCAATCTCGGACCCTGGGGCTACGTAGATCCCTACTTCGCCGCGGGTGTACGCACCATGACGGGTGGGGGAAGCAACTTCTGGTACGGCGCGTTCGATGCCGGAGGTTTCCTCACCGTCGATAAGCCACCGTTCGCTTTCTGGCTCCAGACTCTCTGCTGCTGGCTCTTCGGGTTTTCGAGCTTTGCCCTCTGTCTGCCTCAGGCCCTGGCAGGCGTGGGGAGTGTCTGGCTCCTGGGCAGACTCGTCGCTACCCGAGCAGGCGAGCGAGCGGGGCTGCTCTCTGCTCTGTTTCTGGCTCTCACACCCATCTGCGTGGCCGCAGATAAGACCAATCTGGTAGACAGTGTGCTTGCCTGTGTTCTGCTCGGTGCCGCCTGGGCACTCTTTCGGGCGCTAGAAACCGGGCAGCTCCGCTGGCTTTTACTTAGTGCAGCACTGGTTGCTGTGGGAGTGCATGTCAAAGCGGGTGCGGCATTCGCCGTCGTTCCGGCACTTGGGCTTGCCTACCTGCTGCATGGCCCGGTTTCCTGGAAGACACGTATTCAGCAGCTTGCAATCACGCTGCCTGTCTTGCTGGCGCTTTCTTGTATCTGGATGGCCGTTGTAGACTACACTCCACCGGAGAAGCGTCCGTTTATAGGCTCCTCGAAAGACAATACCGCGCGCTATCAGATATTCGTCCACTATGGCACCCGGCGACTCATCGGGCCACCACCCAGTCCGCCAGAGCCGCCAAAGACAGGCCTCTACAATCGTCCGAATGGGACCGCTCCGGCTGTTTCAGCGCGAGCTTGCCGATCAGCTTTTCTGGTGGCTGCCGTTGTCGCTTCTGGGTTTGCTGGCTCTTTGGCAGGCCTGCCGTCGCTCGGATGCCATCGTCTGGGGCGGCTGGGCGCTTGCCTACGGATTCAGTTTCTCGTTTGTGCGCGACGTCTTTCATCCGTACTACCTTCCTCCGCTAGCGATTGCTATTGCTGCACTCAGCGGAGTGGGTATGGCTTCCCGAGGCACCTCTCTGGCACTCGTGCTGACTGCACTCTGGCAACTCTGGCTTCTCAGCGCTTACCCTAGCTACCTGAGGTGGCTGTCTCCGGCACCAGTGCTCGCCCTTCTAACCGCTTACTACCTCCATCGTTTCCCGACGAAGCGACTCTCTATAACACTATGTGCTCTCGCAGCACTCCTCATTGCACCGCTGGTCTGGTGTATCAGTGCGGCAGTGACCTACTGTAATGCTCCTCTGGTTTATGCCGGACCCCATCGGTTTTCAAAAGACGGCCCCGACCCGGCCCTGATGGCTACTCCTCAGATATGGCAGGGACGGCTTACCGATGCCGACCGACCGAAGCTGCTTACGTTCCTGAAGAAAGAGCGTCATGGCGAACCGTTTCTGCTGGCGGTTCAGAGCACAGTTCCTGCTGCTCCCGTAATCCTGCATACTGGCGAAGCCGTAATGGCAATGGGCGGCTTCACCGGCGGCGACCCGATTCTCACTCCAGATACTCTCGCAGCACGTGTGGCACGCCGGGAAGTCCGATTCTTTTTACTGCCGCCCAATAATGCCCGCATATGGGCATAATGGCCCGCTGATGGAGTGGGTGAGAAACCACGGGCTACTCGTTGACCCGAAACTATGGCGCGACCCGGATAGTGATATGCTGCTCTACGATTGTAAGCCGTGAACTACCCCGAGCCGTTCGCCACAAATATTCGGACCGTCTTCGATGATGGTGCGAAGTGGCTGGAACGTCTGCCTGCGCTTCAGGAAGAGATTGCCGCCGAGTGGGGACTGACTGTGGAGCCACCGCCCTGGCCACTCTCCTACAACTGGGTTGCACCGGCCGCTATGGCTGATGGCACCCCGGCTGTACTCAAACTCGGTGTGCCCAATAGTGAGCGGACAGCGGAGATAGAAACACTCCGACTCTGGAACGGCAAGGGCTGCGCACGGCTATTGCGTGCAGATGCAGACCGTGGCGCGATGCTCATCGAGAAGATTGCTCCAGGCACCATGCTCTGTGAGATCAACGACGATGACGAGCAGACCCGAATCGCTTCCGGAGTCTTCCAGGCAGTCCGCTATGCCGCCCCGCTCGAATCAGCCTTTCCCACTATCGCAGACTGGGCAAAGGAACTCGATGAGCTACGCCCCCAATTCGATGGCGGTTTCGGACTGTTTCCACCGGAGCTAGTAGAAGCTGCGCAGGGACTCTATCGGGAATTGCTGACTTCGCAAGATGCGCCAGTGCTGCTGCATGGCGATTTACACCACTTCAACATTCTGTTAGATAAGGAGCGCGGGTGGCTTGCTATCGATCCGCAAGGTGTCATTGGGGAAGCCGAGTACGAATGTGGGGCACTGCTCCGCAACTACGAACTCAGCAAAAGAGACCGGGCAGAGATGAAGCGGATCACAGCTCGTCGCATCGACATTCTCGCGGAGATTCTAGGCTACGATAAGAATCGCATCATCGGGTGGGGGCTGGCGCAGGCGGTGCTCTCCGCCTGGTGGGACTGGCATGAAGGACTTGGCTCAGACTGGACCTCCTCTATGTTCGTGCTTGCCGATGTTTTGAAGGAACTACAAACCTGAGAGCCACCTATATTTGTCCTGACCTGAGGTAAATTAGAGTCATGGCGGATGACTTACATCTGAATGGGCGCATTGCCCTGATTCCGGGTGGCATGGGCAGTATCGGGCAGGCAGTGAAAGCACGTTTGGAATCGTTCGGCGCGCAGGTCTATACGGCAGACCGCCTTGGCTCCGGGGCTGACTATGAATTGGACCTTGCCGAAAAGGGCGCCGCAGATGCTCTCATAGAGAAACTCCCTCGGCTGGATATCCTGGTCAACTGCCAGGGTATTACTGGCAAGTCTGTGCCACTCTGGGAGCAGACCGATGAAAACTGGGACAGTGTACTGGCTATCTGCCTGACCAGTGTATTCTCTCTCTGCCGGGCGGCCATGAAACCTATGCGGGCGCAGGGTAGCGGCGTTATCGTCTCCATCGCGTCCGTGGCAGGCAAAGAAGGGAATCCGAACCTAATTCCCTATTCCTCGGCTAAGGCAGGCGTGATTGCCTTTACCAAGGCGCTGGGCAAGGAAGTTGCCACCCAGGGAATTCGCGTGAATTGTGTGGCGCCAGCGCAGATAGACACGCCCATGCTCCAGCAAATGACCCCAGATGTGGTGAGCCACTTGCTCTCCAAAATCCCCATGAGTCGCCCTGGTACCGTCAATGAAGTCGCCGCCGTGGTGCACTTCCTCTGCTCGGATGCCGCCAGCTTTGTAACAGGCCAGTGCTACGATATTTCGGGTGGCAGATGTACGTATTGAGGACCATGTCCATCTCCCCTGAGTGCTCCTTCGTCGCCTCGCCCCTCTTCCCAGAAGACCCCTGCGGGGGGAAGAGGGGAAATCAGCGCCTACCAATGGTACAGAGGCTCCCCGACGGCGAAGCACTTTGCCAAAGTTTGTGGCCCTTTGTAGCAGTTGAGGTGAGTTATCCCTCTTCCAGCGACGAAGGAGCGAGGATGGGAAGAGGGACGAAAGCGCGAAGCGCGCTTCAAGGGAGATGGTCCTTGGTGAGCTGGCCCTCCCGGGGCAGACGCCGATGAAAATCGCAGTCATTGGAGTGGGGGCTGTCGGTAGCGCTGCCTGCCGGTTCCTGGCGGAGGCCGGGGCGGATGTTGTCGGATTTGAGCGGTTCAACATTGGGCATGGATTCGGTAGCTCGCATGGGGAATCGCGCATCATTCGCTATGCCTACGACGACCCGGACTACACCCGGCTCATGGGCCGCGCCTATCCGCTCTGGGACGAACTGGAACAGAAAGCAGGCGAAGAGCTTTTTGTGCGTTGTGGTGGGCTCTACTTCGGCCCCAAAGACAACTCCGAGCTGAATGCTGTGGAAGCAGCACTGGCGGTCAACGGGGTTGCTCACGAGCGACTGAGTGCTGACCAGCTTACTGAGCGCTATCCTGGAATTCGCTTAGATAGCCATGAAGAGGCAATCTGGCAGGCAGATGCAGGCTTTTTGCGTGCAGGGAGTGTGGTAAAGGCCAATGCTCGACTGGCGCGCGAAGCGGGGGCAGACTTACGGGAAAATGCTCCCATTGAGAACCTGGCGGACCTATCGGGCTTTGACCGGGTGGTTGTGACCGCCGGGGCTTGGACTACGAAACTCATTCCTGAGCGCAAACTGCCGCTCTCCGTCACACGGCAACAAGTCACCTACCTAGCAGGGGAGTTAGAGAATTACCCCGTCTGGATAGATGCGGAGTCCCACTGGTATGGTTTTCCCAGTGATGGCCGTGTGCCTGGTGTCAAGCTAGCAAAGCATGAGGCAGCGGATGCCTTCGACCCGACACAACCAGATCGGCCAACGAGTGCATTGGATGATAACGCGGCGATTGCCTATGCTGCTCATCGGTTCCCGACACTGAAGCCGGAAGTCACTCACAGTGTCTCGTGCCTGTACACCAATACGCCCGATGAGGATTTTCTCTACGCACAGCCGAATGAGAAGACCCTGGCGCTCTCTGCGTGTTCGGGGCATGGGTTCAAGTTTTCGGTGCTCATAGGGCGGTTCGCGGCAGACTGGGCGCTAACAGGCACGGTTCCCCACGAACTCACGCGATTTTCCGAGAGGAGATTTCAGCTGAAATGATTCCCTTTCGCCCCGGCGAAGGAGCCACGTTCCCCGGTGGTCCCGGTCGATTGCCGCTTCGTATGACTAAGATTGCCGGTGACTCAAATGGCTCCTGGCTTATTGAGGCGGGCACGTTCCGGTACTTCTTAGATGCCCGTGCCGGGTCTATTGCTGGAGCGGTCGATGGTGCCAAAGTGGGCTATCTACGCCCGTCCGTGCCGTTGACACGCATGGGCCTGAAGCACAAGACACCGGCAGATGCCGTGATTGCCAATGAATTCCTGACTCTCGGGTTTCAAGCCGATGGCCTGCTCGTTCTGGTACCGCACAAAGCGCTTGCCTGTCGGTTGTATTCCATGGTGGCCAACTCCTCGCTGCCACGCCTGGACACCGGGCGACTCTATCTACAGAGCGAAAAAGGCGGGCTGAGCCTCTTGCCGGAAGCCCCGGTGACTCCATCACGCCCGCCCACCTTTGAGATACTGACTCCCAAGAAAGAGCTGAGCGCCAACCCCATGGGCTGGGAGGCCCGCTGGCGTGCCGTTCCCGGTCAGCGCCTGGGAATGGGGTTGATCAAAGCGCCAAAGGACGGCGAAGACATGCTCTCGGCAGCGCCGCAGGTCATCTCATCCACAGCAACCGATCTTGCCGAGCAGGTGACTGCCGCGCGCGACCAAGGGCATGAGGCCGTGGTGCGTATGGACATGGCGGATTTTCCCAATGCATCGGCGTTCTTGCAGGCTCTGCGGTACGGTCGATTGGGAGCACGCGCAGATGGCGTGGTGTTATCCGGCCTGGATACACTTCCCTGGCCAGTGGCCTACGCCTATGTACGTCAGGCGCGTGAAGCCTATCCCCGAGGCAAGATACTACTCCCTCCACCCTTGGACGAAGAAGCGTTTCCCACACCGCCATTTATATCCGCCTATATTGATGGTGTTCTAGGCGGCGTATGAATACGCTGATTATCGGCTCGCTCCAGGGTCTACTGCCTGACCTGCCCCGCTGGCAGGGGCAACTATATGATCCCGAATGCGGCGTAGAGCGCCTGGGCGCTGCGCTGATGGAGAGTGGTGCCGAAACGATTATCTATGCTCCGCCACGTGAGGTTCAGGATGCTGCCCGTATCTCGTATGCGCTTGGTGTCGCTGCGGCGGATGTGGGTATAAAGCGCATCGTTCTGGTTTCCTCTATGGGGCTTATGGCAAGCTATCCAGAGAACTGGCGTATAGATGCTCGCTGGAAACCGAAGGTAGCAAGTCCGCAGGACCTGAGTACTCTGGCGCTTTGGCTCGCTGAGCTTTCCCTGCGAGAAATAGCTCGCGCTATCGATATCCGTGTCAGTATTGTTCGTATTTCTGAGTCTTCAAAAACCGATGCTGAGTCGGCGATCTTGAAAGCCCTGGACGACTCCGAACGCTGGAAAATTCATCTAGTGCCCGAACCTGCCCAGGAGTCGAGGTCATTCGCCGTGGCATCTCCAAAACCGCGCGAACCATTTCGGAAAATCGCCGTTCTGGGTGCAGGTGGGCCACTGGGAGCGGTACTGATTGAGGAGTTGAAGGACAATTTCCTTCTTCGGCTGGCAGATATACAGCCACTCGATACAGCGAAGCCCCAGAGCGCTACTGCCCCGGTTCCTGTATTCCCTGGCGGCCCTCATGAGGAAGTCCATTGTGATGTGCGTGACATTCGCTCGGTGCTTGACGCCTGCGAGGGCTGCGATGCTATCGTAAACCTGACCGTAGTTCGAGATAAGTTTGCGGATGCCTTTGCTGTGAACACACTGGGAGCCTGGAATGTTGGGCAAGCTGCCTATCTGAAAGGTATACGCCGGATAGTTCATACCGGGCCGCAGCTAATCACTCTGCATGGTGAGAACGACTATATGTGGGACTGGGACATTTCAGCGGACCCGCTCCCGCGCCCCGGTCGGCATCTCTACGGCCATAGCAAGTATCTGGGGCAGGAGATTCTGCGGGTCTTCGCGGAGACTTGTGGCATCGAAGTGCCCGTGTTGCTCTTCAATGTCTTCACCCAACCCGATGAATACATGGAGCACTCGCATCCCATGATGCTCTCCTGGCAAGACTCAGCACGTGCGATTCGGGCCGCGCTGGAGGTTCCATCGCTGCCATCACCCTACGAAGTCTTCCACTGCTGCGTGAATCTGCCTCATGGCCAAATGAACGCGCACAAGGCAAAGTGGCTGCTGAACTGGGAAGCTAAGGACAAGTTAGAGAGCGCCTATGGATAGGTTGCAAACGCTCTGCCAACGCCTGTCAGATACACCATAACCATCACAGTCTTGTGATGGAAAGGTGGGAGTTATGCGGTTTCACTTACTGTCAAGTACAGCAATAGTACTGCTCTTTTCTATCTCTGGAGCAGTTGCTCAGGTAGAAAATACAGATAAGGCAACAGGAGAGGTTACCAGTGGTGCTTCCGTCGCTGCAACTGCCGGTAATGGAGATGGTGGTGCGCTATTCGGCTTCCGAAGCACGGGGCTCCATGACACGGTATCGCTTCTCTTTAATTTTGGTGATTCTGGCCTCCAGGCAAAGAAGAAAAATCTGGCAAATAGCCTTATCCAGCCAGTGATTGGAAATGCTGGGGGAGTCAATTTCTATATTAGTGGTAGACCTTTAGGCCGCGGAAAGTCGCCCGGAGGAAGTATTGCACCGTTTCTTCGGTTTTCTAATTCCCGAATGGAGTTTTTGAGCGAAGATGAAAAAACAAATGTAACTGGGCAGTTGATGACTACCACTGTAGGATTCGAAATTGCACTTAATCGTAAACTCCCTGAAGAGGAGAGCAAACCCAAACCCGTGGTCGGCCTCGCTGCCGGTTACACGTGGCGTCGAGTAAATGGTGAGATTAATGACAGCGACACCGATGCGACTACGCTACGAACCGCCATCTTTGGCAGTGGCAACCGCATTCGTAAATTCGATGGTCTCGATTTTACTCTCTACGCTAATATGGGAGATGTACAACCGTTCGTTCAATTCACACAGTTCAATGGCACACGAGGATTGCAGGGATTTTCCAACCCACGTATGGTGTTTGGAGTAAGAACAATAGTTGATTTCTTTAAAGCCCCGAAATCCGAGGAACCTGTACCAGAAGAAGAAGATGCGAAAGTTAGTGCGGTGGCGGCGAAGAAACAGGGAGCAAGCGCCGAAAAGAAAGTCAATCCTATAGGGGGACTTAACTCGGGAGACGATTATATTCAATATAGCGCGGGCGATGTTCAGGATGGCAAGATCCTATTGATTGCAGATCCCTATGCCAAGAATGGCGAACGCGACGCGAATAATCCTGATTCGGTACCAAGTTTTCCTGTGCGCGTAACAGCAATAGGCAACACGCTTGCCAGATCGACTAGCTGGGACTTCAACAGCCTCAAATGGATAAATGTCCGTGAAGGACTTAAGGCATTCAAGAAAATTCGAATCCGTAAGGGGGATGAGGTATTTACCATCCAGCGTGAGCAACCAGATGAACGAGGCAGTACACCTCGGCGAGGGCTGGGATTCTGACTTCAATGACTGACCGGGCAGCAAATCAGCTGCCCGGCTTCTTTGATACAATAGCCATCTATGTTAGACATTCGGAGGATTCGTACGGAGCCTGACGCCGTCAAAGCAGCTCTGGCGAAACGTGGGGTAGATGGGACGCAGATAGATGCGCTTTTAGAGCTAGATGTGGAGCGCCGCAAGCGTGTTACTGAGGCAGAGAGCATCAAGGCAGCTCAGAACAAGCTGGGCCCACAGATTGCTCAGGCGAAGAAAGCTGGTGAGGACGCCTCGGCCTTACTGGAAGAATCCACCCGGCTGAAAACAGCTTTTGTCGAAGCGGAAGAAGCGCAGAAGTCGCTGGATGAGCAGCAGGATGCCATTCTATTCGGCATGCCCAACACCCCACTGGACGATGTACCCGCCGGTGGCGAAGAGAACAATGTGGAGCTGCGTGGCGCGAACCGTGAGCTGCGCACGTTCGACTTTGAGCCAAAGGCACACTGGGATATCGGGGCGAATCTGGGGTTATTCGATACCGAGTGTGGTGCCAAACTGACCGGCAGCGGCTTCGTGGTCTACAAGGGACTGGGAGCCCGGCTACAGCGTGCGCTGGTGGCCCTCATGCTGGACCTGCATACGCAGAAGCATGGCTACACGGAGGTCGGCGTACCGTTCCTGCTCAATACGGCCTCTATCACGGCGTCGGCACATATCGTCAAGTTCAAGCCTGAGATGTACCATGATGCCGAGAGCGATCTGTACCTGGTGCCCACAGCCGAACCGGCGCTGGTGAACCTGCACCGTGAGGAGCTTCTAGAGCCGGGGCAGCTACCTCTGAAGTATGTGGCACACACTCCTTGCTGGCGGCGTGAGGCTGGAGCGGCTGGCCGTGATACACGTGGGCTGCTGCGCGTGCACCAGTTCGATAAAGTCGAAATTTTCCGGTATGTGGCCCCCGAAACTTCTCAAGAAGCCCAGGTGGAGATGGTAGAGGAAGCCTGCGCGGTTTTAGATGCACTGGAACTGCCGCACCGGCTGCTTCTCTTAGCTGCTGGCGATACCAGCTTTGCTATGGCCCGAACAGTAGATGTCGAGGTCTGGGCACCCGGTGTAGGCAAGTGGCTGGAGGTCAGCTCGGCGTCAGATGGTACCGACTTCCAGGCGCGGCGCGGTAATATCCGCTTCCGCCGTGAGGCGGGAGCTAAGCCCGAGTTCTGTCACCTGCTGAACGCCAGTGGTACCGCGCTGCCGCGTGTTGTCGCTGCGCTGCTGGAAACCCATCAGAACGCAGATGGCACAGTGACCGTCCCCGTAGCACTCCGCCCGTATCTGGGTGGTGTGGAGAAACTGGGATGATACCAGCCCCGCCTCCTCCACCAGCGCCGATGGAGCAGCGGCTGATTCTCAAAGCAAATCAGCTTCTCTGTGAGGAGGCGGTGGTTGACCCGGCCACTCTGGTCGATGAGCAGATGGGGGTAGACGCGCCGAAAAGCGTGTTTTTCCCCGGCTGGGAGAATGCCTGGCGCTATCCCATTCATGTCACCATCGACCTCGGGGCAGAGCGCAAGGTCACCCGGCTGTTTTTCTACATAGAGACCGGTGGCGGGGCGCTGGCGTTTTCTACCGGGAAGCCGTTTGCCTGGAGCAAGGAACAGACCGTTCCCAGAGAGGGGTACCAGAGCTGGAAAGAGGTCAAGATAGATGCCAGTACCCGCTACCTGCGCCTGACCCTGCCTACACCTGCGGCTGTGCCGGAGCTACTGGTTTATGCGGGTACCGGTATCGCGACGACCGGCCCGAAGCCGAAGCAGAAAACCCCGATGAAGCTTCCAAAAAGCATAGTCACTATGGACCAACTTATCGGAACCAATGCCTTTATCGACGATCCGATTGAGACGATTACTGGTGTCGCGGGGTTTGTGCGGGAGTACCATTCCTGGTCCTGGGATACCGAGAATCCGGATCGCCAGCTACGTTTCCAGCCCAGCGGTGCGGCAGGCGGTAACTCCTGGTTTTTCGATGACTACTATGGCAAACTCAAGAAAGCAGGAGTAACTGTCGTTCCCGCGCTTCAGGGAAATATCGCAGGGAAGGTGTTCGACTCCAAGCCTGACCCGCAGCAGCGCACGGATTATATGTTCCAGTTTGCCGCCCGCTATGGTGGGAAGAAGCGCCCGGATGACGCACTGCATCTGGCGCCGGGGCAGCCGCGTGTGTCTGGCCTGGGACTCTTGAAGTACATCGAGAACGGCAATGAGCTGGATAAGACCTGGCGAGGGCGCGAGGGCTGGTTCACCCCGTACGAGCTGGCCGAACTATGCGCTGCTGACAAAGCCGCCGTGGAGCTTGGCGACCCAACTATGAAGCTGGCGCTAGCTGGGCTGGCAGCGATGAATATACGCTACCTGGACTCCATGAAACACTGGGCAGACTTCCGGCGCGGCGGGCGGTTCCCGGCGGATGTGATCAACCTGCATCATTACTGCTCCGATGGCGTGGATCAGAACTTCGGTAAGACTGGTATCAGCCCGGAAGCGGGGGAACTTCGTCGGCGACTCACCGAGATGGTGCAGTGGCGCGATAAAAACGCCGCCGGGTGCGAAGTCTGGCTCACCGAGTTTGGCTGGGATACCGATCCGCGTTCACCGATTCACGCCCCGGCTATCGGGAGCATGGATGCCCAGACCGTGCAGGCTGCGTGGTTGTTACGCTCGTATCTACTACTGGCTGCTGCAGGGGTAGATAGAGCCGCCATGTTCATGCTACGTGATGTGGACTCCAAAGGCGGCGGTGTCTTCGAGACCTGTGGCTTGGTGACTCAGAAAGGGGAGTGGAAGCCCAAGGTCTCCTGGTTCTGGGTCGCCACTCTGAAGAACCGCCTGAAGGGCTATAGTTTCGCGGGCGATGTACCTACCAGGGATAAGAACGTTATGGCGCTCCAGTTCACCAGTGGGAAAGACGAAGCGATTGCCCTCTGGTGCCCCACTAGCGAAGACAAAACCGTGGCGAACTTTGCGCTGCCAGTAGGCATGGCCAAGAAAGCTGACCAGGTAACCTTCGAGACAGGCTCTACCACCGGGAAAACTTCTCCCTTGTCTATTGCAAGCGGTAAGGTACGCCTGACCGTTACCGAGCGCCCTGTTCTGGTCTTCCTGAAGAAGTAGGCTTTATGATTCGGGCCGCACTCTTCGATCTAGACGATACCCTCTGTGACGACCGGGGGCAGATGTACCGGGCTATCCAGCTCAGCGCAGAAGCGGGCGTGGGGATGGAGAAGGCTGCCGCTCTTGCCGAAGCCTACACCGTAATCTCAGACCGCTATTGGTATCAGGAGCTAACTCTCTCGAAACCACCCTCTCTGACAGAGATTCGCAAGAAGCTCTGGAGCATGGCACTGGTGGAAGCTGTAGGCGAGGTCGACGAGGCTGTTCTGGATACGATTCTGACTCGCTATGATGCCCTGCGCCGAGAGCCGATTCCACCGTTCCCCGGTACGCTGGAGACACTGACAGCACTGAAGAGTGCTGGAATTCGTCTTGCCGTGCTGACCAATGGCCTTGCCGAAACACACTTTGCCAAGGCCGAGATGCTGGGCATCACCGGGCTGGTAGAGGAGATCTTTACACCAGATACGCTGGGTACCGCCAAGCCAGATGCCCGTGCCTTTCACCAGGTCTGTGCCCATTTAGGTGTACCCCCAGAGCATACGGTGCATGTCGGTGACTCTTTACTAACTGATGTGGGCGGCGCCTGTGGTGCCGGGTTACAAGCCGTCTGGTTCAACCCGAGCGGGGCACCAAGACCGGCAGAGGCCGCGGTGCCGCATCATGAAATTACGGCTCTCTCCGATTTAATTTTGTTGTTGACTAGCTAATCAAGGAAATAGTTTAACCTCCGGCGAAACCACTTCCCGAGGCAATTTCTCCGTAGAATACTGTGCCTTGCCAACGCTGAAACTGCTGGTTTAGGAGTGGAGCGGTAGGTTTGGACGTTGGAATGTCTTACATCGGAAGGCATCATCCTTGAAATCCGAACTTCGATTTCTGCTCGTTGCGGTTTTTGCCGCGCTTCTTACGAGTTGTGGCGGTGGAGGTGGCGATTCCAGCTCGCTCTCCGGCGTCCTCAATGTCACTGACTTCAGCCTGCCTGCAGGGCAGACTCGCTCTGTCACAGGTGACCTCATTATCAATGCCACAGGGGCTATCAATATCGCGGGGGACTTAGTGCTCTCTCCAGGAGTGAATGTCAGTCTCTACGCAAATGGCCCTATTACTGTGACCGGCGGGTTTGAGCCCGCCCCGGACCGTTCCCGTTCGAAAGCCATTTCGAGAGATACCCCGGAGACTCCGCAGCACTTTATTATGTGGGGAGATGATATTCGCATTGACAAGAATGTGTTTCTGCGCACCACCCTAGAAAAGAATATGAGCTTCTACCTGGCGAATCGCACGGGGGAGCACTCGGTCACCATCGCAGCGGATTTGCTTGCTGGCGCAGGAGACGATGGCACAGATGCCGCCAAGGATGGAAAGCCTGGTGGTGGCATCTATATAGGCACTGACGAGGCGTTTGCTGCAATCCGCAAGGATAAAAACGATCCTGGAGCACACGTCTTTATGCCTCAGAAAGTCGTCATTTCTGGAAAGGTCACAGCGGGTGCGGGCGGAAAGGGAATGAAGGACGAGATAGGGATTGGCCAGGGAGTCGCAGGGAGCACTGTTGTCTTCAATGGAGGCAATGGCGGTGCTGGCGGAACAATATCCGTTCGGTCTAGTGCAAACATCACTTTGACTGGCTCTGCTCTCCAGGGTGGAAATGGAGGAGAAGGTGGAGACAGTGGCATTGCAAGATCTGTTGGCCACAACGCAAAAACCAACGGTACTGGACGAGGGGCTCAGGGGCAGAGCGAGCATATCGCCAGTGGGAATGGTGGGGATGCAGGCTCCGTTCTTCTGGTAGCCAACTCTATACTTAACAACGGGGGACAGCCTGGTGCTTCAGGGACACCAGGCTATGCTGGTCTACCAGGAAGTATTCTCTCAACTCCTGGCAATGGCGGTCCCGGTGGCAAGGGAGGTAATACGGAAATCCTGGTGGGCAATCCAGGTAAAGCGGGGCAGGGTGCAGACAAGCCTGCGAATTTGAGTGGACTGAAACTCGCCCTTGTATCCCTCGGGGTCAGTGGTTATGGTAGTGGGAACGGTGGTGCCTCTGACTCTTCTTCGAGTACAGGTGGAGCTGGAGGAGACGTGGTTATGACGTTTCGGGACGGCACACCACTGAACGAGATTCCCTACTATGGCACTTCTTTTAAACCGCTTATAACTATCGAAAACTCCTGCAATGGAGGAAAGGGCTACGATGGCTGTACCACGTCGCCTGCGACCATGGGCACCAATGGAGGAGCGGGCAGCAAGCTGACTCTCAAGGGCAGCACGCTAGAGATAATTGTCATTACTAGTGACAATGGCGGTGACGCTGGAGCAGGAGCACCTCCAGGTATGCATGGCGCTGCTGGAACAAATGATGCCGGAAATGTTATAGGCACTGATGGAGGAGATGCCAGCAGCTGCTCCGGTTCCAGCTCATACACAATCTATCCGGCTCCGGCAGGAGCCAAACTCATTGATGCCTACGGAGAGATCGCGGCGACGGCGGGGATCTACATTCCCACAACTCCCCATAAGATTGATTTCGAAAAGGCTGTCGAGACAAGCCTGGAAACCCCTTATGGAATCAATAGCCATGGAAACGTTGTAGGTGCTTGGAGTCAGGGGGGTGGGGTGTGGAAGGCTGATCTCGACCATGATCCGATTCTCGCAAAATTGACACTAACACCTAATTTCCTGCCGATGGGCATTAACAATAGTGGGATTATGGCGGGAGGTAATCACCTCCACGCCGCAACCTGGAACAATGGCACCATTACCCTGCTAGATGGATCACTCAGTACAGATGGCTACAACGGCAGCTCCGGCTTCGGCATCAACAACAGCGGACAGGTAGCTGTCTCCAGCAATGTGCGAGGCATTACGACCTGGTATCTCACTCAACCGGGTGCTCCGGTAGACCCGACTGCCGACAAACTCACTCCCTTACCAGGTGGTTTCTTCACAGATGGGCAGATTGATCCAGGGCACATCAATGATGCCGGAAAAGTAGCGCTTGCCTCAACAATGGGTTCGGGAGGAATACACGCGGTGATGTGTGTCAATAGAGTCGCGCAGGACCTCGGCTCGCTGGGCGGAGATAGCTTTGGCGGCGACATCAACAACTACGATGAGGAAGTCGGCTACTCCTATCTCTCGGGCAACACAGGAATGACCCATGCGTTTCTGTATAAGGGCGGCACGATGACAGATCTCAACGATTTTGTGGCAGCCGGTTCGGGCTGGGTGCTTAACTCCGCAACAGGCATCAACGATTACGGGGAGATCGTCGGGAGTGGTACCTACAACGGGGCCATTTCCTACTTCCTCCTGATTCCCTCTACAGGGCGGTCAGTGGGCACTAAGCGCGCATCAGCACAAACAAATAGCCCACACTCAGTAGTGCGCAGAGAATACAGAGGACCTTCCACCGCGGGGTGAGAAGGTCCCAACCCTGCTTATCGTCTATGGACTCCCCACGAGCTAGGCGTTCGCTTCGGTAACCTGGGATACAGACAAGTGCCAGGCCCATAAGGGTAAAACCGGGGCCTGCCGCGCCTACAGAGAGAAAGCTATGCTGCTGGTGCGCCGCCTGCCAGGCGAACCAGGTCAGCCAGGCACCACAGCAGGCAATGAAGAGCCCGCCTAACCGCTCCCACCACCGTGGAATCATGAAAGCGCTCTCTCCTCCAGGATAGTAGTCAGCACAGGCGAAAGGCCGAGATAGTCACCGAGCCGGAAGTGAATCTGCGGATAGCGAGCCGAGGCCTCCTCCAGTGCCGCTGGCAGGTCCTCACAGACATGCGTGCCGGTGTGCAGGAAGTAGGGAACAGCGACAATCTCGGTAGCGCCCTGTGCCGCCAGGGTGTCTATGGCCTCGGGAATGGATGGTTCATTGCACTCCATGAAGCCGACTGCCACGGCGTCATAAGCGGCCCGCTCACGAAGCTCATCGACCACGGCGAACATCGCATCGTTTGCACCGGGAGTGGGGGAGCCATGCACCAGTATCAGTAGCCCATTCATATTTGTTGACCATGAGGGCAGGCAGGAGTGTTGTAGAGCGGACAGTCCGAGCGGTTGCGACACGAAGCGCCTGCTCGTTGCAGCGGCTCCCGCCAGGCGGGGCTTTCTCTGGCTTCACTGGCCGCGGCCAGCAGAGCATCTGCCAGGCGGCTATCGTGACCAATGGCGGGCGCTACCGTAAAGCGAAGCGCTGGGAACCGTTCACGGAGCGGCTCCAGGGCATTCGGTAGGGCATGCTGCACAAAATAACCGGGAGCCAGGAAGTAAGGAAGGATGTGGATGTGCTCCACGCCATCGGTCACCAGCATCTCCACTGTTTCCGCCAGAAGCGGCTCGGAGTAGTTCAGGTAGCCTATCTCTACCCGGTCCCAGCTACCGAGTTTACGCAGGCGGGCGGCATGGCCCTCTAACGCTTCGCCGGACCCACAGAGCAGGGAGCCGTGCGAAAACAATACCAGTGCGGTCACCTACTGAGTGTATCCGATGTGGAACCTATTGTAGCGCGGCCTCGACTGCGGGAAGACGAGAGGCATCGAAGAGGATCTGCCAGGCAAACGGCTTACCCTTGCGGTCCAGATACACCGCCATAGCCCCCTGAAGGTACGCTTCCACACCTACCAGCCGCGGGCGTCGGGTAGTGGGTGAGGCACTCTCTGGCGGTGCTGTACCTGCCGCTTCCAGTACCCGTTGTGCCGTCTCCTTGCCCTCCACGTACACCATGGCACGCTTGGTTCCAATCTTCCACACGCAGCTTGTCATCTCGCGAATACTGTATCAAACACATGTTTGATGTGCAAGGTAAAAGTAAGGGCGACAAGAATTTTCTTGTCGCCCTGTATTTATGCGCTCAGGAAAGCCCGACGACCGGATTCTCCAGCACGCCGATACCAGGAATCTCAATGCGGACGACATCGCCATTCTGTATAGGGCCGACTCCGGGTGGGGTACCGGTAGCAATCACATCGCCGGACTCCAGAGTAATCCACTGAGACAGAAACTCTAGCAGCGCGGGGATTGAGTTGATCATCTGGCGCGCGGAACCATCTTGCTTGACTTCGCCATTCACACTCAGTTTGACCTGGGCATCTGCGGGGTCCCCGAACTCGTCGGCGCTCACCGCCCACGGTCCCATGGGACCGAACGTATCGCGAGACTTCGCCAGGAACCAGGGGTGGCCCTTGCCCTGGAGTGCCTTGGACTTCTCACGGGCAGTTACATCGTTGAAGCAGGTGTACCCTATGACCTTGCCGCCTTCTCCCAGAATCGCTAGAAGCTCGGCTTCATAGTCTACCCGGCCAATCCAGGTGGGAAAGGTAATCGGCTCGTTTGGCCCGATTACACTGGAAGAGGCCTTCAGGAAGACCACTGGCTCATCTGGCACGGCGTTACCCAGCTCAGCGGCATGCTCCGCGTAGTTCCTGCCGATAGCCAGAATCCGGTTGGGGCGCGGAAAGGGTGCGGCCAGCGGGGTTTCGGCGGGTAGCGTACGCCCGGTCGGTTCCTGTGCGTTCGGATTCTCCAGAGCAGCAATCAAGTCTTGAGAGTTCAACTCCGAGAAAGTGCCATCAGGATTCACGACCGCCAGTAGATTCGATTCTTTGATACGGGCCAGTTTCACAGCGCTATTGTTCCTTCAAATACAGTCTCTGCCGGGCCGGTCAGGAAGACAGATTTGCCCTCGCCCTCCCAGTTCACACGCAGCTCACCACCACGACTCGCAACGATAATCTCGCCGGGCTGGACTTTCCCACGTGTCAGTGCAAGCACAGCAGCAGCGCAAGCGCCCGTGCCACAGGCCAGAGTCTCGCCCACACCGCGCTCCCAGATACGAAGGCGCAGCCGGTGATCGTCTTCTACACGGGTCCATAGAACGCTGGTGCGCTCTGGAAATGTGGGATGGTTCTCAATCCAGCGGGATATTCCCTCGAACAGGCTTGGCTTCTCAGGCCAGATTCCCCACGCCACCGTGTGTGTGGTGCCTGTATTCACCGCATCTAGCTTCAACTCCCCTAGATCCGGCACGGGAAGGGCGATATCCAAGGCTGATGATGCCTTGACGGGGATGCGGCTCGGCTCGAACTCCGGCACACCCAGGTTCAGAGTCACCGTGCCATCTGAGTTGAGCACAAAAGGAATCGGGCCGGAGCGCGTGCTAGCTACACCTTCTGTGCCTGCCAGGCCACGGGCGTGCGCCCAGCGCACCACACAGCGCAGACCATTGCCGCACATGGTGTCTTCTGAGCCATCCGCATTGAAGATACGCATGGAGAAGTCAGCGCCATCTGTCTTGCTGACCAGGAGCACACCGTCTGCCCCGATTCCAAAGGCTCGGTCACATAGTTTCTCCACTAAGGGGGAAATAACATCGCTATCTGTCGGAACATCGGCTTCATCGCAAACGACAAAGTTGTTGCCGACCGCCTGCATCTTGGTAAAGGAAAGAGTCATAAGCAAGTGACCCCGCCTGAGTGCTCAAGACGGGGGTAGGGGATAGTTCTACGGGGCCAGTGGCTCCAGAGAAAGCTGTGCGGTTCGCGCCACCTCACGCAGCCACGACCCAGATGGGTCTACCAGGGGGAACCACCACGCCGAAGGTCGCACCGCCGTGTGGGGAATACCGTGAATGGTCTGTAGCGCATTGCGCACCAGAATCGCGCGCTCATACTCCGCCTCGGACTCCAGCTTACGCAGAGCCTCTCGCGCCGCTTTTAGCTCCGGCCCATGCTCCAGCGCCTTGCGCTCCCGCCGCAGAGCATGCCAGCGCTCTTCGGCTTCTTCAATTGCTGTGCGTAGAGCTGTCAGCGGCTGGTCGAAAGTGACTTCCCGCTCCGCGATTGCAGCCGCATCTAATACGCTGCCTCGGTCACGGAAATCGTCGCCTTTGGCCAGTTGTAGCGTGTTCGCCTGGGATTTTAGAGAGCGCAGGTGGGCTTTCTGCGTGGATTCTTTCTCTTTGAACTCTCGCGCCTTTGCGTAGAGGTTCAGTACATTCTCGGTGGCCTGGTCATGCTGCGCTGCCTTTTCTTTCCAGGAACACCCACGGGTGTTGGCAAGCTGAGTGAGTAGAGCACGTGGCGAGGAGATTCCATGCAGGTCCGCAAGGCGCTCTTTTTCCCATTGAATTGCTCGGGGCCAACACTGGGCGAAGTCATCTAACGAGATAGAGGGCCTATCCAGCGCTTGCGCCAGAAACTCCGGTAGTTTCAGACAGATACCCGCGCCATCGGGCACCGCGCTCAGAGCGGTCCAGGTATCGTACTTCACCCGCAGAATCGGTCGCAGGTTGGGAAGCCGTAAGCCTTGCTTCTTAAGCTCCGCCAGCATGGCTCGGGTTCGATGCGTGTACCCGGAGGCGCCTTCGTGGAAGACAAAGACAAACTCGCTCGCCAGCATGGGCAGCATAGCCACGGCTTTCCCGACGAGTGTGGCCGGACCTAGCGGCACCAGGCGCTCCGCCAGCTCCGCCACCGAGCTCACGGTACCCGGGAGGGTAATCGGGTGTGGCGTATCTATCTGAATCGAGTCTGGCAGTATATGCAGCGTGCCACGACCGTGCTTCGCCAGCACGATGTCAAACGGCAGAGCGCCCTCACCGAACTGGTCCAGGGTATAGGCATCTGCATCTCCCAGAGCGAGATTGTAGGCCGCGCGCGCGGTCTCTCGGGTCTCCGGGTTCAGGAACAACTCCACATACGAGAACCGGGGCAGGTGCGCCGTATCCGGGGCCAATCGCAGCAGCTCTGTGGTCTGAATGGTCTCCAGGTTGTTCGCGGGTGCGCCCAGCACCATTTCATACAGAAAGGGGAGCAGGTTTCTATAGAGCTGCGGCAGAGTCGCCTGCGGATTCTCCGCCGCAAACGATTCAATCCGCGCCAGCAGGCTATCGCGTAGCGCCGCGCCGCACTCCGCCCGGCAGGAGTCTAAGCGACTCAAACTACCATCGAACGCCCAGCGAATCTGCTCCGTGAGAGTCGGAAGAATCTCCGCGAGGCGAATCTGCCCCACAACTTCTTTCTTCCAGCCACCATGAATGATGCCGGTCCAGCCCCAGGTGCGTGTTAGTTCCGCTAAGGCTGCGTCCGAATCGTCTTTAAAAGAGGTCGCGTGGTGAAGGGAAACATTACCCTCACGCTGAAGCAAGGCGCGCGTGGGAACATCTTCCGAGCCGAATAGCTCACTCATCTCGCCCGCAGCGGACCATAAGCCCCGCGTGGTCGCATCATCGTGACCTACCAGGGCAAAGTTCTGCCGAGCCGCAGCCGGATGACCCGGAAGCTTGGCGAAGTAGTCGGTATCGTGCGCTCCAACCAGCATCTTCGCGCCGGGAATAGCGGCGTCTAAGCGCAGGCGAACAGCAGCCTTTGTCGGCTCATCCCAGAGCGCGGTTTGACCCAGCGCAAGGAATGTTGTGTCCGGGAAGTTTTCTTGGATGTATTGGAGTGCGTCGTCCATGACAAAAGCCTTAGCAGTATACCGCGACTGTCTTACAAGCAAACACCAGGTTTGGTTCCAGAACTTTTCCTGAATAATGACGCTTATATAATTCTGACTTAATGCATTGATTTAGTCGAATTATATTCATTCTGATAATTCCAGCTTTCATTCCATCATTTTGAAGCTCCGACCTATCTATTATGTATAAACGCTCCCATGTTCTCAGCCATTACTCATTTATATCTATTTTCTCATGCGTTATCTCCAGAAGATTCGCCAGAGCAAAGCCCTAATTATAGAAAGTGGTCAAAAGGCAGCCTGCAGAACCGCCAGCGCATCCGCCTCAGAAACTGGGCGGGGGTTCGCCTTTGTAGACCCAGATGGCATAGACTCAGCGGCAATGGCAGGTAAGTCAGATTCCTTCACGCCTAGTTCTGAGAGTTTTGTTGGTGAGTCCACAATCTCTAAAACATCAGTGAACAGACGACTATAGTCTTCCATACCCTTGCTCGTATAGCGTGTTAGCCCATCAATACCGCCGCCATTAGGAACATTAAAGCTAAGTACATGAGGCATCAGGAGCCCGCAGAGTAGGCCGTGAGCAGCACCAGTGTGTGCTCCGATCGGGTGTGCCAACCCATGAACTAGGCCCAGGCGCGAGGTATTCAGTGCAACACCTGCCATATAACTGCCCATAAGTAGTTCAGTGAGATCATCTGATGTAGTTACACTGGAAAACCCTCGAATAGCCTGATAGATGCTCTCTGCTGCTTGAGCCGCCAGTGGCCGAGTGTAGAGGTTAGCACCGATGCTCATATAGCTCTCGATAGCCTGCACCAATGCATCCATACTAGAGTGAGCCATAACATCTAATGGGCAAGTTTTCAGTAGTTCCGCATCTAGAATTACGGTTTTGGGAAGTAGAGATTCTCCACGAAAGCTTGCTTTCTTCACGGCATCCGGGTCGGTGAAGACAACAGACACTGTGGCTTCGCTGCCCGTACCTGCTGTTGTAGGGACGGCTAGTATAGGAAGCGCACGTGGGTCTGTGGCTGAGGCCTGGCCAGAGAGGAACTCGCGAGTGGTGCGGTTCAGTGGAGCCAGGGCTGCGGTCTTGCCGACATCGAGAGCACTGCCTCCGCCAATAGCCAATATCATGTCCGCGTTTGCTTCTTTGGCTGCGGCCATAGCGGCATCAGCATCTTCTACAGTTGGTTCTCGCGAAGGTACTTCATAGGTAGTCGCTTCCGGCAGGGTGGCCAGAATCGCCTCTAGCGCGCCGGACCTTCGCAGGCTTCCTCCATGGACTATTAGCGGGCGCTTACCCTGCTTTCGGGCTTCCGTAGCCAGTGTGCCATCGGTGGCGCTACCGGGACCACAGTGCATGCGCGAGGGAGTAAGGAAGGTAAACGGGGTCATTTGCGTTAAATAGGCCACAATGCGCGCATTTCCCTTCGGACCGGCCCCACTGGTGATGCTGGTTCTTGCGATTCTGGCGGGCTCGTGGCTGAGCCTGAATCAGACCAAGAAAACTAACGCGACGATACGGATGTGGACCTTCGCCAAACCCCACTACGAAGCGTATCAAAAAGCACTGCCCAAGTTCTTAGAGCAGCACCCCGGAGTCACGGTAGACCTCCAGCTTGTAGAAGGCGCAGGATTGAACCAACGCCTGCGAGCGGCGTTTCAGGCGGACTTAGACGTTCCCGATATCGTGGAGATAGAGATTAGCTCGGCGGGCAGCTTCTTCCGTGGTCCCAAGAACCATATCGGGTTCATGGATCTCTCACCTCTGCTGGACCGAGATAATCTGCGCGGGAAAATAGTTGCCAGCCGGTTCGCGCCCTACACCAACCGGGGTAGCATTTTTGGGCTTCCGCACGATGTCCACCCGGTCATGCTGGCTTACAACCGGGAGGCATTTAAGCAGCTTGGCCTGGACGCAGAGAAGTTGGATACCTGGGATAAGTTCATTGAAGCGGGCAAGCGTGTGAAAGAGCCCGGCAAGCGCTATCTATTGGAGATGTCTGACACAGGAACGGATCAGCTCGGACTGGCCCTATTTCAGCGGGATGGTGGTTTTTTCGACGCCGATGGGAAAGTTATCTTCGACAACGAAATCGGGGTTGAGACCATGAAGTGGTACGTGCCGCTGGTAGCGAAGAACAGCAAGGACCAGATAGCCAACGCCCTCAGTTCCTCGTTTGGGCAGGTTATGACTCAAGCGCTGGAAACAGGCTACTTTCTCTCGGTGGTGACCCCGGACTGGCGCTCCAAGAACCACGAAAACGATGTGGGCAAGCTCAAAGGCAAGATGGGGCTCATGCCCCTACCCGCCGTAAAGCCGGGCGGGCGGCGCACCAGTACCTGGGGCGGCACGATGCTCGGCATCGCCCGTGCCAGCAAGCAGCCGGATTTAGCCTGGGAGCTGGCCAAGTTCCTGTATCTCAATGAGAAAGACCTGGCCTCACGCTTCGCCGATACCAATATCCTGCCCCCGGTGCCAAGCGCCTGGAAAGAGCCCGCGTTTGATAAGGAGTACCCGTACTACGGTGGCCAGAAAATCGGGAGAGACTATGCCAACCTGGCGACACAGGTGCCGCCACAATACGCCAGCGCCTTTGTGGATCTGGGCAAAGGCAAGCTCGCGCAGGGACTGATTCAGTGCGTGGAGTACTACAATGCCCATGGTGCCGATGCTGGTTGGGATGCGTTTGTACGAACGACGTTGAAAGCGCGTGCCGATGAAGTGCGCAAGCAGATGGGAAGGAACCCATTTTGAACTTCAAGACCCAGCAGAAACTGGCTCCGTATCTCTTTGTACTGCCGTTCGTACTCACGTTCTGCCTCTTCTCGCTCTACCCCTATATCAAGAGCTTGAGCTACTCGCTCTATGCCACTAGCGGCCCCAAAGACTCGGTGTACGTGGGGCTGAACAACTACAAGTTCCTGCTAACCGATCCTGATTTTCACAAAGCGGTCTGGAACACCACGCAGTTCGCACTGGCCTCGATTCTCTTACAACTGCCTATTTCCCTGGGGCTCGCGCTGATGCTCTCCCGGAAGTGGGTGAAAGGAGTGAAGTTCTGGCGACTGGCAGTGTTCGCGCCGAACCTCATGGGGCAGGTCTTTGTGGGCGTGCTGTTCGGAGTGCTGCTTCAGCCCAAGTTCGGCCTTGTGAATATAGGGCTTGCCGCGCTTACGAGGAAGCCGGAAATACTGGATACAAAGTGGCTGGCGGACCCGAACTATGTAATGCCGTCGCTGATTGGCGTTAGCATCTGGCTTTATGCGGGCTTCAATATGATCTACTTCCTGGCAGCGCTCCAGAATGTAGACCAGGAGCTTTATGAAGCTGCCATGGTAGATGGGGCGAATGACTGGCAGAGCTTCCGCGCAGTAACTCTGCCCGCTATTATGCCGGTGGTGGTCTTTGTACTGGTAACAGCGACCATTGGCAGTTTCCAGCTCTATGAGCTTCCCCGAACACTTCTAAACGGAGGCGGACCGGATAACCGCGGCCTGACGATAATCATGTATCTGTTCAACAATGGGCTGCTGCCGGGAGATCTGGGTTATGCCTCTGCTGTGGGCTGGACTCTGGCGCTCATGCTGGCGGCGCTGGCCGCGCTTCAGCTCTGGCTTACGGGTGCTGGAAAGCGAGGGGGATAGTCGCCATGAAGATTTTGGGACAGGTAACAACATATCTGCTGCTGGGACTCGCGGCGCTGCTTTCTCTAATTCCCTTCCTCTGGCTGGGCAAGGCAGCGCTCAGTCCCTCTGACCAGGTATTCTCCGGCTTCTTTACCCCATTTACACCTACCATAGATAACACCAAGGAGCTTCTGGCGGTAGAGAATCCGAGCTTTCTACGCTCACTCTTCAACTCGCTCTTTCTGGCCTGCGCCGGAGTCATGCTCCAGTTATTTTTTTGCTCGCTGGCCGGGTTCGCGCTGGCAAAGTATGAGTTCAAGGGCAAGAAAGCCTTAATGGCGATTCAGCTGCTCACGGTCTTCATTCCCGGCGCGGTGACATTGGGACCGGGTTACCAACTGATGTATCAGCTCGGGCTGGTGAACTCGTACTCCGGCATGTTGATCGGGTCGGCGGGGAATGTCTTCGGCATCTTCCTGTTCCGCCAGGCGATTCTAGGGGTGCCTGATGAGCTGCTCGAACGCGGCCCGAATCGATGGCAGTTCCGAGTTCGGTATCTACTGGAACGTGGTGATGCCGATTGTTCGGCCTATGACCGGCGCGTTCTGCCTGCTGACGTTTATGGGGAGCTGGAACTCACTGCTCTGGCCGTCCATGATGCTCCAGACCTCGGATAAACACACACTGCCGATTGCGCTGGCGAACCTGGTGGGGATTTATTCGAACAAGTACGGCATGCTCATGGCCGGGACATTCTTGTCTATCCTGCCTGTGATCGTGCTGTTTCTACTGCTCCAGAAAGAGTTCCTATCTGGCCTTGCATCTGGCGCGGTAAAGGGTTAAACACTTCGGTCTGTCCGTTCCGACCGTGGGTTTTCAATCCGCGGTTTAGGTTCGCGCCGTAAAGGGGTAATAAGAAAAGGCATCCCTGGCAGGAGGAGGCCAGGGATGCCCTGAAATACCCGGAATCGCTGGGCTCGGAGCCTTGAAGGAGTATCGGCTCCGTCGACTCGGGACGGACATCGGTTCATATGTCCGTGTAGAGTTAGCGTACACGGCGGGTATGAATTACTCATGAAGCTTTGTTTCATCTCTCTTTCATGATTTTTACTTATGGTGAAACTATGCGGATTCTCTGCGTTGATGACGAAGAAGCCATCGGGCAGATCGTTCAGATGGCACTGGAGCGCAATGGCTATCAGGTAGAGCTTGCTTTCACCGGTACTGAGGCGCTGGAGCGTTCTCTAGAGGGCGATTGGAGCCTGATTATCCTCGATCTCATGCTTCCGGGCCTGGATGGACTGGAAGTTTGCCGCCGTATGCGCCTGCGCCGCGACCGAACTCCCGTGCTAATGCTTACTGCGCGCGGCGAGCTGTGTGATGAAATTCACGGTCTGGAAGTGGGCGCAGATGACTACTTAGCGAAGCCATTTGCCGTGGAACGGCTGGTAGCCCGTGTGAAAGCGCTCCTGCGACGCGATGCCGTTCAGAAAACCGGGCGGGTTTCGTTGCGCGATCTGGAGATAGACCTGAGCCACCGCCTTCTTTTTCGTGGAGGAATCTCTATCACTCTGAGCCGGAAGGAGTGGGATATCTTTCAAGCGCTTGTAGAGAACGAAGGCAGGCCATTGAGTCGGGAGAGCCTGCTGATGCGCGTGTGGAACGATCAGGCTGCGGTTGGCTCGAATATAGTGGATGTGTATATCAATATGCTGCGGCGCAAGCTAGATGACGGTGCGGACCATAAGCTGATACGCACGATCTATGGAGTGGGTTATGCGCTAGAGAGGCCCACGTAAGCCGTGAACATTCGCACGCGCCTGACTCTCTGGAACGTCGGCATTCTCGCGCTATTGTTGCTGGGTATGGGCTGCGTGCTCCATGCGCGTGTACAGGGGCAGTGGGTTGGGGCGCTGGATGCCGAGCTATTGCGGCGTGCGCATTTCTTCGATGGAAAGAAGCCACCACTAGCAGCCGACTTCCCAAAGGGAAAGCCACTCCCGAAGTTTCCCCTATTCGACTCTAAGGGGCAACCTGTTCTTGGGAAGGTAGAGCCCACGGACCCGGAAGCGATCCAGCGCAGTCTACAAACCCGGCACGATGTCTTTTCCGACCGTGGGGCACAGCGTGTGCTGACTCACCACTACACATTTACAGATGGCACACGGTATGTTTTTCAGACCAGTGAATCAAGGGCGCCTACGCTTAAGGAGCTGGCTGCGCTAACCCGCGAGCTATTCCTACTACTGCCTGTCGGGTTGCCTGGCTGTCTGCGGTTGGTGGATTGTTTTTGACCGCTCGTGTGCTTCAGCCGGTGCGCGCGATTACGGATGCGGCCAATACCACTGGACCTACATTCGCACCTTTCCCGGCGCCTTCCAGTATCCGGGAAGTATGAGTTCGCACAGTCGACCCATACCCTGAACCGAATGTTGGGGCGGCTGGAAGATGCCTTTATCCGGGAGCGGCGGTTTGTGGCAGACGCCAGCCATCAGCTGAAAACGCCGCTCACCATTGTCTCCGGGGCGGCCCAGCTGGGGCTAACCCTGATGATTCTGCATCCCCTACAGCACGTCAGCTCTTTACCCGAATCGATGATGCTTCCGGGCGCATGGGAAAGCTGGTTGGGGTGCCATTGGAGCTGGCCCGAGGAAGCGGCGAGTCTGGCGAATCCTCCCTGGGAGCCGATTCCTCTGCAGGCGCTTCTCTGTGCCGCCGCTGAGGAAGCGAAACTGCTTCACCCCGGTGGTGCGGCGGTGCAGCTACAGATGGAACCAGCAGCGCAGGCCCTGGGGGACACCGAGTCTCTGCTGCGTCTGTAACCAATCTTTTAGATAATGCCCTGCGCCACACACCGCACACGGGCACGAGTTATCCTGGGAGCGAAGCAGGAGGGCGAGCATATCCGGCTCTTCGTGCGAGATACCGGGCCGGGTATTCCCGAGGAAGCTCTACCCCGATTAGGGGAACCGTTCTATCGTCCGGATGCCGCACGGGCACGGCGCGATGGAGGCACCGGGCTCGGGCTTGCCATCTGCAAGCAAATCGCCGAGCGGCATGGAAGCACACTGGTGATTGCGAGCGAACCGGGCCAGGGAACCGAAGTCTCCCTATGTCTGAAGCGGGTGGGCCATGGGGTAGATATAATTTCATGGCAATGAGGCAGGCGGTTTTGAGCGCGAGCTCTCTCTTTTCACGGGGCGGCAGGAACCGTCACGGGCAGTAAGTACCTCCTAGAGACCGACCGGGCGCGTATCCTGGTCGATTGTGGGATGTTCCAGGGGACTCCGGAAATTCGAGAGCGCAACTGGGAAGACCCACCCTTCTCCCCACGCACCATAGATGCTGTGGTGCTCACACACGCTCACACAGACCATATCGGTTACTTGCCCCGGCTAGTCGCCCAGGGATTCCGTGGGCCTATCTACTGCACCCGTGCCACGGCCCAGCTAGGCGAGATTGTGCTTGCCGACTCCGCCAAGCTCATGCGAGAAGAGGCGGACTGGCGCAACAAGCAGGGAATCACCCGCCACACTCCCGCAAAGCCGCTGTTCAATGAAGAAGACGCGCGGCGTACGGTCCAGCTTTTCGTGCCACAGCCCAGCGATACCTTTTCGGTAGCAGCAGGCATAAAGGCACGCTGGCGACCGATAGGGCACTTGCTGGGTGCACGCCAGATACTGCTGGAGGTCGAGGGGCTGGGGCGCATTCTCTTCTCCGGCGATATAGGGCGCCACAATCAACCAACGATTCCTGACCCGGAGCCACCGTTTGAGTGCGACTACCTGTTAGTGGAATCGACCTATCGGCGACCGATCTGCATCCCTCGGGCGATCCACTGGATCAGCTGGCCGATATTCTTGACCCGATGCTCATGAAAATGGCCGCACGGTGCTGATTCCCGCGTTTGCTATGGGGCGCACCCAGGACCCTGCTCTTCGATATTCGAACTCTGGAAGAGGAGAAGCGGATTCCGATTCTACCGGTACGTGCCGACTCTCCCATGGCCAAAGCCGCTACCGAGGCTTATCTTCGTGCTGTGGAAGAGCACGATGCGGAGACCCAGCAGATTCGCGCCGAGCGCCGAAACCCGTATCGCACGCACTCCATGATCTTCGCCTCCAGCGCGGAAGAATCCAAGAAGCTGAACAACGAGACCGGAGCGCGCGTGATTATCGCATCCAGCGGCATGATGACGGGTGGCCGCATCATGCACCATGCCCGCCGTGTACTGCCTGACCCCAATGCCGTACTTGTGTTCCCCGGCTATCAGTCCGAAGGCACCATGGGCCGGGAGATCTTAGATGGCGCGAAAGAAGTCTCTATCTTCAAAGAGCCGGTACCCGTGAACTGTCAGATTGTCAAGCTAGATGGCTTCTCCGCCCATGCCGACTACGAAGAAATACTCACCTGGCTGGAGCCGCTACGCATCAAGCCGCCACAACGCGCTTTTGTCGTTCATGGTGATCCTCCCGCCGCCAGCGCCATGGCCGGGCATCTCCGAGAGCGTTTCGGCTGGCCTGTGAGTGTCCCTGATTACGGGGACTCTTACGAGCTAAAGCCTGTTTAGTATCTGCTTCAAGCCCCTCTCTACTCAGGAGAGGGGCTTTTGATTGTTTTGAGTGAAGCCAATAGGCATATGGCTGCTTCTAACCGGGCAAATGAGTCTGGCCCATCCATCAAAACCGCCGCCTGCTCGGCGGGAAAAGATTCCCGCTATAAAACTACCACCTTTACGACCCGTGGATGCTGCCGAGGCGGCTTCTATCCGAAAGCTAATACATCAACTAGTAACAGTAGATAAACCAAATTTTGGGCTTTCTCCCTCTACGAGCGGTGTTGTATTAGGACCGATTCCCAGCCCAGAGTTGACAGGTTCGCCTCTAAAGGAGCTAGTCCGTATCGGTCCTCGCGCCTTACCTTTTCTTTTGGAAGCGCTGGAGGATTCTACGCCCACTCGGCTTATTATCGAAAAACTGGGTAAGTATACACTAATGCCCCAGTTCGACAATGAGATGGGAGGAAATCCAGCCAATGCTCAGGAGCAAAAGATACTTTCCGAGAAACCACGGCGGGGGATGGACCAGTTCATGGAAAAAGATCCGCCCACTTGCTACCAGGTCACCATTGGCGATATCTGCTTTGTTATCATTGGGCAAATCGTGGGGAGATACTACGAAGCGGTGCACTACCAGGCATCTGGCACCATAGTTATCAACAGTCCCACGCATGATCCTAGTATCGTAAAAGCCGTGCGGGCTATCTGGTCCAGTGACAATCCAACTCAACATATTTTCGATAGCCTACTGCTGGATTATTCTATGAGCGGTACTAATGCAACCATGCTTCTACTATATTATTTTCCCCGACAGATTGCGCCAATAATAGCGCAACGCATAAAGTCAATGCTCGTATATTACTCTGGTTTGAATCACAGAGAAAGTGATTCCGAAGTCCGTTTTGCCTGGTTGGAAAAGCAGGAGCGTGTCAATGGAGTTCGAACAAAGGATTTTATCGAGACAGTGCGATGGTGTAGGGAGCCAGAAATTCGAGCGGCATTGCTTTATCTGTTTCAAAAGTCGAATGATTCAGAAATTCTGTTGGCATTGTTGCCCGCCATAGATGGGGCACGCCACTGGCCATTGATAGAGAGCCGCTTCCAGTTTCTGTTAGGGCAATTGCGTCCAACTAGCAGTGATTGGAATGGAATCAATGGTTTCGAGATGCTTGTACCACTACGTGAAGTTGGGGGAGATAAGGCCAGGCCTTGCTATCGCAAGTACCTGAGATCAAACAGCACCAGACGCCGTTTTGCAGTATGTACTGCTTTACAGGGAACCAACGGTGACTGGGACCGAGAATTTCTCTGGCCAATGCTGACAGATAAGCGGTTCGATAGAGAGCATGCTAGCCAGTACCCCCCAAATTCTAGGGAGAGACGCCGACCTCGTCGCGTATGCGACTATGCTGCGGGAGTCATCGCCAAGCATCGGAAAGATGTCGTTTTCAATAGAATGGGAACTACCGCGGAGCTGGATCACCAGATACAGCAAATGCAACGTCAACTAACGAAACGTAAATAATGCGTCAAGAGTATGCCTCGAAAACTCCAGAGGTTCGGCTGGGAAAGATTCTCACTATCAAGCTGCCTCCGGAACAGCCAGTGACTGGTGCTGAAGCAGCGCATATCAAGAAGTTGATTCAGCAGTTGGCGAGGATAGATCGACGGGACTTCGGTCTACCTCCCTCACTAAGGGAGAAGGCGTTCGCACCTGTTACCGGTTCGGAGTCTGTCGATAGGATTGCAGTGGCAGGGCATGACCAGCAGCATGTCGCACCGCTTGTAGAATTAGTCTGTATCGGGCCACGTGCACTGCCCTTTCTACTGGAGTCACTAGAGGACACTACCCCCACACGGCTAATCGTCATGCTTGGTGGAATGCTTACGGGAATCGATTTTTCTAATGAGATGTGGGGGAATCTAGCCAATGGCCGTGAGCAGAAGATTCTTTCCCTAAAGCCAGTGAGAGAATCTAATCGACCCTTTGTTAAGGAACCGCTAGATTCCCATACGGTCACTATTGGCGATGTTTGCTTTATTATTGTTGGGCAGATTGTGGGACGCCAATATCTAGCAGTGCGTGGTCAGCCATCTAGTGGTGTGGTGATCAATAGTCCCACACGCGACCCCAGTATCGTACAAGCTGTGCGGGCAATCTGGACTAGCGATGATCCAACGCAGCATATTTTGGATAGTTTGCTGCTAGATTATGCAACTCGCGGGATTCACCATGGTGGCAAAAATGAGAGCTTTGATAATTGGTATGTAGGAAGTACGCCGCAGATTCCAGCGGTAATGCGATTGTTGTACTACTTCCCTCGGCAGATGGCACCTATTGCTGCACAGCGGTTGAGATCGCTTCAGGTGCAGGCAACGAGATTAAATAAGGGGGAAGACAGATCCGATGCTGATATGACTCGTTGGGTGAAGCGTGAACTTGCCAACGAAGTCAGCACTAGAGACTTTATTAAAGCGGTGAGTTGGTGTAAGGAGCCGGAGATACATGCCTCACTGCGCTCCATTTTCCAAAAGACAGACGATCCTGAGCTTCTTCTTGCTGCCTTACCTGCGCTGCATCCAATGCAGAACTGGCTGTTAATAGAGCAGCGCTTTCGTGAATTAATCAACCGATTACAATACTCCGAAGGCGGCTGGTACGGTGATGGATACAACGCGCTGATAGCGCTCCGTAAGATTGGAGGAAGTAGGGTCTTGCCACTCTATCGCCAGTATCTTCGGGGAGCTAGCGCACAACGATGCTTATCCGTTTGCGAAGCTTTGAGCAATACTGAGGGGAACTGGGATCGGGAGTTTCTATGGCCGATGCTGGCAGATAAGCGTAATAGCACGGGCTATTCACACCCGGTGAATGATAGAGAGAACGCGCGGAGACTCCCCATTCGTGTTTGCGACCAGGCGGCAGAGGTTATCGCAAAACATCGGAAAGACCTGGCATTTACTATGGTGGGTACTAAAAAGGAGCTGGATCGCCAGATAGGTCAGATACAGCTCCTGTTAAAGCGAGGGGTTAAATAACGAAGCGCTCGTCGGAGACGCCTTTATTGACCAGTAGCTTTTCTATAGTCTGGGCGCCCGCTTTCTGGCCCTGAGCGTTGTAAAGCTCCACTCGGGCGGGAAAGAAGATTCCGGGGACTACTTCTTTTGGCTGGGTATAGCGCAGCTCTTTACGCAGAGCGCCATCGAAACCGTAGCTCATACGCTTGGTGGTGATATGGGTTTTCGGGTCTACCCACACCACTTCGTAGGACTTGCTAGCAGAATCTTTCTGAGCCAGCTTGAAGACACTGAGCGTGCCTTCCTTTTTCACAAAGCTCGGTACATAGTCTTCCAACCAGTCCTTGGCGAAGATACCCAGGTCCATCAGGCTCTGCTTCTCGCCGGGCTTGTTGTTGACGTTCTTTTTCTTTTTGATGAACCCTACCTGGTACTTTTTCCAGTCACCGTTGTAGATGAGAGTACCCGTCAGGATTCCCGCCTTGCCCTCGAAGCGGGCTTTCTGAGGAAACTTATACCAGACCTCATAGCGGGGGATACGGTAACTGGTAGAGAACTCCCGCCCCATGGTCTCCAGGGCGTCGGGGTTCATCTCCGACTCGACCACACGCAATGTCGCGCTCATATCCCGAATCTTGTCGGTAGCGAGCGCGCGTGCGTCAGTCTGGGCGTTTGCAACGCCCGCGAGCGCGGCAAGAGTTATCGTAAGGCCGAGTCGGAGTGTTCTCATACGATTACGGCTTCTTCTTAGGGGCCGGGGTCGGTTTCTTGCCAGCGGGCTTCGCAGGCTTGGCCGGTTTCGCTGGCTTCGGCTTGAAGCCAACCAGGGTCTTCTTGGCGTGGTACCACTTGCCCGCATCGTTCAGGAACTTACCGCCACCGCTGGGGCGAGTGTGGCAGAAGATACAGGCTTTCTTTTCCTTCTGGGCGAAAGCCGGGGTCGCAGAAGCGGCGCCAGCCATTGCACCAAGGGCTAGGATTGCTAGGATAAGTCGCGTCATGTTTAACTTAGATTCCTTCTAAGGGATGGAGTTTCCCCAATATTATTTTACGTCATGCAGGTAGTATTGGGTTCCCGAGGTGTTCGGCGTTGCTGCTTGACATCCCTTCTCCGCGGGGTTATACTGCCTCTCGTCAGCCATGCTGAAGCAAGAGTTTACAATCTTGCGTCGCCGCGTCCGTCGTACTTTGCAGGTCACGGACACCGACGCCGGGAGGAGCTAACACCTTCTCTAACGCCAGGAGCCGTGGACCGTGTGACGTGTCCGTGCGCCCTCCCGGCTGACATCCCGGAAATAGAGTGAGAATTGGCCGCACGGAGCGCAGAGCGCCCGGCGGTTTTTTTGTTTTAACACCATCATGAAAGAAGCAACTATAGTAGGGGTAAGCGGATACGGCGGCGGCGAGCTCGTTCGCCTCCTGCTGCGCCACCCGAATGTGAAACTCACCCAGGTCCTGGGCGACTCTGCGGCAGGCAAGCCACTCAGTGCCTCGTTTGCCGGGCTGCACGGTACTGCCGTTGGGAATCTGGTGATTGCGCCAAAGTCTACACCAGTAACGGGTGAGATTGTCTTCCTGGCGCAGGACAACGGCTACTCCACCGGAGTCGCAGGAGCATTGCTCGCCGAAGGCCGGACAGTGATCGATCTGGCCGCCGACTTTCGGCTGAAAGACAGCGCCGCCTGGACCCACTTCTACAAGCTGCCCGTGCCGGAGGAGTCATTACGCGCTCAATCTGTGTATGGCCTACCGGAGCGGCACCGAGAGCAGCTCAAGGGCGCAAAGCTCATCGGTAACCCTGGCTGCAACTCTACGGCGGCGATTCTGGCACTGGCCCCACTCGTAGAGGCGGGCATTATCGAAACCACGCCGGTAATCGTCGATGTGAAGCTGCTGTGAGTGGAGCGGGGCGTGCGAAGTCCGACACTATCTATCGGTTCTCGGAGCGCAATGAGAGCGTGCAGCCCTACAACGTCGGGGGAGTGCACCGCCACATCGCTGAGATCGAACAGGAAGCGGGTGTGCGAGCTACCTTTGTGCCGCACCTGATTCCTATGACCCGAGGCATCCTCGCTACCAGCTATGCCCCGCTGAAATCCGGCAAGTCCCTGAGCGACCTATATGATGCCTGGAACGCGGCTTACTCTCACGAGCCTTTCGTAGTCGTGCGGGAGACGGGCGATTGGCCGACGACCAAAGATACGCTCGGCAGCAACTTCTGCCACCTGAGCGCCGCCGTAGACCCGGCAACAGGTTTAGTGATACTTCTCTCCGCCATCGACAACCTGGGCAAAGGCGCCAGCGGAGCCGCGGTGCAGAATATGAATGTAGCCCTGGGCTTTGAGGAGACCGCCGGGCTGGAAGGAGCAGGGCTTTGGCCGTAACGTATCCGAAGGGCTTCCAGGCCGCCGGAGTTGTCGCTGGTATCAAGAAGAGCGGCGCAAAAGATGTGGCTCTTCTTGTAGCCGCGGGGGGGCATCTAAACGCAGCCATGGTCGGCACCACCAACCAGGTCTGCGCCCCGTCTGTAAAGCGCAATCGTACTCTCACGCCGGGGCAGGTTTCGGGCGTGGTTATCAACTCCGGGTGCGCCAATGTCGCCACCGGCCCTGAGGGCGTAGCGAACAACGAAGCTATGGGGGCTGCCATCGATGGACACAGCCTGTTAACGGCCAGTACAGGTGTGATCGGTGTCCAGCTTCCGCAGGAGAAGTTGCTGGCGGGCATTCGGGCAGCGCACGAAGCCCTCTCCGAATCTGGAGGAGACGACTTCGCTGAGGCGATTCTGACTACCGACCTGGTGAAGAAGACCGCACAGGCAGAGGTCACCCTAGGTGGCACATCGGTGCGAATCGGCGGGGCGTGTAAAGGCAGCGGCATGATCGAGCCGAACATGGCGACCATGCTCGCGTTTGTGACCACCGACCTGAGCGCCACGCCAGAAGTGCTGGATGCGGCCCTCAAAAGCGCCGTGAATGTCAGCTTCAACTGCCTGACAGTAGATGGGGATACCTCCACCAGCGATCAGGTAATATTGCTCTCCTCTGGCGCGGCAGACAACACCACACTCACTGAGCCTTCTGGTGTAGACTACGAATCCTTCGTTGGCGCACTTACTGAAGTGTGCATCTCCCTGGCACGACAGGTTGCCCGAGATGGCGAAGGAGCCACCAAATTAGTCACCGTGACAGTTACGGGGGCGCACAATAACGGAGATGCCCAAACCGTCGCCCGCTCCATTGCGAACTCTCCGCTCGTGAAGACTGCCCTGTTCGGCAACGACCCCAACTGGGGCCGCCTCATGATGGCGGCGGGCAAAGCGGGAATCCCCTTCGACCCCGATAACGCTAGCGCCACCCTGGCAGGATTCTCCGTCTTCGAGCAGGGCGTGCCTACCAACTACGACCGCGCCGCCGCTTCCGAAGCTATGAAAGCTGAAGAGGTCGCCGTATCGGTTGCACTGGGGCTGGGAGGCTGGGGCAAAGCTACTGTCTACACCTGCGACTTCTCGTATGACTACGTCAAAATCAACGCGGAGTACACCACGTAGGAATGGAAGAAATCTGGCTTCCCGATCACCTGCTGGCGCTACCGCTAGGCAGCGCGACACTATGGGAATGCCTGGCTGCTCGGCTTCCGTGGAGTCAAGGGAGCGAGGAGTATACCATTGAGTTCGGAGGCAATTGGAACGAAGAGCCACCAGTACCTATCTGCCTGCGCTGGGATTCTCAGACAACATGCCCCTATCCCTGGGGTGTGCCAGAGCAGACGATTACCGAGTTAGCCGCCTGCGGACTGGCATTGATACTTTGCGCTCTATTTCTGGAATCAGACGATACCAGGATAGTAACGCAAGGTGATTCTTTTGATTACTGGCTCCACGATAGGTTCGGATGGTATGGCCTCGAAGTCAGTGGGACTCTTGCAAGCGAGCCTGCGAGATTGCGGTCACGTGCTCTCGAAAAGAAAAGGCAGCTTCTGAGGAACACACAGGGGCTCAGCGGATATGTGGTCGCTGTAGGGTTTTCCATTCAGCGAATTCTGTTTTCGGCGCACAATTTTGGAGACGACGAATGAAAAAACTGCCTAAGCCACCAGGTTTGGATGTATCGCAACTTCCAGAAGGACACTGGGAGAAAGATACGCAAAAGAGCAAGCTGCTCATAGAAGCCAGAGTCCTCTTCGAAAAAGGAAACGAAGAATCTGCAATAGATATGTACGCTACTGCTGCCTCTCTAGAAGAAGAACTAATGCAGGAATGTAAGGCGGTTTCTCTATGGATTAAGTTTTTCTCGCACGCTTTCAGCGCGATTCATTGCTGGGCGCGCGCGGGCAATTTTTATCGTGCGCGTCAGATATGTCAGATGGTCTTGCAGCATCCAGAACTATCAGAACCGCAGCGACAAAATGCGATTGAAGTCCTGACTGCCCTACGTGATGGCGTTCGAGTTTACAATCTGAGAAAGGCTGCCTGAGAGTGTCCAAACTGCTCGGCTGGCACAGCGGTTGTGATGGCCCCTCTGTACTGATGCCTATAGAGGTGGTTCCTCTATGGGAGGGTACTGAGCTGCCTTCCAACGGACGCACTGTAGAAGCTGAGTTTCGCTGGAGTGGCCAGACCCAGGCAACCGACTATGATCGAGCCTGCGATGCCTCAAGCCATTCTCATGGCGAGCTATTTCCCTTTGGTTCCGCAGCGGCTTATGTTCCGGATAGCGGTCAGCAGATAGCGGTCTTTGAAAGCAGTGACCCCACACAACAGTTCCTTCTCGAGCTCTGGGCATCCGATGAAGATGAATCCGATGATGCACTACTACAACGAGCATTGCAGAGCATTAGTGAGCCCACCTCATGGCACATTCTGGGAAACATGGAATGTCAATCTGGTGAGATCTGGGTCTTTCATGCCGCTGATACCGGAACAGACATTTTAGAAGATGAGGGTGCGAATATCGAGACTCCGTTTTCATTTATCTTGAATCCCGGAACATATCAGTTGCTCTACGCGGACTGGCCAAATCCGAAATGGCCTGAGGGGAAGAATGGCTTGATCTGGCTCAGGAAAGAGGAGAATTCGTGAAACAGGCAAAGGCTAAACCCTACATGATCGGGGCGATACGGGCACAGCTCTGGTATCCCAATACCGGGCGACTCTCCAAAGACATTCTCGCCGATAAGAAAGTTCGTGCTCTGGAACACGATTATCGGTGAGGGAAGCGCAGAGGAGCCGAGCCTGCATACTCTGGTTACTGTCGAAATCATCGGGCGACCGGGGGAAGACACGGCGGAGCGTGAAGTGGAAGTTGTGTGCGAACTGACCAAAGGCGTGCGGAAGCGCTCCAAGCTGCTGGCGAAGCGCGTGGAAGCGCCGCAGAACATGGGCAAGACCGGGCGCTGGCTCATACCCGTGTGGATCAACGACCACCCGGCGGTGCCTGTGAAGATCACGGCGACTCTGAAAGGACAGGGAGCGCCGATTAAGAAAACGGCGACAATTAACTATGCAGGAGGCGAGTAACCAAGTGAATCCTGAGGAGACAGCGCGTACTTTGACACAGGCGCTACCCTACATACGGGCGTTTTCGGGCAAGACGCTGGTAATCAAGTACGGCGGCAACGCCATGATCAACAGCGAGCTTCAGAGCGCGGTCATGCGTGACCTGGTGCTCATGCGACTGGTAGGCATCAACCCTATTCTGGTGCACGGTGGTGGCCCGGAGATCGACGCCATGGTAGAGCGCGTGGGCCTGGAGACCAAGCGAGTCGGAGGTCTGAGAGTGACCGATAGCGAGACCATGGAAATCGTGGAAATGGTCCTGGCGGGCAAGACTAACAAAGGGGTGGTCGCCAAATTAAACGCCGAGGGTGGTCTTGCTGTCGGGCTTTCCGGGCGAGACGCCGACCTGCTGGTAGCGCGCAAAGACATGGACCATGGCGATATCGGGTTCGTGGGTGAGATTACACGGGTGAATCCCGGCGTAATCAACACGCTTACCAAAGAAGGCTATATCCCAGTTGTCTCGTCTGTGGCGGCTGGTGTGGACGGCCAGGCGTACAACGTGAACGCAGACACCGCAGCGGCAGCTCTGGCGATTGCACTCAAGGCCGAGAAGCTCATTCTCATGACCGATGTAGAGGGCCTTTACCGGGACTTCTCGGATAAGGAGTCGTTGATTTCGGAGCTAACCGCGTCGGAAGCAAGGGAGATGATTGCCGATGGAATTGTGGATAAGGGCATGATTCCCAAGCTGGCTGCCTGCGCTCGAGCGGTGGAAGACGGTGTACCCCGCGCCCATATCATCGATGGCAGACGGCCTCACGCGCTGCTCATCGAAATCTTCACCCAGGCCGGTATCGGCACCATGGTGCGATAGGCAGGCTATGTACACCCCAAAGGCGTTTGCGTGTGAGGATAGGGAAGCGCTCCATAAACTCATGGACGCGTACCCGTTCGCCATCTTGCTCACTCCAGATGGCGCCATCACGCACGTCCCGCTTCTGCTCCTGCCTACTGAGGGTGAACAGGGTACGCTCTTCGGGCATATCGCGCGGCCCAATCCCCAGGTCGAATCGCTACGCACTCTGGGGCGAGCCACAGCGGTATTCTCCGGGCCACATGGCTATATCTCGCCACGCTGGTACGAAACGGCGCTGGCAGTACCCACCTGGAACTACGCCGCCGTGCATGCTCACGGCCCTGTGCGGATTATTGAGGGGGAGGATTTTCTGGCACGCCTGGGGCAGCTTTTAGACCGCTACGAGCCCGCAGGCTGGCAGACACGAATGCCAGCCGAATTCCTGCGCAAACAGCTCCCTGGCATCGTCGGTTTCGAGCTAGCCATAGAGCACATAGAAGGCAAGCGGAAGCTCTCGCAGAACAAATCCCAGGCGGATATTCAGGGCGCCATTGCCGGGTTGGAAGCGGAGGGGAATACAGAACTTGTCGCCCTCATGCGGGAAGCGAGCGCCTCGTGACACTTCGAGAAGCGACCCCGGCAGATGCCGGAGCGCTCTTTCGCATGACCCACGCGGCCTTTCTGGAGTTCGCCAGCGATGTGCCACCACCCTCGGCGCTCTTTGAAACCGAGGACGAAGTGTTGGCAGAGCTAGAGCAGGGCACGCAGGTCCTCTTAGCCGAGAAAGACGGCAAACTCGCAGGCGCAGTGCGCTACGAAATCGAGCGCGGCGTGATGCATTTTTTTCGACTCGCGGTATCTCCATCCGCACGCCGCCAGGGAGTGGCCGGGTGCTTGCTGAAAGCGCTAGAAGAGAAGGCATCGGAGCGGGGTTGCACCAAAATCTGGTGCCATGTGCGCACCCAGGTCACCCGAAATGTCGCCCTCTATGAACACCGGGGCTACGCACTCTCCGGAGCAGATATTCAAGTCCGAGGCGGCTTCGCGATTCGCGTAGGAGTGATGGAAAAGTGTCTGTAATTCTCGAAATAGCAAGCACCACAGACGCAGGGCTTATCCATCGACTCACCCAGGCTGCGTTCGCCGAGTATGGCCAGGAGCCAGGCACATCTACCGCCCTAAAAGAGACACCAGCAGATATCTCTGCTCTGCTCGCAGAAGGCAATCAGGCGCTAGTTGTCACTATTGCGGGCGACCCCGTGGCGTGCGTGCGCTACCGAATAGAGGGCGATTTCCTCTACTTCTTTCGGCTCTCCGTAGACCCTGCGCATCGCCGCAAGGGACTGGCAACGCTGCTAATATGCCATCTGGAAGTACTGGCGAGAGAAGCCGGTCTATCCCGGCTTACCTGCTCCGTTCGGATGGCAAAGACAGACAATGTAGCTCTGTACACCCGGCATGGGTTTCAGATAATGGGTACCCGAATCGTTTATCGTGATGGTATCGAGGTACCAACTGGCGATTTGGAAAAACCTCTTCCCTGTGGGAAGAGGTCAGAGGAAGAACTATGACTACCGTAACCGAACCAACGTTAACCACAGAACTATCTGAGGCAGCCCGATGGGATGCCGACCATGTGATGACGACCTACGCGCGTCAGAAGGTGGAGTTTGAGCGTGGGGAGGGATGCTGGCTAATCGATACGGAGGGGAATTGGTATCTGGACCTGCTGGCAGGTATCGCGGTCTGCTCTGTGGGGCATGCGCATCCCAGGCTCACGGCGGCGATTACGGAGCAAGCGACCAAACTGATTCATGCCAGTAACTTGTATCTGACCCAGCCCCAGGCAAAGCTGGCGCGGCGGCTGATGGAGCTTTCGGACTTTGAGCGGGTGTTCTTCTGTAACTCCGGCGCGGAAGCGAATGAAGCCGCTATCAAGCTCTCACGCAAGTATGGGCGGGGGATTCGGGAGAGCAAGACGAAGATAGTCACGGCGCTCAAGAGCTTCCATGGAAGGACTTTAGCCGCTGTGACGGCGACGGGGCAGCCGAAGTACAACGAGCCGTTCGCGCCGTTGCCACCGGGGTTCGGGTATGTGCCGTTCAACGATTTAGAGGCTTTGGAGGCGGCGATAGATGACGATACGTGTGCTGTTTTGTTGGAGCCGATCCAGGGGGAGAGTGGGGTGCACCCGGCGACGGTGGAGTATCTGCAGAAGGCGCGAGAGCTATGCGATAAGCACGGCGCGCTGCTGATCTTCGATGAGGTACAGACTGGCGTGGGGCGAACCGGGCGGCTCTGGGCGTATCAGCAGTACGGCGTAACACCTGATGTGATGACACTCGCCAAGGGGCTGGGCGGTGGCGTGCCGATCGGGGCATGCCTGGCGCGGGGAGTGGCGGCGGAGACTCTGAAACCTGGAGACCATGGCTCCACGTTTGCCGGAAATCCCCTGGCGACAGCGGCAGCGAACGCCGTGCTGGATATCCTGGCCGATGAACGGCTATGTGACAACGCGCGACTGGTTGGCCAGAAGCTCTGGCTGGGGTTCCAGAAGCTGGCCGAGAAATACCCCGCACTGATTGGGGCACCGAGGGGCATGGGGCTGATGCTGGGGCTGGATATCAAAGCGCCTGTGGCGAAAGAGCTCGTGAAGCGCGGGCTGGCACACGGGCTGGTACTGAACGCGACCGATGACAATACCCTGCGCATTGTGCCGCCGCTGACAATCAGCGCTGAGGAAGCCGACGAAGCACTGACTCGGTTGGAGGCAATTTGCAGCGAGATGGCGAATAGCGGGGAGTAGAGGAACAGAATAAAGTGGCGATTCAGTTTACGCGCAATGGTCGAAAAGCGATGCTCTGGGCGCAGGTAGAAGCCATGCGCCGGGGCGAGGAGTATGTGGAGCGGGAGCACCTGCTTTTAGGATTGCTTCATGGCGAAGGCACAGGAGCCGTTCGCTTATTGGAAGGTATCGGGTACGCGCCAGAGGAGCTTCGCCTTCGGGTTACGAGCCTGCTCACTGTTGAGCCGGGCCGCCCGCGTGCGGAATCGTCTACCCTGGCGCCGGGGGCACGGCAGATAGTCGAGCAGGCACGGCGGGAAACCGAGGCCACCGGGCACGATTTTGTGGGCACCGAGCATCTGCTGCTGGCCCTGCTGCACAACGCCCCGGATGGCGTGACAGAGAGTGGGCTCACTTACGATGCTGTGGCCCAGGCGCTCTCGGCAGGGCTGGCTGAGGCGCTTGCCGAGGAGCACGCATCGCCGAAAATACACGCTCGCCCTGGCTTCCTGAAAGGCCGGAATATTCTCTCCGTGCTGGACCTCAGTGCAGACGAAGTAGAAGCGCTGTTCGAGCTGGTGCGCGAGATCAAGCTTGGGCAATTGCAGAAGATTGCCACAGGAAAGACCGCGGCGCTACTGTTCGACAAGCCGAGCCTACGCACCAAGGTCAGCTTCCAGGTGGCCATGACCCGGCTTGGTGGGCAGTCGCTTTTCTTAGGCCGCGAGGAAGTGGGCCTGGGTAAGCGCGAAGCCGTGAAAGATGTCTCGCGAGTGCTTTCTCGAATGGTGGAAGCCGTGGTGATTCGGACATTCTCGCACGATGCCATGGTGGAGTTCGCCGAGTACTCCAGCGTGCCGGTGATAAACGCGCTGGATGACTACGAGCATCCCTGCCAGGCGCTGGCGGACTTCTACACCATTCGTGAGCATCGGATTCAGACAAAGGGCCAGAAGCTGGTCTTTTTAGGTGATGGCAACAATGTGGCCGTAAGCCTGATGCTGTTGGCGCCCACCATGGGAACGCACTTTACTCTGGCCTGCCCGCCCGGCTACGAGCCGCCCGCAACGGTGGTGAAGTACGCGAAAGACCTGGCCGCGCGCGCCGGTACGCAGATGGAAATCTCCCATGATCCGATAGCCGCCTCCGATGATGCCGATATTCTCTACTCGGATGTGTGGACCTCTATGGGCCAGGAAGAAGAGACCAAGAAGCGCCTGGCGGACTTCGCGGGCTTCGCGATTAATGAGAAGACCCTGCGTGAGGCGAAGGAAGACGCGCTGATTCTGCACTGCTTGCCCGCGCACCGTGGCGAAGAGATTACCGAGGAAGCGATGGAGTCTTCGCAGTCCGCGGTGTTCGATCAGGCGGAAAATCGCCTCCATGTGCAACAAGCGCTACTAGCTGCGGTTCTATAAGGGCATGCAAAAAGATAGAAGCTCGGTTGGCCAGATCGGTGTCATGCTCATTGTGGCGGGTGTCGCCATCTGGCTAGCTGTCGTTCTGGGCCATATTCTACTCAAGCTGGCCTGGCCTCTGATTCTCGTTGGCGTGATTCTGACCATCATCGCCTACGCCCTGCCTGGTCGCCGAAGGTAGTTTTCGGTGCCCCGCTCTGTGGCATCCGAAAGCCTGAGGCGTGACCGAGAGCTGCGCCACCTGTACTACCGCCCGTATGTACTGGCTGGGGGAATGTTCGTGCTCATTACCCTGGGAGTCAGCGTACTGGCGGGCAGTATGTGGCTACGCAGGGAAAAGGAGTGGGAAGGTGTTCCTATCCAGCAAGTAGAGGCAACTTGCCTGCGGAGCTATCCGATGTCGACTTCGGGGCCATTACTCATCAGCGAGCGCTGGGTAAACACGTACCTGATGAATAACCAGGAGCGGACAATGAGCAGGCCCGAGAGTTGCATGGTGGGCAAGCCGTATAGGCTGAACTACCGCCTGGCGAAATCAGGTCGATTTATGGTTATTGCGCAAAAGGCAGTAGTGTCGCTCCCTGGGCGGTAACGGCTATGAGCGATACTCACCCACGTCTAACTGACCGCCAGATAGATAGCAAGCTGCGCCACCTGTACTACCGTTCCCATTTGTTCACCGGGATGGTCCTACTGCTCCTCGTTGTGACGATGGGGCTAGTGGCTCGTCGGCAGCACTTATTAGCGGATACTGAGTGGGAAGGAGTTGCTATGCAGCAGGCAGATGTACCCTGCGTACGAAGCTATCCCATGTCGGATCAATATTCTCAGTGGTGGGTAAAGACATATTTAATCGAAGGAAAAGAGAAGACGATAGGCGGTTCTGAGGGGTGTTTGGCGGGAAGACAGTACAGGGTGAGCTACCGAATAGGAAATACGGGGTATGTGGATATTAATGAGCAGACGCTCATAGAATCACCCCGTAAGTGATACCTACGATGCGCCAGAATTCAATCCAGATAGATCGAAAAGTACGGTGGGGCTTTTACGCTACTCTGGTGGGCAGTGGTGTGGCAGCTCTGTACCAATTCCGAATGTACCTGGAATACTGTGTGGGGCATGCTGGGCGTTTTGCCGTGATTACAAGTAGGTTGCTATGAGCCATACCGATAGAACTCTGGCTGCCCGTCAGCGAGATAACCAGCTTCGCTGGTGGTACTACCGCCCTTTTGTGCTGCTACTGTCAGGGTTGGCAGTCATTATTATTTTGCTGGCTATCGGCGCGCTCACTCTACCAGCGCGGCTTCGGAAAGAGTGGGAGGGCATGCCGATTCAGAAGGGCGATGTCATCTGTGTGCGCAGTGAGGCTCATTTTCCCCAGAAGCTCTACTGGTGGGATAGCACCTATTTGATAGGCGGCACCGAGCATACGGCACAGGAACTCGATAGCTGCCGTGTGGGTAAGGAATACAAAATGCTCTACCAGATCGGTCACCACGGGCGCCTGGCCGTGATAAGCCGCAAACTGCTTTAGCGTCGAAACTATTATGCGCCGGGATACATCACTGCTCAGTCGCCAGATAGATCGACAAGTACGATGGGCATACCATCGCCCATTAATCTGGGCAGGGTTTTGGGTAGGGGTGATTGCTCTCTTTATGGCTGGCTGGAATGCCTGTATCGATAGGCAGAAAGATAAAGAGTGGGACAGCGCGGCTCGTTTACAAGGCGAAGCGACTTGTATCAACGCGCAGCCTCTGATTTCCCGAACGATGGCTAGTTGGGGGAATACGTTTCGTATAGACGGCAGAGAGCAAACCTCTAGAGATACTGATGGCTGTATTACCTGCTAACCTATAGAATTGGCCGAACAGGGCAGCTCAAGGTCGAGACGGGCAGGCTGCTGGTAAAGTAGGGCAATGAAGTTACGTCCTCGAATCCTTCTGCGGCTGGAGCGCCAGAAGATCCATATTCAGGTGGTGGGCCAGAGTGAGGCGCTGACCGAGGATGCTGTGCTTGCCGTCAATATCACATCACGGAAAGTCGTTGGAGTCGGCACCGGTGCACTGAGCTGGAAAGGAATGGCGGACTTCCAGACAGTCTGGCCGTTCGAGCATCCCCGAGTCATTGTGGACGACTGGGACGCGGCCCGCTTCTTACTCACAGAGCTAATCGCCCGAACCTGCCCCCGGAATATCCTCAAGCCCGAGGTCGTTCTCCAGGTCGTGACACCTCTGGAGGGCGGCCTCTGTCCTATAGAGAAACGGGCGCTACTGCAGCTACTGGAGGCTGCCGGGGCAAACGAGGGAGTCGTTTTTGAGAGTGACACGATACCCACACCCACCATGATCGATGAGCTTTTCCGCTCCACACATCAGAGTGCGGCCACCGTATCGGCGCTCTATAGAAAGAACGTGTAGATGCGACTTCTCTACGAGGCTAAGGAACACTACGACGAGGACATGGAGGCGCTGGTGCGCCTGGCCTACTCCGTGGTGCCACGTGAGCATGTCCGTGAGTTAGATGGCGTGTACGTGGTGGACTTCGACCCGAAGGGCAATCGCCTGGGAGTGTATGAGCGTGACCAGTTCGGCAACCGCATCACGCTCTTTCTGTGGCCGCATCTATTGGATATTGAGCGGGTAGTGCCGGAGCAGCGCAAGCTGGTGCTGGCGCTGCACCTGGGCCATACCCTGTTCCATGAAGTGGGACACCATGTGACTCTGACTCTGAACCGGCGCCGCGCTCCCTCGAAGAAGCGCGGGCAGGTTACGGACACTCTGGAAAAGTGGGCAGAGCAGTATGTCGAAAAGCGAATGGAGCGCTTGAAGGCGCTGCTTACTGAGCCTTCGGAGCCTGCGCCGGTGTCGGCTTCACAAACTTCATAGCCCCGGAGTTCATGCAGTAGCGCAGCCCCGTGGGAGTCTTCGGAATGCCGTAGTCCCCGGTCGCGTCATCGAACAGGTGGCCCAGGTGACCGTTGCACTGGGCGCAGAGCACTTCCACTCGCTGACCATCGGGGTCCTCATGTCGCACCACGGACTTCTTTGCATCGGCGGGTTTCCAGAAGCTCGGCCAACCTGTGCCCGAGTCGAACTTGGCTTCCGACGTGAAGAGCAGGTTATTGCACCCGGCGCAGTAGTAGTTGCCCTTCTCATGGTTCTCATGATAGGCATTGCGGAAAGCTGGCTCGGTGCCTGCCTGGCGCAAAATAAAAAACTGGTTGGCGGTCAGCCGCTTGCGCCACTGAGACTGGGTGAGCTTCTTCCAGTTGATGGTTTCGGCTGGCGGGTCGTCTCCCTGCGCCAGTGCGCCGCCCATGTACACCACACTGCCTACGCTACAGAGCGTGGCGGCGGCTATCAGTAGTAAACGTCGTCGTGTCATTCTGTTATCTCCCTAGAATCTCTCTATTTTAGAAATTGTACCCCTGATGGAGTTTCACTTTTACCTCTCCCCCTAACCCCCTCCCCTAAAGGGAAGGGGGAACGAGAATCACGGAAAGGATTCCCTGTGGCGAGGCTTCCAGAAAGCGCCTCACGGTTCCCAAGTTCCCCCTTCCCTTCAGGGGAGGGGGTTAGGGGGAGAGGTTATAACCCCGCATACCAGTCGTAGCCCTGTTCGGCCCAGTAGTCGGCGGGGCGCGTGTCGCTGAGGGCTATCGATGTGATCAGTTTGATGTTCTTGATGCCGTACTTGTGCGGAATCACCAGGCGGAGTGGCGCACCGTGTTCGGCGGTGAGCGGTTGCCCGTTCATTGCCCAGGCCAGCAGCGTCTGCGGATGCAGCATGCTCTCCAGATCGATCCCCACGTAGTACCAGTCGTCCTCCCAGCCCTCCGGCTCCGAGCGCAGAGAGACATAGTTCAGTGGGCTCCCGTGCGTGGCTGTGTCCGGGTAGGCATTCAGGAAGTCCGCGAATCTGGCTCCGGTCCAGGTGACTACCGTGCTCCAGCCCTCCACGCACTTCAGTTCCGTGGTTTGCGTGATGGCGGGCAGTCTTTTTATGTCTTCCAGCGTGAGTTGCTTGCCCAGCCAGTCTAAGCGCCACGCGTCTAAGTCGATCTCCGGTGTCTGGTTGTGGTAGTTGTTCCTCGGCTCCTCGGCAGCGCCAGCAGAGAACTCTCGGTCTTTCCCACGCGATGGTGAGAGCAAGATGCGCGCAATGGCTTCGTTTCGCTCGTGCGATGTCCGAAAGACGATGGGAACGCCCGAGTCATCACGGGGGAGCTTCTGGTGTAGCGTGATTAAACCCGCCAGCCCTCCGACACCCAGCACCAGAGACGTAATCGCAGCGCGCCGGTTCAGTTTCTTCTCGGCTAGCAGCTCGTTGAGGTCAGCGTCCAACGATCATCCCTCGGAAGTTCTTCCACCCTGCCCGAATCACCTGAGACACATGGACCAGGAAGAACAGCACCACCAGCGATGTGCAGGTAAAGTGCTCTAACCGCGCCGCCTGATAGCCACCCAGGAGCCGCACCAGCCAGCTCAGTTGCGCGGGCTTCGAGATTGCTATCCCGGTCACAGCCAGCCCCAGCCCCAGCAGAATCACGCCGCTGTACGCAAAGCGCTGAGCGTGATTGTACTTCTCACCACCTTCGGCCAGCTCTACACGCTTCCAGAACTGCAAATCTGCGAGCACTACTTTGAAGGCTTTTACAAACGAGTCTTTGCGCGGTACCAGATGCCGCCACTGCCCGCTGAAGGCCAGGAAGACAGCGTAGGCCATGCCATTGAGCACAAATGCCCACGCCAATGCAAAGTGCCAGGCCATTCCTTCGGCCAACCGATACCCGGTGGTGACCACGTACTTACTCGCCGGCAACCCTGCCGGGTCATCGGCTCCGGCATAGACTGGCGCGATTCCCCAGAAGTAGAAGTTGATGTGGTCCGGCACTTTCAGCCGGAAGCTTGGTAGGGGGTACTGGTCGTTGGCCCAGAGAATCAGCACGCCGCTCCAGACCATGAGCAGCCAGCACCGGAAAGTTGATCCAGTGCAGCCAGCGAATGGCCAGGGGATGTTTGGGAGCGGGGGATGCCATTATTCTCTACTCGTCTTCTTTTTCTTTACGAAGGCGCTCTATCAGCTGTTCCACCTTCTTGTACTCGCCGGAGCTTTTCCAGTCCAGCTCACCCTCCCAGGCGGCACGGATACGGCCTTTTTTATCGACTATACCTGTGCTCGGCCAGAACCGGCAGGTCCAGGCTTTCCAGTTCTTCTGGTCGTTGTCGATGAGTATTGGGAACAGCAGCCCGTTCTTTTTCGCAAATGCCTCCACTGCCTTGGGGTCTCGCTCGGACTCCAGCTCGGGTGTATGGATAGAGACGATAGCGACATCCTTGCTATTTGCGTACTTCTTCGCCCAGTCATTCCAGAACTTCAGCGTCCGCTTGCAGTTGATGCACTCAAAGGTCCAGACAGCGACCACCACGACCTTGCCTTTAAGCTTCGTGAGGTCTTGCGGCGCACCGTTCACCCAGTCGGTGGGCTTCCCAATAAAGTTCGGCGCGGGGGCTTTGTCTTGAGCGAATGCGTTTGTGGGTATAGCGAGAGGCAGCATCGCTGCGGCCAATCCGACCAGTGCGGTGAGTGCGAGTTTTCGGTTCATGGCGTCTTTACAACTGAGTGAGCGGGAAAGTTCAATTTATGCCATCTCCCTTGAATGCTCACTGCGTGAGCTTCGTCCCTCTTCCCAGAAGACCCCTCATACTTCGGGGGGAAGAGGGATAACACACCGCTTACCGCCAATACAGAATCTCGTCTCTGGCTAAGCGCTTCGCCAGAGGAATGTCCCTGTACTGCTGGTAGGCGCTGATTTCCCCTCTTCCAGCGAAGCGAGATTGGGAAGAGGGGCGAGGCGACGAAGGAGCACTCAGGGGAGATGGCTGTTAGGCAGATGGTTAAACCGGCGTGATTTCGCTCTCTTTTTCTAGCGCATCCAGCGCGGCTTCCAGTGCCGAACGTCGGTCCTGGGAAAGTCGTGGGCCATCACTATCCGTACTGTTGCCCAGGTTTGCCAGATGCTCTCTTAGAGTTACCAGGGCACCGTGAGCATCGCGGCAGTGGGCACAACCGGCGACGTGCTGGCGGGCGTACCACAGCGAAAGGCCGCTCAGGGTGCCATCGGCGAGCTGGGAGAGCAGGCCGGTCATATGATAACAGGGTTGGATCTCTTCAAATGGGGTGCTCATCTCTGCCAACCTTTCTCTTTTGCCACGGCAGCGAGGGCTTCATGGAGGGCGAACCGTGCCCGAGAGAGCCGGGACCGGACGGTGCCAACGGGCACGCCCAGCGCCTCCGCTGCCTCTATGTAGCTGTATTCCTGTACATCGACCAGCAGCACGGTCATGCGCAGGGCTTCTGGCAGGGAATCCAGGGCCTTCGCCAGAGACTCATCCAGCGTTTCTGCGGTTAGCTCCGCCTCTACGCCGGGCGATTGTGTGGCTGCCGGGCCGGTCTCGCCGCCTGCTGTGAGCGTGTCTACTGTTACGCCAGCGTCCCATTTCTTACTGCGCCGCCACTCGTTGATGAAGTGGTTGGTCAGAATGCGGGAAAGCCAGGCGCAGGGTCGCAGTCCCTCTAGGAACTTGCCGTCGAGGATAGCCTGATAGCCGCGCACCAGGGCATCCTGCACCAGGTCTTGCGCCCGGTCGTTGTCGCCTTTGGTCAGTCGGCGTGCGTGCCCCAGGAGCAGAGTTTCACACTGGGTGAATATCTGCGTGAACCGCTCCCGCGCCGCGCTCTGGGTACTGGTCATAATTGCCTAACAAATTAACCCTCCGCAAAAGTTCCACCTGCACGGCCACATCAAATACCCATAAACCGGGCGCGTGGGGCCTGGCACGATGAACGTGCGGCTCGGGGGCGAAGCGCCAAGCCTCCTTCGGAGGCGGGAGATGTTAAGTCACAACCTCGGATTGTTCCCATTCATTCCAGAGTTGCTGGCAGTCGTGATGCTCTTTCTGGTTTTTGGTGTAGGCGATGGCTTTCTTAAGATGGGGACGGCTCAGGGTAAATACACCATAGCCATGCTGCCATTGGAATAGTTTGTCATCCCCGAGAAAATCACGCCCAAATTGAGCAGATACACCTTTAACCTGCTGCATCAGCCGAGATGGTGAGATTTGTGTTGGTAGTTGAACGACCAGATGAATATGATTGGCAGTCCCACCAATGGCCATAACCGTACCACCAAGCCTCTCCACTTCACCTTCAATACATCTATTTAAAGGACGCTCCAAAGCCTCAGTAATCAAGGGATTGCCTCCTGAGGTTTTCCAAATAAAATGGTAGTACAAAACCGCATATGCCTTAGTTTGCATCCAAATACTCCCATCTAAACTGTACACCAACTCTCCCGCCTCCGAAGGAGGCTTGGCCGAAGGCCCTCGAGCCGCACGATTTTCGTGCCAGGCAGTGCAGGCAAAACCGTGTCGGATGTGTCGGATAAACCCCTGTTTTGGAAATACCCTCTACAACTTTCGATTCCTACGAAGGTATCTGAAAAAGGGGCTTTATCCGTCATAGCCGACATGGATTCAAGAATTCATGTCTAGAGGCGGCGGTATTCGCCGCCAGAACCTGCCCGCGTTGGTGCGGAACTCCTCGAATCCAGCGGCGCGGCAGGCGGCGGCGAAGTACTTTCCTTGTAGTGGTCTGCCCATCATGCGGTGGTTCTGGTGCCAGGCCAGGTAGGCGTTATGGAGCTCACTCGTGGGCATGCCTTTCTCGACGAAGCGTGGGTCCAAGCCTTCCCAGAACGGGGTGAGGGGGTCGGCGTCTTCCCAGAAGTCCTGGGTGTGCTCGTCCACTACTGCAGCCCGGTACAGGGTCTGGGTTTTGTGCACACGCACCAGGCCGTCTACGGCCCAGGATACGAAGCCGAGGACGAGGGGGTGTTTTGGGTCGCGGCGGACTTCCTCGATGCGGTTGCTGCCGGTGAAGGAGAGTTTCCCGCCGGATTCCAGGGGGTTCACGAACGGTAGGGCCATGACTCTATCGCGCAGGGCATCGTCGTAGGCATGGACGTTGGGGACATCGTTGGACACGGCCAGCACCGCCCAGCTTGGCTGCACAGAGAACGTGACTTTGCCGTAGAGCTCGCGGCCTGGGATTCGGTCGGAGCCTGCCATCATCTTCAAGAGTTCCGCGTCTAAGCGCTTGCGGCCCGCTTCGGCTAAGAACACGGCGCGCATGCCCCGGACGGCAGCGCCTAAGCGCTCGGTGTCTCTATCCCCGGAGAGCAGAGACGGGTCTATGACTTTCCCGGTCGGTCCCAGCGTGGTCTGGAGTAGCTCCACGAACGTGGACTTGCCGGTGCCTTTGGGGCCGTAGAGCCAGGGCAGTACGCGCAGGGTACTGGCTCCACTGAGGGCGTACCCGGCTACCTCCTGAAGAGTGCGGGCCAGGTCGGCATCGTCGCCGGTCATACGGGTCAACAGGGCGTTCCACTCGGTCCTATCCGCCTGCGGGTCATAGCTGGCGGCCAGCAGGCGCTCGGTGTAGTCATCGCGACGGTGTGGGCGCAGCTCTCCCTTATCCCAGGTGCTATTGGGAAACGGGACACGCCAGGGCTGGAGGGCGAACTGATCGGGCTCACAGAGCACGGCGGGGAAGCTGGATGCCTGCGCTACCAGATCTTTCAGCGCCCGATTGGACTCGCTTTTGTAGGCGAACGCGCTCAGCTTCTCGGCTTTCGCTTTCTGCGTTTGTTGCTCCGCCTCGTCTGCCTTCGCTCGTTTCCGCTCCCGCAGCCGGGCCACCTCGGCATGGAGCGCCCGTATCGTCTCGCGCGCACGCTCCATAATGGTCAGGTCGCCCACACCCCAGCAGGCACCATCCCACACGCGCCAGCCCAGCCCGGTCACATAGCGCAGGTCCTGGCCGCAGTGGACTATCATCCGCTCGGCGTTGCCCGTATCGGTCAGGTGCTGGCCTATCAGCCGTAAAGCATTCGCCCCATCTGGCTTCCCATAGCCCTCGGCTGCCAATGCCTTCGCCGCTTCGTCGAATCGCCCGCCATGCTCCAGGGTCGCTCTCAGGGCAAACGGCGTGTAGTGCGTCGCCGCCTCCAGTGGCATTGCGTTCGACGAGTAGCAATAGAACACGGTAGGCTCGGCTTGCGAGTAACCCAGCACGCCGCCGACTCCCTCGGTCTTACCGGGTCGGGTCAGCAGAATCACCCCATCTCGTCCGCCCGCCTCACGCCACCCGTAGCGCTGTAGTAGCTGCAGCACCTCTGCCTGGACAACCCGCCCGTTGTAGTCCTCGCCTGGCAAGTCCGCCGTCGCCCTGTCGCCCGTGCCTCCGTCCTTACCCGGCGGCAGTTTCGGCGGTACCTTCGGCGGCAGAGCAGCTACCTTCAACAGCTTCCCTTCCACCTGATAATGGGCAAACGGAGCAATGCCCGGTGGGTGTGCGGGCAGATAGTACATTCTAGCCGGGTCTTTGCAGGCCGGGTCGGCACTCCCATGCCCCAGGTCCTCCGCCAGCATCTGGTAGATCTCTTTCCACTCCTTCGCGGGCATGGGTTTCTCCAGGGGAAACACGGCACGCCACCGGGGCGAGTCCGGCGCATGGGAGTACGTGCTATGCGCCACGAACGCCAGCCCACGCTTTGTCCAGTCGGCTATCAAGGAGTCGGGTAGTGTGCCATCATCGAAGTCCAGCACCAGGCAACACAGTGTATCTACTCCGGCATTGCCCCGAGTCGCACTTTCTTTATAGAGAGTAGGGGACCACGCCTGCCCGTCCTTCCCCTCCCTGACCTTGTGCCTCGTTAGCCGCGCAGCCAGCTCCGGCCAGGTAGGCTCCACCCGGCGTGGGTGTGTGGCCCGAATAGTATCGAAGAGTGCGATGGCGAGTTTGAGCGCAGCCATAGAGCAAGTTCTCCTGAGATATTGGATTTAGGGGAGATAAATAATCAAACATTTGTTTGATTTATGAATACTATGTTATCAGGGGAGTGGGTAGATGTCAATTATTTGGGGTGGGGGGCACGTGAGTGCCTGGCGTATGCCTGGCACGATAAAGAGGCGGAGAAGTTTAGGTGGGAGAATGGAGAATCAGGGGGAGTCCTGGTGACAGGCTACCCGTGCACTCGCGCTTGTAGAGCATTGAGGCGGGGTTGCAACGGAGTCATCTCGTACAAGCTCAGGTCGGACTGTGCCTTTGCCAGGGTACGCTCCGCCTCGCTTCTCTCGCCCATCCCCAGAAACGCCTCCGCTTTCCAAAGCCACGTTTCCACAAGGCGATACCAGTCGCCCGGACGGCCTGTGGAAAGCAAGCAAAGCCCCTCCTCGTAATGCCCCGCGCGGATCAGGTGGGTGCCCTTGATCCCATGAACCCATCTCGCGTGCTCGTCGCCGATGTTGCGCTGCGCCGCCTGATAGGCTTCCTCGGACATCTGAAAAGCCTCGTCCTGTGCATCTTGGCGAAGCAGGCTCTCTGAGATGAGGGATAAGGCATAAGACTCGTGCATCGTTCCCTCGGTGTGTGGCAAGAGCCTTTGGAACTCTTTCAGAGCCTGCTGGTTTGTGATCCGTCCGGGGTTATGGAAACGCTCCCACATTGCCACCAGTGCGGTCAATCGTAAATTAATTGCCATCTTCCTATCATCGCCGGGTGGGTTTACCGGTATTAGTTGGAAATAACGCTCTACAGCGGCAATCGTTTCTTTGTCTCGGTCTCGATAGGACAGATAATAGGCGCTTTGCGCATAAACACGGGAAAGCAGGCAAGCACCCGCCGTGCTTCGCGCTGCCAACTTCCAGGCATCGGCTTGCAGCGTCAGCATTTCCAGATCCTTGAGAGCAAACGGGGGATTGATCCTATTGCTGCCAAATCGATCCAGCCGCTCCGTTAACTCCTTGGCGTTGACTTCCGGGTTTCGGGCGTAGCGAGCGAACTGCCCGCAGGTCAGGGCATGTAATTCGTCGAGTGCCGCGTTGAGGGTGAAGCACAGTCGCTGGAGTTGCTCCGTGTCGGGCCAGGTCTCCATGCGCTCCCACCGCCTCAGGGTGGCACTGCTTATCGCCATGCTCAGGGAGACCTCTTCCAGAGACATACCACAGCGCAGCCGCATCGCCCGCAGCAAGTCTCCGCCATGGGGCTGTGGCCCGACACGGGACGGAAGCGCACTTTGGGCAGTGCGTGTCAGTGCCAGGGCACGGGGTGCCTCCATCAGAGCGAGCGCTCTTCGCCTCTGTTGCGGGGTTGCCTCCAGCACCTTAAGTAGGGCTTTGAGTTCTGTCAGGCGAGGCTGTGCCTGTCCGTTCTCCCAGCGATGCAGAGTGGAGCGATGAATGCCCGTTGCTTTCGCTGCCTGCTCCATGGTCAGGCGGCGTTCCCGTCGTAGTGTTCTGAGAAAGTCCTGGAGGGTCATGTTGTCGGCGGAGAGCATCCTGCGATGCAGAAATCTGCTCTTGAAAATGTTGCACTTTTCTGCAAATCGCCTGCCCTCATGGCACTGCATCAGTATACTGGCAACCGAGCGTTTTGCCTGCCCGCCCGCCTATGCTGAAAAATTGCGAAGATGCGGGGGAGAGGGCAAAGCGCAAGACTTAATCATCTCTTGGAGGCTCATTGCCATGACACCCAAAACGACAACAACACCGAACACCAAGACCGTTTTTCAGAAGGCTCCCTTTGGGGTAGTGAAAACTCGAACCTTCACTGCGCTTGCCACCCTCCTGCTGATCGAGGGCGTGATGATCGGGCAGGTACTCTTACGACCCGCCGCGGCACAGACCGTTGACTGCAACAAAATTCCTAATCTTCAGTCGCGAACAGCCTGTTGGGGGGGGGAAATTAAGGGCGGGAGAGAAGAACCTGCGTGGGGCTTTTCTCCCCGGGAAGGATCTGACTGGGGTGAAGCTGATTTTGGCGGACCTGACTGGGGCGGATCTGACTGGGGCGTATTATCAGCTGTATACGGTGAATGTGAGTGCGGCGAAGCTGGATCTGGCTATGGTGAAGCTAGATCTGAGTGAGGCGAAGCTGAGTGGGGCGAATCTGACTCAGGCGAGTCTGACTGGGGCGATTCTGGCTGGGGCGAAGCTGGATGGGGCGAATCTGACTGGGGCGATTCTGACCAAGGTGGATCTGGGTGATGCGAAGCTGACTGGGGCGAATCTGACTCAGGCGATGCTGCTTGGGGCGTATCTAGGTGAGGCGGATCTGAGTAAGGCGATGCTGCGTGGGGCGGATCTGACTGGGGCGGATCTACGTGGGGCGAATCTGAGTGGGGCGGATCTACGTGGGGCGAAGCTGAGTGCGGCGAATCTGACTGGCATCATTAAAGACAAGGATACCAAGGGCCTCCCTCCCGGCAGCTAACCCTTGTCCTCGTCCACATATCACAATCGACTGCCGTGGCCCTGTGGGTGGAAATTGCCCATCACCTTTCCTCTGGGATGGATACCCGGCGCACCGCTAACAAGAAAGAGGCTCATTGCCATGACACCCAAAACGACAACAACACCGAACACCAAGACCGTTTTTCAGAAGGCTCCTTTTGGGGTAGTGAAAACTCGAACCTTCACTGCGCTTGCCACTCTCCTGCTGATCGAGGGCGTGATGATCGGGCAGGTACTCTTACGACCCGCTGCGGCACAGACCGCTGTGGAACCGGACTGCAACAGAATTCGTAAACTTCCGTTGCGAGCCGCCTGTTGGGAGCAAAAATTAAGGGCGGGAGAGAAGAACCTGCGTGGGGCTTTTCTCCCCGAGAAGGATCTGACTGGAGTGGATCTGCGTGGGGCGGATCTGCGTTGGGCGGATCTGCGTGAGGCGTATTATCTGCTGAATACGGTGAATGTGAGTGGGGCGAAGCTGTCTCTGACTGTGGCGAAGCTGGATCTGAGTGAGGCGAATCTGAGTGGGGCGAATCTGCGTGGGGCGAGTCTGACTGCGGCGAGGCTGACCAAGGTGGATCTGAGTGGGGCGGATCTGACTGGGGCGATTCTGACCAGGGTGGATCTGAGTGAGGCGAAGCTGACTGGGGCGATTCTGACCAATGCGATGCTGCTTGGGGCGGGGCTGTTTAAAGCGGATCTGAGTAAGGCGAACCTGAGTGGGGCGAAGCTGACTGGGGCGGATCTGCGTGGGGCGAATCTGACTGGGGTGAATCTGAGTTATGCGGATCTGCGTGGGGCGGATTTGGGTGGGGCGGATCTGACTGGGGCGAATCTGACTGGGGCGAGGCTGACTGGCATCATTAAAGACAAGGATACCAAAGGGCTGTAGTTCGCCCAGTGCCTTGTCCTAGTCCACATATCACAATCGACTACTGTGGCCCTTCCTCTGGGATGGGTACCCGGCGCACCGCTAACAAGAAAGAGGCTCATTGCCATGACACCCAAAACGACAACAACAACAACAACCAACACCAAGACCGTTTTTCAAACTAAGGCTCCCTTTGGAGTGATGAAGACCCGAGCCTTCACTGCACTTGCCACTCTCCTGCTGATCGAGGGCGTGATGATCGGGCAGGTACTCTTACGACCCGCTGCGGCACAGACCCGCCTGCCGAAGAACTGCAACGAACTTACTGGTAAGGCGCGTATAGACTGTTGGTTTCAAAAAGTAAAGGCGGGAGAGCGGAACCTGTCTTATTCTTATCTCGACGGGGTGGATCTGAGTAAGGCGAATCTGAGTAAGGCGAATCTGCTTCTGGCGCATCTGCGTCAGGCGAATCTGACTGAGGCGAATCTGAGTGGGGCGAATCTGGGTACGTCGGATCTGACTGGGGCGAATCTGAGTAAGGCGAATCTGGCTTGGGTGAGTCTGTTTGGGGCGCATCTGAATAAGGCGAATCTGAATAAGGCGAATCTGAGTGGGGCGTATCTGACTAAGGCGGATCTGAATGGGGCGGATCTGCGTGGGGCGGATCTGCGTGGGACGGATCTGGCTGAGGCGATTCTGGCTTGGGCAGATCTGCGTACGGCGAATCTGAGTGGGGCGACGCTGACTAAGGCGAATCTGGGTGATGCGAATCTGAGTGGGGCGAAGCTGAATGAGGCGAATCTGGCTGGGGCGAACCTGAGTGGGGCGAAGCTGGTTGTGGCGGATCTGCCTGGGGCGAATCTGACTGAGGCAAATCTGCCTGGAGCGGATCTGAATGGGGCGGATTTGCGAAGGGCGAGTCTGCGTGGGGCGAATCTGACTGAGGCGAATCTGAGTAATGCGGATCTGAGTGGGGCGAATCTGAGTAGGGGGGATGAGCGTGGGAATCCTCTGAGTTTGCAAAAAAAGATAAGTAGGGCGATAGCGAATCTGAGTAGGGCGGATCTGCGTGGGGCGAATCTGGCTGGAGCGGATCTGAGTTATGCGGATCTGAGTAAGGCGAATCTGGCTGGAGCGGATCTGACTGGGGTGAAACTGGCTGGAGTGGATCTGCTGTCTCTGACTGTGGCGAAGCTGGATCTGAGTGAGGCGAATCTGAGTGGGGCGAAGCTGACTGGGGCGAGTCTGACTGAGGCGATTCTGACCAAGGTGGATCTGAGTGGGGCGAATCTGAGTCAGGCGATTCTGACCAGGGTGGATCTGAATGGGGCGAAGCTGACTGGGGCGATTCTGACCAATGCGATGCTGCTTGGGGCGGGGCTGTCTAAAGCGGATCTGAGTAAGGCGAACCTGAGTAGGGCGGATCTGACTGGGGCGATTCTGGTTGATACGAATCTGACTGGGGTGAATCTGACTGGGGCGAAGCTGACTGTGGCGGATCTGCGTGGGGCGGATCTGACTGGGGCGACTCTGACTGGGGCGGATCTGACTGGCATCATTAAAGACAAGGATACCAAGGGCCTCCCTCCCGGCAGCTAACCCTTGTCCTCGTCCACATATCACACGGGCGGTAGGAACAGCACTCTGCGCTGTTCCTACCCTTTGGTTGCGCTACTCCTTCGATACATCGGTATAGAGGCCACACTAGAGCCTCGGTAATAAGAGGATGCCCGTCCCATGTCTTCCAAACAAAATGGTAGTACAAAACGGCAGACGCCTTAGTCTGCATTAAATATCCTCAGCAAAACTGTACATCAATTCGCACTAATTTCTGCGCCTCCGAAGGACGCTTGGCCGGGCGCGCAGCGCCATGTAAATGCAGCTTCGCTGCGCCGGGTACCCTCTGGGTGATCCGCACGTTCATCGTGCCAGGTAGGAACGATGCCAGGCCCCAGACATTAGCTCCAACCCACGGACTGAGCCCACTCACGAGCGCCACGACGGTGTGCATCAAGGTCTGCCGGGGGAAGCTCTCCCTCCTCTTGCGCTCGTGCTCGGAGCCGTTTCGTACTTTCTATGAGCGGTTCTAAGCCCACTACCGCCCGACGCCTATCGACGTTATCCGGATCCTCTATGGGTAGCGGGCTTATCTGGCCCGATTCATCCCAATCATGCTGCGTGCCATAGACCTGATGGCGTCCTTCCAGTGTTCGGACACGATCCGTGGCCAGGGCCAGGTATCTGGGTTCGGTGTTGCCTGCATTGACCGACTCCTCCAGCAGAGAGATTGCCCTGCGCATCAATTCGGGGTTGAGGACAGCGTGTTGAAGCACCAGCCAGGCCGCTTCCGAACCCTCTTCACCCACAAGCTGCCGGTCTGGCCAGCCATGCTCAGCGAGTATTTCGGCAAAGCGCTCGTTGTTGCGCCGATGAAGCGCCGCCATCTGCTCGTTGTACTCTCCGAATAGAGCGCCCTGGTCCGCAAGCTGCTGACGCAGGTTCAGATCAGCATCTCTCATCTCAAGCAGCTCTGCCTGTAGCGGTTGGTTCATCGCGAATTCCTTCGTGGCAAGGGTTAGAGCAAGCTCAGCGGGTCGATATCCGTCGTCATGCCGAACCGGTCGGTGGATGTTAAGAGCGAGAACGCCCGACGCAGAGCCGTTCGCAGAATATCGCTGCTCTCCGCTTTCAGAAGCAAGTGCCAGCGCCAGCGGTCTTTTAACCGGCCCAGCGGACACTGCGCGGGGCCTAATAGCCGAATACCCTCGGTGTCTTCCAGCAGGGAGTGCAGCTTGCGTAGGCGATGCTCCGGGGCGCGTGGGTCTTCATCCTGGCACACGATATTCGCGAGGTGCGAGAACGGCGGATACCCCAGCTCTTTGCGGTACTCGATCTCCCGATTATAAAACGCCTCGTAGTCATGCTCTGCCGCCGCCGCGATAGACTCGTGCTCCGGATTGAAGCTCTGTACAATCACCTCGCCCGGCTTGCGTCCACGCCCCGCTCGACCCGCGACTTGAGTAAGTAGCTGGAACGCACGCTCCGATGCCCGGAAGTCCGGCATGTTCAGTGCGGTATCTGCCGAGATCACTCCCACCAGGGTCACGTTCGCGAAGTCCAGGCCCTTCGCCACCATCTGGGTGCCAATCAGAATATCCGCCTCGCCGGAGCGGAACTGGCGCAGCATGGTCAGGTGCGCGTTCTTGTGCGTGGTCGTATCCCGGTCCATACGAATAATCCGGGCGCTGGGGAACGCCTTGCGCACTTCCTCTTCTATCTTCTCCGTGCCCACACCGAACGGTTTCAGCCGGTTCCCCTCACAGCTCGGGCACTGGGCGGGGGCTTGCAGCTCATAGCCGCAGTGGTGGCACACACACAGCGCCGCTCTCTGGTGGAACGTGAGCGAGACATCACAGCTGGGGCAGCGGGTGGTGTAGCCACAGTCTCTACAGATCAGGAACATGGCGAACCCGCGCCGGTTCAGAAACAGAATGGTCTGTTCGTGCTTGCTAAGCCGCTCCCCGATAGCATCTGTGAGCGATGGCGCGAACAGGCGCGGCTGCCCTTTCTTGAACCCCTCGCGCAGGTCGATGACCTCGACTTTAGGCAACGGTCGAGAGAGGGCACGCTCACGCAGGGGCAGGAAGCCATACTCCCCGGTCTGGGCCTTGTAGAACGATTCCACGGCGGGTGTGGCGGACCCCAGCAGCACCACGGCATCTGTGGCACGGGCGCGCGCAATCGCGACATCGCGGGCGTGGTAGCGTGGGGCGGGGGAGTCTTGCTTGTAGCTGCCCTCGTGCTCTTCGTCCACCACGATCAGCCCGACCCCGGAGAGTGGCGCAAAGATAGCGGAGCGTGCGCCCACCACCACATCCGCCTCACCCCGGCCTATGCGTTGCCACTCATCGCGGCGCTCTCCCATAGACAGCCCAGAGTGCAGCACAGCTACCCGGTCCCCGATGCGGCTGCGGAAGCTATCCACAACCTGCGCCGTAAGTGCGATCTCCGGCACCAGCACCAGCGCGGTTCGACCACGGCGGCGGCACTCGGCAATCGCCCGTAAATACACCTCGGTCTTACCCGAGCCGGTCACGCCATAGAGCAGCGCCACATGGTGCTTACGGGCATCTAAGCGTCGCTTGATTTCGTCCAGCGCGGCCTTCTGCTCACCCATCAGCTCCGGAGCAACGACGGCGGCAAAACTCAGCGCATAGGGCCGTCGGCGCAGGGAGAGGGTCTCCGTCTCAATCAGCCCATCCGTCTCCAATTTCTTCAGCGCGGCAGGGGACGCTTCTGCCTCCTTCACCAGCTGCGCCACGGGCACCGGTCCGCCGCCCGCATTCGCCAGCGCCCGCAGCAGCTTCGCCTGAGCGGGGGCTTTCGCTTCTCGGGCCTGCGCGGCAGCCTCGGCATCATCCCACACCACCAGCAGCTTCGCCGCCTTCACGCGCTTCGCCCCGATTCGCGGCGGCTCAATCGTATAGACCTCGCCGAGCAGCCCACGCTGCTTCAGCAAGCGCACCGGAGAATCCACTTTGGCCCCTAAGGCTTTCTCTAGCTCGTCTTTGGTAGCCGCCCCCTCGGGAAATCCGGTCAGCGTAGTAATCAACTGCCGGTGACTCGTCGTCGTAATTTCGGGCAAGGCCGCTTCCCAGCCCGCTAACAATTGCACCCGTTTACTAAGGTGCGCCGCCTGAGTATCAGGAATCACGCACTTAATGGCTGTGGCCAGATCACAAAGATACTCGCGCGCCATCCACTGAGCGGTCTTGAGCACCGGTTCGGGTATCGCGGCTCCATCGCCTTCCACCCGCGCCAGAATCTCTTTGACCGCGCTGGCTTCAAGCTCTGGGGGCAGCGGCACATCCACCGCCACCACATACCCCAGCGCCTCCTGCCGCCCAAACGGCACTACTACACACGCACCAGGCTCCAAAGCGCCGAACCCCTCGGGAATCGCATAGGTGAACGGCTGCTTGAGTCCTGGAGCCTCCACCTGCACGATTAACGACGCGAACATTCGGTCTGTATTGTATCCGCTACGAGGCCCTCCCCCCGTCTGTGCTCGTTCCTCGCTTTGCCGACCCCCTCCCCGACTTCGTTGGGGGAGAGGGTGAATAGAATCGAGATGCTGTTCTGAAAAGTACGCCTACTTAAGAGCTCTGCAAATCCGTGGCCACCTCTCGAATCGTCTGTAGGACAGCTGGGAGGTCTGTAAGAACTTCCTCATTTCGAAAGCGGAGCACGCGATATCCTTTAAGCTCCTGGATGGCGGTACGTTCCGCATCCTTTTCTTGCTGAGAGGCAACCTTGTGGTAGTCACCATCGAGTTCAATTACCAAAGCTAAGGCAGGGCAGTAGAAATCAAAGATAAAAGTAGCCACGGGATGTTGACGGCGAAACCGTAGTCCATCCAACTGGTGGTTGCGTAGTGCATTCCATAGAGTCGCCTCTGCTGGAGTCGGCGCTTTGCGGTGGTCTCGGGCAAAACCAATTAACTCCAGAGATGCATTGCGCATTGCTGCTTGTTCGTTCAGAGTTCGATTCTCTCGTAGATAGGGCCGTAGAAAGCGGGGCATAATTTGTTCTCCTCTATCCTTTACAACGGATGAGATTGCCGATTCTGACAAAATCAGGCCAAAAAACGGAATTATTTTTTCTGAAAGTTACTGCGTCTCTCTAAACCCTCTCCCCCAACGAAGTCGGGGAGGGGGTCGGCGAAGCGAGGAACGAGCACAGACGGGGGGAGGGCTCTCTCTATTCGAGCGATACACTATTCCCGTGACCACCGTCAAAATCTGTGGCGTTACCAACCAGCAAGATGCCCTTATGGCTATCGAAGCCGGAGCGAACATGCTGGGGATTAACATGATTCCCACGGCGCGGCGCTATGCCGGGCCGGAGCTGGGGTGGCTGAATGACCTGATGCCCCTGGTAAGCCTGGTGGCGGTGATAGATGATCTGGCGGCGCTGGACCCGAAGCATTTTTCCTACTTCGATGCCGTGCAGTACTACACGGACACGCGTGAGGGGAATGACCTGCCTTCTCATCGGAAGCTCATACCCGTGGTGCGCCTGAAAGGGGAGGAGAGCCTGGCGGAAGTGGCGGCTGTTTCTCCGGACGCAGCGGCGCTGGTGCTGGATGCGTATCACCCCAATGCGCTGGGAGGCACGGGGCTGGTGTGCGACTGGGAGCTGGCGGCGCGGGCCGTGGCGTGTAGCCCGGTACCGGTAATGCTGGCGGGGGGGCTGACGGCGGAGAATGTAGCCGATGCGATAGTGCGTGTGAGACCGTATGGAGTCGATGTAAGCTCCGGGGTCGAAGCCGAGGTCGGAAAAAAAGACCCCGCGAAAGTACGTATGTTTATTAGTGCGGCACAGGCAGCAGCGAATCGCCTATAGGCGAGGCTTTTCGGAAAGTAATCGTTTCGGCATGACTGTCCCAGAGCTGACCGGCACTGGCCGCCCGGTTGCAGAGCGCCTGGAAAAGGGTCTGGGAGTCTTTAGAGGCCGCCTTAGTCTCTAATCTCGTATCATCGCTGATCACCGTTCGCCCGGTTTCCTGATGCAGCTTCTCCAGCCACTCTATGTGAGTGGGGGCAGAAATATGGATAATGTCGTCCATGCCGGGAGCATGGCGCTGTGGAGACTGATAGAGCGCGTTCAGCCAGCTTCGGGTCTCCGGCGTGTCGAATCGTCGGAGATGGTATTGATAGGGTGGGCCGGGTTCACTGCGGAACCAGCCGCTCCCATACAGGTGCGCCACGCCACGAAGAATCTGAAGGGTGGAGGTTCGCTCGCCCGCGAATATCGTCACCCGCTTGTCCGCGAGCTGAGGATCGACGACGAGAGGGATTCTCGTGCGAAGTTCTATTTCACTGGCCAACCGACGAACGGTGACTCGGCGCCATGTCCCCGGTAGGGGCTGCAGCAGCCGCTTATCATCGCGTTTGAGTTGCTTGGCCACCCGGTCTGCCGGTGGGGCCGTATCGATAACCCGCAGTGGCGCATTGTAGCTCTTGGACGAATAGTGGATAGAGGGGCTGTCTCCGATCACAAAGGTCGGAGGGGACGCGAGTGGAGAGGCGGCATGTTCCGCCTCCCACACTGTCCGCTGTATCTTCCCTTCGAAATCGATCAGGACCACCGCCATGATGCTCAGCGCCCCCATGGTGGCGCTTGCGGCAGGCAGGTACCAGCCGCGTACTCGCCGACCGGGCATGGTTAGCTCCTGCTGGCGGTAGCGAGCCAGGGCCAGTTTTAGCGGCTCACCATCATCACGCAGAGCGCCACGCCGCGCTCGCGCCTCCTCTTGCAGTATTTCAAACCAGTCTTTCATTCCAGATTCTCTCCCTGCCAGTTCTGTCGTTGCGCCCAGGCATCCAGGGTGCGGCGGGCACGATAAAGCTCCACTTTTACTCGTGCCACGCTCCAGCCCTGTGCGATTCCTATCTCTCGCTGACTCCAGCCCTCGGCCAGTAGCATCACTGCAACCCGTCGACCGGGAGGCAGTAAAGACAATGCTTCATCTAGCAGTGCGCGCCGCAGGGCATTGCCCTCTGGCGATGGTGTCGATGCGTTGAGCGCCACTTCCAGCGGCAGCTCATCGCGGCGACTCCGTATCCGCTCGGCGCAGACCCGCACCGCTATCCGGACCAACCAGGTCTTTAGCTGTGACTCTCCCCGGAATGTGGAGAATCCCTTAATGGCCCGAAAGTAGGTTTCCTGTACCGCATCTTCTGCGTCGTCTGCGTTCCGGAGAATTCCCAGGCAGACGTAGCGCAGGGTCTGGGCATGCGGCAGTAGCAAGCCCGTTAGCGCTTCGTCGTCACCCGCCTGAGCCGCCAACCAGAGCTTAACCTGGCTGACGCTTTCTCGCCCAAGCGGGGACGCCATCAATGGCAGCGTCTCCACATCACTGACCTTTCTCTAACAGACGCGCGGTGTACCCCAAAGGAATACACACGCTTAAAAAAAAACGCAAAAACGCCAGTGCTTGGTTTGTCGGCATCGTCATGGCTCCTCCCTGCTAACGGGTATTGGGTCGCACACAGCGTTCGGGTTGGATTGCGCGGAGGAAATGTACCGCCGCGCCCTCTGTGAAGAAATCGCCACTACACCGGGGATTCTTACAGCCCATATCGAACACCACTGTTATAAACGCGCCCTGGTGACCGAAACGTTCAGAATCCCCAGACAGGAAAGTCTGGGTCTCAGGGCGCAAGCGCCACAAAGTCGCTCTGCGACATACGGGTTAGTCTTTGTCTTTTGTTACGTCCGAAGGACATCGTGGCGAAGCCCTGAGCCACAGGCGTTTATGCCTGTGGGACCTAGGACGTTTATGTCCGGGGTGGTGTAAAATGCGCCTATGGATATTGTCGCGCTCGCTCGTAAGTACGCCCCGGCTGTCACCGAGATCCGCCACGACCTGCACGCCCACCCGGAGCTATCCGGGGAAGAAACCCGAACGGCTGGTGTAGTTACCCGAGTTCTCACAGAGTTGGGGATTCCGCATACCACCGGAGCGGGCGGCATGAAGGGCATTATCGCGACCATAGATGGTGGCAAAGGCCCCGGCAAGTGCATCGCGCTACGTGGCGACATGGATGCATTGCCCATCACCGAAGAGAACGATGTTCCGTACAAATCCACCAATCCCGGTGTCATGCACGCCTGTGGCCACGATGGGCACACGGCGAACTTACTCGGCTGCGCCATGCTGCTCAAAGAGCTTCAGCCCGAGTTCGCCGGGCGGGTGCGCCTGCTCTTTCAGCCTGCCGAAGAAACCGTAAGCGGCGCCGAATCCATGATTGCCGGTGGGGGACTGGATGGCGTAGATGCCATTCTCATGCTGCACGGCTGGCCCGATCTGCCCCCTGGAGTCGTTGGCGTGCGTAATGGTCCTGCCATGGCCAGCTCCGATTCCTGGAAGCTCAATATCTACGGTAAGGGTGGGCACGCGGCCTACCCCCATAAAACCATAGACCCCATCTGGGTCGGCACGCAGATAGTTCAGGCGCTTCAGGGGCTTGTCGCACGTGAGATAAACCCCGTCGCCCCGGCTGTGCTCTCCGTCACCACGTTCCACGCCGGAACTGCCCGTAATGTCATCGCGGAGCACGCGGAGCTCACCGGCACCGTGCGCAACCTGGACAAGCCGAGCCGCGATGGTTTTGAAGTCGCCATGCGCCGAATCATCGGGGGTATCTGCTCTGCACATAGAGCGACCTTCGATTTCGACTATCACTTCGGCACTCCGCCCGTTATCAACGACAACTCCATCACCGAGCTGCTGCGTACCACCGCCACCGAACTACTGGGTGCGGAAAACGTGGTCGAGCTGCCCGAACCCACCATGGGCGCGGAAGACTTCGCCTACTACCTAGAGAAAGTGCCCGGCGCCATGTGCCGCCTGGGAACCGGTTGCCCCAGCCTGCTACACACGCCCAAGTACGACTTCGGTGATGCGCCGCTGCCTGCGGGTATGGCCTTGCTGGCCGGAGCCGCCCTCCGCTTCCTCGGCGCCCGGTGACTCGCCCAAAGCTAAAAATCAAACTCTGGGCAGGGTGGCTCCTTTTTGGGGCGCTCTGCCTCTACCTAGCGCTCTTGCTCCCCAAGCTGGTCTGGTGGGAGCCGGACACAGGCCTCTGGGTGGGCCATGAACACCTGTGGTCGGACTGGCCCCTGCATATCGGCATGCTCCGCCGCTTCTCCGACTGCCCCCCGAGTGCCTGGCTCTCCCAGCACCCCATGGCTGGCGGAACCCCACTCCACTACCCATTCTTTGCCGCCTTCATCAGCGGCATGCTCGTCCGGATGGGTTTCTCGGTGCCATCAGCGTTGATTTTGCCGATGTATATTGGCTTCGGCCTGTTGTTGTGGGGGATGTATCGGTTGGTGCGGGGGGAATTACCTCTCCCCCTAACCCCCTCCCCTAAAGGGAAGGGGGAATCTATCAGCCCTGCGCCTTCCGGAAGCCCTGTCGCAGAAGAAATCTCTTGTGATTCTAATTCCCCCTTCCCTTTAGGGGAGGGGGTTAGGGGGAGAGGTAAATTCTCCTTTCTCCCCATAGTCATCCTCTTGCTCTTCTTCCTTTCTGCCGGGCCGGATGGCTGGGAGTGGCTGGCTGAGATTCGTGCGAAGGGCATGCCTGCGTTTCTGCTACCGCCGAAAGAGTACGGGCGGGTAGATGACTACCAGTGGTACGCCGGGAACTTCCTGGTGGGTATGCTGCTCACTCAGCGCGCGTTTCTGCCCGGTATGGCATCGGCGGTCTGGATATTGGTCTGGCTGCGTCGCGCTGTGGAGACTGGCGAGCGACGGCTGTTTCTACTCTGTGGAATCGCGGCGGGGCTGCTGCCGATAGTACATGTGCACTCGCTCTTTGCCGTGATTGTCTTCGGGCTGTTTATAGCGCTTCGGCGTTTCAAAGATGCCTTGCTCTATGCCGCACTGCCAGGGGCGGTGATTGCTGGAGCGCTCTATTTGCTCCTGCTACGCCCTGCGTTTCCCTATCCTGATTTCATGAGTTTTCACCCATTCTTTGTGGCGCCCACGCCAAAAGAGTGGCCGCTTATGTGGTGGCGCCTGTGGGGCATGGCGTTGCCCGCGGCGATAGCGGGTGCGCTTCTGGGAGGGCGGGGGCCATTGTTCTGGGGTGGGCTGGTCCTGTTTCTTCTGGGCAACCTGGTGCTCTTTCAGCCGATTCCCTGGGATAACTCCAAGGTCTTTCTCTGGGCCTACTTCGGGCTATCCAGCGCCATGGCCTATACTCTGCGCTGGCTCTGGCGAGTGGGGTGGTGGGGAAGACCCGCTGCAGTGGCGCTCGCGGCCCATCTGACTATCACGGGGCTATCCAACTTCATGCACCTGTGGCGAACCGATGCGCATAGATCCCTGATACTCTCGGCTTCCGAGGCGAAAATGGGCGAGAAGATACGCCGAGACACCCCGCCGAATTCTGTGTTCTTGTCTGCGGCGGATATCTCCAACGCGCCCATGACATGGGGAGCACGGCCTATCTATATGGGGTTCGGCGGCTGGATGCCCAACTTCGGGGTGCCCCCTGTGGAGGCGCAGCGGCGAGAGAAGGTCATTCGGACGATATTAGAGGGAAAACCGGAAGCGCCAGCCGTCGCGCGGGCCAATGGAATCTCCTATATCTATGTCGGACCCAGTGAGCGCAGCAGCTCCTGGCGGGCCAATGAGGCCGCTATCGGCGCCCTCTTTCCGCTCTGGTATCAAGAGGGTGATACACGAATTTACAAAGTTTCCGAATAAATCCGCAGCACACGGTATCCAAGAAGATACGAAGCGGCAGCGGAATGGTGCAGCAGCTGGAAAACAGTTATACAACCGATAGAAAACGGATCGCGTTTGAGCGGCTCTGGGAAGCAGAGCGCGAGCGAGTCTGGCGACTATGCGCACGCCTATCGAATAGCCCGGATGCCGCCGATGACCTGGCGCAAGAGGTGAGTATTCGAGCCTGGCAGGCATGGGGCGGTTTCAAGGGACTGGCTTCCCCGCGCACCTGGCTACACCGCATCGCTGTGAATGTCTGTCTGCGCTGGCGAGAGCGACAGAAGCCGACCACCATGTTAGATGAAGCCCTGGCAGGCAGCGCCGAAGGCTCCCCGGAGCGTATGGCGCTCCAGACTGATGAAAAGAGCCGTATCCATGCGGCGCTGGATACACTGCCTGAGGATTTGCGCACATCGCTGGTGCTCCACGCGTGGGAAGGTATGGCCTACCGTGAGATCGCAGCGCTTCTGGAGATACCTGTGGGAACCGTAACATCGCGAATCTGGGCGGCGCGTCAGCGCCTGAAGAAGGAGCTAGCCGATGCGCTGTGACACGCTAGGACCGCGCTTGAGCGCGTGGGTAGATGGCGAGCTGTCACTGCTAGATGCCTGGCTGGTAGCCCGGCATGTAGCCTCTTGCCCGACCTGTACTGCCGAAGTGAACGAGCTGCGAGCGCTCAATGCGCGCCTCGCCGCCGCCAACCCGGTCATGGCTTCGCTCGTCGAGCCGGTGCCAGTGCGCCGACCGGTCGCGCCGCTCTTAGGGGCAGGGGCTCTGGTGGCCGCCGGGGTAGCAGGCTTTATCCTGATGCCGCGTCCGCAGGTGTCGTCGCCATCGAAAGATATCGCACCGACTCCTGTGGTAAATGTCGCCATGAATACTGCGCCTCCTCCAGGGCCAGCTCGAATCGAATCGCAGGCACCACCGTCCGCCGACGTTCCAATGGCCAAGCCGACTCTGAAATCACTCCCGCAGGGCAGACTTGAGGGAGGCAAAGCTAAGGCCAGAAGTGCTTTCCGGTTCCGATCAGTGGCAGAGCCGCAAAGACGCGTAAGCACAAGCTATCACCGAAGATCGCATCACTCGGCTCTAACAGGGAGAGTCGCCAAAGAGAGCGATAGGTACAATAGAGAACTACCGTTGCCGAAGGCGACAAAGCCGGTACAGGTGGCCGACGTTCCATCTTCGCCGACGCGAGCTCTTCTCGCGCCAGATGAGATGACGTTCGACCGAAGGCCAGCAGACCTCTCTTCTCAGGCGGATAAGGATATGTCCGCCGCAGCAAAGCCGGAAATGGTAAGCCCTGCGCGACCGGGTACGCCGCCTGCGATTGTCTCTGAGGGATCTACAGACGCACTGAAGAAGAATGATATGCGAGCCCGTGTGGCCTCAAGAGCCATGGCGTCTAAGATTCGGCCTGAGAGTATCATCGCCCGTGATGCGGACAACTCCATGGTTCGCAAGCGTGTTGTGCCTGTGCTGGTGGTAACGCCTACACGCTATGAGAACGCGGTCATGGTAACTGCCGGCGCCTTAGAGGTAGACGACACGGACGATAAAGAAGAGACACAACAACCATGAGATTGCTTTACGCGCTGGCGCTAGCCAGTCTTACCCTTCCCGTATTGGCACAGGATGCGTCTGCACCGAGCCAAGGAGCCTACTCGGTGCCGGTTACTGGAGGCGTGGGGGGCTATGACTTCCGGTTCACGCCGCGGCCCGGTACCCGGTGCCCGGAGTGGCTGGGTAAGACTATCGCCATAGACTTCAAGCAGACGTCCTGCCCGGAGGCCGTAGAAGCTATCTTGCGGCTGGGGGGAGTTTCCAGTGTCATAGAGGCCTCTGTTCGCACGCCGGTACAACTCCAGAACAGCTATCAGAATGCGCGGCAGGGCAGGTCTAATGTAGCCGCGCTGAGTGCGCGCAAGGTCGGCCTGACTCGGTCCATGACAGTTGAGGATGCCCTGCAAGAGGTTGCGCGGCAGGCACAGGTCGATATCGAGTTCTACCAGCTGCCCAACAGGGCCTGGCGCGTGGTGATTAGCGAATCCGCCCCGATAGGTGCAAACAATCTCTATATAGCGGGTGCCCCTCAGCAGACCCTGGTAAGCGGGGATGTCGCGAAAGCGCTGCAGCGCTCCCAGATGGATGCTGCCGAGCTAAACCGAACCGGAGGCCGAGGCGGGTTCGGGGGCGGTGGCTTCGGTGGCGGCGGTGGTAGGGGCGGCGCAGGACCCGGTGGTGGAGCGTTCGGAGGAGCCCTGGGAGCGCAAGGCGCTCGCGGTGGGGAAGAGCCAACCACGATTATCTCGAACACGCCTGTGGTGGGAAATGGAGCTCGCCTGCCAGCCCCCGGCATCTCCGAGAAACTGATTACCGTGGATCTACGGAAGAAGTCGCTAAAAGAGTGCTTTGAAGCCGTCCTGAAGCCCACAGGCCTGGTCTATATTCTAGAGGGGAGCTTTCCTATGACTCCTCTACGCACCTTTGCCTTCGAGGGACTACCGCTGGACCTGGCTCTCGATGTGCTGTGTGCCAATGGAGTAGTGGGGTGGAGCGCCGAACTTCGAGAGGGGAAACCCTATATCAAAGTCGGTCGGCGCTACGCCCCACCAAAACAGCCTTAAGCAGGCAGTCCCTCCCCCGGCTCGTGCCTCGCCACCCCCTCCCCGACTCCGTTTGGGGGAGAGGGTTACAGAAGCTGGGGCGCTTGTCGAACAACGGGAGAGCGTAATAGGTTCGTTTACCCCCGCCCCCCACGAAGTCGGGGAGGGGGTGGACGAGGAACGAGGCCGGGGGAGGGCTCTCTCAAGATACGCCCCACCAAAACAACCTTAGCGTTTCAGTAAGTTGCCCAGCAGGCTACGTTTCCGGGGGGCGGCTTCCATGCCAGGCATGAGCTTGGCGGAGCCGTCCTCTTCGGCTTCTTCTTCCAGGTACTTCTGGCGCACTTCCTCTACATCCTCGCGCCAGCTCTCAACTATCTTCGCGGTCTCAGGGTGGGCTTGCGTGGTTTCGCCGAGCTGATTCTCCAGATCGCGCTGGGTTGCGGCTACTTCCTCGCGCCAATCTGCCAGAGATTCGGTGGATTTCGCGACGACGGGTTCGGGATCCTCAAGAATCGGAACCTCCACTTTTGGTACCGCTACGGGCGCTGGAGCAGGTTGTGCCTTCTCTGCCGCTCGGCTCACATAGGGCTTACTGTAGTCGAAAGCAGGAGCTGGGCTAGTTACCGCTTCTTCCTCAGTTTCGTCGCTCGGGTCCGTGGCCTCTATAGTTTCTTCAACCGTCGCGGCGGTACGGACCGCAGCGCGGCGCGTGAAGGTCGAACGCCAGGATTTCTTGGGCTTCAGCTCTGGCTCGGCATCGTTGACCTCATCAACTACGGCCAGCACTTCATCCATCTCCACACTGCGTGCCGCGGGGCGGAGCTTCGTTTCCTCGGCGGAATCGTCTCCCCACATAGGCGTGCGGGAGCTGCCGCTACCAGGCAGAGAGGGCGGAGCGCCACCGCCACCGGGAAGCTGTGGTGATTGCTTCTTCTTGCCCTGTGGGTAGTACTGCCCGTGGTAGTGCGCCGAGTCCACCCGGTCCGATGGCATGGCATTGAGCACCACACCGATAATGTTCGCCTTGGCTCGGTCCAGGAGCGCTCGTACATCCTGCTCGGCCTTGCGGGGCACTTCGTTGGCCTTGATCACTATCACTGTCGCATCTAAGAACGACGACAGGATAGCGGCATCCGCGAATGTGATGGCGCTGGGCGAGTCGAACAGCACGAAGTCAGCGGCTTCTTTCAGAGTCTCATGCAGGTCGCGCATCTCGCGGGAACCCAGAAGCTCCGAAGGCTGCGTGGTGCTCGGCCCGGCGGGCAGAATCATGAGATCGTCTATCTCGGTCGGGTGCAGCGCATCTTCTAGAACGCATTGGGCCAGCAGCAGACTCGTAAGGCCACGGTCAGATGGTAGACCGAAGGTTTCATGTAGGCGTGGACGACGCAGGTCCGCATCTACCAGAATGACCTTCTTACCGGACTGTGCCAGCGTGATAGCCAGGTTGGTAATCGTGGTCGTGGTACCCTGACCCGGCTTGACCCCAACCCCTAAGAGCGACTGGAACGGGTGATCTGTCTGCGTAAACAGAATATCCGTGCGCAGAAGTCTGTAGGCTTCACTGACCGGGCTGAGTGGGTCTAAGTAGGTGATACGCGGCGCGCGGCGTGGGTCGGGAATTTGAGCAGGAATCACACCGGCAATCGGCAGCTCCAGCACTTCCTCCACATCTCGGGTGTCCTTGATGCGGTTGTCCAGCGCATCCAGACCGACCACCGCCACGATACCGACAATCAGCGCCAGCACTGCGCCGAAGATCATCAGCTTCAGCCGCTTGGTTAGCGAGTCTTCTGCGGGCAACGGCACGGCCTGAGAGATCAGCGAGAGCGTACCCATCTTCGAGGTACTGATCTGTGTGGAGCGTGCCGACTCTATCTGGCTGCTAGTAGTCGCGATAGATGCGAGCGTGCGCTTGATTTCCTCACGTGTATCGTCTAAAGCGCCGGTAATCCGGGGGAGCTTATCCAGGCGCTGCTTCAGCTGCCCTAAAGAGATCTGCGCTTCCTGTAGGGCCGCTCGTCCACCGTTCGCATCTTCCAGCGCCATAGAGAGCTTCTGCTGCACCAGCTGGAAGTTCTGGTTCAGGTCGGTCTTAGTATTCGGGCTACGCTTGGCTTGAGCCAGAGCGTTGCGCAGGGTATCGACTACCTGCTTCTGAGCGTCGGCCGGGTTATCCACCAGAGCGCCAGACCCAAGATTGGAGCTTGCCTCCAATTTGCGGTACTCCGCCTCCGCGCGAGTCAGCTCTAGCTGTAGCTGCTGGATATCCGCTTTCTCACCGGCGGGCAACTGCACGGTAATCGTGGGTGGAATGCTGGCAAGCTGCTGCCGAAGCGTAACGGTCCGCGCCACGGCATCGTTGTACTTCTCACGAAGCATATCCACTTTTTGCTCGGCCATAAGAGTGGCATTCTGAATCATGCCATCTGGACCACCGACATCCGGGTTGCGCTTCAGAACCGCTTCTTCGCGGCGAGCGCGACGAAGCTTGGTATTCAGCTCGGTCAGCTGTGCCTGCAGGTTCTGGATACGCTGGTTGGTCGTGTTGTTGTTCGACTTGCGGAACCAGTCCATGAACGCCAGGCAGAACATGTTCACGTACAGGTTCGCCTCGGCTTCCCGCTGAAACTTACCGGTGACCCGCACGAAGTTGGAGTACTTCGGGTTGGTATCCGAGCTGTCCAGACTGCCGATAGCCTCTACTTTGAGGATCTCACGGACCTTGCGCTGGATATCTTCGGGGGCATCACCTACGCCGCCCACAGCGAAACCGCCGCCTGCGTCAGCCGCCTTGGCGAGCTGGTTCATGTTGTTGTTGCGAATTTCGCTACGCATCTTGGCGATCTCTAAATCGCGCTGGCGCAATGGCAGGGAACCATCGGCGATACGCTGGTCTACCAGACTCGGCACTTCGATGTCATAGGTAGCGAACTGGCCATTCTGCTCTAAGATACGCTTGACTTCCTGGGCGCGGGCTTTTTCTTCCAGTTTCAGCAGGCGGGTGGTTTCCTGAATCACCGCCGCGTTGGATGACATGCGCTGTACCAGGTCATCGATAGCGTCGTTCTTATCGGGAGCGGCTGTGTTAGGACCGGCAGGTACTTCCTGCTGGAGTCCTAGCTTGGCCTGCGTGAAGATTTCCGAGCGGTTGGCTTGAATCGCGGTCGCCAGGAAGATAAGGGCGGCGGCGGCCAGCATGAGCAGCAGCAAGAGCCACCGCTTGGCATGCAGAAGACGATAGATATGCCAGAATCCCATAGTTTCCTCGAAGACCTTAGCCGTTGACTACTTTCAGATGCGATGAGCGCCGTGTACTACTCAGCAGCCCCTCCGGCAAAGCACCGCGCCCGATTCGGGTAGCATCCTGCGGCGACATGACGACCGCGTATTCCAGTACGTTCTGTAGCTCGCGGATGTTTCCGGGCCAGGTGTGCGCCAGCAATACCTCCAGAGCATCGCTCCCGATACCGTCCGGAAAGGTCCGCCCGTTTTCCGCAGCGGTCTTATGTAGAAAGAATTGGGCGAGCTCCGAAATATCCTCATGGCGCTCTCGCAGCGTAGGCAAATGTACTGGAATCACATGGAGCCGATAGTACAGGTCTAAGCGGAAGGTTCCTTCTTCTACCGCCTGCCAGAGGTCACGGTTCGTGGCGGCTACCAGTCGGACATCGACTTTGGTAGTCTTCACGCCACCGATACGGCAGATCTCGCGCTCTTGAATGGCGCGGAGCAGCTTGACCTGGGTAAGGTGGGGGATATCCCCGATTTCATCTAAGAACAGCGTGCCACCATCGGCAAGCTCGAACTTACCCGGTTTGGCATTGGCAGCCCCGGTGAAGGCGCTCTTTTCATGCCCGAACAGCTCGCTCTCTAAGAGCGTATCTGGCAGCGCGGCGCAGGAGACCGCGACGAATGGGCCTTTCTTGCGTGGGCTGGCTTCGTGAATCAGCTTGGCGGCGACTTCTTTACCCGTGCCGGACTCACCCAGAAGCAACACCGTAGCACGTGATGCCTGGGCCGCCTGGAGAAGCTGCTCCACCATTTTGTGGGTGGCAGGGGAGTCACCGATCAGATCCACGCCTTCGATGCGTGGATGCTTACGGATAGTAGAGGGGGCAGCAACGGATGGCGGGGGTGGTGCCGACTGGGCACTGGCATTGAGTGCACGGGCAACCGTGGTGCGGACCTGCTCGACATCGAATGGCTTGGTGAGAAAGTCGAACGCACCGAGCCGCATGGCTTCCACAGCGGACCGGACTGTGCCATGGCCGGAGATAACGAGGGCACGTAGACCGGGATGGTGCTTGCGAACGGCTTCGAGGACCTCCAGACCGTTCAGGTCCGGCATGAGGTAGTCCGCAACGAGCAAGTCTAACCGTGGCTCTGCTTTCGCCTTACGGATAGCATCCTTGCCGCCATCGGCGACCAGGACTCGGTGACCTTCGCGCTCCAACACCGCGGTGAGGACGCGCCGGAGGTTAGGCTCGTCATCGACGACCAGTACAGTCGCCGCCTTCGTATCACTCATGAAAGTTGTGTGTGCTCCCTGCCGTTCGTTTTCTACCTCCGGAAAGCCGGAGGGCTTATAGACGGGGCAGTCGCAGCACGAAGCGCGCACCACCGTCGCTGGTATTTTCGGCAGTTACATCGCCGTTATGTAGCTCTACGGTGCGCTTAACTTGCGCCAGGCCCAGACCGGTGCCCTTGGCGCGTGTTGTGAAGAAGGGTTCGAAGAGGCGATCCTGTACCGAAGCAGGCAAACCAGGGCCGTTATCCTCAATAGAGAGGGTCAGATACTGCTCATCCGCCGTAAGAACGGCGCGAACGCAGCCATCCACACGCGAGTTGCCCACAGAGGCAATCGCCTGGGCAGCATTAAGCATCAAGTTACGTACGGCGCCGCCGATCTGCGCCGGGTCTGCCAGGCAGAACGCTGGTTCGTCAGGCGTTTCCACTTCCAGTTGAACCGCACCAATACGTGCCAGCTCTTCTTTCAAGAAAGAGGCTTCGTCGCAGACAAGGCGGGCTAGATCCGTCTCTATCCGCATAGGGGGAGTGGGGCGGGCGAACTCTAATAGTTCCGTGGTCAGGCTGCCAAGAGCATCCGCCTCTTCCACCACGATATTCAAGAAGTCCTTGAGAGTCGGGTTTTGCTCTTCGTTCTCTTGCAGCAGGAACTGAGCGGCGCCCTTAATCGAACTAAGCGGGTTGCGCAGCTCGTGCGCAATCATAGCCGCCAGCTGGCCCAAGCTCGCCAGGTGTGCGCTACGCTCTTGCTCCTGCACCACGCGGGTAAGTTCTTCTTCGCTCTGGCGCTGCGCTAACACAGACCCCATCTGTGCCGCAAATAGTGAGAACATCCGCAGATCGCCATCACGATAGGGGGTAGCCGGTACATGCCGGGAAACGCAGAGCACCCCGATAGCCTCGCCTGCCAGGTCCAGCAGCGGGGCACACATAGCGCTCTCCACCTCGGGGCGCGCTTCTATATGGCCCTCGCCCTGCTTCTGGAGCGCCGGGTTGGCGTTCGGGTCCTTCTGGACCAGAATCGGCTGGCGGCTAGCGGCCACACGGCCCGCGATTCGCTCACCCACTAATAGGGTTACAGACTCATCTACATCGGCGGGCAGACCCACACTGGCCGTCAGCCGGAGAACATCAGTGCCGCGCTCGCGGAGCAACAGGGAGCAGGTATGTCCCTCCATAGCCGCAATCACACGCTCGGTCAGCATGCGGAACAGGCGAGAGGGTTCGGTAAAGGGGATGGCGAGCCAGAGATCATGAAGAGCCGCTATCTGGCGCTCACGGCGCTGGCTCTCCTGGGCGTACGAATCCACCAGGGGCGCGGCTGCGTGCCGTGTCCGGGGAGTGGTTCCGGTCGGTAGTGTCTCGGGCATGCGTCTAACGCGAAGGCGTTTCATCTTCTTTGTCGGCAATTGCTTGCCCTTACTGGAGATGGCAAGTTCCATGCCCCTATAGAGAAAAACCGCAGTTATACCAGGTAGCTTTTCTCATAAATTCTTATCGCGATATTTTGTGCCTGTTTGAGAATTTTGTGATGGTATAGACATAGAGCGCCTGATAGGGAAATAATCCTCGGAGCGAGATACTATCGCAACACGGATGCTAGAATTCGACCTCATCAAGAAGCATGGTCACTACTTTGTAAAGGCAGTGGTTCACGATCAGGAAGCTTTACTTTTAATCGATACCGGCTGGTCCTTCAGTATCATTTCCAAACGGCTTGTAAAGCCCTCTGATCTCAGAAGATTCGTACAAGTTGGAGATAAAAGGCAAGTAACACGAGAAGCTTATCTGGAACCACGGATTGCCAATTACGAGTTCCCATTTACGTTTCTTACAGAAGAGAGGCTAACCGGGAAGGCTAATGCCGACTTCGATGGCATTCTCGGCGACAACTTCCTGAAGACGTTTTCGATAATCACTATGAATCCGAAAACGAACAAGATTCGACTGTATACCGAGTCACAAATGCAGGGTGGTATGCCAGTCAGAAGACACTGGGAAAACATGACCTTAAAAGTAAAAATCCTGAACCAGGAGGGCTACTTTATTATCGATACCGGGTTCAACCGATCCTTGCTTTGTTATGGGAGTATCTATCACGCCATCAAGAAGAACTATAAATTGATCGGTCGAACTTCCATCTTCAATCTAGAACGTACCACAGAACCTATGGAAGTATTCCAGGTGCCAGATGTTCAGTTAGGCGACCTTACAATAGAAGCTCCGATACTTGCCACGAAAACCGAGCCAGACTTTGGCCGAATCGATAACCAGCCTGTCTTTGGCCTGATCGGAATGGAAGTGCTGATGAACCGGGGATTCGCCCTGAGTTATTCCTCTAATAAATTCCAACTTGGTACTGAGGAGTAATTCGCCTTTATCAGCCCGCACTCGAAAGCATATAAAGTTATTGGCGGAAGCCACGAGAACATCGGATATGCGAACTGTAGAGAGTTACATAGAACCTATAAGAGAAGCTGCTTTCCGATGTTGAAAAGCGGACCCGGCTGCTGAGCGGTGAAAAACTTAAAGCGCTCTATCCTCCTGGTAGCACTATTGATCATGAGGAGAGCGAGCTGTTTGAAAACATGATAGCCGCTATGGAGAGTGCTATTGTCCTTTCAGGCACTCTCTCGAACGAAGACAAAAAATACTGGTATGGGTATGCCAGGTCTTTCAAATCACTGTGGGCAAGATATTCCGACCCGGTCTACTACCGGCTCATGGTTATTGTAGATGTTGTGTCTGAGTATCAAGATCAGAGTCTTCCTGAAAAACTGCAAGAATTCGGATGGGATGAAGGCATATGGGAATTGGAATGCCTGATACGGGAGTATGGGGGAGAGTACTGGACAGAGCGGTTGCCAGCCTATGAAGTAAGCAATATATTTGAGTATGTTTTTGATAGAGTCGGTTATTTCAAAGCAATGAAAGGATGGGTGGGTTACGATTATGAAAATTGCCCATATGACCTGCAAAGAATACAGGATAGTTGCAAGATGTCTTTACAGTTCCTGAAATGGGATGGGGAAAACATTAAGAATTATATTTTAGCAGAAGGTCCATCGGGAGGATATTCTCCCTTGAATCTTCGACCAGTGATCAAAAAATTCTATTGGGATTTTATAGATGAGAGAAATTATTATCTCGATCATAATGAAACACTGAAAATGATGCTTATTGAAAATGGATTTCCTGTCTGCTATTGTGATGCAAATGGCAAATATGTAGAGATTGAGATGTTGAAGGTGCCAAATAAAAATGGAATTAGGGGTAAGGTCAAGCGTTTTACTATAAGTGCTCCTAAATAGGCAACTGGCGTTGATTCCGATTCCCTGATGGACTTTTCCGTATACGACTCTGCATAGGTTCAAAAGTGCATACCTCTATGATATAGAGTTTCCGAACAATTCTAAGGAGCTTTACAAAAATGTGGTTTTCTCAAGCAATGAACGACGCCCTGAACACGCAGATAGGAATGGAGTTTCGGGCCTCGCAGCAGTACGTGGCAATCGCCGCCTACTTTGATACAGAAGCGTTGCCTCTGCTGTCGGCACGCTACTACAAGCAGGCGGAAGAAGAGCGCATGCACGCCATGCGTCTGATTAAGTATGTGCTGGATGGTGGCGGCAAGCTTCGGCTCCCCGAGATTCCGGCTATGGAAGCCGAGTTTGCCTCTGCAGAAGATGCCGTTGCCAAAGCCTACGAAGGCGAGCGCGATGTCACCAACGCCATCAATTCCCTGTTGGACGGATGCGTGGCCGATAAGGACCATCTGACCTCTAACTTCCTGCAGTGGTTTATTGCGGAGCAACGTGAGGAGCTTGCCAGCGCGGAGACCATGTTGAAACTCATTCAGCGCTCTGGTGGCGGCAGCGGTCTGATACAGGTGGAGTCGTATCTGGGGCGCCGTGGTTTGCCACAAGAGGATGAAGGTTCGGAAGACGCTTCCTAATGCCTGCGGAATCGCTTCGGGTTATGACCTTCAATCTCTGGCACGGTGGAGATGCAGGAAAGCAGCCTTTGGAGCAATCGGTTCGGGTGGTGGAAGCTGCCCGAGCCGATATCGTAGGGTTCCAGGAAACGATTGGTATTGCCTCTGCGGGAGCGACCGCAGGCGACAATGGGACACGTATCGCTGAGAAACTGGGCTGGCACTATCTGGTCCAGAGTCCTGGCAAGGGGATTGCCAGTCGATTTCCTATAGTGTCCTCTACCCCGTCAAAGATTGGCGCAACGCTAAGCCTGCCCTCAGGGCGGACGGTTACTTTGTTCAACGTGCATTTGATGTACACGCCGTATCAGCCCTATCAGCTCCTTGGTATTCCCTACGGCGATGCCCCTTTTATCACCACGGAGGCGGAGGCGATTCGTGAGGCTCTGGCGGCACGTGGAGAGCAGGTGCGCGAGCTACTGGCCGAGATAGAAGAAGCCGCGAAGGGGAGCAACAAAGACGATTCGTTCTTTGTTACCGGCGATTTCAATGAACCATCGCATCTGGATTGGACAGCAGAGTCGCAAGCGGCAGGCCATTGTCCTGTGAAGGTAGAGTGGCCTTCGACTAAGATGCTGGCCGATGCCGGATTTCAGGATGCCTACCGTGCAATTAATCCCGATCCAGTACGTAAACGAGGTCTGACCTGGACACCGACAACGGCGCTCTCCGACCCCAAAGATCACCACGACCGGATTGATTTTGTACTATTTCGGGGCCATGGAGTCAGTGCCAAAGTAGCGGAGATAGTTGGAGAGTCCAGAGTATATGCGGATACCGTCGTGGAACTCTATCCCTCGGACCACCGCGCGGTTGTATGTGAGTTTAGTCTGCGTTAATATTTCTGGGGAACGAGTTAGCCGATGCAAAAAATAATGGCGGCGAGTACGATGACGATTCGCTCAGGCCCGAAGGCCAACATTGTTGGCGTCTTTCCCACTTCGCCTATTCACGAAGCGTGGGACATTGCCTGGGATACGCCGAGTAAGCAGCTGATTATGCTGTCTGTAAAGGGCAACGATCAAAGCAAACAATATGTCAAGTGGTGCACAGGAAGCACCAGTTCGATAACTGCAGTGCCACTCCCCAGAGGAGTTCTGGCACTGAGCAGACTATTGCGCAGGGGGAGCGGTTTGTGTGTCATGGGCTTTATCAAAATGCCCAGATATCAGATGGTAGAGGTCCGTGTAAAAGATACGGATAGAAGTGTTTCTGTTCGGCAACTTAATCCCGAAGAGGACTACGATAGCAGTCTGGCTGCTCCCCTGGCATCCCGGCGAAGGCAGATTTTGAGGGACGCGCGGTTCAATGTAGCGGAATTGGATGAGCCTTATACCGACGGCAAGATCGCGGGCGATATCAATTTTGAGGCTTTACTTGATGAGTACGCCGTGAATAGCGGGCAGCTGGGCCAGCCGCTAGTTCGATTCAATAAAGACAATAAAGCGGTTGTGATTGCCGGGAGCACTACTGTACTGGCGCGTTGGGACCGCTCCTGGAAAAAACGAGATATTTCCGGAGTTATCCGGAGCGCCCTTTCTAAATACATTGATATCCGAGTTCGTGGGGCTTACTGTGACTATGAGAAAGCGATACTGGGGTTTTCCTTACAGAACAAACAGAACATAGAAGGAAGAACAATTATCGTCTCAATGAAAACGGGAAACATTCTCCAGATACTGGATGGCGTGTATGTCCGCAGTATCGATGTGTTTCGTTAGTTTTTGTTGTGTTTTTACGCAATGTACAATGCAGACGATGAAGGACGAGGCAGAAATATCCTGCGTGTTCTGTCGTATTCTGCGGGGTGAGCTGACGCCGGAAGTGCTTGCTTATCGTGACGATTACACGGCAGCATTCCCGTGCCGCCATCAGCAACCTCGGAATCGTGGCCATATGCTTGTCGTCCCTATACAACATCTGCCCTATATCTATGATGTTGGGGGCGAGCTGGCTGGCCCGTTGATGATAACCCTGACACGAGTGGCGGCAGCGGTGAAGATAGTGTGTGGCGCGGATGGCGTTTCTATTCGCCAGAACAACGAGCCACATGGCGGGCAAGACGTTTTTCACGTCCATTTTCATGTGATTCCGCGCTTTGCGGATGACGGATTTACTCAAGGGCCGAATCCCTATCCGGATGGTGCGGTGGAGGTGCCTCTTGAGGAGCGTGTGGAGCAGGCGAGGAAGCTATCTGAAGCGCTCGGACGAAAGAATCTGGTAGTAGGATAAAATGGGTCGGTGCCTGTGACCGCTGAAACCAAACGTTCCCCCTCAGAAGGCCCGCAATCGTACGGGCCGGTAGCATCCGTGTACGACACTCTGATGCGCGAGGTGCCCCACGGTACCTGGCTGAGCCGGATGGAGCGGGCGATTCGTGAGCGTGGCAGGGAACCGAAGAGCGCGCTGGATGTTGCCTGTGGTACCGGAATCGCCACGCATCTTCTGGTACTGCGTGGCTATGCGCCCGTGGTCGGGGTGGACCTCTCGGAATCTATGATCCAGGTCGCCAAGACCAAGGCTACGGCGGGCGGCTGGGAGGAAAGCGCCGAGTTTCTGGTGCAGGATGCCAGCGTACTCGATTTAGCGGGGCGCCAGTTCGACCTGGTTATCTCGCTCTTCGATTCGTTCAACTACATTCTGGAGCCGGAGAGACTTCAGGCGGCGTTTCGGCGAATCTATGCCCATACCGCGCCCGGTGGTATCTTTGCGTTTGATATGAACTCCGTGTTCGCGCTGCGGGAGAATCTATTCACCCAGCGCGAGCTAGATGGCCCGGTAAAGCATGACTGGGTCAGTACCTACGATCCAGAAACGGGGCTGTGCCACGTGAGCATGGCGTTCTGGGTTGTGGATAGTGAGACCGGCGAGGAGCGCCACTTCACAGAAACTCACTGGCAGCGCGCCTACTTACAGACCGATATATGTAATTGGCTCACCGAGGCTGGCTTTGAGAAAACCGAAGTTTTCGGAAACTATGGCTCTCGCCCGCCCGTAAGGAACTCTGATAGATGGCTTTTCGTAACTCAGCGGGATTGATTGGCGCGGCTGCGCTCGTATCCCTGGTTCTCACCGGTTGTCCGAAGAAATCGGATACGACCGATGGCTCACGTGTGCCAGTGCGCACGGACTCGGGCGCATTTATTGAGACCAATCCCTGGCAGCTTCACACCACCGAAGTGGATGCCGTGCGTGGAAACCGGGGCATCTTCTTAGGGAACGGGCTTTTAGGCGCTACATTTGGTGCCCAGGGAGTTGCCACCAAAGATAGCCGGTCTTACATAGCCGGTATCTATGATGCCAATGAAACCCTGCAGATAATTCCCAACTGGCATACTCTGGCACTGCCCGCCATTCCCAAAGGCGCGGACTACGAGCAGACACTAGACATGAAGCGTGGCGTGCTGACCACGCGTTGGGACGACATCACGGTCACTACGTTTATCTCCGCGGCACAGCCGAACTTAGCAATTATTCGTGTAGATAATGCGGAGCCGAAGCTGCCGGAAACCATTCAGAAGAATGGAATCAAGATCGCTTATCGGAAACTCAAGCAGCTCGGGGCGAACTCCTGGGCTATCTTCGCTCAGGTGCTCCGACCTGAGGATAAGCCGATACTGCCAGAGCCAACTTATCAAGAAGCGCTTCAGGCCCACCAGTCGGTCTGGGAAGCACGCTGGCAGGATAAAGACATTGAGATAGAGGGGGACCCGGAGGCGCAGCAACTGGTGCATAAGCTGCTCTTCGACCTGATGCAGTCCACACGAGTGGGAGGTACAGATTCGGTTGCGCCGGAAACCCTCTCATCGGATTTCTATAAAGGTCATATTTTCTGGGATGCCGATGTATGGATATTCCCAGCGCTTCTGGCACAGCATCCCCAGCTGGCCCGCAATATCCTGGATTACCGGTTCAAGACTCTGAACGCGGCGAAAGCCAATGCCAAGGCACAGGGCTATGAAGGCGCGGACTACGCCTGGGAATCGGCACGCTCCGGCAAAGAGACCGCGCCGGGTGGTTTCTCCGAGGGGCGGCATGTTACCGCGGGAGTGGGCTGGTCGCACTGGCAGTTCTATCTGGCGACAGGCGATAGGGGCTGGCTGGAGCGCAAGGGCTGGCCGGTTATCTCGGCGGTGGCTACCTACTTTGCCAGCCGGGCGAAGAAGGACGAAAACGGCGCCTATCACATCAAGAAGGTGACAGGGCCGGATGAGCTGCACATGGGGGTGGACGATAACTCCTACACCAATGCCATGGCGCTGCAGTGCCTGCGTGCGGCTACCTCTGCCGCAGAGATTCTGGGGAAGCCCGTACCGGAGCGCTGGCACGACATGGTCAACTCCATGTACTTTGCGCGGAATCCAGAGACCGGTGTCTATCTGAGGAGCCAGAAAGACGATGGCAAGAGCACGAAGCAGGCAGATGGTGAGCTTCTGCTCTGGCCTGCCCGGCACCCGATGAACAACGACATCGCGTCTAAGACCTTCGATTTCCATGCGGCGCGCCCCATAAAGAACGGTCCTGCGATGACCGATTCGGTGCACGCGCTGATCAATGCTCGATTGGGTCGATCGAAAGAGGCGGATACAGAGTTCCGGGAGAGCTATCGCCCGTTTGTGCGCGGACCGTTCCTGCTCTTTTCGGAGAAGCGTTCGCTGGATCGCTGTGTGTTCGCTACTGGAGCAGGCGGCGTTCTCCAGGCGGTTTACTATGGCTTTGGTGGGCTGGACTGGTCCGACTGGAACGGCATCGCGGCGGCGAAGCCGACCCTGCCCCCGAGCTGGAAGAAACTGACTATCACCGGGATTGCCTATCGTGGGAAGCGCTGGACTCTTACGGTAACTCCGAAGGGCAAGACCCTGGTGGTGCCAGGGGAAGAAGCGACTCCGTCTCCTTCGCCGTCTCCGTCGCTTACCGTGGCGGATGAAGATCGTCCACGCCGCCGTCGCCGCCGTCGTACCGAGGAAACCCCAAGTGCTACTGCAGTCGAGGGCGCTACGCCAGATGCCGCCACTGGCGATACCAATGGCGGCGAGGAATCGCCGCGCCGTCGCCGACGCTCACGCCGCACGGAGCCCGAAGGCGGTGGCGGCGGAGAGCAGCGTCCCACCCAACCCGAGGGTGGCCAGGGAACCGGCGGCGAAGGCGGAGGCGGTGGGACTGGTGAAGGCGGAGGTACCGGACAAGGTAACGGTGGCGGTACTGGCGCTGGTGGTGAGAACGGTGGAGGCACGGGTGCTGGCACCGGAGGAAACGGCGGGAAGACAGAAGGATAATTTTTTCCTCTGGCGCCCCAGATGATTTCGCTTTATGATGCAGAACAAGAAGGGATTTGGCACATGAACACACAGACTAGAATCATCGTCGCAACAGCAGTCTTGCTGGTTGCCATCGACCTTGCGGTGCGTGCTTTTCTGCCCGTACGCAATGGCGGTGTCGTCTCCGCTCGTGAAATTCAGCTCGTGGACCGCCTGGGGCGACCACGTGCGGTACTGACCACGGATGCAAAGGGCGAGCCCGGTCTATTGATGTACGATGCAGCAGGGCGACGGCGACTACAGCTCGATACATTCCAGAGCGTTCCCAGCCTGATCCTCAACGATGAGAACGAAGAGCGCCGTGTCTACTTCGGTATGGACGAGCGAAACGGTGCTGGCCTCTATCAGTCCACAGATGCCAATGGCAACTGGGTAGATGTTCAGGGCGTAGGCAGCTTCACCCAGCTAGCTGACCCCACCATGGGCCAGACGGTCGAGTATAGCCAGACCATCGAGCGCGCCGCACCTGCCGTTCAGGTTTACGTCGGCAGCGACAGAGTCGACTGAGCCTCACTCAATAACCGTTCTAATGTCTCCTGTGGTGGCGTAACCCGTCGGTCGCGCCGCCGCAGGAACACCATTCGCCGCTCCGCCTGTGCTAAATCCGCCAGAGGGAGCGCTACCAGTCTTCCGCCCTCAGTCTCCGCACGCACGGCTATGCGTGGCAGAAGCGAGATTCCCAGTCCCGCCTCCACCATTCGCTTGATCGCTTCTACGCTGTCCAGCTCCAGTGTGATGCGCGGCACCACTCCCGCCCGTTCCAAGGCGCCCTCTAAAAACGCCCGCAGAGTCGTCCCTTCCGACATGGCCAGCGGTTCACCCGCCAGCGTGCCCAGTGCCAGTGAGCTGTTTCCCGCCAGTGGGTGCCGTGGTGGCACCACGGCTATCGTTTCATAGCGCCCAAGTGGTGTGACTAAGAGCATGTCATGGCGACGCTCTTCGTCTGTACCTTCCGTCGTTGCCAGGCCAAGCTGGGCATCGCCGGAGCGTACCTGCGCCCAGACCTGCGCCGAGAGTCCCGTCCGCAACTGAAGCTCCACACCAGGGTGCGCCTGCCGAAACGCCGCCAGCACAGGGGGGAGTAAATAGCTGGCCAGAGTAGACGATGCCGCCAGGGTAAGCCTTCCACTACGTCCGGCGACGGCTTCGCTAACTGCTTCTCTCGCCTCAGTTGCCTCACGGAGTACTGTCTCAGCGTGGGGGAGTAATGCCTCGCCCGCGGCGCTCAGTCGAATGCTCTTGCCTAATCGCTCGAATAGCTCGGCTCCCAGTTCCGCCTCCAGCGCACCGATCTGCCGGGTCACGGCAGGCTGAGTCAGATGCAAGCGTACCGCCGCGCGGGTGAAACTGTTCTCCTGCGCCACACAAACAAAAGCCTCTAGCTGACGTAGCTCCATATCAGTGCTGACCTCGCGAAGGTTTGGCCATAAACGGACCTGGCTTACCTAGCTGAATCTCCACCCGATGCCGTATGTATTCATCCGGGTGGTTCCGTGCGATGGCGATAGCCCGTGGAATCAGCGGACGCAGTGACTCGGGATAAGCTTCAGGCTTATCCAAGTTGAGCCGGGAAATGGTATTCCTGCGAACCTGTAGATCGCTGTTGGTAACGAACTCCTCAAGGAACCAGTTATGGGCTCTCTGAATTTGCTCCTTGGTTGGTCCTTCGGTCCACTCGAAGAGATAGCCTTTTCTGGGATTGGATAGAGAGTGGTAGAACGCATTCGCAACTCCTGCTCTTTCCAGGTTAGAGCCTACTGTGTAGGGGAAAAGGTCCGTATTGACGCGCACGCCGCCCCAATGCTTCAGGCAGACTTCAATATATCGACGGTTAAAACTTGGGTCCAGGTCATACACAGCGGCACGAAGCATGGGAGCAAGGAGTGATTCTGGCACCACTTTTAGTCCGCCTATAACGATGCTAAGCGGCGCCGAATCTCGCCATAGAGTCGAATCATCTGGTAGCCAATACTGTGTGTCGTTGGGAAAGAGAGTGGTTCTGGCGCGCTTCAACCATGCGTCCCACTGTTTATTGTATTCACCACCAGTAACTTTTCCTGGTCCGCGAAACAGTCGCTCGTGGTCCGCCTTTAGTTCTTCCCACACGCTTTCCATGCCGTGCAGTGTATCCCGTGATACCCTTGAATTTAATGCAAAAGAATCTCTGGACAGAGCGGGCGGAGGCAGCAACTCGGTATTGTTTAACCGCGTATTGGAACGAGCAAGCGGGGCGGTTTCGACCTGCCATGCCGGTAGACACCAAGGCGCTCCCGTGGGATTTTATGTGGGCCAACGGAGTCGCGTTTTCTATGTTCGTGGGTGCCAACGATAAGCCCCATCTGGCCCGGTTCTTCGATGGCTTGCAGGGCTACTGGGATACCCGCGCTATTATTCCTGGCTACGATGCCTATCTGTCATCGCCGGGTAACTCGGATAAGTACTACGACGACAACGCCTGGATGGTGATTACGTTCGTAGAAGCCTATGAGAAAACCGGCGAGCGTAAGTATTTGACCCGTGCGGCAGACACCATGCGCTTCGTGCTCTCCGGGTGGGATCAAAAGCTCGGTGGGGGCATCTACTGGCGCGAAGACAAGAAGTCCAAGAACACCTGTTCCAACGGCCCCAGCGCCACCGCCGCGCTGGTTCTGGCAAAGCATCTGAACCCCGGCTACTTCGTGCCATTTGCCCGACGAATATTAGTCTGGACAAAAGAGAAACTTCAGGCGCCGGATGGACTCTATTGGGACAACTGCAACCTGGATGGGAAAATCGAGAAAACCCAGTTTACCTACAATGTCGCGCTCATGCTGCGAGGGCATCTGGGACTGTATCGTGCAACCCGTGACAAATCGCAGCTAGACGAAGCCATGCGCCTCGCAGAAGCCTCCGAAAAAGGGCTGGTTGACAGCGCCACCGGAGCTTTCCGCGATGAGCCGAACTTCTCGCATCTACTGACCGAAGCCTTCTTAGACCTGCACAAAGAGACCAGAACTGCATTTCTGCGTAAACGCGCAGAAGCCTATGGAGAGTACTGCTGGAGCCGCCTGCGCGATCCTTCGGATGGGGGACACTGGACCCGCCGCCCCGGTGAGGACCGCAAAACCCTCATGAGCAATGCCTCTGTCGCACGCGCCTACTGGCTCTTAGCAAACGCATAACTTTTCACATCTGAACGAATGAGATTCAATCCGTACTTAGGGGGAACCCTGCTATCTACCGCGGCACTGGCTGGCCTGCTGGCCTGGCCGGAGCCTTCGCGCGCTGTCGCCCCGCCAAGCCAGGAAGCTATTCTGGAGAAGCAGTTCACGACTACTGTCCGCCCGTTTCTGGTAGCCTACTGCGCTGGTTGTCATGGAAAGGACAAACCCCAGGCCCAGCTCAATCTGGTCTCCTACACCCAGATGGCGACCGTTGTCCGAGATTTCTCGCACTGGACCCTGCTCCGAGACCGGCTGATAAACAAAGACATGCCTCCCGCAGGCATACCCCAACCGCCTGATAAAGACCGCCTGGCCGTTATCGCCTGGATCAATGCGGTGCGTAACCTGGAGATTCAGAAGCATGCTGGCGACCCCGGCTTGGTGCCTGCCCGCCGCCTGAGCAACCGGGAGTACGACTACACTATTCGAGACCTCACCGGGCAGGACTTGCAGCCGACTAAAGAGTTCCCGGTAGACCCCGCCAATCAGGAAGGCTTCGATAACTCCGCCGAATCGCTTACGCTTTCTGGTGCACTCACCAAGAAGTACGTGCAGGCCGCACGCGATGTGGCCGACCATCTGGCGCTGACCTCTACTGGCTTCGCCTTCGCATCACACCCGGTGATTGGGGAGACGGATAGAGACAAGTTCTGCTCTCTACGCATCGTGGATTTCTACAAGCGGCAGCCCACAGATATCGCCGACTACTTCTATGGCGCCTGGCACTACAAGTATCGCGCAGAGCTGGGCAAGCCGGACTACACGCTGCCAGCGATTGCGAACGAGCTGAAAATCAGCCCCAAGTACCTGGAGCGCGTGTGGGCGATTCTCAATGCACCCGACCAGACTGTTGGCCCTGTGGCACAGCTACAGAAGAGCTTCAATGGATTTCCCAAGCCCGACCCGGCCAATCCTAAAATTGCCTACCGCTGGTGCGTTACGCTACGGGAGTGGGTGACCACGCTTCGGCGAAAGGTCTCCTCGCGCTTCCCGAACCTCAAGGTGCCCAATGAGTTCTCTACTGGCAGCCAGTGCAACATCCTCTGGAAAGACCGGCAGTACGCCACCCACCGTCGCACATTCAATCCGGCCCCGCTGCAGCTAGACGGGGTGCCCCACACCCGTGTGATTCCCGCTCGTGATAACCGACCGGAGCGCACGGTAACCGAAGACGTGGACCCAGATCTCTTCGCCCCGCTGGACGAGACCGCGCGCGTGCCCTACATCAAGGGATTCGACCTGTTCTGTGATACGTTCCCGGATGCGTTCTATATCGACGAGCGCGGCCTCATGGAGTTCGACCAGCTCTATCTGCGCGAAGGGCGCTTGCTCACGGCTGGCTCGCACAACGCCATGGGATACTTCCGAGACGATACCCCGCTGGTGGATATGATTCTCGATGAGAAGGGCAAGCAGGAGCTAGATACGCTCTGGCGAGACTTCAGCAACGTGGCCTCGTGGCAGGAGCGCATGCATCTGCAGTTCTTCTTCTACGAGCGCAACGAAGCTAGAACGATTCTGACCGGGCGTGACCCCGAGTTCGACTTTGCCAAGCCGGAAGACAAAGGGAACCTGGCGCAAGACAAAATCAAGCTCTTCTCCGACCTCTACATCGCTAAAGCCAAGCGTATGGGCGGCACACCGGAGACACTAGCGGTCTTCGATGAGCACTTCAAAATAGTCGCGGCGAACATCAAGAAGGCGGGTGAAGAGCGCTTAGCTGCCGAGCCTGTCCATCGTAAAGCCTTACTGGAGTTCGCCGAGAAAGCCTATCGCCGCCCGCTGACCGACGCAGAAAAGCAGGAGCTTTTAGGATTCTACGCCACGCTCCGCACCAAAGACCAGCTCACGCACGAAGATGCCATGCGTGACTGCGTGACCCGCGTACTACTTTCCCCGAACTTCCTGTTCCGGTTAGACTTAGAGGAAGACCCGGTCGCCCTGCAAAAGCCTGTGGGGAATGGAATGGTACTTGCTTCTACCGTGCCCCCTCCGGCTCCAGCGAAAGTCGGCGCGAGCACGAAAACCACGCAGGCGCTTTCCGACTACGCGCTGGCAAACCGGCTGTCTTACTTCCTGTGGGCGTCTATGCCAGACAAAGAGCTGATGGACCTCGCGGCCCAGAAGAAACTCTCCAACCCGGCGGTATTGGCCGCACAGACCCGGCGCATGCTGAAAAGCCCGAAGATGCGCGCCATGGCCACCGAGTTCGGAGCCAACTGGCTGGACTTCCGGCGCTTCGAGGAGCACAACGCCGTGGACCGGCAACGCTTCCCCAGCTTCGATGACACGCTTCGCGAGTCTATGTTCCAGGAACCGATTCACTTCATGATGGACACGTTCCAGAACAATGGCTCGGTATTAGACTGGCTCTATGGCAAGTACACGTTCGTGAACGCGCCACTGGCCAAGCACTACGGCATGACCGAGGTGAAGCCCGAAGGCGATGGCTGGGTGAAGGTGGACGATGCCACGAAGTATGGACGTGGCGGCCTGCTGCCTATGGCGGTGTTCCTGACCTCGAATGCCTCTGGACTGCGCACTAGCCCGGTGAAGCGTGGTTACTGGGTCGTGAAGCGTGTGCTGGGTGAGGTGATTCCACCGCCGCCGGCGGCTGTGCCCGAGCTCCCCAAGGATGAGCACGAGCTGGGTGAGCGAACTCTGCGCCAGGCGCTGGAGCAGCACCGTAAGAACCCCGCCTGTGCCGGGTGTCATGCTCGGTTCGATTCCTATGGCCTGGTGTTCGAGAATTTCGGCCCGATTGGCGAGCTTCGGGAGAAAGACGGCGGCGGTAAGCCGGTCGATAATCACGCGCCATTTCCCGGTGGGCCGGACCGCGCCGGAGTGACTGGACTTCAGGACTTCTTAAAAGTAAAACGAGAGAAGGACTTTTTAAGTAACTTCAATCGAAAACTGGTATCCTATGGACTGGGCCGAACTCTACTGCCATCGGATGAACCGCTCTTGAATGAGGTTCAAAAACGAATGGCGGCAAACGGCTACAAATTCAACACGCTGGTGGAAACGATTGTGACTAGCCAGCAGTTCCGCAACCGACGGATTCCCACCCTTCCGAAAAAGGACGCTTAGTAGAAAGACATGCGAAATCAGGAACAGCTTTCCCGACGACTTTTCCTACACGGTGCCGGTGTCGCCATGGCGCTGCCCTGGCTGGAGTCCGCACCGGTCTGGGGCGCTCCCCCGGCAACCTCTACCCCGCCCAAGCGATTCATAGTCCAGTTCATGGGCACCGGGGTCAGCCCGAATGAGTGGTGGGCCAAGGGTGAGGGCGCTCAGATGGAGCTCAGCAAGTGCCTTGCGCCGCTGGAGCCACTGAAGACCAAGCTCAATGTCATCAGTGGTTTGTTCAATAAACCGTCCACGAATGTCGGTATCCATCCGGGTATGACCGGGGGAATCCTCTCTGGCGCGCCGCTCTCGCGTGGTGCGGTGCTCCACGGCGGTATCTCCATGGACCAGGTGCTGGCTATGCGACTGGGACAGGAGACGGTTCAGCCGAGTCTGGTCCTCTCCTGCGAGAAGCCGCTCACGGGCTACCACGAGTCGAACTTCTCCATGGCATATAGCTCCTATATCTCCTGGCAGAACGCGGACTCGCCCGTGCCTAGTGAGGTCTATCCATCGCTGGCGTTCGACAGCCTGTTCGATAACAATGGCAGCCAGCGCTTGGAGAGCGTGCTGGACAGGGTACGCGATGAGGCTACGCGCCTGCGCAAGAAAATCAGCCAGGAAGACCGTGGCAAGCTCGATGAGTATCTGAGCAGTGTGCGTGAGGTCGAGCAGCGTGTTCAGAAGATGCGTGGCTCTATGATGAAGGCCGCCGACAACGCGCAGACCAAGAACATGCCTCTGACACTGATGAAGCGCCCCAACGATGGCCTGCCCGAGGATATTCGGGACCACATGCGCCTTATGTGCGACATCGTGGCACTGGCCATTCAGACGGATAAAACCCGAATCGCTTCCATGCTCATGTGCCGCGACCTCTCCGGGCTGTTCTACCCGTTCTTAAACGTGAGCGATGGTCACCATATCGCGTCGCACAGCGATACCTCTGAGGGCTACCAGCGCATCACACAGTTCTATGTGAGCAATCTTGCCTATCTGGCCGGAAAGCTGGATGCCATGAAGGAAGGGCAGGGGAATACCTCTGTGCTGGACAACACGGGCATGCTCTGGCTCTCCAACATGTACTCGGGTTCGTCGCACGACAACTCTCACCTGCCGATTCTTACCGTCGGTGGCATGGGCGGCGCTCTCGCCACAGGCCGCGTGCTCAACTACCGCGACAAGGGCGAAGACAACCGCAAGGTCTGCAGCCTTTACCTTGGCCTCATGGACCGCATGGGCGTCAAACTGGACCGCTTCGGCGATGCCACCACCCGCCTGGAGGGCTTCTAAACTCTGTTAGAAAGCCGCTCAGCAACTCTTGCTGGGCGGCTTTTCGTTTTTATGCCCTTTCGGGCATGCCCCCCTGCCCCCCAGTAATAGCGGGTTCCAGTGCAGTATCAACCTCTAAGCCGCTGCGCGGCATTTTCTCGCTTACCGAATAGCCTGCCATACTCTGCACCGATGCTGCGAAGCAGCTAAAAGGAATAAACTTCGTAGGAACCCCCTATTACTGGGGGGCAGGGGGGCAAAAGCCTAACGGGACACTCTGAGGGAGTGGTATTCCAAACTGGTCCTATTGGGTATACTTCGGCAATGGCCGTTAAGATTATTCCCCTCGGATCTAGCTCTCTTCAGACCACCGAGATCTCCGTGGGCTGCATGCGCATCGCTGGCATGACGCCGGATGCCGTAGATACGTTCGTGCGCACCTCGATGGACGAGGGCCTGAACTTCTTTGATCACGCCGATATCTATGGTGGTGGCAAGAGCGAAGAGGTCTTTGCCGCTTCTGTCAAGCGCCTCGGAATTCCGCGTGAGGACCTGATTCTGCAGAGTAAGTGCGGTATCCGCAAGGGCATGTTCGACTTCTCCAAAGAGCATATTCTAAACTCCGTAGATGGCATTCTGAAGCGCCTGGAGACCGACTACATCGATGTCCTGCTTCTGCATCGCCCCGATACCCTGGTAGAGCCTGAGGAAGTCGCAGAGGCGTTTACGCAGCTGAAAGACAGCGGCAAGGTACGGCACTTTGGTGTCAGCAACCACAACCCGGGTCAGATTGAACTGCTACAAGCCAGCCTGCCCATGAAGCTCGAAGCCAACCAGCTTCAGTTCAGCGTTACCAACACGGGTATGCTGGATCATGGTCTGAACGTCAACATGGAGATAGATCGCTCCATAGACCGCGATAACAGCGTGTTGGACTACTGCCGCCTCAAGAAAATCACTGTGCAGGCTTGGTCGCCGTTCCAGTATGGTTTCTTCAAAGGTTCGTTCATCGGTAGCCCGGAGTTTCCTGAACTGAACAAAGTCCTGGATACGATTGCAGAGGGCTTCGGCGTTTCCAGCACCACATTGGCTATCGCCTGGATTCTGCGCCACCCCGCCAAGATGCAGGTAGTGATTGGTACCACCAAACCCGAGCGTATCAAAGAAGTCGCGCAGGCATCCGGCGTCTCGCTCTCCCGAGAGCAGTGGTACGAAATCTACCGCGCCACGGGTAAAACTCTGCCGTAAAAATCCATTGACCTCTCCCCCTAACCTCCTCCCCTAAAGGGAAGGGAGAATTTACAGGGCAATCGCCTGGATTCTGTGCCACCCCAGCAGAAGCCCCCGGTGATTCTCGTTCCCCCTTCCCTTTAGGGGAGGGGGTTAGGGGGAGAGGTAATTAGCTATGGCATCTAAAGTAAACATTGCTGTGGTTGGCCTCGGGTTTGGGGCCGCCTTCGCACCGATTTACCAGGCCCACCCGGATGTGGGCCTGGTTGCCCTGTGCGATCCGGATGAGCGCCGATTGCAATCGCTCGGGGAAAGTCTGGAGATTCCGCCAGAGTATCTCTTTACGTCGCTGGAGGGAGTACTCGCCTGTGAGGAGCTGGATGCCGTGCATCTGCTCTCCCCGGTGCCGTTTCATGTAGAGCAGACTCTGGCGGTATTAGAGGCAGGCAAGCACTGCGCCTGTGCCGTACCCATGGCGACAGAAATTGACGATCTGCGCCGGATTGTTCAGGTGCAGAAGCGCTCCGGTAAGAACTACATGATGATGGAAACGGCGGTCTACACCCGCGAGTTTCTGTATGCACAGGACCTGGTAAGCCGGGGCGAGCTGGGCAATCTGACTTTCCTGCGTGGAACCTACTTTCAGGACATAGAGGGAAACTACCCCGAATATTGGCGTGCTATGGCGCCTATGATCTATGGTACTCACGCTATAGCTCCGGTACTGGCGCTGGCAGGTGGCCGCGCAGAATCCGTATGTTGCTTCGGGTCCGGACGATTGCGGGCGGATATCCAACAGCCAGGGGGCACCACGTTTCCCCTACAAACCGCTATTTTCCGGTTAGAAGGGGGCGAGCTGGCCGCCGAGGTCACACGCTCCTGGTTCCAGACGGCGCGAACCTACACCGAAGCATTCAGCGTGTATGGCGATAGTAAGGGCTTCGAGTGGAACTTAGAGCACGAAGAGCCGATTCTCTACACTCTGGAGCCACTTGCCTCGCCGGAGCACCGGGGGCGACACGCACGTATGGAGCGCGTCTCCTCGCCAGATAGGCTCGACTTGATTCCGCCAGAGATTGCCCGCTTTACTCAGCATGGGCATGGAGGTTCGCACCCACACCTGGCCCATGAGTTCGTGCGGAGTATTGTAGAAGAGCGCTCACCAGTAATCGATGCGGTCATCTCAGCGAACTGGACAGCAGCGGGAATCTGCGCCAATGAGTCTTCGCTACGAAATGGTGAGCGTGTGGAGATTCCCAGCTTTACGGATATTTAGTGGACTGGTGGGGCGCACCTATCGCCCCACCAGAACCGTATTCCACCACTGCTCCCAGTTCGATGAACGCCAGCTCCACGAAAATGTTCTGACGGCGGGAGTAAAATCAGGTTCCTCTGGCCACGAGCTCTCCGTATATTCGGAATCCCGTGTTTTCAGAAGATTGGGAACTTCGAAGACAGAGTCTGGTATCGGACTGTCGTAGGTGTACACCGTTCGCTTCAGCAACTCTGGTTCCATTTTCCCTTCCTGGGACCAGTCTTCTATCCAACTCAATCGTCCCGTTTCTGCACTAAACCCCCATACCGTCCAATTAGCATAGTTTTGGGATCGGCTAAGCGTTTGCTGAAGAATCCACTGGCGATGCCCGTTTGTATACCTATCTGGCATTCTAAAGAGCCAGGGAATAGACCAGACAGCCTGGCCCAAACTGGGCTTTGCCTGGATTTCATTGCTGGGAGCTTCTTTGGAGACACTGTATTGTTCCGCATCAATCATTTTGTGCGATGTCCAAAAGTAACTTTTTTTGTCACGGCAGACTTGATGAACAGAAAAGACTTGAATTGGCACCCTTGTTTGCGCGTACTTGCTCCATCGCTTTTTGTCAGATGTTTTCCAGATGCGCCGCACTTTACCTGAGGAAAAATAGGAATATTTGTCTATTGTCTCTATATAGGTTGTGCTGGGTGCTTTAGCGTTTTGATGCTGATAGAGAACGTAGGCAACCTGAGCACGCGATAGGCACACCATGCCTACACCCACGGCTATAGCCCCAATGAGTATGTTCTTCCAGTGAGCCTTTCGGCGAGATTTCGTTATCCAATCGGGCATATGTCAACCCCTGAAATCCTATTGGAAAGTAATTGCTATCGTCCTACCAGAATGTTGTTCCACCAGCTACGCCAGGATATAGGTGCTACATAGATTCGAAGAGACGGCTCTGTAAACCACACGGGCATTTCACCATCTGGAGTCTTCTTCTGTAAGTTGTCAGGTACTTCGAAGGTTGAGTCTGGTATGGGGATATTATAACTAAAGTCATCACGTACCAGAAGTTTCTGCGGGGTGTTGCCAGAGAAGGCCCAATGTTCCGCCCAGCTGATTTGCCTGGTCTGTACATCGATGCCCCATACTTTTCGATGATATTCCAGGGAGTCTGGTTTATGGTACGTTTGTTGAAGCACCCACTGGCGATGACCATCCGCAAATCTATCTGGCATCCTCATTAGCCATGGGCTGGACCAGATTGCTTGATACCAATTGGGAGTAGAGGGCTCATCAACCAGATAGCTAGCTTCATCCAGCAGGCCACTATCTCCAGAGAGCAGGCGAGACTCTATCTCATGCCGTTGGATTTGGAGCACATCGCCATCAGAAGCTTCTCCCTGTGTCCAGGTGTACCATTTGTTTTCTGAGTAGAGCTGATGGTGCTGGTGCTCCAGAACCAGTTCATTGGGATTTGAGCTTCGCTCAAATTGGTAAGATGTCTCCAGTTCTCTATCTGCTACTTTCCAGGTACGCTGTAGCGGAATACCATAGGGATCATCGTAACGCTTCGAAAGCGTTAACACCGTTCTGGGGCAGGCCCACTCTGATACTGATAGAGGACGTAGGCGACGGGAGCGCGAGATACAAGAACCATTCCTACGACGACAACGCCAATGCTAAGGAATACAATTTTCCCGCGGGTGTTTCGGCGAGGTTTCTTTATTTGGTTGGGCATAACTCAATACCTCAAGGGGCTATAAGACACAGATTCTTACATTGCTCTAATAGTCAATCTAAACCTATCCGAGGTTGCACAATGGTGTAAGTATTTGGTGAGGTTATTGTCCAACCAGAATGTCATGCCACCAGGCACGAAAGGACACATTCCCCTGATAAGGTTCAAAGAGGGAACTGTGGCCCATGCCAGCAGGCTTGGAGTTGGGTGTCCACTTTACGGTAGACGGAATATCAAAGAAAGAATCCGGCATTGGCTGATTATAGTTGCCGGTGCTAAATGTCTGGAGATGCCAGGTGTCGTTCGTGCGATAGACCCAGTTTTCGGTTCGGGTAACCTTGGCGAGCTTCGCATCTATCTGCCACACAAATTTGTGTAGCCCTGTGTCAAGTCTGGCTCCGATGGCAACGGGTTCCGATACGGATCTTGTAGGAAGGGTATAGGTTTGCTGGAGCATCCATTGTCGGCGTCCGTTTACTATTTTGTCCGGTAGTCGGACTATCCATGGAATGAGGAACGACTTCGTGACGCAGATGTTCTGCGGGGGCTCCTGCAGCAGGGGAGCCAGTTTAGTGTAAACCTCACCTTTCGATTCATAGCCACGGGTCCAGAAATAGATTTTGTTACCATTACGAACCGTGTACTGTGTGGACCATGGTTTCCCGTTCGTTGCCGCAATAGCGATGCTTTTCTGGCCCTTTGGAGACTCCCAGTACTGACGTGTGTTAGAGTAACCGAAACCATCCTGGTGCACCGTCGTAATGGCGACGGACTGTGCGGCAGGCGCATGCTCCATCTGGAGGAGAACAGACACAACTGCTCCACGGGAGATCGCGACTGCCCCGATACCAGCGGTGGCAAGGCCTCCCAGAACTCGTTTCCAGGTAGCCTTTCTTCGTGGGGTTTTCGCCTTGCTCTGCAAGCTTCGGATTCGGGCGTGCAGAGCGTCATCGGGCGGGGCAGTGTTGGGAAAAGCGTTTTGCAGGCGCTTTGCCAGTTCCTCTTCTCTCATGACTCTTCCTCACTACTCAGAGCTTGCTGTGCGGCGGCACGAGCACGCTGTAGCAGGCTGCTGATCGCCTTGTCGGACTTACCCACCACACGGCCAATCTCCGCGAGGCTCAACCCTTCCACGTATTTCAGAAGCAGAACCTCGCGCCACTCCGGGCGCAGGGTTTCCAGAAACTCCTGTAGCTCGGAGTCTTGTACAAACGGGGTAGATCGCTCTGCCACGGAGTCCAGCGGGACCTCGGCGCGTTTGCGACGTTTTTTCAGGGCATCGGCCACTTTATTCCGCGCGATGCCGAATAACCAGGCACGCTCCCACTCTGGCGCAGGGCAACGGTGCAGGGCAGCATAGGCGGCACCGAAGACCTCTGCCACGGCATCTTCTGCGTCATCTCGATTACGAAGGCGGCGCTGAGTGTAGGCTAGCAGGGGAGCCAGATACTTTTCACGGAGCACTGCCGGGTCGGGCGGTACTCGCTTGGTCAGGCTCCAGAGGGAGCGGGCGCTGGTCGGCATCATGGCTCTCAACCATCACTTCGTTGCTGCCATGCGAAATCCATCGGGCCTTACGAACTTTTTTGATGAACATACTCCCGGAGCAGCTTCCACTCCCCATTCTGGCGAACCCACCGGAGTACATAGAATAGATTCTCCCAGTTTGTCTGGAGGCGTTTTTGCCGGGTCATTAGAATCGTTGCCTCTGTGCCATGGGAATCCAGAAACCAGATCCGTGTGTTCCTGGTAGGAATGGCATGGGAACGTATGAGCCCATTGGGGCGTGCCGATGAAATGGCCTGCTCCCAGAAGTGAAGCATTTTGTCTCTAGGGAGGCGAACACTGCCGCCAGAATCAGCTACCCTCAGACACTGGAATTCAGGGGCGTAGATCTCCCGAATAGTGGCAATATCCCCTTGTTGACCTGCCTGCAGGAAACGCTCGAAGGCCTGAATGAACTCCGGGTCTCCTTGCTTTTGACAGTCACCCCAATGGATTTCCTGCGAGGATGAGGATGGTGTAGGCGAAAGTCTCTGGCGTAAGACCGTACCTGCGAGGGCGATGAGCGGCCAGCCAATGACCGCGGCAAGAAACCGAGGCAGGAATGCAGGCCCGGATTGAAGGATGGCGACAAACCAGGCACACCCTATCAGTAGAAACACGCCAGGAACCAGGATATGCCAGACACGCTTGTTCAGTGCGGGAACGATAGCCCAGGCAGAGACAAACCCGGTTACGGTCAGAAAGGTCTCCAGCTCCCGCCAAGAGATAGCGTTCATAGTTGTCTTGCCTTTAGTCGCAGAAGCAATGTTCGCAAGGTCTCCAGTTCGTCGGAGGTGAGCGGGGAGAAGTAGTTGGCCTGTATCCGTGCTACCAGCACTCCCAGAATCTCGAAACGCTCTCGCCCGATTTCGGTTAGAGACACGGCATGAGCGCGGCAGTCGCGAGTATCGGGCTGGCGAATCGCGAAGTCACCGCGCTCCAATTGATCGATGAGAATAACCATCGTCGATTTGTCGATATTCAGCGCGTCGATAAGCTGCTTCTGGCTCCTAGCACCGGTGCTGTAGAGCAGACTCATAACCGCGAAGTGGCCAGGATTCAGTTCGAATGGGGCCAGAGTTCCACCATGCGGCGGCGCAGCTCCCCGTGGCAAGCCTGAAGTAGAAAGGCGATAATCATCCGTGCTCGATGATTAATCTAATTATAGACTATATTAAACTAGAGTAATTATAGTATGCGTATTTTGCATGATTTACATGAAATCAATTCATTGGAGTTATCAATGGCGCAGGGGTAAAATAGGCTCATGAACGAGATGATTCGGACGTTTTCCTACGGTGCTGGCGAGACTGGCCAGCTTTACTCGCTTCCAGCGCTGGAGGCTGCGGGTTTCGGGGCAGTCAGCAAGCTCCCCGTTTCTATCCGTATCGTGCTGGAGAGAGTGCATGCGCAATGCGGATGGCATTCGCGCATCGGAGAAGGATGTACGCGCCCTGGCAGGCTGGCAGCCAAAGGCCGAGCGTACCGCCGAGGTGCCCTTTGTCGTTGCCCGTGTGGTGCTGCAAGACTTCACCGGTGTGCCGCTACTGGTAGACCTTGCCGCTATGCGCTCCGCCGTGGCCAAGTTGGGTAAGAACCCCAAGGTTATCGAGCCGCTGGTGCCGGTTGACTTAGTGGTTGACCACTCCGTGCAGGTGGATGTCTCCGAGCGCGCAGATGCGCTGGATGAGAACATGCGTATCGAGTTCGAGCGCAACGGCCAGCGCTACCAGTTCCTGAAGTGGGGCATGCAGGCGTTTGATACGTTTAGCGTGGTGCCACCCGGTATCGGTATTGTGCACCAGGTGAACCTGGAGTATCTGGCCAAGGGCGTGCTGGAGAATGGCGGCGTGTTCTACCCGGACACCCTGGTGGGCACCGATAGCCATACCACCATGATCAACGGCCTGGGCATCGTCGGGTGGGGCGTGGGCGGTATCGAGGCAGAGGCAGGTATGCTCGGTCAGCCCGTGTACTTCCTGACCCCGGATGTAGTGGGGGTGAACCTCACCGGCGCCCTCAAGCCCGGTGTGACCGCTACCGACCTGGTACTGACCATCACCGAGATGCTGCGTACGGCAAAAGTTGTCGGTAAGTTCGTCGAGTTCCACGGCGAAGGCGCTGCCAGCCTGAGCACTGACCGACCGCGCGACGATTGCGAATATGGCCCCCGAATACGGCGCCACCATGGGCTTCTTCCCGGTAGATGAGGAAAGCTGCACCTACCTCAAGAACACCGGGCGCACGGAGGAACAAGTAGACGCGTTCCGCGCAATACTTCAAGGCGCAAGGCCTCTTCGGGATTCCGAAGGCGGGTGAGATCAAATACTCCCAGCTGCTTTCGCTGGATATCAGCGACCGTAGTTCCCAGTGTGGCCGGACCCAAGCGCCCGCAGGACCGAATCGCGCTGACCGATGTGAAGACCAAATTCGAGGATTCCACGAGTGGCTAGAAAATCGGTGAAGAAAGTTCTCATATCCTGCCCATGGCCGGTACCAAGACCGATGACCTGCCCGCCCGAAGCGCGACCTCTAAGAACGAGGACCGTCCAACGGCGGACGTGGTGATTGCCGCAATCACCTGCTGTACCAAACCAGTAAACCCAGCGTGATGCTGGCCGCCGGTCTGGTCGCCAAGAAGGCTGTGGAGAAGGGACTCAGCCGTCCGGTATATCGTGAAAACCAGCCTTGGCCCCGGTTCCCGCGTGGTGACCGACTACTTAGAGGCCACCGGCCTGCAGAGCTACCTGGACCAGATCGGTTTCCAGACGGTCGGTTATGGCTGCACTACCTGTATCGGTAACTCCGGCCCACTGGATGCCTCGATTGGAAAAGACAGTGGTGGACAACAACCTCACGGTCGCGGCGGTGCTTTCTGGGTAACCGCAATTTTGAGGCGCGTGTGCATCAGGCGGTGAAAGCCAACTTCCTGATGTCACCGCCGCTCGTATGTGGCCTATGCACTTGCAGGTAGCGTCGATATCGACCTGACCACCGAGCCAATTGGTACCGGTGCAAGATGGCAGCGCGGTCTACCTAAAAGATATCTGGCCGACCCCGGAGGAAGTTACCGCATTGCTAGGTAGCGCCAGTGATCCAGAGACCTACAAGAAGTACTACTCCAGCCTTTCGGACAACCCGCTGTGGCAGGAAATTGAATCGTCCGACTGGCGATGTGTATGCGTGGAATCAGAACTCCACCTATATCCAGCACCCACCGTACTTTGAGGACTTCGGCATGGAAGCCGGGTAAAGCAGCGGATATCATCGGCGCGCGCCCGTTAGCCATTCTTGGGGACTCGGTGACTACCGACCATATCTCACCTGCCGGTTCCATCAAGGCATACGCCCCGCCGGTCGCTACCTGCTGGAGCACGGCGTGCCGAAGGAGGACTTCAACTCCTACGGCTCCCGCCGTGGCAACGACCGGATGATGATGCGTGGCACATTCGCCAACGTCCGCATCAAGAACATCATGGTGCCAGGCGTAGAGGGTGGCGTGACTACCATGAACCGTGTGGGTGACCCGATTGCTATCTACGATGCCGCGATGCGAATACAAGAAAGCGGGGCATGCCGCTAGTGATCGTGGCTGGTCAGGAGTACGGCACCGGTTCCAGCCGAGACTGGGCAGCGAAGGGCACAGCACTCCAGGGTGTGAAAGCTGTTATTACCCAGAGTCTTCGAGCGCATCCACCGCAGCAACCTGGTGGGTATGGGCGTGCTGCCCTGCCAGTTCACCGAAGGCGTGAGCGCCGCGACTCTGGGCCTGGTTGGTACCGAGACCTTCGACCTGATCGGTCTGGCGAATGGCATCACTCCCATGATGCACGCTGGTCATCCATCACTAAGGCGAGATGGCTCGGTTATTGAGCAGCCCGTAACCCTCCGCATCGATACCCCCATTGAGGTGGAATACTACCTCCACGGTGGAATCCTGCCCTACGTGCTACGCCAGCTAATCGCCAAAGCGTAGCCGGTATCTTGAAAGTGCCCCTCTGCTAGTCGGCAGGGGGCACTTTGCTATTTGAAACGAGGCGTAATATGGATCCTCAGGATTTGGCCGAGGATGAAATCAAACAACAGTGGGCAAGATATGATCGAAGACATTTGATATTCGATGTTACTGACGGAATAACTGTAGGGATGACGAATTGCCAGATTTCTCGAACATGGGAAGGGTGGCAGATGGTCGGAAATAAAGATGATGCTAATAACCGAGTGTTGGAATCGATAGATAGACGTTTTAACGTTTGGCGCGAAGACGATGGAGATATTACAGGATATGAAGATAGATTTATTATATTTCCATATGAATTACCTCGCAATGGATTACTTCCTTATTGGTGTTGGGTTTTTCAGTTTCGTGGAGGACATAAAGATGTCGGTGATACCACTTATTATGTGCATGGAAAAATTATTGTATATTTCAGTTCCTCTCTTGAGGAATCTCCATATGCTATTGCTGAGAAAGTTGTAAGTCAAGTTGAGTGGGAAGTTCAATCTAAACCCTACGAAGGAGACGAGTGGGATTAGTTTGATTTCAATTGATCATATACAGCTTGCCATGCCTGCCGGTTTCCGTGTGGCTGACCTGGATGCGCTCTCTCTTCGACTCACCGACGCAGGCTACCCCGTAACCTGGGATGAAACCCTACCAGACCACCGACGGTTCTATACCGAAGATCCTTTCGGTAATCGCATTGAGTTTCTACAAGAGGGGCATGGTTTCGCAAATGTATAAAGGCGAAGCAGGAGCACGAAAAATAGACTGGAGCTAAACTCCAGTCTATTTTTTATCTACCCTAGCGCCTTACAGGTATGGGCCAGGCAACGTGGCCGTAGTCGTGGGCGTCATAGACTTTCCCAGTCCGTGGGTCACGTCGATACCGACAAAACCGAACAATGCGCTCTGGATTGCGCTTTTTAGGATCACTCAAGTGAACCTCCAGAAGGCCTAGGGCTAAACAGTTTGGCCTTGAAATTACTGCGTTTCCTGATAGACTGATATTCCTACATACCGTCTGTGACCCTGTCCGCAGCTCGGTAATGGCGGCATCGAATGGTGCCGCCATTGTCAATTTAAAATTCGTCTTCGTTGAACTGATCGTTCGCCGCCTTATTTTCAAGCCACTTGTTGAGTACTCGCTCAATCCAAACTTGCAATTTGGCCTCTTCATCGATTCCAAGTGGACCTGTGACTATAACTTCGATCTTCGTTCTTTCAGAGAGCTTGCCAGTTTTATGTTCTGAGTTTTCGGGATAGTATCTCTCTTTATCAGGAACGGTGCTGTATTGCTGTGTGTCATTATCGTTTATAACACTGGTATTTGTTTTAGGTGCTTCTTCAGTATTTGTTTCCTGGTGGTGATTTTCACTGAATCCTGGTAAAGAACGTACATAATTTATGCTATCTTTATAGGATTTAGCACAATCTCTTGCGGCAGCATCATTAAATCCATGACTGCGAATTAAAATTGCTGCGATAGAATCAACAGATCCTGAATCACCAAACTGACTATCTAGAAGCTGAAATATCTTAGGGTGATCAAGCGATTCCTTTGCTTTGAGGGCAAATTCTTGATTGTCTGAAGGCATCAGGAGGGCAAGGCCCAATTCAGATATGCGAATTGCACTAGATCCAGCATCAGATATCATTCCAAATTGCGTTAACGAAGAAATAAAACTTGTTGAAGCTCCGTTAAGCCCCTTGAAGCCTAATGCTGTAGCGGCTCACAGGTCTTGGGATGGGCGCTTTGCCTTCTTTACGATATAGAAGGGTTAGTTTTTCGATGCATGTCTGTAAATTTGAACTCGGAAAGCGAGGACTGTATTTTCGCTCATTCGTGCTCTGGTTTGCCATGAGAGGATTTTATCACTTTAAAAAGTTTAGTCAAGACTTTTTTTAGTGTATATCACTTTTTTTAGTATTTGTGACTTGGTGGAATTTGATCTAAACTATATAGATGATATTTATTTATTGTTAATGGAATTAATTAATATTATTTGATATTTTGAAGTGATAAGTCTATTGGGTCGAAGTTTCTGATATTCCCTTTCTAATTTCAGCGCATGCCGAATCTCTTAAGCATGAGAATAAGCAATAAATGGCAAGGGGGAGAAATCGCTCCCTTACGGCATACTTGCTCTACCCGCTCGACTATGGTTTCTCATAATCTGCAGACAGCTATCCGACAGTGCTCGGAATTTCGAGTGGGCCCATCGTCTATTCCACAAAGTTGTGGTAAGTAATGTCGTCCAGGTCGAGGCGCGATTTCTTGCAGATGGAAAAGTACATTGAAGGGAAGAGATTTCCGGTTAAGATGTCTAAACGGTAGAATCTTTTCAGGAGCCGAGGAATGACAATTACCCTGGACAAGTCCACACAACGTCGGCTTGAAGCAAAAGCCAAAAACGAAGGGCGTGATCTGGAGGAAGTGGCGGCGCAGCTACTTACTGTGACCCTCGCACGGAATCCAGAGCCTACGCGTGAGGATGAACTACTGCGCCTGATTTCCGAAGGACTTCCAGAACCTGTCTGGAATCGTAAAGCGGCGCTAGATGAAAGAGCAGAGACATTCATGCTGACTCCTGAAGAGATTGAAAAACGCCAGGCATTAATGACCAAGATGGAACAGTGGCAGGTCGCCCGGCTGGAAGCGGTGATTGAGTTAGCGGAACTGCGTGGCGAAACCCCGCATCAGGTGATGAAAAGTCTTGGAATCCTGCCGCGCTGATGCGGCTTTCCGTAGAAGAGGCCTCTCTAGTTCGCCAGCGGGCAGGGCGCCGCTGCGAATACTGCGGCTGGCCAGACTGGTTTTCGCCTTCCCCTTTTGCTTTGGATCATATTGTTCCTAGTGCTCGAGGTGGGGAAGATGGAGTTGAAAATCGCGCCTACTCCTGTGGTGGCTGTAATGGTGCAAAGTATGACCGCGTTCAGGCAATTGACCCTGCCTCGGGAGTAGAAGCAACGCTGTACAATCCGAGGCAAGAGTCTTGGGAAGAGCACTTTACCTGGAATTCAGACCAGACAGAAATGGTTGGCATAACGCCAACGGGTCGAGCAACCATATCTAGGTTGAAACTCAACCGCCCTGAGGTTGTAGCAATGCGGCGTATATTACCTCTCTTACCTCAGCCCGAAGCATAGGGGAAAAGAGTTTTCCGGGATAATATCCCTCTCTCCCAGACATGTAATAGGCTGTTCTGGAAGAGAGGGAGGCAGGATTATTTTTTAACTCCTGCCGGTCGACTGGCATCCACCTCTAGCTTACTGCCGTTGTAGGTGACATAGACATAGGTGGTCTTTCCATTAGCCACATGCACACCGTTGACCGGCAAGATGGTGATTGCCGTATTGGAACTATCGAAGATAGTGGCTTGAATATCCGTATTATCTTTCGTACCAAAGCCGTGTGTGGTAACTATTTTGGACAGACCGGCATCGACCGGGGTTATCGTGGTGTTATTACTCCCGCCGATATCTGTTCCGTCTATCCGCATGACTCCCGTTGATGTGTTCGCGAAGTTCCACTCAATGAAGTACGACCGGGTAGAGGAGTCATCGCCGCCGCCACAGCCGAGCATAGATAGCAGAAAGGCGAGCAGGCCCAGGCGCAGGGCCAATAAAAGCAGTTTCATGTCCTTGGATTGATTCCCTTCTGTCAGGTTCAATCCCATGAGGGGAAAGAACCTGACAACTCTTTAAAACTGTTTTCTGGCTCTTTAGGGAACGCCAGCGGGGCGGGTGGCATCTACATTCAGCTTGCTGCCATCGTAAGCCACGTAGATGTAGGTGATTTTGTTAGTGCCGATATGTACGCCGGATACGTCTACATGGGTCAGCTCTACGCCAGAGGTATTGGAGAGACTAACCCGAATATCTGTTTCTGCCTTTGAGATGTAAACACCGGAGGTGCTGGCAGTAGAAGACGGCCCCGGTGTCACCGTCTGCGGGCCAGTGCTCTTATCGGCTGGTATGTCTCTACCTGAAAACTGCACGGTAGCTCCTGACGTGTTCATAAACGTGTACTGGAGGGTGTAGGGCCTGGTGAATGAGTCCGAGTCACCTCCGCCACAGCCAAACACCAGAAACAGAAGGCCCATTGCGAGCAAGCGCAGTCCTAACAAAATCAGCTTCATTCTCTCGTTGATTCCTTTCAGGAGAAGCGCACAGTGCCTCTCCTGAATGGTTCAATCCCACGAGGAAAAAGAACCTGACAAGCGTTTCGGTTTATTTAGAAACTCCGGCGGGGCGGGTCGCGTCCACGTTCAGCGTGTGGCCATCGTAGGCCACGTAGATATAGGTGGTCTTGTTGTTGGCCGCATGAACTCCGTTTAGAGTCACATGAGTAAGCTCTGTACCGGCAGCGTTGTAGGCCGTAACCACGATATTCACGCTCGAAGTCTTATACAGAGCCGAGGTGAAGTTAGTGTCCGATGCTCCGGTAGCCACGCTGGAGCTCGTATTGACATCCGAAGTCACATCTCTACCATTGAAACTCACAGGGGCTCCCGAAGAGTTTGCGAACTGGTACTTGAGAGTGTAAAGCCCGTCGCTAGAGCCCCCTTCGTCTCCCGCGCAACCGAGCAGGGTAAGCACAATGCCGAGCGCCAGCAGGCGCAGGCCAAATAGAAGTCACTTCATTCTCTGATTGATTCCCTTCAGAGAGATGTTTTAGGAATCTCTCCGAAGGGTTCAATCCTATGAGTCAGGCAAACCTGACAACTCTTTTTTCTAGACAGGCTCTAGGGGATGACATGGTTGAAAGTTACCTGCACCGAAGTTCCATTCCAGGTGACAGCGACTCGGGTGACTTCTTCATCGCCAACCTCTATTCCCTCTTTCTGCACACGACCCAGCTCCGTGCCTGTTGCAGCGTCCTCCACGATGGCTAAAACAGTGGTATGTGGATCTGTGGTGAAATAACCTGCCCTGGAAATGTCTTGAGAAAGTCCAGGATCTGCTGTCATGTCTCCTTCAATATTTGCTGGTATATCCTTGACCACAACGACGGCACGGGAAGAGCTTTCGTTGTAAAAGGTGTAGTCCAGCCTGTAAATCTTACGCTCTGAGGGGAGCTTGTCACCGTTGCTCCCGGTGCAACCCAGCATAAAGAGTAGAAGGCTCAATACCATCAGGCGCAGTCCAAACCAGGCCATTTTCATTCTCGTATTCCTTTTCGTGTTGCCTACGGAATCTAATGGTGCCCGCTACCCGTGGTGACCATCTTCACCTGAGTCCCATCGTAAGTGACTTTGACCGTGGTGATTAGCCCCTCCCCAACGTTGACTCCATCTTGCCGTATACGAGTCAGCTCTCTGTGGGAGCTATCGAATACCACTACCAGCACACTGGTATGCGCATCCGTGGTGTAGTAGCCCTGCGTAGAGTCATTGCTGGAAGCCCCTGAAGCCGTTGTAAGCGGACCCGTAATCACACCCGTAGGTACATCCGTGGCTTCGAAAATCACCGACGTATCCTCTAAGTTGGTACAGGTGTATTGAAGTGTGTACGTCTTGCGTGTGTCGGGGTCTGTTTCCCCCTTGCTTCCCCCGCAGCCGAACATACAAAGCAGAAGACCCAGCGCCATCAGGCGCAGCGCCAACCAGACCAGTTTCATCTCTGAGTTCTTTCCCTTCCATGAGGCACACAGCCGCCTCACTCGAAAGGTTCAATCCTATGAGAGAAAAAGGCCTGACAAGAATTTTTTTCAAAATTTGCGTTTCCGGATTTCGGCGCTCCAGCGGATTGATAGCGATATGGAGGCTTCCCCTTGTCCCTGCTGAACTACTACCGCGAGTCCTACGAGTACGAAAAAGACTGCAATCAGAAAATGCTCGGCATGCTGGAGTCCGTGCCTGAAGCCAGCCGCACCGACCCCCGGTTCCAGCGCGCCGTGACTCTGGCGGACCATTTACTAGTAGGGCGCGAGAAATGGCTGGACTACATGGCGGGCGATGGCAAGAACCAGATTCCCTGGTGGAATGAAGCCTGCGAGCTTTCTACCCTGCGTCCCCGATTTGCTGAGGTAGAGGCCAATTAGACCGAGTATCTTGCGAACCTGGATGAAGCCGGTCTTGCCGGTACCTTCCGCTTTCCTGTCTCCGACACAGAGCAGTTCACCTTGGGGATTGAAGTTCAGATTGTGCAGCTTATCGGGCATGCGCCCTATCACCGGGGGCAGGTAGCGCTGCTGGTAGATCAGCTCGGCGGTGAGGTCGTAGATACGGACTACGCGGACTGGTGGTGGTACCGAAATCACGGTGTAGAATAGGCGCCACTATGGATATCAAACCCGCCCTGAAAAGTCAGTACGGCGCCGGGCTGGCAATGCTGCGCCAGGCCATAGAGCGCTGCCCGGATACTACCTGGATCGCCGGAACCCACCCGCGTAACTTCTGGCGTATTGCTTACCACGCTATCTTCTACACACATCTATATCTAGCTTCCGATCTGGCATCGTTTCAAGCCTGGGAAAAACACAGAGACAGCGTGCGTTACCTCTGGGGCATGCCGGATATGGAGCCGCCGTATACACAGGCGGAACTCCTAGAGTATTTAGACTGGCTGATAGCCGCTCTGCCTCCATTTGTAGACTCCCTGAACTTAGACGCCACAGAAACCGGGTTTGACTGGTACCCGAACATGGGCAAGCTGGAGCACCAGTTTGTCAATATCCGGCATCTACAGGGGCATGTGGGGCAGCTTTCGGAGCTGCTTATGGCGCAGGAAATCTACACGGATTGGGTCGGAAATCGCTAATTCGCGGGTGCCAAAAAAAAGAATTTATAAACTGTCAGGTTTTTCCAACTCATGGGATTGAACCTATTTAGAGAGGCGACACAAACTGCCTCTCTAATAAGGAGCAACGAAATAGGGGAGGAAACCGCTAGATTATTGGTATCGTAGAGCGGATGCGTCTTTCTGACCAGGAGCTTATCCGCCGCGCCCGCAAAGGAGACAAGGCTGCCTTCGGGCAACTCTGGGAGCGCTACGAAAAGCAAGTCTACCAGCATTGTCGTAGATGGTTAGACAGCCCGCGCCGTGACCCGGCTATTGAGGCCAGTGACCTGCTGACCGAGACATTCATACGGGCCTTGCATGGCCTGGATCGTTATGAAGATCGTACTGCGGAAGGCAAGGGATTCTCGGTCTGGCTGCTGGAAATCGCCAAGAGGCTTTGCCTGAAAGCCCTGGCACGCCAGCAACGCCGCGCCCCCTTTCTGGCGGCGGGCTTTGCTATGCCTAACGAACCTCTCCGGAGTGTGGAGGAGGCCGCTGAGGAGCAACTGCTACTGCGACTGGCGGCGCAAGAAATCAACTCCTTGCCGGAAAAGTACCAGATTCCGCTCAAGCTCACTCTAGAGGAATACTCCCATCAGGAAATCGCGGAGCATCTGGGAATCAGTGTCTCCAGCGCAATGCAGCGGCTCAGCCGGGCACGCAAGCGACTTCGCTCTCGCTTATCGGAGCAGAGCGAGCAACCCCTTATTCTTCCGGAGAGATACTTAGAGGCCCGCCTCTCGGATATCGTGCGCGATGTCCGTATCGTAACGATCTCTCTGCCAGGGGGGAGAGAGCTACAGCTCTGTTTGGGAATTCAGCGGCGACTCCCCGAAACGACAGAAGAGCTACCCCCACAGCGGCTGGTGACCTGGGAGCGGCAACGGGAGCAAGCGGACCGACTGTACTACCAGGGACGCTGGGAGCAGGCACGCATCGCCTATCAGGAAACCTTGGCGCTTCAACCCGCGTGCGTTCATGCTGCCGTAGCTCTGGCGCGAATGCTACGGCATGAGAAGCGAAGCACGGAGGCCATAGCCATACTCACGAGTGCGCTCACCGTTGTCCCCGAAGACGCACGCACTTTACTGGAAGCCGAGCGATTCGTAACCCAGGGAAAGGACGAAGAAGCGCTGGCTGGGTATCGCGCCGCACTCACCACCGATCCGCTGGATGGGCAGACGCATTATCAGTTCTGCTGCGCCCTGGGCAGACTCAGTCGCTATGAGGAGAGGCTTGTAGCGTTGGAAGAGTATCGGCATGCTCTGCCAGGGGATCCCACGGGCTATATCGAAGTCTATATGCCCTGCGCTCGGCTGGGACGATGGGATATCGCCCGCCCGCTCTTGGAGCAAGCGGTGGCGCTGGACCCGAACCACCCGCTGGCCTTGAAGCATCTGTTTCAGGTGCGTATGAACCTGGGGCTACACGATGAAGAGACCCTGGCACTGGCGGAACATCTGGTTCGTATCGCGCCGGATTTCGCCGAAAGCTGGGCGGAGCTTGCCTGGATCTACGCGGACCTGGGGCGGCACGATGAGAGTATAGGTGTCTTGAAAGCGTTCCTGCGCGAGCATCCTGGCAGCGGTGAGGCTCATGCTGCTCTTGCCTGGCGGTATCACTACCAGGACGACCGCCGACAGCGCCGCAAGCATGCACTTGCGGCCTACACTCTGTTACCAGAGAGCCCTTATATCTGCTGGACCCGTATTCTAGTTTCCACAGTAGTGGACCGCGCGGTGCTAGATGAGATTGCCGACCGGTTTCCCCATGATGCCTATTTGCAGCTTCAGTTAAGCCGCGCCTGCCTGGGGCACAAACGCCTTGTTGCTGCCGAGAGGTTCGCGCGGCGCTCGCTTACCCTCCAGCCGGAGAACTCAGAAAGCCACGGACAGCTTGTTCGGGTGCTTCTGGCCCGCCAGAAATGGAAAGAGGCAGCGGCGCTGCTACGTTCTTGCTGTGAGCTGCATCGTCGCTACCAGCTAGCCGTCGCTCTGGAGGCGCTCGGCAGTACTAAAGAGGCGGCCACTGTCCGCGCTACGATCTTGCCCGAGGCACCAGGAGACTATCTCGCTCTGGCAGAGACCGCCGCCGATGCCGACTGCTTGATCGATGCTGCCGCTTTTCTAAAAATCTTGCAGCAGGAACCGCAGACTGCTGGAATCTGTCGGCGGATTTGTGGCCTGAAAAAGAGATTTCCAGGGTTGATTGAGCTCTTGCACCAACAATAAAAATCGGGGAGAGCCTTCTTTGCTCCCCCCGATTTTCCGTATTTGTCTACCCCGCACGGCTGCGGGCTTGTTGGTCTCGTCCTGCCTTCCGGCGGAGGCAGGGGTTGGTGACAGGTCTACTGTCTCTCCCGAGACGGGAGGTGTTGCTCTTCGACATTGTTGAGCAATTTCAGTATACCTCTGCGTCCAAGTCTGTCAAGAGCAAGGGGCGGGAGAATTTATCGCCCCATGGGGGTCAGGCTCACACCTCCAGTGCCTTCGTCGTCAGTCTCGCCACCCAGCCCAAAGATTCGGCGTGCATTGCCACCTAAGATTCGGGCCTTATCTTCCGGATGAATATCCAGCTCGTCTACCAGTGCTAGGATCGCCATAGGATCGGTCTGTGGCGCACCTGACGCAAAGAGTAACTTACGTACGCCCCCGATAGTCTTGATAGCAAACGGCAGCTTTTCCGGCGCCAGTGCACCCGAGATATCCAGGAACAGATTCACCGGCTTGGCGGCCAGCTCGATAGCCAGCTGCCACTCGCGCCCACCCATGCCGCTGGTAATAACTTTGATCCCCTGAAGCTGTGCTGCGATATTCACCGCTTCAGCCATAGCCTCCGCAGTTGGGGTCTCAATTAAGAGCGGCTTACCATAGCGGCGAAACAGAGTGAAAAGCTCATTGAAGTCCGTGTAAGTGACTGGATGCCCGACCAGAGGGTCAGGGTAGACCGCCATACCCACGAAGTTATCGGTGTAAAGGTAGCGGCGTAGCTGGCTGGAAGCTTCGTCTAGCTGGGCCACGCTGCACACCAGCCAGCCTTTTAGATCGCAAGTGCCTGCTGCTTGATTCGCCACAGTCTCTGCCACGGAATCGTTGCCCGCTACGGGGTCGTACCGGCGCGCCAGACTCGAGGAAACGAATGCCTGTGTGATACCACGTGCGCGGAGCCCCTTCGTGACTTCGGCAGCATCATTCCAATACGGGGCGGCAGTAGTCGGCCCCCAGCCACAATGGACATCAATGATGCTCATGATGCACCTCCGGAAGCCAGCAGGCGCTTGGCGTTGTTCGCAAAGATTTGACCACGCACGTTATCATCGAAGCCAGCGGCCCGAACAACAGCGAGAGCAGAAGAAAGAGCATTGCGGGCAATCGCTCCAGAACCGAAGACGAGCCGCTCAGCCCCGAGATGCTCCACCACCAGCGCAAGCTGCCCGATACCCACGAGACCATCTGTGGCCAGGTGAACTTTCGAGTTACCTTTCGCGAAGGCAATCGCTTCGGATAGGGTAGGATCGTCTATCCCTACCAGCACTACGGCAGTGTTATAGCCTGACTTTTCAAGCACTTCCTGAAACGCAGTCAGATCACCGGGACGTGTGGCCTCAAAGAGCAGGGGGATTTTCACGCCGGACTCGGCCAGGGTCTTCAGCGCATGGGTAAACGGTAGCCAGCGCACGGGCCAATTCTGGGTGGCAGGAAATAGGCTGAGAAGCCGAGCGCCGGGAAAATTGGTCTCAAAGCGTGGCACCCGTGGGTCCAGCACTGCGGCGGGCAAGAGAGAACCGCCCGATTGCTGACACAGGGCCGCTGTTTCCCGGTTGCCGGCGGGAGCGGCATGATAGATGCCGCGAGTGGAGAGGGCGACCGCCCCTGCTACGCCGTGCTTGCTATGGGTTGCTCGCAGAGCATCGGTGCCGGGGACAGCACCAGCGGGGGGAATCGGGCCAAAGAGAGCGAAGATGTCCAGGATGGGTTCAGCCACGCGCTAGCTCCAGTGCCTTTCCGAAGCGGCGACGTAGCCGCTCCTTACCGAGAACAAACAGGGTATCGAAGAGGCTCGGACCGACCTCCCGACCCGTAATCGCCACACGAATGGGATGGGTGACATCGCCCTTATCGCGCTCATGCGCGGTACCCACGTTTCGGGTGGCGCTCTCAATCGCTTCCGGAGTCCAGGTCTCCAGAGTGTTCAGCGCTTCGGCAACAGCAGCGACATAGTCTGCCGCACCGGGAGCCTTCAGCCATTTCTGGGCACTCTTCTCTACATACTCGGGCGAATCTAAGAGCAGATAGTCGATAGTGGCCGGAACATCAGAGAGTTTCTTGACCTTTTCCTGCTCCAGTGGCAGCAACTTCTCCACCAGGTCACGGTCAGAGAGGTCCGCACCGGCTTTCTCTAAGAACGGCCAGGCACGCTCTGTATACTCGGCGGGGGAGAGGGCGCGGAGATATTTACCGTTCATCCAGGCCAGCTTATCGGCATCAAAGATACCACCAGACTTCCCCACACCGTCCAGGGAGAACGCCTCTATCAGCTCGCCCTGGGTCATAATCTCCCGGTCGTCGCCCGGCGACCAGCCGATCAGCGCCAGATAGTTCAGCAGCGCCTCAGGAAGAAACCCTTCATCGTCGATAAAACCGGGGGACGTTCGACCAGATAGCGAGCCATCCTTCTCCATCTCCGGTGCGTTCAGCAGCGGGAGGGCACCGTGGCGCTTGGAGAGCTTTTTACCATCGTTACCCAGTACGTTGGGGACATGCGCGAATTGTGGCGGCTCCCAACCCAGTGCTTCAAACAGGCACCAGTGTTTCGGGAAACTGGAGAGCCAGTCATCACCGCGCAGCACATGGGTGATTTCCATATCATGGTCGTCCACCATGGCGGCCAGGTGATAGGGCGGAAACCCATCGGCTTTCAGAATAATGAAATCGTCCTGTGTGGTCGCATCCCAGGTCTGCTCGCCGTGCAGCAGGTCTCTGGTAACGATGCTTCCCTCCGTAGGCATCTTCAGGCGGACCACATGGGCCTCGCCTTCGGCAACCCGCTTGCGGGCTTCTGCCAGCGGATAGTCTCGGAACTTGCGGTCGTACAGAAACGGGCGCTTGAGCGCATCCGCCACTTTGCGTTTCTGCTCTAGCTCTTCTTTCGTCTCAAACGCGTAGTAGGCCTTACCCGCCTCTAGCAGCTCCTCCACAACTTCGTTGTAGCGCTCCAGGCGCTGAGACTGGAAGTACGGGCTAAACTTGCCCCCGTTCTTTGGCAGCAGATCTAAATTACATGGGCCGTATTTCTCGCCGAGCGCCGCAACAGAGGCCTTATCCGGCCCTTCATCGTAGCTGATACCCAGGGCCTGCATACTGCGGATGATATGCTCCAGCGAGCCAGGTATAAGGCGGTTCTGATCCGTGTCTTCAATGCGGAGCATAAACTGCCCGCCATGCTTCTTCGCCAGGAGCCAGGAAAAGAGCGCCGTGCGGAAGGCGCCAACATGCAAAAAACCCGTGGGAGACGGGGCAAAACGTGTACGAACGGTGGTGTTTGTCGGTACCGACATGGGCACTATCTTATCATGAAAGACGCCAGGAGCCTGTTGGCAGTTCCAGCTTAGCGCAAGGCTTTCTTAAGCCATTTTGCGGTCTCTTCTGGGGCAAGTCGGGCCTCCCAGCGTAGCGGACGCTCTGCAGCAAGCCAGCGCGCGGTCTCAATCCCACCCAATCCGCGCCACGAAGGCGCAAAGGCACGCTCGATGTAAGTTTTTTCACTGTTATCAAACCCAAGAGACTCTGCCGCCAGAGGAATGGGGGAGAGCCCCGAGGCCAGCAAGGTCCACAACCCCGCTTCACCCACTCCCACCAGTGCTGCGCTTCCACTACTGGCCGCCAGAATCGCTTCCACGCGCTCTCCAAGCGGGCTCTGATTGTAGGTAGAGAAGAAGTCTCGCCAGAGCGCCTCTCGGTTTGTCTGAATCGGCGGGCAGCGCCAGAGTATTCACTGTCAGTCCCTGGCCGGTCAGCGCGGAGGCCCACTCCGCCGCAGCACTGTCTCGCTCCACACAGACCAGCAGAACCGACTTACCACGCGGAGGTCTCTCGGAGGGACAATTCCCAGGCAGGAGCCACACCATCCCGCAGAACCGCACGAGACTTACTACCGCCACGCTTACGAAGCGACGCTCCCTACTATCCGCATCTGTACGCAACGATGCCATGAGCGCTTCGCCAGTGGCTCCACCGGGGCGCTTCACCCGCAGCTGGTTCGGCTGAAGGGTAATCGGAACTTCCTGTGCCCCCTTCGGTCCATTCCCTAGATGCCGAACAAAGAAGTCATACATCGCCTCGCGTGACTCAACATTGTAGTTGTGCTGGTAGTTGAACTGCACCACCTCGAAGTTCTGGCTTGCCCCATATAGCTCATAGACCTTACGAATCGTAGGCCCCTCTTCTTTGGGCACATTTCGAGTCCAGTCTCCGGTGCAGTTCACCAGTAGCTGCGGCTTGGAGCAAAGGTTGCTGCAATTTCCGGATTGTAGGTGCTGTTCGGATTCTATCGTGTTTCCCTATTAACCTT
>JASGJG010000015.1:0-187379 GCA_049840835.1 Armatimonas sp. | reverse complement strand
AAGGTTAATAGGGAAACACGATAGAATCCGAACAGCACCTATGAGCTACCAGAAGATCGATGATCCAGCGGTAGACAATGATGAGGGCAACCCCAACATGGAGGTTCTGCTCGCCTGCGCTCAGCGCGATATGGTGTTCACTCACCTGGAAACACTGAAGGCGGCTGGTCTGAGCCCGGTAGCCATTGATGTAGAGCCGCTCGCGGTAGGGCGCTCTCTCATCAACATGTCCAGCCAGGGACTGAAAGATAAAAATGTCGTGGTGGTCAATCTAGGGGCCTCCATGACCGATGTAGGTATCTTCAAGCAGGCAATCCTGCGCTTCCCCCGCACGATTCCATTGGGTGGTGATAACTTCACCCAGGCCATTGCTGACCGGCTAGGCCTGCCCATGGACGCTGCGGAAGACGAGAAGAAACAGAACGCTAAGATCTTCATGGATCTGGTGAACCAGCCGGAGCCGGACTTCGGCGGGTTCGGAACCGACATGCCGGAAGACGCGGGTATCTCCAGCCCATTCGATGTTGATCTGGCTGCGCCTCACCGCCATCCCTTTACAGCGAACCTGCCCCTGGAGCGGGAGCTGAGGAAGCTGGGGGAGAGAATCCGTTTGATATCTCCTATGACAATCCGTTTGACACGCCTGCGGAAGAGCCTGCTCCGACGCCTGCGGTAGCTGTAGATAGCGTTCCGGTGCCAGAAGATCCAAAAACCACCCGCCAGAAAGAGGTGTTCTACGCCATCAATCCGGTGCTAGGTGAGTTTGTTATGGAACTTCAGCGTTCTATAGACTATTTCCGCAGCCGGTATCCAACCGAGAATATCGATCAGATCATTCTTTGCGGCGGCTCCGCACTGATTGGCGGACTGGCGGACTATGTACAGTACCAGACTGGATTACCGTCGGTTGTGGCCGATCCCTTTGCCGGGGTGAACGTTACAGCGCGTCAGGTTTCACTGGATGCACGGGCTCAGATGGCGCCTGCGTTGGCGGTAGCTATGGGACTGGCTGTTCGAGATGCCGTGCTGGGAGCGGGTCGATAAGAATTTTTGCCGCCGGTTGAAGGAATTCAGCCGGTTGGTGTTCCAATAGGTCAGACGTGACTGTGGAGGAGAAAGCGTAAGGCACCATGCTTCGAATAAACCTATTACCTGCTTATCTGGGTGAAGTTAAAAAGACGAAGATGCACTACGTCTTGGCAGGGCTGCTATTCGTTGTAGCTGCCGGTGCTATGGCGGGCTGGTTTGTCCAGCAGAATAGTGCTACCGAGCAGATGAAGACGGAAGCACAGGAAATGGACCGCCGTGCAACAGAAGTGGAAACACTGAAAAGTAACACGGATAGTCTTGCAGCGACCATTAAACCGCTCGTAGATAAGGTCAACTTTGTCAAGCAGGTGCATTGGTACAATGGGCTCCGCCCGCGTATCTTCGAGCAAGCCGCACGCTACACGGATCCGCGCGTGGAGTACATGTCTATGGCAGTTCAAGCCGACACGCTTTCCATTCGTGGGCGGGTGAAGAAGCTCTCCGATGCAGCAAACTACTATCTGGCGATGTCAGCGAACCCCGATGTTAAGGCGGTAGGTTGGAAGGGGATCTATGGATGGCCCAACAATCAAACCAACCGAACTGTTGGCCCTGATACTGCAGATGATCCTCTAGCGACTGGCTTTAACATCGATATCGTTGCTCAGCTCACGAATGCTGTTGCTGCACCAGCACCTCCTGGTGGCGGTAGTAGTATGGGCGGTGGAGGTGGCGGCGGTATGGGTGGCCGAGGCGGCGCTGCTGCGATGGGTATGGGCGGTGGCGGCGCTGCTGCGATGGGTATGGGTGGCAGCGGTGGTGCTCCCATAGGCAGTGGCGGCGGCTACGGTGGTCCTGCGGCTGCAGGTGGTGGACCACAGGGAGCAGAAAAGTAGTGAAATCTCCTAAAATTACAGCGGGTGTCGCCTGGATTATTTCCGGTGTCCTGTCTCTGATGCTGGCAGCTGGAGTCTTCTTCGGGCTTGTGAAGCCTTCCATGGAAGAGTTCGATAAGCAGAAAGCCTTCAAGGAACAGCGAGAGACGGTTGCCAATCAGCTTACTTCGGAGCAGAATCGCAAGAAGAAAGTTGAGCAGGACAAGAAAGATGCCGAACTCAACTGGGCGAAGTTCGACCGCTCACTCATGCCGCGTATCAATATGACTGACCTCTGGGGGGCAACGCAGCAACTCTGGAGAGAGCAGATCAATAATCTGGGACCCAATGTTGATAAGTTCCTGATGGCGGACAAGTCGGTAACTATCGTAGAGAAAAGCCTTTCGATTGCCGCTCCGCCGGAAGATCCCAACCAGGTAAATAAACCTCAGCCGTTTATTTACACACTGGGGAATGTGCGAGTGCGAGGAACCTTTCCTGCGATCATGCGCCATGTGCGCCGCTGGAATAACTTCAATCGCCTGATTATGGTGGATGGTTTGAGTTTGGCAGGGCAGTCGCCACAGCTGGAGGCTACCTATACGCTGACTGCTTATATCTTTGCTCAGGGCACCGATAAGCCTGGGCCAGCCTTCCCGTGGGCCGGTGGCGGTGGCGCTGGCGGTATGATGGGCGGTGGCGGCGCTGCTGCGATGGGTATGGGTGGCAGCGGTGGTGCTCCCATAGGCAGTGGCGGCGGCTACGGTGGTCCTGCGGCAGGTGGTGGTCCGACTGCAGGTGGTGCCCCCATAGGCAGTGGTGGTGGTTATGGCTCTGCAGCTGATGGTTAATCACATGGAAAGTAGGATGAAGGTGCGATTTACCTTTCTGGCAAGTGCCTTTGCGCTCTCTGTAGCTCTCCTGAGTGGGTGTCAGAGTGGTGACAGCGGCCAAGAGACGATACAGCCTGCTCCTCAAGCGGGAGGAGGGGTGCCTGGGCCCGGTGGTGCGGCTGAACCGATGCCTGGTGGTCCCGCGCCTGCTATGCCTGTGGCTCCTGCTGGTGGTGGTACTGCTAAAGTTGCCAAAGGTGGGGGAAAGGGTCCGGCCACTTCCTTCGATGGCGCTCCTGATGGAATGCCTGGTATGGTCCCTGGTGGCGGCGGAGGGGGTGCTCCACTGGGTGGAGCTCCAGGAGCGGGTGCAACGCAGACAGCTATGGCGAAGCCTGCTCCCATTGTCGAAGGCCGAATGTCGAAGTTTCGACCAGATCCCTTTGTTTCCTTTGTCCGACTGGTTATCCAGAAGCCACCGGCTTACACTCTCGCGATTCCAGATCGTCTGGCGGCTCTGCCTAAGCCTCCGCCTCCGCCTCCGGTGACGAACCCGAACGAGATGCTGCCCCTGCCGCAGGTTCCGCGGCGTGTGGCTGGCGTGCTCTACAATGGTGCGATTACTGCGATTCTGGAGACTGGGACACCACCTGCTTCAGAGACCCGTATCATTGCACCGGGAGCGAAGGTTCCCAGCGGGGTTCCTGGAATCCCTGACCTGACAGTAGACTCTATTGCGCTTGATCGCCTGGTGCTGCGTGCCGAAGATGGTCGCACGGTCGAAGTCAAGCTGAGTGGACTCGCTCCAGCTGTTCTGCAGTCTATGCAAGGGCAGTTCGGTGGTACGGGCGGTGGCGGTATGATGGGGGGCGGCATGCCTGGGCCTGGTGCTGGCGGCCTGGGAGGGCCTCCTGGTGCTGGTGGTGCTGCGGACCTTAAGTAACTGCAGTCATTTCTTCAAGAGTACAAGCGGCTAAGCCGCTTTCGGTAGCGAACTTTAAGTTTAAGGGAAGACCCGAACATGAAACAAAACATAACTCTGGCGGCGATGCTCTCGCTGGCGGTGCTCGTGGGAGCCCCGTTGGCAGCCCGCGCTCAGGATGCACCTCCACCGGTCACTATCGACCTTCGAGATGCACCGATTCGTAGCGCTCTGGAGCAGATCTTCAATAGCGCCAACCTTCAGTACACTATTGACCCGCAGGTTAGCGGCTTCGTGACTCTGAAGATTCGTGACCAGCCGTTTGAGAATGCTCTCAAGCTCATCATGCGCACGGCTACGATTCCTCTCACCTACACCAAGGAAAACAATGTTTACATTGTGAAGCCACGCCCGATGACGCCTCCTCCGACCTCCGGTCTGGAAGCGCCTCCGGATGTAGAAGAGCCACAGCGCCGTCCGCCGGACATCATTCCGCTGACCTACATCGACCCGATGGATCTCCAGCAGCTCATCGGCCCGTTCCTGTTCCTGCGTCCCTTTAGCCGTGCCGGGCAGTCCGGCATGGGCGGTATGGGCGGAGGCGGCATGGGTGGCGGCATGGGTGGCTTCGGCGGCATGGGTGGCATGGGCGGCGGCATGGGCGGCATGGGCGGAGGCATGGGTGGCTTCGGCGGCATGGGTGGCATGGGCGGCGGCATGGGCGGCATGGGCGGAGGCATGGGTGGCTTCGGCGGCATGGGTGGCATGGGCGGCGGCATGGGCGGCATGGGCGGAGGCGGCATGGGCGGCTTCGGCGGCATGGGCGGAGGCGGCTTCGGTGGTGGCCGCGGCTTCTAAGCCACAAATACCTTTGCAGGAAGATGTCTCGTTTCTGTCGAAAAGGCGGAGACGAGACATCACGACAAATCAACGTTGGTGGTTCTCTTTGGGGAGGATATGTATGCGAAATCGGATGCGAGGCGGGGGAGCTATTGCTTTCCTGGCGCTCTCGGCACCCGTCTGGATGACTGCGTCGCCTGCGATGGCGCAGGAGCAGAATGATAGCTCGTTAATTACGCTGGATCTGCGCGATGCGCGTCTTCAGGCGGTAATTACTGGTATCACAGCACAGGCAGGTATCAAAAACATCGTTGTCGAGCAAGGTGAGTACAAGCTCGTCACGGCTAATCTGGACCGAGTTCCGGTTCGTAAGGCGCTCCAAATCGTCGCTTCACTTGGTGGTGCTGTCGTAAAAGATGAAGATGGCATCTTCTACATTCGGCCCAAGGGCTCGGAACCGCAGCCTGTACCAGATAAGGTAAAGCCCACTCCGGACCCGAAGGTGGAAGAGCCTGTAGTGGTGGTACCGCCTAAGAAGAAGGGGCCGTCTCAGTACTACTCACTTCCTCTGAAGTTCTACCCCGCAAGCGACCTCAAGCGCCTGCTGGATACTAATGGAGCCTTCGAGCCTCTGGCCAAGCGGCTAGCGGCGGATCTTCTCAATGATGCCATGACCCCCAAAGTCATCATGGGCGGTGGTGTCAATGCGGACCTGCTAACAAGAGCGGCTGCTGCTGGTGCGCTCGGTCCTCAGGCACAGGGGCATGAAACTCTGCCGACAACCGGAGCGGAAGGCGCAGGTCAGCGTGGTGGTTTCGGCGGCGGCGGCGGTGGCCGTGGCGGCTTTGGTGGCGGTGGTAACGCGGGCTTTGGTGGTCCCGGTGGTGGCTTCGGTGGTGCTGGTGGTGGTAACCAGGGCGGCGCGGGCGGTCAGGGTCAGGGTCAGCCTGGCGCCCTCCGACCGGATGGTATTGATAACATCATTGCCAACGATGCCGATAACACCCTGATCATCCAGTCCAGTGATGCGGATGCTGTACAGCAGCTTCGCCAGCTCATTAAGCTTCTGGATAAGGCTCCGCAGGAAGTTATCGTGAAGGCCGAGTTCGTAACCGTTGACATCAACGATACCGACTCTTTCGGTGTAGACTGGCAGTTTGCACCTGCAAACAACCTGGATGTTTACATTCCCCCGTCGGGTGCAGGTAACCCCACCGTCTACATGGCGTATGGTTCGGGTAATGCCGTGGCGAACATGCGTGCGGCTCTTACCAAGTCCACGAACAACATTCTCCAGGCACCGATTATCAGCACGGCGAACAACACGCCCGGCTCGATTGTTGTCTCTGACGTAACTACGACGTTTATTACGTCGCAGATCGTTACCCAGTTCGGTACTATCCCGGTGCCGACACCGGTTACCATTCCGGCGTTCCAGCAGCTAGCTGATTCTGCCACACATCAACGGTGACAATACGATCAGTATGCAGGTGGCACCGAGTCTGACGACCCAGACTGTTACGATCGGTGCGAATGGTCTTCCTACCTCTACCCAGAAGAGTCAGACCGTAAACGCCTACCGGCGTCTGCGCAATGGCGAAACTATGGTGGTCGGCGGCTTTATCAACCGCCAGGTCAGTGAGACCGACGACCGAGTGCCGTTGCTGAGTCAGCTTCCCATTATCGGACGCCTGTTCCAGCAGAAATCCAAGATCTCTCGTGGTTCGGAGATTCTTATCTTCATTACCCCGACGATTGTGGATCCGGATAATCCTGGTTCGTCCCGCGTTTCTCTGTAGCGCGGTTCCAATCTTCCCCAGAAGGCCGGGGCGGTATTTCCGCCCCGGCTTTTTTGGCACGATACAATGCAGCTATGCCCCATAACATAGTTTTAATCGGATTCATGGGATCCGGAAAGAGTACCGTGGGCAAACTAGTGGCGGAATTACTGGGTTGGAAACTGGTAGATACGGATGCATTAATCGTGCGATTGGCTGGGTGTAGTATTCCTGAGCAGTTTGCTGCCGAAGGGGGCGAGACTGCGTTCCGAGACCGAGAGAGCCAGATTGTTCTGGGAGTCAGTGCGGGTGAGCGCCAGGTGATCGCCACAGGAGGCGGAGCACCTCTGCGTGAGGAGAATGCAGCGGCGCTAAGAGGAGCAGGCAAAGTAGTCTGGCTGACGGCACGCCCGGATATCGTAGTGAAACGCACGGCCCATCGGCGGACCGCTCGCCCGTTGCTGGATACCGAGGAGGAACCCCTGACCCGTGTGCTACGTATGATGGGGGAGCGAGGCCCAGTCTATCAGCGGCTCGCGGAGCTAGTAGTGGATACGTCTGACCGTCCGCCTATCGCTGTAGCACGTGAGATTGTCCGGCGCTCCGGGTTGAACGCAACATCATGACCACGCTAGAAGTGGGACTGGCCGCCGAGCGCGGCTATGAAATACAGATTGGCTCCGGGACACTGGCTCAGGCGGGCAGTTATATAGCTACTGTAGCTCGCTCTAGGCGTGTCGTTGTTGTCACGCAACCTCCTATAGAGCGTCACTGGCTAGCTCCCCTATCCGAATCTCTAAGTCAGGCCGGGCTGGATAGCTCGGTGATTACTTACCCCGCTGGAGAGCGCCACAAGCACCTGCGCGCAATAGCGCGGCTGTATGAGCGGCTGTATAATCTGCCGGGAATTGACCGTAAGACTCTGCTGGTAGCTCTGGGAGGGGGTGTCGGTAGGGGATATGGTCGGTTATGTGGCGGCCACCTACCTGCGTGGATTAGATTACGTACAGGTGCCAACTACACTACTTGCCATGGTGGACTCCTCGGTGGGTGGAAAAACCGGAGTCGATTTTCTTGAGGGAAAGAATCTGATTGGCGCCTTTCACCAGCCACGGTTAGTGCTGGCGGATACCGATACGCTTTCTACTCTACCAGCTCGAGAGATACAGAGTGGACTGGCTGAGGTAGTCAAATATGGCATCATCTGGGATCCTGCACTGCTAGAAACGGCTCTCGCTAAAGACTGGGAGCGTATCATTACTCGCTCTTGCGAGATAAAAGCCGAGGTCGTGGCAGGCGATGAGCGTGAGGAAAGCGGTCTACGCGCCATTCTCAATTTCGGACATACCATAGGACATGCCATAGAAGGCGCTACCGCGTACAGGCGCTATAAACATGGTGAGGCGATTGCCATAGGGATGATCTCCGCCTCATTAATCGGTGAGGAAGCAGGAGTGACGCCTTCCGAGGTGACCCAGAGGCTGCGCGAAGTACTCCCCGCACTGGGATTACCGACAGCGCTACCTGAGGATATAACCAACGAGGCTCTGATCGCACTAACCGGGCGCGATAAAAAAGCGAGTGGCGGCACAGCCCGCTATGTCCTGGCAGAGCGGCTAGGGCGAGTGCGGCTACAAGAGGTTCCAGAGGCAGTTGTCGTTGCCGGGCTGGAACGCCATAGACGGGAAGGATAGAGCAGTCGCAGAAGAGAGCCTGACCGGAAAGGATACCGATGCGCGCCACACCTGGATCAATCAGGTGGTGGGTGGACGCTATGAGGTTCTAGAGTCGGTCGGAGAGACCCCCTGGCTCTGGATTTTTCGGGTTCGTGATCAGCTTCAGAATCGCATTCTTACCCTGCGCCTGCTACGGGGAGATCTTTCCAACCGGGATGCTGTAGAGCAGCGACAACAGCAGGTTGGGAGCGGGCGATACTGCTTCAGCAGGAAGGCATTGTGCGTGCCTACGATCTGGTAGTCGATCCGGAGCGCGGACTTTGTGGCCTGACTACCGAGTTCGTGCGTGGGCTGGACCTGCGGGAGCGCTTGCGCCGAGCATCGCCATTTGCACTAAATGTGGCGGTAGAGATTGCTCTGGGAGTCGCCGAGTCCCTGGAGTATGCCCATACGCGCGGAATGATACATGGAGACCTGAACCCCGAGCGGATTTTGCTCCCCGGAGATGGTGTGCCAGTATTGACCGGGTTCGGTGAATCTCCTGACCCACAGCGAAACTTCGCCGACGATATTCAGGCCCTGGGCGCGATTCTCTACTGGATGCTGACCGGGCAAGTGCCAGCCCGTGAAGGCGAGGAATGGGTATCGCCACGTCGTCTCAATCAAGGAGTACCCAAGGCACTAGAGGGTATCTCCTTGAAGGCACTGGGTGTGGGCTATGCCTCTACCGGTGAGCTGGTCACTGATCTTAGAGCAGTGAAGGAGGCTCTGCGGCAGGGCGGCACTCTTTCCTGGAGCCCCCTGGCCGAGTCTGCCCCCGGTAGCGGCGCCAGCGGCATCCCCTGCCGTGATGCCCGGCGCTGCTCCTGTTGTAAATAACCGGCGCGTCTCGCGCCCTACTGTCCCTCAAGCGGCCACAGCGTCGCCCCAGGAGGAACCCCAGAACGTGAAGTCTTCCCCTCGTCGTCAAAGGCCCGGAATCGGACGCTGGTTCGTCAGTTTCAATCTCCTGTTGCTGGTCGCTATCGGTGTTCTTGCCTGGCAGCTGGTTACCATGGTCATGCAGATTATGGTCCCGCCCGGCGAGGTAGTGGTGCCTGACCTGGTAGGCAAGACTATGGACGAAGCCGAGGCTCTAGGCCGCCGCTCCAAGTTCGAGGTGATTGAATTCGAGAAGAAGAACCAGGTCAACTTCCCAGCGAACACCATCTACATGCAGCAAGAGCAGAAGGGCATGAAGGTCCGTGAAGGGCAGAAGCTTCACGTGGGCATCTCTCTGGGGCCAATTACCGTAACTGTGCCCAGCGTAACCGAGATGCTCTTAGAGAAGGCCAAAAAAGAGCTGGATAAATCGGGAATGCGTATGGGGCAGGTGACCTATAAATTTGACTTTATGTCAAAGGGGAATGTCATCGAGCAAGAGCCTACAGCGGGTGAGCGCCGAGCCAAAGGTTCCACAGTAAACCTGGTTGTCTCCAAAGGAGAGGAGCCCACTCCCGAGCCCACTCCAGAAGCCACCCCCGAACCTTTGCCAGAAGCGCCTCCTGGCGATAACAACCCACCTCCGGCAAATCCTCCTCGCGATAACGATACTCCGCGCGTTCATTCGTTTAGCGTGCCTAAGGAGCCCTACCAGGTACCGCGCGATGGCAAACCGCACCGTGTTCGTATTGATGTGGAAGACGAGGACGGTAAGCGTACAGAGTACGATGCCCAGCACGAGCCAGGCGAGTCAGTACAGGCATCTGTAACCGTAACAGGGAAAGCCAAGATTCGCCTGTACGATAACGATGTGCTCAAGGGTGAGGCGAATATCTAATCATGCAGGTTGCGCCCTCTCTTCTATCCGCTGACTTTGCCCGCCTGGGAGAGCAGGCGACTGAGTGCGTAAGCGCAGGCGCCCAGTGGCTGCACTGCGATGTTATGGATGGGCATTTCGTGCCCAACCTCACCTTCGGGGCTGGCTTTGTGAAAGCCCTGCGCCCACACTTGCCAGATACTGTATTCGATGTGCACCTCATGGTCACGAACCCGGCGGACTTCATTGAACCCATGGCAGCGGCAGGCGCGAGTGCGCTCACCGTACATATAGAGGCCTGCACGCACCTGCAGCGCACTCTTGCCGCTATTCGCGCGGCGGGCATGAAGGCGGGGGTGGCTCTGAACCCCGCAACCGGAATCGATGGCCTGCGTTATGTAGTAGAGGATATCGATCTGGTGCTGGTCATGACCGTGAACCCTGGCTTCGGTGGGCAGAAGTTTCTGCCGCAGGCTGCTCGCAAAGTCTACGATCTGGCCACATTTCGCAAAGACACCGGTAAATCGTTTCTTATCTCCGTAGACGGCGGGGTGGATGCGAATACAGCGCCCGGTCTGGTACGCGATGGGGCAGATGTGCTGGTAGCAGGCTCGTTTGTCTTCGGGCATCCGGAAGGAGTTGCGGGGGGTATAGCGGCTCTCCAGAAAGCGGCAATCTAGTAATCCCATGAGTATTCTGCAGATGGTGCTGGCTCTAAGTTTTTTGGGCACCCTGGCCTATCTGGTCATTGGGTGGCCCAAGCGCTTCGGAGCGCTCTCGGATCGTTCCTGGCGCTATCGCATTGCCGGTATCGGGCTGCTGCTGGTTCTCTTCGCTCTGGGCTGGTTCGCCGCGGGTATGATGGTGACTCGCGGCAATAAAGTAGGGGCGCTGCGCTATATGTCTCTGCTGCTCTCCTGCATCCTTCTCACGCTCTCCCTGGCCTGCGTGGCCTTGTTGGATGCCCTGGAGTCCTACGCCGCCATTCGCCGTGAGCGCCGCGTGGAGCTGAACAAACTAATTGATGAAACCACCCGTGCGGTAAAAGAGAAATCAGATACTCTCTAATAGGGCATCCTTCCCTATTAGGATAACGGAATGACCGACGACGAGAAGTTTATACGGCGCGCCCTGCGACTGACACTACGTGGGCGTGGTCGTACCAGCCCGAACCCCTGTGTTGGGGCAGTGGCGGTGTTAAATGGGGAGATCGTAGGCGAGGGGTGGACTCAGACAAAACCCGGCGTGGGTATCCATGCCGAAGGCGAGGCGATTCGTAAAGCGGGTGAGAAAGCCCGAGGCGCGACTCTGTATGTGACCATGGAGCCTTGCTCCCATACACGCCGCCCAGATGGTACCGAGCGCATTCCCTGTACCCAGAGGATTATAGAGGCTGGAGTAGCCCGTGTAGTTTGCTGTTGTGTAGATCCGAACCCGCTGGTGAATGGTAATGGAATTCGGATTCTACAAGAGGCAGGTATTCAGGTAGAGGTTGGTTTTATGGCAGAGCAAGCCGAAGAGACGCACGCTGCGTTTTTCAAGCACCAGCGCACCGGGCTGCCACTGATAACCCATAAAGCCGCGCTCTCGCTAGATGGTAAGATTTCCTCTACTCGCCATGCTCCCACAGGAATTAGCGGCTCAGAGGCCCGCACTGCCGTACACCGGCTACGTGACCAGGTAGATGCCATTGTTGTGGGTGTGGGTACTATTCTGGCAGATAACCCGATGCTGACCACGCGCCTGCCCGGCGGTAAGAACGGGCGCAACCCGGTCGTTGTCATCTTCGATACGAATCTCCGCACCCCACCTGACGCGAACGTGGTGCGACCTGGAACGATATGGGTAACAACCCGGTCTAATAAAGAGAGCGACAGAGACACCATCACGGTTTCACCGGATGCACAGGGGAGGCCTGATGTTACTGCGGCGCTGAAGGCACTGGCGGAGCGAGGACTGATCAATGTGCTGTTGGAGAGTGGGGGAGCGCTGGCGGCCTCGTTCTGGGAAGCAAAAATGGTGGATAGAGCGCTATTCTTTGTAGCGCCGATAATTCTAGGGGGAGTGGATGCGCCCACCCCAATAGATGGGACAGGATTGTCGAAAAGTGTTCGCTTGACGAAAATGCGCGTACGGCGGTATGGTGAAGATACTGCAATCTTCGGCATCGTCAACTGGGAAGGTCAATAAATAGATATGTTCACAGGCATCATCGAAGCCATTGGGAAAGTGACGGGAATCGATAGCGGCGGCAAGTCCGTGCGACTCACCATCGCCGCCGGACCGGTTGCAGAAGATGTTGCTCTAGGTGACTCCGTGTCTATCAATGGGGTTTGCCTGACCGTGGTGGAAATACGCCCCCCGCATCTGAGCTTTGAGGCGGTGTGGGAGACCCTGCGCAAGAGTGGCCTGGAGCGTCTGCGCGTGGGCGATAGCGTAAATCTGGAGCGTGCTCTTGCTGTTGGTGGGCGACTCGGTGGGCATATTGTACAGGGACATGTCGATGGCGTGGGCACCATTGCCTCTATACGACCTGTAGGTGACTCCTGGTGGGTCTATGTCGAGGCCAGCCCGGAGCTGATGCGCTATGTGGTCACCAAGGGCAGCATTACAGTAGATGGCATCTCGCTGACTGTAGCTGACTCCGCAGACCGCACGTTTGCTGTCTCTGTTATTCCGCATACCTGGGAAAATACTACCCTCAAAGACCGCCGTGCCGGTGACCCTGTGAACATCGAGACAGACATTATCGGTAAGTATGTAGAGAAGATGCTCGGCGGCTATATCGCGACTGGTGGTGATGTCTCCGGATTCGGGCGCCGCTCCGAAGGCGTGACCATGGACTTGCTCACCCGCTCCGGCTACGTGGCCACGGCTACCGCCGAAAACGAAACCTCCGACCGATGGTAAGCCTCTTTTTTGAATTGCCGGGCGGGAGTGTGTCGGAGTGAGTTTTACGTTCGCACGTATTGAAGATGTTGTCGAAGATATCCGGCTGGGCAAGCCAGTTATCCTGGTAGACGACGAAGACCGGGAGAACGAGGGCGATTTCATTATCGCTGCGCAATTCGTTACCCCCGAGTTCATCACGCTGGCAAACCGGCGTGCCAGTGGCATTATCACGGTTCCCATGACTGCGGAGCGGCTGGAGGAACTGGGAATCCCGCCACAGGTGTCCGACAACACTGAGGTTCTGAAAACCGCCTTTCACGTGGCAGTAGACGCGCGCCTGGGTACTAGCACAGGATCGTCAGCGTTCGATAGAGCGCTGACCATTCGCTTGTTAGCTGACCCGAACGCCAAGCCATCTGACTTTAACCGGCCCGGTCATGTGAGCCCACTACTAGCCCGCCGAGGTGGAGTCCTCAAGCGTCCTGGCCATACCGAAGCTGCCGTAGATCTCTGCCGACTGGCCGGTATAGAGCCCGTAGGCGTACTCTGCGAGATCATGGGCGATGACGGCGAGATGTTGCGCCTGCCTGCTCTAATCGAGATGGCCGCCGAGATGGATCTGAAACTAGGTACCATAGCGGATCTCATTCGGTATCGCCGTCGCTCGGAGAAACTCATTCGTAAGCTAGCGGCTCCCAAGTTGCCTACTAAGTACGGCGAGTTTACCGCACATGCCTATGTGAGCGATGTGGACGACAATGAGTACCTGGCGCTGGTTATGGGGGATATAGACCCCGAGATGCCCACGCTCTGCCGAATCCATAGTTCCTGCGTAACAGGCGACCTTCTGGGCTCCCTGCGCTGTGACTGTGGTGATCAGTTACACCAAGCTCTGGAGAAGATCTCCGAGGCAGGGCGAGGCGTGCTGCTCTATATTGAGCAAGAAGGCCGTGGTATTGGCTTAGTCAATAAAATGCGCGCCTACGCGCTCCAGGACCAGGGCGTGGATACCCTGGATGCCAATACTCTGCTGGGCTTTAAAGCTGACTCCAGGGATTACGGCATCGGGGCGCAGATTCTAGTGGACCTGGGGCTGCGCAAGCTGCGGCTCATGACCAACAATCCCGGTAAGCGCGATGGCCTGCAGGGCTTTGATTTAGAGGTCGTAGAGCGTGTGCCGCTGCCCGTGGAGCCCAATCCGCACAATGCCCGGTACTTAGAGACCAAGCGCACTCGCATGGGGCATGAGCTCCCTATTCCCGAACAATAGGCCGGGCCCATTCCTGGAACTGTGAGATGCGCTGTAGTAGTATAGTTCTCTAAAGCGCGATGAAACAGCGGATTGCGATACTGCTTCTGGCATTGCTGACGGTGAGCTGCTTACCGTCTTATAGCCAGGTGCGTCTTATCTGCCGAATCACGGGTGTAGAGATGGCGCCTGTCTCGGTAAAAGACGATCCCCATTCGTGCTGTGCTACGCGTGGTAGCTCCTCTGGTGGCGTTGAACTGGCGAATCGCTCTTGCTGTGATCTTCGGGTTACACCTGGTCATCCGCCGCTTCCTACAGCTGATCTCCCAGTAGCGCTCTCTATTCCTGCGAACTTGCCCACGCTGACGCATCCGGTTCCTGTACCGATGCTGGCAGAGTTGGCGCCTGTGGTGGCTCCTAGAGAACTGCCACGCCTTCGTGGTCCACCACTGCTCTCCAGCATCTCTCCCCGTGGTCCTCCTTCCTGCTCCTGAACCCTATCTTTTGTCGCTTATGCGCTCTATCTATGAGCGCTCTACTCCGAGTTCAGGAGAAAATCCGTGAATCGATCTGTATTTCTGTTGAGCGCCCTCAGTGCTGCTCTTCTTGTGGCGTCGTCCGTGTTCGCCGCACCTGCTTGCTGCAAGGGGGGGAACTGTTGCAAAGCAGGCAAGTCCTGCTGCGCCATGAAGAGCTGCTGCAAGGCAAAGGGGGCATGTTGTAGCGCCAAGAAAGGCACCTGCAAAGCCTCCTGTGGCTGTAAGAAACACGCCTGCTGCAAATAGGCTATTGGATGCCCCACCCTGAAAAGGGTGGGGCTTTTACGTTTCTCAGTAAAGGCTGCGATAGAATAGCCGCGAAATGACCCTGTCTGAGCTACCTCTGCGTGAGGTTCCTGTTGTTGAGCCGTCTACGAGCCTGGAAGAAGCCATTGATCTGCTTCGCTCCGAGCCCCTGCATATTGTTGTGCTGGTAGGCGATGGCATGTACATGGGTGTGCTAACTGATGCCGCTCTAGAGCCCGGCTTGATTCCACCCGGTATAGACCGCTCTACACTGGCCGTTGGCCCCTATGTGCACCCCAGCCGAGTTGTAGCGCACTCGAACTGGACTGTGGAAGAAGCACAGGAAGTAGCGCGTCGTCGCCAGGTAGAAGTCTTCCCTGTAGTCTCTGGAAACATCTACAAGGGCATATTGACCCGCGAGGATATTACCTCTCCCCAACCTCTTTCCTAAGGAGAGGGGCTTCTGCCGCTAACCCTCGCTATTGGAGGGCAGGATGCTGGCTTTATCACCCGGCTGCAGCCGAGCGCCGTTTTGCCAGGTCCATGCATCCATGGCAGGCTTTCCAGGGGACTGTAGCCGGGTGATGCAGAGCACGCCATCAGTGGTGCCAATACGGATACCGTCTTTGCCTACCGAAAGCACGGTGCCTAGAGAGCCGTCGCCAGGTTCGACACTCGCGCTTAGCAGTTTGACCTCGCGGTCCGCCAGCGCTACATGCACGCCTGGGCGAGGGGAGAGCGCCCGAATTCGGCGCTCTATCTGAGCAGCACTCTGCGCGAGCGGATCAATAAGGCCCGTGGTGCGGTCAATCATAGACGCATATGTTTCCCCGGCAGTGGCTTGCGGAGTGGGCTGCCAGTCTGGCTCTTGCGCTAAGCGCGCCAGAGTGTCTATCAGCAATGTCGCGCCCGCTTCTGCCAGCCGCGGCTCCAAGATCTCCGGGGTATCGTTGGGGCCAATAGGCTCTATATGCTCCAGAAAGACCGGGCCAGTATCCAGAGTCGCTTCCATCTGCATGGTCGCTACCCCAGTCTGTGCATCGCCTTCTATAATCGCCCAGTGAATCGGGGCTGCACCGCGCCACCGGGGGAGAAGCGACGCGTGGACATTGATGCCGCCGAACTTCGGAATATCCAGCACCTTCTGCGGAATAATTTGCCCGAAGCTGACCACAACTAAAACATCCGGAGCCAGAGCCGCCAGCTCGGCAGGAAAGGGGTTGCGGCGCACGCGCTCTGGCTGAAGAATCGGCAACCCCAGCGGCTCAGCGGCTTTCTTTACGGCAGATGGCGTGAGGCTCATACCGCGCCCACTGGGGCGGTCGGGCTGGGTGACTACGGCGAGCAAATCATGCTCGCTCTCGGCCAGCGCGCGGAGAGTGGGCACGGCAAATGGGGAGGTACCAAAGAAGACGACGCGCATAGTTCTTTACCAAGGCTGCGAAGCAGCTAAAGTGAGCTACAAAATAGCGAACCCCCCATTACTGGGGGGCAGAGGGGCAAAACGTTTAGGCTACTCCGCTGGGGGAGCTTGCTCGCGAGCGATTTCTTCGGGAGTCAGCATGTGCAGAGTTTTCGGGTCGGCGCGGTCAGTAAAGAGAATGCCATCTAAGTGGTCTATCTCATGGCAGATAACCCGCGCCTCGAACTCGGTGGCTCGGAACTGCACGAACTCGCCCTCTTTGTTCAGACCCTTCACCACAATCACGTTCGGACGACGCACGATGCCGCGCAGGTTAGGGATAGACAGACAGCCCTCTTCCGGCTCAAACTGTTCCCCCTCTCTTTTAGAATCTGCGGGTTTATGAGCGCACGCAGACCCTCGCCAGCATCATAGACGAGTAGGCGGATAGAGTGACCTACCTGAGGAGCGGCCAGGCCGACGCCGTGGGCGGTGTACATAACATCGGCCATCTCCTCAATGAGAGCGCGAATCGAGTCATCGAAGCGCTCCACAAGGGCGGCTTTCTGGCGGAGAACCTCCCAGCCAGCGGTCTCTTTGTACTTTACTACCCGGCTATCGTCGAACGGGATATTCTCGTATTTATCAGCCAGATTCTCCAGCTTATTCTCAGGGGAAGCGGTCGGCATACGCTAAAAATTGTATCACGCCCAGGTTTCTGGCAGTGCTCCGGCAGGCAGCAACGCGGCACGACAGGGGATACCGTCCGTAGGCACTGCTGGGGGCATACAGAGCAGCGTATACTCGCCAGGAGTGACCTGGCGGAAGTCTAAGCCCTCTACTATGACCACCTCCGCGCCCAGCAGGGTCTGATGTGTTTCCACATTGCCACCATGATAGGGACCGATAGAGAGATAATCCGTGCCTATGCAGATCATGCCCCGATCTACTAAGAACTGCGCGGCATCCTGAGTGATTCCGGCATAGTCCTCAAAGAACGAGGGTTCGTCTAGCTTTCCGGCGTTCTGATCGCACTTGAGCAGTATGCGTCGGCAGGGATTACGGCAGGTTCAGCCCCTGAAAGAACTCGGCAGTGATAGGCCCAGTACCGGCATAGTGCACCACATGGCACGGCCCGATAAGCCGCCGCAGGTCGATTTTATCTACCAGGCCGCCGCCATCTACGAAGTGCCGGGGAGCATCCAGGTGCGTGCCTGTATGGCATCCAATAGCAAGGTCGCTAATCTGGACTTCATCGCCCATCTCGAAGCCCTTAATACGCTTGATTTGCAGAGGCTCGTGCCCTGGCCAGACCGGGAATCCCTCTCGCAAAGGAACCGAAATATCCTGAATTGTCATGCCTTGAAGGTTCGCCACTGACCCTTCTGGTGCCTTCTTAAATTACTGTAGGAAAGCGCACGAAGTATCCCCAGGCATGAACGCCTGTGGCTCAGGGGGCTATGCCCCGCAATGTCCTTCGGACCTACTGGAATAGCAACGTTTGTCCGTTATGTCGCGGAGCGACTTTGTGGCGAAGCCATGAGACCCAGACTTTCATGTCTGGGGATACGTTCATAGCCATGCGTAAGGCTTGAATCTACTCCCACTTGAAGCGCCAGAGAGCGACGCCACAGAAGATAACAGCGCAGCCAAGAACCACACCTATGGGCATGCCGACGGAGTCCAAACCCAGGCCACGCCAGGTAACGCTGTCGAAGCCATCGACTGCCCACCGGGTGGGGAAGGCCTTGGAAACTGTCTGTAGCCAGGTGGGGAAGAAGAACGACGGAAACCAGGCGCCGCCCAGAATCGACATGGAGAGTACGCAGGGTACGGCAATGGCACGCGCTTGCTGCTCCGTCTTACCCAGTGCCGCCACACCAAGCCCGAAGCTGGCGGTCATAAGCGATGTTGCCAGTGCTATGAGTACAAAGCCTAACATGCTGCCAGTTACCCGGAATCCGAATACCAACGCCCCGAAGCCCAGAATAGCGGCCAGGCACATCAGGGAGATAATTGTGGCAGCAACCAGGCGAGACGCGAGAAAGGCGCTTCGTGCTATGGGAGCCGTTCGTATGCGGCGCAAGAGTCCATTTTTACGCTCTCTCAGTAGACCGATAGCGAAGTCTATGGTGAAGAATAGTAATCCCTGAACTCCCATACCCACAAAGGTATGAGTGGCCGATGCCCGATTTTCGGCACTCTTACTGGAAGCGCTGGCTTCATCGGTAATGGTAAACGGCATAGAGAAGCTGCCCGGACCGCCACCTTCCGTGCCACCGCCAGTCTTCTGGAAATCCTTGAGGTTGCGCATGAGGCCCGAGAGAGACTTCTTCTGGTCCTCGGGCAAGCCGCTGCTTTCAATGGATTGAATACGGCTATCTATTTGCTCTGAGGACTGATTGGTGAACCCATCTTGCATTACGACCGAAGCGACGTGTTGCATAAGCACCCCGCGCAGCATCTGCCGCTCGGCATTCTTGGAGGGATCATTTATCAGGGTCAGATTGGGTTTGCTAGCGTCGCTACCGGCAAAGAGACTATCGCTGGCACCTTTGCCGAACCCTGCGGGAAATAGCACGGCGACTGGTGCGCTTCCTTTGCGCACTCGGTTACGTGCCTCTGGCTCAGTGACCTCAGCCACGGTGAAAGAGCCATCTCCTTTTATCTTTTCAATAATCTTTTTGGTGAGAGCAGACTTATCGGAGTCGGCAATAGGCAGGTCGACCTTGCCCGTATCACTACCTCCACCGCCGCCAGAGAAGATTGCCCCGAAGAAGCTGGCGATACCTATAGGCACTAATAGCGTGAGGACTACCGCACGCTTATCGGCGAAGAAGAGCTTGAGGTCGGTGAGGACCACGGTAAAAAACGTTCGCAGGGTCATGAAAGTTCACGCATCTCGTAAGCTCGTGCCGGTAAGGTGAAGGAACACATCCTCCAGGTTCGGCTGGTCAGTGGTCAGAGAACGCACCCGATGGCCTTGTTCACGTAAGGTGACTAAGAGGCGCTCCGTTTCCGAGTGGGTATCCGTAAGAGAAGCGAAGAAACCGTCTTCCGTGCGCTCTATCGGCAGATCCAGGGCAGCAAGGTCGGCATCCGATGGGAGCTCACTGCCTTCCAGTGCGACACGCAGGCGGGTTGCAGACTGCGGGAGGGTAGCCTTGAGCTGAGGTAGAGACCCCTGTGCGACGATACGCCCATGGTCGACAATGGCGACTGTCTCACACAGGCGCTCTACTTCTTCCATATAGTGCGTGGTGTAGAGCAGAGTAACTCCCTGAGAAAGCAGAGTCTCTAAGTTCTCGAAAATCGCATTACGGCTCTGGGGGTCTACACCGACCGTTGGTTCATCGAGTATCAGTAGTTCGGGCTGATGTAGCAGGGCGGCGGCCAGGTTCAATCGGCGCTTCATACCACCCGAGAAATCATTCACTCGGCTCTTCTGTCGGTCACGTAGGCCAACCAGATCCAGTGCGGCATCACAGCGTTTCTGTAACTCAGCGCCATGCAGGCCGTAAAGAGCGCCAAAAAACCGGAGGTTGTCGATAGCAGCGATATCCAGATGTAGAGCCAGCTCCTGAGGCACGTAGCCAATCTTGCGCCGCGCGGGGTCAGTCTCACTGCTTATAGACTTGCCCTCTAGAAGCACCTGCCCGGAATCGGGCTTAAGCGCTCCCACGAGCATGGAAATGGTAGTGGTCTTACCCGCGCCATTCGGACCCAGCAGGCCAAAGCGCGCGCCACGCTCCAGAGAAAAAGAGAGGCTGTCTACCGCCACGGTATTGCCGTAACGCTTCGACAGCCCCTTAGCCTCTAGTATCATCGCCTTTATGGAGTCGCGACTGGTGGGTTTGGTTGCACCGGGGCAAAACAAAACCCCCTCCCCCAACGAAGTCGGGGGAGGGGGTAGCGAGACCGCGAAGCGGCATTACAATGTCGCTTCGCGACCGAAGCCGGGGGAGGGTCTTCCCTTACCCTTCCAGCAGTAGTGTTTCCGGGTCTTCGATGAGTTCTTTGACTTTCACCAGGAACCGAACAGCCGTGCCGCCATCGATGATGCGGTGATCGTAGCTCAGAGCGACGTACATAATCGGGCGAACCACGATTTCATCGCCGACGACCACAGGGCGCTTCACAATGTTGTGCATGCCTAAGATACCGACCTGCGGGTAGTTCAGAATCGGGGTGGAGAGCATGGAGCCAAAGATACCACCATTGGTGATGGTGAACGTTCCGCCGGTCAGGTCTGCCAGAGACAGACTGCCTTCTTTAGCCTTACCGGCCAGGCGCTTGATCTCTTTCTCGATATCCGCGAAGCTGCGTGCATCGGCATTGCGTACCACAGGTACAACCAGGCCTTCTTCCAGGCCGACGGCGATACCGATGTCGTAGTACTTCTTGAGGATTATCTCGCCTGCGGCATCGTCTATCTCGCCGTTCACGTAGGGGAACGCCTTGAGAGCACCAACCACAGCCTTGGTAAAGAAGCTCATGAAGCCCAGGCCGATACCGAACCGCTTCTCGAAGTCCTCTTTGCGTCGGGAGCGCAGCTCCATTACACGGCTCATATCTACCTCGTTGAACGTGGTAAGCATAGCCGCCGTGTTCTGTGCGTGCTTGAGGTTGTTGGCAATCGTCGCTCGCCGCCGCGATATTCGAATGCGCTCTACTGGGCGACCATCCGTTGACGCTTTCGGAGCGGCAGGGGGCGCAGTAGGAGCAACCGGAGGGGTGACAGTGGTCGGTGCCTGAGGCGTAGCAATCTTCGCCTCTACGTCGGACTTGCCAACCTTGCCCGCCGGACCCGTAGGCGTAACGTCCTTGAGGTCTACGTTGTTCTTGGTCGCTATAGCCTCTGCCACCGGAGTCGCCTTTCCAGCACCCCCATTACTGGGGGTGGTGGGGGCAGTTTCGGTAGCTGCAGGAGCTGCTTCGGTAGCAGGGGCGCTTGCAGTAGCACCAGCACCATCGATAGTACCCAGAAGCGCGCCGACGGAGACGGTGGAGCCTTCCGGGGCGGCAATGGAGGTCAGTACACCTGCAAAGGGCGCCTCTATCTCCTGGTTCACTTTGTCCGTTTCTAGCTCCACCAACGCCTCACCGGCAGCCACGGCATCACCGGGTTTCTTGAGCCACTGTGCGACGGTCGCCTCTACGACCGACTCACCCATCGACGGAACCTTTATCTCAACGGACATGCTTACTCTCTTCCAGCAGGACAGAATTCTCTTTGCCGGGTATCGGACCCGTGCCATTCTTATGCTTACCGTTCCCATTGCCGTTAGAGCTGGCAGTTGGGGGCGGGGTCAGCGCTTCGATCAGCAGGCGCTGCTGTTCCGCATTGTGCGCCGTTACCGAACCCTCGGCGGGCGAGGCGGCTTCCATGCGACCCACATAGCGCAGTTTTGTACCATCAGGTAGCAGTTCCATCAGGCGCGGGGCAATGTAGCTCCAGGCGCCCATGTTCTTCGGCTCTTCCTGAAGCCAGACAACCTCGCGCAGATTCGGATAGCTTGCAATCAGTGCCTCTAGCTCGGCGGCGGGCAGTGGGAAGAGCTGCTCGATACGAGCCACGGCGGCGAAGTCAGCCCTGGAATATTCGCTTCGCTCTCCGTAGGGTGGCATGGCATCGTAGACTAAGTCCACATAGACCTTGCCGGAGCAGAGAATCAGGCGAGATACGCTCTTCTTGCGTTTGGCATCGCGCGGATCGTCTAGCACCGGCTGGAACTGTCCCTGAGTCAGATCGGCCAGCGTAGCGCAGGCGCGCGGATGCCGCAGCAAGTACTTGGGCGTCATAACCACCAGCGGGCGCGGCTGGCTCTGAAGCGAGATGGCCTGTCGGCGCAGCAGATGGAAGTACTGCCCCGCCGTGGTGCAGTTGCAGATATGGATATTGTCACCGGCGCCAAGCTGCAGGAACCGCTCCAGGCGTGCCGAGCTATGCTCCGGACCCTGGCCCTCATAGCCATGCGGCAGGAGCAGGGTGAGACCCACATGCTGGCCCCACTTGGCTCCACCAGAGGCTAAGAACTGGTCGATAATGACCTGGGCGCCGTTCGCGAAGTCTCCAAACTGCGCTTCCCAGAGTACTAAGGTCTCTGGAGCAGCGACGGCATAACCGTATTCGAAGCCCAGTACCGCGGTTTCCGAGAGTGGGCTGTTATGCAGCGCCAGTGTCGCTTTGGCCTCAGGCAGAGAGCGCAGGCCGCAGAACTCATTGCCCGTATTTGGGTCGTGCAGTACCAGCATGCGCTGGCTAAACGTGCCGCGCTCGCTGTCCTGCCCGGTCAGGCGGACAGGGATACCATCTTCTAAAAGGCTCCCAAAGGCCAGCGCCTCAGCATGTGCCCAGTTAATCTTCGGCTCTGCGGAGTCCAATGCAGCGCGGCGCGGCTCTAAGAATGCCTTCTCCTGTTTGGGGTTGGGCGTAAAGCCAGAAGGAGTGCTGTTTAGCACACCATTCAGTGCACGCAGCCTGTCCTCGGCGATAGCGGTCGAAGCAGGCTCAGTTACTTCTTCCGTATTTGTATCGAAGTGCTTTTGCAGGCTCTTGGCCGCATCACGCGCTTCGGTCAAACGCTGACGGCAGGCTTCTACCAGCGCATCCGCCTCACCAGAAGCAATCAGGCCACGCTCTTCTAGAGCTTGGGCCCAGAGGGCGCGCAGGCGCGGGCGGGCATCGATCTTCTGGTACATGGTCGGCTGGGTATAGCGCGGCTCATCGGTCTCGTTGTGACCCCAGCGGCGGTAACCCACCACGTCGATTAAGAAATCCTTACCAAACGTCTGGCGATACGCAATCGCCATACGGGCAACGGCCAAGCACGCTTCCGGATCGTCACCGTTTACATGCACTATCGGAATCTCGAAACCCTTGGCCAGGTCTGAGGCGTAGAGCGTGGAGCGAGAGTCCTTCGGGTCAGTCGTGAAACCAACCTGATTATTGGCGATGATATGGATAGTGCCGCCCACATCATAGCCGGGCAGGTTCGCCAGATTCAAGGTCTCGGGTACCACACCCTGACCGGGGAACGCCGCATCTCCGTGGATGAGAATGGCAAGAGCCAGAGCTTCGTCCTGCGCTGGAACGCCGGTTGCCTCACGCTGGTCTTGTGCAGCGCGAGTACCGCCAATAACCACAGGGTCCACGAACTCCAGGTGGCTGGGATTAGGCGCCAGGGTGATTCGAACATCGTGACCTGCTTCGGCGGCGCGGCTGGTCCAGCCCTTGTGGTACTTCACATCGCCGGTGTAACCATGGGAGCCGCCGCCACTAACCGAGGCCAGAGGCTCGGCAGCCTTCTGGTCGGTGGGGAACTCGGAGAGCATGATCTCATACGGCTTGCCCAGGGTATGCGCCAGTACATTCAAGCGTCCCCGGTGTGCCATACCGATTACCACTGTCTGGGTACCGGCATTGGCCGCATCGCGAATTGTCGCATCCAGCATCGGCACCAGAATATCCAGGCCTTCGATAGAGAAGCGCTTCTGGCCCTGGAACGGAGCCGACTTATGCAGGAACTGCTCAAATGTATCGACTTTAGTGAGGCGCTTTAAGAGCCATTTGCGGTCTTCATCGGTAATCCGGTTGAAGAACCGGCGGCTCTCCATAGCCTCACGCAGCCAGGAACGCTCCGCGGGAATATGGATATGGTCGTCCTCATAACCCACAGGGCCACAGTAAACCTCGCGCAGGCGGTTATATGCTTCGAGAGCATTTGCCGCACCCTCCGCGAGCGGACCACCTACCACGCTGGCGGGAAGCTCGGCCAGGTCGGCTTCGGTGAGGCCGTGAAAAGCAAAGGTGAGTTCTGGATCGCCGGGCGGGTCACCACCCAGGGGGTCCAGGTGAGCATCCATATGCCCCAACTCGCGCACGAGGCGAATAAGGCGTCCGGCCCGCACGGCCCGGTCGATATCTGCCGCGCTTACCTGGCTGGAAGTAGGTGCTGCAGCAATGGAGCTAGAAGAGACAGAGGACGGCGGCGTGGGCCGCCAGCCCTGAGAAAAGAGCGCGCGGGTCTCGGTGTCTACCGAGTTCGGATCCGCAAGATAGCGCTCGTAAAGTTCTGCTACGTACCCCTCATTGGGTCCGTACAGTTCAGGCTGGTCAGTCATTTCAAAAGCGATTTCCTGGGTAGACGCATACCACCCGTGAAATTATCGGCAGGCGTGCAGCTCTCCCCTAGAAAATTGTACCGCATGCGCTATCGGAAATGGATTAAAAAGCCCCCAAATTGGGGAATTGCCCGCTGCATTTTTACAGGCGCGGACTATTGGAGTTGAGTAAGCATGGTATCGATGCGGTCCAGGGTTTCTTTCAGGTGCTCCGGGGCCATTCCCTGTTTTTCCGCCGCCTGCCGATAAAGTATCTTCAGCCGCTCTCGGCGCTCTATCACTATATTTACATTCTGGTTTGGTGCCAGGATCAGCTCTTGCTCCTGATAGGGCAGCGCAGTCTTGCTGTAGCGCTCAATGATCTCGGTGACTTTGCTCCACTGCCCCAGAACGGCGTATGCCCAAGCGGGCGAGGTATCCGTGGCCTCTGAAATGGCACGTATGGTACCCATAGGCCCTTCGTTCTTGCTGGCAAGCTCCTGCCAGATCGTTAGAGCTTTGTCTTTTTCACCTGTGGCCTCATAGGCCTCCGCCAGTGCTTTCATCGCCTGGGAGTTGGTAGGATCAGAGCTGTGCGCTTTCTCGAACCAGGCGATCTTTTCTTCAGAACTCTCCGCTCGCTGCGCCGCGTGCATCGCAATTCGTAGCGATGGCTCTATAGCGAACTGTGTAGCTGGATCTTTCGCATTTTCCGCCACGGGCGGCCAGATATCCGGAATGGAGAGCAAAGAAATCAGCATCGGAATTAGAAACGCGATATTAGGACCAATACCTATGCCACTCTTCGTCGAATTCTGTGGAGTAGGTGAACTAGAGGACGTAGGAGCGCAGCACAATCCTACTACAGTGAAAAAGGGAATCGCGTCGCCCAGGATTGCCCACTCCGAATCAAAAATATTGCGAGCCATGCCGATAGCCAGTGCACCCAGTAGAGCCGCTGCCAGAGGGTCCGTTTTCACGCGGCGCAGGGCGGCAAAAGCAGCTAGGCCAATACCCGTCAGAGTTAGCAGCAGTGCGGGTGTGCCCTGCTCGGCAGCCAATTCCAGATAGGAGTTATGCGCCAGCCCGGTAGTGGCTACCTGAGCATAGGCGGGATACCGATAGGGAAATGTGCCAGGGCCGTGCCCCAGTGCCGGGGCGGCTTTCGCCATAGCTGCCGTGCCCTTCCAGGTCCATTTGCGGAATTGATTACTCTGTTCCTGATCCGCTCCCGCCGCTCTTGCCGCCAGCGGCTTCGCACCCACAGCAAAACCGATCAAGCCTGCCAGGACCACCCCGGCCCCCAGAGATGCCAACAGCCGGGGCCAGGGGAGCTTGCCGCGCTGCCCGACCGCTAGCAGAATCAACGTAAGAACAAGCCCACCTATAGCAAGCACCAGTGCGGAGCGAGAACCCGTAGCAGCCACACCCGTCAGGCAGAGAGCCGCCAGCGCTCCATGGGCGATACGCAGGGCTGGTTTCTCTGCAGTGAAAAGCCCGACAAGCGCCAGTGGGGCGCACAGACCCACAAACCCGGCGGCAAAGTTAGCCGAAAAGAACGGCTCGTAGGCTCGCGCACCATCTACACCGGTCAGGCCTGCCAGAGTGAGCTTGCCCGCTACTAGAGCCGCTCCCAGAAGCAATGCGTAGATAATCAAGCGTTGTGTGGATGCCACCTGGCGGCTTACCAGAAGCGCCAGCCCGGCAAAAAGAAAACTATTTATGGTGGCAGGCACCATGGCAAAGAGGAGTGTAGGTGCAGTCAGAAACTTAGAATGTACCAGAAGGGAGAGCAGGCTCCAGCAGGCGCTCGTCAGTAAGAGAATGCCACTGGATACTCTGTTCTTTGTGTTCTCATTACTATAGGGCAGTAGAGCGATCCCTACCAGAGTCAGCAAGCGGATTCCGCTCAGGTCAAGGTCGTGAAAGAAGAGCGCGCCAGCTGGGAAGCCACCGCGCATGGGAGCAAGGAGGAGAGCCAGTAGGACACATCCTAAACCGAGATAGTTGAAAAGGCTCATTGCTTTTTTCGCCAATCTTTCCTGGGTGGCGACAGGCGACGGCGGGTTACACGCACCACGGCGCGTAGCCAGATACCTATGGGAACCAGAGGGCGAGCAAGAGCGGGCACTCGCTCTTGAAAGAAGTCTGCGTGCTTCTTATAGAACCGCCACATGGACTTACTGTGCTCCCAGATCATGCGCTCCGCAGCACTATCGCTGGAAGCCCCGATCTTATGGGTTACCGTGCAGTCAGGGAAGAACAGCACGCGCCAGCCGTCGTTTTTGGCGCGCAGAGACCAGTCCATGTCTTCACAGTACATGAAAAAGGTAGCCGCATCCAGCGGCCCAATACGCTGAAGGCAGTCTTTGCGTATCATGAGAGCGCACCCGCTGAGCCAGTCCACATCCAGTACCGAAGCATGGTCGAAATCCTGCATGAGGTAGTCCGAGGCGGGCTTATTTCCGGGAAAGATCTTACCCAGCCAGACATTCCGATACAGCCCGGCAGCGAATGTGGGCCAGCGGCGGCAGGAGTATTGAATACTGCCATCCGGGTTTAACACTTTAGGGCCAATGAGACCAGCATCCGGAGTCGCATCGGCAAAGTCTAATAACGCATCCAAGTCACCAGGATGCACCACGGCATCTGAATTCAGCAGGAAGGCATAGGGAGCGGTCAAACCTTCAAACGCAACATTGTTCCCGCCCGAAAAACCCGTGTTCTCATCCAGACGAACCAGAGTGACATCAGGGAATTCCGCGGCAACCATATCCGCGCTACCATCACTGCTGGCATTATCTACCACAACAGCTTCGATATCAGCCGGGTTCTTGCAGGCGTTTTCTAGCGAGCGTAGACAGGCGCGAAGATCATCCTTCGCGTTCCAGCTAACAATGCAAACACGGACCCGAGCCACCGCGCCATTTTATCAGGCGTAGCACTTGGTCAGTCCAGTAGCGTAAGTGGATTGGCTTTCGGAGTGTTCTCATTGAGCATAGCATTGCGCATGGTTTCTCCGGCAATGCGGGCACGTCTATGGATATTTTCCGCCAGAGCGCCAAAGGTCGTCTCTGGCTCGCTCCACTCGTGTTGTCGCATGGATCTATCTGTGACATAGAGCATAAGGCCGCCCACAACCCAGATAGCCATTGCCAGCCACACGGGAGCAATGGAGTAAGCCGCCAGAAGGAAACACCACACGGAGCCGCCCAGCCCAACAAGGAGCTTGAGGTGGTAGATCACCGCCGGAGTTTGAAACCGGGCCAGCCTGCCCTGTCCATCTGGGGCGTACCAGTCCAGGGAAAACGACAGGATCTCCGCTGCCTCTGCGGTGAGGGCAGAGCTAATCCGAGTCTCAGGCCGGATGCTGGTAGCTCCTAGCTCAGCGGCGCAATGAGCTACCCAGCGCCAGCAATAGTCTGCTGCTTCTTTCTGAAGGCCGAACTCCTGAGCATTTCGCCAGCAGGCGAGATAGGCCGCTTCTAGCGTGATAGTCAGATCTTCTAGCGTGGCAGGGGACTTCAGGCTGGACCATGGCTCATCGGGAGCCAGTAATCCTCCATCGATTCCCAGAGAAGATTCCAGGTCCGTACGGAGCGTTCCATGATGGATATCCACGGTGCGCGACGGATTCCAGGGATGCCCCACTGTGGTCAGAATACGATAGAGCACCTCTTCGGAAGAAAGCGGCGCGTCGGGCAGCCAACTGGTCGCATTTTCCTCAGCGGTATCGCGACGAAATGCCAGGGTCCACTCTATGGCTGCTGTGTGATCTTTTTCCACGTGAACCTACCCGTATAAGGGGGTATATGACACGGGATACCAGCGGTTCCGCATTCTAATCGATAGATATACCAGCTTCTTCCATACGGGCCTGAATCAGGCAATGAATGAGAGTAGTGGGTAGTGGGCGCTCGGGGGTGAATTGAATAGCGCCTTTGCTGGTTTTAAAGTCTTTCAGTTCCTCGGTAAACTGCGTCACGATTCCACCACTACACGGATAATAGGAGCAGTGTTTGGCATTGGCCCCAAAACTGACAATACTCTTGCCGCTCACCTTGAAAGTCGGTAGACCATAGCTCAGGCATTCGGTAGCATGGGGTAGGGCCGCACGAAGGGTGGTACACAGCGCTTGAAGCACGGCATGTTGCTCCGGCTGGGTCACACCAGCAAGATAGGCGTCTATCGGAGAAAGTTCGCTCATGCCTTACCCTCCAGCAGAGCTTTACGGACAGCCTCCACCAGATCGCGGCCTACTTTGGTAACAAAGCCATGGCGGGCACCAGTCACCATAGTCAGCTTTTCACTGGCTTCGCGCCAGTGGATACCATCTTCCGATTCCACGGCGCCCCAGCGTCCATCTTGATAGCGGTCGAAGAGTACACGCCAGGTCTTGCCGACTTTGTAGGCTGTGGGGCCTTCTGCCCAGTAGTTGCCGGTAATGCGCGGCGCAATCGGTTCAAAGGGACCGCTGGCGCTCTTGCCCCTTGCTACGAATAGCCATTTGTGTGCGGTAGGAGCCTTCGTTTCGTCTTTGCCGATTAACAGCCAGCTACGGCCATCTGGCACTATCGTCGCGTCGATACAGTTGAAGCCGGGGTCCCATAGCAGTTTTGTAGGGGACCAGGATTTACCGTTGTCTGTGCTCTCCACGTAGTAGAACCGGTGGTTGAGAACCTTGCCTGCACTATTGGTATCCCCTTTCTCAGCAGACTCGGTCTCCGGGTACCTACCAGGAATCGTAGTAGACCAGTACAGGACGAATCGGCGATGACGCGGTTCATAGACCAACTCCGGCGCCCAGGCATTGAGTGCAGTGGGCTCGTGCTCCATAACCGGTAGGGCTCGTTGCGCGCTCCAATGGATAAGGTCTGGCGATGTAGCATAGCCAATATGCTTATCCCACCATCCACTGGTCCAGACCAGGTGCCAGAGTCCATCGGGTCCCTGAGTCAGACAGGGATCGCGCATCAGCTTGTCTTTACCAACATTCGGACGAATGATAGGAAGGTTGGGTGTACAGAGCGGAGTAAAGCGCCAGCCATCCTCGCTGGTAGCTAAGTAGGTGCCGCTCTCACCATTGCCAACAAAGTAGCTCAGTACAAAAACGCTATCCGCCATAGGGGAAGTATATCGGAGGTGTCAGACAGGTAGCGGTACAATCGGCGCATGACTAAGGGGCGACTGGAGGCGTTCAGCGATGGAGTGATGGCGATTCTCATCACAATCCTTGTGCTGGAACTTAGAGCGCCGCATGGAGCAACTATGGAAGCGCTCCTACCCCTGTGGCCCAAGTTCTTAGGGTATGTGCTCAGCTTTATTTATCTGGGGATTTACTGGAACAATCATCACCACTTGCTGCACACAGTCCGAAAAGTACGAGGCTCGATTCTGTGGGGGAACCTGCACTTGCTTTTCTGGCTCTCTCTGATTCCTTTTGTCACTGCCTGGATGGGGGAGAATCATTTTGCCGCACTCCCTACCGCGTTTTATGGCATCATCCTCTTGATGTCTGGTGTGGCTTACTGGATACTCCAGGGGCTTATTCTTGCCGACCATGAAATCCATTCGAATGTGCGCGATGCGATTGGGGGCGACTTTAAAGGGAAAGCCTCCATAGTGCTCTATGCCATAGCAGTTGGGCTGGCCCTGCGCTGGCCGTGGGTGGCCTGGAGCTTCTATGCGCTGGTGGCGTGTATGTGGCTGATTCCCGACCGACGCATCGAAACGGCATTGAATCCCGGAGGACACTGAATTCGTGAGTATCTTCGATGTCGATCTGCGCCCCGCTATAGATACTATGGTGATGCCCCTACGCGCGCAGGGGAGTCGAGGAACCTGCAGTGTGTTCACCATCACCTTTTGTATTGAGTTCACCCTGCGTCAGCGCAGACTGGTCTCCGAGCCGCTCTCGGTGGAGTATCTGAACTGGGTGAAGAACCAGAACCACCCTGCCCCGCAAGATGGCGACTTTTTCGACCGTATAGCCGAAGGTTATGAGCGCTTCGGTATGCTGTCCGAGGCTGCTTTGCCTTACGCACAAAGTTACTCACCAGAGATGCCTATCTCCCCGGAACTTGTTGCACAGGCAGAGGGCTTTCCCCGTATGAATGGTCGCTTTATCAAACCCTGGAGCGTAACCGAGATAGTTACCGAGGAGCAGATAGCCGCGATAAAAGACCACCTACAGAATGGGTTACCTGTGGCCGCCGGGCTGCGCTGGCCTGTGAAAGGTAGGGGGCTAGATACCGTTATCTCCGGGCATATGGCCATGAACTGGATTCCCGCCGAAGATGTGTTCGATGGGCACTCTATCGCACTAGTAGGTTACTCCGAGGCTGCAGGGCTGTGGGTGTTTGCGAACTGGGCCGGGCCAGATTGGGGAGACCATGGCTTCGGCTATATGACCGATGCCTATCTGCGCGCTTATCTAAATGATGCTTATGTCTTCGAATAACACGCCGCCCGCCGTTAAAATCTGCTGCATTCAGAGTATTGTGGAAGCACAGCTGGCTCTCTCTGCAGGCGCCTCCGCGCTCGGACTGGTAGCCCGTATGCCCAGCGGGCCGGGTCCTATCTCCGATGAGGCGATTGCCGAGATAGTGGCTGCGTTGCCTACAGAGACCGATACGTTTCTGCTAACTTCAGAAACAGAGGCAGATGCTATTATCGCGCATCATGCCCGCTGTCCTACCCGCACGCTGCAGCTGGTAGACGCCGTATCACACGCTGACCTCCAGCGCATTCGGGCGGCTCTGCCGTTTACTCGGTTAGTACAGGTCATTCATGTCGTTGGTCCAGAGTCCCTAATCGAAGCCCTGGAAGTAGCGCCACTGGTAGATGCTCTGTTGTTGGATTCGGGTAATCCATCTGCGGCTGTCAAAGAACTGGGAGGAACCGGGCGAGTGCATGATTGGAGCGTAAGCCAGAGTATCGTTGCACAGAGCGGTGTTCCCGTGTGGCTGGCAGGTGGACTGAATCCGTCCAATGTTCGAGAAGCGATAGAAACCGTACAGCCGCACGGTTTAGACCTGTGCAGCAGTGTCCGCACCAATGGTGTGTTGGATTCCGCCAAACTTACGGCCTTCTTTGAGGCGGTGAACTCTTGAGCAAGCGAGCAGAGCGGAAGGCACGTGAGGCGCTTTTTGCCAGTGTGGTAGAAGATGCGCCGGCAGCAGGCGGGCACGATGAAGCGATAGACGAAGTTACACTCGCTTCTTCTGGGCTGAGCTTTGGAGAGGCTGAGGGGAAACGCCCTCTGACCATGATGAAGAAGTTCCGCTTTCAGCTTCTAGCCGGATGGATGGCGGAGAATCTTGCTCCCTGCCGGGCAGCCGATATAGGTGGCGGTAAAGGGTTGCTGGCCTACTTACTGAGTCAGCACGGATGGGATGCAACAGTAATAGACCCGGTGTATCAGACCCTGCCGGAAAAGTTCAAAGACTTGAATACCGGGCGACAGATAAAGCTTGGGGAGCGCGAATCCGTGCCGCGCCTGAGCGTACCTTTTACAGAGGATCTGGCACCACGTTTTGATATGTTGGTAGCCATGCACGCCCATGGATGCAATATCGCGCTGATAGATGCGGCGGAGCGCTATGGTAAGGGGTTTTTGATTCTGCCGTGCTGCATTATCGATGAGCCGCTACGCCCGGAACCAGGTGTTCACTGGCTGCCCTGCTTAGCAGGTTATGCGAGGGCGAAAGGTTTTACGCTGCGGCCGCTCCGGCTGAACTTCAAGGGGCAGAATATCGGGCTATACGCCCCGCCGCAAAAATAAGACCTCCCCCGCCACGAAGAGAATGCTTCGCGGCCTCTCTGATTAAGAGAGCCATTCGGAAAGCGCTGTTCACGCTTTCTGGTCTGTTGCCTCCCCCTACCATTCGTGGGAGGGGACCAGGCAATGCGAGCCAGGAGGAGAGGTTATCTCGGCACTGGGTAGTGTGTGAGTGCCAGCCCAGTGCTTCTTTATTTTCTTGTACTTAAGCATACGATTCCCTTCACAGCCCGGTTCCATAAAAATTTTACAGAATTTATTTTTCCGTAAAACTACCTGGCTGAAAGGTAGGCAAAACTAAAATCGCCCGGCTACCCAGGGAGTGGCGCCGGGCGATCCGTGCCGCGCGGATGAAGGAGAGAGTCGTGCCTTCCCCGCGGCAGCTTCTATGGCACAGGCATGTTTCAGGTGCCACAGAAGATTTTTGAGCCCTCCAGCTCAGTTGCCTTAGCACTTGTGTGTAACTCTGAAATCCATAGATTCCATACCTGGTATGGGTTCCGTGAAATTTTGCCACTCCCTCTGCGGGAACATTAGCAGGTCGCTAAAAATCTCACCACTACAGATACAGAATCAGGGAGTGGGGGCTCAGTGAGCACCTATGTCTTCTGGTTGTCCGAGAAAGGTTGTTACTGTTGATTACCGGACTGGCCCACGCACGGATACTGGTGGCTGATGATGGCTTTCTTGCCGCGCAACACACGCGGCTTCAGGTGATTTCCGCAGGCTTTACTGTGATGCGCACTCTCTCCCACGGAGACCAGGTGCTTTCCGCAGTCGCGGAGCTGAAGCCGGATATCCTGGTCATGAATGTATGCCTGCCAGGGCAGAGTGGTATTGAGATGACTCGGCAGCTTATGGCACAGAGCCCGCTGGCTATTGTTCTATTGACCACAAAATGCGACGAAGGCTTGATGAAAGAGGCCATAGGCTCTGGGGCCTGCTCGTATCTCTTGAAGCCCGTCTCTCCTGTTCGGCTGGGCCATGCGCTGAGGTTTGCGGCTATCTATGCTCGGCAGCACTGCTGTGGTAGAACAACCTGAAGACACGGATGGATACTTCGGAAGACTCACTTACATTTGAGAATGTGCAAGCTCTGGCACGGGAACTTCATCAGGAAGGCGTGAGCCTGGTTGAGATCTACCACTACCTCGATAATTTCCGGCAGTATCTCGGTCGGCATGGTCGTGCTGCCGAAGAGGGATTGGTCAGTGATTGCCTGAACTGCATGCTGGGTTTCTGCGCTCCCGATCAGATCTGGTTCGATGGCAGCCTGACCTACGAAGAGGTCGAAGCCTACCAGGGTACACACGAAACCCGTGTGATTCTCTCCGGGTGCTCCGGTGGGGGTAAGTCAACACTCTTGAGAGAGCTGGCACAGCGTGGCTATATCGTCTGGCCGGAGCCGGGCCGCCTGGTAGTACAGGAGCAGCTCAATATCGGTGGCGATGGGGTGCCCTGGGAGAACGCTCTCTTGTTTACGGAGCTCTGCGCCCAGAAAGCGATTGAGTTTTACGATGCCGCCGCGAAGCTAGACGGACCGATTTTCTTCGACCGCTCTCCCTTTGATAACTACTTCGGTCTCAAGCGCCACGATATGCCGATTCCTGTCAGTGTGGAAAACGCCGTGACCCACTGCCGTTATCATCGCATGGTTTTTGTAACGCCACCCTGGGAAGAAATCTTCGTGAACGATAACGAGCGGCGGCACTCCTTTGCTGAGGCCGTAGCAGAGTATGAGGGGCTGTTAGAGGGCTATGCGGGGCTCGGCTTTCAGGTAGTGGTTCTTCCGCGAATCACGGTCGCTGAGCGCGCAGACTTCATCGAAGCTCAGCTTTCGATGAAGTCTGCAGGTCAGGGCTAGATACCCATGCGGGTGAGAACACCCTCAAAGCTCACGTCTACGTTGTCATCGCCGCTCACGTAGCGCCAGAGTTTAGCACGCTGCACGTGCTCGGCGCGGCCCTGGTCGCCGTGCCAGGAGTGGCCATTGCGATACAGAATGTCGCGCACTTCGGGCGAGTCGTAGCCATCGGTATTGAACAGTCCGCGCTGATCCTCACCGGGGCGCAGGCGCAGCTTGAACATGTAGCGTGTGCGGTCGAGCTGGTTCGGCTGTGCACAGTGCCAGATCGCCTGGTGCAGGAAGGCTATCGTGCCTGCCGACGCCGTTAGCTGGCGCTGCCCCACGATGTTTTTGTACCGCCCGATAGACAGGTTGCTTACGCGCCGCAGGTGGGAGCCAGGCAGGATCAGGGTGGGGCCCATCTCCGGCGGAGCATCATGCGAGAAGTACATGGCTTGAATATCGAAGGCGTAGGGCCGGGTATCGATAATAGAGTCCGAGTGCCAGATCTGCGCCTCTTTCTGACCAGCCCGCACGGTATGTAGCGCGGAGTGATCATAGGGCGGGTTCTTACCCACCAGGCTCTGCAGAATGCCTTTCACGGGCGCTGAGTCGAACATTTCCCGAATGGCGTCGGACTTGTTCCAGTAGCCGTTGCCCGCTTCCTGGTCAGCATGGATGCGCTTGTTCAGTTCCTCTGGCACGAACGCCGGGAACGCAATATAACCATCGCACACGAACTGCGCCATCTGAGAGGCGGTCAGCAAGTGCTCTTTTTTGACTTCGCTCATAGGTTACTCTACCTCCACCATTCGCTCTAAAACGTACTCATAGGGCAGGTGCCCGGTTTCATGCTCACGGCCCTCTACAAAATAGGGCAGGGTTGGGATTTGAATCACGCGCCAGCCATCACGCATGGCGCTGAGAACCGACGAATACGGGGGCTTGGGATCCAGCCCGGCATCGCCAGATTGCATCGGGATCTCCCCATCTTTCATGGCGCCATCGTAGAGCGCCCACGCCACGGTTCGGCTCTCCAGGTCCGGGCTGGCGAGATTGAGAATCAGAATCTGCTGTCGAGTTTTGGTCATGCGGTTTCCACTTCCAGGGAAATTCCTTTCGTCTCCTGTGCAAACGGTAGCAGGAACAGGCCCACTATCGGTACCAAGCCCACTACAGTAAGGGCTTGGAAGATGGCTTCCGGGCCGCGTGCTGCTACCAGGCCCACGGCGAATGGTCCTATGGCGGCGATGAACCGGCCAACATTGTAGGTAAAGCCTGCGCCTGTACCACGCAGGCGAGTGGGGTATAGCTCAGGCAGATAGTATGTGAAGCTGCCGAATACCCCGAAGATGGTGAGGCCTATGGGGAAGAACCCATACAGCCGGGTCTGTGGTGGCCAGCTCAGAGCAAACGTGCCAAGGATTGAAGCTGCTCCCAGTGCAAAGTAGATAGCGAACATGGCTTTACGCCCCATAGCCTTGGCCAGCGGAACCGTGAGCATAGTGCCTATCAGACCACCGATACAGAAACTCACCAGCGCGATTAGCTTCCAGCTCTCTACCAGTGCCTTGGTATCTGTGGGAGAGAGCCCCAGTTTGGTGGCCTCCCCGCGAGCTAGCTGTGCTGCAATAATGGCAGAGAAGGTATTGCAGGACCACCAGGTAATCAGAGCGACTAGCGCCATGAAGATGCCGCCGATAGTGGCTTTGCGGCGCGCCGGGGTGAAAAGCTCGGCCACAGTGGGAGCGGCTTTTTGCTCACCAGCCGCTGCCTGCCACATCTCTGGCTCTTTCAGGAACATACGCACGATAAAGGCGACGATAGCGGGAAGCAGGCCACAGGCGAAGACATAGCGCCAGGAGACCGATGGGTCACCGAAACCTTTAATGATTCCTCCTGATACAAAGCTGGCCAATAACAGGCCCACTGGTGCGGAGGTATACAGCAGTGCCCCAGCTTCGATACGTCGCTTTTCCGGCACGACTTCAGCGACCATAGCCGCACCTGCTGCCCACTCGCCGCCGATACCGAAGGCCACAGCTATCCGGAAGAGTAGCAGTATCCAGATATTGGGGGCCAGAGCACAGGCAGCGGTACCGACGGAGTAGAGAAGCATGGTAAGCATAAGGGTCTTGGTGCGCCCCAGCTTGTCGGTTATCTTGCCGAAGAGAATACCGCCGATAGCCCACCCGATAAGCAGGGTGGCGCCCATGACCCCATTCCAGAACGGTACGAGTTTCTTGGCTTCTTCAGACCCTATGGGAATCCCTAAAAGGGTCGGGATTGCGTTATCCGCTACCAGGGCATAGAGCAGGCCATCGAAGATGTCGAAGCCCCATCCTAGCCAGGCGGCGAAAAGGACGGTCCATTGGTAGCCATTCATATCCCAGAAGCGCCGTTGCTCATTCATGCGGCAGTCTTTGGACGCTTGTTGGAAAGATTCCTGCCCGAAGCGTATCGAGCGTTCGGAATTGGTTCGGAGGCATCGGAAATACTCAGGCGCAGAGAAACCTTGCCATGGGACGCGCCGCCGCATTTTTTCCAGGAAATTGCTTTGCTCTTGTCACTAGGGCAACAAGATTGCTATACTCTCAGCGCTCCGAATGTTCTTCTTTCGGGGCAGACAGCACCATCTCTCCTGTTTCTCTTCGCAAAGATGATGCAACGCCAAACTGTCTTCCCATAGAACAGGTAGTCCTGAATACTGCCTTAACTCTTTCCGAAACAGCAGCTCCTTAAAAGCTCTGGATTTTGATACGCATTGGAAGAAATCCAAACCATGAAACACGCCTCCACCCGCACAGCGGGCTTTACATTGATTGAGCTTCTGGTGGTCATTGCCATCATTGCGATTCTCGCCGCTATCCTCTTCCCCGTGTTTGCCCAGGCTCGTGAGAAAGCTCGCCAGACAAGCTGCCTTTCCAACACCAAGCAGATTGGCACTGGCCTGATGATGTATGTACAGGACTACGATGAGGTCCTGCCCTTCAACGATAACGGTCCTGACTTCACTCCTGGCAATGCCAAGTGTACATTCGATGTGCTCCAGCCCTACCTCAAGAACACTCAGATCTACAACTGCCCGAGCGCGGGAACAGATAAAGTGCGTATTTTTCTAAACTACGACAGCACAGATCGACCGTTTATTACCTACGCCATCAACAATGTCTACTGGAACAACACGGCACAGGCTCTGTTCGAGAAAGGCTATCAGACCAGCCTGGCAGGTATCGAGGACTCTGCGGGTACTGTGTTTTGTGGAGACAGTAAGCCCGCTGCCAACCAGCAGCACTGGGCCTGGCAGGTGACAGGTACTACGCTGAATACCTCCGTAACTCCGCCGATTCTGGGGTATCCGGGTTACCAGGGCCAGTTCGTAGCCCGCCACAATGGCGGCGCGAACTTCACCTTCTTCGATGGCCATGCTAAGTGGTTCAAGATCGAGAAGATTGCGGAGAAAGACTCCACCGGCACGATGCTGCGCTACTTCACTAAGACTCTGGATTAAAGCCGATTTATAAAGGAGCTTCGCAGGCATACCTTCCGTGCCAGAACATGACGAAGCTCCTTGTACGCGGCCTCTCGAACTCGGGAGGGAAGGCTGACCGAGTTTGTGGGGGAGATCACACCCCTCTAACTAGAAGAGGAGATTGCACGCTCTGCCTGTATTAGCTCTCTGCGCAGGCAGAGCAGAGGAATCGCACCGAAGACACCAAAGCTACAGTCGATCAATCGGTGGAAGAAGGGGATACCGCGTATAGGGCCGCAAAGAAGCGCCAGTGGAATGACCCCGATACAACAGATCAGCGCCCAATCAATGATCCAGCGATTTTTCAGCGGGTCTCGCCATGGCCCGATAAACGCGGCGGCGATCATAAGATGGGCAAATGCCAGCCAGTCCGTACCATAGGCCAGAAATGGGTACTTGGTGTCGGTATCTACGAGCGCATCTCGCACCTGTACCAGCCACGGATGTGGCCAGAAGCCAGTCATCAGCTTTAGCTCTGCAGTAAGAGGGAACGCGGTTACCCCGCTGGCTACCAGCCCCGCGATCATGATGGCTAAATACCAGCGAATCCGCCGGAGCCGTACTTTATCCACAGAAGTAGTTTATCCTGTCGGTTTTTCCATACCCCTTGCGCTGTATTTTAGTTAGTGGTATATATACACTAAGTGAAGAGAAAGGACGACGGAGATGGCAATAGAACTTTTAGAAAAGACCCTATGTGGGCTGGAGATTGGGGAGCCCATTACTTTTGGCGGCATGACAGTGTTCCCTTTAAAGGGAAGCAACCCGCCCCGTGAGTATGTCACGTTAGATGAAGCGATGCGGGATCGACTGGTAGAGATTACCGAGCTCGGTTCTGGGGGAAGCGTGCCGGAGCTGCGCCTGGTGAACAATGGCGACCGCCCGATATTCCTTCTGGACGGTGAGGAAGTTATCGGGGCGCAGCAGAACCGGGTACTGAACCTGAGCGTACTGGCTCCTGCACGTAGCACTCAGGTGATCCCTGTTTCCTGCGTGGAGCAAGGTCGATGGCAGGTGGGGCAGAGCCAGTTTCAGGGGGGAACCCAGGTACACTTCGCCTCTGGGCGGGCGCGCAAGATGCAGCGGGTCTCTGAGAATATGGAGAATGGGCAGGGGCACCGCTCCGATCAAAGTGAGGTCTGGTCCGATATCCAGGGATTGTTCGCTCGCCTCGGAGGAAGCTCGAATACCCAGGCCATGGCCGATGCCTTCGCGGAAAATCTGGAAGAGATAGAGCGCTATGTCTCTGCATTTCGGCGTGTGCCGGGTCAGACCGGGCTTGTAGTTGCCCTGAATGGTCGGATCCATGGCATGGACCTGTTCGATAGTGCAGAGACTCTGCGTTACCTACTGCCCAAGATAGTCCGAAGCTGGGCGCTGGAGGCAATTGCCAGCGGTACCAAAGAGTCACGGCCAGTTGCTACTGGCAGCCTGGATAAATTTCTAACACAGGTAAAAGAGGCCAACGTATCGCGGCAGACTGCGGTAGGTATGGGGGAAGACCTGCGCTTGAGTGGCCCGAAACTAGCGGGTGCAGCTCTGAGTGGTTTTGGTCGAGTAGTACATCTGGCAGCATTCTGCCGCTAGAAAGCCAGGCATGCCCTTCTCGCATAGCTATGCGAGAAGGGCATGTGCGTTTTACCAGCCTCGTAATAGAGTAGGAAGCGGATCGTTGTAGTCGAAAAGGTCTGCGTAAGGGACTATCTTGCGCTCGGCATCGGTGAGGAACAGGTAGCGACAGAGAGCCAGCAGAGCCATGCGACGCTCACGGCCATTGCTATCCATCTCGTTGACCATCTGGAAAGCACGGTTCGGATCCAGGGGAGCCATAGCCACGACGCACTCAGCCTTCTCATTTTCGCTGACTCCGCTGCGAGTCCAGATGGCTCCTATGAGTTTGCGCGCCTGCGCCGGGTCTATGCGAGCCAGCCAGAAGGCACTCTCGGCATCCGGGGGAAGGGCGGTCTTTTGAGAAAGGGCTTTGCCGAGTTTCGGATCACTGCCAAAAGCAACGGTGCAGATACGGGCGCGTAGCCCGGCCTGGCGGCGGTCAGTGACAGCAATTGCCTGATTGAATAAAGCCTCACGCTGCTTGGGGTCGGGCTGCCGTGTGCCTGCCAAAGCAAGTGTACCGGGGCGGAAGGCACCATTGCGCACACGCTGAGCCAGGCGTTGCGCCGTTAAGGCATCGCTATAGGCGCTCACAGCACGGGCAGCCTGACACCAGGGGCGCGAATCTTCCGCGCGCGGAGTCGCTTTTTCCAGGCGATTCAGCAGCTCCTGGGCACGGGTGGGAGAGGCTGGAGCCAGGCGCTCTATGAGAGTCACCAACAGGTCAGGGCGACCCGGTGCAGCATCTAAAAGCCGCTCGGCGCGCCGCCAGTCTCCCTGCGTAGCAAGCTGAGCAATGGCACCGTCGATAGCACGGCGACCACTCTGGATCAATCGGGTGAGGTAGGCATCTGCCTGTGGCTCCAGGCGAAGGCAGGACGCCAGTGCAACGAGCTCTCCTAATAGGAAGTCACGCCGACCGTTGTCAATCTTATCGGTAGCATCCAGAGCAGCCAGATCATTGAAAAAAACGAGTGCGGCGGCGTCCTGGCGGGCGTTTATCATGCCGAAGACCAGGGGAGAGCCCAGCATAACCCGTATCCAGGGTTCCTCGGGGCCCTGTCGCCAGATAGCTAGGCCTCGGGTGCCACACCAGGCGCTTTGCCAGCGGGCAGCAGCGGCAAGCACTTCTCTTAGAGAGGCAATGTCATCGCGGTTGCGGGTCTCGGTGAGCGGCACCCCATCATCGGGGGTGACCATGCCCAGCAGGCGTGCATGGCGGTCACGGCGACCATCGGGTGTTTCGGCAGCATCACGGAGCAGCAGGGCACGTGCCTGCGCTACGGCTTCGTTGCGTTGTTGCATTTGCCCCAAAGACGTATTTGAACGCCAAAAGTTTCAAATTAAGCGTTTTACCTCTCCCCAACCCCTCTCCTTTAGGAGAGGGGTTGGGGAGAGGTTATTCGTCGTCGGCGCTACGTAGTGTGGAAAACAGCTCCTGGCAGCTATCTTCGGTGCCTGCCCCGCCGTTTATTGCGTCGGTGATGTAGAACGCGCAGCGCAGCCCACCCGCCCAGGTAGTCAGGCGTGCGGCGTGGATATTCCAGCCCAGGGTAGAGAGTGCCACAGCGATTGCATGGAGGTTGCCCTCACCAGGACCAGTCGCGATATCCAAAATCGCCTCGCTACCGTCTGGTTCAGCGTCCAGAGTCATGGAACGAATTGGAGGCAGGGGAGCGATTGGCCGACGACGACGGGCCAGCAGTCCTTCCACACTTTCCTCGCCGGAGAGGACTTTTCGTAGGGCGGCACCAACCTCGCCGCGCTGGGCACGCTCTAAGGGGCGACCATAGGAATCGATGCGCAGGGTGTCTATGACAACCGGGCCGTGCGTAGATGGGCGGGTGAAGACCTGAGCGGCGTGCAAAGGGATATTGTACGCATAGAGCACTCCGGTGATTTTCGCCAGCAAGCCGGGCTGGGGATCATCGTGCGCCACAATAGTTAGCTCTGTCTGTTCCAGCTCGGGCAGGTTGCGGAAGTCGGTTACCACGCCGCCATCTTCGCCGGTTGCCAGCGCACTCAGCATGGCTAAATGCAGGCTCATGGCCTCGGGCAGAGTATTGAGCAGGTAAGAGGCAGGCATCGCCTGGATATGATCCTGCGCCGCGTCTTCCTCGGCCAACATCTCGCCTTTCTCCCCTGGAGTGGTGAGACGCTTGCGCAGGCGCTCGCGCAGGGCATCTAAGCGGCGGACCTCAGCCTCCGCGTCCGGCTCACCCGCAGGAGACTCTAAAGCCGCGGCGGCTCGCTCGAACAGCTCGTTTAAGAGTTGCGCTTTAGATTCGCTCCAGACCCCCGGCCCAACGGCGGAGGTATCAGCCCAGGTATGCACGTACATCATACGTAGCAGATCCTGGTCATCCAGTCGATCTTTATCCGTAACCTCTCGAATAGTCTCTGGGCGCGTGAGATCACGTAGGCGCGAGACTTCGGCCATGATCAGGTGCCAGCGAACTAATTTTTGAAGCCGGGTAGTAACGCGCTCTGGAAAACCCAGACGCTCCCCGATGGCAGGAATCGCCTCGGCACCAGTGACTTCGTGCGGGGCTCGCTCTCCGGTATGGTCTCTGGCCCACTGCTTGCCAATGTCATGGAGTAGAGCAGAGAGGAAAAGAGTGGCAGGAGACTCTAGCTGGGTAATAGTCTCTCGGTAGGCACGGATACCAGCCTTGCCATCGCGCGCGTCTATCAAGTTCCCCAGTACCCGCAGGCTGTGCTCACCTACAGTATAGGCATGGGTGGGGTCGTAGGGCACCAGGCTCATGCAGTTCGCTAGCTCGGGCAGGAGCGCACCTAAGAGACCTACACGCTGCATACGGCGGACGCTGGAGAGAATATCCCCATCCTGGTCTAGAAGCTCCAGGAGCCGGGCACCTGCTCTCTGTGGGGGGAGAGTGCTCCAGCGGGTAGAACCTAAGTGCTGCTCTATGGCCTCGGCGGTAGGCGGGGCCAGCTCCAGTTCGTAGCGCTGACAGAGTTCTATGGCACGCAGAGGCCAGAGGGGATCGCCTTCGGCTGCTTCTGGTTCGGTTACGGTTACCGAGCGGCGTACTGCGGAGAGACCACCGCCCAGTCGAATTGGGGCATCCATAACCCGCTGGACAATTTTCTCGGAGAGCCTGGCTACCAGACCCGCTGCACCATAGTGGGCGTGCATGAGAGCTTCGACAGCAGGGGAGTCGCCCAGAGGTAGGAAACCTAATCTTGCGGCGGCTGCCTCTTGCAGAGGAATGGTGAACCGATCCCGGCGCTCATTGCCTAAGAGATGCACTAAATGGCGCAGGCGGTACATGTGCTCGCGGGCATCCTGAAGCTGGCGCATCTCGGCGGGGGTGAGAATACGGCGGCGAACGAGTTCACGCCAGAGGGCATCACCTTTGCGGTCGAAGCGGGCCTGAGCCATCCATAGCGCAGTCTGGACATCGCGCAGGCCGCCCGCGCCCTCTTTTAAGTCCGGCTCTACACAGTAGGGCGTTTCGCCTGCGCGAGCACGTACGCGCCTGCGCTCTGCCTCTTTGAAAAAAAGGAAATCGGCCAGATGAAGGGTTTCGGCGAGTTGTCGGTCAAAACGAGCGAAGAGTGCTCCATCGCCCACTAACAAGCGGGCATCTAAAAGAGCGGTCTGAGTCTGGTGGTCCAGCTCTCCTTGAGAAAGATCTGAAAGACGGCGGTATCCATAACCGATCTTTATCTTGGCGCCCGAAAGCAGGACATCCATCACGAGGCGGAAAGCTTCGCGAAGGAGGGGCGGATCGTCGTCTCGGTCTACTAAAAAGGCCAGATCGACATCAGAATAAGGAGCAAGGACCCGGCTGCCATAGCCACCCATGGCGAGCAGAGCAACTCCGGTGGGCATCCCGCCCGCTCGCTCTGCGGCGATAGCGACCAGGCGACGCAGTACAGCGTCGATCAGTTCGCTGTGGCGCTGTCCCCAGGGACGGCCCCCGTTTTCCGGCGACCATTCGTCGCGGAGGGCGGCGCGAGCCTGAGTGACATAGGCAATGAGGGAACGCTCATCGCGTAGTTCGGCCAGAGCAGCGGCGTGAGCGGCAGGCATCGTGGGGAGATTGTATCATTGGCAAAATCGCTGGTAGAATGGCGAAGGAATCATAAACGGCCCCGTCGAATGGGGCACGGAGGATTAAAAGACATGAATTGGCGCAGGACAGGTCGCGTTTGGAGCGCGGCGCTAACGATTGGGGCGACGGCGCTGGTGGCGTCGTCGGCTTCGGCCCAGCGCGACGGCTATGAGCGCGTTCTGGCAGGTATCCGCCTGAACTCGTCGGCCAAGGAAGTGCTGCGTAAGTTCGGCAACCCCAACCAGATCGTCATTGGCGATGTGGGGATGCGTAATCCCCCCGCACAGGGTGGTGGCGCTGCTGGTGGCATGGGCGGCGCTATGGGTGGTCCCATGGGCGGCGGCCTTAGCGGTTCCGGTGGTGGCATGATGGGCGGTATGCAGGGCCGTGGCGGCGCAATGATGGGCATGGGCGGCGGCGCTCCCATGGGTATGGGCGGCAGTGGCCCTATGGGCTCTAGCGGCGGCGGCATGATGGGCATGGGCGGTATGCAGGGGCGTGGTGGTGCTGCTATGGGCATGGGCGGCGGCGCTGGTCTGGCGGGTGGTCCCGGCATGATGGGTGGCGGCGGCGGCAAAGATGACGGCGACATGAGCATGCCTGGCTCAGCCGGTGGTGGCGGCATGATGGGCGCTCCTGGTGGCATGGGCGGCTTCGGTGGTCAGGGTGGCATGATGGGCGGCGGGCCTAGCACTGGCCCCTTCGGTCAGAACAGCTCCACCACGGCACGCCAGCAGGAAGTCACCTGGATATACAACCGCAAGTTCAAGGATGTGAAGGGCAACACCAACGTGGTGTCCTATGAGTTCCTCATCGGACCCGGTGGTCGCATCTCGCAGATTCGTGTGCTTGGCTACTACAGCAAGGGTACTCGAACCCAGCGTGGCGTGGTGCTCGGTTCCACCTATAAAGACCTGGTTCGCCTCTATGGCTACCCGGAAGAGCATACCGTAGCCGGTGGAGTGCTGATTGCCTCCTACAAGAACCGAGCGCATGCTAACTTCCAGCTCATTCAGAGCAAGCCGGGTGCGGATCCGTCGCTGCAGAACTACAAGATCATCGCGATCACCATCGCCTCGGTCGAGTAAGTTAAGCCTCTACCAAAATAACTCAGAAGCCGGGCTGTTCAGCCCGGCTTTTGCTTGTGTGTTATGAAGATACTCGCCATCAGCCACTCCTGCGCCGTTGCTGTAAATCAGCGGCTCTTTATCGAACTGGAAGCCATACCTGATGTTCAGGTGCAGCTAGTAGCTCCAGCGAACTGGCAGAACGAGTATAGTGGCGAGCCGTTCCTCCCCGAAGCCCACCCGGACGCAACTTTCCCCATCCTCTTTGCACCTGTGGTTCGTCCCGGCCATGTGTGGCAGCACGCCTACACAAAAATTCCTGTGGATAAGATCAAAGCCTTCGGGCCGGATATTGTCTACTCCACTCAGGAACCCTGGAGCTTATCCAACTGGCAGTTTCGGCGGCTGGCTCGTTCGCTCAAAATTCCCTATGTCTTTCATACCAATCAGAACCTGATAAAGACGCTTCCTCCTCCGTTTCATCAGATGGAGCAAGCCGCCTATAAAGACGCGGCACTAGCTCTAGCCTACTCGGAAGAAGCGCGCCAGGTGATGCTGCAAAAGGGCCTGAAAGGTCAGTCCGCAGTAGCTCCTTATGCCACCAATGTCACCCAGTTCTTCCCTGGCAAAGAGCAGAAGCGCCGTGATGACTGGGGCCTGGGCCAGAGCATAGTAGTTGGTTATCTGGGCCGCTTCGTATCCGAAAAAGGTTTAGATCTGGCATTAGAGGCCGTCGCTCCGCTCATCAGAGAGGGATTGGATATACGTGTGTGTTGTGTAGGCACAGGTGGGGAGCAGGCTAATTTGGAAGCGCAGGCGGCAACACTCGGCATTACTGACCGAGTGCACTTTCCGGGTGGCGTAGCGCATGACCAGGCAGGAGCGGCTATGCGCTGCTTCGATATGCTGGTACTGCCATCACGTACTCGGCCCAACTGGAAAGAGCAGTTCGGACGCGTGCTCATAGAAGCCTGGGCTACCGGCATTCCTACCATTGGCTCCGATAGCGGTGAGATTCCCAATCTGATTCGCGCCACCGGTGGTGGGCTTATCTTCCGGGAAGGTGATGTCGCGAAGTTCACGGAAGCCCTGCGCCAGCTCTCTATCGATGCCGCCTTGCGTGCGAAGCTCGGCGAGAGTGGGCGCAAAGCCGTGGAAGAACACTACACCTTCCCTGCTGTGGCCGCGCAGTTAGTCCGTCTGTTTCACGGTGTTTTGCGTACGCCATAGCCAGCGCCACAGGCAAAGCACCAGCCCCAGTAGCACCCCGGTAGAATCGAAGAACACATCCGCCGCCGCCGCCCACCGCGACGGTATGAAACTCTGATGGTACTCATCGCTGGCAGCCCAGCCTATCCCTAGAAGAAGAGTCCCCAGGACATAGCCATTACGAAATGTGCCTTTGCCTCGCGTGAGCGCCCGAAACAACAGAATAGAGAGAATTGTGTACTCGGTCACATGCGCGGTCTTGCGAATATTGAAGTCCACGCGGTCCACCATCTCCGGCGTTAGCTGATTGGCAAGCCAGGGAAAGAACTTGCGTAGCAGGCTATTCACTACAGGATTGGTATTATCTGCCGAGCCAGTCCCGCCGGACATAAAGAACATAAAGCTCATCCACAAAAGTACAGGCAGGGTGTAGAGCAGATGCGCACGCCAGAAGTTCGAAGAGGGCACAGCCTATCTTATCAGTTGGTAAACCCTATACCGACACAGCTGTGTAGTCTTCACGATACTCCTGCCCCTGGCTACCGTAGTACACTACATAGCGTTCCACAAAGTCTACCGTGTAAGACATCACCCCGGCAGCCCACGCCGCCGCTAGAAACTCGGGGAACGTGCTATTGCCCGCCTGATCTGTTCGTAGCGCATGAATCAGCGCGGCTTCATCAAAGGGAGGCACTTCCACCAGGCCTTTCGCCAACGGCTCCGATTGGTTCACGACCACGTCGCTCTCTGTGTAGTACACGCTCTGGCACGAAGGCAAATGCCATTCATTGCGGGTTACCCCCGCCTGCCGTAGTACTTCTGCTAGATAGGGGAAGCCGCCAACTTTGGGGCGATTAGCCATGGCGTGCGCAAAGGCCACCTCTAAATTCTGTACTGTAGTCATTTGGTTATTCCGTAGGGGGTGTATCCCACCCATGGGTTCGGGTGAGTTTTTCTAGTAGTGCTCGCAGAGTTGCCTGTTCCTGGGCGTCTAAGCACCCGAAAAATGCAGCATCGTTGGCATCCGCAATCGTCGCTAGTTCCGGCAGAATCTGTTGCCCCTGCGCCGTAAGCGCGAGCCACTGCACCCGGTTGTCATTTGGGTTAGTGGTGCGGGCTATCCATGCCTTTGCTTCCAGCTTGTCTAAGACCTTAGAGATAGCCCCTTTGGTCATGTCAAGTTGCTGGGCCAACTCCCCTGCCGTAATGCTGTTCTGCTGGGCTGCGTGCCCATGTATCAGGCGCAGGGCCACCCACTCCGTTACCGAGGTTTGTCGCTCCTGTAGCTTCTGCGCAAATGCCTCGGAGACATGATTAGACACTCGACGCATCCAGTAACCGAGATGGGCCTCTAGCTCAGAAATCTCTGCCATTTTAGAAAGTTTCCCAGGAAACTTTTTTAGTATAGTTTCCTGGGAAACTTTTGTCAAGGAAGATTAGCTGTCCGGCCCTGAAAGGACCGGTCTCAAAAGAAGCGCCCCTCCGGGGCGACACAGAGGTCTATGTCCCTTTAGCCGGGCCGGAGCCCGCTTGATTCCAGACAGGCCCTTTCAGGGCTTGTTTGGGGTATCTGCCCGCCAGAACTCCACATAGAACCGAACGGGACCGATAGGCTCTACATGGTGCACCAACTCCGGTAAAACGATGCCTATCTGGCCCACAAGAAGCTCCTGTACCTCGCCCAGAGCATCTAAGTGATAGTGTAGGTGCCCAGCTTCTACATGAATCTGTGCCCATATGCCTGCTGCTGTGGCGTGGTCTTTTTGTAAACCCGCAGGCACGGAGGTTTCTGTAAATACCGGAGTACGCTGGTAGGGAGCGAATCCGGCGGGAATCTCACGACGGTCACATGGAGGGCAATTCAGGGCTTCACCGATTTTACTTTCGCGACCCTCAGAAGTAGTCACCCAGGGATAGTTCTGAAACGGGGGATTGTGGCGTATATGTTGGGTATGCCCACAGGAGAGTGTGGCGAACCAGTCCTGCTGATCGTCTTGCGCAAAACTCAGTATTCGGCGATCCATAGGAGAGCTACTCCGGGAACCAGCGCATGAGCTCGCCGGTTACCAGATCATGTCCCAGGCGGTTCGGGTGGTTTACCTGAGACATTAAGTCGGTTAAGCGGCCACCACCCTGCACATAGCGTTCGAAGGAGGCCAGGCTATCTGCCAGGCCCACGCCCTGTTTTTCAGCTATCTGGCGTACCTGGACGGCATGCTGCCAGAGTGGGTCCGCGGGATCCGCCCAGCGTGCCGAGGTATCGCCGGTCGGCGTGAGCAGAACTACAGGAATATTCTTTGCCTTAGCTGCCTCTATCATCTGACTCCACGCACGAGCCGCTTTCTCTAATCCCAGGCGTCGGTCGTTAAGCGAGTAGTCTATGGTCACTAAATCCGGGCGCAGGGAAAGCACATCTCGCTCAAACCGTGCTGCACCGCTATCACTGCTCTCGCCACCGATGGCTGTTACTATGACGTTCGACACAGATAGAGGGAAGCGAGTTTTCAGGCGGCGATGCAGAAGATGGGGATAGGCATCGAAGGTCCGTACATCAGGTGTCTTGAAGTACCCAGCCGGAACGCTGTGACCATGTACTACGATGTTAACGGTGCGATTACTGGGCCAGGGTTTCTTTAGCTCAGCCATGAGCGGAAGCAGATAGCTGGCAGGATCTGCAAGGGGCATGGTGCCATTCTAACGCAGGAAGCCGTCAAATAGGTAGCAAAGAGACTGGTAGGCAGCACCTCAAATCCTGCATACTGGAGAAACGGGACAAGAACACTATGCGGGCTCTGCGAATCATGAATGGCGCGTTTTGGGGGTTCTGTCTGGCTGGATTACTTATCGCGGCTAACCTGTCTGACTCGCAGAAGCAGGAGCCAACTGGGGCCGTGTTAATTCCCTTGTTGGGAGGGCTGGTATTAGGCCTGCCAATCGGGGGCATAGTGGTTGGTCGCCTACCTGCGTGGCCTGCTGAATTCCCTGGCAAAGAAGTACGTGCATGGGGCTGGTGCGCTCTGGGGGCGCTTATGGGGATAGCCGCTGGGTTTGGCCTGAGACCACATCCTGGTGGCATGATTTTCCTGGCTGCCAGTGGGGGGCTGATAGGGCTAGAGATAGCGGCACTACTTGGTCGTGCCGTGCCATTAGCCCGAACCTTGGTGCTCATGGTGGTTCTCAGTGCAGCGCTCTGGCTTGGGAGCTGGGCCTGGGAGAGACATCAGCAGCGGGAGCACTGGCGACGTACTCGCCCTGCTTCGCCTGTCTATCGGGTTACACCCAGGCCAACATCGACACCTGGGCCGACTCTAGCCGATGACCTGAAGACATTGAGAAGACTAAGCCCGCAAACCGAGGCCGTGGAGCGGTTAATACAGGCATCACGGCACTCGGTCGAGGCTCAGCAAGGGATAGTCGTCTTTCTCAAAGAAGTACCCACGCCTACGAAAGAGACCGCAGATGCGCGCTTTCCGCTCAGTCAGATACTTCTCGGACTGCATCGGTACCCCTTTCCTGAGGCTGTGCCAGCGCTGATTGAACTAGAGAAACGCTGCGCTCACAAAGGAAATGTGTTAGGAGACCGGGTGATTCTGGCGATTATTGACTGCGATACGCCAGCAGGCAGAAAGTACGTACGAGAACAGCTAGCCGTAAAGGAAAGAACCGTTTCTGTGAGTATGGCGATGCTGCGGGCGCAGAACCCGTGGGGACACGCAGAGGCTGAAGTAGCACTGCGAAAACGCGGTGAGCTAACTGTTTTGCCAGATAGAAGAGAGATATTTTTCCGAGGGAAAAGATAAGCTAAAAGCTAATATACAACTAACAAAGCGTAACCAAGAACGGTGTTGAGTGGTCTCTCAGAGGCGGAAGGAAACCAAAACGCCAGGAACACCGTTCCTGGTGCTGGCGCCGAATGGTTCATAGATTTTTCATGAGATTAAGATACCCTCACTGCGTGGATATGCGACCGAAAATGCTCCTGGCGCTCTCCCTGACCCTGGCAGCATTTCCCGCCTGGGCGCAGCAGGAGAGTCAGCCACTGACTCTAGAACGAGCGATTGCTATTGCGCTGGAACGCCAGCCCTCTCTGGCGAATGCCTCTGCTGCCAAGGATGCTGCCGCGCAGCGCGTGAAGCAGGCGAAGTCTCGCTTTGGCCCTACAGTAACACCGACTTTTAACTACCAGAGCCAGGCGATTAAGGGCGGAAGTGTTACGAACATCATTAACGGTGTTCCGGTGACTCAGCCCGCCAACCAGACAGTAGATACCCGCCAGCAGGAAATCGCTACCAGCATTCGTATCTTCGATACCGGCGCGCGCCGCCTGAACCTGCGCGCAAATCAGCAGGCGCTTTCTTCGGCAGAGTATGGTGAGCTGAACACCCGTCAGACAGTAATTGGCTCAGTGGCGACCAACTACTACTCGGTGCTACGCAACCGGGCGCTGGTGAAAGTCTCGCAAGCACAGGTAGAGCGTGCCGACAACGCGCTGAAGCTGATTGAGGCGCAGGTAAATGAGGGTATCGGAGCCCGTAAAGATACGCTTCAAGCGGACGCGGATCTTCAGAACGCCCGAGTGAGCTTGCTGCAGGCGCAGAACAATGTACAGATCTCCGAGGCGCAGCTGCGTAGCGCGATGGGGGCACTGGATGTACCGGTACTGGATCTGCCCGATGTGCCTGCGCCCACCGGAGCGACTCCGGTAGTTGTGGGATCGGTTGTTGGCGATGAGAAAGACGATACCAAGGCGCTACAGAAGCTGACCGAGTTTGCGCTCACGAATCGCCCGGACCTCTCGCAGGCTCGTATGACGGTGGCGCAGTCGGAGACCGCTCTCTCTACCGCAAAAGTCAGCGCTCGGCCTCAGCTCAACATAGACCTGAACGATCGCCAGCAGTTCGATGCCAAGAACAACCCTTTAAAGCGTGCCAGTGAAATTCAAGCTTTTGCTCTCGGTTTCACGGTCCCGCTGTATGATGGAGGTAACCTGCGCGCTGGAGTCAAGGTCGGCGAGGCAAACCTGCGTGGCAGCAAGGCGCAGCTAGACACACAGCAACAGCAGGTCACAGTATCGGTAGAGCAGAGCTGGCGTTCGCTACAACTGGCGCGAGCCAGCCTGCCTGCGGCTGAGGCGGCGCAGAAAGCGGCCCAGATAAACTACGATGCAGCAATAGCGGCACGCAAAGAGGGGATCGGCAATATCACGGATGTGATCCAGGCGCAGACCAGCCTGGTTCAGGCTCAGATCAACTATGTTCAAGCCATCTATAACTTTTATACCGCCGATGCTCAGCTGGCACAGGCCGTCGGCCTGGCCGATAGAATCGTGGGGAACAAACAACCATGAGTGAAGCGCTCGATGACCTTCTAGGCGATACCGGCGATACGCACGACGATAAGCCACGAAAAAGCTTTAACTTTAAGAAGCTCATTCCCTTCGTGGTTATTGCTGCCGTAGCGGGTGGTGGCTGGTTTGGCTGGAATAAGTTCAAGAAAGCCAATCCTGCGGGCCAGAAGCAATATAAGCTGGGGACAGCTACTACCGGGCGTGTCAAGAAAACCGTGTCGTCTAGCGGCGTTTTGCAGCCCTGGTCGGTGGTAGACATCAAGAGCCGGGCTGGTGGGCGTGTCGATGACCTGCTAGTAGATGTTGGCTCCGTGGTACGACCTAACCAGGTATTGGCGCGTATCGACCCGTCTGACTCCAAGATGGCAGTAGAGCAGGCACAGGCGGATATCGACTCTGCACTGGCCCGTGAGCGCCAGGGGCAGTATCAGTACGGTCTCCAGGTACAGCAGAGTGAGATAGGGATTCGCACTGCCAAGGCGCAGGTAGATCAAAGCCAGGCACAACTGGCCAGTGCTCGCGCAAACCTGCGGGCGGCACAGACTCGCTTAGATACGGCGCGCCAGCAGTCCAAGGCACAGCCCGGTCTAACCAATGCTGCTATAGATAGCGCGCGCGCGTCGCTTCGGCAGTCAGAGCAGGCTCGTGAGCAGCTTCGGGTAACTACAGATCAGCAGAAGGTGGCCGCCAAGGCAACTTATGATCAAGCGGTTGCCAACCGTGACAATGCGTCTCTTCAGGTTAAGCGCCAGAAAGCGCTCCTGGAGAAGGGCTTTGTGAGCCAGCAGGTCGTAGATACCGCCCAGGCGCAGCTGGATGTCAACGAGGCACAGGTGATCTCTGCCAAAGCCCGTTTAGACTCCATCTCCGATGATCTGGCAACCCAGGCATCCAGCGCTCAGGCCCGAGTGGCGCAGGCGCAGGCCGCACTGAATCAGGCCCGCACTCAGTCGGTAGAGATATCGAACCGTGCCAACGCGGTGAAAGAGGCAGAAGCGGCGCTGCAGCAGCAGCGGGCAGCGGTAGCGCAGTCCGAAGCGTCTCTAGCCCAGACTCAGGCTGCTCTCAGTCGAGCTTATGCCGATCAGCAGAACAACCGAATCCGCGCGGAGGATATCGCTACAGCGCGGGCCAGCCAGGCTCGTGCAAAGGCTACGATCCAGAATGCGAATATCGCATTGGATCAGACCACGGTGCGCGCTCTGACCGCCGGTATCGTGCTGAAAAAGTACGTAGAAAAGGGCACCATCATCACGTCTGGCATGTCCATGGCGGCGGGCGGTGGTACCAGCATCTTCCAGATGGGGGACATCTCAAAGATGTACGTCGATGTAACCGTCGACGAGACGGATATCGCGAACGTAGAAGAGGGTCAGGCGGTCGAAGTGAGTATCGACGCCTATCCGGGCGTGCCGTTCGAAGGCAAAGTCGCCCGTGTCGACCCACAGGCAGTGGTAGAGCAGAACGTCACCACGGTCCACGTACGAGTTGTCGTAGACAACTCGGATGTGAAGTTCAAGCTGCTCAAGCCAGGGATGAACGCCACCTGTGAGTTCGTGCTAGGGGATAAGGATAACGTGGTAAACGTTCCCTCCGAAGCCATTCACGAAGACAACGATGGTAAGTACGTCAATGTGGCATCGGGTGGTAAAGTAGCCCCCGCCGCTGAGGGAGAGACCCCAGACCCGGATACCAAGATAGACGTGAAGCTGACCCGCGTTTCCATAGAGGCTGGGCTGGAGGGCAATGAGTCCACGGAAATCACCAAGGGGCTCAAGGGCGATGAAACTATTGTCCTGCAAGAAATAGAGCCGGAGACTGCTGCGCCACAGACAGCCGCAGGCGGCTCGCCGTTTGGTGGCGGTGGACGTCCCGGTGGCGGTGGCGGCGGCAGGAGATAGTCGCACCCATGGACATGTTTCTGATCAACATGCGGATGGCGTGGCGAGGGCTGGGAGCCAACAAGCTCCGGGCGCTGCTGACCATGCTCGGCGTCATCATTGGCGTCGGCGCTGTCATCGTGGCTATTGCTATCGGTAAGGGCAGCCAGCAGGCGGTTATGGAGAGCCTGACCCGCCTGGGAACCAATACCCTTACCGTGATTCCGGGCAGCCAGCGACGCGGTGCCATCAGCTTCGGGGGGGGCAGTCGCTCGAACCTGAAGATGGAAGACGCTGACACGATTAAAAAAGAGTGCAACCTGATCAGCAAGGTCTCTCCGGGCGTGAACCGCAGCTCGCAAGTGAAGTACGAAAGCCGCAATGATTCGCTGAATATCCAGGGAGTCGGGGTAGCCTGGCATGATATCTCCAACTCTCCGGTGACTGTGGGGCGGTGGTTCAATGAGTCGGAAAATCGCTCCCGGGCCCGTGTGGTGATCTTCGGGGCGGATGCGGCGAAAGACTTCTTCGATAAAGCCTCTCCAATTGGTAAGACCGTGCGTATTGCCGGGCAGAACTTTACCGTGATCGGTGTCATGAAGAAAAAGGGTGGTCAGGGCTTTCGCAACCCGGATGCCGATGTCTATATCCCGGTACTGACCGCTATGCGCCGCCTGTTCGGCATGCAGTTCCTGGGCTCTATCACCCTGCAGGGCAAGAACTTCTCGGTCATGCAGAAAGCTCAGGACCAGGTAGAGGAGACCCTGCGCAAGGCCCACCGACTCTCCGGCGATAAAGCCTCGGACTTCATCATCTTCAACCAGGCGTCTATGATGGATGCGCAGAACGAGCAGCAGGGCACGTTCGGCAACCTGATTAAGTACCTGGCTATTGTCTCTCTGGTCGTCGGCGGCATCGGCATCATGAACATTATGCTGGTATCCGTGACCGAGCGTACCCGTGAGATCGGTATCCGCAAGGCTATCGGAGCACGCCGCGGCGATATCCTGTCCCAGTTCCTGATCGAGGCGCTGTTCCTCTCGCTGGTCGGTGGCATGATCGGAGTCGGATGCGGGTTCTTAGGGAGTACCCTGGTCAGCAAGATCAACAACTGGCGTGTGGTCGTGGAGCCAACCACCGTCATTCTCGCCTTCAGCTTCTCAGCGCTGATTGGCATTTTCTTTGGCTTCTACCCGGCGCTCAAAGCGGCTCAACTGAAGCCTATTGAAGCGCTACGCTATGAATAACGAAGTACTTTCTTCGGAGGAATGGAATTGAAAAAAGCGATACTCGGACTGGCGGCGGCGCTGGTCTTCACTACCGGTGCAATGGCGCAGGGACCCGGCGGCGGAATGCCCCCGGAGATGCAGAAGATGATGGCAGAGTTCCAGAAGATGCGTAACAGCCCCAAGGGCAAGCTGGGCATCACTCTGCGCGCGCTGGGCGAACTGAACAACGATCCTAAGACCAAGGTGACCAAACCCCAGGCGACCAAGATTCTGGGCCTGCTGAACCCCTGGAAGTCCAAGACGACTATGAGCCAGGATGAGGCCGCAGCTCTGAACAAGCAGATTACCGGCACCTTCTCGCTAGCTCAAATTAAGAAGCAGGCCACCATGGGCCAGGGCGGTGGCGGCATGGGTGGCGGTCGTCCTGGTGGTGGTGGTGGCATGGGCGGTGGACGTCCCGGCGGTGGTGGACCGGGCGGTGGCGGCGGTCGCCCCGGTGGTGGCGGTCCTGGTGGAGGTTTCGACCCCAAGAAGATGATGGATGGCCTCAAGAAGTCCCAGGCGGCCAACCCCATCAACCCAATGAGCTATCCGGACTCCCCGTTCCGCCAGCGCATGGTGGATAATGGCAAGAAGCTCTTCACCATGCTGCAGAACGCAGCCAAGTAAGATAGGGAATAGTGCCTCTGCTCGTCACTTTATGGCGAGCAGAGGCAGGTTATTTTTATGGCACTGATTGAAGCGACGAATCTGACAAAGACCTACCGCATGGGCACGGTAGAAGTAAAAGCCCTGCGGAGCGTGAACATCTCCATTGATAAAGGAGAGTTCGTCGCGATTATGGGCACGTCCGGGTCCGGCAAGTCTACCTTTATGAACCTGGTTGGCTGCTTAGACACACCCACCAGCGGCACTCTGATTGTAGATGGCCAGCGAATCGCAGACCTCTCCGATGATGAACTCGCGCTGGTCCGTTCCCGCAAAATTGGCTTCGTATTTCAGAGCTTCAACCTTCTGGCACGTACCACAGCACTGCAGAACGTAGAGCTGCCTATGTTCTACTCCCGTCGTGCCGTAAAGGATCCTATTGGGCGTGCTCAGCGTGCGCTCAAAGCAGTAGGGATTTTAGAGCGCGCACACCACAACCCCAATGAGCTTTCTGGTGGTCAGCAACAGCGCGTGGCGATTGCACGTGCTCTAGTCAACGACCCCGCCGTTATCCTCGCCGACGAACCGACCGGAGCGCTGGATACCCGCACGAGTATTGAGATCATGGCCATCTTCCAGAAGCTCAACCGCGCGGGGAAAACCATCCTGATGGTTACTCACGAAATGGACGTGGCATTGCACGCCAGCCGAATCATCCGATTCCGTGATGGTCAAGCCATCGCTGATGACCGCGTAGAAAACCCCACAGATGCCATCGCCGGGCTCGCCGAGATGGCCCCCGCTGCGTAGGGGCACAAGAATACGAGGGATTGAAAATCCCTCGTATTCTGTGTGTTAAAACGTCGGCCAACTCGCCGGGCGCTTCTTCTCAAATGCGTAGCCGATACTCAGTAAGGCATCATCTTGGTCCAACCGACCCACGAAGCTGAGCATCTGCGGCATGCCGTCAGCCTGAATGCCCGATTGTAGCACTAACTCCGGGTGACCCGTGAGATTCGTAAGCGCAAGTGACGTGCTGTTCATACTGCCCGGCACGGTTACATAGCCGTCTAGGGCATGAGAATCTAACAAAGCCTCTAACTCCTCATAGAACCGGCGGCGCAGGCGCTGAGACTGCAGGTATTCTGTGGCGGGCATTAGCGTACCCAGACGCATCAAGGTTTTCCAGTTCCGGTAGTCCGTGGTTTCCAGCATCTGAAAGCGAGCACTGTCTTCTATCAACGCCGCGAAGTTAGCAGCAGTCTCTACCTGAATAGTGCGGGATGCTACGATGCCAATCGCGTCATCACTAGGCAGCGTAATGGGTACTAGCGTTGCACCGAGCGTTTCCAGAGTTTTCAGAACGTCTTTTGTCGGTTCGCCTGCAGAGTCGATACCCAGGCGCACACCCTTCAAAGACCGGCGCGGACGGAAGCGAAATGAGGCATTGTGTGTAGAGGGGTCGCGCGGGTCAGCTTCCTGAAGTGCCGCAAAGACCACGGCGGCATCTGCCACGGTGCGGCACATTGGTCCCACTTTATCCATACTAAAGCAGAGCGCCATGCCCCCATAGCGCGAGATACGCCCGAATGTGGGACGCAGCCCTACCGTCCCACACCGGGTAGAAGGAGACACAATGCTTCCCCAAGTTTCCGTGCCGATAGCGAAGGGGACACACTGGGCAGCTACAGCCGAGCCACTACCTGCACTGGAGCCAGAGGAACCAACTTCCAAATTCCACGGGGTGCGAGTCTTGCCGCCGAACCAGTTATCCCCATAGGCAATCTCGCCTAAAGAGAGCTTGGCCACAAGCACCGCTCCGGCGTTTCTCAAACGCTCTGCCACAGCGCTATCGAAGTCCAGCACCTGGTCTTTATAGGGCGCAGCCCCAAAGGTAGTAGGCGCGCCTTTGGCGGCGAACAGGTCTTTCAGACCATAGGGAATACCATGCAGAGGTCCCCGGTCGATTCCCTGCGCCAATTCCGCATCCGCCTGCGCTGCCTCGGCCAGTGCCCGTTCCTCACAGTAGCTAATCACACAGAATAGCTTCGGGTTTGCGGCCTTAAGCCGCGCCAAACAGTCTTGCGTAAGCTCCACCGAAGTGGTCTTACCAGCACGCAGGTCATGGGCAAGGGCAGCAATAACGCCGTTTTTTGCCCCCCCCGCCCCCGTCTTATCCAGCTTCGCTGGGACAGGGGGGCCTGCAAGCGCCTCGGCGAAACCCGCCTCTGGCACCTCCGTCCCGCGGAACGCGGAAAGAGACGGGGGCGGGGGGGGCACTTCTGGCCTGTAACCAAAATAAGGAGCGGGGTCGCCGGGGAGGAGGCCATGCAAAGGTGGGGTGCGAAGGAGGGTTAGCTGCTCACGGAGGAAGGGGAGCATGTTCTCCAGGGTGTCATACTCCCAGGAGTGAATCGTACGGCCCGTAAGGGCTTCCCAGGCAGGCAGCGGCTCGGTCATGGCATAATGAATTCAATGCCGCAGAAATTTATCCTCCACACCGATGGCGCGAGCAAGGGCAATCCCGGCCCCGCTGGAATCGGTGTGGCGTTCTACCGTGAAGGAGAGTCTGAACCCTTCGCTACCCTCGCCGAAAAGATCCCTGATACCACCAACAACGCTGCCGAGTACAAAGCTCTCTTGCGCGGACTGGAAGAAGCTCTGGTACGTGGTGCCGATGAAGTGGAGTGTCGCACAGACTCCGAGCTCATGGCCCACCAGATCAATGGACGCTACGCCGTGAAATCTCCCGATATTCAGCCGCTCTATGCCGAAGCGAAGAGACTATTGGGTAAATTCGATAAATCAAAAGTAGTACACGTGCGGCGAGAGTTCAACTCTATGGCCGATAAATTAGCGAACCAGGGCGTAAAAAAGGAGCTATAGGGTACCAGTATGTTTTCACTACCTGAAGGACTTTCCATTCGCTGGCTAGGCCACTCTACAGTGCTGGTAGATCTGCCGAACGGCAAGCGGATGCTGATTGACCCATGGACCGCAAGTAACCCGGCCTGCCCGGACGAGTACAACGATCCCGGCACGCTGGATCTGATGCTGATTACCCACGGGCACTCTGACCATATGGGGGATGCTGTAGCGCTAGCGAAAGATTCGGATTGCACGATTGCCTGTGGCTATGAAATCATGCTGCACCTGTCAGATAAGGGAATCGCCGGGCACCGGTTCCAGCCTATGAACATAGGTGGTTCGATTCACCTGTCTGAGTATGGCCTGACTCTGACCCAGACCTATACCCAGCACTCTTCCGGAATCGATACTGGTGGGCATGTGTTCGATGGCGGAAGCTCTGCCGGGTTCGTGGTGCGTTTGGATTCCGGGTTCTGCTTCTGGAATGTAGGCGATACCGGGCTCTTCTCGGATATGCGCTTGATTGGTGAACTTTACCAACCGTCTCTGGCATTTATGCCCATCGGCGATAGGTTCACTATGGGGCCGCGTGAGGCCGCCTATGCCCTGGGCTGGCTACCCATGGTGGAGGCCGTGCTCCCAGTGCACTGGGGCACTTTCCCACCGCTTACCGGCACCCCAGAAGCACTGGCCACAGAGCTAGAAAAACGTGAAGTCTCTACCGAGGTTCTCTTCCGCAAGCCCGGTGAGGCGATTTAAAGCGCCTCGCTGAGGGTTTACTTTCGGAGAGAAAGAGCGTGCATGGTGCGGGCAATACCCTCATTCTGAGTTACGGGTGGGGTATAATCCAGCGCCTGCATCGTGGCGGAGTCATCGTACGTGTGGGACTGGCCAAGCCAGAGCACTTGCTCGCGGGAAAGGCCGGGCAGCTGGCCAGTTGCCGTGGCAACTAACTCGTTTAGTCGTGCCTGTACCAGCGCTGCATTTAGCGAGGTGGTGGGTAGTTCGGTAGGAACTCCCAGTTGCCCCAGCCATCCACGGAGCACGCTCCAGGGATAGGTGGCTTCGCCCCCAGTGACGATATAGGCACCTGTAGCTTCTACCGTCCCGGCCTGCATCAGGGCGTGTGCGGCGTTATCTCGGTAGAGTAGCTCCGCCCGGTTGCGCCCGCTCCCTATCTGTTTGAGCTTTCCAGCCTGGGCTAGGGCAATAAGGGGAGGCAAAAAATGAGGATCGCCCGGACCATATACCCGCGCCAGCCGTAAGATTATGCTGGAAACACCCTCCGCGCCTAGAATCAGCTCCTCTGCCTGGCGCTTAGTCTGCGCTAGCATAGAGACAGGCTTTGCTGGGTAGGGAATCGGCTCGGGAAGCGCAGAGTGGGAGCCGCTATCCATGATCACCGAGAGAGTAGAGGCAAAGATAATACGGCCTACGCCATGCTCCTGGCAGCCCGCCAGCACATTCTGGGTGCCCTCTACATTGACTCCCTGATACTCGCTCGCTGGCGCCCATGCTGAATTCAGCGCCCCCAGATGGTAGATCTGCTCCACATTGCGGCAGGCTTCAACCACTACATCGCGATCCCGTAGGTCACACTCAAATGGCTGGGCGCTATAGGTAGTCCTTAGTGCCTCCAGCGCTGCATGGTTTCGACCCAGCACGCGTACCCGCTTGCCGGATTCCACCAGCAAGTTCACCAGGCGTGTGCCGAGGAACCCAGTTGCACCCGTTACCAGAACGAGCATGCTATTCCTGGTAAGGGAAGATGCCGCGGGGCGCGCCGTAGTCTCTGCCCCATGTGGCGTAGGCCACATCTGTGGGGCCTATAGCGAAAGCGACACATTTCCAGGTCTTGCCACGCTGTCGCACCAGCGCGAAGATACTGGGACCATCGAAAGCGTCGGAGCGTTGTGCCTCGGCATACTTCGTTCGCAGGAAGTCGATCTTGCCACCGCCCTTTTTCTGTACCTCACCATTCAGAAACGCCCAGCCATTCAGCACACTGAGCTTCTTGACCACAAACTGCACCGGAATGCCGCCCAGGTCTTTCTGAATCGTGGGCCGGAGACCATCCATAATCGCTTTTCGGAGGGGGGAACCGGCAGCCGGAGTGGTGGGGCGCTGAGCGAATGCTGCGGGGGCGAGGAAGAGAGCAGCAAGCAGCCAGACGAGGAGCTTCATGAGAGATTTTTCTCGCTTCTACGGGGAAATTCCTGCCGTATACTTTCCCATGGTTCGCTGTGATGCTACCAGGCTGCCTTGTGTGGCTTTCGTGCCTTTTCCTCTTTTCTTATCCCATGGAGCGTCCCGCGGGCCTAAATTCCCACGAGAGGTCTTTTCATGTATACCAAGTTTCCGCCCCGCCTCGCGCGGTTCGCCTTCTTGCTCGGGCTTGCTGGCTTAGCCGTGTGCGCCCTTGTAGTCTTTCCCCTACAGTGGCTCTCTCTGAAAGCAGAGGCAAGCGTTGCCGAGGTCAGTGGTGCCTATGCCACACGCTCTGGCGAGGAAGATACTCCGGCGATAGCAGAATCCACGGAGCCTACTTCCGAGCCTACATCAGGGCCGAGCCCAAAGCCCAGTCCAGCACCAACTCCAGTGAGCGATAGCTACCTGGCTAAGCAGGCAGGAGGCAAGACCGTGAAGATTCTGACTCCGGTTTTTGTTTTGGTGGGATTCACCCTGGTGTGTTTTCTAATAGAGATTGCCACTGGCCCCAGAAGCGGCGCATAGCTCTGAATTTTTGCCCCGCCTATAGTGTTATAGGTGGGGTATTTTATGTGTTGTGATATACTTAGTGTGTTATGGTAGATAAGTATCGGGGATGCCTCTATGGCGCGGCGTTTGGAGACTGTCTGGGTGGCCCAGTTGAGTTTGTGCGAACTGTGTGGGAAATCCGCCAGAGAGTGGACGATGACGGCCCACGCCTGCCAGTGCATGGGCGAGTTACCGACGATACCCAGATGATGCTGTATGTAGGGGAGGCGCTGGTACAGGCAGGCCCGCCTTACACACCAGAGCGACTGGAAGCACCGCTGGTGAATGCGTTTGTGCGCTGGCTTAATGACCCCGATAACACCCGTGCGCCAGGGCGTACCTGTATCAGTGCCTGTATGGCGCTGAGCCGTGGCTTTCCCTGGCGCGAGTCCACGATTCGCGGCTCCAAGGGGTGCGGTGCGAACATGCGGGTCCAACCTGTAGGATTGCTAAAAGCCGACGACGAGACTATCGGCGGCGTAGCCCAGTTTCAGGCCGCGCTTACTCATGGCCATTCCACCGGTCTGGCTGCCGCTGAATTGACGGCTATCGCAATCGCACGGCTTATAGAGGGCATGGACCCACTAAAGCTACCCGCCTATCTTCGCGAGTATGCGGAGAGCCAGAGGCACATCTACCGTGAGAAATGGCTGGGTGATTTGTGGGATCGGGCAGGCTTCCCGTATAAACGCGCATTTGCCGAACGTGGTTGGGAAGAGTGCCTGGCTGTTTTGGCGCGGTTAGACAATGCCTTGCAAGAGCCGGAGCACCGACGTGACCTTGGTGTCGACCCCTGCGAGGCTACAGGGGATGGCTGGATTGCTGAGGAGGCTTTTGCTACAGGGCTACTTTGCTTCCTGCTCTATCCGAATGAACCGCTGAAGGCGCTGCATAGGGCTACTCTGACTTCTGGGGATACGGACTCTATTGCGTGCCTGACAGGAGCGTTCGCGGGAGCCTCTTGTGGGGCTGGTGCGTTCCCTCAGGAGTGGTTCGAGAGAATCGAATATGCTGGTCGTTTGGAGGGGGTGATAGGGGCTCTGACACCCTCTGGAGCGTAAAATCCGCCAAATGGCATACGGAAATATTAAAAAATCCTGAAAATTTGCCCCCCAAACGGTTGGATATCTTGGTACAATTTCCACCGTGAGCCTGAGAATTGCCCTGATGACCGATATTCACTATGCGGATACCAACCCGCGGTGCAATCGCTTTTATCGCGAATCGATCTTCAAGGTTCGCGAGGCTGTAAATGTCTTACGTCCACGTATGCCGCATGTAGCCGTGCATTTAGGGGATCTTATCGATGGTCCTCAGCGCCGAGACTCTCTGGCGGAAATACAGAATTTACGCACTATAGAGGCCGAGTTTCGCCGACTGGCTCCGTTTCGGTCATATGTACTGGGGAATCATTGCCTGAATACAATGGCCAAGGGGCAGTACCTGGCGACTGTAGGGCAGCGCAAGTCCTATTTTTCTTACGACATGGGTGGCTGGCATATCGTTGTTTTAGATGGCTGCTTCCGGGAGGACGGCGCGGCCTATGCGCCCGGTCAGTTCACCTGGAATAATAGTGAGGTTCCAGAGCCGCAACGAGAATGGCTGGAAGCCGACCTGGCGCGAACCAATCGACCTACCGTGGTGTTCTGCCATCAGCGCCTTGACATGGAAGGCAACGCGCAGATGGGTGTGCATTCCTCTCAGATAGTGCGTCAGATTCTGCGTCGCTCTGGTAAGGTAAAGGCTGTTTTCATGGGCCATAGCCACGCTAATGAGCTAAAGGTCATCGATGGTATACCGTACGCCACTCTACGCGCTATGGTAGAGGGCAGTGGCCCCACCAATAGCGGCTACTCCCTTCTCACGCTACGCAACAACGGCACAGTCTTCCTTGAAGGATTCCGAGGACACGCTTTCCATCCGTTGAGCCGTCAGCCCGCTGCCTGAGCCTCGCGGCGCAGAACTAGAATCGTCAGGTCGTCGGCGGGTTCTCCGTGTACATGAACCGCATCCAGTACCGCATTCGCAATCGTATCTGGTGAGGCGCTTCGGTGAGCATCTAGGAGAGCCGTCAAGCGTTGTGGCCCGAACTCTTCCCCAGTGGTCAGATGCCGTGCTTCCAGAACACCGTCCGAGCACAGAAGCATCGTATCGCCGGGGGCCAGTGAGAGCACCTGAGGATTGGCTTTCCAACCGGGCAATAAGCCCAGTGGAGGGGCTCCACCAGGCAGGAGCTCCTTAGCATTGTGCCAGGGAGGAGCATGCCCGGCATTCCAGAGAGTCAGGTTGCCGGTTTCAGTATCCAACTCCGCGTAGAGCATAGCTACAAAAGCGCCACCAGGCAAGCGCCCTCGCAAGTCTTCACTCAGCACACCCAGGCGAATTTCGGGTGGGCTCTGGGTACGCAGGTGCGGCAACAGATACCCGATACCCGTGGCAGTGAGAGCGGCAGCCATTCCCTTGCCGCTGACATCACCTAATACTAGAGCTATGACATTGGGCCGTGGGGTCAAGAACAGATGGAAGTCGCCACCCACCTCGCGGCTCGGTTCGGCACGCACAGCCAGTCCATAGCCGGGCAGTGTTGGCGGATGTGCGGGCAGAGTCGATTGCTGTACCGAGCGGGCCAGCTCCAGCTCCTGACGCTGCAGGCGGCTCTCTGTCACACTCTCCTGCACCTGTACTTGCCAGCGCTTCATCTGCCCGGCAATAAACCCGGTGAACGCACCAACAATAGGAAAGTAGGGCGCGGTATCGCGAGTAAGCTCCCAGAGGGCATCTGGCGTGAGCAGGGTCAGCACTACCGCGATACCGCCCGCTGCGACACCAGCTAACAGTCCACCTACAAGATCGAAGAAGAGAGCGGAAACCAGCACCAGTAAGTAAAAGAGGCCGAGAAACGGACTATTGGAGCCGCCGGTCCACAGACAGGCATTCGCTAAAAACAGAAAATCCAGTCCCAGCACAGAGCGAACCGGAATCTTCTGGAGCGGACGGTTATTGAGCAGCCAGATAGCGCCAGCGTTGTAGGCTAACAGGAACCCCATGGCACTATAGGCAGCTAGAGGACGCTGAGGGAACCAGAGAATCAGTGCGAGAGAGAGGACAGTTTCTATAATAGCCAGTGTCCAGCGACCCGTGCGCAACATGGGCAAGAATCCCGCCGCTGAGATAAGCGAGCGGGCACGTTGCGAGATATTCACGAACTGTCGCTCCGCCACGCACAGAGCGCCGCCAGATCCTGAGCCCTATCACCCAGTGCTGCCGGGTGTAGCTCCAGGTGCCGATGCAGCCTCGGCCAGCAGTTTCTCTCTAGCGATGCGAGGGCAGGGGGCAAAAGCACATCACCAGCATGCACCGCCATAGTGCCCAGTACAATTCTCTCCGGATTGAGCAGCATGGTCAGGCTGGCGAGTCCCCGCCCCAGCATTTCCCCTGCCTGGTCGAACGCCATGCGGCACGCTTTGTCGCCCACCCGAGCACCTGCCGTGACTGCCTGCCCACTGGCCTCACCCGTAAAGCCGTACTCGATAGCCTGCTCCACAATGTTGGGTCCGGAGGCATAGGCTTCTAAGCATCCATACATCCCACACGCGCACCGCCTACCACCCGGCTCGACGATTAAGTGACCAACCTCGCCTCCAGCTCCGAAGGCGCCTCGGTGTAGCCGCCCGTTCAAAATCAATCCTGACCCGATACCTGTTCCCACCGTCAGGAACGCCATGGTCTGCGTCCCGACTCCGGCCCCATAGCGCCACTCAGCCAGGGCGGTTGCATCGGCATCGTTTTCCAGGGTCACGGGCATGTTCAGGCCCTGTGAGAGTGCTTGAGCAAGGGGAAAACCGTCTCTACCCCAGCCAGGAATCGCCGGAGCGGCGAACACCATACCTCGTGCGGCATCTGTGGGACCGCCAACAGAGACCCCGCACCCTTCGATAGTGTCACCATACTGGTCCCAGGCGGTCATGGCGAGGTGCAGCAGAAAGCCACTGAGCTCAATGGCGTCTTTGTGAGCCGGAGTCGCATCACTCACTCGCACGAGCACTTCACCGTGCTCATTGCCCACAAGGGCGGCGCTCTTGGTACCACCCAGATCGATTCCCAGAAGTGTCGGCATCGCTGCTTGGGGTCAGGGTACAGCAACCTGGTATCTCTGCGCCAATTTCTGCAAGAAATTATCAGAGCGTTTCGCTAGGAGAAGCCTGGCTGAGAGGATTTATACGTTTTGGCATGGTCTGTCACTGTCGCCCTGTGCTACCAGGTACCCTCTCTATCAGAGGGGTTTAGGGTAGTGATAGTTCGTTTCTCCTGTTCGTTTAATATGTGTCTGATTGCTATAAGGTTAAATATTATCGATTTTATAGAGCAGTGATATGTATATTTTTAGTTAATTGTTATCTTTTTATGATAGAAAGTTCAAAATTTGAAGAGAATTTATTGAAAAATAGAAGAATTTCTAAGGCGCATTTTGGTTTATCCGTTATAATTGCTTGGTGATGTTTATAGTCGCGATTCAAACAGAAGGACATTGATGATGAAATTGCGGTTAATTCTTGTCGCTCTAGGTGTGATGGCGTATATTGCACCTGCCCAGGCACAATACACCTATGCAGGACGTGGCACCGGGCTGGATGTCAATGTCCTGTCGTTAGTCAATATCAGGGTGGCAGATACCGGACCGTTGTCGCCATCTGGAGGCACGCTTGCAGTAAGTGCGGGTAGCGCAAACCTGACATCGAGTGGGGCTACCGTTGTTTCGACTGGTATATTATCCTCGCAGACAGTGGGAGGGGCAGGTGCTGTCAATAGTTTTGCTCTTGTCAACGGCCTCAGAATCTTTCCTGGCATTGGGATTACACCAGACCTTGTTAGCGCAACCGTAGTAAGATCGGATGCCTCTGCTACCTGGGGATCCTTTGGTGGTTCTTCCACCATTACTAGCTTGATGGTGCTGGGATCTTCCGTTACCGTTACTGGAGCAGCGAACCAGATCTATTCCATTCCTGGGGTACTGGACCTAACGATTAACAGGCAGACTGTGAGTGGCGGTGTGCTTCGAGTTGATGCGTTGTACCTGAGTATTTTGGATCCTGCTCGCGCAGGAAAGATAGCCGTATCTACCTCTTACGCCGGATTGGTACCAGAGCCATCCTCTGCCTGCCTGGTCGGACTGGCACTTCCCGGTATTCTCTGTATTACCTTACGTCGCCGAGGTCGTATCTCTGCTTAGCTAGAATTCTTGATAGTCGCAAGGAGGGCAACTTTTGTAAAGTTGCCCTCCTTTTTTATCGGGGTTTATCGAAGGAAAGCCGCCATTCGATAGAGCCGGTAATTGATGAGACATCCAGTAGAGCGGCTATTCCGACCCGTAATTGGGCAGCAGATCTCCAGTATGTATCGCTACCTGGGCAGCCAGCGCTTCGATATTGGGACACAACAATACGTAAAGAACCAGCGTGGCAAAAAGGTCTGGAAATCAGATGCGGCGCTAGTGGTATCTTGCTTCTGGGAAATTGCCGGACTAGACGGGCCTATTGTCGGCTCCGATGATTTCGGGCCGGGTCGAGAACGCCGGGATGGAGACGAAGCGCAGGCGTTTTATAAGCTACTACCCCTGGATCGTATCTGGATTCATGGTGTAGAGAGCAAAAATAATAATGGTTTCCAGCTACGCCTGAGCCACGGTTTTACCCTTACTGTACTCCCCATTCCTCCTGTCTATGATCTGGTTGTGGGAGCCGAGGAGGTAGAGCTACGCGCCTCTGTATTCTACGAGGATGAGTTCTGGCACTTTATGCCCAACATTCTGACCCGACCTCGTAGACGCACCTATCTCTGTACAAGACGTGGGATTGAAAGAGCTTCTTGAAGCATTTAATCGAACTGATATTCCAGCCTATGGTGGGGCTCCAAGTCTCCGATATGTGGCGGTATGTAGGCTCCCAGCGCTTTGAAATTGGTCCTAAAATCCCCACGCTAACTCGGAAAGGGCACAGGGTACGGAAAGCAGATACGGCTCTAGTAGTGTCCTCGTACTGGGAAATTACGGGACCAGATGGACACATAGTAGGATCTATGGACTTCGGCCCAGAAGACGAGCGGCGAGACAGCGAGGAAGCACATGCGCTCTATTGCTTACTAAGATTGGATCGCATCTGGATTCAACGTGTAGAAGGGCGTGATGATGGTGGCTTTCACCTGCACCTCAATCACGGATTTGTCATAACCTCTCTACCGCCACCACACGAGCCAGCCCAGATTAGCGTAAAAGAAACAGAGAGACGCAAGGACCTTTTCTGTGAGGGGGAATTATGGCGCTTTATGCCAAACTTCGTGACTATCCCCGCCGCCGGACATTTCGTAGGAATGCCCGATGTAATCTTTAGCGATTGATTGGGAGATTCTGATACGAGTAGGCCTTAGAGCTCTGCGCAGGAATCCCGCGCCTTTGCCCCGAATAGCGGGCCATGGAACAGCAACGTAGCGTAACGTTCCGTATTCTATTAATCGGGCTGGTACTTATCTTTGTCAATGCCTACTGGGTTATCCAGGTAGAGGGCATCTGGCACTCCAACCACGCCTCGGCCATGAGTCTCTTCTGGAATAGCATCTTCTTTCTATTACTGTTAGTGTTATTCAATATCTTTGTCATGAAGCGCTTCTGGCCCAAGAAAGCCCTCACTCAGGGGGAGCTGATTGTGGCCTATGTCATGATGAACATCGCCACGGCGCTGGCCGGGCATGACAGCCTTCAGCTTGGCATTCCGGGCATGCAGGGGTTCACCATCTGGTTCCAGGCCCAAAACGCGGGGAATGGGTTCGATAAGTTCAACCACTACTTCCCCGATTGGATCATGGTGAAGGACTTAGACATCCTGCGCCCCGTGTACTACGGCTCCGCTACCAAGCTCCTCTACACAAAGCAGCATTTGCTGGCGTGGGCGGTACCAGTGGCGGTGTGGTCCGGGTTCATACTGGCACTCGGCACAGTCATGATCTGCCTGAATGTCTTTATCCGCAAGCAGTGGATGGAGTCTGAGAAGCTCAGCTACCCCATAGTGCAGCTCCCGATGGCCATGACCGAAGGGGGAGGCACCGTCGCGTTTTTTCGGCAGAAGACCTTCTGGGCGGGCATGCTGGTCGGTATCGGGCTGGATGTCTGGAACGGCCTCGCGACTCTCTACCCGCAGATTCCCCTGATCCCCGTGCGGCACGACTACGGCCCGTATGATCTGGGAAAGTATGTGACTAGCCCACCATGGAACGCGATGGGGAGCGTGCCCATGCCCCTGTATCCGTTCATTGTGGCGCTGGGGTATTTTCTGCCGCTGGATCTTTGCTTCTCGCTCTGGTTTTTCTACCTCGTGAAGCTGGGGCTGAACGTGCTGGCCGCCTATATCGGCATCGTACCCAGGCCGCTTTCTACCTTCCCGTATCTCACCCAGCAATCGTTCGGCGCATGGGGCATGATCGTGTTGACCACACTCTGGGCGGCACGCGGACACTTGAAGCGGGTATGGATAACCATCTGGGAGCCCAAAAGTGCAGAAGCGCTCGATGACTCCGATGAGCCTCTTCGCTACCGCACCGCCGCCTGGCTGATGGTGATTGCCCTGGCCTACTTAATCGGTTTCTGCCTGCTGGCGGGCATGAGCTGGGGGATCGTGCTGGGGATATTCGCGTTCTACTTTTTGCTCTCGCTGGGCATTACCCGGCTTCGGGCCGAGCTGGGACCACCCGCGCACGAAATGGCAGGGAACCTGAACGCGCCACAGTTCCTGACCATGCTGTTTGGCACCCAGGCTGTGGGTGGGGCGAATATCGCCATGATGTCTCTGTTCTGGTGGTTCACGGGCCGGGGCTATCGTACTCACCCCATGCCCTGCCAGCTAGAGGCCATGAAGATGTCCAACCAGGCGCAGACCAGCCCGAAGGGAATGGGGTTCGCCATGGCCTTTGCCTTGTTCTTCGGGGCGCTGGCGAGCTACTGGGCTGGCCTGCACCTGCAGTACACGGCGGGCGTGAATGTGATGACCGACCACAACTGGGGCCAGTTCCAGCAGACGCGCAGCTGGGTAGAGAACCCGCTACCCCCCGATACAGGTGGCATGATAGCTACCGGGTTCGGTGCTCTGGCCGCGCTGGGTATGAGCATCATGCGCTCCCGATTCGTGGGCTGGCCCCTCCACCCGGCGGGGTATGCGATTGCCCTGACCTTCGGCGCCGAGTACTACTGGAGCTGCCTGGTGCTGGCCTGGATTCTGAAGTGGGGCATTCTAAAGTTCGGTGGTCTGAAGTTGAACCGCATGGTTCTGCCGTTCATGTTCGGCCTGATTCTGGGCGAGTATGCCACCGGCGCGTTTTGGAGCCTGCTGTCTACCTTCTTGAACGATGGCCGAATCATCAACCTGAAAACCTACGATTTCGCACCGGGGTAGGTTTATACTCTTCGTCTTCTATCGTAGCGTTTCAGCGTCATGTTACGCTTATGCCCCCCTGCCCCCCAGTAATAGGGGGTTCCTATAATGCTTCTTTCGTTAAGCCGCTACGCGGCGTTCGTTGTCGCTAACGAGAAGCCAATCAATAGTCGCACCGATGCTGCGGAGCAGCTAAAAGGCGCCCGCAGGGCAAACGAAACGGAGAACCCCCTATTACTGGGGGGCAGGGGGGTATGCCCGATAGGGCATAACACTGGCTCAGGTAGAATGCCACCAATGATGCGCAATACGGTTCGCTGGCGAACCCCTTTAGAAGAAACCGGCCAGAGTGGTGTGCTCTATAGCAAGGGGCGCCTGTACTTTCAATCCATGGCCCCGCTGAAAGATGCGTCTGCTCCGAAAGATGCGGGCAACACCGTGGGCTGGTGTGCGGATGCCCGCACGGGGCGCCTTCTCTGGAGTGTTCCGCTCTCCGCGGATGAGCCTGCGCCGTACAGCTATGGGTTCAGCGATTCATCGTCGCCGACGCCGGTGACAGATGGCAAGCAGGTCTGGTTTGTGAACTCCAGTGGGCGCGTGACTTGCTGCGATACCAATGGGAAACCCCTATGGACTCGGACCTGGAAACCGACGACCGGGCGACCTTTTAACAAGCAGTTCGAGCCGATTCTGTATAAAAACACGCTGATCAACCTGGAGCCACGTGACCCTGCCGATCCGAAGCGTGAGAAAGACGCCTGGAATTATCTGGTGGGCCTGGATGCTGCTACCGGCAAGCTTCTCTGGACCAGCACGGACGGCCTGACTCACTACTGCACTCCGACTCTAGGAACGCTGGGCCGGGAGCCTGTGGTGCTTATTGGCCGAGGAGGACACCATGATGTGCCAGAGAAACCCACCGGTCTGTCTCTGATTCGTGCCACGGATGGCTCAACTGTCTGGCGCACAGAGCTGCCCGGCAAGGCTCTCTATAATCTGCGCTTCGATAATCGCTATGCCTACTGGCTCAACGAAGACGAAGGCACGCACACCGTGGTCGATGTTCGGAGCGGCAAGTTGCTACGCACCCAATCTCTTGGCGCAAAAGCCGATGTAAGGTGCTGGAGCAACAATAGATATGTGCTGGAGCGGGATGCGAACATCAAGGGGCTGGGCTTCCGAGTCTTTCCGGCGTGGTTCTCCAATACCACTAGTAATGGCTGGCACTGGTTCCTGTGCTTCTCGCAGACCGGTAATGATTACGGTGTCGGTCCCTGCGGCCCGATGCACTGCGTGGGCCGCGTGCATATCGAGACCGGCAAAGTAGAGTACCTGGAGCTGCCGACGGAAGGAATACCTCGCCTATCACCTGTGAGCGGGTGGGACAGAGGTTACAACACTGCTGTTTCCGCCTCGACCATAAACAGCCGGGGCATCGAGGCGGCGTCGGACCCGCGCAGCAAGCGAGATGGCTGGTTCTGGAACTTCAATGCGCCGCCGGTAGAAATCAAAGGCCATCTGTACTGGACCCTGATGAACGGCATGACCTACACTCTGAAAGCCAATGCCCCGGTGCTAGATGAGTCCGCACTGCTGGAAGTCGCCTGTCTTGGAACAGTAGGAGACACCTGGTGTCTTTCACAACCCGCCTGGGACGGGCGCTATCGGTACTACCGCACCCTGAAAGAGCTAGTTTGTGTGGAATAGGCCTTTAGGCCATCTCCCCTGAGTGCTCGCAAGTTCGCCTCGCCCCTCTTCCCAATCTCGGTCGCAGGCTCCCTGGAAGAGGGGAAATCAGCGCTTACCAAGAGTACGGTGGCTCCCCTTTGGCGAGACGCTTTGCCAAAGGGGCTGGCTCTTTTGGGCAATTGAGGTGTGTTATCCCTCTTCCAGCGAGGAACGAGCGAGGACGGGAAGAGGGACGAAAGCGCGACAGCGCGCTTCAAGGGAGATGGCCAATTCCAGGCTAGGAAGACCACATTTCGTGCTCGGCGGATTGATATTAAGGTTTTGTTATTGTTAATAATTATTGCCTGAATGCAGTGCCCCAAGCGAGTGGGGCGATATTTTTGTGTAACTCTGGCGTAGTTCTTGCCGTCTGAATAGGCCCATGACACGTCTTTTCCTCGCGCTCACTCTGCTGGGCGTTCCTACCCTCGTCCCCCATGTGCTGGCCGCGCCACCCGCGCGTGTACCGGCACAGACTCGCGTGGCTATCTTGCCCGTAGTTATCAACACCGACGAGAAGGATGAAAAGGTCAAGGCGGACCAGGCGACGCGCGGCGAGGAAGAGGCGCGGAAGCAGTTTGCAGATCGTGGATTCGTAGTCGTCGACCCTGCTGCAGTGACCAAGGCCTATGCCAGTGCCGGAGCCAATGCCCGCTATAAGACCGAGGCCGACCGTGCTGTGGGCGTAGCTACTGAAGTCGGTACCGCTGTGCAGGCGGATTGGGTGGTTGTAGTGGTTATCGATGGCGTGGAGCTACGCCGCGTGAACTCGCCCATTACTGATACCAAAGAAACCATTCATGAGGTGGTACTCCGCCTGTGGGTGAATGGTCGTGCCGGTGAAGAGGGCTTACCTTCTGGGGATAAGACCGACAATCAGTTGCGTGCCGACGCGTTCGAGCCGGGCACTGCTCCCTGGCGCCGACAGAAAGATGCGGTCGCTGCCGCAGTCCGTGTGGCACTGCGAGGAACACTCGCCCCGTATCCCTCGCACAAAGAGAACCTGTAGAACTATGTAAAGGGGAGCGTATGCTCCCCTTTCGTTTTGATTAGCGCTTGGCTTCGTTCAGGTTCGTCCCCAAACCACGCTCGGCGGTATTGAAGTACGTATCCTTGTCTTTAATCACTGCCTGCGGAGGCAGGTTGTCGGTCAGGGTCTTGAAGCCGGGCATCTTCTTCACAGCAGTTCCAATCGCCATGAACTCGATAATGCCGGACCCCAGGTTGTACACGTAGGTTTTGATACCCACCACATCGTCCGCGCCGCACAGCTCGGCGTCCGCGCGAATCCGGCGAATCGCGTTGTCTCGGGCCTCGTAGAGCAGCGTGGTCATCTCTTCGATCTCGCCGCGCACGAACTGCTTGAAGCCCGCCGTCACACTACCCACGAGCCCCAGGGAGTACACCGAGACGCCCAATACTAGCTGCACCGGCACGTAGCCCATATGGATGATGTTCCACATCTCTTCGTTGGTCAGGTCGCTGGTAATGGGATGCTGGCTCTTCTCCGGGGGCAATGCGGCATGGCGGCTAGCGGTGCCGATCATCACCATCTCTTGCATTCCTCCGAAGGGTAGGATGCTAGTCTGAATCCCCAGTACTGCGTTTGCCCCGGCATGAACCGCTTCCTCGGTAATACGCCGGAGTGCCCTGTGGCGGGTCTCGTTGAAGACATCGCTGTACTCCGTGACTTCGCCACGGCCTAGCGAGCGAAGCGCGCCCATGAACCCGCCGCCGACCCCGATAGAGTACGCCACGTTTCCGAAGGCGAACTTCAAGGGCATGAACCCGCAGTCTAGCTGACAGTACAGCTCCTGACCATCCGCCGATGTACTGAAGTTCAGCTTCTCACTACTCGCACCTTCATGGTGAATCGTAGAGCCGATAGAGAGAAACTCGATGGTGCCGCCCTGGTTCACCAGCTCGCTGGAAACCCCGGTCAGGCCCGCCGCATTGTGCTTCTCGGCCTCATGCACCATGCGCTTGAGCGCCTGCTCACGTCCATCGTGGATCAGCTTGGTGACTTGCTCCACCTCACCACCGGCGATGGTCTGAAATCCCGCCCCCAGAGAGCCAATGAAGCCCAGGGAGTAGACACTGTTTCCGATGACCAGATCGCCTGGCTCAAATCCTTTGAGATGCAAGCAGTACATCTCATTGCCCGAAAGCCCCGTCATTACAGCCATAGGTTGTTACCTCATTCCCCCACTCATGGGGAGTTACTGTCAGTGGGACCCTTTTCCCTGCTTCGGGTTGCGGGGGAAGATTTGATTTCCTTCTATCTTCTTTAGCCTTCCCCCAAACATACCTCGGTTTTGACCTCCCATTGGACCTCCCCCTCGGAGCGCCTTCGGCTTCCGTCCCCCTCCGGCAAGCGAAGGGGAAAGACCACCTCAACAGTCGCTTCTTAGCGCTGGTCTTTGGCAAAGCGCCTATCAGAACCCTCTGTGAATTCTTCGCTGTGTTTTGCCACCGGTGAGTCTTAAGCAGAGGCAGATGAGGTGATTTCCCTCCTTCGCGCAGCCGGAGGAGGGCGAGGGAGCAAAGCGACACTCAGGGAGGAGGTCAATCGGGTGGAGGTCCAATGGGATACCAAAAGCACAAAACCTGATTCTCCCAACAATAAACCTGTTAACAAAACTTCCGGGCTCCTGCCGAAGAAAACGCGACGTTCGTGAATCGAAAGGAGTTGGAACGAGGGCCGACGAAACAGGCACCCGTCTATCGGACATTCAGGAGATACGACATTGAAACTCGCACTACTTGGCCTCGGCATCGCCGCCGTGACCACTTTCCCTGCGCTCTTGCTCGCCCGCTCGGTGCCCGCACCGCCGAAGAAGACGGTGATTGGGAAATTAGATCGCCCCACAACAGTTCGGGAACGGTTTCAGGATGGTGAGGGCGCGGCGCCTGCGCCTGTGGTCAAGCCTAAGACGCCGAGTGGGACCTACCGGGTGATAGATGCTGAATTTCCTACGGCGCTCAGTCGGGCCGCGTATGTAAAGCTGGTTGGGCTGAAGCCGGATGCGATTCTGGATGCCACCGATAGGTTTCTACTGTTCTTTGTAGCTGCCGATGACACCGGGTTGGCAGCCATGAACACACTGAAAACGGCGGCGCGGCGCTATCAGACAGTGCGAACCATAGACCTGCCGCCACCGACGGTGCTGCGAACTCTGACCCTGCGGGCGCAGAAGGCGGATGAGGTGGTGCAAGGCGGGTATCTAGGCTTGACTGGCAAGGGAGTAGTGGTAGCCGTAATAGACAGCGGTATCGACTTCCGGCACCCGGATTTCCAGACCCAGGGTGCGGATGGTAAGCCCAATACCCGAATAGAGGCGTTCTGGGATAGCAGTCTGAGCGAGAAGGAGAAGGCGGTAGGGGATCCCGCGCCAATTACGTATCCGGATGGGCAACCGTTTGGCACGCTATACACGCGGGAGCAGCTCAATGCAGACCTGCGTACGGCTACTCCCCAGATTGGCGCTACGGATCTGGTGGGGCACGGCACGGCCTGTGCGGGTATCGCGGTGGGGCAGGGTGCTGCCATTCGGAAGAACATGGGCGTAGCGCCGGGGGCGGATCTTATCGGGATTCGGCTGGGTAAGCAGGGCGCGGAAAACACCTACCTGCTACCCGCTATGGTGAAGTGGCTGGATAAAGTGGCGGGCAAGCGCCCGCTGGTGGTCTCGTGTAGCTTCGGGGGGCAGTACGGGCCGCGCAATGGGCATTCCGTGGCCGAGGATCACCTGGCTGCTGTGATGCCGCCGGATAGGCCGGGGCGAGTGATTGTTGTAGCAGCAGGCAATGAGAACCGCGAGGACCTGCACGCCCGTGTGACCGCCGCCGGAACCGATGCCCCTGGCAAGCTGACGTTCAAGTCAGAGAATGGCGGGACGATTGAGTGGATCGTGCCGAATGACCGTCTGGCTGAGATGCGGTTCCGGGGCGCTCCGGGGACCGTGCTGAGCACCTCGTTTGTGAAGGACGATGTGACCGGGGAGACAACCGTGACTCAGCGCGTAAAGAGCGGGGAGGGCACACTGGAGCTGTTCAGCAATGCCGGGAAGTCTATAACGGTAGATGCCTACCGGGGGCAGGGGGAGCTTAACTTTACCGGGGCCTGCGTGAGCAAAGAGGCGCAGGTGACGACACCCGGCTCGGCACTGAACGTGCTGACCATTGGTTCCTACGACTGGAACGATGCGTTCGACAATAAAACCATCACGTTCAAGGCGGGTCCGCAGCTCGAAGTGGGGAAAATCTCTCCCTACTCCAATGGTGGTCCGCTCCGGGGCGGCACGGAAGCCCGGCCCGATTTCGCTTCGCCCGGTCAGTGGTGGACTGCGCCGCAAGCGGCGGGCACTAAGGCCATGATGCTGGATGACTCGGGCAAGTACCGTATCTTCAACGGCACCAGTGCCGCCACACCCTACACGGCGGGTATCTGTGCTCTGCTCTTGGAGAAGAAACCGGCCCTGACCACCAACCAGATTCGGCAGACTCTGCGCCGCTGCGCCACCAGCGATACATTCACAGGCACTGTGCCCAACTCTCGCTGGGGCGCGGGCAAGCTAGATGTACCGGCCATTCGTCGGGCGCTGACCTCGCTCACGTCCCTGCCGTAGTAGTCTTTGCCATGGATGCCACCACCAAGAGGCTTCTTAAAGAGTTCGCTGCTACACCGGCAGGGGAGCGCCGGGCCTATCTAGAGGCGCATAAGGCAGAGCTGACCCAGAGTCGTCTGCGTGCGCTATCAGCGAAGACTATGGCTCAGGCGCAGGCAGGGCAGCTCGCCTCAGCGACTCTGGGCGGGCAGTTTCTGGAACTGGCGGGCGAGCTTGTCGGAGAGCCCCTGCTGCGCTTCGATGGCGCGTTCCTGCCCGCCTTCCTCGCGCTTGTTCGTGGCGATGGCCGCACAGCCTATCGCCTGCTGAACGCATTAGAAAAAGCGATTCTGACCTACAGTATGAGTGAGAGCAACCTCACGCTCTGCCAGCAAATAATCGCGGTGAAGCGCGGCGCAGCAGCAGTCCAGCTGGGGGATTTAGACGCATTACGGGCAGCGCTGCAAGAGTCCGCCACGCTCCTGAAAAAGGCACCCAACGATCTGATTGCTGTCGATGTAGGCAACCTGGCGGGACTGCTTCTGCGCTACCTGGGCCGGTTCGATGACGCTATCGAGGCCCTGAACGATGCCGCGACCACTGCGGATAGCCTGCCCAACCCCATGCTGGCAGTGCAGGCGCGTATCAACCGGGCGGGTGCGGAGCTGGCGGCGGGGCGACCCACGGACGCCGAGAAGACCCTGGCCGAAGCCCTGAAAACCGCACCGAAGACTTTTACTGTAGAGCTACAGATCCAGCGCGGAGTAGTGCTGGGTCTGCTGGAAAAGCCCGCTGAGAGCCGTGCCGCGTTCCGCGCCGCGCAAAAAATCGCACAGGAACTGAGCAATCCCAGCGCCGAGGCCCGCGCCCTGCTGGGTGAGTGTGGGTTGGCCGACGACCGGAACGACCGCGCCACCGTGAAAGCCCTGCTGGCACGACTGAAGCCGCTGGTAGAGACACTGCAGCAGCCGTTGCTCACGTTTCCCTACACCGCTGCTCTGGGAAGGCTAGCCCTCTCCGAGAAGGACCCAGCACGTGCCGAGGCGCTGATGCGCGGCGTACTACCCAAGGCCACAGGAGCACTCCATATCTCCGCACGGCTGGACTTGCTGCTGGTCCTCTGCCGAGCGCTGGTGCTTCAAAAGAAGTGGGAGGCTGCGGATACCGCACTCTCCGAGGCGGAGCAGTTTGTGGAGTATCAGCGAAGCGGTCTGAACGACCCTGCTGAGCGCAGCCAGTTCGGGGAAGCCTATTCGCAGGTCTATGTGTTACATGCCTATGTGGCCGCCATTCGCAAGCAAACCTGGGAATCGCTCCTGCTCTCCGAGCGACTACGCGGTCTGACCCTGAACGAACTGATGCGCGCTACTGACTGGCGCGTGCAGACACGGGGCCTCACCCCGGCAGATGCGGACCGTGCCGCCAGCTTCCGCAAAGATGAGGCCACCGCCTACGCCGCCCTGAACGATGCCGTGACCACCGATGAGCGTGAATCCGCCCGCACCCGTATGGAGCAGGTAGCGACTGCCCGGAAATCCTTTGAGCGCGCCCTGGCTCACTCCAAACCCCTGCTTGCCCTGAGAGGCTGGGGGGCTCTACCGCAGCCGGAGCAAGCCGCCAGAGCGCTCTTTGCTGACTCGAAACCCACCTGCTACCTTTCGTTCTTGACCAACGGTGACATTACCCTGGTCTCCGGTCTGATCGGCAAGAGCGGGCGCATGACCTATACCAGTCTGCTGCTCCCAGCCCTCACCGGCCCTGCGCTGAACGCCGCCGTGAAAGCGTTCCATGGCGCCTGTGCGTCTCTGGATGACCCCACCTGGGGGACAAAAGGCAAGTTACTCTTTACCGCCCTGCTGGAGCCGATTCGCTCCTGGTGGCAGAGTGCCGAGCGAGTAGTTATCGTGCCAGATAATGCGCTGGCCTACCTGCCCTGGACCGCCCTGCGCGACCCAAAAACAAAAAAGCTCTTTGGGGAGGATCGTGCGCTGAGTGTGGCGCCATCGCTGACCACGCTCTACTACCTCAGCCAGCGCCCTGCCTCGCCGAAGCAGGGATTCGTGGGCTATGGCGCGTGCCGGTTTCCGAGCATGCCGCCGCTGGCTCAATCTGGTCCGGAGGTGAAAGCTATAGGCGCGCTACTGGGCAGCAAGAGCATAGTGCGCCTGGCCGGGGATGCCACAGCACTGCGCCTACAATCAGATGCCGCCTCCGCCCGCATCCTGCACCTGGCCACCCATGGCCGCGCCGAAGAGTCTCGCCCCTTAGAATCCGCCGTCTTCCTCACCCCGACCCCAGAGAGCGATGGCATCGTCACCACCCGAGACCTGCTCAGCCTGCCGCTGGACACCGACCTTGTTACCCTCTCTGCCTGCGAGAGCGCCCTTGGCACCCGCTTCCTCGGCGAAGGCGTCGTCGGTCCCGCCTGGGCTCTGCTCGCCGCCGGTAGCCGCTCGGTGCTGGCAAGTCACTGGAAGGTAGACGATAACGCGACCCGCCTCCTCATGACCGCGTTCTACAAAGAACTATCCAAAGGCCGCCCCCGCGCGGACGCCCTGCGCCTCGCCCAGAAAACCTTGCGCACCAACCCCCAGTGCACCCACCCCTGCTACTGGTCCGCGTTCTCATTGCATGGGGTTGGGTGAATTCACCGTATTTGACCTCCCTCTTGAGTGTCGCTTCGCTCCCTCGCCCTCTCTCTCGGGTGCGGCACCCGTCGGCAACGCAGTTGCCGCGTCGTGCTCCACCGCTTGCGGTGGGGGTGGCAGAGGGGGGCGAAGCGCCCTTCGAGGGGAGGTAAAGCCAGGTTTAGGGTGGAGACCTGTCTTCCACCGGCGGTCCATATCTTGCACTGAGGCAGGATATGGCATTGCGTCGGGCAGCCCACAGCGTTTACGACTGTTGGTATCACCTGGTCTGGACTCCCAAGAAGCGTCGTCCCATCCTGAAGGATAGGGTTGCCCTTCGCCTCAAGGAAATCTTCGAAGAGATTGCAGATAACTACGACATTACAATTGGTGAGCTACACATAGCTGAGGATCATGTCCACCTGTACTGCGGTTTCCCACCCCGGCACTCTATTAGTTATGTTGTGCGTACCTTCAAGAGCCTCTCGGCTCGTCAATTGTTTAGTGAGTTTGAGTGGCTACGCGCTAAGATGCTGGATAGCAAGATTTGGGAAGAAGGTTACTTTGTTCGTACTGTGGGTGATGGGATTGATGGAGCTATGGTGAAAAAGTATATTGCCTCTCACCGTGAGGAGAGTCATAGTTTCGAGTTGTGAAGCCTGAGTTGAGCTAGGCCTAATCCGAGCATAAGCTAAGAGAAACCAGGCAATGATGCTCCACCGCTTGCGGTGGGGAGAGTCACTGCGCGAAGGAGGGAAATCACCGCATCTGCCTCTGCTTAGCCAAAACCGGTGGCATTACACAGGGAAGAATACCCAAAGGGTTCCGATAAGCGCCCTGCCACAGACCAGCCTTAAGAAGCGGCTGTGGTGGTGGTCTTCCCCCTTCGCCCGAGCTTGCGAGGATAAGCCGGAGGGGGACGGAAGCGAGCCTGCGAGCGATCCGAGGGGGAGGTACATCAGGAGGTATGTTGGGAGTCTATTCTGGGGGCTGTCCGACAGAATATCTATGGCGCCAAAATAGTGCAGAGAGATTTCAATTCCTCAGCACTGCCTATCAAAATCCAGGTTACAATGCGCTATGAAACCGACGCCGCAATTTACAGACTTGTCGCGGCTTACTAAGGCACTGCGCACCTGGTATGTGATCGCTATTGCCATTAGCATTGAACTGGTTGTCGAAAATCTTCGGGTTTACTGGATTGTTAGTCACCCACAGCAGTATCAGTTCACCTCAAAAGACATGGCGTGGCATGGCCTTATCACTCTCAGTGATCTCCTCCTGAAGGCCATTACCTTTATTCTCTTTATGGTCTGGGTGTTCAAGAGCTACCGCAACGCAAAGATAATTAGTCCGGATGCTACCACCTCGCCTGCTATGGCCGTGGTCTACTACTACATTCCCTTTCTGTCTTTCTACAAGCCCTACCAGAAGATGCAAGAAGTCTGGAAAATTTGCACGAGTCCAAGCCGCTGGCAGTCAGAAAAAGGCAGCTCTTTGGTAGCGGCTTGGTGGTGGCTGTACCTGCTGAGCAGCCTTGTGGAAGCAGTGGCCCGGCGTGCCGAACCCGGTGCCAAAGAGACCGATCTCACGGTTTATGGCATCTCTTACCTGATCAACTCGGCAGCATGCCTTCTGAATGCAATTACCTATGGTCTTGCGGCGCTCTTGATTGGCAGACTTTGGGAGCGTATGAAGTCACTCTCACCAACCGTGTAATCTTCCGAATTCGACGTATACTGGAAGCATTGTGACGGACCCGCGTTGCGAAGTTCGCCTGCTGGGGCAGCTATCGGTCGTCTTTTCCGATGGACGGGAGACTCTCACCCGGTTTCGAACCCGGAAGGCCTCCCTTCTGCTCGCTCTGCTCGCCCTACGCCCTGGTCAATCGGTTGCGCGGGAGACTCTTGTTGAGTATCTCTGGCCGGATTTAGACGAAGCCGCGGCACGCGACAACCTCAGTACCGCCCTATCCCAACTAAGACGGCAGTTAGGCGCTACTGTCTTTCAGGCAGATCATGCCAGTGTTCGATTGGACCCCGCGCTGGTCACCACCGATATCCAGCGGTTTGAGAGACTGGTACGCCAGCGTACGCATGCCTCGCTAACCGAGGCGCTCGCTTTCTGGGGCGATCCTCTGCCCGGTGTCTACGATGATTGGGCGGCCGATGAACAGAACCGCCTGAGCGCTCTCGCCGAGGAAGCCCGCGACCTCCTGGAGCACTTGCCCGCGCCGAAGGTCATGACACCGCTTGCGTCGGCAACGGTGCTGGTTGCCTCCGTCGCCGCGCCTATCCCTGACAATCCGGCGGAGCTATTGCCGCCGCTCCGTGGGGGGACAGTAGGGCGAGATGTGTTGCTAGGAACTCTGGAAAATGAGCTATCGAATCATCGGCTCTGGACTCTGCTAGGGCCGGGTGGTGTAGGCAAGACCCATCTCTCACTGACCCTGGCACGGCGGCTGGCCGGGCAGTTCGCCCGCGCGGTCTTTGTACCACTGGCCGAGATTCCCGCACCTGCGTTTCTGCTGCCCGCTATGCGCCGCGCCCTGCGTCTGCCTCCCCCTTCGCCACAGGGGCCGGAACCGCTAGAGGAAGTTATCGAGGCGCTGAACATCGGCCCCACTCTGCTAGTACTGGATAACCTGGAACACCTGCTGGTCTCTCAGGAGCTGGAAAAAGAGCGGGGTGGGGGTATCGAAGGACTGGTGGAGTGCCTGCGGGACCGCTGTCCGGACCTTACCATCGTTACTACGTCTCGGCAGGCGCTGGGGCTGCATGGCGAGCGAGTCTGGCCTGTGCCGCCGCTCACTCCGCAAGATGCGCTCCAGTTATTCGTGCTCCGCGCTCGCGATGTCCGACCCGACTTCGCTCTGCACACAGGCAACCGGGCACCGTTGGAAAAACTGTGCGGGCTTTTAGAGGGGCTACCGCTGGCTGTGGAGCTTGCGGCGGGCTGGGCGCGGCTACTCTCCCCGGAGCGCCTGACTGAGAAGGTAGAGGCAGAAGCGCATCTTTTAGAGGGGCGCCGAAGAGATGCTCCCGAGCGCCAGCAGAGTCTCACGGGGGCGCTTACCTGGAGTTGGCGCTTACTGGCCCCCACGCAGCAAGCCACCCTGCGCCGCCTCTCTGTTATTCCCGGCGAGTTCTCCCTGGAGCTGGCTGAGGAACTACTGGCGCACCCGAATGCCTTGGAGCGACTGGCGGAGCTGGAAGAGCGCTCACTGCTGACTCCCACTGTGAATGGTGGGTGGCGGCTGCTGGAGCCCCTGCGCGCGTTTCTGGCCGACCGCCTGGAAGAAGCAGGGGAGACAGAAACAACCCATATCGCGCTCACCGATGCCTTGATTACTCGCATGGGGGACTCCGACAAATTCACTCCGGATGCCGCCTGGCTGGATGCGCGCGAGGAGGAGCTGGGCGCGATTCGTGCTGCCATGCTCTGGTGCATAGAGCACGACCCGCGGCGTGGGCAGAAGCTGGCCCAGCATGCCTGGCAGGTCTGGGAGATACGCGGCTACATGGCGGAGCTCCGCCGGTTCGTGCGGCAGCTGGACACGGGCGACGATGCCCCGGCGTCGTTTTTAGACTGGACCTGCGTGATTCAGCTGCGCTCCGGGAACTACGAGGAAGCTGAGCGCCTGGCCGAGCGTGGCTGCAAAGCCGCCCGCCGCGAGGGGAACCTTAAAGTAGAGCTATGCCTGCTTCAGCATCTCCAGACCATCGCCAGGCACCGGGGAGATCTGGCGCAGGCGCAGGCGCTCAACCCGCCGATTATGGCGCTGGCGGAGCAGCTAAACGACCCACATACCCGCTGTCATGTGCACAATACCTGTGGCCTATTAGCCCTGACTGCCGAGGACTATCCCACCGCGAAGCAAATTTTTATCGAGAGCGTCGCCATGGCGAATAAGATTGCCAGTAAAGATGGTGAGGCAGTGGCACTGAACAATCTCGGGCTGGTGTCAGTGATTACCGGCGATATAAACCTCGCCCGCGAGAGCTACACACGCTCTCTAGCGATTCTGGAAAAACTGGGCTATCCGCGGTTAGTGCGCGCCGCACGGGGCGGTATGGGAGGCGTGGCGCTGGCCGAGGGAGATTTAGACCGGGCCGAGCAGTCGTTCCGTGAGGCACTGGCGCTCAGCAGTAACCTCGGGCTGGGAATCTGCATCGCGGAGGACCTCTACGGTCTGGCCAAAGTCCGCATTGCCCGCGAGAACTGGGACGATGCCACGAGGGTACTCTCTATCGTCTACCGCATGCTAGAGGAGTTGCGCGTCACTCCGCCCGGTATGGTTGCTGATACTCAGAAAACCGTGCGGGAACATACCGAACCCACCCATTTCGAGCACCTCTGGCAGACCGCTCGCCTGCAGTCAGACGGTGAAGTGCTCGCGGCGTTTCCGGCAGATACCGAGTAGCCTACGTCGAGCAAAGAAGCAGGCGAACCTTAACCACGGTCCCTTCGCCGACCGTGCTCTCTATAGTCAGCTGACCACCGTGGGCTTCGATGATGCTCCGGCAGATGGCCAGGCCCAGACCGTTGCCGCCGGTGGCAGCGGATCGGGCGGCATCCACACGGTAGAACCGCTCCCCCAGATGTGGCAGGTGCTCTGGCGCGATACCTTCGCCGGTATCCGCTACGGCTACGGTGACATGAGACGCATCGACCTGCGCGGACACAGTGACCAGCCCCTCGGGTGGGGTGTGGCGGACGGCATTCTCCAGCAGGTTGATATACAGCCGGGTCAGCTCTGAGCCGCTACCCAGTACCATAAGCGCCGGGTCGATGGGCTCCAGCCGGATACAGGAGCGATTTGGGCGCGATACGGTACTTACGGCCTCTTCCAGCACCTCGAGCAGGCACACCGGCCCTTTATCACCGGCTAGCTTCCCGGCGTCGGCGCGGGCCAGGAAGAGCAGCTCCTCTACAATACGGCTCTGGCGGTTGGCGGCGGTGTCTATAGCGCCCAGGAACTCACGATAGCGCTCCTCGGGCCAGGGGTGTTCCAGGGCCAGGCCAGTGTTTGCCTTGATAATCGATAGCGGCGTGCGTAGCTCATGAGAGGCATCTGCCGTAAACTGGCGCTGGCGGTCGAAGGCTTCTTCGAGCCGCCCCAGCATGGCGTTGAACGACGACGATAGCTCGGAGAACTCGTCGCGCCCATGTACTGGCAGGCGCTCGGAGAGATAGCTCGCTCCCAGGCGTGCCGCTGTGGCCGCCATCTCTCCCACAGGGCGGAGCGCGCGGCTGGTGAGAAAAGCGCCGCCCAGCCCGGCGGCGAGCAGCGCAAATGGCACCAGGGTCAGGAGCGTGGAGGTCAGTGCATTGACCTCCCGCTGCACGCCCCCGAGCGGATAGGCTAGCTGAAGCACCCGGTAGATTCTGCCATCGCGCTCTATGGGTATGGAGAGTATCCGCATCGGCACCCTGCCATCTGTTACGGTCGAATAGACCGTGCGGCCATCCAGGGAGCGAGCATAGGAGTCATGATCCCAGGGTTTGTCCCAGGGAATTCCGGGGGGCTCAAGCGCCGGGTCACGCGGCAGAAGGCGCGGCTCAAGAGGGGGTAGCACAGGTCCTGGCCCGATAAGGGAACCTTCGACAGCCGGTCCACCCGGCGCCGCTGCTGTAAGCGAGCGGCGTCTGGTTGGAGTCCGAGAGTGAGTAGTCTTGGAATCAGGCTGGCGCGTAACCGGCGTGATTATTGGGGCCTGGCTGGCGTGGTCTCGCTCGGCATGAGAGCGCTCGGCCAGGGTCCGGTCCACGGCTCGGAGCAGGTCAACCTGCACCATGTACCGCACCACAGCGCCCATGGCCCCCAGGATCAGGGCCAGCACCGCCACGTTCCATAGTGTCATTCGCAGCCGCACGGAGTCCGTGTGCCAGATTGTGCCAGATGGAGGAGGCTTTTGCATGCGTATTATGGCTTACCCAGTTGCTCGGCCAGCCCGATGAGAATGCCCTCGGGGCCACGCATAAAGCAGAGCCGGTAGATATCCTCGTACTGCGCAATCTCCCCGACAAGCTCTCCGCCGTGGCTCTGCAGGCGGGCAACCATATCTTCGATGCCCTCCACTGCGAACATTATGCGGCGCAGACCCAGCGCGTTCGTCGGTGTATTTTCCGGCCCGACTCGGACCGCCGGGGGCGTATGGAACTTTGTCAGCTCCACGGCACTGTGACCATCGGGGGTGCGCAGCATAGCGATATCGGCGCGGACATTGTCTAGCCCAATGACCTGACCCACCCAGGGGCCTTCGACCGTCGTTTCCCCTTCCAGTTCCATGCCTAGCTCAATAAAAAACGCTTTGGCTGCCTCCATATCCTCCACAACGAGGAGAACATTGTCCATTCGCACCAGCTTACTTTTTGCCGTCATAATTCCCCTGTATGCTCCTTCTCCAGGTCTGGTGCCCGGAGAACATACCCCTGCCCGTAGACCGTGTGGATCAGGCGGATGGCATGGCCATCGTCTACCTTCTGCCGGAGCTGCCGGATACGAACCGCGATAGTGTTGGAATAGCTCTCGTCGTCGTTCCAGACCCGCTCCTGGATATATTCCCGTGAGAGCACCCGGCCTTCGTTGCGGGCTAGCGCCTCTAAAAGCGTATACTCCCGCGCCGTAAGCGGAATCTCATGACCCGCGCGGCTCACGCGTCGCGCCTCGGTATCTAGCTCCAGGTCATCTATCTGTATAAGCCGGGTGCGATGGACTGCGGAGCGACGAATGAGCGCCCGCACCCGGACCCGCAGCTCCGGCAGCTCGAACGGCTTGGGCAGGTAGTCATCCGCGCCAAGCTCGAACCCACGAATTCTATCTTCCAGGGCGCCCCGTGCGGTCAACATGAGAATGGGTGTAGTGTCACGGCGGCGACGGAGCGCCGAGCAAACCTCCCAGCCATCGATACCGGGAAGCATGAGGTCCAGGATAATGGCGGCATACGTTTGCTCTTGAGCCAGCGCCAGCGCCTCGACCCCATCGCGCGCCCAATCGACGGTGTAGCGGGCCTCTTCCAGACTCTCCTGGGTCCGACAGGCGATACCTACTTCATCCTCGACGAGTAATAGACGCATCCAGTTTCCTACCACATTACCTCTCCCCAACCCCTCTCCTAAAGGAGAGGGGGTTAGGGGGAGAGGTTTTCATCCCCCATGCCCCGGCTCCATCTTGGTGCCCGGTGGTGGCGAGGCATGCACTCGTTGGGCGGCCTCCATGGCCTTTGCCCTATCGATGTCATGATTGGGGTCATGGCTGACACCCCTGCCAAGGAGCCATGCAATCAGCACTCCCAGAACCGCCGCGAGGAAGACTCCTCCCCCGCGTAACATCCATGTACGCATCATACTATTTCCTCTGTTTTACTTAAACGGGTAGTGCAGGTTGGTCTGGGCATCGCCCCAGGTCTTTGCAAAGGGCAGGGTCTTCACATGGCCATCTAAGAACAGATAGGCGGCCACATCGCCTGTGTAGCGCCGCGGCGAGATCTGGACAGCGACCATTAGGTCATCGTAGGGGCGGGGGAGATCCGCCGGTCCCTTGTCGAGTGGTGGGTTGCAGAACTTCCACCAGAAATACACATCCGGCGGCTCCTGGTTGGGGCCGGTTGCCAGCGCATCTAGGTCGGTGCGGTCCGTGAGATAGATTGCCTCCGCAGGTCTATCAATCTTCGATAGGGACCAGCCGGGAGCCAACTCGGCATTTATAGAGAAACTGGTCGGAGCGGCGCTGGCCGCAGCCTGTTTCGCCAGCCGGTCTTCGGGGCTGAACCAGACCGCCGAGTTCTTGACATATGGCTTCAGAAGCGAAGGAAGGTCGCCGCCATCCACTCTCCAGTAGAACTCGTGGTATCCATTCCAGAGCGGCCACCGACTTGGCAGATGCTCCTCGTAGTCAGCGGTATACATAAGCAGCGCAGAGCTTATCTGCCTGAGGTTGCTCAGCGCAGTCGTTTCCCGTGCCTTCTCTCGGGCTTGTGCAAAGACCGGGAACAGAATCGCAGCTAAGATCGCGATGATAGCTATTACGACTAGCAACTCAATGAGCGTAAAGGCCGTAAGGGGACGCTGGCGTGTGTGATGAGGGGAAGGCAGCATGGTTTTTCTCCTATTTCTATGTCCTCATGCTATCCAGAGAAAATGACGGAAAAATGACGCGCTACCCCCTATTTGAGGGAATGCTATGTAACCAAGGAACTAGGAACCTTGTTAACCCCTTGGTATACGCATTGCATGGGAATCTCTCTGAAACCAGAGCAACTAAAACGCTATGCCGCCATCTCGCGACTGCTCGTAAAATACGGGCACGCCGACCTGGTAACGCAGGCGGGTCTGGCAGATACCCTCACTGCGGAAGAGAGACAAACCAAGAGTATTGATGCCACAGATACAGAGCGTCTGGCACAGGAGCTGGTCGCCGATCTAGAGTCCATGGGGCCAGTGTTTGTGAAAGTGGGACAAGTGCTCAGCTCCCGCTCCGACCTGCTTCCCCCCGCCTACATACAGGCACTCGGCAAGCTCCAGAACAGCCTGGAGCCGTTCTCCTTTGGCGAGGTCGAGCGCATCGTGCAGTCTGAGCTGGGCGTGCGGATGTCCAAAGCCTTTTCCAGCTTCGACGATATGCCTATTGGAGTCGCCTCGCTGGCACAGGTGCACCGCGCGACGCTACGAGATGGGCGACGGGTGGCGGTCAAGATTCAGCGCCCCGATATCCGTGACGGAATCGCCAGTGACTTCGAGGCTCTGGAAGCTATCGCCGATTTCTTAGACAAGCACACCGAGGTCGGGCGCCGCTACCGATTTATGGGGATGCTCGATGAGTTCCGTATCAACCTTCTGCGCGAGCTGGACTTCCGGCAGGAAGCCCGCAACCTGGTTGAGCTTGGAGACTCACTGAAAGAGTTCGAGCATATCATCGTCCCTGCCCCTGTTATGGACTTCACAACATCGCGCGTGCTGGTGATGGACTTTGTTGAGGGGAAGAAAATTACCGACATAGGGCCGCTGGCTCGACTGGAGATGGATGGAGGGATGCTCGCCGAGGAGCTATCCCGCGCCTATCTCAAGAACATCCTGGTAGATGGCGTGTTCCACGCGGACCCGCATCCCGGTAATGTCTTCCTCACACCCGAACACAACATCGCGCTCATTGACCTGGGTATGGTGGGCCGAATCGCTCCCACGCTTCAAGAGCACTTATTGCGGCTACTTCTTCTGGTAAGCGAGGGTAAGTCCGATTCTGCTGCGGATGTTGCCATTAAGATGGGCGAGACCACCACAGAGTTCAATGAAGTCGAGTTCCGCCGCCGGGAAGGGCAGCTCATTACTCAGAACCAGGGCACCACGATCTCGCAGGTGAATCTTGGTGCACAGATCATGCAGTTCGCCCGCATCGCCGCCGAGTGTGGATTGCGCCTGCCCCAGGAGCTAACTCTTTTCAGCAAGACTCTGCTGAGCCTGGAAGAGATCGGGCGAACGCTGGACCCGGACTTCGACCCGAACCGCTCTATCCGTGAGAACTCCGCCGAGATTATGCGGAATCGTTCTCTAAAGAAACTCTCACCTGCCAGTATTCTCTCGGCGGCGATAGAGACCCAGGAGTTCGTGGCGGAGATGCCGGGGCGCGTGAACCGGATTCTCGATTCACTCTCCCGCAATCAGATGCGTTTCGAGATAGATGCGATTGATGAGCAGACTCTGGTAGAGGGCTTCCAGAAGGTGGCAAACCGAATCACGACTGGCCTGGTGCTGGCCGCGCTAATTATCGGGGCTGCTATGCTGATGCGCATAGAGACCAGCTTCCGACTGGGCGGCTACCCCGGCCTTGCTATTCTCTGCTTTGTGGCCGCTGCCGGAGGCGGGTTCTGGCTGGTCATCACCACGTTCCTGGCTGACCGTGCCAGTACCGTAAGAGCGAAGACGTAAACCTCTCTACCTCTCCCCAACCCCTCTCCTAAAGGAGAGGGGCTTTCGGAAGTTCCCCCTTCCCTTTAGGGGAGGGGTTGGGGAGAGGTGCTACAACCACCCTTTGCGGCGGGCTAGCCACCAGCCGATTGTCACAAAGCAAAGCATGAACCCCACAGCAACGATAAACCCGGTGGTTTTAGAATCGAAGAAGCCCGCCTGAAAGTTCATGCCTAAGATACCGGCCAGCGTACCCACCGGCAGGAGCAGCACCGTGACTACTGTGAGCACCCGCATGATGTCGTTGGTGCGCTGAGACATCTGGGCGGTGTACATCTCGAAGGACCCTAGAACCAGGTCGCGGGAGTTGTCGATGCTATCCACCACGCGCTCCATTTGATTCGCGAGCGTGTCGAAGATAGGGTCCTGCGCCGTCAGCTCGAATACGGATGCGATATCGGGGCGCTGGAGGGTGCTGAAGACCTCGCGATGGGGAATCACCAGGCGACGTAGAGCGGCGATTTTCTTACGCAAAACACGCAAGCGCGGCAGTATCGGTGTGTTCGGGTCGGGAGCGATAGCCTGGTCATCGAGCACGTCTACCTCCGCATCCAGGCGCTCTATCGAGCGAAAGAAGCTGGTCAGGTGCCAGTCTAGCATTGCCGCAAGAAACCCCGCCCCGGAGAGCCGCCCGAGCTGCGTATCGTTGCGAATCTGGTGGTTCAGGTTGTCTAAGACTTCGATAGGGGCGTCATGAATCGTCACGATCCAGTTGATGCCCACCAGGAAACTTAGCGGCTCAATGGTGCCGTCCGACCCGATAGCCTGCACCTGCACCTTGAGCCACGACCCAAAGTTCTCCACCCGTGGCCTGCCCGTACTCTCGGTCTTGGTGGGCAGCTCTTGAGCAGGAATTCCCAGCCATTCCGTGAGTTCATAGAGATTGGTGCACGCACTCCGGTCCACATTGACCCAGAGTACCTGCTCATCGCTGAGCTGCTCCAGCGAGATCTCCTTCAGAGAAACCGGGTGATCGTTACCCTGTGCATCAAATAAAAGGGCATGCAGAGGTTTCGACGTAGCAGAACCTTCGCATCTGGCCAGATTGGCAGGGCTGTTCACACCATCTGTATGCAGAACCGGGTTAAAAGGTTCGCAGTAAATCGTGGTGATAGCTACAGGACGCGTTCACCTTACGTCTGATGCATGGCCCAAAGAACCAGATCTATGAGCGGTGGTTCGATACCAGCGTCTATCAGCCGTGCGGTAAGCTGGCCTCTATGGTAGCTGGAGTGATTGGTTAAGTGGCGCAGGAGCACCCAGAGGGGCAAGGTGCGAGAGTTCTTCTGAAGGTCCAGATAGGTAATCTGTGTCTCGCCAGCATTGGGAGGCAGTGTCGCAAGAACGCTGGCGACAGCATCATGCGACTCATTCAAGAACCGAACAGCGTCATCGAATGTCGGCAGGGTAGATTCATCGACGCGTGTGGTGATGGTCTGTCCCTGAATACGGCGCACCCAGATAAACGTCGCATCTGCCATATGGAGCAGGGTGCTATGCACCGAGCGACAATCCGGCGCGGGGAGAGTCTTGTACTGTTCGGGGGTCAGGCTCCGCAGAGCGTTGATAACCTGCTCATCGGCCCAGCGATTGTAGGCGAGCAGTGTCGTGTAGTCATCTTTCATAGTCGCCTTGATTGTAGCCTACACGCCTATCTGCTCCCTTAAGGGAGCAGTTATTTCTTTTTCGCGTCGGCAGGCAAGAGCTTCTTCAGGCGAGCTATTTCATCGCGGAGCTGGGCGGCGTGCTCGAAGTCCAGGTTGCGGGCTGCGGCCTTCATCTCTTTCTCCATATCCGTGACCGCTAAGAGAAGCTGGTCTAGCGGGAGGGTTTCGGGGGCGCGGTCCGAGGCTACCTTGTAGTAGCTCTTGGCCTCGGCGACCTGCTTGGCGGCCAGAACATCCGCCACCGCTTTCTTCACCGTGGTTGGCGTGATGCCGTGCTCTTTGTTGTACGCTTCCTGCTTGGCCCGTCTTCGGGTCGTTTCATCGATGGCACGACGCATGGAGCCGGTGATGGTATCGGCGTACATCAGCACCTGGCCCCCGACGTTACGAGCGGCGCGCCCGATGGTCTGAATGAGCGACGTTTCCGAGCGCAGGAAGCCTTCTTTGTCGGCATCCAGAATGGCTACCATGGAGACTTCAGGGAGGTCCAGACCTTCGCGCAGGAGGTTGATGCCCACCACCACATCGTAGATACCCAGGCGCAGGTCACGTAGAATCTCGGAGCGCTCCAACGTGTGCACATCGCTGTGGAGATACTGCACCTTGCTGCCTATCTCTACCAGGTACTCAGTCAGGTCCTCTGCCATCTTCTTGGTGAGAGTGGTCACCAGCACACGCTCGCCCTTCTCAGTGCGCTTCTGAATCTCGCCGATTAGATCGTCTATCTGGCCCTTCGTGGGGCGAATCTGAATTTCCGGGTCAATAAGCCCGGTGGGACGAATAATCTGCTCGACTATCCGCGACGAGTTTTCGCGCTCCCAGGGACCGGGTGTAGCAGAGACTAAAATGGTCTGCGAAGCCCGTTCTCGAAACTCCTGGAAACGGAGCGGGCGGTTATCGGCAGCGGACGGCAGCCGGAACCCGAACTCGATCAGCGTGTCTTTGCGCTTCTTATCGCCCGCATACATCGCATTGAGCTGCGGAATCGTCTGGTGGCTCTCATCGATAATCACCACGAAATCATCGGGGAAGTAGTCTAAGAGCGTATGGGGCGGAGAGCCCTGTGGGCGGCGGTCGAACACGCGCGAGTAGTTCTCAATACCCGAGCAGAACCCAATCTCGCGGATCATCTCTAAATCGTACTTCACGCGCTGCTCGATGCGCTGGGCCTCTATCAGCTTGTTCTCGGCCAGGAAGACTGCCTTGCGCGCTTCCATCTCCGCCTCGATCTCTTTGAGAATCTCCTCGATCTTCTCCGGGTCAGACACAAAGTGCGTGGCGGGGAAGAGCTGGAGTTTGTCCTGCTCACCCAGAATGTCGCCGGTCAGCCAGTCGATTTTCTGGATGCGTGAACAGGTTTCCCAATCGAAGTGAATCCGGAAGACGATTTCCTCGTCCTTGGGCATTACTTCTAAAGTGTCGCCCTTCATACGGAAGGTCGCGCGGGCAAGGGCCACATCATTGCGGGCAAACTGAAGCGAGACTAAGCGCCGCAGAATATCCTCGCGGTCGTACTCCTGGCCCACATTGAACCAGACCGTACTGTCTCTATAGTTCTGTGGCGAACCAAGGCCGTAGATACAGGATACCGACGCGACGATAATCACATCGCGTCGCTCCAACACCGCCTGGGTAGCCGCGTGGCGCAGACGATCAATCTCATCGTTGACCGAGCTGTCTTTTTCGATAAAGGTATCCGTGGATGGAATATACGCTTCCGGCTGATAGTAATCGAAATAGGAGACAAAGTACTCTACAGCATTGTTGGGAAAGAACTCCCGAAACTCGGAGCAAAGCTGGGCCACCAGGGTCTTGTTATGGGCAATCACTAGCGCCGGACGCTGTACTGATTGAATAACCTGGGCAACGGAGAATGTGTTATGGACAAACAATCCACCACGGCCAGTAAGGAATGTTTCATAACCAGGTATGGAGAAGTCATAAACAAACCCCTCGCCCCTGACACTATCAACACTCTTTACTGTGGTCCACGTCACCGAGGTTGGAATGCCAACTGAAGAATCATTACTTCTTCTTACCAAATTTTGTAGTTGCTTGTTTCGTACGGAGTCCTCAAAACCTATATACTTCTGGAATTTTTTTAGATTATCTAATCCTTCTACAGTCAGGCAATGGATGGTCGAACTTGTATCCATATAAATCAATTCAACAGAAGAGTGTATGCCAAAACGTAACAATGATTCTTGTATGTTGTTTATAGGCTTAATGCCGCCTGCAGTGCATTTAAAGGATTTTTTATGGGGATATCCATTCAAGTCAAAATAAGTTTTAAGAATTATAGATAAGTGATAATTCGATAACCCATTCCAGAATTCAGGAAGTTGGTTCCCATCATAGGGATGAGATGCAGCTGGAAAATTATTCCAAAAAAAATTAGAGAAAAGCTCATCGTGAACTATAGTAATGTATTTTGGTTCTTCGGTTTTAAAAGAAAGCTTAGCGAAAAAAACATGATCTTCCTTAGGAGGGATAATTTCTGTGGTAAATGAGAGATTACACTTATTCAGAATATCTTCAAGGCGAAGGCATTCTTTATAATCATGCAGATGGAAATAAGTATCTTTAAATATTTCACCTTTAAGGTGCAAACGGCTGCGACTGAGAGTAAAAGCGATAAGTTGGCAGAAGGCTTCAGTCAGGCTGAAGCTGAACTGCACTTTAGTTGGATAGCGGCCAGAAAAGTATTTAGCATAGGGAAATTGAGCAGAATTGTTTTCGTCAATAAAAGAAAATGGATTTTCTGGCTCGGGAAGAATAGATGGTGCAGGGAGTGAATCGCCAGGAATGACATCACTGCCTGCCAGAAGTCTTAACTCTCCATCTCGGAGCACCCAAACACTATGATCCCCTGTAACAGTAACGTTTCGTCCGCATGATGTAGTCAGACGGTACATCTCAGAGGGAGATTTATGGCGACTGATAGCAGAGATAGATTGCCATCCAGTCTCACCTGTTTCAGGATTCCAGGCAACAATCTCCCACTGTTCTGGATAACCTTCGACAGTCTCTGCAAACTGCTCTTTCCCAATAACGCTATCTATTAGTTCCCCAATAGGACCTCGGAAAGTACCTCCTGGCTGGCGAACCGTTACGGGTTCGTGCCAGGCAACGCTTTTACCTGTACCAGTGGCTCCGAGCAGGGTCTGGTACTTCTCGCCTTTGTTCAGCCCCTCCACTAGACCGGCAATGGCCTTGGGCTGATCGCCCGAGGGATGGAACTTACTAATGAGTTGAAACTCGCCTTGGGACATCAAACTATTGTACCATTTTTCGAGGACTTTAGCCTTGTTGGAGGCATTCCAGACGCGCTAAAAACGCATCTCTTGGGATGTCGGTAGCCCCCAATCCAGCGAAGTGAGGGGTCATAGTCTGCACGTCCAGCCAGGTCGCGCCCTGCGCGGCCAGATACTCCACTAAGTGCAGTACGCAGAGTTTGGAGGCATCGCTGGCGCGGTAGAACATACTCTCTCCGGAGAAGTACCCACCTGCCGTAACTCCATAAAGTCCGCCTACTAAATTCCCGCTCTCATCCCACGCTTCCACAGAGTGGGCATCGCCGAGCCGATGAAGCTGCTTGTAGGCGCGGAGCATAGGGGCTGTAATCCAGGTGCCATCCTGCCCGGCACGAGGTGATGCTTTGCAAGCTTCGATAACGTCATCAAACGCGGCATCTATGGTGAAAGTGAGGGGGGTGTTACGCTTCTTACGAGCCAGGCGCTCGGGAACATGGAGCTTGTCGAAATCAAGCACAGCACGCGGGTCTGGTGAGAACCAGAGCAGGGGGAGCCCCCTGTGGGGCCAGGGGAAGATGCCTGCCGAGTAGGCCCGGCGCAAAGTGTCTGTATGCAGGTCGCCCCCGATAGCCACGAGACCGTCTTCGGTCGCTTCACGCGGGTCAGGGAAAAACGCCACAGGCACGTTTCTATAATAGCATCACTATCAAACCGTCTTTAGAGGGGCTATATAGGAACCGTGAGTACAACGATTACACCATTAGGAGTAGGGACCCGTTATAGACGTGTGGTAGTGCTGACCGGGGCCGGGGTCTCAGTGGCAAGTGGCTTGCCGACCTACCGGGGACCGGGCGGGCTGTGGGAGACCGCGGAGATTGCACAGATTGTGCAGGCCGAGTCTATTCCGTCGCGCCTGCCAGAACTATGGGCACTCTATTCCGAGCGCCGACGTGTGGCACTCTCCGTAGGGCCGAACTCCGCACACATCGCGCTGGCAAACGTATCGCCAGAGTTCCTGACCTTGATCACACAGAACATAGACAACCTGCACCAGCGGGCTGGTAGCGAGAACGTATTGGAACTACACGGCTCCGGATTCCGAACACGCTGCACCATCTGCGCTCTGTCCCCATTTGACGATGAAACCGTCTACGATGACATGCCGCACTGTCCGAACTGCGGCGCACCCCTGCGCCCAGATGTGGTGCTTTTCGGCGAGCTGCTGGATCAGAATGTGATTCGCGCTGCCAAACGTGCCCTCAGCCAGTGTGACCTGTTTCTCGCTATAGGGACCAGCGGCGTGGTCTGGCCCGCTGCTGGGTTGGTAGTAGAGGCACACTACGCCGGGGCACGCTGCCTCTATGTAAATGTAGAGCCTTCAGAGGACCCCAATCCCTACTTCCATGAGGAGATTATCGGCCCGGCGGAAGAGGTGTTACCCGTGTTGCTGACGGCTTAATGTGTCCCCGTGCATATGCCCCCGAATGTCGCTAGCGCTCCTTCGCCCCCGCCTATTCCAGCTTCGCTGGGGCAGGGGTAAGGGATACAGGCATTAGTCCTTCCCCTGTCCCGCCGAATGGCGGAAAAGACGGGGGCGAAGGAGCGCTAGCGACATTCGGGGGCAAATTAAGCCGTTACTCCATCTCTAGCTACAGGTATCAGGTGCTCCACAGCTTGGCGCGTGGGCAGGCTCACCAGTCCGGCTTTGCTGTATTGGATAATATAGGCCTTGCGTGGCCCGGAAGATATGTTCGCACTGCTTTTGTGCATGGTCAGCGACCAGAACACAACGATAGAGCCTGCCTTTACCGGTACCGGAACACCCTGATCCGGGTCATCTAAGGGGTGGCACGACCAGCCTTCCGGGGTGTGAGTATGCTCTACCAGTCCGCGCTTGTACGAGCCAGGCAGCATCCAGACGCAGCCGTTTTCAATCGTCGCATCATTCAGCGCCAGCCAGAGGGTCAGGTACGGAGAGGGATCGACAGGGGTATAATCGGCAGACGTACCTAATGGAGGTGATGCTCTGACCGAAATCCAGCCTGTGGAGCAACCTGTGACCCCGCCAAAAACAACCGACCAGATGGTCGCTGAGATCGTCGCGCTCGATCCCAAGTCCGCATCTTACGTTTCCCCCTATTATGTCTCGGTTTTGATTGATAACAAAATAGAGCGGCTCAATACCGTCAACGGACGTTATGGGGTTGGATACGTCCGTGTCAGCACTGTTAACCAGGCCGATGACGGCTGGAGTATTCCCGACCAAGCACGCCGCGTCGTCAGCTATTATGTCGGTCGCCGAGAGGCATTCCGAGTCTTCTCAGATGCTTCCTTATCTGGCAAGCTACCCAACAATGATCCTGGCCTGATTGACAAGATGCTACGTGCCTCGGCACAACGGTATGAGAGTGCCTATCGAGCCGTGTTCCGAGAGTCGGATTATCCCAATGACTGGCCCGAGATGGAAACTCATATCCAGCGAGTAGTTGCGGGAATCAAGACAGGACTCTCTGCCGAGGTAGCGACGAGCGATTTAGAGCCAATTCCTGTGGGAGGAAAACGCAGGGCACTGTTCCGCCCTGCTCTCACAAAGTTAATGGAGGCAGTGAGCAATAATCTTACGCACACGCTTACGATCACTGATATGACACGGTTATCCCGATCCCAATCCCTAAGCGCGTCGTTAACCGATGAATTGACAGAGCACAAAGTTAAAATCGTCGGACTGGTCGAATCGCTTGATTGGATGAAAGACGAACTCGGCGGTGCGCTCACTGCGGCGATACTTTCGGTAATTGCAGAATATAAGCTTCGTGAGGTATGTCTGGGCTCTATGCGTGGCTTGGCGACTATGCTGGACCAGAAGAAGCCGCATGGCACACTCCCTTATTATCTCCGCAGAGACGAGAATGGAAATGCTGTCAAGATAATGGAGTATATAGAGACAGTAAAGAAAATCATCGATTTTTGGATCGGAAATCCTCAACTAAAGGTAGATGCCATTTGCCATTATTTGAATGAGCATCTGGACGAATATCCTGCTCCTGTACTGGAAGGCGAGAAACGTTCACGTCGCGCCAAAGGAAAGTGGCACCGCGACACTCTACGCCCGATGCTACAAAATGAAATGTTGTTGGGGCACCAGAAGTTTTTCGGGCGTCAGTGGGAGACAGTCCCACGAATCATAGATGACAAAACCTTTGAAAAGCTACAAATCGTTTTAGCTCCACAAAACATGAATTCTGCTGCCCACCTTGCACAAGGAGGGCGCAGGCACACCGATCCCAACCACCTTCTGACAGGAGTTTTAGAGTGCCAATGCGGACATGCAATGACTTTTTACCCTATGAGTAAGGAGTTTTCGTATTACCGATGCACTGAGATGCGCCATAGCGGCAAAACTGACGAACACTGCGTTATTCAGGCGAAAAGCGCGGAAGACTTTTTTGATCAGCTTGTGTTGATATATGGAGATGGCATAATCTCTGAGTTGTCGGATAACGAGGATACCCGACTCTTGCGAGATCAAATTGCTAACCTCCAGGATCAGCGAAAGGAATTAAATTCCAGCCTTCTTGAAGCCAAAGTTGCTGCAAGGAAAAAAGCTGAGGATATTTTACGAGCTTCAGACAGTAAGGTTACACCCGAAGGTATCGATGCCGTAGCTCGAACAAATCATACTGTTTTGTCCGTTCAAGGTGAAATTGACAATATCGAGGAGCAGATCAAACAGCGAGAAATTGTGCTTTCCCAGATAGTACCCGAAGGTCAGGTTGCTACAGTTAAGGACAATATTGCCAAATGGGACACACTCTCCGTTCCGCAGCGCAATACTACTCTCCGTTCAGTGATCAAGAAGGTTAAGTTCCGCCTCACGGAAGGCGGTGGTATGACAGTAGAGATAGTTCCTATTGGATTGAAACCTGCCCCTATGCCAATCGTCGTCCTAAACACGAAGATTTACAATAGCTCAAAACATGTCCGCCGTTTTCCCAGTATCGGCGATTGGGCCACTACCTGGTAAATCTGTGGTAAGTTGGATCGGCAATCGGCCCATAAATCTGATTGCCGACCAGATTCTGTTTAGCCTGTCTTCATCTGCGTCCTGAATTTTATTTTTGATTTGACCACGCAAGCAAAATAGTTCTGGATGACACATTTCTGGTGATAAAGAGTCTAAATGTGATAAAATGGCCTGTCTGTAATTATGAAGATTGTCATATCTGTAATCAGGCATAGTTGTTTTAGTATTATTGTTTTTCATGTGTGATACTCGTTTGGAAGTTCTCTTGTCTGGTTGATTATTATCCTTTTGGTAAGGGAAGTTGTGTAACGAAATTCTTTTTTGTTCTTAGTGGGGAAATGGATTCTCTTATAGTTATGGAGTAACCAGTGAAGCGAGAATGCAGGGGAATTCTCCCCCTGCGGCTACAAAGCAGTGATTACATCCTGCGCAAAGTATGGTGAAGTTCTTCCCCGTGAAAATCTCACTTCAGCAATTTAAGGCTTTTTAGTCGACTGTTTCCAAAAGGATGTCATCACCAATACTTCTCTATTTCAGTTAACCGAGCGAAATCTGATTCTTGAGTACGAAGGGCAGAGTGGCAATTTGCCAACTACACCTTTCAGGATTGCAGGTAGGCATCAGGTAGGCGCAGAAGTCGATATTGGAGCGGGAGGCTACATCTTTATGAACTGAGCCTAAAACGCCCTGGAGCCGCCATAATCATGAATTACTATTTAGCATTTGTAGGTAGTAAATCGCGTTGTTGAGAGCATTTGACAACCTGCAAAGGCTGTGGTAGAACTTTTTCGGCTCCGATAAGGAGAACATTTATGAGCACTGTCAATTTCGGCGGCATCCCTGGTATTGCCCCTGTAAACGTTCAATACAATCAGCACCATTATCTTCCTGGTGAGGCGATTGGCTATCCACGCAAATCAACAGCTACGGAGCGAGCCGCTAAGAGCATTGAGGATCAAGCCGAGGAAATTTTCGACATAGCCAAGCAATGGAACGTACCGCTCTGTCCTGACGACATCTGGGCTGAAGCACCTGGTCATGGTGGCGACGAATTTTGGCTGGGTGGGGGTGGCACGGGACTGGAAGGAGATAGTTATCGTCAGCAACGATACAGACCTACACTCACCCGTATCATGGAGGCAATTATCACGGGCAAGGTCAAAGCGGTTTTCGTTTGGTCGCAGGATCGTCTGTGGCGCGATGTTGAAATCTGTGATGCTATCGTCAAATTCTTCCAGCGCTACTGTGTATCCCTGTTTGACCGCAACGGACGCGTTGATATCGAAACGCCCGAAGGACGCAACGCAGTCAGAAATAATGCCATTGCGGCGGCGCACTTTCGTGAGTTGTGTGCAGTCCGCTCTCCTGTAGGAATTAAGCGGAGCGCGAGCAAAGGAATCGTAGTCACTGATGCAAACACGTTGGGGTTCCGCAGTTGCGGTCGCTATAGTCGCCAAATAAGTCACGTACCTGAAGAACAGGAGGTAGTGCGCCGCATATACAACCTGTTCTATTCAGGGGAGGGGGATAGTGGGCCACTGACAGTGCTCCAAATTGCCAAGCGCCTGATGGATGAGAAATATCAGTGGACGCCAGATTTGCATGAGACGCGTGGAAAGAAGCGCAACGAAGCTACTCGCGACGTAATCTACAAGTGGCAGGTGCAGCGTGTATTGAAAGACGCACGCTACATCGGCAAGCAGAAACAATATGGTGAGCTTTGGGACTGTCCCGCATACTTGGTGGACGGTACTAACCCTGTGGTGCCGCTGACCCTGTGGCACGCAGTACAGCAGAAGCTTGCGGGATTCAAACGTATCGGGGGCGCGGGGCAACAACTTAGGGCGATGACAGGTGTGTTGCGCTGTGGCCTGTGCGCTCAGGGTCTACAAGCGTCGCACACCACCTCTCGACTTAAGGACGGCAACGTGAAACGGACTGTCTACTGGAAGACAGTCCGCTCAGAGTCGTGGTGTTGGTGTGACCATAAAATCGTGAACCTTCAGGAAATGGCAGTAGATCAGTACATTGATACCGTGCTTGCGCCGCTATTGCTCGGAGAGTTGCGGGAACGTGCATTGTGCGCGCAAGCTGGTCCTGCCCGTACAGAGCGAATACGTCTCGAGATGGAACTCGCCGAGGCAGAGCGTAAATGTAGGGTGGAACTGCCCAAGCTCGCATTGGAACTCCTCGGGAATCCTACCCTTGCGTCTGTACTCAGCACGGCAGAGCAACAACTTCACAGCCAGATCAGGGAACTAAAGGCCAAAATAGCTGAGAGTGGGAAACAGGTCGCTACTTTGGATACGACCACAACCGAGAAGGGCTTAATTAATATAGCTGCGCTGCTACCATCCGAGCGCCGCGACATATTGCGTTCGGTCATCCGATGGGCTGCCGTCATTCCCTCGGGAAACCCGCGTGAGCCTGTTCCTGGATATAGCCCGAACACGCGGATGCGTCCTGCCAGTCACGCGGGATGGGTGGTGTTTCTCACTGCTTGGGGAACGTACCATACAGCTATGATTGAGCGCGTATTCCAAAAGGCGATTACAGATCATCGGCAACTTGTACTACGTCCCGCAGAACCGAATGAGGCGCTCGGTACGATTATGGATTTTCCTGACCCACATGGTTTCGCTGCTGGGCTTAAGCGGGCCTATGACGGGCGCAAGTATGAGTACGATCCAGCCGAGGTACTTCCTGGCTACCAATCTAACAAGGTTCCACCCATTGCTCAGTTCGACATGGACGCGCTTGTGTTAGGGGGGAGTAGCGAGGAAGTCTCACAAGAGCAAAGTACCCTGCTGACTACTTAGCCAGGGTGATCTTCGCTCTGAGTATCGAACTAATCCTGGGCCTCTGAAACGTTTGGAGGGCGCACTAACGAAGCAGTGTGCCTCCAAACATCACTAAAGGTTTGACTTATGAAAGAAACGGATATCGAGTCGTTTGTGTCGGCCTACCGTTCGGGAGTGACAGCCGACTTTGTTCAACCATGGATCGATGGGAGGTGGGGATTACTGTGCACAATACCGCCCTGTGATTCTGCAGCCGTTGAGCGAGCGGGACGCCAGATGGCACATATGGGCGCAACCAGCATACGCTGGATTAGGCGAGCACGACTTCGTGACGTAACAGGAGATTCCCTTGATGTTCTTATAGCAACGACCCTACCGAATGAACGGCAGCATGTCACTGTGCTTGCAACCAGCATGACTTTGCCGTCTAAGGGTCTCCTGATTGATGAGTCATATAGTCTGCTCAAAGAAGCATTTACGCGTGAATCAATGAAATGACCATGTAGAGGGGACAGAATTCCCTCACCTGACTGGGTGGTTTTTGGGTATGCTAAGAGGCACAATCGCGAAATATGTGTATTTGCCCCATGGGGCATTGATCTTATACAGATTCTACTTTTGGTATACAGAATGCAGATAAGACTACAGAGGATTTTCGTGCTTCTGGAAAGGGGGACCTGCAGGATAAAGTCTACGGTTCTTTCCTCTCCGAGGAGTGGAACCCCTCTATCTATAATACCTTATATATTAGGGCCTCAAAAAACGGACTAAATTTTGAACCAAACAGTTGTAAAAAATACAAAAGGTTAATATGTGTTAGAACGTTTGAAGGTTTTACACAACTTACGTTACAGGTTTGACTATAATAGTTATAGGCTGATGATACATGGAGTTAAGAGTGGAGGTGGTAGTCTTTATGGCGATTAGGCTGTGTGGTCATTGGCACAAGCACCAATGGAGTCGAAGACTTTACGAAGCTCCTCACGGGCTGTCTCATCGTTAACTCTATGCGGAAAATGGATGCCATAAACTTCGATCTCTGCACAGTCTGGTGTTGCTTGCAGTAATTTTCGTAATTTCGTGGGCCAGGGATTATCTGCCTTTTCGCCAAGGGCGATTACAAAATGAGGTCTCAAAACGCGGATCAGTGGGAGGACTCGGTTTTCAAAGCAAGAATTATAGATTGCCTCAAACGCGCCGTCATTTGCATATTCAAGTTTTCGGGCAGATACGTTGGTTCTACAGAGAATCTGGTTAGAGTAAGCAATATTCTCTGCTTTAACAGAATCGAAAATATTCAGGTTTAGAAGTGGCTTCCAACGTTTCTTGACTTCTGAGATAATGTGCGTTGTGTTTTCCTCTAACGATTGTTCGTCCACAATGCTTGCCTGAAGAGCATAGTAACGGTCGGCCTGGTCGCCGCCCCCTGGGTTCTTTCCAAGAACAAGAATACGCTTTTCTTGCTCAAAGTATCTCGGACCAAGAAATCCAGCTTGGGGAACGACGGTCTTATGGACCATCTTCAGAGATTGCGATGGCAAGTTTGCGTTGTACAGATAACCCTGGGCTTTAGCCGAACAGCCATTACAGGATGCACAATTTCGTACATCCTGTACCCATTTTATGTACTTGGAAGTATCGTCCATCTGGTTAGGTGAGAGCGGGGGAAGTGTCCCGAAGACGGTACATACTAACGGGATACTGTGATCCCTTAAGTGACGAGGAAATAACTCCATCAGGGGAGTCAAAGGTGATGTCATGCAGATTCATATGAGCAAGAAAGCTTCCCTCAATGTCCGTAATGGTTCCTGCGTTGATACGTTGCGATAGCTGTCCTGCGATGTATTGAGTGAGAGAGTTTGGCTGCCCAGTATTGGTGCCTCCAATAGGCAATCCTATGGCTGCAAAATCAGCGGGGTGACGATTTGCGAATTCAATTGCCAGTTGATATGCGGTTAAAAACGGTCGTCCTCCAAAATGATGTTCGTACTGAACCTCGCTGAGGATAGCACGGAGCCTGCTCTCGATGTCATAATTTGCCCAATTACTCATAGTTTTTCTCCTCTTTAATTATTTACAAAGCTTTGCGTTTCTTCATAGCTTTTCGAATACATTTAGCAAGTGTCCGTGCATGCGCTATACAGTATGTTCGCAACTTGCGAGCAGGGTACAAAATTATGATGATAACACCTACCAAAAGCATTAAAGATTTGCCTGAGCAAATAATACTCGAAGATTGCATTGACATTTTTGAGGAACGAATCTATGGTTGGCATCTCCATGTAGCAAAGCAAATGCTCAAGACTATGACGCAAGGTGAGGAGACGATTTCAGATCGGACGATCCCACATAGTGAATATGCTGTACTACAAGTAGTTATGAGCTTTTTCGAAACTATAGCGAAATATTATGATGGATTTGATAAGACTGGAAGCTCACGTTTGTATTTTCGTCGTGGCATCAGGATTTGTTTTGGTAGCTCAGAGGTGCCAGAAGGAGAAACTGCAGATCATATTTTGGATTGTCTATATGATCGTGTTCGAAATCCACTGTACCATGCGACTTCTGCTGTAGGAATTGAATTTTCCCTCGCTCCTTGGGTAGTCGTTGGATTGGTTGAAGGACGCAACGAGATTATAATAAATATCGATAATTTCGTTGATATTTTAGTTCAGCATCTGCGAAACTACTGTAAGCGCTTGCGAAATCCTGGGGAAATAGAGTTAAGAGCTAAGTTTCTCCGCCGCTTTGAGTTTGATATGAAAGCACCAGAAGCAATTCCATAAGCGCTGTATCAAATCACCGAAAAATCCTAAGGGGGCGTGCGTCGATAACTTTTAGCGACACGCCTCCCTTGCCATGTTGCTCGATAATGCCTTGTGCTGAGACGGCTGGAGCCAACAGGAAGGTGGCCGTGCAGCGCTCCAGAGCGTCATCTAAAACCACGGCCTGCATGAACCCAGTCTCGTCTTCGATGGTACTAAAAAGTACCTTGCGGCCACTGCGGGTCGGCGGTCTGTGCGGTCTAATGTTTAATCCTGCCACTTCCACTATCGTGCCAGCCCGTTGATGGAGCGCTCTCGTACCGTGAGAATGCCCCGATCCGCGATCTTGTTTCTGAAAAATGAAAGTGGGTGTGCATCGGCGCAGACTCCCGTGATTCGGTAAGTCCACAGGAATCTCTCCCATATGGAAAAGTCTTTAATGTCTGTGGCGCAGGGAGTGAGATGCTCTTGCCACGAACCGAAACTCAGAGCCTTCTGGCCTGTAGCTGTTACCTCAGCGCGATACGCGGCGGCGAGCATTAGAGTTTCATCCAGGCGCAGAAGCAGCCCACGCCGATGGGGATGCAGACTGTCGAAAGCTCCTGAGAGAATGAGGTTCTCCAGACGATCTCGCTTTAGCACAACACGAACACAGAAGTCCAGAAGGGACCGATAGGAACCGTTCTTATTTGCTTCCTCAATAATGGTGGTACGGTCAGCTTCACCCAGTTTTGCGATGAGGCGAAGGCCGAGGCGCATTTGCCCCTCGGCATCAGCAAGATTTTTGTCATCCGAAGAATTAATGTCTACGGGAAGGATGGTAATGCCCCGCCGCCGAGCTTCCGCTACCAGCGTATTGGGAGGATAGAAGCCCATCGGCTGGTGGTTGAGCAGACCCGCATAAAATTCGCCTGAATGGTGAAGAGACATATAGGCGGCAGCTTTAATGATACCGTCCGTGCTCACGAGGAGGAACGTCTCGCCAGCCAGATGTGGTAAGCGGGCCAGTTCCACCGCTATACCTATGTTTTCAATCCAAAGGCATGCGATCCAATTTGCTGGAACCGAAGGTACTCCATGGACGGCTCGAAATGCGGAAACCTTAGCAAACATAAATTTGCCAAATCATACCTGAAAGGAGATGAGGAAGTCAAACTTTTGTTTTATAATACTGCCTACCTGAAAGTCTCATTAGGGGCTGAGTGTTCGAAATTAAACCGTGAGAGGGCAGGAATCATGGGATGACATAACTGAGATGACGGTCTGCCGCAATCAATCTCACTGGCTCGTGGAATTTGCTACTTTCCGCCTTGCCCTGTGTGTCAGTAGTCCGTAAACTGGAAGGTTGCAATTAACGACATGGCCGCAAGCCAGCGTGATGCCTACTTTCCCAGTGGACGGACCTGATGCCCTTACCAGACGACATTCGTGACGAGATAATCGACCTCCTGATGAGAGGTGACGATGTACCTCTTGAATACCAAAGAATCCTCTTTCCTCCAGAGCGGCGGGAGTATGAACTTGTGTATAGCGGAAAAGAGCGTGAGGCCGACATTCTCGCAGACACCATGGCTGTACCTCTACAACCTGTCCGTACGTTCGGTGCGAGTACGGACCCATCCGACTGGCGTAATCTGTTGATCTTTGGTGACAACCTTCAGGCCATGAAAACTCTCCTTTCCATGAAAAAGCGAGGAGAACTGAAGAATACAGATGGGACCGATGGAGTACGACTTGTATACATTGATCCCCCATTCTCAACCAAGCAGGAGTTTCGCGGCAGTCAAGAACAGAAAGCCTACCAAGACAAAATAGCAGGTGCAAGGTTCCTGGAGTTCACTCGTCAACGGCTCATTATGATCCGCGAACTCTTGTCCGAAGACGGATCGGTGTACGTACATCTGGATACGAAAAAAGGTCATTATATAAAAGTTCTGATGGACGAAATCTTTGGTGAAAGCCGATTCGATGCAGAGATCGTCTGGAAACGTGCTGATTCCCATAATGACTCTACAAGTTTTGGTACAGTGCACGACTGTATCTTTTTCTATTCGAAAAACAAAGAGTTTACTTTCAATTCTCAAAGAGTGCCTATTTCGGAAAAAACGGCGGATTCTTGGTATCGACATATTGAGCCGATTACTGAGCGTCGTTATAACCTGGGAAATCTTGTCAGTCCCCATCCAAGGCCAAATTTGACCTACGAGTTTAACGGAATTCAGCCACCAAAAAATGGATGGCGCTATACACGTGAACGTATGCAGGAATTTCACGATAAAGGTCTGCTGGTTATAGTGGGAAAATCACGCCCTACCTTAAAGATCAAACAGTATCTTGATGAAAGTAAAGGGAAGCTTGTCACTGACTGGTGGGACGATATTAGTCAACTGCGGGGATACACCTCTACCAACGAAGCGTATGGTTACCCCACACAAAAGCCAGAGACCCTGCTGGAGCGTGTAATCCTTACATCTTCAAATGAGGGTGACATTGTTCTGGATGCCTTCGCTGGTTCAGGTACTACACCAGCCGTTTCCGAAAAACTTGGAAGGCGCTGGGTCGCAATAGACAGTGGTAAGTTGGCAGTTTATACGATCCAAAAGAGAATGCTTAGCTTGAAGAATGAGATTGGGAATAAGGGCAAGACTCTTATTCCTAAGCCATTCGATCTTTGCAATGCAGGTCTATACGATTTCACATCACTTCGAACTTTACCGTGGAAAGACTGGCGATTTTTCGCATTAGCATTATTTGAATGTCGTGATGAGCCGCATGGGATTAAAGGATTACGCTTGGACGGGAAGCGCCGAGGCGCAAGTGTGCTCGTGTTCAATCATCTGGAAAGACCAGGGCAACGCATTGACGAAGGCTTTGTCCAAAGTATTCATGAGATCGTGGGACATGATGTAGGAAATGAGTTTTGCATTGTAGCGCCCAAAGCTGTATTTGACTTCCAGCAAGATTACCTTGAACTGGATGGAGTTCGTTACTATGCGCTCCGTATACCTTACTCTTTCATCAGTGAACTGCACCGACGCTCTTTCAGTGCATTGAAGCAGCCGAGCAGCGAAGCTGATGTCAATGGGCTTGTTGATAGCTATGGTTTCGACTTTATCGTGCGTCCAACGTTCAGCATTAAGGCTGGTGTTGTCGCGCATGGAACAGGGCTTTTCACCGAAGCCTATATTCAAATAACGCAATTTCAAAGCCATGCAAAAATTAGAGGTGAAGATGAACAAGGAGGCATGGAATCACTTTCTATGCTAATGCTTGACTTCGACTACGATGGTGAGGTGTTTGACTTCGACGCTGTCTTCTATGCGCATCAGCTTGCTAATACTGATTGGACTGCGCGATTCCCAGAAGAAAATATCGGCAATAAGATGATGGCCGTGTTAATTGATATACACGGAAATGAAGCACAAGAAGTCATCAGTCGAGAGCAGTTTCAGCTTACTAACAAAGACCATTAAAAATGACAAGAGTAAGGAAGAAAAGCATATATGGCACGGCGTAGTAGAAGTACCCTGGTTCGCACTTTTCGAAATGAAGACTTGGTACTGTCTGTTGGTTCAGGCAACGCAGCACAATACCAAGAAGATCGCTATGAGGGATTTTTCGATAGTTTATGTGGTAGCCGCGAATATCAAAAGGAGGCTATTCGTGCAGCGGTTCGCTACCTATTGGGTGGTAAGTACCAAAGTCTTACTGAACTTGCCCAGGAAAACTTCCGCCGTAATCCCATGCTGGCGGAGCGTTATACCACCTGGGATCAGATGCGGTCTAAACTTCAATTGCCTGACCAGTTATCTGCGTCATTAGACCTTTCTACTGGTACGGGAAAATCATACGTTCTTTACGGCATTGCAGCGATTCTTCTTGCAGAGGGGGCCGTAGATAATGTGCTTGTTCTTTGTCCTTCTACAACTATAGAGGAAGGTTTGACAGCCAAATTCAAAGATTTAGCTGCAGATGCTCAGTTACGCAATACTCTTCCGCTTAACGCACGTATCGCTACGCCAGATGTTATTAACGCAAGTGAAAGTATCGTAACTGGTAGCCTGTGTGTAGAAAATTATCATGCCGTCCTCAATCATGTTGGGTCGTCAGTGCGTGAAAGTCTTTGGGGAAAAGGCGCTCGGACGCTAATTCTCAATGACGAAGTTCATCACGTTGCAACAGAAGTAGGGGAATCGAAAAAATGGAAAGATTTTCTCGCTGACCCCGCCTACGGTTTTCGCTTTCTGATAGGCGTTTCTGGTACCTGCTACGTCGGTGATGACTACTTCGCAGATGTGATCTATCGCTATTCCCTGAGGCAGGCGATGGAAGAGAAGTACGTCAAAATTGTGAACTATGTTTCGGAAATGCCAAAGACCAGCGGTAACGATGAGAAGTGGCAACTTATACGAAATAACCATGAACAAAACAAACAGGCTCTTGCAGCCCAGAGTATTCTTCCCCTTACAATTATAGTAACTCCTACCGTATCTCGATGTAAGGATGTAACTGAGTACCTATCACATTTTCTGCAAGAGAAAGATCAACTCACATCTGATGAAGTAAAAAGGCGTGTCCTGTGCATCTACAATAACGCACCTGATGTGAGGCGTCTTTCAACCGTCGATAAAACCTCCAGCCAAGTGGAATGGATCGTTGCGGTATCGATGTTATCTGAAGGTTGGGACGTACAACGCGTTTTCCAAATTGTTCCCGATGAAGAACGCGCCTTCAACTCCAAACTTCTAATATCTCAGGTGCTCGGTAGAGGATTGAGGATTCCGATATCATGGCAAGAGCCAAAGCAACCTGAAGTGACCGTGTTTAATCATGACGCATGGACTAATAAGATTGAACATCTCGTCAATGAAGTCTTGGAGATTGAGAACCGACTATCCGTCAGCGTTATTCCTGAGTCGCCATTTCACTTTACACTTCATCATTTGAATTACACTCGGGAAGCTACCTCAATTAAGAAGGCTCAGGAAAAGCCGTATCGACTTTTCGAAAATGGCTATGTGGACTTGGCTGCCGAGGCCGTAGAAGAAATAGTTTCCGTTGAAATGGCAAAAGCCACAACTGGCGAGCGATTTACGACCTACAACACACTACGACATAAAACTTACACAGTTCGTGAGATAGCCCAGGTCATGTGGGATCGCCTGGATGAAGCGTGTGATCCTGATGATCCAGACCCCGCTCGCCACTATCGTTACACCAATGAATGGACAATAAGTAAGCTGGAAGGCATAGTGAACGAATCGCTACGGCGGCGTGGAATGGAAGTCGCGACTGAGAGAATGCGGCAGAAATTCCTTCAGGCACTCGGCACACTAAACCGAGGTTCGTCGGAGTATGCCCGCTACAACACTGTACCGAATAGTTTCTTTGAGGTGTCCACAATGACGCGCCAAGCTGATAGCGTGAGTGAAGGTGAACTCAAGCGAGACAAAACTTACTATTACACGGACGAGACTCGCCAATATCTCAAATCTGAACAACAGCTATGCTTCGATGCTGTGACAGACGAAGGTAGCGGCTACAAGCACGTCTCAACTGCAAAGGCTTGCTTTAAGACTCCACTAACAGCGGCTATCGCCGACTCAGGGCCAGAAGCACAGTTTTACAAGCAGCTTAGAGCATCAATCAACCAAGAGCATATTACCTCCTGGTTAAAGAACACTGCTATAGGTTTTTATCAGATCGACTATTATTGGAAGAAAGGAGCACATCCAAAATCTGGTAAGTTTAGTCCTGACTTTTTTATCAAGACTGGCGACCGAATTCTCGTTATTGAGGTAAAGGGGGATGAGGAAATCGATGAACCATCGCCCGAAAACATAAAGAAGAACGAGTATGCATTAGCACACTTTAAACGTATTAATGAACACTTGGAAGGCACAGATTCGCCTAATCGATATCAATTCCATTTTGTGACACCACAGAGTTTTAACACTTTATTCCAACTGCTGCGTGAAAGACGAATAGAAGATTTCAGTTCTGACCTCGACGTGAAACTGCGCGAGGAGGCATAGTAAAGCGCGGACGGGGAAGTCACCCCGTCTGCGACTAAAACTATCCTTTATATTCCAGTAATAGAGCATTAAGGCAAGGCTGAATTACAGTGCGACAGTTATTCGCATCATCTATATTTAGAAGATAGGGGTGAGCAGATTTTATTCTGAAATCTTGATTGATCTGCTCGATTTGATTACGAAAAGGAGGTTGGAAAATCACATTGTTGAATTGTGCACAAGCGAATGAATAAAAATCTAAAAGTATTCTATCTACATCATCTAATGAGTTTTGTCTGGCATGAACAAAACCAAGTATTTTTACCATTTGTCCGAGTGTCGGTGGGGTTCCATGGATAAGTCGACATATTTGACTTGTTCGATGGTCATTCCTTGTCGTATTATTTATAAGCGAGGATAAATTCGTGTCTTCAGAAGATCGTCTACTGAAGTCCTGCTCATATGGTAAAAACAATTTACATAGCAGTTCGTTCTCTATAGATTTACAATATTGAAGAATGAATGGAGAGTAGTCATCAGCGATAAAACGAGACATTTGATCATATAAAAGTTCCGCTGAACATAAAAATTCCTTCGTGTTTGCCTCAAGCTGTTCCCATCCGTCCATCCATGACTGAACAGTCGTCGCATATGATTCCATGGTTGGACCATCTTGATATTCTAATAGGCTAATCTTTTCTAATAAAGAAATTGCCTGCTCAACAATATCGTCTTCATTTGTCGATTCTGAATCCTTTAGATTGGCAAGTCGTTTAACTGCGGTTGTAATTTCATTAAGCTTCGCAATACGGCTCTGAAGCTCATCAATCTCTGTTATATTGAAAACTACTTTCCTATAATTTAGTAAGAACGGTGGTTTCTGTAAAAGGTCGACCTCTCGAATTACTGTGTAGTCAGTGTGTGCTTTCAATCCACATTTATCGTCAAGACGCTGAAGGACTATTGAAAAAGCTACTGAGGTTGAATCAATTCCTATCCATTGTCGTCCAGCCTGCTGAGCCGCCACAAGGGTAGTGCCAGTTCCCATAAATGGATCGAGAACAAGATCCCCCTTGTTCGTTAGAAGCTGTATTAAACGATCTGCCAAAATCAACGGTTTCTGCGTAGGGTAGCCGATCCGCTCATTACTTATGGGGGTAAGTGCAGGTAAATCTACCCATTCTGTTCCTACTGGCTTGGTGCCTGCATTCTTTACATAGCGCTTGATGCGTGGCCGACCATTGTTAGGTGGGAAATAAATTAGCTTTTTGGCTTGAAGACTGTCCAACTCAGCCTTTGAAAACCTCCATGAGCGGTTTGCAGGCGGCATGTGACCAGCCCACTCAAATGTGAAAGCTGGACGTTCTAATATGCTGGTACTATCCTCTAATCTAAATGCTCCATCTTGGTCGTAATGTAGAGGCAGACGGGACTCCTCGTTCTCCGTGATTGGTATTGATATTTGATTCAAAGTAGAGCTTCTACTCATGCGGTATACGAGCAGTGTGTCACGGGGCGAGATAACTTGGTCGCCGTACGAGCGTCCTCGATGCCATCCAATCTCAAAGTTCGCAGACTGCTGAAGAGCTTGGCTAAGAATAAATCGATAATCGATCACGGATATTGAATCCAGATGAATTACAATATTGCCATCTTGACGTAGAACGCGACGGGCTTGTTGAACTATTCTTGAAATATAGTCTAACCAGGTCCGCCGCTCTTCATCATTACTACTATGACCAAATGGGTAGTCGAAGTAAACTAAGGAAATACTCTCTTCAGTAATCCGTTCCAAAGCTGTAAGAGCATCGCCTTCAATGATGGTATTTGGGGGAATTGGCATAATGGGTTCTTTATAAAGACCGTCGTTATCAAATTGTATTATGATTCCTACGGACGCAAACTTTATCGTGCTGGGGTGAACATATGTTAAAAGGTGAATACTTTAGAGAAGGTAAATTAACATGGCGGCTATTGGGTTTTAGGGTGAGAAATTGTAAAGACGAGCCAAAAGCCTCGAAGTACGCCGTGCATTCTTTAATGGAATCAAATAGAAAAATGGAATGGGAGCGGCATTGTAATTGCGCCATGGTTAATATAAATCGTGTCCAATCTTGAAATCAAACCCTTTAACCTTCTTGGCCTCTTTGATCAGGAAATCGAATCGATCACCGTTGGTCGAGGAACATTGCGTATTCACAAGCGCAACAGCCTGAAACCCACTGAGGTTGATCTTGTGTCTGCACGCCTGGACGTAGTTGAAGGATGGTTTGGGTTTAGGACAATGCGGTTAATGACGACCGCTGGAGCGTTCAACCTTCATAAAGTTAAGGATGACGATCTGGAACTTGTGAGGCGAGCGATTGAGCAAGCCGAACAGCGACAAGCACTACTATCGTTACTCCAATTCCAAGCACGAGACGTAACCAGTGCTTTAGAAGGTTGGGAAGTTATCTGTGCCCGAGATGCCTATCTCACAGCCTACGACGTAGCTCTATGGACAGACACGGTTGGACCATTCAAAGTACCAGATCAAGAAGATAATGACCTAATAGAGAAGCTCCCTGAGTCGGATGCAAGAGCGTTGCGTCGCCTCCTTGTGATCCTTGCTGACACTCGTAAGTCCGTCAATCAACGTAACGAGCGCTATGTGGAGAAGCTTCTTCAAAACCATAAGACCTTCTTCGACAAGGTAGAGTCGAAACCTCTCACGGTTCAGCAGCGATTAGCGGTCATTCATGATGAAGACAACGCTCTGGTCGTTGCAGGGGCTGGGACTGGGAAAACTTCTACCCTTGTAGCAAAGGTGGGTTTTCTTCTTGAGAAAGGATGGGCCAAGCGCGAGAAAATTCTCTTGCTCGCTTTCACAAAGGAGGCGAAGAATGAGATGCAGGATCGCCTTAAAAAGCGATTAGATGTTGACCTGGATGTTAAAACTTTCCATGCACTCGGTCTGGACATTATTGGAAAGGCAACTGGCAAGAAGCCAAGTATCTGCAAGGAAGCTGAAGATGAGGTTCAGAAAAACAAGACCCTCAGCGAAATTGTGGCACGGCTCTCTACTGAAGACGCATTTCGCGGTGACCTAATAGCCTTTGTATCCAAGTTGCGTAAGCCCTTCAAAGCTGCTTGGGAGTTTCAAACTGAGGAGGACTATACTAAATATCGATTGGAGGTAGAACTTCGGACCTTTGCAGGAGTGAAAGTACGTTCTTTTGAAGAATGCGAAATCGCCAACTGGCTGTTTCTGAATGGCGTAAAGTTCGAGTACGAACGTCCTTATGAGATTGAAACAGCTACGCCAGAGCATTCTCAATATAAGCCTGACTTCTACCTCCCTGAATTTGGCATCTATATTGAGCATTGGGGGATCAGTCGCGAGGGCGCTACCGCTCCCTTTATGGATCAGGCGAGATATCAGCAGAAGTTAGCATGGGCACGCCAAACTCATCAGGATAACAATACAAAACTGGTGGAGACCTATTCCTACGAAAGATTGGAAGGTGTCCTACTCAGTGCCTTGGAGCAAAAACTTCGCGAGGCAGGTGTGGCCTTTGCTCCAATTACCTGTGAGGAAGCTCTGGCGCGTCTTAACGATGCTGGAATTCTGGACCCATTATGCGGATTGATAGGTAGCTTTCTAACCCAATTCAAATCATCTGGAAGTGACAAAAACGCAGTTCACGCCAGGATCGGTAAAGGCGAAGATTCCACACGAAACGCCCTGTTTTTAAGGATTTTCGCTAAGCTATATGCCGAGTATGAGCGGCTACTGAAAGAAAGGGGAGAGATAGATTTTGAGGACATGATCATTCAAGCTATTGACCATGTTCGAGCGGGAAAATATACCTCACCCTACTCCTATTTATTAATCGATGAATTTCAAGACATTGCCATCGGGAGAGCCAATCTTATTCGATCACTTCGCGATCAAGTGGAAGGGGCAAAGCTATTTTGTGTTGGGGATGACTGGCAGTCGATCTATCGTTTTGCAGGCGGAAACATCATTCTGACGACAGAATTCGACGCATTCTTTGGATTTACGAAACATACCACGTTAGGACATACATTTCGTTTCCATGACAAGATTTCGCAGTTCAGTTCGCGTTTCGTCCAGAAAAATCCAAAGCAGCTTCCCAAAGAGCTTACTACCGATACCAAGTCAGATATTCCAGGCGTTGTTATTTATCCTGCGGATACCACAGCCGCGTCTCTAAACAATATCCTTGGGGAGATCGAGTCAGGTGGTGCGGCGTCAGTCCTGCTACTCACGCGATACAGGTTCAACAGGCTCGATAAGCCAGTCTTGGCTGCACTAAAATCTGGATTTCATACACTGCAAATCCACGAGCTAACAGCCCACGGTTCTAAGGGATTGGAAGCGGATTATGTGATTATCCACTGCCTTTCTGGCGGCAAGCATGGCTTTCCATCCCAGGTAGAGGACGATCCAGTCCTGTTGATGGTTATGCCAGAGAGTGAAGAGTATCCATTTGCTGAAGAGCGGAGACTTTTCTACGTTGCGCTTTCAAGGGCTCGAAAGCGTGTGTACCTGGTTCCTGAAGCCGCTAATCCCTCCATGTTTGTCCGTGAGATTATTACTGATTCTGAATATGAAAAGACCATTGCTGGTGGAGTTGTAATCACATCGAAGGATTGTCCTGTCTGTAAAAGCGGATTGGTCACGAAGAGAGCAGGCCCTTACAGCGACTTCTACGGGCTGCTCGAACTATCCTATCTGTGAGTTCACATCTGAAATCTGTACTAAGTGCCAGGGATGGTTCCGAAAATTAGGCGAGGATAGCGTTAAGTGTACTGGGTGTGGGTTTCAGAAACGCCACTGCCCAGAGTGCAAAACGGGATGGCTTCGAGCAATAGATGGACAATATGGGAAGTTTTGGGGGTGTTCCAGCTACCGTAAAGGCTCTGAAAAATCCTGCAATTATAGGAAAAAAATCACGTAGATATAAAATAATCTATTGAAGAATCCATTTCTACTCTAAGTCCATTAACCAAGTTACAGTAGTATTGAGCACTTTTGCCAATATGACCAATTCGTAGTCCGTTACCGTTCGGATTTTTGCTTCCAGGTTGTATGTCTCATCGACGCTCGGATTCCAAGCTCCGTTAGTTTCTGCAGCAAGGCGTGCCGCCAATTGGTCTCGTGTCAGCCCGAGTGACTCGCGCTTCTCACGCACCCTTGCGCCCACCATATTTAGCTCGCCATTTTCTCCGCGTAAGCGAGGACCGCCACGTGGCATCGAAACCTTCTCCTCGGGCAAGTCGCAGCATCTACCCAATGAGCAGGGTAGAGGAGGATAAGATATAAAAGACGTTTAAGAAAACGTCTTTGAAGTTAAGGAGAAGGTTGATGAGATTGCGGCATTGGTTAACAGGAGGTGCCCTCGTTACAGCATTGCTCGCCTTGGGATGCTCCAGGAACGTTTCGGGCCAGTACGTAAATGCCACTGGTACCTCGATTATCAGGCTCAACACTGATGGATCGGGGGACGTAGAGGTCAAGTTAAAGATGTTTGAAGAAAAGTCCAGCCCTTACGATACTCACGAACGGTTTCTCTATAAGGTTAGGGGTAGCACGGTAAGTCTGGAAATGATCGACAGCAAGACAGGCAAGGTATACGTCCCAAGTTCGAAAGCTGAGGCCGAAATGATGCGTCCTCTCGCAGAGGGAACGATTTCGTCGGACGGCAAGACCTTACAAATCATCGGCGATACCTTCACCCGCCAGTAAACAGGAGCCCACAATGAAACTAAACACCCATATGATTATCGCCCTCGTTGCCATGCTGGGCGCAGCAGGATGCCAGCAGAATCAACCATTGAGTACGCAGCCAACGACGAACAACTCCCAGTTACTCGACACTCAACCTGATACAGGCTCAACCAATGGAGATAGTGCCGCTGGGGCCTGGGGCCGATTTAACGAGGTGCTCCGTGATGGCGGCGTCTACAAGAACTCCACGGGTAAGTATATGAAGCTCACGTTCGATCCTCTCAAGGATAATCTGGACGCAGTATTTGCTGATGCCCCCAAAGGTAACGTTACTATCACGAACGCCAGTGGAGATCGCTCCAATGGGGCTTTCAGTGTGGAGAGTGACCGCACACTCACAATTTCATTGTCTGGCAAGAACAAAAAAATGGTATTCGATCTTTCAAAAGATGGAAACACCCTGAGTTCTATTGACGGCAAGCAGAAGCTCGTATTACAGCGGTGATTTGTTACGGGAGGGAGATTTTCCCTCCCGATGTCTTCCTACCCTGCCACAGATGAGTTCGCAGACAGTTTTGTCAATGCTACATTTGGATGTAAGAAGAGATATCAGATTGCTGACCCAAAGCACATGAATAACATCGTTCCACTAAGACTTGTTTTAAGCCAAATAATCTCAAAAAGATATAGAGACTAAAAACGGGCTTTGATACAAGGCCCTCTATATATAATACCTTATATATTAGGGCCTCAAAAAACGGACTAACTTTTGAAGTGAAAATGAATTGCAGTATCAGTTAATCAACAACTTGATCAGCAGGTGAGGGTTCTGGTGCCCCTACCTCTGACAGAAGCCAGGCGGAGCTACAGTGTAGAGCTTTAGCTATTAAGGGGATTTCCCTGTCTGCGATCATTTTGCGCTGAGTCTCAAACCGCCTCACGTCCTCTTCATTGACAGCCCATAGCCCATTACTGAGAGAGGTAATACGCTCTCCCAGCGCGGCCTGCGTCAAACCCAATTCCAAACGCCGCTGTTTGATTCTGGGACCGATTATGTTACGGACTACACTCTCCTTGTCCTGTCTCGGTCCACGCCTCTCTAAAAGGTGCGATTCCCGACGCTGATTGGACTCGGGCTTATTTGGTTTTTCAACGTCATCGATTTCCTCCATCCAAGGGAATTCAGATATAACTCACAAATAATCCTTGCATCCACTGGTGGATGGTGATAGTATATTCCTGTTTAAATCCACCAGTGGATGATGAAAGAGGCAAATTTTGAGCAACACACCCAGCAACACTATCTCTGGCCTGATTGAGTATCGAGGCCACATATTAGCCGCCCATGTACCAGTAGAGCTACTGACACTGGACGCCATGAGTTATGGGATTTCGCGAGTTGAGGATTGGCGAGAAGAAGCGCGTGATCTTGATTACACTGCTGCAGAACGGCGAAAATTTGCCGCTCGGGCTGACTATTTGGACCGCTGGTTAGATTCGGGCTGCAAGCAAAGGATTTCGTTTGAAATTGATATGTTTTTGGCGTCCAGAACCTCGATCTCCCCAGCCGTGGTCATGACCCATAACCTGGATGATTATCTTGAGGGAATGCTTGAGGTAAGCGCTACGGTGTCACCCAGGGAGATAGCGATGCCGCAGTTCGCAATCAGAAACAATCAGAGCGAGCCAGAACTGTGGTTGACTGATGCTCTACCACTTCGGAACGCCCGACTGTTTCCTGGGCCGCATGTTCGTATCGTTGAATCGAATGTTGACGAAATAATATCAATTACTGACAATTAAATACATCATGACTCGTGGGCACAATGTAGAAATTTGGGCGGAATGACGCTTGCCTACAAGTCCGCCAATTAACTAAGTCATCGTTCCGCCCGCATACCGTTGAGGGCAGAATAGATGAGCTTTCGACTAACGAGAGAACAGAAATCGATAATCACAGCGCCCCTTGGTGATGTCCAAATTTCGGCTTCAGCAGGCAGTGGAAAGTCGAGTGTGGCAGCACTCCGCATAGCTTATGCTTTGAAAAAACAAAGCTTAAAGCCACATAACATTTGTGCTCTGACCTTTGGTAAGGCAGCAGCAGAAAACCTATTTAATCGCATTATCTCTACGGTTCAAGAAAAATTTCCTGAACCTATTTTGGGACTACCAAATCTCTTCACTGGAACAGTGCATAGCTTCGCAATGCACGCACTCAAGGCACACATCCCCAGGTTCCGAAAGTTCGAAGTGATTGGGGATGCTGAAAGGCGACTTCTGGTAAGGCGGAGATTTAATTATCTCGGCATTGGATGTATACCGCGAGTTGGTGTCGGCTCAGATAGCGAGGATGGATTTCCGTTCCTGACTGTAGCTCCCCAGGACATTGCGTTATTCTTGGATTCAGTCGACCGAGTTAGGGATGAATGTCTCCCTGAGATCACCTTGCCACCTGAGCTACTTTATTCATTTCAAGCCTACAAGCACGTTTTGGAGCATGAGTCTACCTGGGATTATTCTGAAGTTATCGACACTTTTAATCGCACTATTAGTGATGATACGAGTGCAGACTGCTTGGGCATGCAAGAGGCAGTTCGAGGTTATCTGCGCTTAGTAGCCTGCGACGAAGCGCAGGATTGCGACAGGGCGATGTGGCAACTACTCTTACGTTTACGTGAGCTTGGAGTCAGCCTGTGGACAATTGGCGATTCCAAGCAAAGTATCTACCGCTGGCGTAGCGCCAACCCAGAGGAATTTCTATCCTTTTCTGAGCGGGTTGGAGCACCTGCTTATACATTGTCCGCTAATTTCAGAAGTAGTGTTGCCGTGGTCTCACTGGCAAATTCATTTGCACAACGTTTCCTTGGTGAACCTAATCCAGGAATGACATCACTCTCTCATCTTCAAAATGAGAGTGGAGATATCGCGGCGGTCAGTTTCGGGTCGCAGACCCAGCAGTACCAATGGATTGCTCGGAGATTGAAGGCAATTCTGGGAATTGCCTGGAGAGATGCAACTAATAGCCCTGCGCGAGGCTTATCGCAGTCTGACATGACAGTCCTGACCAGGACACGTAGACAGATGGTGGATATAGCGTCGGCACTACGTGCTGAGGGATTGAACGTCGTGGTTGGTGGTGCCGATGGCCTTCTGGTTCCATTGGAGGCGCAAGCCCTTGCCACCACCGTCGACTTTCTCAGTGGAGGCACTGCATCTTGGGATAAAAAATTAGGCCAAATGGTTCTTGAACCTGTGTCGGAGGATGACGTTGTTCTTGCCGCCCGTAGAGCTTTTAGTTTAGATGACCAGGCTATTGAGCACAGCATGGATTGGCTCAGGACTTTACCTCATTCTCCAGAATGGGAACAACCCATATGTCTGATCGAAATCTTGGAGTCTTGGCTCCAGCACATGGGAATTCGATATTCTGAGGATAGCACCGCAGCGGAAGAGACACGTTGGCTGGCGATACGACGTATTTTGGACGCTGCTGCGGCATATCAACGGTGGGGTTTTGCCACGCCACTGGGAACGAAGATACAAGGATTTTCTCGGTGGCTGCGTGTAGAGGCCAGCACCGTTCTTAAGGACGAGCGTAAAAATGGGGGATTATGGATCACACCAGATGCTATTACAGTTCAGACAGTTCACAATGCTAAAGGTTTAGAGTATGCTGTTGTAGTTGTGCCAGACTTGGCTGAGGGATCATTTCCGTCGAGACCAAGGCCCGCAAGTTTGTGGCAAATCATGCCTCAAAATCGGCTCAGTCCTGAACAAATACGCCGCTTGGACGGTATGTATTCTGACAAGTTACGTGATGAAGCCAACTTGTTCTACGTGGCACTTACAAGAAGTAAAAGATACTTATTTCTCACCTACGCGCCGCCTGAGAGAGCGAAGCGACCGAAGCCATCGCCATTCTTAGCGTTTGCAAGAGGGCAGTCGTATGTAGAGCAAAATCCTCAGCAGTTGCCAATCTCGGCCTTACCTGTAGGGCGACTAACCCCAACTCCACGAAGAGAAGCTACTGCGCTACAAATCACTGCAACCCAGCTTGCGGCTTACCTGAACTGCCCGCGACAGTTTTACTTAAGATTTGTCCTAAATGTACCTCCGCCGTTGGTCCAAGCGCTTGGGTATGGGAACTCATTGCACAACGCGGCATGGGAGATACATCGGAGAGTTAGCACGGGCGAAGAGCTTTCGCCTGCCGACGTAGAGACCATCGCCCGACGCCACAATCATTTGCCATTTGCAAGCGCCGCTACGCGTACGGCTTTACAGGAGGCTGGAATTGCATCATTGAAAGGCTACGCTGAAAGATTCCAAGCGTCCAGCGAAACTCCAATATTAACTGAACAAGAGGTCCGCTTAGAGATCGGCTCTATGACGATAAATGGACGCATTGACCTGATCACGAAAGACAACGATTGCGAAACACTGGTTGAGCTTAAAAATGCTACCGATCATATCCGTGATCCAGATCAAGTGATTGCAAAAACTTACGCCTTGGCTGCTCAGTCCTCAATGGGCAGAATGCCAGATAGAGTTGAAACCAGGCTGATCGCACGAGACTCATCGAGCGACCGAATCACTATGATGACTGAAGATGTGGTGAAAGATACGCAAACCCGAATTGAACAGGCAGGGAAAGACATCGTATCCAGACGCTTCTCCCCAATACCATTAGCATGCGTTTGTTCCAAATGCGACGTAAAACGCATTTGCGCGGCTGCAGTAGATGACAGCCATGATAGTTAAGCCACAGCGTGATTTTGGCGGGCCAGCGGAATCTTCCCTGTCAGAATTTCGCCAGTATAGGCATCCCTCAACTCTGACACAGAATATTGGATGACATACGCTTTACGTGGCCCCTTCGAGCGGTTCACGCCGCTTTTGTGCAAAGTGAGCGAGTAGAAGACAGCTATGCTACCCGCCTTGACAGGAACCTGAATTCCTTGGTCGGGATCATTGAGACTGTGGCAGGAAAGCCCGATGGAGGTCTTCTCATGTGGAACGAGCCCCCTTTTATGAGAACCTGGGATTACCGAGATACATCCATTTTCTGTCGTAGCATCATTGATCGCTAACCAAAGAGTTAAATAAGGACTGGGAATTACGTCTGTATAGCCAGAATCCTGATGCCATGGAAACTCTGACTCTCCATCGGGCATTTTGAACACAGATTGATTCCAATATAAATCAACGTCAGGTCCAAGGATAGGGGTTGTAATCGCAACGAACTCAGGGCGGGTGACGAAATCTCTAATATTGTCGTCATTCTCCGCAAGGTGTGAAGTAAACGTAATTTCCTCAGCGCGACTTATCCCTTGAGTTCCACCCTGTGCCTTGATCGCTTCTTCATGACGATGTTGATGGGCTTCGATCCAGCCAGCAAGATCATCCATTTCAGCAGGGGTAAATACATCTTCCAACAGGAAGTAACCATGTTCTTCTAACTCCTGAAACTGCTCTTTAGTGATTGCTGGGATCATATTGAATAGTCTCCTGAAGACGCGGCAAAAACTGCTTTGGTAAAAGTACCATTAGGTACGCCCACAGGGTATACTGGCGTATAGCCATCGTCTTGATGCCAGGGGAACTCTTTCTTGCCCTCCGGCATTTTGAAGACAGATTGGTCCCAGTACAGGTCGATGTCCGGCCCAAGAAGCTGGGTGGTGATGCTGATAAACTCCGGGCGCTGACAGAAACCCATTATTTCCAGGTCTTGCTGCGCCAGGTGGCAGGTGAAGGTAATCTCATCTGCCCGGCTGATACCCTGAGTACCGCCCTGTGCCTTCAGTGCCGCCAGATGCTTTTCCTGAAGCGCTTCTATACGAACGGCTAATGACTCCATCTCCGCCTGCATGAAGACATCGGGCAGTAATCGTAAAGCCAACTTCTTCTAGTTCAGCAAGCTGCTGCGAAGTCAGAGAAATACTCATGAGATTACTTCCTTAGCGCAGAGTCAGAGCCAGTACGGAACGCGGCGGAAGGGTGAGAGTGAGTTTGCCTGCCGATAGAGTCAGACCCGTGAAGGCTTTAGGCTCAACCATTTCCGGGGCATCGAAGGTATTGTGCGCGTCCAGTGCGCCCGCCGTCAGAATACGCCCTGTCACACTCGCGAAACTTCGGCCTACCTCCGCTTTAAGGGGAATCTCACTTGTGGGGTGGGTGTTTGCCAGAGAAAGAGTAACGGCGCCCGTCGTATCTCGGGAGGCTGAGGCGCTGACCTGGGGAAGCAGGAGATCGTTGTGCGTTTCCGACGGGGTGGTTAGCTCCAGTGGAATATAGGTACCATCCTGATGGGCTTTGAACATTTCAAAGACATGGTAGGTGGGTGTGAGTAGAATACGCTCTTTATCTGTGAGAACCATGGCCTGTAACACGTTTATTGTCTGCGCAATGTTGGCCATATGCACACGTTGTGCGTGCTTGTGGAAAATGTGGAAAGTGAGGGCAGCCACTAACGCATCTCTAAGCGTATTTTGCTGGTATAAGAAGCCTGGATTTGTTCCCTGCTCTACGTCATACCAGGTGCCCCACTCATCGACTATCATTCCAATGCGCTTTTCGGGGTCGTACTTGTCCATCACTTCCCCGTGCTTCTGCACATAGGTATCCATGAGCAGAGTACGCGCCAGGGTGGAGTTCCACTCGCTCTCGGGAAAGCCCACGGCAGCGCCCTTCTTCTCCCACACGCCAGTCGGAATGGTGTAGTAGTGGAGCGAAAGGCCATTCATACGATGTCCAACTCTCTCCATAAGGGTCTCTGTCCAGGCATAGTTGGCATCGAAGGACCCGCAAGCGATTCGGAAGACTTTGTTACCGTTGTAGTTCTTTACAAACGTGTTGTAGCGGCGGTACTCATCGGCATAGTACTCGGCGCGCATATTGCCACCACAACCCCAGCTCTCGTTGCCCACGCCGAAGTAGGGCACTTTCCAGGGTTCCTGTCGCCCATTGGCTCGCCGCCAGCTCGCCATGGGGGATTCCCCTGCGCTGGTGAGGTACTCCATCCACTCCATCATTTCCTGAGGCGTGCCGGAGCCTACGTTGCCGCAGATATAGGGGGCGGCATCCAGTTGCTCACACAGGTCCATGAACTCGTGCGTGCCGAAGTGGTTGTTCTCCACCACGCCGCCCCAGTGTGTATTCACCATCTTCGGGCGGCGTTTGCGTGGCCCAATGCCGTCTTTCCAATGGTACTCATCGGCGAAGCATCCGCCCGGCCAGCGCAGTACTGGCACGTTTAGTTTCTTAAGGGCACGCACCACATCTTTGCGGATACCGCGCCGATTGGGGATATCGGACTTCTCGCCCACCCAGATACCCTCATAGATGCATCGGCCCAGGTGCTCCGCGAAGTGACCATAGATATTCCGGTGAATCGTCCAGGACTCGGAATCGGGAAGCAGTTTCAACGACGCGGAAGCAGAGGTGGGTTTTCGTGCCATGGTGGCATTGTACACGGGTTATACTGCGGATACGTTTATGAATCAGAAGCCCACTCTACAACTTCGCCTTATCGTCGTCGAACCACCAGAAGGAGTGACTATGGCCGTTCAGCGCGGAAAGGATGCACTGCTGCCGCCAGCCTCTGTAACAGAGAGCTCCCTTGTATTCGAGTTTCCGGTAGTCGTTACAGATGATACTACTATACCCGTCCGCCTGACTGGCGAATTCACCCAGGGACCTGCGGCTGAGCGCTTCGTCTATGTCAACTCCGGCACCTTAGCCGGGCAGGTAGGCTCCCCATGGACCAACCGTGCTAAGGTCCCTATTACCAATATCACTCAGGAACTAGCCCGAGCGGCTATAGAAGCCAAAACGCCGCTCATTGCCCACGTTGCTGGAAAGAGTCCCAAAGGCGGTCCTTTTGTGGCCAGCGTAAAATTACTTTCCGGATGGACATTGGTGGCTGAGTAACCAAGGAATTATGAAGTTACTCCTCACGTCTGCTGGCATCAAGAATCCGAGCATCCACAACGCATTGATCGAACTCCTCGGCAAGCCGATTGCAGAATGCAGTGCTCTCTGCATTCCCACGGCGGGCTATGGGCATCCCTGGGGGAGACCGGATAGGGCATGGAATTTCATTGCCGGAAAAGAACCTCGCTGCCCCATGACCGAGCTGGGCTGGAAGTCCCTGGGCGTGCTGGAACTAACCGCTCTGCCCAGCATAGACAAAGAACGCTGGGGCAAGTGGGTTCAAGAGACAGACGTATTTCTGGTGAATGGCGGTGATGCCGTGTACCTGGCTCATTGGATGCGGGAATCCGGCCTGGTGGACCTGCTGCCTTCACTACCCGAGAAGGTCTGGGTGGGCCTCAGCGGCGGAAGCATGGTGATGACCCCACGCATCGGGGAGGACTTCGTGGGGTGGAAGTCATCCACCGGGAGCGATGCCGCGCTGGGCATCGTTGATTTCTCTATCTTTCCGCACGTAGACCATCCGGATCTACCGGATAACACGATGGCTGCAGCCGAGAAATGGGCCGCTGACATAGCAGCCCCGTGCTACGCCATAGACGATGAGACGGCTATCAAAGTGGTAGATGGGAATGTCGAAGTCATCTCCGAGGGACACTGGAAACAGTTTAATCCCTAAGCGTTTCCAGGGGAAAACTCTGTGAGGTAAAGGCATCTGCGGCGATCCGTTTCAGAGCACCGACACAGCGCGAATCGGGCAACGAGGCTATCTCATCGGGAGAGAACCAGCATACAGAGAGAATCTGATCGCCTGCGACTGGTTCCCCCTTTGCCTCGGCACGTAACACGAAGCGCGCCGCCTGATAGCCTGCTCGGTGCGTTCGGTAGACGCCGAGCAGGCTGGTCAGGGTAACAGATAACTCCGTTTCTTCCAGGGCTTCTCGCAGGCCGCCCTCTAAAATAGTCTCGTTGTCTTCTAAGTGCCCACCTGGCAGGTTCCACTTGCCGTAGTTCTCTGGCTTGGCTTCTTCTACCAGAAGCAGACGTCCCTTGCGAATCAGAACCACGCTGACATGAAGCCGGATATCGGAACCCTGGTGAGACATACCTAGCGCTTCCAGACCGTAGCGTCTAAATTTAGAATGGCCTGTGCGACAGCAGTTGCGGTAGCAACCTCGATAGGAGAGAGCGATGCATCTGGTTTACGCTCGCCGACAGTAAGTAAATCTTTTGCCGACTCCGGGTAGGTCGTATAAAACGCTCGCTGCTTTCGATAGAGTTCGGCCAGAAGACGCCTCTCCAGCTCAACAGGGCGACGGGAAGTCAGTAAGCGAAACGCCAGAGTAAGGCGAGAGTCATCTTTATCGCCGCCTTCTTTCAGCATACGCTCGCCCAGCACACGGGCGGCTTCTACGAACTGGGTATCGTTGAGCAGTACCAGTGCCTGAAGTGGGGTGCTGGTCGCACCCCGGCGTGCTACGCAGACCTCGCGGCCCGGTGCATCGAAGACAGTCATGTTGACTAGCGGCGCCGTGCGCTTGACAACCGAGTAGAGGCTACGTCGATACAGGTCCGGACCGTGGCTCTGCACATACGCCGGACTCATGGAGTTCGCCTCACGCCACAGATCACCGGGCTGGTACGGGCTTACCGGGGAGCCACCCAGACGCTCCGTGAGAAGGCCGCTGGCTTCCAGGGCTAAATCCCGGAGCGTTTCCGCCGAGAGGCGCCCGCTGGGACCGCGCCCCAAAAGCATGTTCTGTGGATCATGGGCATAGAGAGATTTCGTGCCCGCCGATGTCTGACAGTAGGTGCGCGAGAGTACTATCTCTTTGACAAGCCGCTTGACATTCCAGTCTTTCTGAAAGTCAAGAGCTAAGGCATCTAGCAGTTCCGGGTGGGTAGGCAGGCGCCCCTGAACCCCGAAATCCTCGCTAGTCTCTACCAGTCCACGCCCGAAAAACTGCTGCCAGAACCGGTTCACCGCCACACGCGCCGTGAGCGGGTTCTTCCCATCTGTCAACCACTTGGCCAGATCCAGGCGGGTCAGGCGCTCACCAGATTTGGGTGTCAGAAACTCGGGGAGGCCACGTGGAGCAGGGACAGTGCGTGGGGCATCATACGCACCGCGAGATAACACGAAGGCAGGGCGGGGGGCGGGCAACTCCTCCATATCCATGACTTCCAGCATGGGGTCTTCAGCGCGCCAGATTCGCTCTCGTGCTGCAGTCAGGCGAGCCTGGGCTTCACGCGTTTCTGTGTCTATGGCAGAGAAGTAGAACTCTCGGAGCGCCTCTTGGCTGGATGCATTGCCGAATTCGAAACCAGTGAGGGCGCGTCCGTAGATCTTCACCTCATCTATCTGCCCGCCTTTGAAACCTTTATCTCGGAATCGCTGCCCAAAGGTCAAGGCGTGTGTGCCGGTTCCTTTCCAGAGATGGTCGCGTAAAGTTGTTGTTTCGGCGGGCTTACCATTTACGAATATCTTGAGGCCAGCGGCTTTGCTGGAACCATCGTAGGTAACGGCAACTCGTATCCACTGATCTTTCGGCACCACAGCGGTGACTGTTTTCACGGCAATCGCATTGCCGGGCCAGTGCCGCTGGAAATGGGCGGTAAGCACGCCACTCTCCAGCATGAGATCATAGCCATAAGGACCAGTATCCGTACCCGCCGTCGAGGTGTAAACCACGACTGGCTCTGCCGCACCTCGGGTATCTTTCATCCGGAACGAAATAGTAAACGGCGTATGGCGAGTGAAGCGCGCTTTCTCCAAACTCACGCCGTTGTCGCCATCGAAAGTAGTCGCTCCCTGCTCTACAACTAAGTCTGGCGATGGGATACGAGTGTCTTTGGCCGAGATTAGCCAGGTCTGAAAGGCGCTCTCACGGCTTTTCTTTGCACTTTCTAGCGCTCGCTCTGCTTGAAGAATGCCTTCCTTGGCCTCGCTCAGGGTACGCGCCTGGTCCCGGTTGGGCAGCAGGATAGACGGAGTAGGGGTGATGCTTCCGGCATCGTACAGACCGTACTCATCTATAGAGTTGAAGAAGGCACTCAGTCTATAGAAATCGCTCTGCTTAATAGGATCGAACTTATGGTCATGGCACCGGGCGCACTCCAGAGTCAGCCCTAAAAACGCGGTGCCAAACGTCTTCACCCGATCCGCCACAGCCTCTAAGCGCCACTCTTCGGCCACCGACCCACCTTCGTTGGTCATGCGGTGCAGGCGATTAAAAGCCGTTGCTAGGCGAGTTTCTTTGGTGGTGTTAGGTACTAAGTCCCCGGCGAGTTGGTAGGTGATGAACTTATCATAGGGCAAGTTCTGATTGAAGGAACTCACGACCCAGTCTCGCCATGGCCAGACAGTCTCTAGCTGGTCGGACTGATAGCCATAGCTGTCTCCATAGCGAGCAAGATCCAGCCAGGGAATAGCGAATTGTTCCCCAAAGTGCGGGCTTGCCAACAGTCTATCGACAACTCGTTCCCGTGCACCCGGTGCGTTATCTGCCAGAAACGCATCTATCTCAGGAAGGGTAGGGGGCAGTCCGGTAAGGTCCAGAGTAACTCGCCGCAGCCATTCCTCACGCCCTGCCTCCGGCGAGAAGTCCAGCCCTTCCTTTTTCAGCCGTGCCTGAATAAGCGAATCTATGCTGCCTGCGCTAGCCGCAGACAGAGCCTGAAAGCTCCAGTGCTTTTCGTACTTCGCGCCGCTGGCTACCCAGCTTTTCAGAGTGTCTTTCTGCGCAGTAGTGAGGGTTTTATGCGACGATGCAGGCGGCATGGTGCCACCCAGCACACGGCTCAAGAAGGTCTTGCTATCCCAGCCGGGCTGGTCTAAGCGCAGACCGGCTTTGCGGGCGGCAGAGTCCGGGCCATGGCAGGCGAAACAGTTCTCCGAGAGAATCGGGCGAACATCTTTGTTGTAACCGGGCGCACTAAAGGCAGGTCCAGCAGCCAGAAACAGCAGCGCCGAAAGGGAAAGAAGGGGTAGACGATACAGCATCGTACGATAGGCCATTGTAGCATAGGACTTACCTGGGTAGGAATCCGAAGAGTCTCTCACGAATCGGAGGAGCGAGATGCCTTTCGTACCTGACCGCTTCGTAATCGGATTCTGGCCACCTGTCGATTTCGCCACAGACGAGCGCTGCCGCACAGTAGCTGAGGCGGGGTTCAATCTGGTGCCGCTCTCCTGCCCGAAGCAAGACCCAATGACCCGATTGCGGCGGCTCCGAAAGTTCGGGCTGAAAGCAATCCTATGGCCGGAGGGCAACGACCCGACCAAGTGGCCCCACGCAGACAATCTCTGGGGCTTCGCCTTGAAGGATGAGCCCAACGCTGCTGAATTCCCGGCGCTTCGTACTCGCGCTGAGGCCATAGAGCGACAGCATCCGGGCAAGCTGGCTTATATCAATCTCTTTCCCGACTATGCCTCGCCGGAGCAGCTTGGCGCACCAGGCTATGAAGCCTATCTAAAGCGGTTCGTAGACATCTGCAAGCCCGACGTGCTCTCCATGGACCACTATCCCATCTTTCGCCCCGATGGCGGTGATGGACGCGAGGGCTATTGCCGGAACCTGGCATCGTTTCGGAAGGCCGCGCTGGAGGCCAGAGTGCCGTTCTGGAACTTCTTCAACACCATGCCTTATGGCCCGCATACTGACCCCACGGAGTCTCAGCTACGTTGGCAGGTCTTCGCCTCTGTTGCCTACGGCGCAAAAGGCGTGATGTACTTCTGCTACGATACGCCGCAGGGAGACGAATTCCCGAAAGGTGGGGCGATTCTGGCCGTCGATGGCAAGAAAGGCCGACACTACGAACAGGCAAAGCGGCTAAACACCACACTTCGCGCCTTCGGGCCGACCCTGATGCGCCTGACCAGTACCGGCGTCTTTCGGATAAAGCCCACGGACGACCCCGCATCGGTTCTGCGTGGCTCAGGTCTGCGAGATATCCCACGTGGCAAAGGCGACCCACCCGGCGACTATCTGGTAGGTGCATTCCGTCACCAAGATGGGCGGCGTGCGGTACTACTGCAGAACTACCAGTTCGCCTACTCCGCCTGGCCCACCGTCGTATTCGATGCGCCTATAGAGGCAGTTCGTGAGATTGACCCACTCACGGGCCGAGAAATCGCTGTCTGGGATGAAGCCCCGCTCTGCCCGGTACACAGCTCTCCCTCGCGGATGGCGAGGGACGATTGTTTTTGCTGCCAGCTTAGCGCGTCTGCTTATGTCGGCGTAGTTTCAGATAGAGGAAAGTTGCTAGCCAGATGGAGCCTCCGACTTCCCACCAACGGACGGCATAGTTGGGTGGTGAGTATCCTGGCCCTAAGGCATTACGGTACTTTGTTGGATAGCCAGCAGTAGTCAATCCACACATACTGACTCTGAGCAGACCATTCGTCGAATCGGCAAATACAATATAGGTACGTCCGTAAGTAAAAGAGTAATCGCAGGATGTATGGCCGCCGGAAACGAGGATGAATTGCGCTACTCCTTTGGTCCAGGCTTTTTCTACTAAGAGTAAGGCGGCATGACCATCCGTACGAACGACTCGGCCATAGAAGATGGTTTGATTTAGAGCTTTCGCCTCCCCAACTTGCGTTGCAATAGGGCGTTTACCGTAGGCGCATTCGCAGGCATTCGATGGGAGATAGAGAAGAAAAACGAACGCAAGAATGGCAGCAAATCGGCTCATAGAAAGTGCTTCCTAAAGCGACGTAGCCTCAAAAACCCGAAGGTTGCTAGCCAGAGAGTGCTGCCCATTCCCCACCAGACGTTTGCAATATCTGTTACGCGGTGCCCAGGCCCCAAGACGGTTCTGTATTCTTCAGGAAGACCTTCCCTTGTCAATCCACAGCCAGGAATGAATAATAACTTACTGTAGGAAGAGGAAGCTGCGAAGACAGTATAGCTGTGCCCAATCTCCAGGTATGGAGACTCACCAAATCTATCAATGCTTACAGTCAGTATATGGGGGACTCCTGGACTCCATGCCTGCTCGACAAGTAGAGTTGTCGAGGTTCCATTGCTGTCCTCTTTGCTAAAAAGAGCGCGTGCGTAGAAAATAATCTTTCCGCGTTTTTGGGCTTTATGGATTCGCTCGGCTATAGAACGATCTCCTACGAAGCATCTTCGTGCCTGAGTTGGTAGACAAATAAAGATTGCCAGAGCAAGGATGGTAACAACGCGTTTCATAGGAGATGCTAAGCTTCTTATCTTAAGATTTGGAAATTAGAGCTTTCTGCGGCTACGTAGCTTCAAGAAGACAAAGGTTGTTAGCCAGAGAGTACCGCCGATTCCCCACCAGATGGCTGCGTAACTCACGGGACGATAGCTAGGTCCGAGTGCTGCTTTATAGTCACCGGGGAGCCCAGGTGTTGTTAGTCCACACATACTAACCCATAACTGGCCACTGTCTGGGTGAGCAAAAATAGTGTAGTCATGCCCTGTGGTGAAATGATAGCCACAAGAAGTGTAACCGCTACTAACAAACATAAGCCGAGAGGCTTGCGGTGTCCAGGCTTCATCTACAGTAAGTAAAGTCATTTCCCTACTTGTGGTAATGACTCTGCCATGAAAAATGACCTTATTATCGGCCTTTGCTTCTGCAATGCGCTCTGCTATAGGGCGTTTATCATGAACACATGTACATGCACGAGCTGGTAGGTAAATAACGAAAAACAGAGCCAGAGCGGCAACCAGGCGATTCATAGTGGCATACCGGGGAGCCCATCCAGGCTCTCTCTGTTCTTTTGATCACGGTATTCGACTAGAGCTTCATCCCCTTTGGATTCGGCCCAGCGGATAAGGGTATCGCGGTCTTCTAAGTATTCGTAGCGTGGCACGGCGAAGCCGCAGGAGCGACTGACGCGGCTCACGGCGATACGAATTATGGCGCGTGTGCCCGCAGAGTAGGCGGGGAAGAGGGAGGCGAGGGTTTCCCAGTCGGTGTGGTCTGGGTAATAACGTTGCCGGTGCCATGGAGGCGGACGATACGAGGCGCACCCTGGAAGGCACAGAACATGACGACGATGCGCCCATTTTCCTGGAAATACAATGGTTTCGATCCCGCTGCCAGTGAGGTCTAAGTAGGCTACTTCCTTTGGACCGAGAACTCGAAACGAGTCCATGCCTTTGGGAGAGCAGTTCACCAGGCCATCACCAGCGAGCGGAGCCGTAGCAACGAAAAACAGGTGCTGGTCAGCAATCCAGTCTGCCAATTTATCGTCGATACACTCGAAGACCCTGCCCATAGTTAGATCATTTTCAGGACACCGCGCACATAACCCACGGACTCGGCCAGACCAAGAGAGGGGTCTTTTTCGTCTTTCTCGTACTCGAAACCCACATCTCCCGTGAACTGGATTTTCACCAGCGCACGCAGGATAGCGGGGATATCCAGCACACCACGGCCCACTTCTTTGGCGTGGCCATTGCGCTCGGTGGAGTGGATATCTTTCATATGGATGTCGTACACCCGGTCCCGGCAATCCAGAATCGCCTTCGCCGGATCTTTGCCGCCGCGCGCGCAGTGCCCTACGTCCACGCACAGTCCCACGCGCTTATCTAGCCGTTTCACACGGTCATAGACATCGTAAGGGGTGGGGAACTGCTTGTCTTCCGGGCCGTGGTTATGAATGGCGAGCCGGAGGTCATACTCTTTCACCAGGCGATCCAGAAGGGGCAGAGCTTCCACAGGTGGGGCGCAGACCATGGTGCCGATACCGGCGTTCTTGGCGTACTCGAACGCTTTGCGAGCATCAGCCTCGTCGTTTTTCAGGCCCACATTGCCGCAGGAGAGGGGAGTGATGCCCGCTGCCTGGAACTTGGCAACAATCGCTTTCAGCTCCTCGGGTGAGGCGTTGCGCGGCAGGTGCGAATCTTTCAGAGAGCAATACTGGATTCCGAGTTTTTGCAGCAGTGCAATGGTCTCGTCTATCTTCCACAGCCTCAGGGTATAGGTGGCAACCCCGACTTTCAGTGCTTCCATAACACTCTACGTATTCTGAGTATGTTCAGGAGAATCCTTTTTACTTAATGGGTATCATGGTGGCAGGAGGATAATGCGTTATGGCTACTATGTATGACTCCGGGCCACTGGGCAGGTTCGCGATTGGCCGATGGAGCCGCATTCAGCTCTCTCTAAACAGTCCGACTATGGGCAAGCTCGATTCTAGACCCAAATCGGATTAACTGGGATGGTTACGCGCCGAACTGGATGTCTACCCGAATGGCGCTGCTCACAGTGTCGATTCGCCTGAAGGAGGTCAAGCCGAAAGAAACCAGCACTGTAGGAGTGGCTCTGCGGGCGTTCGACATTACTCCACTGGGGGCATCTGCCAAAGCTGTGATGGCAGAGGTGGGCGCGGGCAACAAGCTACGCTTTGTGACGTCAGACAATCCCACCGGTCCGTTCCGGTTGCTGCGGATGAATAGTAAGGGAGGTGTAGAGAACGCCATTGCTCTCAAAGGGCCTGCGGCGATTCCTGCGCCACAGGATCTGGTGTCGCTTAAGAGTGTGCCACTGAATGGCAAGTTGGAGCGAGTTTCTCAGATAAAGCTACATGGTTCCCTGGCGGCAGGCTCGTTGGAGCTAATCCTGGATGGCAATGCTATGTCTCTCGATGGCTACGGTAATCCAGGAATCTCTACTCTGATGATGCCGATTCCACAGACGGTGACACTCAAGAAGCTGACAGTATCTGGGAAAAGCCGGGTATTTGCGCTGGAAGGAGCGAAGATGCCCCTGCGCTTGGTGCTGGACGATGGCCCGCCTCGATTGGTTATTCTAGATGGCAAAGGAGTGGCAACCGGATTCCTGAACCTGGAGCTGGATGATCAGGGAGCCATGCCGCTACTAAAAACGACCTGGAAACTGATGCATATTACGTTTCCTGATAATCGGAAAGTGGTACCTACTAAAAGCGATGGAGGCGGCTACTCCGTAGAGTTTCTGCCCTATGGGCGCTTTGCAGGCCGTGCGGGCGCGAACCGGTTAATGGGGGGCTATATCGCTACCGAAGACAAGCTCCAAATTTCCGCAGTGGCTTCTACTCGCGTGGCAGCTCTGCCGGGCAGTATCGAAGAGGATTTCAAGAAAGCGCTTGCTCTGGTGGGAGCCTTCAAACTTCAGGATAGCCAGCTCTGGCTAACCTTCAAAAACGGTTCGGGCGCTATGGTCTTTCAGCGCTAGCGCCCGGTAGCGACTCTAGCTACTCTTCGTCGAAGTCCTCATCCGTGGTGCCCGATGTATCCGTGTAGTTGCTGATTTCTTCGCCCCGGTAGACGGTGATAAGGAAGTCCTCCCTGTCGAAGTTCGGCAGGTAGGACTGAACGATATCATCGTCTATCTGGGCGATCAGACCCTCTTCCTGCTCTATGGGCAGGTCCACTTCTAAAATCAGCGTGGCGTGAATCGTATCGTGGGCATAGTGCACGTCTAACTGCCCCAATCGGCGGTCATCGTCCCAGAGCAGATAGATCTCGCTGGACTGAGTACGCACCAGGCGCGTCATCCGAAAGCTGGTCGCAATACGGTCTTCATTCATAAAAGCGACCTGATTGTATCAGCCCGGCTCTATTCCACTTTCAATTCCGCGCAAGACGTGAACCGCATGTTCGGGTCATCCCCACAGGAAGGCTTCCCAATAATGCGTACCGCGATGATCTCTTTCGGGGCTGGCAGAGTAAGCACAAACCACTGTCCATCTTTCAGTCCCTTGGGGCTGGTATCCGTGGTAGCCGGGTAGTCTGGCAGTGTTCCTACGTTCTCCCAGAGACCATCCGGCGTAGTTCTGACCTCGAACCGGGGCGCGCCAACGAACCAGCCACCATCGTGGAAGCTATGGCCGTGTGCGTACGAGAGCTTGCTGACTCGCTTCGGCTTGGCGAGCGTGATTGAGTACCAGTCATCGTCGTCGTGCGAGTTGCCGTCCCAACTGACCACAAAGGTCCGCACGTCACCGTCGTTGATAGAGCCCTCTATGTTTCCGGGGCGAATGCGATCCTCCGCATTCTCCGAGGCAGGGCCTACCCAGATTCGGTAGCGCTCGCCCTTAGCCCCGGCCTCCGCAAAGAGGATTTCCTTCCCAGCCTGTTCCGCCAGTACAAAGAGTCCGCGCTTCGCGACGGTCTTACCCTTGTTGGAATAGGCTCCTTCTACGACCTCGCGATCCATTTTCAATGGTCTAGAGACCATGCCTTTGCTATTGATACGAGTATTGGCGCCACCTACACGCGCCGTAAACATTGTTGGGCGCGCGGCCTCAAAGCGGGTCTCAATCACACCGCCACCCGGCAGCGGACTGGTCTGCGTGACTTTTACCGGTACGCCTTGAACCATCACGGTCGCTTCAAAGCTATCTCGCGACGTAACGACCACTGCTTTGCCGCCATCTCCTACAAAGCAGGCTGTGAGTGGAGCCAGAGCCATACCCCTAGGACCGGAACTGACGCAGCAGTTGATACCGGGCCCATAAGGTTTGGTGCCTTCCAGGGCTGTGTAGTAGCACCACTCTTTGCCATCAGGCCGCTGCGCCGCCGCCAGGTGGTTGTAGTAGCTGCGTTCCAGCTCCGTGGCGTACTTCTGGTCACCGGTCAGGCGCAGAAGCTGCAGACAAAGCTGAATCCACGTAACCGTTACGCAGGTCTCCCCGATGTTGTAGCCGGGTGTATTGGGTAGCGTATGGTCATCGTGGAAGTGCTCTCCATAACTCATGGCGCCGGTGACATAGAGCTGGTTCTCGACAATATCGCTGAAGGCGTTCTGGCAGGGTGTCAAAAAGCGAGTATCGCCAGTAGCCCGGTAGAGCTCGCAAAGGCCCACCAGGTTCGAGAGCATCTCGTAGGCTTTGCCGTTCGCTGTTTTATTCACCTTTCCGGTTCGAGTTAGGGTGGTCAGCACGCCCGGTCCGCCCGGTTCATCCCACGCGCGAACAATATACTGGCAGAAGTCTAAGTACTTTTTATCGTTTGTGGAGCGGTAGAGCAGAACCATAGGCTCCAGCACGCTGGTGGCCGCCATACCCATGTGCGTACCCGCCGAGTTAATGCTTCTTTGTCCCGGCCCGGTGCCAAACGTATGGCAGAGCAGGTCACCCATTTTCCGGCAGCACTCCAACGCAGGTTTATCTCCGGTGTAGTGATAGTAGGTCAGCAGCCCGATCAGGTTGTATTTATGGCTCCAGACATCCCAATCCCGCTGTGGGATTAGCTTGAAGCGCATTTCTTTTTCGTAGGTACCCAGGTACCCATCTGGCTCCTGGCAGACAATCAGTGCCTTGACTGCGCCATCAAGCTTCGCCTTCAGAGCGGCATCATTGGTGTTCTGCCAGGCCAGGGTAGAGGCGTGCATCCACTTCCCGATATGCTCACCGATCCATGGGTGGGAGCCGGGGCGCTTCTGGTAGCCCGCCAGTAAGGGCGCCAGGTCTACCTCACGAAGCCGGTTCGCCTCGTTCTTCGTCACGCGCTCGCCCAGCCAGCCGGTTAGTTTAACATCCGATGGCTCCAGCGGCACCAGTACATCCGCCTTCTTGGCTCCTACGGCATAGGGGATTGGTTTCGCAGGCATCTCTCTACTCGTTACCCTTATCCATATCGTAGCGGAAGACCACGGAGGCTTCCGCCAGAACATCGGCGAGGACTTTGCGGAACTCAACCATGTGTGGTGTGGCCATATGCGCCTCCAGAGACGCACCGTCGATCCAGCGCTCGTATACAAAGAAGGAGTTCTCGTCTTCCAGGTCCTGATAGAACCGGTAGTGCAGGCAGCCTGGCTCTTCCCGGGTGGCTCTACCCATAACCCGCATGGCCTCTAGCGCCGCGTCGCGCTTCTCGGAGTGAACCCTGGATGAAACCTCGATGATAACCATATTCCGGCGTTCGGCACGGCTCCTCCGGTTTCCTGCCCATTGGCCCGATACAATTGCTGTATGCCTGTAGAGGAAGCGTTCTTCGGGTTTCTGGCAGCGGAGCGAGGGCTGGCGGAGAACACTATTGCCGCCTATCGCCGGGACCTGGCTCAGTGGGAAGTGCATAAGCTGCCGCTGACTCCCGATGGCATCGAGACGTTTCTAGCCCGCCTGCGCAACGATGGCCTGGCATCTTCTAGCATTTCCCGAAAGAAAGCCTGTCTGGCAACCTATGCGAAGTGGCTCGTGCGCGAAGGAAAACTAGCCGATAGCCCGGTAGCGCTGGTGGAGAGCCCGGCGCGTATAGAGCGCAAACTGCCTCGAACTCTGACCACCGAAGAGATAGCCCGCCTACTCTCCGCCCCGGATACCGCAACTTCCATTGGCCGACGAGATGCCGCGTTTTTAGAGCTGCTCACGCCTCCGGGCTGCGAGTCTCCGAAGCCGCAAATCTGACGTGTGGGGGACTGGACCTGGCACGTGGGCGTGTACGAGTGATGGGCAAGGGGGGGCGAGAGCGCATGGTTCCGGTCGGAGAGCCTGCGCGACTGGCCCTGAAGGCGCATCTGGATAGAAAACCAAAAAGACCGGAGGACCCGGTCTTCGGTATTACACGCCAAGCGGCCTGGGCGCTGGTAAAGACCAACGCCGCTAAGGCCGGACTGACGAATCTCCCTTCTCCCCACTGGCTCCGCCATAGCTTCGCCACACATTTGCTATCCGGGGGCAGACCTGAGAGCGATTCAAGAGATGCTAGGCCATGCCCGCATCACCACCACTCAAATCTACACCCATGTCTCTACGGACCGGCTGCGTGCCGCCTATCGCGCCGCCCACCCCCGAGGGTAAGACCTACTTCCCTGCTTGAGAGGCATCGAAGACGAAGAGATGCCCACGCGAACAGCCGAGTTTAGCTGTTTTAAAGGTCGCGTCTTTAGGAACCTCGAATGCGATTCGAAACGGCAGCTCTTCAGCAGGTTCGAGCGCATCGCTTGGCGGCTCGTCGCGCTTCGCTTTCAGGAATTTCGATGCGTGGTATTTCTCTCCATCACCGTCAATTAAGACCAGATTGGCGATACTGGCACCACCGTAAAAGTCAAAAAGCCCTTGCTTTTTCGCTTTCCAGGCATCCTTGACCTTGACATCAGCGAAGACCCACTTCTTGCCTGCTCCCGGTGCGTGCCCGGCAAGCATATCAGCCGTCGAAAACCCGGTCAGAGTCATGAAATACGTATAGCTGGGAATAGGCTGACCTACTGGAACCGTGGCCCCATCGGCAGCCCAGGTAGGCAGTGGTGCAATCACGTTCTTCGGGTCCGGTTTCCCACCCGCTTCCGCCTCGGTGGCCCCGGCGATGATGAAGCGAACAACATCTTCGCTGGTGCCCTCGCGGCCTTTCTTGAGAATTAGCTTCACAATACGGGCAGCTGCTGGCATTTTGAAGGCGACCTCCAGCGGGTCCGTACCGCCCTGACCCACACCCTGACCGGGCTTTAACTTCGCGGAAAAGATCTCACCCGGCTTGCTGGCGAGAGCATAGCGTTCACTCTCGTAGACCGTGTTGTTTGCATCCACAGCCTGAAGCAGCTCACCACCAGTGGAGTTATCACTACCTTGACGATTGTTCTTGATGGCTACTTTGAGAATCAGAAACTTTTCGCTGGCGCCGAGCGCCTGGCGGTCATAGTCGTCACGCGGATCCAGAGAGTATCTTGCGGAGAGAATCTGATACGTGAATCCGGACTTCAGGGCGAAGATGTCACCGAAGTGGACAGTACCCCCGGCTACCTGCTTCGCGCCCTTCACACCGGGGCTGGCCGCGGCTTCTTCAGGGCGGGCTTTTTAGGCGGCGCACCAAATACAGTCGCTCCGAGAGCCAGTGTCAGAGCCAAGAGAGAAAGTGATTTCACCATGGTGTTACTTGTCTCTGGCTATTTGCCCGCCGTACTGGCATCGAAGACAAAGAGGTGCCCCCGTGAGGAGCCGAGTTTGGCGGTCTTGAAAGTCGCATCGCTCGGAACCTGGAAACCGATTCGGAACGATACTTCTTCGTTGGGGTCGAGTTCGTCGCTTGGTTGCTCGTCTTTCTTCGCTTTCAAGAACTTAGACGCATGGTATTTCTCCCCATCACCATCGATCAAGACCAGATTGCCGATATTGTCACCACCGTAGAAATCGAACAATCCCTGCTTCTTGGTTTTCCAGGGATTCTTGACCTTGATGTTGGCAAATATCCACTTCTTGCCTTCTTCTGCCTCTTCTCCAGAGAGCGTGGCGGTCGAAAAACCGGTCAGGGTCATGAAGTAAGTATAGCTGGGTATAGGCTGTCCTACTGGAACCATAGAGCCCTCCGATGCCCAGGCAGGCAGCGGGGAAACTATGTTTTTAGGATCGGGCTTTCCGCCCGCTTCCGCCTCGGTAGCCCCGGCCAGAAAGAAGCGCAAGACTTCCTCCTTAGTGCCCTCACGCCCATTCTTGAGAATCAACTTGACGATTTTCGCGTCTTTATTGACCTTGAACGAGACCTCCAGTGGATCGACGCCACCCTGACCTAATCCCTGGCCGGGCTTCAGGTTCACAGAGAATTCCTCCCCAGGTTTGCTCGCAAGAGAGTAGCGCCCGCTATCGTAGGTTTTATTGGTTGCGTCCACGGCCTGCAGAAGCTCGCCGCCTGTATCGTTGTCGCTGCCCTGGCGGTTGTTCTTGATCGCGACCTTGAGAATCAGAAACTTTTCGTCGGGACTGAGAGCATCGTGCTCGTAATCGTTGAGTGGGTCAAGCGAGTATCGAGCGGAAAGAATCTGGTAGGTAAAGCCCGAGCGCAATGCAAACAGATCACCGAAGCGAATGGCGCCACCTGCCATCTGCGACGCGCCTTTGACACCGGGCTGCTGCGGTTTGGCCGGAGTGGGTTTGGCGGTCGGTTTCTTAGGGGTAGGTTTTTTGGGCGGTGCTCCGAGTGCGACCGCCCCCACAGCCAATGTCAGGGCAAAAATAGAAACGAGTTTCATTATTGGTCTTTCGTAATTCGCTACTTGCCAGCCGTACTGGCATCAAAGGCGAACAGGTTGCTGCGCGGCGCGCCCAGGCGGACGGATTTGAATGTGGCATCTTTGGGCACCAAGAAGGCTACCCGGTAGGCTTTTTCCTCGCCCGGTTCCAGCTCTCCCTCATAGGTCTCATCCTGCTTAGCTTTGAGCAGATACGAGGCAGGGTACTTTTCGCCATCGCCGTCTATCAGAACCATTTGTCGGATGTCATCGCCACCAGAGAAGTCAAAGAGGTTCTGTTTGTTATGGAAAGGGTTCTTCACCATGACATTGGCGTAGACCCACTGCTTACCTTCTTCTGCATCTTCATCGCCCTTTTTGTCCGCCTTAGAGAATCCATTGAGTTTAAACTGATAGGTCCAGCTAGGTACATACTGGTCTGCCGGAACAATGGCTCCTTTTTGTGCCCAGGCAGGTAGGGGAGTAATCAGGTTCTTCGGGTCAGGCTTGCCACCCGCCTCCGCCTCTGTGGCCCCCGCCAGAAAGAAGCGTGTGACTTCCTCACTGGTACCCTCACGGCCAAGCTTGAGAATTAGCTTCACAAGCCGGGTATCGCTGGGCATTTTGAAAGCGACTTCCAGTGGGTCCGTGCCGCCCTGGCCAATTCCCTGACCCGGTTTGAGTGTGGGGCTGAATCCTACGCCGGGTTGGCTGCGAAGCAGGTAGCTACTGTTTTCGTAGTTCTGGTTCTTATCGTCTACAGCCTGATATAGGTGATCGCCGAAAAAGTTGTCCTCACCACGTTTGTTGTTTTTTGTGGCTACAGTAAGAATCAACAGCTTCTCACCTGTGCTCGGAGCCAGTGTCTCGTAGCATTCAAACGGTTCCAGGGAGTATCTTGCGGAGAGAATCTGATACGTGAATCCGGACTTCAGGGCGAATAGATCACCGAACTTGAGCACGCCACCTGCCACCTGACCAGCCCCTTTGACACCAGGGCTGGAGGGCGGCTTGGGAGTTGGTTTCGCTGCCGGTTTTACTGGCGGCTTGGTAGGCTTTTTCGGTGGCGCTGCAACGGCAACTACTCCCAGGGCCAGCGTTAGTGCGAAAATAGAAACGGATTTCATTGGTGTGAGTCTCCTTTAAGGCTTTTCTAGATCAAGTTTGTAGATATGGCCGTAGCGGGTCTGGCCAAAGGTAATAGAGGCAATCTTCGCGTTTTTCGGTACCTGGAAGATGTAGCGGTACCTGACCTCTTCATTCAAATCGAGCTGCTGAGTCTCTGGATGCTCATCTCTCGTGCCATGGCGGAACGCGTAGTTCGGATCGCCCGCTATCTTGTATTTATTGCCTTCGGTGTCAGTAACGAAGATTTCCTCGCTCTGACCGGCGGCTAACTCGAAGGTGCTGATCTTCTTTGTAAAGGTGTTCTTCGCAGTGAAGGAGGCCACCACATAGCGCATGTCCTGCTCGAGCGGTGCTTTGGTGTACACGGGTTCTTCCGTGAGTTTGAGCGAGTCGAATCGAATGGCGAAGTAGCCAGCGGGATAGTACTTGCCCGGTTCGACAAGGCCAGGGTTCGTGGCGGCGTAGGCAGGTAGCGGCGTGATTGCGTTCTTGCCAGTCAGGTTGTAGGTGATTCGCTCACCCTTTGCGGTGACCAGGCTTTTGTTAAGCTTCAATGTCACGATTTTGGCATTGAACGGCACGATGATCGCTGCCGAAAGCTCATCCGTTGCGGGGTCGGCACCGATGCTCTGACCCGGCTGCATCTGCACGAAGAAATCCTTGTTGCCTGTACTCTGTCGGCTTGTGGAGTTCTCCGTACTGCCACCTGTGTAGCCATTACCCGCGTCATCGAGAATGGTTACGTCGAACCCGGCGAACTGGCGTGTCTCTTCTTTTTCCAGGTTCTTCACGGAGAACGTAATCCAAACCAGCTTTTGATCAGGCTGAGGCATTGTGCCATCGTAGTCGGGGTGCGCCTCTACCGTGTACTTCATGGAGAGCACATTGAGCTGGATGTTGTTTTCCAGCAAGATGGGCTGCCCGAAGGTCGGCGTACCCGATTCGGCAGGTTGCTTGGGATCCGGCTCTGGTTTCGTACCTGGTCCCGGCTTGGTTCCTGGTCCAGGTTTCGTACCTGGGCCTTCTTTTGGATTATTCTTGGGGTTGGCTGCAGGACCATTCGGACCGGGGGGCAAACCTCGGTCTCACCTGTGGTCGTGATACTGACTTCTAGCGGGTCGGAGATACCGCCTGCGGTGTCGGAGGCGAATATCTGGTAGATGTAGGTACGGCCCGCGCGGGCATCCGGGTCAGCGAATGCGGTTGTCGGAGCCACGAGCGCACCAAGCTGGAGCGCCGGGCTGTTAGCCTGCTTGCGGCGGACAAAGTAGCCGCCCGCACCCGGTGTGGCATTCCAGGTCAGGTTTACAGTCCGACCAGCTTGATTCCAGGTCGCCATACCGCCAGTAGGTTTCGGGGTCTTGGTGAACGGCCTGCCATCCAGCACATTCGATCCGAAGGAGCCGATGGTATCGTCGTTGACGGCTACAAGTCGGTAGGCGTACTCTGTGCCTGGCTTTGCGGTCATATCAACATAGTTCAGGCTGATGGGGCTGGAGCCCAGCGGCACAGCCACTTTGCCTATCTGTTGGTAGCCGGTCAGTTTCTGGAAATTGACCGCGGCAGCTCCAGGAGGCAGCTGCTGAATTGCCTTGAACGCTCCACCCGTGCGTGTTACCCCGAATCGTGCCGAGGGGAATCCAACCCGTTGGGCTTACCGGATCCTGGGGAGCGAGCTGCTTGTTACCCACTATCTGTGAGACACGGGGCTTTTGAATCTGGGAGGTTACGGGCGGCGCACCGAGACTGGCAACACGAACTGCCGGAGCAGTCATAGTGACCTGTGTGGTCACTGGAATCGCCATACGGAGCACGCGGTACTCCGTAACTCGCTCTTCTGTGGGATTCGGGGAGAAGGTCAGAGCCAGAGCGCCATCGACATTCTCGATTGCCTGTGGCTTCACGGAAAGCAGGCTCGGTATGGACGGTGGCAGTGTGGCTCCCGCACTCACTGCTAGTGGCGCGCTTCGTGTGCTTGCAATGTTCCAGCGGTTGACCGCTTCCACCTTGTACAGATACACGCACCGCTGGCTTGGCGGCAGGGGATCGCTCCAGGTCGTTTTGTCGGTGCTACCCAGTAGCAGGTAGTCGGTGTCTTTCAGGCTGTTGTACTGCGAGTAGTACACTTTCTTGAGACCACCACCAGAAACAGTGACATGCTTGCCGATTCCTGTACCGGTCTGGCTGACATTTACGCCCTCCGGGAAGAAGCCTGTCGCCACAGCGCGGTAGATTCGGTAGCGCATCTGGGAGGTCTGGCTCACCGCGCTCCAGCTCAGGTTTACCGTGCCGCCGAGCCGGGCAGGAATGGGATTGATGGTGCTGGGGCGGGTTACGGTCCGTGCGCTCACATTTGGTTTCACAAAGGCGCCTGTACCTGCTGCCGGAGGCGCATCGCGGAACGTGCCAGTTGGCGTAAGCGACCCGGCATCCATGAACGTATTTCGGGTCCACTGACCACTTGCTGTGGGAGTGCCCGGCTGTACCGTGAGCGGGATACCGATAGGAGAGGACAGTGCGGCGACAGTGCGGTGCGCCCCGGTGACCCCGGCATAGCTCGCCGTCAGCTCGTAGCGATAGTAGTGGTCGGGCGATGTGTTAGAGTCCGTTGTTGTGCGAATCCGGGCCGCCATATCGTTGAGGTTGCCCTGGAGAGTCGGAAACTCTGCACCAACATCGGTGACACTCATCGCCAGAAGTACCGCCCGTAACTTCTGCTCTACAAACGTACGAGTAACTTCGGTAGGAGCCAGGCCCGTTAACCGCGCTTGCTGTGCAGGCGTCGATGCGGAAACCATCGCGCCTAAAAGGTAGTCGCTGCCGATAAGACCGAACAGGTCTGCAAGCGTCATACCGCCCACACCCGAGGGATCGCCAGGTATAGGGGTAGTGCCTGTTAGTGGTGTGCGACTCGCTGCGTTGTCGGCATCGACTCGCGTAATATCGAACACCACGGAGCGCTTATCTACCGGAGCAGCCCAGTAAAGCCGAACATAGCGGCGCAGGCCACCTGGCCTGCCGAGTGTGCTGCGATCTAGCTCGTAGCGGGCGAAGGCCCCGGCTACCGGTGTGGGAACTCGCAGGTCGGTCATAGTGACCGTGGTTGTCACAGGGGGGGAGGTTCGCCCGAAGGCATCGGTCAGCGTTAATCGATAGGTATGATTACCAAGTGCTACCTTGTCGTCCTGGAACGAGACCAGCGAGGAAGCTGCCCCCGAAGCCGTTTCATGGCTGGTCAGGAGAATCGGAGAGGGGTTACGCTTCGTTTCGTCGCGATAGACATCGTAGCGCGGCAGAACTAGCTTGTCTGACTCGCTCTCTGTGGGGTCTTCCCAGTGCAGTGCGGCAGAGTCCTGATCGATTTGTACTGCGGCAAAGCCCGTTGCATCGGGTGGGGGGGTGTGGCATCCGCGGCGCGGACGACCACAGTGACGGTTCCCAGTGCAGTGGCCTGCTCGGCTCCGTTTGCCTCCAGACCGCGCAGCACATACTTGACCGAGTCCCCCTCAGAGACTTCGGGATCATTGTAGGCTAGCGCCAGTTTCTGGGCTTTATCGCGGTCAGTGAGTGCGGCGAGCGCGATCTGCCCCCGAAGCGCCTCTGCCTCTTCAGCAGGCGTGGGCGCGGCCTTCTTCCCGGTGTTCTTTGCCTGGCGAATTGGCTCCAGGCGCTTCACGGAGGCCAGAGTATCTGCTTGCTTTCGAACCAGAGCAGGGGGCTTGAGCTGACTTGCGGGCGCTTCGAGTGTGGTCTTAAAATCTCGAAACGCGGTCAGCGCCGATGCGGGGCGTGCCGCACGCTCGGTCAGCTTTGCGGTTGTCGCCCCCAGGTTCGCTTTAGCACTCAGGTCCGCGGGCAGCAGGGTGGAATCGGGTCTCAGGGTTGCGATCTTGGTCAGCGCCCCAGCTCCCTTTGCCTTATAGAGCGCGAAGCCGCCTGCGGGCAGCCAGCCGGTTTTCGGGAGCCAGAGCAGACGAACCTCCAACGCAGTCCCTTTTTTTGCTGGGACACCCATAACTGCAAAGCGCTCGGCTTCCGGATTCTGGGCACGGATAGAGGTGCAAAGTGGTATCGTCAGCGCGACGAGGCCGACGGTGAGAAGTGGTCGGTTCACAGGCTTTTCTCGATTTTCTGATGGGTGCTGACCGGGAAGGTCCAGGTCTTAAAGAGCTTCGCGGAGACATTTCCGGTAATGTCGCCTTCCAGCGAGATGCCACCACCCGCTGTGGTGGCGCCGCCGTAGTAGAAGAGGATCTGCCCTTCCAGCCAGCCTGTCAGGTTCGCAGTGACACTTGCATCGAACGGGCCTTTAGATGCCTCTATCTTGGCGTTTTCCACGCTGGCCTTCGCCCAGGCGTCTCCGTAGAAATAGGCGTTCGGTGCGGGCAGGTTCGGAATCGTAAAACTGCCCTTCATCAGGCTTCCTAAAGGCGATCCCGAGAACTCGCCCTCCAGCCCTAAGTAGGTTTCCAGGTCGATAGTTCCGCTGGCTTCATAATGGATCGTGACACCTACATCGACATCGCCCTTCTTATCGAAGGTCTGCTTCCACTTTGCCGCTGCCTTCAGCTCGGCTTTCACCCCATCGGGTGGATTGGCCGCAGTGATCTCTACAGCCTGGTGATTCTTAGTGGGGGTTGCTACAAAGGTCAGTGCGCCCTGAAGTGGAGCAAGCTCACCGAGACCGGGCAGGTTGAGTTTGATCTCAAAGGGATTCTGGATATCCACCGTGTGATTGGTCCGGTCCGCATTGATCGGTCCACCTGCGAATGCAGAGAATCCCTTTTTATCCAGTGTTAGATCCACGGCGCCCGTTTCTTTGATCACCCACTTGTCACGTGTGGGGAAGTTAAGATCGACACCGAGATGCGCATAGAAGGCCAGGTCCGGCTCGGTGTGGAGACCAATACTGCCCGACAGTACACGGCTCTGCTTCATGGGGTCGGCGGGAATGCCTGGGGTACCTAGCGGCGGATCGGCCAGGAAAAGGTTCCCATTCAAGGAGATATCCAGCGGATCGACATCCACTGTGAGGGCGAGGTCGCCCCAGAGAGCAGGAGTCAGTGGTGTAGGCACCATGGTCTGCACTCGTGTTCCCGCCGTAATAGTAAAGGCGACGGAGCGCCCCGTGGTATTGTCCGGGTCAGGAATCAGGTCGTAGTTCACACTGGGAATGCCGACTGCTCCCGCGGGATAGCGGGCGACATTGTGACCGATACCGGCGAAAAACCCACCGAGCGCCAGCCCCGACTGCCCTAAAACGATAGGTGAGGGGATTGTGGCGCCGCCGAGAATGTACCAGGAGCGCGGTGCCACCAGTAACTTAAGCCCCGCATTGATAGGCGCGGCGGTTTTCAGGAACGGCAGCCCAACGTTGATATCCCCGGTGATGTACTTGAGCGCCTTACCATTCTTGTCTTTTACTGTGACCATCTGGTGGCTCACCGGAAGTGCGGCTTCGGACGTTCGTAGATCTCCCTCTAGCGTGAGAACATCATCGATACCCAGATCGACATGCAGGCCTTTGATATCGATATCAGGGAAGCTGTGGTGGTCCAGGCTCTCCCAGACATAGAGCCCCTCGAAGTCGCCGCCGATGGAGACAGGCAGATCGCCACCGAGCGCCGCGCCACCATCGAAGGCCATAAACCAGCGTCGGTCTGCCTCGTTCCCCCTCTTTTGCTTGCCGAAGCCTACTTTCGACACACTGAGCGTAACAGGTCCGAACTCTTTGACGATTGGCTCCGGCAGCTCCATAAAGAGAGTCTGATCGCGGTCGCCTACGAAGTCACCGTTCTTATCGATGCCGAGGTTGGTAAACCGGAAGATAGCGCCGCCCACCGTATCCACATTGTCGTCTAAGGTCACGGAGCCCGATGCCAGCAAAGAGAATGTGCCATCGTCGGCTTTATCCAGCTTCCCCTGGTCTACTTGGAGTTTGGCGTGCATTCCTGGCAGCGAGATAGGTGTCGAGGTCGAGACTTCAAGACCGAACGAGCCCGAGGCGGCGACCTGCCCTTTGAGTCCCAGGTCACCATCCCAGCCAGGAATTCCCGATATCGTTCCTTCCAGCAGAGAATCCATCACCTCGCCGCGCTCCACTGTGAGCTTCAGTCGATTGAGTCGGGCCTGGAAGTCCTCCACCTTCGCACTACCTACATTCGTGGCGTCTACAACTCCGGTGAAGCCATGCTCATCGATAAGACCGCCAGTCACATCGACTTCAAGCGGCATTCCGTTAGAGCCTTTGAGTTTATCCGGTAGAGAGAGCTTGGCCTGGGGGAGCTTCACGCCCTCCCATATCTCGCTTGTACCATCACCACCCTTACCCTGTGTCTCGGAAAGGTCGATGGTGAAGCCATTTGGGGCATTGAGCCGAAAACCGTTCCAGCGGCAGGAGAATGTCTTCGTCTGATTCGCGTAGAGGTCGCCGGTATTATCGACTGAGATTCCGGCAATCGTTACCCGGTCCGGGTTGTTATCCACATCGGTCGTAAACGTCGCGGGAAGAGTCAGGTCGGCAGTAAGTTCTTTGGGCGTTACCTTGCTCTTATCCAGCGTGCACTTGAAGTGATGCACGGTCAGCACAAAGTCCATGGGCTTCGCCAGCGGAATCTGAATTCCGGGCGCGGAGTCCAGTGCCAGATCGCCGTCGGCGCTGACATTGCCATCGTTATCCACTGTCAGCTTGCTGGCCGATAACTCGATGCCCCCGTTCTGGCGAGTACTATCCTGAGCCAGCACGCCGGGTAAGAGGTACCGCCACTTTAACATTGGTTAACTCGCACAAAAACGTATCGTTGCCCGCGCCGGGCTTATGGTCCCAGAGAACATGCATGCTCCCGATACTGCTCAGGGAGAAACCTGCCATTCCGATTTTGTTGGTTCCACCCGCCAGTGCACCGCTATTCACCTCGATCTTGATGTCTCCGTTTTTCGCAAAGACCAGATCACTATTGAGCGCGAGAGTCGGCTGGGTATTGCCATTCTTCCCAAAGGGCAGCCCGATAGTGACATCGGCTTTTTTCAGCGTGACACCTGCATTGGCATCCACGGTCAGCACTGCGCCCGCTGCAAGCTTCAAGTCCAATGAGCTTTTCCCGATATCGGTGAACGTTTTGGCCGGAAGAGTGAGTGTTCCACCAGATACGAAACCCTGAGAATCGACCACCAGTTTGTCGGTCGGTACGCTGGGGGTAAGTGGGAGCGCCTGCCCGGCGATGATGCCGTGGAGCGTGCCTTTGGTGTCTGATGCTTGTGCCTTTTCCACCCAGAGATGTGTGCCCCGGTCCGCACTACCGGCACGCAGCAGCCAGATTCGCGTGACATCCGCACGTGCGGCACTGCCAAGCAAGACAAGCGGCAAAGCAAGAGCAAAGAGAGATTTCATGAGTGTCGCTTCCGGAAGAGAAGTGGTGTTGCAAGGCACAGCAAAACAAGAGAAGCAGGTTCGGGAGCCGCTGCTGTGAGTGTGCCGCTGACCCGAATCACAGGAGAGCCACTGGTACTTGTGTTCCAGGAGCCGCCGGAAAATGTGGAGAAGCCAGTATCCGTGGGAGAAGAAGCCAGCCAGAACCCGCCGTCACTGCTATTTGGGGAGGCTGCGTTTATCACGACCCAATAGGTTGATCCTGCATTCAGCGTGATACCCGAGTAAGCCGACGTATAGAGAATCGTCTGACCCAGAGGCGCAGTCGCAAGCTGAGTAAACGTAGAAAGTGCCGTACCGGGAGCACCACCTGCATCCGAGTAGATACTGATATCGAAGTTCTTATCGCCCGTTTCCCAGTAGAGGGCGGTCTCAATACTGGTCAGGCTGTAGCTCTGCGATGGAACAAACGACTTCGCCCGGTCAATGCGTGAGATGTTGTTCTCACCGCGGAATTCCCAGCTACCAGCTTGATAGGTATTACCTGCGCCGAAGTTATCAAAAATCGTATCCGCGTGAGCGCTTGCCAGCGTGCCAAGCAACAGGGCAAGCGTAGCGGCTACTTGTTTTCCAGTGCGTGCAGCAGAACGGTGATAGAGAGCGCGCGGGCATTTGGTGTGCCGTGCGGAACGGTGCGCTCCTGAAACTCCTCGATTAACGCTAGCATCAGCCGTCGGAACTCCCGCTCGTTCTCCGGGGTATGGTAGCCGGACCAGTGCCCGCTGATCGAGCGTGGCTCCCCGATCTCTTCGAAAGTGGCCTGATACAGCGCCAGTCCCTCGCGCAGAATCGCCATGCTTTTGGGCTCTTTCACTCCGTCGCCGGGAGGCTGCGTAAAGCCGCGCGCCGTTGCCCGATAGAGCTTCTCGGTCACTGAGCCCTTCTGCCGGGTGCCCACCAGGGTGATCATTCCCACATCTAAGAGTTTCTTGGTGTGAAAATAGAGTTTGCCAGAGGCCACACCTAACTCCGTTGCCAGTTCCTCGTTGGTCTTCTCTTCGTCCAGCAGGAGCCGAAGAATCGCCAGCCGTAGCGGGTGCGAGACCGCTTTGTGTCGCTCCGGTGTGTCCAAGACAAAAGTATCTTCCATAGAAAACTCTATCACCATCGTACCGCAGGTACATCGATTTCAGCGCCATTTTGTTTTCTCCATAGAAAAGTAGGTCGCCATACTATAGCATGGTAGATTTCATATCGTCAAGTACACCATATAAAAATAGGGCGGCAGAGAAAATTCTCTGCCGCCCTATGGCTAATTCAGGAGTAACAGGTTCTACTGACGCTGCTCACGGCGCTCTGCACTCTGGCGCAACCTGCGGCTCCAGACAGCGCCACCCCGAAGCCTATCGGTGGCATCAGCTGTTTTGCGTAACCAGTAAACATGGCGCTTAATTCGGCGTGCACGTTCCTCAGGTTTCTCCCGAGGAAGTGGGTCTACAAAAGTTTGCTTGCCCTCTGCCGTAATACGCCAGAGTCTCTGAGAATACATCTGGGCGCGCATACTCGCCTTTGTGGCAGCGAAGTCGAATCGGAAAGCCTGGGCGTTTCTGAGTTCGTCAGAGTTGTCCCAGCCTAGATCGCCTTCCTGAGTGGGAAGAGCGACACGCATGGTCATATCTTCCGCCAGGAGTTTTGCGCTCTGTCCAGAGGTACCCATTCGCTCGTACTTGCTGAGCTGGATAGGCAAGGTGAGAGTGATATGAGTTGGGTGTGGCTCACCGGGCTTATAGGGCTCCTCTGGGCAGAGATACAGCTGGGTCTGGTCATAGTAGATTCTATGGAGCTTGGTGTAGTGCCGCCCCAGGTTGTCTACACCCAGCGTAGCGCCCTGAGGTATAGACAGGTCGACCCCGAAGCCATCTCCAGTTTGAGCAACCAGTTTGGTATCACCCAGCCAGTAGGCCAGGTTGACCAATAAACAGCCCTCGCTATCTCGGATTTTCGCGGTTGCTGTTACTGTGAGCCCATTACTCTGCGTCACGTTTTCGCCCTGTGCTTCCGGCGCGATGCAGGTTGCCGTCATATCGTAAACCGGGGTCTCAGCGGTAGGGGCAGGGAAGGTATCCAGACCAGTTGGAATCGCCACGTCGTACTTAGCATCCAGCTCCGCGCGTACCTCCTCTTTCCCTATTGGCTTATAGTGTGTTGTGGTTTCAACCTGGACCACCCGGTAGCGCTGAGGGAGGCTTTTCCACGGACTCAGGAAAAGCTGCGTGGTTTCTCGCAGGTACTTTGTCCGCATCATATAGGTCATCGTTGAGGTGAGAACACGTTGATTGTCCTCAATACCGTCTGTGCGCCACCGGGTAGGATCGGAGCCGATACCCGCCATAAACCCCGCCCGAGCATCCGAGAGAGTAGCCGTATTCGCACCCAGAGAGCGCTGAATCAGGGCGAACCCTTTTAGTCGCCCGAAAATAGATTTGGCAGGGGTAGGGGGAACGAAGTGTGCCCGCTTCTTACCGTTGTCTAGCAGAATGTCATCGCCAATCTGCTCTCGGTAGAAGAAGGGAGTGCGACGCCCCCATATCTCCCACTTCACTTTTTTGTTGTTCTGAATGCGCCAGCCCGTGAAGTGCCAGGTCTGGGTACGACCTACTGCTGCTTTCTACGCTGGCCGCTGATGCCGGAGCGACCAGGAACCGGGGGGCGATTGCCAGGCCGGTGCATGCCAGGGCCGCGATGCCACCCAGAATGAGCGCTCGCCCGATAAGCTGCCTGGGGTTGCGCTCTGTATGCCGCTCCGGCAGGCTGTCCAGAATGCGTGTCCGCAGTCCTTCGGGAACCGCGGCATCCTGCTGGCGAAGCTGCTTCGCCTGTTTTTCAAGGCTCTTATCAAAGGACATGGCAGTTCTCCTTTTCTCTTTCGGGGAAGATGGTAGATGTGAGGGCTTTTCGGAGGAGCCCGGTAGCACGGTGGAGCCGCGATTGAACGGTTCCTACCGGCAGGTCCAGCAGCTCCGCCACAGCCTGATAGGAAAGCTCCTCGACTCGCACCAGCACGAAGACCTCGCGGTAGACCTCTGGCAGGGTGGCAATGGCGGCATCCAGGTTCCGATGCAGCTCCGCTCTGGTGCAGTGGAGTAGCGGGTCTGCCTGGTCATCGTCGCTGGGGAGTTCGGCGTTCTCGGGCAGAGAGAGGGAGTCTGCCGGGGCTGGATTGCTGCGGCGATACGTGCGCCAGTGGTTCACGGCGATACCATAGAGCCAGGTAGAGAGCGCCCCACGGCCTTTCCAGCTTTCCAGGCGCTGCCAGGCGGTCAGAAACGTTTCCTGGGTCAGGTCTTCGGCAGTAGCCTGACTCCCACTCAGGCGGCGCAGCAGGTGATAGACCCGGCGACCGTGGCGGTCAAAGAGCTTGCCAAAAGCCCCGGAATCGCCTTGCCTTGCCCGCTGCACCAGCCAGAGATCAGAAAGAAGCATGGGTAGAAAAATTTCCTTCACCAGTGAGTGACACGAACGGTGGCTTTTGTTCCTGCTGCCTGGGTACAATCGTCGCAATGAAAATCACCGCAGTAGATGTTTTTCTGACCTGCCCCGGTCGCAACTACGTTTTTGTCAAAGTTCGAACAGACATTGAGGGGCTGTATGGCGTAGGCGAGGGCACCCTGAACGGGTCCGAGCCGATTGTGGCCGAGGCTATTCGGCACATGAGCCATCTGATCATCGGGCGAGATCCCCGGCGCATTGAAGACACCTGGATGCTACTCTACCGCCAGGGCTACTGGCGCGGCGGGCCTATCTTCATGGCGGCGATAGCAGCTATAGACCTGGCGCTCTGGGATATCAAGGGCAAGCTGGCGAACATGCCGGTGTATGAGCTCTTCGGTGGCGCCGCCCGAGATGGCGTGCGCTGCTACACCCACGCGTCCGGGCGTGATGAAGTGGAGTGCGAAGACTCCGCCCGAAAGATTATCGAAGAAGGCTTCACGGTAGTCCGCTGCCAGGTAGGCGCCTACGGGGGAGCAGGCATACAGGGCATGCGCCCTGCTGTGAACCCGGTCGCCCCGAAAGAGCAGATCTACGAACCCACGAAGTACCTTCTCTCCGTGCCGAAGATGTTCGCGCACATGCGAGACAAACTGGGCGAAGAGATTGAGCTCATGCACGATGTGCACGAGCAGCTAGACCCCATTGCCGCCGCCCGCCTGGCAAAATCCGTCGAAGAGTACCGGCTGTTCTTGTTAGAAGACCCGCTCATGCCCGAGCACCGGGAGAGCTGGCCACTGGTACGCGCGGCCTCCAATACGCCTCTCGCTATTGGCGAGATTCTGACCAGCCGGTGGGACTGCCTGCCACTATTCCAGAACCGCTGGATTGACTTCATTCGTATCAAGCCACTGCACGTGGGAGGTCTGACCGAAGCACGCAAGATTCTAACCCTGGCGGAGCCCTACAACGTTCGTAGCGCCTTCCATGGCGCAGGCGACATTGGGCCGATTGCGCAGGCGGCGAGCGTACATTTACAGACCGTAATTCCGAACTTCGGGGTGCAGGAGTGGTGCAAGTACCCGGAGCCCGTGTACGACATGGTCTCGGGCATCTGTGAGCGCCGCGGTGGGTTCGTATACGCATCGGAGCGCCCCGGCCTGGGCATCGACTTCGATGAGACCAAGTGCGAGAACTACCCGTATGAGCGGGCCTACATGCCACTGGTGCGCCGCGCCGATGGCACCATGCACGTGTACTAAATACGTACTATGGCTATCCGAAACCCGATGTGGTCAGACCGGCGCTCCGGCTCATAGCGCAATCGGAACGCCGACCGGCAGAACGGGGCGGACTCTACCCAGGCTCCGCCCCGCCTGACTCTAGAGTAGCTACCATCCCGATTCTGTGCTCCTTTCTGGGAGGACAGATCGGGGTCGGTGCCACCCGGCAGGCGGGCATGGTACCAGTCTCGGCACCACTCGAACTCGTTGCCATGCATGTCATGAATCCCCCAGGCATTCGCCGGGAAACTACCTACCGCAGAAGCCGCCGAGCCAGGCACACCGGTTGGGGTTCCGTTATAGGGCTTTCCAAACGTCGCCATGGCCTGGGTGAGGGTATTGCCAAATGCGTACGTCGTGCTGGTCCCTGCGCGGCAGGCATACTCCCATTGCGCTTCCGTGGGCAACCGAAACTCCCAGCCTGCCGGTAGCTCTTTGGCCTTACGAGCCCGCTGCGTGAGTTTCCGGCAGAACTCCTCGGCTTCGATATAGCTGACCCCATAGACCGGGAAGTTATCGCCCTCACCTGCGTCTCGCTTGGTAGGAAACGCTCCCATAATCTGCTGCCACTGCTTCTGGGTGACTTCGTACTTACCCATCCAGAACCCGGATGTCAGAGTAACATCTACCTGCCCTTCATCGGGCCGGCGCCCCAGCTCACTCTCCGGGCTGCCCATGCGGAACCGCCCCGGTGGGCACCAGCATAACTCAATGCCATTTACCGTTCGCGGGCTACCCGCCCGCGCACCCAGGAAAGAATCCGCTGCGGGGCTACTTTGCAAATAGTTGATGTTGAGAAATGCAGCAAAATATAAATACATCACTGGATGATACACTGCCGCTTCTTGATAATATTGTGAATAGATGTAATAAGTCTATTATTTAAATCCATTCTTATAAAAGAACTCATACTCATTATTTTTTAAAAGCATTAGTATGGCACTGTCATATAAATATTCTAACTGTAATAATTGAGAGTGTTGGTTGTATGTTTCTCCTATTCGTCCGCCGAATTCTGGTCCCAACCAGAATAAATTTTCTTTTGGAAAACATATAGGACGCATTGGTAATGCCATGATTCCATTTTGCCCGGAAGGGATGATATCTAGGCATATATTGGGACAAAGAAAAAAATCGTTTGGTGTAAAAGTGCCATAACCAGGGATATTTGGAAGAATGAAGGGCATGAATAATCTTGATTCTAGCAATATTTGATATATAGGATTAAGGGGTTTTTGTTTTATTCGCCACCAGAAGTCAAAATCTGACTTTTTGCATATTTTATTTTTAATTAACCACTCTTCGGCTTCACTTGCATGATTAAATGGGGTTTTTATACCGATATTGCATATGTTTTTTGTTAAATTTTCGAAGAATGTTACAGGGTCGTCTTGGCATAGCGAGAGGAATGTTGCAAACCACAGGAAGCCAAAATAACTCGGTCCATTATACTTATGCCAGAACTTTAAGACCGCAAGACTATATGGGCATGCTCCTTGTTTCCTATTGAAGCATATGTAATTGAATAAATCTTGATAATTGCCTTCCGGGGTTTCTAATGCTGATTCAAGCATTAAAGCTCCGATCTCAATTAGTCCTGTTATAGATATATTGTTTTCTGATGTTGTATTTAGCTTGTTCTCTAGTCTATTTAAATTATCATGGATTTGGATTAAATTTAATAGATTTTTCTTTTGCGATCGCCATTCATTTCTTAAATCTCGTAAGGATAATTGAATGTTGTCCATTATTCGGAAAAGATAGTTGCAATTGCATAATTGATAGTAGTGAAATTGTTCGTGAAGTAATTCTAAGTCATGTGTTTTGTGAAAAAATGATCTATGGGAATTCTCCCATAGCATATCGTCAATCGCCTTCCACTCTGAAGAAGTCTCACGTTTGCGAATGGCTTGCTCTTCAAGGTCTGCGAGGCTATTAAGTTCACCAATAAATTTATCGAAACGTCTTTCTGTAACTAATACTGCCGAAGATCTGTCAATAAACAGCGTATTTGAAGGAAGTATGTTGCCCATGTAAGCGAGAGGGCTTTTGGGATCAGTTTCAATAATTTTCATTTTATATTATAGAATACTGTATTGTTAAACGGCTATTTTGTAATGATTTGATTTATTTAAAAGATTTGGATTATTGTTATTCCTCGATTGAATCAATGCTGCCTTTTATATCAACCGAATCACCGCTGATTTGATAACCTGTACTGGTTCCGGATTTCTCTGAAGCTGACTTGATTTTACTTAGTATTGATTTTGTAGCCATCTCTGCACCAAAATGCAATGATCCAGCGACAACACCTGCTACACTGCCTTTGAATGCTGCTTCGATCAGTATGTCTACCCACTGGGATGAATGAAAGCCCGTAGTTTTTGTATTCGATAAATTTGAATCAATAATTTTTAACGTTATATCGCTACCATCTGATGAATTAACCTCGTTTAGAAAGGCTCTTGCTGTTGATTCATCTAATTTAACTGTGAATTTTAAAGTTGACATATGTGGATGACTCTTGGGCTTCGTTTGTAAGTTTTGCGCGCCATCTTCAGTATTAAAGGTAGCTGGAAACTTAGTCGTAATATACCATAAAGTTAGCAAGTAGTTATTTCAGATACCACTAGTCGGGGAATTGTTGTCGGTTATTTTTAATCATTAATTTCTGTTATTAAGATTTACGTGAATTGGGAAATTTCATGCGTATATATTTAGAGTTGGCTACTCCGTCAACCCCGTGAGGTAGCTGGCAAGGTCTACTCGAATCGGCATGAAGTAGATGTTGCCCCCGGCTTCCTGGATAATCGGAATCGCACGCTGGGCAAACCGACGGTTCCAGTGCAGAGTAGGCATAAAGCCAGAGGGGAAGACCACCTGGTTGGTGGTCTCCCAGTACGCTTGGGACCGAGCGCCGACGACTGGCGCAATCCCCCAGAACACGGTTCGCCCACACAGCATCTCCAGGCTCATTTCTAGGAGTCTGCGGTCGAAATAGGGCTGCGTAAAGAACCCATCTGCCCCTGCGTCTAGCTTTCGGGCCACGCCATCTAACTCCGTGCGGAAGCTGTGGCGATAGGGATCGAAGGCCGCATAGACCTTTAGCTGGGGGTATTCCTGTTTGAACTTCCGGATAATCGATTCGCTGGTATTGGGGTAGGTGTGCCGGATTAAGTCATGGGGCGCATCACCTTTCACCACCAGAATCTCCGAGATACCCGCGGCTAGAATCGCTTCACCTACCGCAGAGACACCCTGCGGGGGAATATCGATGGCCCGGATATGCGGAATCGATGCAGGGAGAACTGCCTGGGTGAGCGCACAGGCTTCCCAGCTTCGCAAAGAGAACCGGGTGAGGTCCGGAATGTTGAACGCGTTGGCGGTGGGCATAGCCGAGCAGACCGTTCGTGCGTCGGCCAGAACCTCCGTCTCGCCTCTGGGGATGAGCTCTACCGAGACTCTCATAAAGTCTCATTTCTCAGGGTCTGCGCGGCAGCAACCATGTTCTGCAATGCCGGAACCACTTCTGCCCAGGTACGTGTTTTCAGCCCACAGTCCGGATTCACCCACAGGCGCGTGGCCGGAATACGCTCCGCAGCCTTGCGCATCAGGGCCACCATGTATTCCTGGGTCGGGATATTGGGGGAGTGGATATCGTAGACCCCCGGCCCAATCTCGTTGGGGTACTGGAACGTTTCAAACACGTCCAATAGCTCCCTATCCGAGCGTGATGTCTCTATCGTAATCACATCCGCATCCATCTCAGCTATCGCCGCAATGATGTCATTGAACTCCGAGTAGCACATATGGGTGTGAATCTGCGTCTCGTCTCTCACTCCGTTAGCAGTGATGCGGAACGACTCCACCGCCCAATCTAGATACTCCTGCCAGTGCGCACGGCGCAGGGGCAGACCCTCGCGGAGCGCGGCTTCGTCTATTTGAATAATACGCACGCCTGCCCGCTCCAGGTCCAACACTTCGTCGCGGATGGCCAGCGCAAGCTGGTAGCAGGAAACCGAGCGGGGCTGGTCATCACGCACAAACGACCAGTTGAGAATCGTCACCGGGCCGGTCAGCATGCCTTTCATGGGCTTATCGGTCAGTGATTGCGCGTAGGTAATCCAATCCAGGGTCATGGGGTTGGGGCGGCTGATATCCCCGAACAGAATCGGCGGCTTCACACAGCGGGAGCCGTAGGACTGCACCCACCCGAACTCGCTGAACGCGTAGCCGCTGAGCTGCTCCCCAAGTACTCCACCATATCGTTGCGCTCGGCCTCGCCGTGCACCAGCACATCCAGCCCCAGTTTCTCTTGCTCTTGTACACAGTGGGCGATTTCGCAACTCATAGCGGCTTTGTAAGCAGTTTCCTCTATTTCACGCCGCCGGAACTGGCTTCGTGCCTGCCGAATCGCACTGGTCTGTGGGAATGAACCAATAGTGGTGGTGGGGTAGAGCGGCAGCCTCAATCCCTGGGATTGTTTCGTTGCCCGCTCTGCATAGGCGCTTGCCCGCTGCCCCAACTCTGGAGTCAGCGCCGCCACTGCCGCCTTCACCGCCGGATTGTGCACTCGCGCCGATAAGCGCCGCGAATCAATTGCTGCCTGGTGGCGAGTAAGGGCAGCTTGCACCGCTGAGCGCCCATGATTCAGCGCAGTGGCAACAAGCGCTAGCTCCTCTAGCTTTTGCCGCGCAAAGGCAAGCCACTCGCGAATCTCGCTGTCCAGCTTGCGCTCAGTATTCAGTTCTACCGGCACGTGCAAGAGTGAGCACGAAGGCGCAATCCAGAGCCGGGAGCCTAGCTGGGCATAGAGAGGCTCCAGCCAGTCTAGCAGCGTGTTTAAATCCGTCTTCCAGATATTGCGCCCGCTAATTACCCCCAGCGAAAGAATACGATTCTCTGGCAGCACGGCTGCCAATGTCTCTGCTTCTTCCCGCTGCCCATGGATGGTATCGATATGCAGCCCCTGCACGGGTAGCTGTGCCGCTAACGCCAGGTTCTCCAAAAGTGGCCCAAAGTAGGTAGCTAGCAGTAGGCTTAATTTGCCCGTGTTCAGCGCGCCGTAGGCCGTAATAAACGCCTGCTGCCATTCTGTTGGCAGCTCCGTAGCCAGTATCGGCTCGTCTATCTGCACCCACTCTGCACCCAGCGCGGCTAGCTCGGACAGTAGTTCAGCGTAGATGGGCAAGATACGTGGCAGCAGAGCAAGCCTATCAGAATCATCCTTCGTTTTGCCCAGCCACAGATAGGTAACCGGCCCAATCAGCACGGGCTTCGCTTTCATCCCCAGGCTCTGGGCCTGTAGAAGCTGGTCTCTCAGGCGAGAGACATTCAGCCGGAACTCGGTATCACGGCTGAACTCCGGCACGATGTAGTGGTAGTTGGTATCGAACCACTTGGTCATCTCACCAGCGCGCACCCCCGCGCCAGTCTCGTTTGCGGAGCGCCCACGGGCTATGCGGAAGTAGTTATCCAGCGCATCGCCTGGCAAATCTGCCACACGCTCGGGCACATTACCCAGGGTGAAACTCATATCTAGAACCTGGTCGTAAAACGAGAAGTCGCCCACGGGCAGATAGTCCAGGCCCGCCTGATACTCCCAGTGCCGCTGGCGAAGCTGAGTGCCCAGCGCAGTCAGCTCTTCCAGAGAGGATTCGCCCTTCCAGTACGTCTCTAGAGCGAACTTCAGCTCACGTTTGGCTCCGATACGCGGGAACCCCAAGTTATGTGTGGTGACCATAGTGCCCAATGGTACGGCGGTAAACCTATGAAGTAAAATGATATTATTTCAGATATATATGAGTGAAATTCATAGATAGGCCAGGGTATACTGAACGTAGCGAGGGGATTCATGTTCATCAAACGCCTGGGGGGTAGCCTTTGCGCCACGCTTGCGTTGCTCAGTCTGGTCAGCTGCAGCGGCAGTCCGTCAGGCTCGGGTGAGGCCCTTGTCATACCGCCCGCAGGGTCCACGACTCAGGTTGATACCTATACAGTCGTCGAAACCTATCCGCATGACTCCACTGCCTTTACTCAGGGCTTGTTTTACGAGAACGGCTTCCTCTACGAAAGCACCGGCCTGTACGGGCAATCGTCCCTGCGCCAGCAAGACCTGACAACCGGGAATCGCCTCAAAACGGTCAGCCTCTCGTCCACCTACTTCGGCGAGGGGATCACTAGCTGGAACGGGACAATCTACCAGTTGACCTGGAAAAATGAGGTCGGTTTCCTCTACAACCAGAGTACGTTTGAGAGAACAGGGCAGTTCACCTACCAGGGTGAGGGTTGGGCACTGACGCACGATACAGAGTCGCTGATTATGTCCAACGGGTCGGATGCGATTACCTTTCGTGACCCGACGACCTTCGCGATCAAAAGAACCATCCACATTTCCGACCACGGCGCACGGGTGACGCAGCTCAACGAACTGGAATACATCAAGGGCGAGATCTTTGCCAATGTCTGGCGGACAAACTACATCGCCCGCATCGACCCGCAGACAGGAGCGGTCAAGGGCTGGATTGATCTGACCGGGATTCAGCCCGGCAGCGGCGACCCGGACGATGTGCTCAACGGCATTGCCTACGACGCCACAGCGGATCGCCTTTTTGTCACCGGAAAGCGCTGGCCGCAAATCTTCCAGATCACTCTCAAGCCCAGGCCGTAGTTAGAAGATACGACGGATTATCGGTAGCTTCCCAAGAATGAAGCCGCTGATTATATAGGAGAGAGGATAGGCCAGGGCGGTCGCCACCAGAAACTTCGGTAGCGGTCCCCAGGGGGCGGCAGGAGAACCATCTGAATTGGTACGACCACCAGGATGTGAATGAAGTAGACCCCGAAGGCACTGGCGCTGAGAAACCGAAGGAGGGAGTTCAAACCGTTGAATCGCCGTTGAAACAACGCCAGGAGTGCGATGGAGACCCCCACCGCCACGAACGACTCCAGCAGGGAGTAGTAGAGGTTGCCTCGGTTCCAGCCGCCCGTTTCCAGAGGAAACCATGCCTTGCTGAAGCCAAAGAGGTTACGCAGGCAGTAGCCGATTGCCCCAATAAGTCCCACCGCGCTCCAGACCACAGCCACAGATTTCGGAATCGCCTGAAGCCAGCCGTTGCGAAATGATAGAAGGCCCGCCCCGAAGAAGAACAGATACTGCGGGGCGTGCGCGGGTTCGAGCGGAAAGAGCCAGAGGAGATTCACCCACTTATCTATGGGAAACCAGACCCGCACAACAGCGGTGGCCAGGCTGAGGGCTACGGTGAAGAGTAAGACCCCGACGTTCGTAAGTGTGTGGGGCGCGCTGCTCTCCTCTTACTGATGGCGGTTTCTCCTGACTGCGCGCTCGCAGGGCGGCGTAGAGAATAGAGAGGGCGAGCAGGTCCATGGCGTACCACATGGGTCCGAAACTGGGCTGGCGGGTGATGAGAAAGAGGATGAGCAGCAATAAGAAGGACGGTATGCCGAGGCGTAGCAAGCGGTCAGTCACGAAGGGGCGGAAGCCTTTGCGCTGATAAGAACCGGGGGTAAAGTAGCCGGAGATGAAGAAGAACAGTCCCATGAAAAACATGGCATTGATGGTGATGAACGGAGCGAGGTAGGGCGAGCGCATGGGCTCGCTCACCGGCCATGCGCCGCCCGTGGGGCCATAGGCCTGTGCCACATGATGGGCGACTACTAGGAAGGTTAGCCAGACTTTGAGGTTGTCCAAGTAGCTAAGGCGAACCTTTTCTATGGGTGCGGTAGGGGCTGGCATGGGGGATTGTACAGCGGATTTTGCCTGAAACGAGGTAGGGTATAGAGGGCGGCTGAGGCGCCCCGATACCCCAAATGACATGATAGACCGAGCACACTTAGAGATAGTCCAGGCGTTCGATACCCATGGCTCCCTTACGGCGGCGGCCAAAACACTGAACCTGACTCAGTCTGCGCTCAGCCACACCATGAACAAGCTGGAGCAGCAGTTAAGCACGGAAATCTGGCAGCGCGATGGGCGCAATCTCCGCCTGACCCAGGCCGGGGAGTACCTTCTGGCGGTAGCGAATAGGGTACTACCCCAACTTACCTACGCAGAAGAGCGCATTCGGCAATACGGCGAGGGGCAACGTGGCACTTTACGTATCGGTATGGAGTGCCACCCGTGCTATCAGTGGCTCCTGAAAGTAGTCGCCCCCTACCTAGAGAAGTGGCCCGATGTGGATGTGGACGTAAAGCAGAAGTTCCAGTTTGGTGGTATCGGGGCGTTGTTCGGCTACGAAATAGATATCCTGGTAACCCCGGACCCTCTGAACCGACCCAGCCTGCGCTTTGAGCCAGTCTTCGACTATGAGCAAGTACTGGCCGTAGGGCGGGAGCACAAGCTGGCCCGCGCGGCCTACGCACAGCCCAAACAGCTCTTAAACGAAACCCTGATTTCCTACCCCGTGCCTATAGAGCGGCAGGATATCTACAATCACTTCCTGATACCAGCAGGCATTACCCCCAGGCAGCACAAGATGATTGAGACCACCGACATCATGCTGCAAATGGTCGCCAGTGGCCGGGGGGTAGCCGCTCTGCCACGTTGGCTGGTAGATGAATATGCCGACCGGGTTGCTATCACCCCGGTTCGCCTGGGGCGGCACGGAATCCCCAAGCAGATTCATTTAGGAATCCGTGAGGCTGACCTGGATATTGACTACATCAAGGCGTTTGTTGAGTTGGCTCGGCAGGCTGATTTGTCCGCGGGTTGAAATCCGCGGTTATATGGCCCTGTGGGTACAATAGCCCCAATGCAAATTTCCAGGTTGCGATGTGAGTACCGGGTAGAGCCGCTGGGCATAGATGCCGCCGCTCCCCGACTATCGTGGGAGCTAAAAAGCAAAGAGCGCGGGGACCGGCACGACCGCCTATCAGATTCTGGCGGGAAGCGCTCCCCATGGGAGCGATCTGTGGGACTCCGGGCGGGTAGCCTCGGCAGACAGTGTCGGTGTAGTGTGGGCGGGGCGACGGCTTACTGGCCGCCAGCGAGTCTACTGGAAAGTGCGTGTGTGGGATGTGCGAGGCCAGGCCAGTGAGTGGAGCCGTCCGACGTACTTTGAAATGGGTCTGCTCCCCGAGCGAGACTGGAGCGGCGCGCGCTGGATTCGAGACCCACGCCCCGCACCGCAGGATGTCTATGCCGATGACCCCGCGCCCCCAGTTTAGCAAGGGCTTCACCCTGCCACGAGCCGTAAAATCCGCCCGGCTCTATATCACCGGGCTTGGATACTTTGAGGCCAGTATCAATGGCAAAAATGTCAGCGAGGCAGTGCTGGAGCCAGGCTGGACGAACTATACGAAGCGCGTTTTCTACCGCACCTTCGATGTCACCAAGCTCCTGAAGCGGGGCCATAACGACTTTACCGCGCTGGTAGCGAACGGCTGGTGGAACCCCTTACCGCTTATGATGTTTGGGGGAGCTGCGCTGCTCACCAAAGCCGTACCCACAGGGCGCCCCCGGCTAATCGCCAAGCTGGAAATCACCCTCACCGATGGCACTCGCCAGACCATTACCACCGATGAAGGCTGGATGGTGATGGGCAGCCAGCTTCGCTTTCAGAACAACTACCTGGGCGAGGTCTGGGATTTCAGTGTACTTGCGGATATCCCCCGCCGTGCTGTGCTGGCTACCGAACCCGTGGGGGCTCTGATAAGCGAGCCACAGCCGCCCGATTAAGCCCTTAGAGCGCCTGACTCCCAAGAAAATCACCCAAATCAAGCCCGGCGTGTGGCTGGCGGACTTCGGTATCAACTTTGCGGGGCGTATCGGGTTCGATGCCGTACCCGGCGCGAATGTTACCGTGCGGTACGGCGAGCTGCTCCAGCAAAACGGCACCCTGAATCCCATGACCAGCGTGTGTGGGCAAATCAAAGGGGGAAATAAGCCAAGCCCAGGGAGCGCAGGCCAGTAGTCCTCGGCCAAATATTCCCGCAGTACAGGAAGATACGTTTCTTAAGGCAACGAGGCCATTCTCGACTAAATTCGTATTCCGGGGCTTCCGCTATGTAGAGATCAGCGGCGCTACCGAGAAACCACAGATCTGGGCGGAGCGACTGGCGGCGGGGGTGGAGAGTGCGGGCGAGTTTTCATGCTCCGAACCATTACTGAATCAGATTCAGGAAATCACCCGACGCACGTTTCTCTCGAACCTGTTCTCCGTGCAGTCTGACTGCCCCCATCGGGAGAAGTTCGGGTATGGCGGCGATATCGTGGGTACCCGAGATGCGTTTCTCTACAACTTCGACATGGGCACGTTCTACGCCAAGGTGGTGCAGGACTACTCGGATGCCGCCCTGCCAGGGGGAGCGCTGCCAGATACCGCGCCCTATATCGGGCTGAACTACTGCGGGGTCGGGTGGCCCTTCGCACACCCGCTGCTCATGGATGAGCTACTGCGCTGGAATGGAGACAGGCGAGTAATCAGAGAGTAACTACGCCACCTGTACCGCCTGGCTGGACTTCTTAGAGAAGAAATACGGTGATGGCCCCGTGCGCGAAGGGCTGACCGACCATGAAGCCGTGGAGCGGAGCGCGCCCGAACCCACCCTGACCCTGCTCTACGCCGAGTGCCTGAGGTTAGGAGCAAGACTGGCAGACCAACTGGGCAAGGGTACCGAGGCGCGTAAGTACCGTGCGAAGGCGCTTCAGGGTAGGAAGAGAAAACCGTTCCGGAGCCTCGGCGCCACCCAGACCTGCTATGGCTATGCCCTGGAGTACGCCACTCTGAGCGATGCGGATAGAGCCAAGCTCCTGGCGCGGCTGGTAGGGGATATCGAGCGCCGTGGCAAGACCCTGACCACTGGCATCTTTGGCACCAAGTTTATGCTGCGATAGTCTCAGCCGGTCAGGACGCGCCGATCTGGCGTATTCACTGGCCACCAAAAAGACCATTCCTAGCTGGGGAGCGATGATAGAGGGCGGGGCTACTACGCTCTGGGAGCACTGGAATTTCTCGGATAATACCTACTCCCACAACCACCCCATGTTCGGCTCTATCTCTGCCTGGTTCTTTGCCTGGCTGGGGGGAATCCAGCCTCAGAAAGATGCCATGGGGTTCGACAAAGTAGCCCTGCATCCCCAGTTCCCAGAGGGATTGAATTGGGTGAAGACCAGCTATCACTCGGTGAGAGGCCCGATTACCGTGGGCTGGAAGCGGGCAGGGGGGAAAGTAGCACTGGATGTTTCGCTTCCCCCTGGCTGCACCGCGACGCTGCATCTACCTGGTGGCGCTACTCAGGAGCTAGAGAGCGGTAGCCACAAGCTGCGGGTATGAGAATCGTTCTGATAGAGCCGAAAGATAGTCGGAATGTAGGGGCGGTGGCGCGGGCCATGCAGAATCTGGGCTTTTCGGACCTGGCGATTGTCAGTCCTCGTGGCTGGGATAGAGAGCAGGCGGGGGTGACGGCGCGCAATGCATCGTCGATTCTGGATGCCGCGCAGATAGTCACGGACTTCACCGAGGCGATTGCCGACTGCACCGAGGTCGTCGGTATCGCCCTGCGGGAAGGGGACAACCCCACACGATTTGTGACCCTGCCCCAGTGGGCCACCCATCGCGACCCTACTCAGAAAACTGCCCTGCTCTTCGGCCCGGAAGACGATGACCTGCGCCGGGAGCACCTGGAAAAATGTCGCTATGTGGTGCGGATACCAAGTAGCGCGGAGTACCCCAGCTTCAACCTGGCACAGTCGGTCTTGCTAACCCTCTACGAACTAACGAGAGCCGAACCCACGGTAGATACGGAGGCTTCCGCCGATTGGCCGGAGAGAAAGAGCTTGCGGTCTTCGAGGGGCTGCTGGATACGGTAATGACCGAGAGCGGATTCCTGCGCCCTGGCTCACCTGCACCCGTGCCGGGGACTATACGCAATCTATTCCGGCGCACCCGGCCCACACGCCATGAATTATCCCTGCTCACGGCGCTCTTCGGGCGATTGAAAACGGCGCTCAGACGCTCGTAGTGCTTTCTGGTGGCTGGACCCGATGACTCTATAAAGGTCATCCGGGGTGAAACCAGGAGCCGCGGTGCCCGTTTCCCAGAGCTGTTCGGCCAACCTATGGCAGGCTTCGCAGAGGGAAATACCGTTTTCGGCCACATAGCCGCCACCTGGCATGTCGTTTCGGTTCGTAATATGATGCGCGTCTAAGTCCAACCCAACTGCCCCACACATACGGCACTGGTGCTTATCTCGGCCAAACACGGCGTCGCGGAACTCTGCACGCACGCTTTTCTTGCTCATGCCTCTCTATCGCAGGAAAAGCCAGTGGTGGCAGAGAAGCTCAGGCCATGAGTTTTGCGTATTCAGAGCGGAATTACGACGAATACTACACCGATGGCCTTACCGTGCTCCGAGGGTTAATTCCCCCCACGCTGTTGGCGGACCTGAGGGCGCAGGCAGAGATTGCGCGGGAGCTAGCCCGAAGTATCAGCGGCCCATCTGCTCAGCGCCTGCAGCCGGTCTATAAGTTCAGCGAGCTAGACCACCAGCCCTTTCGGGACTTCCTGAACTTAGACGGATTGCGCACTACGGTTCTCAACATCCTGGGGCCTGAGCACACAGCCAGTGACATCATGGGGATTCTTTTTGAGCCGAGAGACAACGCCTGGTGCACCCACTGGCACCGAGACTCGGGGCTACAATGTGCCTGGTATCGATTTAGACGCGTTCTTTGAGGCCGCACAGCATCAGCCAGGAATGTTCAACCAGCTTGACGGCGCGCTTTACGATGACCACTGCCTCTGGGTAGTGCCCGGCAGTCATAACCGGCTGGATACTGAGGCAGAGCAGGCACGTTTCCCCAAACTACCGCCAACTGGCCCGGAGCTAGCCGAAACCCTATCTGGCACCGAGCGGGAGCTAGGCTGCTTAGACTACGCCCGCTCTATGCCCGGCGGGGTCTGTGTGCCGCTCTTTGCCGGTGATGTCGCGTTTTATAGAGCCTGTGCGTGGCATATTGGCAGCTACATTCCCTACACGCGTCGCGCCACTCTGCACGATGGCTTCTATGGCCCTGCCGACCGTGCATGGCAGGCCAATGTGCCTATGGCGGTACACTGACACTATGGCTGCTTTTGACTACGAATCGTCTACCGCGCTGGTCACCGGGGCTTCCCGCGGAATTGGAGCGGAGCTTTGTCGCGAACTGGCGAAGCGCAAGGCAGGGCGAATCGTGCTGGTGGCGCGCTCGGAGCGCGACCTTCAGGAGCTAGGCCAGGAGCTTATCGATGCCTACGGGGTGGATGTCCATATTATGGTAGCGGACCTATCAGACCCAGCCGCTCCCGAATCCATCTATGCCGAGACCGAGCGCCTGGGATTAACCATAGACCTGCTGGTGAACAATGCGGGCTTTGGCAGTCATGGGTTCTTCGATGAGCTGGACCCCACCCGTGAGCAGGCCATGATTGCAGTGAATATATCGTCCCTGGTGGCTCTCACCCGGCTGTTCTTGCCCGGCATGCATGAGCGCGAACAGGGCGGCGTGCTGAATGTAGCGTCTACCGCTGGGTTTGTCCCCGTGCCCTTTATGGCCACCTACGCGGCTACCAAAGCATTCGTATTGTCTTTCTCCGAAGCCCTCTGGTCCGAAACCCGTGAGCGTGGCGGTGATGTACGCGTAGTCTGCCTCTGCCCCGGTGGCACCGATACCGGTTTTGGCGATGCCCTGGGGAGCGTGCGCGGCAAGTTTGAAGAAGCGCCCTCCATGACCCCGGAAGCCGTCGCTGTAGTAGGGCTAAACGCCTTAGATAGAAACGCCTCGTATGTGGTCGCTGGTGCTGCGAACTGGGTGGGCGCGCTGGCTACCCGCCTGGCGCCCCGCGCCATGGTGGCAGACTACGCCGCCACTCTCTTCCTCCCCGAAGACGCCCCGAAACCCTCAACCGTAAAAGCCGCTACTCAGCGCCGCATCGGGGCAACAGCGTTGCTCGCAGGCATCGGGGCGCTCTGGATCGGGGTTCTCGCCTCCAAAAAGCGAGGATGAAGCGCATTTACCTCTCCCCCCAGCCCCCTCTCCCGGACGTTCGTTCCTCACTGAGAGAGGGGGAGGCATCGGTTTCGGTTGGCTTTTCCGGTTCCCCCTCCCTCAAGGAGCTTGCGACTGGTCGGGGGAGGGGGTTAGGGGGAGAGGTGAAAGTCTGCCATATCCTCCGGCCTGCTGAGGGGGGCATGCTCTCGCAGGTACGCTCTCTATTAGATAAGGAAGCGCTACTGGCTGCCCCACCCGCCGTACTGGCGGCGCTTTCGGATGGTGGCAGCACCGCGCCCTTTCCACTCTCTCCCTTGGGGAGCCTGAAGACCCAGTTCCGTGATGGACGCGTGCTGGGGCGCTGGGCAAAGGGAAAGGCAGATGTGCTCCATGGGCATGGCCTTGCCCGCGCACCGCTGTTCGCCATTGCCGCAAAGACTGCCGGGCTGCCTCTGGTGGTTACGCTACACAACCTGGTTCCGGCCATGAATCCGCTGAGAAAAGTTGGCGGCAAAGTTGGCACTTCTGTAGCCCGGAAAGTTATCTGCGTTTCGTATGCCGTGAGCCGAAGCGCGGCGGTGCTGGTGCCAGGGCCGAAGCTGGAGGTTATCGTACAATGGGGTGGTGCTGCCAGAGCGTAGGGAGTACGTAGAGCCTGCTAAGCCAACAGTGCTCAGTATCGCGCGGCTTTCTCCTGAGAAGGGGATAGATGTGCTGCTAAAGGCAGCGCAGGCGTTGCCAGATATAGCGTTCCTGATTGCGGGAGATGGACCGGAGCGTACAGCGCTAGAAGCGAGTGCGCTGCCCAATGTCACCTTTCTGGGGTTTCGCAAAGACATTCCCGAGCTACTGGCACAGGCGACGCTGGTAGCGGTTCCCTCTCGGCAGGAAGGGCTGGGGTTGGCGGCAGTGGAAGCGCTGGCGGCGGGGGTGCCGGTCATTGCCAGTAATGTAGGCGGGCTCAGCGAAGTCGTAGTGCCCAATAAGACCGGGCTGCTGGTGCCGCCCGATGACCCTGCGGCACTCACGGAGGCGCTGAGGTCTCTAATAATAGTGAAGTTAAAATGGTTTTTGGTCCGAGTGTTTGGTAATGGAATTCCGCTAGGCTTTTTTTCTTCTTTATAGAAGGATAGGTTAGTGAAGAGTGCTGGAGAAATAGTAATGAAAAAGATGGAGAATTTTGGAAATAGTATGAAATTCTAGAGATGGAAGAGAAAGAAAATAGTTTTCTGGTAAGGAAATATTGAAATAGTAGAGAGAAAAATGAAGAATTTTAGAAATAGTACAAATTTTTAGATGGTCGAAAGATGAAAGTATGAGCTAAAATAGACAAAATAGAACTTTTAAATGATCCAAATCCGAGAAATAGTACTGAATTTTGAGATGGTAAAAGATAGAGGCGCTTTCACTAACCCCTCTCCTCTTTAACATAGTGCTTCAAGCTACTTGCGCCCGAATATTTGTTTAGTGACTGTCTTTATTCTCTTCCGCTGTCCGTTTTCTCCCACTTTTTCCATACTATTTATTTCTTCTCTATCTTTATATATCTATTATTTTCCATTACTATTTCTCCCCTTTTCTGTCTCTCTCAACTGTTAGTATAGTCCAGCATCATTGCGTTTCATTCATACATTTTTGATTATTTCTCTGGGTCATTAATTTTGTCAATCTCTATTCCTATGGTTAAGCATAGATAGGAAAAACAGGCTGGCATATCTAATGCATAGTTAGCGTTAATTTGATATATAATTTCTTTTGCTATCGTATCAGGTTTTATCTGGACTGATATCTTTCGGTTCTATTTCTTTGGGTCCTATCACCGGATATATCATTTAGCACTAGTGTTTTATTGATCTTTTCTGCGATCAATTTATTTTCTATCAGCCAGTTTTTACCTTCTATGCTTTATCAGGTAAGATAGACTTGAAAAATCCCAAATATCTTATGCCGTATAAAATCCGTTTTTATTCCTATCCTTAATCATACGACTCAAGATTTCTATGTCAAATTTGGAAAGAAAGGATTGGACTTGGCTTCAAAGTCCTTCAAATAAAAATCTAATCCCAAAACCTCCATACGAAGTTTATCTTTCCAAATTTATCCCTTTTCAAAAAATCGATTTGCTGATCTCACGTTTCCACGTTTGGGTCGAAAATGGATGGACTTCCCTCGCCCAGGGGTCAGCGCGCTCGAATTGTTTATTTTTAGGCCTAACATCGGTTGCGCTAACGCGCGCGTGCGGCTAGACACCGCGCACTGCAAAATTGCTGTATGGGAAATAGACGTAATAGGGATTTTTTACGCGTATTTTACTCGATTTTACCCTATTCGACCACGCGTTCTTTCACGGTAATTAGGTCGAATCGTATCAAGTACGCGAGATTCTTGAAGATGAAGTTTGGCTTTCTAAGAATTAGAAAGTTGAGGAGTATTGATTATTTTGGCTTTTTATTGAATATTTAGCTTCAGCAGAATGCAAGAAGATTTTGTATCGAAATTTGTGAATTTTATTGCTATTTTTATTCATAGGCTAATCTTAGTTGTGGAGACAATGATCCTTCTTTTTTTCTTTTGAGATTTCTAAAATTCCTGAAACATATCTAATTTTCTGCAATTTCTTGTGTAAGTCATGGAAATAATTAGCCATTTCTGCAGCAACTTTCATTTAAATTCATGCGCATTTCCGCATCTCAAATTACGCCACCTTGCACACACACACACACACACCTCTAACCACAAACACTCGTTTTGCGCGTCAACCTCGCGCCCACTTGGACAAGCGTATAGCCGCTCTTTACCGCAGACGTAAAAAAGAATAAGCATAGAGGAAAAATACGCTAAGGAATATATCCCCCTATATCCTTGGCACATAAGTGCTTACATACGTGCAGATGCTTTACTGGAACAAACTATTTGGATATAGGTATACACTTTCATTTTTCAGATAGATCTATTCGACTTTGAAGTGGGTTTGATTTTTCTCAAATCTGAGATTTCATATATCTGGATCTCAAGATTTTTAAGATTTATCTAAAATTTTATCTGAAAAATTGGATTTCAAAATTTTAGCCCACAAATTTTGGACTTTGAAAGATCCGGGAATTTTTTTGAAATGTCGCAATTTTGACTCATTATTTGCTCTTCGTAACTTGAAGTGTACAAATATTTGGGGCTTGTTCACTTGGCACATCAAATTTCAAGAAAATGACTTTTTGAAATATTGCTTTTCTTTGTGATCTCTATCTAGCCTTTACTATTTGCTTGAAGATCAACATGCCATCAGTCATTCTATGCTAAAGAATAGTGTTTGAAAACAGTCTGGTATATTTTAATCTCGTAAAAATTGTCACAATACTATCCTGAATTCAGTTAGAACTCAAATTTTCGTGACGTAGCTGGAAAAATTGTTATCTTTCGCGAGAAAGGAAGTCTTTTTCGTAGGCACAACTTTCAAATTCCATATTTGCTCTCGGGAAAGCGATAAGAATTATCGGTAAGGAAAGTCGAAATTCTGATGATTCTATCAGAATTTTATCAAATTGATGAAAATTTTACTCCGCCTATTTCCAAAAATTACTATCTTGTCATTCAAAAATGCAAATTTTCCTAATATTTTTTGTTTGGTCATCAAAATTGCATTTATTTTGATTCATCCCATTTGTGGGAAGTTTGTCGTAAATTGAGATGTTTTTCTTCCAAAGTTCAGAAATGCAAGAATTTTTCGTAGACACTTTGTAAACAATCGCTCTTTTGAAGTTGAAAATGCGAAAAGTGGAGATAAAGATCAGTCTCTCTTTTGTCTGTGCGTTTACCATGTAGTTGGATTTTTTATGGACGATTAGAAATAGGTCAAATGAGAGAGATTGGAAAATCGCTATTCAACAATTAGGTAAATTGTTTGCTGGAAAAAAACAGCCCCGCTGAACTTATTTTGATTCAGAATTATCGGTCATTTTTGTGATTTCAAGTATGAAAAATAGGTAGGTTTCAGATATACCTTTTTTTAAATCTTTGACCCTTCGATGCTTGAGTTAGTCCTTTTGAAAATGATAATTAAAAATTATTAAAATAGGTTTCAAAAATTAAATAGTATAGATTTTTGTCTCTTCAATGATGATGCAATCTGTTTTGGTATTCATAGAAATTTATCATTTTCAAAAGGACTAACTCAAGCATCGAAGGGTCAAAGATTTAAAAGAGTATATGAAACCTACCTATTTTTCATACTTGAAATCACAAAAATGACCGATAATTCTGAATCAAAATAAGTAAGCAGGTATTTTTTTTTCCAGCAAACAATTTACCTAATTGTTGAATAGCGATTTTCCAATTTCGATCGACCTATTTCTAATCGTCCATAAAAAATCCAACTACATGGTAAACGCACAGACAAAAGAGAGACTGATCTTTATCTCCACTTTTCGCATTTTCAACTTCAAAAGAGCGATTGTTTACAAAGTGTCTACGAAAAATTCTTGCATTTCTGAACTTTGGAAGAAAAAACATCTCAATTTACGACAAACTTCCCACAAATGGGATGAATCAAAATAAATGCAATTTTCGATGACCAAACAAAAAATATTAGGAAAATTTGCATTTTTGAATGACAAGATAGTAATTTTTGGAAATAGGCGGAGTAAAATTTTCATCAATCGATAAAATTCTGATAGAATCATCAGAATTTCGACTTTCCTTACCGATAATTCTTATCGCTTTCCCGAGAGCAAATATGGAATTTGAAAGTTGTGCCTACGAAAGACTTCCTTTCTCGCGAAAGATAACAAGTTTCGAGCCACGTCACGAAAATTTTACAAGTATAACTGAATTCAGGATAGTATTGTGACAATTTTTACGAGATTAAAATATACCAGACTGTTTTCAAACACTATTCTTTAGCATAGAATGACTGATGGCATGTTGATCTTCAAGCAAATAGTAAAGGCTAGATAGAGATCACAAAGAAAAGCAATATTTCAAAAAGTCATTTTCTTGAAATTTGATGTGCCAAGTGAACAAGCCCCAAATATTTGTAGACTTGAGTTTACGAAGAGCAAATAATGAGTCAAAATTGCGACATTTCAAAAAAATTCCCGGATCTTTCAAAGTCCAAAATTTGTGGGCTAAAATTTTGAAATCCAATTTTTCAGATAAAATTTTAGATAAATCTTAAAAATCTTGAGATCCAGATATGAAATCTCAGATTTGAAGAAAAATCAAACCCACTTCAAAGTCGAATAGATCTATCTGAAAAATGAAAGTGTATACCTATATCCAAATAGTTTGTTTCCAGAAAGTAATCTCCTCGGATGTATGTAAGCACTTATGTGCCAAGGATATAGGGGGATATATTCCTTAGCGTACTTTTCCCTCTATGCTTATTTTTTTACGTCTGCGGTAAAGAGCGGCTATACGCTTGCGCCTTCAAGTGGGCGCGAGGTTGACGCGCAAAACGAGTGTTTGTGGTTAGAAGGTGTGTGTGTGTGTGTGCAAGGTGGCGTAATTTGAGATGCGGAAATGCGCATCGGCGAAAATCAACGAAAGTTGCTGCAGAAATGGCTAATTATTTCCCATGACTTACACAAGAAATTGCAGAAAATTAGATATGTTTCAGGAATTTTAGAAATCTCAAAAGAAAAGAAGGATCATTGTCTCCACAACTAAGATTAGCCTATGAATAAAAATAGCAATAAAATTCACAAATTTCGATACAAAAATCTATTGCATTCTGCTGAAGCTAAATATTCAATAAAAAGCCAAAATAATCAATACTCCTCAACTTTCTAATTCTTAGAAAGCCAAACTTCATCTTCAAGAATCTCGCGTACTTGATACGATTCGACCTAATTACCGTGAAAGAACACGTGGTCGAATAGGTAAAATCGAGTAAAATACGCGCTAAAAATCCCTATTACGTCTATTTCCCATACAGCAATTTTGCAGTGCGCGGTGTCTAGCCGCACGCGCGCGTTAGCGCAACCGATGTTAGGCCTAAAAATAAACAATTCGAGCGCGCTGACCCCTGGGCGAGGGAAGTCCATCCATTTTCGACCCGTAAAACGCGCAAACGTGAGATCAGCAAATCGATTTTTTGAAAAGGGATAAATTTGGAAAGATAAACTTCGTATGGAGGTTTTGGGATTAGATTTTTATTTGAAGGACTTTGAAGCCAAGTCCAATCCTTTCTTTCCAAATTTGACATAGAAATCTTGAGTCATTCAGTAGAATAAAAACGGATTTTATGCATAGATCTGGGATTTTTCAAGTCTATCTTACCTAATTTTAAAAACATAAAAGTAAAAAACTGGCACATATAAAATAAATTGATCGCAGAAAAGATCAATAAAACACTAGTGCTAAATGATATATCCGGTGATAGGACCGAAAGAAATAGAACCGAAAGATATCAGTCCAGATAAAACCTGATACGATAGCAAAAGAAATTATATATCAAATTAACGCTAACTATGCATTAGATATGCCAGCCTGTTTTCCCTATCTATGCTTAACCATAGGAATAGAGATTGACAAAATTAATGACCCAGAGAAATAATCAAAAATGTATGAATGAAACGCAATGATGCTGGACTATACTAACAAGTAGAGAGACAGAAAAGGGGAGAAATAGTAATGAAAAATAATAGATATATAAAGATAGAGAAGAAATAAATAGTATGGAAAAAGTGGGAGAAAACGGACAGCGGAAGAAGAATAAAGACAGTCACTAAACAAATATTCGGGCGCAAGTAGCTTGAAGCACTATGTTAAAGAGGAGAGGGGTTAGTGAAAGCGCCTCTATCTTTTACCATCTCAAAATTCAGTACTATTACTCGGATTTGGATCATTTAAAAGTTCTATTTTGTCTATTTTAGCTCATACCATCTTTTGACCATCTAAAAACTTGTACTATTTCTAAAATTCTTCATTTTTCTCTCTACTATTTCAATATTTCCTTACCAGAAAACTATTTTCTTTCCTTCCATCTCTAGAATTTCATACTATTTCCAAAATTCTCCATCTTTTTCATTACTATTTCTCCAGCACTCTTCACTAACCTATCCTTCTATAAAGAAGAAAAAAAGCCTAGCGGAATTCCATTACCAAACACTCGGACCAAAAACCATTTTAACTTCACTATTATTAGAGACCTCAGCGCCTCCGTGAGTGCCGCAGGGTCATCGGGCGGCACCAGCAGCCCGGTCTTATTGGGCACTACGACTTCGCTGAGCCCGCCTACATTACTGGCAATGACCGGCACCCCCGCCGCCAGCGCTTCCACTGCCGCCAACCCCAGCCCTTCCTGCCGAGAGGGAACCGCTACCAGCGTCGCCTGTGCCAGTAGCTCGGGAATGTCTTTGCGAAACCCCAGAAAGGTGACATTGGGCAGCGCACTCGCTTCTAGCGCTGTACGCTCCGGTCCATCTCCCGCAATCAGGAACGCTATATCTGGCGACGCCTGCGCTGCCTTAAGCAGCACATCTATCCCCTTCTCAGGAGAAAGCCGCGCGATACTGAGCACTGTTGGCTTAGCAGGCTCTACGTACTCCCTACGCTCTGGCAGCACCACCCCATTGTAGATAACCTCCAGCTTCGGCCCTGGCACCAGCACCGCCGCGCTTCGGCTCACGGCATACGAAACGCAGATAACTTCCGGGCTACAGAAAGCGCCAACTTTGCCGCCAACTTTTCTAGCGGATTCATGGCCGGAACCAGGTTGTGTAGCGTAACCACCAGAGGCAGCCCGGCAGTCTTTGCGGCAATGGCGAACAGCGGTGCGCGGGCAAGGCCATGCCCATGGAGCACATCTGCCTTTCCCTTTGCCCAGCGCCCCAGCACGCGTCCATCACGGAACTGGGTCTTCAGGCTCCCCAAGGGAGAGAGTGGAAAGGGCGCGGTGCTGCCACCATCCGAAAGCGCCGCCAGTACGGCGGGTGGGGCAGCCAGTAGCGCTTCCTTATCTAATAGAGAGCGTACCTGCGAGAGCATGCCCCCTCAGCAGGCCGGAGGATATGGCAGACTTTCACCTCTCCCCCTAACCCCCTCCCCCGACCAGTCGCAAGCTCCTTGAGGGAGGGGAAACCGGAAAAGCCAACCGAAACCGATGCTCCCCCTCTCTCAGTGAGGAACGAACGTCCGGGAGAGGGGGCTGGGGGGAGAGGTAAATGCGCTTCATCCTCGCTTTTTGGAGGCGAGAACCCCAATCCAGAGCGCCCCGATGCCTGCGAGCAACGCTGTTGCCCCGATGCGGCGCTGAGTAGCGGCTTTTACGGTTGAGGGTTTCGGGACGTCTTCGGGGAGGAAGAGAGTGGCGGCGTAGTCTGCCACCATGGCGCGGGGCGCCAGGCGGGTAGCCAGCGCGCCCACCCAGTTCGCAGCACCAGCGACCACATACGAGGCGTTTCTATCTAAGGCGTTTAGCCCTACTACAGCGACGGCTTCCGGGGTCATGGAGGGCGCTTCTTCAAACTTGCCGCGCACGCTCCCCAGGGCATCGCCAAAACCGGTATCGGTGCCACCGGGGCAGAGGCAGACTACCACGTACATCACCGCCACGCTCACGGGTTTCGGACCAGAGGGCTTCGGAGAAAGACAATACGAATACTTTGGTAGCCGCGTAGGTGGCCATAAAGGACACGGGGACAAACCCAGCGGTAGACGCTACATTCAGCACGCCGCCCTGTTCGCGCTCATGCATGCCGGGCAAGAACAGCCGGGTGGAGAGCCACCAGGGACGATATATTCACTGCAATCATGGCCTGCTCACGGGTGGGGTCCAGCTCATCGAAGAACCCATGACTGCCAAAGCCCGCATTGTTCACCAGCAGGTCTATGGTTAATCCCCGGCGCTCGGTCTCGGCATAGATGGATTCGGGAGCGGCTGGGTCTGATAGGTCCGCTACCATAATATGGACATCCACCCCGTAGGCATCGATAAGCTCCTGGCCTAGCTCCTGAAGGTCGCGCTCCGAGCGCGCCACCAGCACGATTCGCCCTGCCTTGCGCTTCGCCAGTTCGCGACAAAAGCTCCGCTCCAATTCCGCGGGAAGCCCCGGTGACCAGCGCGGTAGACGATTCGTACGTCAAAAGCCACCCATAGTGTCAGTGTACCGCCATAGGCACATTGGCCTGCCATGCACGGTCGCCAGGGCCATGAGAAGCCATCGTGCAGAGTGGCGCGACGCGTGTAGGGAATGTAGCTGCCAATATGCCACGCACGGCTCTATAAAACGCGACATCACCGGCAAAGAGCGGCACACAGACCCCGCCGGGCATAGAGCGGGCGTAGTCTAAGCCAGCCTAGCTCCCGCTCGGTGCCAGATAGGGTTTCGGCTACTCCGGGCCAGTTGGCGGTAGTTTGGGGAAACGTGCCTGCTCTGCCTCAGTATCCAGCCGGTTATGACTGCCGGGCACTACCCAGACGGCAGTGGTCATCGTAAAGCGCGGCCCGTTAAGCTGGTTGAACATTCCTCGGCTGATGCTGTGCCGCCTCAAAGAACGCGTCTAAATCGATACCAGGCACATTGTAGCCCCAGTCTCGGTGCCAGTCGGTGCACCCCAGGCGTTGTCTCTCGGCTCAAAAAGAATCCCCATGATGTCACTGGCTGTGTGCTCAGGCCCCAGATGTTGAGAACCGTAGTGCGCAATCCGTCTAAGTTCAGGAAGTCCCGAAAGGGCTCGTGGTCTAGCTCGCTGTACTTATAGACCGGCTGCAGGCGCTAACGCAGATCGGGCCACTGATATCTTCGGGCTAGCTCCCGCGCAATCTCTGCCTGCGCCCTCAGGTCCGCCAACAGCGTGGGGGGAAATTAACCCTCGGAGCACAGTAGCAGGCCATCGGTGTAGTATTCGTCGTAATTCCGCTCTGAATACGCAAAACTCATGGCCTGAGCTTCTCTGCCACCACTGGCTTTTCCTGCGATAGAGAGGCATGAGCAAGAAAAGCGTGCGTGCAGAGTTTTCCGCGACGCCATGTTTGGCCGAGATAAGCACCAGTGCCGTATGTGTCGGACAGTTCGGTAGACTTAGACGCGCATCATATTACGAACCGAAACGACATGCCAGGTGGCGGCTATGTGGCCGAAAACGGTATTTCCCTCTGCGAAACCTGCCATAGGTTGGCCGAACAGCTCTGGGAAACGGGCACCGCGGCTCCTGGTTTCACCCCGGATGACCTTTATAGAGTCGTCGGGTCCAGCCACCCAGAAAGCACTACGAGCGTCTGAGCGCCGTTTTCAATCGCCCGAAGAGCGCCGTGAGCAGGGACAATTCATGGCGTGTGGGCCGGGTGCGCCGGAATAGATTGCGTATAGTCCCCGGCACGGGTGCAGGTGAGCCAGGGCGCAGGAATCCGCTCTCGGTCATTACCGTATCCAGCAGCCCCTCGAAGACCGCAAGCTCTTTCTCCTCCGGCCAATCGGCGGAAGCCTCCGTATCTACCGTGGGTTCGGCTCTCGTTAGTTCGTAGCAGGGTTAGCAAGACCGACTGTGCCAGGTTGAAGCTCGGGGTACTCCGCGCTACTTGGTATCCGCACCACATAGCGACATTTTTCCAAGGTGCTCCCGGCGCAGGTCATCGTCTTCCGGGCCGAAGAGCAGGGCAGTTTTCTGAGTAGGGTCGCGATGGGTGGCCCACTGGGGCAGGGTCACAAATCGTGTGGGGTTGTCCCCTTCCCGCAGGGCGATACCGACGACCTCGGTGCAGTCGGCAATCGCCTCGGTGAAGTCCGTGACTATCTGCGCGGCATCCAGAATCGACGATGCATTGCGCGCCGTCACCCCCGCCTGCTCTCTATCCCAGCCACGAGGACTGACAATCGCCAGGTCCGAAAAGCCCAGATTCTGCATGGCCCGCGCCACCGCCCCTACATTCCGACTATCTTTCGGCTCTATCAGAACGATTCTCATACCCGCAGCTTGTGGCTACCGCTCTCTAGCTCCTGAGTAGCGCCACCAGGTAGATGCAGCGTCGCGGTGCAGCCAGGGGGAAGCGAAACATCCAGTGCTACTTTCCCCCCTGCCCGCTTCCAGCCCACGGTAATCGGGCCTCTCACCGAGTGATAGCTGGTCTTCACCCAATTCAATCCCTCTGGGAACTGGGGATGCAGGGCTACTTTGTCGAACCCCATGGCATCTTTCTGAGGCTGGATTCCCAGCCAGGCAAAGAACCAGGCAGAGATAGAGCCGAACATGGGGTGGTTGTGGGAGTAGGTATTATCCGAGAAATTCCAGTGCTCCCAGAGCGTAGTAGCCCCGCCCTCTATCATCGCTCCCCAGCTAGGAATGGTCTTTTTGGTGGCAAGCGAATACGCCAGATCGGCGCGTCCTGACCGGCTGAGACTATCCAGCATAAACTTGGTGCCAAAGATGCCAGTGGTCAGGGTCTTGCCACGGCGCTCGATATCCCCTACCAGCCGCGCCAGGAGCTTGGCTCTATCCGCATCGCTCAGAGTGGCGTACTCCAGGGCATAGCCATAGCAGGTCTGGGTGGCGCCAGGCTCCGGAACGGTTTTCTCTACCTGAAGCGCCTTCGCACGGTACTTACGCGCCTCGGTACCCTTGCCCAGTTGGTCTGCCAGTCTTGCTCCTAACCTCAGGCACTCGGCGTAGAGCAGGGTCAGGGTGGGTTCGGGCGCGCTCCGCTCCACGGCTTCATGGTCGGTCAGCCCTTCGCGCACGGGGCCATCACCGTATTTCTTCTCTAAGAAGTCCAGCCAGGCGGTACAGGTGGCGTAGTTACTCTCTATTACTCGCCTGTCTCCATTCCAGCGCAGTAGCTCATCCATGAGCAGCGGGTATGCGAAGGGCCACCCGACCCCGCAGTAGTTCAGCCCGATATAGGGCGCGGTATCTGGCAGCGCTCCCCCTGGCAGGGCGGCATCCGAGTAGTCCTGCACCACCTTGGCGTAGAACGTGCCCATGTCGAAGTTGTAGAGAAACGCATCTCGGGTACCCACGATATCGCCGCCATACCCGAACTTCTCCCGATGGGGGCAGTCAGACTGCACGGAGAACAGGTTCGAGAGAAACGTGCGTCGGGTGATTTCCTGAATCTGATTCAGTAATGGTTCGGAGCATGAAAACTCGCCCGCACTCTCCACCCCCGCCGCCAGTCGCTCCGCCCAGATCTGTGGTTTCTCGGTAGCGCCGCTGATCTCTACATAGCGGAAGCCCCGGAATACGAATTTAGTCGAGAATGGCCTCGTTGCCTTAAGAAACGTATCTTCCTGTACTGCGGGAATATTTGGCCGAGGACTACTGGCCTGCGCTCCCTGGGCTTGCTTACTCCCCCCTTTGATTTGCCCACACACGCTGGTCATGGGATTCAGGGTGCCGTTTTGCTGGAGCACCTCGCCGTACCGCACGGTAACATTCGCGCCGGGTACGGCATCGAACCCGATACGCCCGCAAAGTTGATACCGAAGTCCGCCAGCCACACGCCGGGCTTGATTTGGGTGATTTTCTTGGGAGTCAGGCGCTCTAAGGGCTTAATCGGCGGCTGTGGCTCGCTTATCAGAGCCCCCACGGGTTCGGTAGCCGGCACAACACGGCGGGGGATATCCGCAAGTACACTGAAATCCCAGACCTCGCCCAGGTAGTTGTTCTGAAAGCGAAGCTGGCTGCCCATCACCATCCAGCCTTCATCGGTGGTAATGGTCTGGCGAGTGCCATCGGTGAGGGTGATTTCCAGCTTGGCGATTAGCCGGGGGCGCCCTGTGGGTACGGCTTTGGTGAGCAGCGCAGCTCCCCCAAACATCATAAGCGGTAAGGGGTTCCACCAGCCGTTCGCTACCAGCGCGGTAAAGTCGTTATGGCCCCGCTTCAGGAGCTTGGTGACATCGAAGGTGCGGTAGAAAACGCGCTTCGTATAGTTCGTCCAGCCTGGCTCCAGCACTGCCTCGCTGACATTTTTGCCATTGATACTGGCCTCAAAGTATCCAAGCCCGGTGATATAGAGCCGGGCGGATTTTACGGCTCGTGGCAGGGTGAAGCCCTTGCTAAACTGGGGCGCGGGGTCATCGGCATAGACATCCTGCGGTGCGGGGCGTGGGTCTCAATCCAGCGCGCGCCGCTCCAGTCTCGCTCGGAGAGCAGACCCATTTCAAAGTACGTCGGACGGCTCCACTCACTGGCCTGGCCTCGCACATCCCACACACGCACTTTCCAGTAGACTCGCTGGCTGCCAGTAAGCCGTCGCCCCGCCCACACTACACCGACACTGTCTGCCGAGGCTACCCGCCCGGAGTCCCACAGATCGCTCCCATGGGGAGCGCTTCCCGCCAGAATCTGATAGGCGGTCTGCCGGTCCCCGCGCTCTTTGCTTTTTAGCTCCCACGATAGTCGGGGAGCGGCGGCATCTATGCCCAGCGGCTCTACCCGGTACTCACATCGCAACCTGGAAATTTGCATTGGGGCTATTGTACCCACAGGGCCATATAACCGCGGATTTCAACCCGCGGACAAATCAGCCTGCCGAGCCAACTCAACAAACGCCTTGATGTAGTCAATATCCAGGTCAGCCTCACGGATTCCTAAATGAATCTGCTTGGGGATTCCGTGCCGCCCCAGGCGAACCGGGGTGATAGCAACCCGGTCGGCATATTCATCTACCAGCCAACGTGGCAGAGCGGCTACCCCCCGGCCACTGGCGACCATTTGCAGCATGATGTCGGTGGTCTCAATCATCTTGTGCTGCCTGGGGGTAATGCCTACTCATATCAGGAAGTGATTGTAAATATCCTCCCGCTCTATAGACACGGGGTAGGAAATCGGGCTTCGTATAAGAGCTCTTTGGGCTGTGCGTAGGCCGCGCGGGCCAGCTTTTCGCTCCCGCCCTACGGCCAGTACTTGCTCATAGTCGAAGACTAACTCAAAGCGCAGGTTGGGTCGGTTCAGAAGGTCAGGATTATCAGGATATCTATTTCATAGCCGAAGAACAACGCCCAGATACCAGCCAAACTGGAACTTCTGCTTTACGTCCACATCCACATCGGGCCTCTTCTCTAGGTAGCGGGCGCTACTTTCAGGAGCCACTGATAGCACGGGTGGCACTCCATACCGATACGTAAAGTGCCACGTTGCCCCTCGCCGTATTGCCGAATGCGCTCTTCTGCGTAGGTAAGTTGGGGTATCTACCCTCTTCGCTACCGCCAGAAGGTACTCCCCGGCCTGGGTCAGGCGAAGATTGCGCCCATCCGCGCTGCCAGATTTCCGTGCTTAACTGCTGCTCCAGCTTGTTTCATGGTGTGGCTGAGCGCAGACTGAGTCAGGTTCAGTGTTTTGGCCGCCGCCGTAAGGGAGCCATGGGTATCGAACGCCTGGACTATCTCTAAGTGTGCTCGGTCTATCATGTCATTTGGGGTATCGGGGCGCCTCTCAGCCGCCCTCACTGTAGCCTACCTCGTTTCAGGCAAAATCCGCTGTACAATCCCCCATGCCAGCCCCTACCGCACCCGTAGAAAAGGTTCGCCTAGCTACTTGGACAACCTCAAAGTCTGGCTAACCTTCCTAGTAGTCGCCCATCATGTGGCACAGGCCTATGGCCCCACGGGCGGCGCGTGGCCGGTGAGCGAGCCCATGCGCTCGCCCTACCTCGCTCCGTTCATCACCATCAATGCCATGTTTTTCATGGGACTGTTCTTCTTCATCTCCCGGCTACTTTACCCAGGTGCTTATCAGCGCAAAGGCTTCCGCCCCCTTCGTGACTGACCGCTTGCTACGCCTCGGCATACCGTCCTTCTTATTGCTGCTCATCCTCTTTCTCATCACCCGCCAGCCCAGTTTCGGACCCATGTGGTACGCCATGGACCTGCTCGCCCTCTCTATTCTCTACGCCGCCCTGCGAGCGCGCAATCAGGAGAAACCGCCATCAGTAGAGAGAGCCGACGCGCCCCACACACTTACGAACGTCGGGGTCTTACTCTTCACCGTAGCCCTCAGCCTGGCCGCCGCTGTTGTGCGGGTCTGGTTTCCCATAGATAAGTGGGTGAATCTCCTCTGGCTCTTTCCGCTCGAACCCGCGCACGCCCCGCAGTATCTGTTCTTCTTCGGGGCGGGCCTTCTTCTATCATTTCGCAACAGCTGGCTTCAGCGAATCCGAAATCTGTGGCTGTGGTCTGGAGCGCGGTGGGACTTATTGGGGCAATCGGCTACTGCCTGCGTAACCTCTTTGGCTTCAGCAAGGCATGGTTTCCTCTGGAAACGGGCGGCTGGAACCGAGGCAACCTCTACTACTACCCTGCTGGAGTCGTTCGTGGCGGTGGGGGTCTCCATCGCACTCCTGGCGTTGTTTCAACGGCGATTCAACGGTTTGAACTTCCTCCTTCGGTTTCTCAGCGCCAGTGCCTTCGGGGTCTACTTCATTCACATCCTGGTCGTAGTACCAATTCAGATGGTTCTCCTGCCGCCCCCTGGGGACCGCTACCGAAGTTTCTGGTGGCGACCGCCCTGGCCTATCCTCTCTCCTCTATAATCAGCGGCTTCATTCTTTGGGAAGCTACCGATAATCCGTCGTATCTTCTAACTACGGCCTGGGCTTGAGAGTGATCTGGAAGATTTGCGGCCAGCGCTTTCCGGTGACAAAAAGGCGATCCGCTGTGGCGTCGTAGGCAATGCCGTTGAGCACATCGTCCAGGTCGCCGCTGCCGGGCTGAATCCCGGTCAGATCAATCCAGCCCTTGACCGCTCCTGTCTGCGGGTCGATGCGGGCGATGTCGTTTGTACCGCCAGACATTGGCAAAGATCTCGCCCTTGATGTATTCCAGTTCGTTGAGCTGCGTCACCCGTGCGCCGTGGTCGGAAATGTGGATGGTTCTTTTGATCGCGAAGGTCGTCGGGTCACGAAAGGTAATCGCATCCGACCCGTTGGACATAATCAGCGACTCTGTATCGTGCGTCAGTGCCCAACCCTCACCCTGGTAGGTGAACTGCCCTGTTCTCTCAAACGTACTCTGGTTTTGTAGAGGAAACCGACCTCATTTTTCCAGGTCAACTGGTAGATTGTCCCGTTCCAGCTAGTGATCCCCTCGCCGAAGTAGGTGGACGAGAGGCTGACCGTTTTGAGGCGATTCCCAGCTTCAGGTCTTGCTGGCGCAGGGACGATTGCCCGTACAGGCCGGTGCTTTCGTAGAGGAAGCCGTTCTCGTAAAACAAGCCCTGAGTAAAGGCAGTGGAGTGGTGCAGTAGGTTTCGACGACTGTATAGGTATCAACCTGAGTCGTGGACCCTGCGGGCGGTATGACAAGGGCCTCACCCGAGCCTGACGGACTGCCGCTGCAGCTGACCAGACTGAGCAACGCAAGCGTGGCGCAAAGGCTACCCCCCAGGCGTTTGATGAACATGAATCCCCTCGCTACGTTCAGTATACCCTGGCCTATCTATGAATTTCACTCATATATATCTGAAATAATATCATTTTACTCATAGGTTTACCGCCGTACCATTGGGCACTATGGTAACCACTCACAACCTGGGATTCCCTCGCATCGGCGCGAAACGGGAATTGAAGTTCGCACAGGAGTCCTACTGGAAAGGGGAAACCACTCGCGCAGAGTTGGTAGCACGCGGCGCGGAACTGCGTCAGCGTCACTGGGAGAATCAGTGCAGTCCTGGACCTTGTGCCCGTAGGCGATTTCTCGTTTTACGACCAGGTACTCGATATGAGCTTTACCCTCGGAAACCTCCCCGACCGGGTGGCAGATATGACGGCGATCCGCTGGACAACTACTTCCGTGTCGCGCGTGGGCGCTCCGCCAACGAGCAGTGGCGCAGGGGTGCAGGCCGGGAGATGACCAAGTGGTTCGATACCAACTACCACTACATCGTCCCGGAGTTCTGCGGTGATACCGAGTTCCCCCTGGATACCTCGCGTCTGTTGGGCCAGTTGGCGCAGGCGCGCAGTCTGGGGGTCAAGGCAAAGCCCGTTCTCATTGGCCCGGTCACTTACCTGTGGGTTGGCAAAGCAAAGGATGATTCCGACCGACTTGCGTTACTGCCCCGACTGCTGCTCGTTTATCGCGAACTACTGGCGCAACTGGCGGCGCAGGGTGTGGAATGGGTGCAGATAGACGAACCCGTGCTGGTTACGGAATTGGAAGCGGAGTGGCAACAGGCGTTCGTCACCGCCTATAACGCGCTTGAACACGGGTAAGATCAATCTGTTGCTGGCGACCTATTTTGGGACATTGAAGGAGAATCTACCGCTCCTTTGCCAACTTCCGGTACAGGGCGTGCATCTGGATGCCATCAATGGGCGCGAGGAAGTCGCCGAGATGGTGGCGCAATTGCCCACCGAGAAGATACTCTCGCTCGGCGTTATCAATGGACGCAATATCTGGAAGACGGACCGAAACGCGACTCTGGAATGGTTGGGGCCGATTCATGAGCAGTTAGGCAAGCGTCTCTGGCTTGCGCCTTCCCGCTCGCTGCTGCATGTTCCTGTGGACCTGCGGAGTGAACGCAAACTCGATGGCGAAATCCGCGAATGGTTGGCCTTCGCGCGGCAAAAGCTGGACGAACTGAAGACTCTTGCTGCCGCACTCAACCAGGGTCGCGAGGCGGTAGAGACCGAGCTTACCCGCAACAATCAAGCCGCTCTGGATTCGCGCCGCTCCTCACCACGAGTCCATAACCCCGCTATTAAGGCAGCAACGGCGCGAATAGACGCTGCCATGGGTCGCCGCTACAGCCCCTATACCGAGCGGATTCAAAAGCAGGTGGCCGTTGCAAACCTGCCGACGTTTCCTACCACAACCATCGGGTCGTTCCCGCAAACGGCGGATATTCGTCATGCACGCAATCAGTTCCGTCGCCTAGAAATAGACGAAGCCACCTACAAAGCAGCGATGCAAGCGGAAATCGCGCATTGTGTCCGTGTGCAGGAGGAGCTGGGTCTGGATGTGTTCGTGCATGGGGAAGCCGAACGCAACGATATGGTGGAGTACTTCGGGGAGCAGTTGGACGGCTATGCCTTCAGTGAGTATGGCTGGGTGCAGTCGTATGGCTCCCGGTGCGTCAAGCCACCCATTCTGTTCGGCGACATCAGCCGCCCGCAACCCATGACGGTGGAGTGGATTTCCTATGCCCAGTCACTAACCGATAAGCCGATGAAGGGAATGCTGACCGGACCGGTGACCATTCTCAACTGGTCCTTTGTGCGTGATGACCAACCGCGCTCGGTATCCTGCTATCAGCTTGCCCTCGCGATTCGCGAGGAGGTACTCGATCTGGAAAAGGCTGGGGTACGCGTCATCCAAATAGACGAAGCCGCGCTCCGGGAAGGTTTGCCGCTGCGCAAGTCCGAATGGCAGACCGTACCCGAACTGGGCAGTGGAAGGCGTTCCGCATTACGGCGAACGGGGTGAAGGACGAGACGCAGATTCATACCCACATGTGCTACTCCGAGTTCAACGACATCATCGCCGCGATTGCCGATATGGATGCCGATGCCATCACTATCGAAACGTCGCGGTCAGACATGGAGTTGCTGGACGTATTTGAGAGCTTCAGCTACCCGAATGAGATCGGGCCTGGCGTCTACGACATCCACTCGCCCAACATCCCCTCCCAGGAGCAGATGGTGTACCTGATGCGGAAGGCGGCGGAGCGCATCCCCGCCAAGCGTCTCTGGGTCAATCCTGACTGCGGATTGAAGACGCGCAACTGGGCGGAAGTCATTCCCGCACTGCAGAACATGGTTGCAGCCGCCAGACCCTGAGAAATGAGACTTTATGAGAGTCTCGGTAGAGCCCATCCCCAGAGGCGAGACGGAGGTTCTGGCCGACGCGCCGAAACGGTCTGCTCGGCTATGCCCACCGCCAACGCGTTCAACATTCCGGACCTCACCCGGTTCTCTTTGCGAAGCTGGGAAGCCTGTGCGCTCACCCAGGCAGTTCTCCCTGCATCGATACCCGCATATCCGGGCCATCGATGTTCCCCCGCAGGTGTGTCTGCGGTAGGTGGAAGCGATTCTCGCCGCGGGTATCTCGGAGATGCTGGTGGTGAAAGGTGATGTCGCCCCATGGCTTAGATCCGGCACACCTACCCCAATACCAGCGAATCGATTATCCGGAAGTGTCGAACCAGGAATACCCCCAGCTAAAGGTCTATGCGGCCTTCGATCCCTATCGCCACAGCTTGCCGCACGGAGTTAGATGGCGTGGCCCGAAAGCTAGACGCAGGGGCAGATGGAGTCTGCAGCAGCCCTATTTTCGACCGCAGACTCCTAGAAATGAGCCTGGAGATGCTGTGTGGGCGAACCGTGTTCTGGGGGATTGCGCCAGTCGTCGGCGCTCGGTCCCAAGCGTACTGGGAGACCACCAACCAGGTGGTCTTCCCCTCTGGCTTTATGCCTACTCTGCACTGGAACCGTCGGTTTGCCCAGCGTGCGATTCCGATTATCCAGGAAGCCGGGGGCAACATCTACTTCATGCCGATTCGAGTAGACCTTGCCAGCTACCTCACGGGGTTGACGGAGTAGCCAACTCTAAATATATACGCATGAAATTTCCCAATTCACGTAAATCTTAATAACAGAAATTAATGATTAAAAATAACCGACAACAATTCCCCGACTAGTGGTATCTGAAATAACTACTTGCTAACTTTATGGTATATTACGACTAAGTTTCCAGCTACCTTTAATACTGAAGATGGCGCGCAAAACTTACAAACGAAGCCCAAGAGTCATCCACATATGTCAACTTTAAAATTCACAGTTAAATTAGATGAATCAACAGCAAGAGCCTTTCTAAACGAGGTTAATTCATCAGATGGTAGCGATATAACGTTAAAAATTATTGATTCAAATTTATCGAATACAAAAACTACGGGCTTTCATTCATCCCAGTGGGTAGACATACTGATCGAAGCAGGCATTCAAAGGCAGTGTAGCAGGTGTTGTCGCTGGATCATTGCATTTTGGTGCAGAGATGGCTACAAAATCAATACTAAGTAAAATCAAGTCAGCTTCAGAGAAAATCCGGAACCAGTACAGGTTATCAAATCAGCGGTGATTCGGTTGATATAAAAGGCAGCATTGATTCAATCGAGGAATAACAATAATCCAAATCTTTTAAATAAATCAAATCATTACAAAATAGCCGTTTAACAATACAGTATTCTATAATATAAAATGAAAATTATTGAAACTGATCCCAAAAGCCCTCTCGCTTACATGGGCAACATACTTCCTTCAAATACGCTGTTTATTGACAGATCTTCGGCAGTATTAGTTACAGAAAGACGTTTCGATAAATTTATTGGTGAACTTAATAGCCTCGCAGACCTTGAAGAGCAAGCCATTCGCAAACGTGAGACTTCTTCAGAGTGGAAGGCGATTGACGATATGCTATGGGAGAATTCCCATAGATCATTTTTTCACAAAACACATGACTTAGAATTACTTCACGAACAATTTCACTACTATCAATTATGCAATTGCAACTATCTTTTCCGAATAATGGACAACATTCAATTATCCTGACCAGATTTAAGAAATGAATGGCGATCGCAAAAGAAAAATCTATTAAATTTAATCCAAATCCATGATAATTTAAATAGACTAGAGAACAAGCTAAATACAACATCAGAAAACAATATATCTATAACAGGACTAATTGAGATCGGAGCTTTAATGCTTGAATCAGCATTAGAAACCCCGGAAGGCAATTATCAAGATTTATTCAATTACATATGCTTCAATAGGAAACAAGGAGCATGCCCCTATAGTCTTGCGGTCTTAAAGTTCTGGCATAAGTATAATGGACCGAGTTATTTTGGCTTCCTGTGGTTTGCAACATTCCTCTCGCTATGCCAAGACGACCCTGTAACATTCTTCGAAAATTTAACAAAAAACATATGCAATATCGGTATAAAACACCCCATTTAATCAGTGCAAGTGAAGCCGAAGAGTGGTTAATTAAAAATAAAATATGCAAAAAGTCAGATTTTGACTTCTGGTGGCGAATAAAACAAAAACCCTTAATCCTATATATCAAATATTGCTAGAATCAAGAATTATTCATGCCCTTCATTCTTCCAAATATCCCTGGTTATGGCACTTTTACACCAAACGATTTTTTTCTTTGTCCCAATATATGCCTAGATATCATCCCTTCCGGGCAAAATGGAATCATGGCATTACCAATGCGTCCTATATGTTTTCCAAAAGAAAATTTATTCTGGTTGGGACCAGAATTCGGCGGACGAATAGGAGAAACATACAAGAACCAACACTCTCAATTATTACAGTTAGAATATTTATATGACAGTGCCATACTAATGCTTTTAAAAAATAATGAGTATGAGTTCTTTTATAAGAATGGATTTAAATAATAGACTTATTACATCTATTCACAATATTATCAAGAAGCGGCAGTGTATCATCCAGTGTATGTATTTGCCTGTTTGCTGCATTTCTCAACATCAACTATTTGCAAAGTAGCCCCGCAGCGGATTCTTTCCTGGGTGCGCGGGCGGGTAGCCCGCGAACGGTAAATGGCATTGAGTTATGCTGGTGCCCACCGGGGCGGTTCCGCATGGGCAGCCCGGAGAGTGAGCTGGGGCGCCGGCCCGATGAAGGGCAGGTAGATGTTACTCTGACATCCGGGTTCTGGATGGGTAAGTACGAAGTCACCCAGAAGCAGTGGCAGCAGATTATGGGAGCGTTTCCTACCAAGCGAGACGCAGGTGAGGGCGATAACTTCCCGGTCTATGGGGTCAGCTATATCGAAGCCGAGGAGTTCTGCCGGAAACTCGCGCAGCGGGCTCGTAAGGCCAAAGAGCTACCGGCAGGCTGGGAGTTTCGGTTGCCCACGGAAGCGCAATGGGAGTATGCCTGCCGCGCAGGGACCAGCACGACGTACGCATTTGGCAATACCCTCACCCAGGCCATGGCGACGTTTGGAAAGCCCTATAACGGAACCCCAACCGGTGTGCCTGGCTCGGCGGCTTCTGCGGTAGGTAGTTTCCCGGCGAATGCCTGGGGGATTCATGACATGCATGGCAACGAGTTCGAGTGGTGCCGAGACTGGTACCATGCCCGCCTGCCGGGTGGCACCGACCCCGATCTGTCCTCCCAGAAAGGAGCACAGAATCGGGATGGTAGCTACTCTAGAGTCAGGCGGGGCGGAGCCTGGGTAGAGTCCGCCCCGTTCTGCCGGTCGGCGTTCCGATTGCGCTATCAGCCGGAGCGCCGGTCTGACCACATCGGGTTTCGGATAGCCATAGTACGTATTTAGTACACGTGCATGGTGCCATCGGCGCGGCGCACCAGTGGCATGTAGGCCCGCTCATACGGGTAGTTCTCGCACTTGGTCTCATCGAAGTCGATGCCCAGGCCGGGGCGCTCCGATGCGTATACGAACCCACCGCGGCGCTCACAGATGCCCGAGACCATGTCGTACACGGGCTCCGGGTACTTGCACCACTCCTGCACCCCGAAGTTCGGAGATCACGGTCTGTAAATGTACGCTCGCCGCCTGCGCAATCGGCCCAATGTCGCCTGCGCCATGGAAGGCGCTACGAACGTTGTCAGGGCTCGCCAGGGTTAGAATCTTGCGTGCTTCGGTCAGACCTCCCACGTGCAGTGGCTTGATACGAATGAAGTCGATCCAGCGGTTCTGGAATAGTGGCAGGCAGTCCCACCGGCTGGTCAGAATCTCGCCAATAGCGAGAGGCGTACTGGAGGCCGCGCGTACCAGTGGCCAGCTCTCCCGGTGCTCGGGCATGAGCGGGTCTTCTAGCAAGAACAGCCGGTACTGCTTCAGACGGATTTTGCCAGGCGCGCGGCCTGGCAATGGGGTCTAGCTGCTCGTGCACATCGTGCATGCAGCTCCGTCTCGTCGCCCAGTGCGGCTGCGCATGTGCGCGAACAGCTTCGGCACGGAGTCCAGCAGGTAGCGGCGTCGGCTCGTAAGATCTGCTCGGTCGGCGGCGTCCCCGGAGTTCACAGCGGCGGCAGCATGCCCTGACCACCCCCGCGCCGCCGTAGGCGCCGACCTGGGCAGCGCACGACCCGTGAAGCCCTTCTCCAGCCAGTCCGCGGGCGCAGTCCTCGCACCTCCACTTCGGATCGCGCCCGTGGCGCGTGGCGTGTAGACCAGCGCACGCCGTCGCGGGCCCGCGCCGCCCAACAGCTCGTACACCGGCATCCCCGCCAGCTTGCCCTTGATGTCCCACAGCGCCAGGTCGATCGCCGCGATCGCCGCCATGAAGATAGGCCCGCCGCGCCAGTAGCCCTGGCGGTAGAGTAGCATCCAGGTGTCTTCGAATGCGCCGGGGATCTCGCCCGATGATCAGATGGCTCATGTGCCGAATAGCCTCGGCCACGATCGGCTCGGACCCGTTCAGGGTGCCCTCGCCTACGCCATACAGCCCCTCGATGTCTGTTCGAAGCTTTGACAAAAACGTGAGTTGCGACCGGGGCAGGTCAGAAAAACATCTACTGCGGTGATTTGCACTGCGACGATTGTACCCAGGCAGCAGGAACAAAAGCCACCGTTCGTGTCGCTCACTGGTGGAGGAAATTTTTCTACCCATGCTTCTTTCTGATCTCTGGCTGGTGCAGCGGGCAAGGCAAGGCGATTCCGGGGCTTTTGGCAAGCTCTTTGACCGCCACGGTCGCCGGGTGTCTACCACCTGCTGCG
>JASGJG010000014.1:0-44049 GCA_049840835.1 Armatimonas sp. | reverse complement strand
GTTCACGAAGACGCTGGCCAACCGATCGAGCGGGGAAGGATCAGTCTTCGCTTTCAACTGGCACCCCACGGAGAGCTACGCAGACCTGACTATTCCGGTGCCGCAGAAATCCGATTACCAACAGATCCTCTGTACTGATGATGAAGCCTTCGCCGGACCGAATCGGATCACCGGAGAGGGCAAGCATATCTGGAGCGGCGATCCGCCACAGATCGAACTCGAACTGCCCTCACGATGTGCGGTAGTGCTGGCTCCATAATCCCCTATCTTCTAGTGCCCCCATTATTGGGGGATAGGGGGCATTAGTATCGGGACGCGCGAGGGCAGAGGTAATCTCCTACCCCACACTAATCAATTCGATTTCGAAGACCAGTGTGGCGTTTGGTGGAATCTTGCTGGAGCCGCCTGCACCGTAGGCGAGGTCCGGAGGTATGACCAGGAAGCGCTTGCCGCCTGCTTTCATGCCAGGAATGCCTTCTTTCCAGCCTTTAATCAAACCATTCAGATTGAAGCTGACCGGGTTGCCCGCATCGTCATGCGAGGATTCAACCGGTGGCGCCATCCAAGAGCCAGCCGGTGCAGTGGACGGTGACATCCCCGCCAGCCAGGGCTTCCGCGCCGGTACCGACGACCCAATCGAAGCTACGCAAGCCGGTTTCGGAGAGGTGTACATCGCCCACGAGCACAGTTTGTACAGAGCTGTTGATACCTCGACCACCGTGGCGCGAACAGTGGAGACGCCGATGGCGAGGCCATGTGCTTCGCCGCTGGAGGAAAGCTCGAGTATCTCACTGCCAGATACCTGGGTCCAGGTGATGGCGCCGGGAGGAGTAATGGGAGCGCCCCCCGATCAGTGACCTTGGAGGTGAGTGTAATCGAGCCGCCCGGCAGAACAGCCTGGAACGGATCGACGGCGATATTCACATCTGACGTGACGCTCACCGTGCCAGTGGTAGAGAGGTCACCTGCCGTGAACTTGATAGTAGCACTGCCCACAGACTTGCCGGTCATGGTGCCATCAGAGGTGATATCCAGGTTATCGGCACCCGCCGTGACCGTGTCCGATCAAGTCGGCTCTGGTCTATGGTCGACGAGTTGCCGGAAGAATCGGTAACCGAGGCGATAAGCTTTTTGCTCTGGCCTACATCGACTGTCTGTCCGGCAGCGATAACAGCGGTCGCGCCCGCAGGCGTGGTGATGGTGACGGCAAATGCCTCACTGGTCTTGCCGCCCAGAGTGGCTACTATCGCTGAGCTGCCGACAGAGAGGCCAGTGGCAGTACCATTGGCTACGATGGACAGGGCGGTGCTCTCTGCCGCTTGAGGCGAAGGAGGCGGCACGGGCTCGACCCGCAATCGTGGTTGCCGCAGCGTATTTCGCGGTCAACGTATGGGTAGCATTCTCCGCCACACGCACACTCGTGGGTCCGCTCCGGCGATGGTGTCTATCTTGCCTTCAACGGCTATCGTGCCCGCTCCCCGTGCCATCGGCGGCAATCGCGACCGTTTTAACGGCGGTGCCTACCAGCGAGCCTAGCCCACCGCGCCCGGCGTAGAAGTTTACGGTGAGGCGCACGATACCCGTTGGGCAGGAGGTTGTTGAGGTCCAGTTCTGGGTGTAGCCGGGCAGAGTCGGTTCACGGTCAATAGCGGGAAAACTGCCGGAGCCGCCCGCAAGCGACTCCACAGAAGCGACCGCGCTCAGCGCTCCTGCCGGGGCATCTAAAGCGCGGGTGCGCTCCGGCCACACAATATCCAGTTTAAGCTTGGTTTCCCGTGGAATATCCGGTGCGCCGCCACCGCAACCTGCAACAAGGGCCAGACCGGAGAGCATCAGGAAGCCGCATCAACTTCACTGGCTAACTCCAGCAGCTTCCACATCGAAGATAAGGGTGGCATTCGGCGGAATCACGCCGGGGTAGCCGCGCTCGCCGCCGGCCAGATGTCCTGGTACGATCAGCTTGCGTCGACCGCCGACTTTCATCGTCGCCACGCCTTCGTCCCAGCCAGCGATTACCTGCCGACGACCAATGGTGAAGACAAATGGTTCGTTGCGCTGGCGCGAAGAGTCGAACGGGGAACCATCTTCAAAGGTCCCGTCATAGTGCACGGTCACGTAACTGCCTGTGGTCGGGGTCGCACCGTCGCCGACGGTAATATCTTCGTAGCTCAGCCCGGAGGGCGTGGTAATTCTCTCTGGCATCTTAAGTCTCGTTCTGTTCACCGGCACTATCCAGCTTTCCTGCCAATCTGCCGATACTTCGGTATACCATGACCACGCGTCGCGCTATCTTCTGGAGCCTGTTCTTTGCTACCATGCCTGCGGTGGCCTATATGAGTTTCGATACGGTCCATGTGCAAGAAGAGTTCGAGCGCTACGGCGTGGGAGCGATTCCTTCAAGCTGGTGGCGCGAGCCTCAGCCCCTGCAAGAGCTGGACTGGCGTTACAGAAACGACGAGAACTGGAAGACCTTCCGAGGGCTCATTACCAAAAACGATTCGGTTCGCGCCTTTCGCTCCCCTAACCGCCCCTGGAGCAGCTACGACATGCTTGAGGGTCTGATGATCATTCGGCAGGGTCGCCCCATAGCGCATGCTATTCTCTCCGAAGACCGACGGCGTATTACGAACCTGATTCTGCCTGGCGTTGCCACGACCCGCCCGACACCAGGAGCCTCTGCCTCTCCGGAAGCCTCAGCGTCGCCGAAGCAGGTTACCCAGAAGAATCGCGACGATAAGTAGCGCACCCGTAGCCGCTACCTGAATCTCCGCCTTTACGCCTGCCACCCCTAGCCCGGTCTGCACGATTCCCACCAGCGCCAGCGCCAGCACGGTTCCTATCACCGTTCCGCGCCCTCCGAAGATGCTTGTGCCGCCCAGTACTACTGCCGTAATGGCATCTAGCTCCCAGCCACGAGCGTTGTCATAGCGGGCCACTCCTAGCCGCGAGAGCAGCCAGCGCCGCACCCAGCCCAGCTATCGCTCCAGAAAGCACAAACAGCTTAAAGATTACCGTGCCCGCTGGCACGCCCGAGTAGCGCGCGGCCTCGGGATTCGTACCAACGGCGTAGGTTTGCCGACCAAACACGGTTTTATGCAGCAAGAACCCGATCACCACCGCCAGCACCAGATACACCAGCATAGGCAGGTGGAAGTATGTTTTCGGCAGGGTCACGTGATGGATTCCCTGGTACGCCTCCGGCACGGGCAGAGACTTATCTCCTGCCAGAATCTGAGCCACACCTCGGAAGAGCGCCATGGTCCCGATAGTGACTACCAGCGATGGCAGCCCCCGCTTTCCGACTAACCAGCCGTTCAGAGCCCCTAAGAGCCCACCCAGTACCGGGCAAAGTAGAAAGCAGACAGGCCAGGGTAGCCCCAGTTTTGCGGCCAGAGTAGCTGCTAGTACCCCCACCAGGGCTAGAATCGCCGTGCAGCTAAGATCGATATGCCCCGCCACAATCAGTGGTGTAAGGGCCAGTGCCAGCAGCCCTGTCTCGGTTACAAGCGTAGAGCGGTCCGTCAGATACCCGATATCCCGAAACCCAGGCACTAACACGGCGCTGAGCACGAACGCTATTACCAGTAATACTCCCGCTACGACTTCGGGCAGAAACGCTTTCAGTTTCAAGCTGTTTCCTCCCCGGTCAGGCGCAGGCGCAGTTTTCGCGCAGAGACATCATCGAACAGCACGGCTATAAGAATCACAGCCCCATACGCCGCCTGCTGCCAGGTAGCATCTATAGAGAGCACAGACAGCGCCACATTGATCGTGCCCAGTAGCACGCACCCCAGCAGCACGCCAGGCACGCTCCCAATTCCTCCGAATACACTCACCCCGCCAATCACCACTGCGGCAATGACCAGTAGCTCGAAGCCACTTCCAATCGTCGCCGGGTTCACCGTCCCGTAGCGGCTGGCATAGAGAATCCCCGCCAGCCCAGCGCCCGCACCGCAGAGTACATAAACCCAGAACGTAACAGGCCGAGTCGGTACCCCACGCCACGCCGCAGCATCCGGGTTGCCTCCCAGAGCATAGAGAGCTCGCCCGCCCCGTGTGCGGGTTAAAAACAGCATCATTCCCCGGCACAGAGCAGCGCCAGTAGAACCACCCAGGGTATTAGACTCTGCCCCCCAGGCCCTTCGTTGCTCCAGGTTGCCAGACCGCGTGGTAGCTCGTACTCACTCACCTGCTGCCCCTTGGAGACCAGAAATGTAAGCCCCCGATAGATGCCCAGCGTGCCCAGGGTCGCGACAATGGCAGGCACCCGCCCGAAGGCAATCAGCCCTCCATTGATAGCCCCCAGTACCGCTCCGAACACTGTAGAGAGTAGTGCGGCCACATAGATGTTCATGTTCGGGTGGTCTCGGAGCAGAACCGCAGTACACATACCTGCCAGCGCTAGAATCGAGCCCACAGAGACATCTACCCCACGGGTAAGAATCACAGCCATCTGCCCCAGCGCAGCCACAGTAAGTAGCGGTAGCCAGAGCAATACGCTCCGCAGGTTATCCACACTCAGAAAGCGCGGCTGGAACGCACTCACCAGGCAGACCAGCGCCACCAGAGCAATGAGAAGAGGAAGCTCACGTCGGTTCATACAGCCAGTGCCCCTGAGGCCGCAGCGATAACCGCCTCTGGCGTAGCCTCTTCTTTTGAGAAGGTGGCGGCCAGCTTTCCTGCACGCAGTACATAGAGTCGATCACTGAGGGCGAGAATTTCGGGGAGGTCGGAGGAAATAACGAGCACCGCCACGCCTTTCTCCTTCAGCGCTCGAATCTCCTCGTGGATTCGGGCTTTGGCGCCGACATCCACTCCACGCGTGGGCTCATCCAGAATCAGTACCTTCGGGCTGGTCTGCAGCCACTTGGCCATGACTATCTTCTGCTGGTTCCCGCCGGATAGCTCCGAGAGTAGCTGCTCCGATGTGCGGCAGCGCACATCTAATCGCTTTATCCAGCCATCTGTACTCGCTCGCTCGGCATCCGGCTTCAGCCACCCTGCAGGCAAGCTCGCCAGGCTGGCATTCTGCCAGAGAGTCCAGGGCAGCAATGCTCCATGCCGCTGCCTATCTTCCGGCACAAGAGCCAGTCCGAGCGCCATAGCATCTTTGGGCGTTCTGATTTTTACAGACTTGCCGTTTAAAAGCACCTCACCCGTGTCTAAAGGCAGCAAGCCAAATAGCGCCCGAGCGACTTCGGTCCGCCCGGCCCCTACCAGGCCCGCCAGTCCTACTATTTCCCCAGCATGCACATTCAGCGAGATGTCTTCAAACTTCTTACGCCGCGATAGCTTTCGGGCTTCGAGCAAGGGAACTTCCCCCCCCGCCCCCGTCTTATCCGGCTTCGCCGGGACGGGGGAGCCAGAAGCATCTGTCAGGGCATGGGTGGCTTCGGCAACCAACTCAGGGTTACGGCCTACCATGAGGCGTACTAGAGCATCTGGAGTAGTCTGAGAGATAGGGGTGTCACCAACTACCTGGCCATCTCGTAGCACTGTGACATGGTCGCAGAGAGAAAATCTCCTCCATACGGTGGCTCACGAAGCCTATGGCACAGCCCTCGGTCTTCAGGCGAGCGATGAGTTCTCCCAGGCGCGCCACTTCGGCAGGGGTCAGTGAAGCCGTAGTCTCATCTAAGAACAGTACTTTAGCATTCTGGCTGAGCGCGCTTGCTAGCTCGATTAGCTGCCGATCCGCTACCGAGAGGCCACGAACACTGATGCGTGGGTCCAGCTTCGCGCCCACGGTTTCTAGCCAGCGGGCAGCTTCGGCGTGCATGGTTTTCGTATCTATCAGACCGTACTTACGTGGCGGGCGCCCTAGAAACAGGTTCTCGGCTACGGAGAGATCAGGAAAGGTCTGTGGCTCCTGGGGAATAAGCGCGATTCCATGCGCCGTGGCATCTCTAGGACTGGAGAATCGAACCGTATGCTCCCCGACCTCCACATGCCCTGCCGTCGGCAAATGAATCCCAGCCAGCAACTTCGCCAGCGTGGACTTCCCTGCCCCATTCTCCCCACAGAGCGCGTGAACCTCACCAGCCCGTAGCTCAATATTCGCATCCTGAAGCACCGGGCTACCCCCGAATGCCTTGGTCAGCGCCACACCGCGTACCAGAACCTCACTCACGAAGCGCATTGTACACTGCCCTCATCCCCCAGCCCCTTCTCCCAACGTTTCTCGTTCCTCGAACCTCTCTGGGAGAAGGGGAGTCAGAAAAATACTTTTGATTTTTGGGGCAATTTTGTCAGAATCGGCAATCTCGCCCGTTATAAAGTATGTGGAGAGAAAAATTTCAAGCGCCTCCCGTATTCGGCGTACCGGAGCAGTGATTCAACAATGGGCACAAGAGAATCGGAGAAATGCTACTGAAGCAGAGGCACTATTATGGGCAGCCTTACGCAGTAGACAGGTAGCCGGAATGAAATTTCGCCGCCAGCATCCCACAGGAAGATTTGTCTTTGATTTTTGGTGTCCTGAGCAGCGCTTAGCGATTGAGTTAGATGGTGGCTATCATGAAGAATCGGAACAAGCGGCAAAAGACACAGACTGTGACCAGGAAATCCGAAAGTTTGGAGTACAACTCCTCCGCTTCACCAACGAAGAAGTGCTCACCAACCTGAACGCTGTTCTGGATAAAATCTCCGAATCCGCTCCCCCTCTCCCAGAGAGGCCCGAAGTATGAGGGACGTTGGGAGAGGGGGCTGGGGGGTGAGGGCTATGTTACAATAGCCACGCCCGATGCACCTTAAGCGCCTCACGCTCCACGGATTTAAGACCTTCGCGGAAAAGACCGAGATTCAGTTCGTTCCCGGTGTTACCTGTATTGTTGGGCCGAATGGGTCCGGGAAATCCAATCTCTTAGATGCGCTGGTGTGGTGCCTGGGAGAGCAGAAAGCCTCCAGTCTGCGGGCGGGTAATGCGCGCGATGTGATCTTTGCAGGGTCCACTAAGCGTAAGCCACTGGGCATGGCAGAGGTCTCGCTCACCGTTGACAACGAAGACCGGTTCCTGCCCTTAGACTTTTCTGAAATCACTGTTACACGCCGTATCTATAAAGATGGCGCCAGTGAGTATCTGCTCAACAAAACGGCCTGTCGCCTGAAAGATATTACGGACCTATTTTTAGATACGGGTCTGGGGCGCGGGGCGTATGCCATTGTCAACCAGTCCGAAATCGACTCCATGCTCACAGCCCGGCCTGAGGAGCGGCGCGAGTTGTTCGAGGAAGCGGCGGGCATTAAGAAATACCGGGTCAAGAAGCGGGAAGCTCAGCGAAAGCTGGAGAACGTAGAGACCAACTTAGTCCGCGTGCGGGATATTCTCTCTGAGCTTTCTGGTCAGGTAGAGCCTCTTCGTGAGCAGGCAGAGGTCGCGCAGCGCCATAAGGAGCTAACCGGGCGCTTGCGTGAAGTGGAAGTTGGCCAACTAGCGGCTGACTGGAGCCGCCTGAGTGCGGAGCTTAGTGAGCAGGAAACTCTGGCCCGTGATGCAGGAGAGGAAGCCGAGCGTCATAGAGCCGCCGAGCTACAGGCCGATGAAGAGTCCAAAACTCTGCGCCTGACTCTGAGTGATACCGAGCGGGAATTAGACGATGCGCGGCAGCTTGAGCAAAGTGCACGCACCCAGCTAGAGCGTCTGGCAAGCCGGATAGCGCTATCCACAGAGCGCCGCCAGGGTGCGGAAAAGACTTTAGAGACTCTGGCATCCGATCTCACCGTGCTAGACGATGAGAAGAAGCGTTTAGACGAAGAAGCGGGCCGAGTAGCTGCAGAAGCGCGCGAGGCGGATCTAGCACTGAGTGAGAAGACCCGTGAACTGGCCGATGCTGAGCAGAGCGTTCGTGAGGCGCAAAAGGCGCTGGATGAGCTTGCGAAAGCAGCAGCGGGGCAAGAGGCCGATTATTTAGCGCTGGCTCGTAAGCTAGCCGCTCAGAAAGCGGAGCTGGAATCTCTACGCGAGCGGCTAACCCTGCGTGCTAGAGAGCGTGCTGGTGTTCAGGAGAGCCTTGCTGCCGTTATTACCACGGCAGCGACTACTCAGGAAGCGCAGAAAGCTGCGGACAGCGCCACGGCAGTCGCTAAAGAAGAGCTGGGTATCGCCGAAGAGAAAGTCACCACGGCGCGAGATAGCGTAACCGGTGCGGAAAAGGCTGTAGCAGGTACACGAGAGACCCTGACAACTCTGGAGAAGCGCCTGGCAGGCCAGGAAAGCCGTCTGCGTGCTTTAGAGGAAACCGAGGCAGCACAGGAAGGCTACTTCGCCGGGGTGAAATCTGTGTTGCGCGGGGTGGACGAAGGCAGACTATCCGGGCGTTTCACCCTGGTTGCCGATGCCATTCAGGTACCCGCCCATCTGGAAACAGCTATCGAAGTGGCTCTGGGCGGCTCGCTGCAAGACATCATTGTTGAGACCGAGCGTGATGCTAAAGCCGCCATTCGCTACTTGAGCGAGAGCCGAGGCGGGCGCGCGACGTTTTTGCCCCTAGATGTTCTCCGGCAGGTAGATGTGCCCGGTAGCCTGCGGGTAGCCGCCAAGCGGGAATCAGGTGTTTCAGGCTCCGCCGCCGATCTGGTGAGCTTCGACGACCGCGATGAAGCCGCCGTGAATGTGCTTCTGGCACGCGTGCTTGTCTGCGAAGATATTGAGATTGCTACGCAGGTCAGTCGTAACCGAAGCGTGAGCGACTGGGGGCGCATTGTTACCCTATCTGGTGAGGTCGTGGTCCCCACCGGAGCGATTACGGGCGGGCGTATGGGGCGTCAGGGTCCGAATCTGCTCTCCCGTAAACGTGAGATCGCGGAACTTTCCGATGCGGTGGATACCGGGCGAGACGAAAGCGACCGCCTGCGCCGCAAAGAGAAATCGGATAGAGAGGCACTGGAGGCCGCTCGCACTGCCCTCTCTGATGCCGAGAAAGAGCGTAATACTGCTCGTGATGCCGCCAATAGAGCCGAGCGCGAGGGCGTAACCGCGAAGAACGAAGCCGAGCGCCGGGAGCGGGAGCGCGTGCGCGAGGCAGAGCGCGCTGAAGCGCTGGACCGAGCACTCCAGGAAGAAACCGCCAGAGAGAAAACCCTGGCGGAAGCCGTGGAAGCGGCAGGCAATGCGGATGAAGGCGCACAGCAGAGCCGGGAGCAGCTTGCAGAGCGTCGGGCAGCGCTGTCGGTCACTCAGAGCGAGGTACGGGAGAAAGCACGGCTACTCTCTGCCGAAGCAGCCAGTCTGCGCGAGCGTGCTCAGAGTCTGAAGCGCGATGCCGAGCGGGCACATGAAGGGGCCTTGAGGGCGACCCTGCAAGCTGGGGAACGAACCCGGCGCGCCGATGATGCCCGTGCCTTGATCGCCCGAGAAGAAGCCGAAGAGAAAGTCTGTGAAGAGGTACGCACTGAAGCAGAGCGAGAGCAACAGTCGGCCTCTGTCTTACGGGAAACCCTGCAGGAGCGCCGAGGTGTGCTCTCCGCACAGAGTACTCAGCTTTCCGAGCAGCTTCGTGATGCTCAGCGTGGGATTCAGTCTGCCAGCGAGCGCGGCCAGCAGGCCCGCCTGAAAGCAGCCCGCTTAGAGACCCAGGCCGAGGGAATCCGCCAAAGGCTCATGGATGAGTACGAGCTGCACCCAGACTCTGCCGTAGAGCTTACTGGCGGCGTTCCTCCCGCCAAAGACGTGGCTCAGGAAATCTCTCGTCTACGCCGTGAGATAAAGGGGCTTGGCATCGTCAATACTGGTGCCATTGAAGAATACGAGCGCGTATCCGAGCGGCATCGGTTCCTTCTGGAGCAGAAAACAGACCTGGAAGACGCCCGCACGACTCTAAACGCCGCTATCACCGAAATCGACGACTCTACCCGTGGAGTCTTTGTAGAAACCTTTGAAGCGGTGAGCCTGGCGTTCCAGAAGTACTTTGGGCGGCTCTTTGGTGGCGGCGAAACCCAACTTGTCATGACCGACCCAAACGATGTTCTGGAGACGGGTATCGAGATCTGGGCACAGCCCCCGGGCAAGAAGCGCCAGAGCCTCGCCCTACTCTCCGGCGGCGAGCGCGCCCTGACCGCCACAGCCTTGCTCTTCGCCTTCTTAGAAGTCCGCCCCGCCCCCTTCTGTGTATTAGACGAAGTCGATGCCCCTCTGGATGGTGCGAACGTGGAAAAGTTCGCCGATCTGGTACGTGAGTTCGGCGAGCAGAGTCAGTTCATTCTGATTACCCACAACGCCACTACTATGGAAGCCGCGCCTCTCTGGTACGGTGTCACTATGCAGGAACCAGGCGTCAGCAAAACTCTGAGTATGAAGGTGCCGGAACAAGCACCATCACCTCAATAAATCGTACATCAACGACGTAGGCTCTAAGCAAAGGTATCTCAACTTGCGATAGTAGTTGCGAGATGGATGCCCCAAATGTTCTCTATATTCCCGATTTCTTACCAGAGCCGAATCTGCTGCTATCACGCTTTCTGGAAACGGTAACGACCTGGGATACTCGGATTCAGGCGCGGCGTACCGCCAGCTTTGGCGTTCCCTATAACTACTCCGGCATGGAGTACGAACAGGTTCCGATTCCTACTCTGCTGGAGCCGGTTATCGAAAAGCTGCACGCGCTGCTTGGTTTTGCGCCGAATAACTGCCTGGCGAACTACTATCAGGATGGGACTTCCCGAATGGGATTCCACAAAGACGACACTGCTGGTTTGGAACCAGGCACGGGTGTAGCCATTCTTTCCCTGGGTGCTGAGCGCACGCTCTGGTTCCGGTTGGCAGACCATCGTAGCCATAGAGTCGGCTATCCTCTAGTCTCTGGTTCACTGCTCTACATGCCGCCAGAGGTACAGGACCACTGGCAGCATGGGGTTCCACGCGATGAGAACGTGACCACTGAGCGAGTCAGTCTGACGTTTCGGTGCTGCACGCCCCCACGGATAGCGACAGGCGGCGCGTTTGAAAAGCCAGAAGGTAGGGGATAATGCGGGCAAGGAATTTATGAAAACCATGCGCCCGATTTCTCTGCTTACCCTCGTCGCTCTCTCCCTTACAGGTTTCGCCCACGCCCGCCCCGCCGACCCGAAGCCTGCACCTGTCGCTTCGCTCGTCCAGCGTGATGCGTTTCCCCGCCCTGCGCTGATGCTCAAGGAAACGGGAGACAAAGACCTCCCCGAGGCGCTGACGACGGCAAGGGATGGTTCGCTTGCCATTCTATCGGTAGAGTTCGGGACTTCCGCCGAATCGTCGTTTTTGAAGGGAGGGGGCGCGTCGGTCGGCAAGCCCCTGCCATCGAGCCTCACGATCAAGCGCGTCTCCGACCGCAGTTCGGCAGCGTTTTGGACGAAAATAGTGACGGGTAGAAATTTCCCGAAGCTTGTGATCGCCCTGGGAGGCGGAATCGTCCTGACGCTTGAGGACGTTTTCGTGACGAATATCCGGATTGCAAACGACCAGGGCACCCCGCCGACGGAGTCGATCTCGGTTGTTTTCAAGACGCTCCGGTATGAGGTGCAGGATACGTCGGGGAGAGGACAGAAGCCCACGGGCTTTATCTGGGACATTGCCGCTATGAAACTGACACAGCTCTAAGTGGTAGTAACGGTGAGGAGTGTTTCTTTGTCTCACCGAATCTACACCATAAACCTCCGTGACGGGAATGTCCAGATTCGTTCCCGTCACGGATTATTTCCTTAAATCGATAACGCGGGCACCAGAAGGATTCGAGCCGGGCCGAGCAGGCCGGAGTCCAGCGGTTTATCGTCCTTGGTCCAGTAGCGCCAGGTGGTGAAGGCTACCCGCTGAGTGGCAGGGCGCGGCTTACCGTCCAGGATCCACTGTGGCCAGGCTTTTATGGGGCCGGTGCGACCTGTCCACTCCACGCCTTCCTCGGGTGGGAGCTGCTCATCACCAATAAGCCGGTTCACCCAGAGGTTGGTTACGCTCACTTCCAGTGTGTTCGCACCGGAGCGCACCAGCGATGTAATATCCAGGCGCCACGGGGCTTTCCAGAGCGTGCCCAGAGATTCACCGTTTAGTCGGACATCGGCGAAGTTCTTTACCACCCCCAGATCGAGAATGACTGCGTAGCCGGGTTCCGGATTCACGGTGAACGTGGTGCGGTAGCGTGCTGTGCCAGAGAAGTACTTCGCGTCTGGCTCGGGTAGCTCGGTCCAGGAAATTAGTTTCTCCAGCGGCCGTGTATCCTGACCGGGGAACGTAAGTTCCCATCCGGTGATAGCGGTCTGACGAAACGCTGGCGCCGTGAGGCGCTTTACGCTGCCGCGCGGGGCGGTGAGCATGTACGTGCCGGGCGTATAGGCCAGTAGTTTTCCGCCGGTGATTGTGTACTCGGGCAATGCGTTATCCGGGCCGCTGCCAAGCAGGGTCAGGGTCTCGTTCTCCCCGACAGTCTTCTCCATCGACTTACCGTCTATGGTGTAGCGGATCACCAGGTGCTTTACATGCAGGTTGATGGGGTCACCGAAGTTGGAATTGGTAGCGGCAATGTCTGCCTCTCCAGCAGCGACCATGGCCTTCACCTTGGCGGTGACATCGGCACCTCCAGCACCATCTACTGCTTCATAGCGGGCAGAGAGAATACTCAGCACAGGCGGTTTGGGCAAGTCAACAGTGCCTCCGGTGCGCTCTATTTTTGTGTAGTAGGTGCCAGCCTTCGCGCCCTTCGGGAAGACCACGAAAACAGACTCGGCAGGCCCCAGTGACAGAGCCACATGGGTGTGGTTCCTATCCGCGCGCCAGAGCGGAGCCGACTCAGTAGCGCCGGTCTCGGGATGCCACAGCTCAGGTGCGCGCCCTGTGACCCGAAACCCAACGGTGGCTTTCTGCTGGGTATAGCGCTGGTTGCTGACAAAGTAAATCTCCGCATCCGGCGTGCTGCGATGGAGCCACACAAAAGGAGTACGCTCGGGCAGGAGCACATCTGGAGGCGGCAGCGCCGCCGGAAGCGTGGTGAGTTTGAACTGGGCACCCAGGTCGCTCACACTCCTATCGCAGGCAGGATAACCCACCCGGCTGGGAGACTTCTCGGGTTTACGCCCCACAATCTGCGCACCCGCTTTGCTCAATTCGACCAGCTTGGCGGCGGTCTGAGGTGTCATCCAGGCGGAGTCGGGAATCAGAAGGACTTTGTAGCGCGCGCCGGACGGGAAGACAATATCGCCTTTCTCTACCTTCGCGCTCTGGAGTGCGGTGCGGTCGCAGCCATCGTAGTCATAGCCAGAGGGCAACGTGGGCCGTAGAAGGTCGTTGGGAGCGTCATCCCCGCAGAAGGTGAGTACATCTGCCGCGAACCGTCCGCTCTGGAGCAGGTACTGGCAGCGCGCCACGTAAGTCAGCCAGGTGCGAGCCTGCTTCCACCAGGTCTGGGTACGCTCCAGGTGCGAGCCCCACGGCCCCATGGTCATACCTGGCTTGAGGTCGAGCCAGGGCTGATGGGCATAGCGATGGAAGATGTAGCGGTTCACCCCCTGGCTGAACATGCGGTCGCCCAGCGCCTTGATGCCGTACGGCTCTACCTGCCAGCGCCCCTCGTTCTCGCCAGCCGTGAATGATTCCGCGCCGACTATCTTGCGCCCCATGATATGGGCGCAGCTTGCGGCGATCTTAATGGTCTCTCCCGCCGCACCGCCGGGCACCCAGAACTCGCCCATAAGAATGTCGCCCTGCATGCCTATCTGAAGGTTATCGAACGGACCATTGCCATAGGGCTCTACAGAGAACATCAGGCCATTCTCATGGCAGCGCTCCTTGAAACGCCCCGTGTAGTTCTGCGCGAAGAGATCGGCAATCGTGCGCCGCCAGTCCCACAGGAACCGCTCAGACTGCTCCACGCTCTCTACTACTCGCCCGGTGACCACCGGTAGCCAGGGCAGAGGGTCGTAGCCACAGCGGTTCTTGAACTCATCGCGCAGCTTCGGGGTCCAGTTCTGACTGCCCATTTCATAGGAGTCAATCAGCGAGTTGTTGAGCACCTTTCCCGCAAGCTCTGGTCCAATGGATTTCAAGATGGGAGCCACGCCCTTATCCCAGTGCCAATCCAGGGCTTCGCGGCTGAGCTTGTCGCACTCCAGACCACGCCCGGCATCGGGTGCGGGCGCGTTCTGCGCGCCCGTCGTAGTATGGCCCATGCGCAGTAGAAGCCAGTTACCAGCGGGCGCGTCCCAGGTCAGCGTGCCATCTGGTTTGCATTGCAGCAGCTGTACGCCACCGAGCGGCACTGCGCTTTCTGTGGCTTGGCCCTCACGAGCCGTTCCACGAACGTTCAGCCCCAACCCATCGCCGCCCCGGTCGAATAGCGCCCGGCTCCGGATATCGGGTAGGCGGAAGGCATCACCCGCTGCAGGCACGCGCACAGCCAGCACAGCGATATCGTTATAGTAACCCGCTCGCTTCTCAGGCTCTTTCAGGGTCAGGGAAAGCCTGCTTCCGCCAGCCACGGTTGTCTCAGACCAGGTAAGCACCTGCATAGCGAGCGCAGGGGTGACCCAGGGGCCACCAGAGCTAGACCAGCCAGCACAGTTGTGGAAGCAGAGTTCCAGCCCTACTCGTTGCGCTTCTTTGGCGGCATGGGTTATCGCTTCCATCCACTGCGGGGTCATGTAGGGGACTTTTCCCGCAGGAATTCCCTGGTCTACATTGAAGATCTGTGCCCCACCGATTCCAGCCTGCGCCATGGCCTCCAGGTCTGCAGTAATGCCCTCCAACGTAATGTTGCCATTCATCCAGTGCCACCAGGTATGGGGGCGTGCGGAGAGCGGCGGAATCAGGAAGTCATTGGCAGAGGGCTCTGCATTTGGTTTCTGTCCTGACTGCCCATTTCCCTGAGCGAATGTGGGGGCGGCAGCAAGAGCAAGACTGGTGGCAAGAAAGGCACGGCGATGCATGGGGCAAGATTCGGCACCGAATCAGGTATGCCCTTCCCAGTGCTTCTAGAGCCTAAAGCTCTGCTGCCAGCGCGTTTAAGAACTTTCGGCGCCAGCGCAGGAAGTCTTCTTTACCTTCTCCGTACACAGCATTCGTGAGCAGCACTATGGTCAGGTCGTATTCCGGGTCTATAGTAAGGAACGTGCCTGTGTAGCCGGAGTGCCCCACGGCTCTATCGGAGAGCAAGTCTCCTATAGGAGTGTAGCCGTTCGGGGGGCAGAAGAACATCAGAGTGTGGCCAGGAGGACTCGATTGTGGCGAGAGAATCCGGCGGCGGGTGGGCTCCCCGAAAAACAGACCACAGCGAATGGCCTCGCCGAACCGGGCGACATCTTGAGCGGTGCCGAACAGTCCTGCATTGCCGCTTACCCCACCCCCAGCGCGAATGGCGCGGGCATTACCATCATGGACGATGCCACGCAATGTTGTGGGACTCCCTTCAGCACCTTCATGGGCGGTCGTGGGAGCGCATCGGGCTGGATCGGGCCAGAAGGTGAGAGAGTCCAGGCGCAGTGGTGAGAACACACGCTCGGCAGCCAGGGCATCGAGCGGTTTCTCGGTGATTCGCTGAAGAATCCGAGCCAGGAGTATATAGCCCAGGCAGGAGTATTCATAGCGCGTGCCGGGTGGCACAGTTGGAGTGCGCAGCACGGCTTCGACCGCGCTCTCCAGTCCTTCGCCCAGATCATAGCAGGGAGTCCAGGCAGGCAACCCCGATGTGTGCGTGAGCAGGTGGCGAAGGGTCACATCACGCAGGTGTCCCGCACGTGGACCTAAAAACTCAGGGATAGGGGTCGCCAGAGCCAGGGTACCGTCTTCTACTAAAGTAAGCAGGGTGGCGGCAGTGGCCAGAGGCTTGGTCAGGCTTGCCAGGTCATAGATAGCCTCTGCATAGGTAGGTTCGTCGCCATCTAAAGTCCCCAGAGCCGTGCTGAACAGAGTCTCGCCCCCACGCAGAGCGGTAGCCACTGCACCGGGCATAGCGCCCGTTTCAATTGCTTGCTCTAGAAGGCTCAGGACTCGCTTCACTGCGGCCAGACCTGCCCATTCACGCTGGCAGAGCGAAGCGAGTAAGTCACCGCATTCTCTGTAATCTTCACCGGCCCAACTCCAGCTGCACGCCACTCGGTGCGATTCACGGTTTCTGTCTGAAATGTACCGCTCAGGGAGTAGCTGGTTTCCTGCACGCTCTCAACAACAGCGCAATCAAAGGTGCCCGCAGGCACCGTCACGCGCTCGGAGCGCCGAAAGGAGGCGGTAAACTTGACCGTTATCGATCCCAGGTAGCCAGCACTCACCCGATCTCCTCCCACAGTTGAAGTAAGACCCTGCTGGCCTTTTATTAGACTATAGGAGACTAATAGCGGTTGGCCGTAGGTATCTTGTACGGTGATAGTGCCATTGGGTAATTTCTGCTGTTGCCGAATAACGCCATCTCCCGTTGTCAACCCATCTCGGGAAAATGCCACACGCTCGGTCGTTGTTCCGTCTCCCAGTTCCAGTGGCAGCGCGCTCGAACCATTGATATCTACGATAGTCCCTGCTTTCACTACCTTGGTCGCGGTCGGGTAGCCAGTGACATCTACATCGTAGGTCCAGGTATCGCCCGCTTTATGTGGAAAGAGTGCTGCAGTAAGCTGATTGGGTCCCGGATCCGGAGTGGGCGTTGGTGTGGGGGTAGGCGTAGGGGTTGGAGTAGGAGTCGCCGTAGCTGCTGGCGTAGGAGTCGCGCGGCGGCTAACCGATATTGCCGTCCGTACCCCATCAACCAACAAAGAAAGCGTTCCTCCGTTTTCTGTCAGTGTCCCTTGCAAGCTGGCCCCGCCACCCGTGAGAGACACGTTTCCCGAGGCACTAACCAGGCCGGTTAGTACTCGTGACACACTGCCCAGGTTCTGGGTCCCGGTTGCCTGGCCTGCCGTGGTTACAACCAGCGTAAAGTCGGTTCCATCGTAGGTACCTGCCAGTCGATTCTGCCGACTCTCCAGTGAGCCTCCCGAGCATCCTGCGATTGCGCCCAGCCCTCCGCTGAGCACTGTCAGCGCTACCACTACCATCCAACGCCTGTGCATGCGGTATTGTATCCTCTTGGTATTGGGACCAAAGCCCCATAGCCAAAATAGCAGCCTAAAGGATACATGGGGTAGCAGTGAGTAAGCATGAGAACGAAACTCTGAACCAGCGGCAGAACGCCACCAGTGAGCGCTCTGCGGCCATGCGGTTGGATCCCGCTACTGAGCGCGAGCTCTATCAGCTTTATCGTACCTATTTTCGTGTGGCGGAATCAGAGCACGGTCGTGACAGTTTGTGGCGAACGCTGGACTCTACTCTGCCAGGCCCGAAGCCTTCTGAGGAGCTGGCCGCCGCCGCTCTGGCCGGGTATCGCCAGGATCTCTATCTTCCGGACTACAATACGGCGGCGCTGATTCGCCTGCGGGGTAGCCGTGGGCGGGCCTGGTTCTGGACTCGCTGGAGCTACGAAGAAAGCCGCCACCTGCTCGGCATGCACGAATGGCTGATTGCTCGCGAGGTAGCGACTCAAGAAGAGCTGGACCAGCTCAACGATGACTTGCTGGCCACCGAGCGTTGGACTCCTGCCAGCGACGATGCCATTTACCTTTTTATAGACGCGCTTCTCTGGGAGCTTTCCGAAATTGAGCGCGCCAATGCCCTACTGGCCCAGGCTCACGAAGACGAGGCGCTGATACTCCTCTTAGAGGGAATCCTGGCCGACGAACGCGCCCAGCGTGACTATCTGACGGATGCTCTGCGTATCATCCAGCGGAACTACCCGGATAGAGTCGCCGCCGCAATCTCCCTGGCAGCGACGGAGTATGAAACGCCTGCCATGGCAGAGCAGCTGAGTGCCTATCTTGACGGGGCGCCTGAGACACGATAAACTGACTCCTGCGCTTGGCCCGTTAGTCTAGCGGTTATGACGCCTCCCTTTCACGGAGGAAATCAGGGGTTCGATTCCCCTACGGGCTACTAAAGAGAGGTTTTTTCAACCTCTCTTTTTGTTTGGCAAAATACTCTATACTTATTATTTTATTTATTTGAAGCATTATAAAGCCCTGATAATCCCCACAGTAAATACAGACAACACTTTCCACTCCTCATATTAGAATAGTTTAATATTCCGGATTATCATTATAGAAAATAAGTGTCTATATTATTTAAAATAGTTTGATTTATCATCAAAAACCTTAAATTACTCAACGCAAACTGGTATTTTTGCGGTAAAGAATCACTTCCTCATGATAGACTATGGCACTAAAATTGATGTATTCCGTTGGTAGAGCTTTAACAGAAAGGAGGTGACAAAACAGTGAAACAGATTTTTGCAAAGACTCTGTGCGTCGCAGCACTGCTTTCTGCCGTAACCGCGGCGAACGCAGCGATCTACAACTTCAACGTACCGAAAACTTCCGGTGGTGGCACGGGTTGGAAGGTCAAACTTCAGACCAATGACAACGTTACCTGGAACATTCTCGGTATCGAGTCGTTGAGTGGAGCGCAGGCGGCCACAGCAAGAGCGAGCACGATCGAGTTCAGCTTCTACGATGATATCCTCGGCACAAACCAGATCCTCATGGTTTCTGGTCACGGAGGTACCAACGTATCCGGTTTGAATGGTGGAGCGTGGACGAATGGCCCTAGCGGTCCTGGTACCGTTGATCCCTTCAAGTTCAATACACCGCTCGCAGCTCGTTTCTTACGCCCTTACGGCGGGCCCACTCCGGCAGTACCCGGCTCTGGTTCCACCAAGTTTACGGGACAGTTTGTGCTGGATAACTCCATAGCTGCCCGGTACTTCACCGTAGCTATGCAGGGGCCGGGTTTCCAGAATCAGTGGTCCACCAATCTCATCGCGATAACGCCTGAGATGCCCGGTGGTGTACTGCTTCTGGCAGCGCTGATTCCCGTGGGCTTCATCGCCCGCAAGCGCTTTAGCACAAGTACACTTAGTTAATAAAAAGTAGAGCAAGAGAAGGCTATCTTGCTCTACTGCCTGGCGGTCTTCCTGATAATCCTTCGTATACGATATACTTTATAGCGGAAGTACAGGTTTATCCTCTAAGTTTCCATTGAAGGAGCCTATCTGATGCTGCGTTTTGTTTTGCCCCTTGTTGCTGCCCTCTCCCTTACCCTGGGAGCACAGGCGGCACCTCTTAAAATGGGTTCCGCCGCCCCCGCTATCAAAGTCGCAAAGTGGGTCAAGGGCACCCCGGTTAGCAAGTTCGAAAAGGGCAAGTTCTACGTGGTAGAGTTCTGGGCTACCTGGTGCGGACCGTGCCGAATCTCTATTCCCCATCTCACGGAACTGGCCAAAAAATATAAAGGCAAGGTGAGCTTCACCGGAGTGAGCATCAGCGAAGATGATCCCAAGTATGCCACTAAAGTTGCCGCCTTTGTAAAGAAAATGGGCACCACCATGAACTACAACGTGGCTATTGATACCCTGCCACGAAGCGGTTTCATGAGCAAGAACTGGATGGACGCCGCTGGCCAGGGGGGTATTCCCACCGCGTTTATTGTAGACAAGAACCAGAAAATAGCCTGGATCGGGCATCCTATGGAGATGGATGGTCCTCTGGCGAAGATTGTAGCCGGTACCTACGATCCCAAGGTAGAGATTGCCAAGCAAGAGAAGCAGCAGGCGCTCATGGGCGCCATGCAAAAGGTGCAGGCTCTGATGCGCCAGGGTAAGCCCACTGAGGCGCTGGCGGCTCTGGACAAAGTCATGGTCACCAACCCGGAGATGGCAGAGCAGCTTGCTTCTCTGCGCTTCAACCTGCTTCTCACCTCCGATGAAGCGAAGGCCTATGACTACGCCCGCACTATCGGCGAAGGAGTCGGTAAGAACAATCCTCTGCTGCTCAATGCCATTGCCTGGACTATGCTTGACAACAAGGAACTGAAGAGCCCCGACTTTGCCCTGGCGCTCACCCTTGCTGAAAAGGCGGATGCGCTGACAAAGAACAATGACTGGCAGATCTTGGATACTCTGGCCCTGGCACAGTTCAAGAACGACAAGAAGTCGGAAGCGCTAGCCACACAGACCAAGGCTGTCGCATTGCTTAAGGCCGATTCGAAGGCCCCTGCGGAGTTCGCCAAGGAGCTGACGGACCGCTTAGAGATGTACAAAAAAGCGCAGTAGGGCTACTACTCGCTAAAAAAATAAAGCACGTCGCAACTGCGACGTGCTTTATTTTTCTGCTACTCGGTAACAGCGTCGATATCCGTAATAAGCCCGTCTGCTGTAAGGTACACCAGAAGGTACTTCGCTGGTCCGGTGGCAGCCAGTCGGTAGTACAGCACCCGGCTGACCTTGCCTCCATGCCGCTCAATGTTACGTGCCGAAATGTCATAGGTGGCCAGATAGGAAAGATTCTGGTAGCCCGATAGCTCGGGTACGGCAACACCAGCAAAACGCGCTTTGAAGCCAGGAGCCACCGGGAAGTTCTCCAGTGTTTTCTCTCCCTGTGAGAGAGCTTTCATCGTAGAATTAATGCGCTGATTCAGGGCCGAGTCCGAATCAGGCTGGAGCGCCACAAGGCTAGCCAGTGGCCCGATACGAGCGATATGTCGCTCCTCGTTCTGAACTATCTCGGTCGGTTGCCCCGCTCTATCTTTGACCACCCGAAATGTCTGAATTCGGGGAGAGCGGTCGAAGTTATTCAAAAAAAACGTATCTAGCGCGGAGAATGACAGCAAGTCCCCATTCAGGGAAATCTGCCCGGAGCGAGGGAGTAGTACGCCGATGCTGCCTCGCCAGTCGTAGTATCCACTGATGCCTTGAACCGCCTCTGGTGTTACGGAAATAGTTTTAGGCGGTGTGGGAGCCAGCGTGGGAATATAGTGCCTTGCAATACCTGTAGCGAGGGATGCAGCGTTAATCTGGTCGGAGTTACAGAGCACAATAACTGTAACCCGATCCTCGGGAAAGCGGACGATGTCGGTAGCGAAGCCAGGGATACCGCCACTGTGCTCTACCATCCTGTGCCCATTTAGCTCGTTTACACTCCAGCCGAAGCCGTAGTTCTCCGTTTTTCCGGTAGTCAGGCGAGTCGCAGTCCATATCTGATCCCAGCTGGCTTGAGTTAAGAGTCTTCGGGACTCCAGCGCATCTGCCCACTTAATCATGTCATCTATAGTAGAAATCAGCGCCCCAGCCGCATAAGGTTGTGTAGGGCTGACATACTCGCCATTACGAACCGTGCTGCCATCCCAGGTGTAGCCACGTGCCCGACCGGGTATCACTATCTGGAGATTGTTCACACGGGTCCGGCTCATGCCGAGCGGCTTAAAGATACGCTCCGTCAGAAAGTCCCCATAGAGCTTGCCGCTTACTTTCTCTAGCAGCATGCCCAGCAAGAAGTAGCCTGTATTGTTGTAGTTCCAGGCCGACCCCGATGCGAACTCCAGCGGCTCTTTTGCTACCAACCCTAGAATCTCCTGATGCGAGAAATCCGTGCGCATCATCTTCCCGAAGTCAGGAACACTGGTGTAGCTCTTTATCCCCGACGTATGGTTGAGAAGCTGGCGAATCGTGACCTCGCTCCAGGCAGCAGGCAAATCAGTGAGATGCTGGGAAACTCTATCTTCTAGTTTTAACTTCCCCTCCTCTACAAGCATCATGATGGCGGTAGCGGTGAACTGCTTGGTCACCGAGGCAAGCTGGTAAGGTGTATCGGTGGTTACGCGGGCTTTGTGCTCCAGGTCTGCATAACCATAGCCTTTCTTGCGGACTACTTTGCCATCTTTTACAATCGCCACCGCAATTCCGGGCACATGGTCTCTTTCCTGACGCATGCGGATGTAGCTATCCACCGAGTCTGCCTGAGCGAGACTAGAAAGAAGCAACAATGCTCCTATAGCCAGAAAAATTCGGTTCATGAAATCTCCTTATCGGTAGGAAGCTGCTCCGCTACTGGGAGCAAGATGTTGGTCATCATGTAGCGCTGGCGAGCGCTATCGGGGGCATGCTCTTTAAACGGAGCGAGTGTCTCTTGAAGCGCTGTCGATAGTTGCCGCGCTTCTTCCCTGGTGAGGTTTAGCGCCATCTGCCGCGTAATCACTCCGTCTTCTCCACGGTTGAACTGGGGCTGAGCAATGTAGCGCCCAAAGTCCTGGAGTACAGAGCCTATGAGCGTATTAAAGAATCGGAGCTGGTCCTCTGCGGAAATCTGCTGCCACTCCTCGGGCTGGAACATCAGCGCCCGGTTGTTGGCGATGCCATAAACTTTTTCTATCGCTCCCCGAACCGGTCGTTCCTCGACAACCGCGAGAATCTCCGCATCTACCAGGTGTTTCAGATGCCGATACAGTGTAGCCAGCGAGGGCACCTCAGCAGCCGTCTGAAGCTCTTGCGCTGTGAGATTTCGCCCGAAGAGCGCCTGGAGTACCCGGATACGCACGGGGTGGAAGATAGCAGCAGCTTTGTTTGTTGGAACCACAATCAAAATCGATTTTGATTATGGTTCCATTTTTGAAGATAGTCAAGTCAATTTCCCTGGGTGATATACTTCGCGGAGATGCTGGCAAAACTCCTTGAGGCTATTATCGCCTGGCTTACTTCGCTCGGCCCCATGGCCTACGCCGGACTTTTCTTGATTATCTTTGTCGAGACCGGCGTGGTGATTTTCCCGTTTTTGCCAGGCGATTCGTTGCTGTTTACTGTGGGAGCGCTCGCGGCAGGAGAGAAACCGGCGTTTCAGCTTGCCCTGCTCTATCCCCTGCTCATGGCAGCCGCTCTGATTGGCGATAACTGCAACTACTTCCTGGGTAAGAAGTTTGGCCGGAAACTATTCCAAAACGAATCGTCCAAGATTTTCAAGCGTGAGAACCTGACTAAGACTGAGGCGTTCTTCGAAAAGCATGGTCCCAAGGCGGTTATCATGGCCCGGTTTGTGCCGATAGTCCGCACCTTTGCCCCATTTGTAGCAGGCATGGGAGCTATGACTTACCCCAAGTTCCTGACCTTCTCGGTACTTGGAGCGACGCTCTGGGTAGGTATCTGCGTTACGGCGGGTTACTTCTTTGGAAATATCCCGACAGTCAAAAAGAACTTCGAAGTGGTTCTGATTGCTATTATCCTGGTCTCCGTACTCCCTATGGTGTTCGAGTATCTGAATCACCGTAAAGCAGCTAAAGCCGCCTTAAATACCCCGCAAGATCCCCATTAACGGGCGGTGTCGGTAGGAAGCCAGGAAGCATCAGAGTAGCTTTAGAAAGCGGCTTTCCGACACCAGTATCCCACCAGGTAACTTCGTAGCGCCCCGGCTTCAGGCCGGGAATGGTGACTTGCCCGGTTGCGTTTGGTTCCGCCGCTTTTGCCCAGAATGCTGCCCAGGTATCATCGCCGGTGCTCAGAACCCGTAGCGCGCTGCCGAAGGGAGCCAGTTTGAATCCACGCAGTACCAGCCAGTCTGCGCCGGTGTTAACTACGCGGACTTTATGCGCGCCTGCGGGAATCTTCGCCTCCACTGTAGTGTTATGGGGCGTATCCCGGTTTGCAGCGGGGAAGTCTTGCTCGGCTACCTTCGCGCCGTCTACCTCGATAACTAAGTGCCCTCCACCTTTTGCGGACTGCGCTACCTGTACGGAGAGTGTGGCGGACTCGGCCAAGGTGACGTTTAGGAGAATATGCGGCAGCATCTCCCGGTGTCCTTCCCCCTGTAAGAAAGAGGGCAGTCCCTCCATACCTGCCACGCCACTCTCAGCTACAGTGAACTCGGTCTGTGTGGCAGTGCCCCAGTTGCCGCCCGGCGCAAAACTCAGCGTACCCTTTTGGGTGGTAGTGGAGGTCGCAACCAGCGGCTTGCGCTTGGTATGTGCTGCCAATCCGGATGCTTTAACAAAAGCCACTGCAGACGCGAACTGACTATACAGGTTTCTGGCCTCCACATGGTCCCAGGCCCAGTACTGAGCCGCGCCACTGGTATCGGTCATAAGACTCGCCCAGAGGCAGTCATGCAGCCAGGCGCCGGTAGCCGGAGAGAGGTCGCCGGATGGACCAACCTCGCCGAAGAACAAGGGCTTATCGCCTGCTTTTACGCTGATTGCGGCAGCTATGGGGTCCGGGGCATAGAGGTGCGGCTGTATATAGTCCATCGCCTGATATAGCCCTTCTATCTTGCGATCCGAACTGGTGGTTACCAGGTGCGTATGCAAATCCTGAAGGCGCAGGAATGCAGCCATATCTCTATGCCAGGCCGCCACAGACGCCGGGTTCTTGCGAGTGCCATCGCACCACTCTACTTCGTTGAATAGTTCCCAGGCGAGTACAGAGGGCGAATGCCCATAGCGGGCCAGGATATAGCGAAACTTCAGGCGAGTTAGCTCTAATGCCTTCGGATGTGTGAAGAATTCTTCTGGAGCACTCAGGAAACCACCATTGCGTGTGTTCCAGGGGTTCTCAGGCCAGTTGGAGTTGACATTCGACGAATACGGGCCATGGTGCTGCAGCACCATCTGAAAATAGACCCCGTTCTTCTCGGCCGCGGCAACGATGGCATCCCAGCGCCGGGCAACTTCTAGCGAAAGCTGACCATTAGGCTGGCCCCAGTCCAGGTTCTTATTGTCCCAGTGGCACATCCATACCCGAGACCAGTTCTCACCCGCTGCCCCAAGTTTCGCGAAAGCATCGGTAATATCGAAGTTCCCACTCTTCCATCCTACGTTGTGCCCTATCGGGTAGTAGGGCGTTTTATCATCGAACATCAAACGAATTCTGAGAGCAGGATCCCGACGTATGAAACCTGGCTTCAGGGCTTTTGCCGTGAACGCTTTCGGAGTCAACCCCTGCACAGCAATCGGCTTTTTATTGCGCGTAACACCTGCTACCTGCCAGCGACCCGCCTTCGGGGTCACTCGTGCTTTCCAGGTAGTCCCACCATCGAAGAACGCAGGCACGAGCAGTGTGCCGCCACCAGCGTGGGTGAGTTTGACCTGAATGTCGTTTTCGACGTAGTGAAATGGGTTGCCGGACAGACCGGGAAGTTGGAAAGAAATCTCCGTCATAGCAAATCTCTTAATACCAATGCTACCTCACTCGGCGGCTCCGTGCCGCGCTGCACCGTCAGGCGCACAGTAATACCAGCACGCTGGCGTAGTGCGGCGCGCATTCGGGTAGGTGTAACCGCTTCGCCATCTATAGTTAGAACCACATCACCTGGCTGTAACTTCGCATCGGCAGCAGGGCTGTCCGGGAGCACTGCCAGCACGCTGGCCTTGCCACTTTCATAGTCCACCCCCAGCCCGGCGCGGTTCGTAGGAAATGGTTCCCCAAAGCCCGGTGCTCGCAGCAGTTGGACCTTTTTTCCCTGGTAGTCCAGCGTGAGAATAAAGCGGCGTAGCAAGGCATTCCCTAAGTTGCCGGCAGAGTCTCTATCCGCGAAAGTGCCTTCCGTTTGTGTGGAAAGATCCGCCACGAAATCCCCTAGCGTATGCGGTCCCAGGGTCAGGCGGCTTACCTTCACCAGTTCACCGGTTAGCAGGCCACCGACTCCCCGCCCTACGACTGTCTCAATACGCTTCGGGAATTTATCCCGAAGTTTGTGCCGCTCCACGAAGCCGGGGAAGAGAGTCAGAACATCGTCTGCCCCTGTATCCATTCGGAACCAACCACTGATACCTTCCACAGAGCCATAGACCTGCGGAATGCCGCCCACGAGCCGCAAGGGGAGTACTGGCCCGGTCAGCTTCTTACTCTTCGGCGGCGCGAGGGAGAGTTTGTTACGGAAACTATCTATCGTCACCATGAACTTTTCAAAGAAGGGGCCACCTAAAATGCCATCGCAGTTCAGGGCGGCAGGTAGGGGCAGCACCACAAAACTCCCAGCCAAATTTATGCTTCCTAGAGACAGCTTTGGTACCTGACATACTTTTGCTTTTGTGACAGTGGCGCCACTTACGGCAAAAGGGGCATCGGTTAGCTTGAGTCCCAGGCGTGCCGCTGCTTCGGGGGTAAGAACGTTTACTCCAGCCCCGGTATCCAGAATCAGGCGCAACGGTTCTTTGCCCACTTGTCCCGCAATCAGCAGGTGCTCTCCGGACCGCTGAATTGGGATTGTTTGCGCTTGGGAAGGACATGGGCTCATAATCCCGAAAAAAGCTGCCAAGAATAACATATATGAAGCAACCCGGCAAAAATTACCGTGGTACAATTTTTCAACAACGCACAAGGAGAGGGTTTTGAAACTCCTCGTCCGGTTCGTTCGGGAGCTGCGCCCGTACACGCGCACGCTGCTTCTGATCGCTATCCTCACTATCAGCAACTCCATCCTGGCTCTACAAAGTCCTGCCGTCATCCAGCAAATCTTCAACTTTCTGGATGTCCGCAAGAGTGAGCCTTTCCATCTTCCAGGCCCGTTCTCTTCTCTGCTTGGTGCCTTCTGCCTGCTTCTGATTATCTCCGCCGCCGCTGGCGCACTGGGGTATCTTCAGGGTCAGACTATCACCTATGTCGGACAGCGGTTCCTCTTAGATACCCGTGTCAAGCTCTACGCTCACCTTCAGACCCTCTCTCAAGGGTTCTTCGAGAAATCCCAGACTGGTAAGCTGGTCGCCACTATCATCAACGATGTCGGGCAGGTAAATCAGTTAATCACTGGCGCCTTCGTGACTATCGTTCAAGATGTCGTCACTCTGGGCGGGGTCCTCTTTGTGCTTTTCTGGCACAACTGGAAACTGGCGCTCTTAGCTCTGGCAGTCTACCCCATCTACATTATCAACTATCTGATCTCTAAGAAAGCCCTCTCCGACAACGCGGCAAAGATCAGCGAGCTGCGTGGGGTGATCTACTCGGACCTGCAAGAGAAGCTAGCAGGTATGCAGGTGGTGAAATCCTACGCGCAGGAGCGCAGTGAGATTCGTAACTACATCTCGCTCAACCGGGACAACCTGAACCTGAACATCACGCAGAGCAATCTGGGTACCGGGCTCTGGGTGCGCGCGGAGTTTATTACCGCTATCGGTACCGCCATAGTGCTCTGCTTCGGTGGGGCGGCGGCTATGCGAGGCGAGCTGCGTACGGGTGACTTAGTACAGTTCCTGATTCTGGCCACCGCCTATCTCTATGGCCCCACCGTGCGCCTGATTCAGATCAACGACCAGCTAGCCCGCACTAGCACAGGTCTACGCCGTATCTTTGATTTATTAGATACTGAGCCGGGTGTACAGAACACCGCCCCCAAACCTTTGCCCGCTATCGCCGGGCACGTGAAGTTCGAGCATGTGTGGTTCTCCTATGAACCCGAACAGTATGTGCTCAAGGACATCAACTTAGATGTTCAGCCCGGCCAGATGATTGCGTTCGTGGGTGGCAGCGGCTCCGGCAAGACCACCATGATCAAGCTGCTGGCACGCCACTACGATGTGGTGAAAGGGAGCGTGACCATAGATGGCTACGATCTCCGCGAGGTAGAACTCGGCTCCCTGCGCCAGCAGATCGGTGTGGTGCTTCAGGAAAGCGTGCTGTTCCACGCCACAGTTCGTGAGAACCTGGCCTACGGCAAGCTAGACGCGACGGACGAAGAAATCATTACTGCGGCGAAGGCCGCCAATCTACACCATGTGATTGAAGCCCTGGAGCACGGTTACGACACCAAAGTGGGTGAAGATGGCGTAAAGTTCTCCGTGGGGGAGAAGCAGCGCTTAGCCATTGCCCGCGCCCTGCTCGCTGACCCACGCATTCTGGTCTTAGATGAAGCCACCAGCTCTCTGGACTCCGAGACCGAAGCCTTGATTCAAGACGCACTGGACACCCTGCTCAAAGGCCGCACCAGCTTCGTAATTGCCCACCGCCTTTCTACGATTGTGAAAGCAGACCAGATTGTGGTCATGGAGAAGGGCGAAATCAAAGAAATCGGCAGCCATACCAGGCTACTGGAACACGGCGGCATCTATGCCCGTCTGTACGCAGAGCAGTTCCGCGCCGAACTAGAGCCCCTGGAGCTGGCGGCATAATGGATAACTACAAGCGAGTCCTGGGATATCTGAAACCATACCGAGTGCGGGTGGCGCTCTCGGTCGTGCTCATGTTCCTGGTCACGCTCTCGGCCATTCCCATGCCTCTGATTCAAAAAGAGGTTATCGATACTGCCATTCCTCAGAAAGACGTAGCAAAGCTCTACTGGCTGTTTGGTGCCATTCTGGCTGTGTATGCCATACGTGGCATTGTTTCCTATGGCCTGAACTACATCATTGCCTGGCTAGGTCAGAGAGTGGTTTTCGATCTACGCTTTCAGCTCTATCGACATCTGCAGAAACTCTCTATGGGGTTCTATGATGGTCAGCAGCCCGGCAAGCTTATGGCCCGCCTGACCGGAGATATCGATGCCATTCAATATGCTCTGACTTCCGGCGTCGTCACACTGATTACAGACATTGCGACACTGTTTATCATTGTGGTGTGGCTGTTCAAGCTGGAGTGGCGGCTGGCCCTGATAGCGATTGCGATTCTGCCGCTCTACGTAGTGAACTACAAGCTGCTCCTCAAGAAAATCCGCGAAACATCCATAGACCTGCGCGAGAAGTGGGAGCGAATGCTGACCACACTCACCGAAAAAATCGGGTCTATTGATGTGGTCAAAGCCTTCGCGCATGAGCAGCATGAGATAGAGAATTTCAAAGACAAAGAGCGTGACCGATTTATCGTCTCCATGCGCCAGACCCAGCTCAACCGAATCTTAGGATCCAGTTCGGGCTTTATCCGCATGGTCGGTACCGCCACGATTCTCTGGTACGGCGGACGCCTGGTGGTGGGGCGTGACCTGAAACCCGGTGAGCTACTAGCCTTCTACTCCTATCTGGGTAGCCTCTATGACCCGGCAGTGCGTGTGGTGGACTTCAACGTGCAGCTACAGTGGGCCAGCGCCGCTATCGACCGAGTCTTCGAGACACTGGACACACGTGCGGATATTGTGGATGCGCCAGATGCCGTACAGCTTTCTACGGTCAAAGGTCAGATTAAGTTCGAGAACGTAACCTTTGGTTATGACTCGGAAAATCCGGTGCTGAAGAACATCAACTTCTCGGTAGAGCCGGGGCAAATGATTGCGCTAGTGGGACCGAGCGGCGCGGGCAAGTCTACTCTGGTGAACCTGCTGGCACGCTTTTACGATGTCACCGAAGGGCATATTCTGATAGATGGACATGATCTGCGTAAGATTCGCATAGAGTCTTTGCGCCGTCACATTGGGTTCGTGTCTCAAGAAACCATTCTGTTCTCGGTCTCCCTGAGAGAGAACATTCGCTATGGCCGCAAAGACGCCAGTGATGAAGAAGTGATTGCGGCCGCAAAAGCGGCGGACCTGCATGACTTCATTACCGAGCTTCCGGATGGCTATGATACGAAAATCGGGGAAGATGGCATCAAGCTCTCCGGCGGCCAGAAACAGCGTATGTCTATCGCCCGTGCCCTGCTCGCGGACCCACGAATCTTGATTCTGGACGATGCCACAAGTGCCCTGGATTCCCACACCGAAGCCAACGTACAGGCAGCGCTCTCGGAGCTTATGAAAGGCCGCACCAGCTTTGTGATTGCCCATCGCCTCTCTACCATTCTTAGCGCCGACCGGATTCTGGTAGTGGCCGAAGGACAGGTTGTAGATGCAGGCACACATGCGGAGCTAATCACTCGCCCAGGTGTATACCAGGACCTCTACAACGAACAGTTCAAAACTGTGGGGGACCTCACAGAAGATGAGAAGGCTCGGTTGGTAGCGCTGGCGGCGTAATCGTTCTTTTGTCCATCACGGAAATCAATGGTTCCGCCTGAGTCCTTTATCAGATAGTGTATATAAAACTATAAGATATACACTATGAATGGAATCGTTTATATCAAGGGAGATGCAACGTCGCCTCAAGCATCAGGCAATAAAATCATCGCGCATGTTTGCAACGACATTGGGGGCTGGGGGCGTGGGTTTGTCCTGGCAATTTCTGCACGCTGGCCCGAACCCGAAGCGGCATTTCGACAGTGGCATCGAGAGCGAGCAAGTAATGATTTCGCACTGGGTGCGGTGCAGCTTGTCCCTGTAGGCGACTACCTCTGGGTGGCGAATATGATTGGCCAGTGTGGCATCAAGAGAGGCAGCAAGGGAGTGCCGATTCGCTATGATGCCGTAGAAGCCTGCCTGGAAAATCTAGCGGTGCATGCTGTAGAGCTAGACGCTTCGGTACATATGCCGCGTATTGGGTGTGGCCTTGCCGGAGGAACATGGGATCGAATCGAGCTGCTAATTTCCAAAACGCTTCTGGCCTCAAACATTGCCGTTTATGTGTATGATGTGTAATGGCGTACGGTCCCCACTGTGATTGCTTTTCTCCAGAAAACGAAACGGATATACGGCTCCACTCTACTCCACAGGATACAGAGTGCGCTCCCTGGCAAAAGCTTCTGATACTTATCGACTATGCAGCAGCAGCCCGTTGGGAAACCATGGATCTGCGTGCCTATTTTAGCCAGGAAGACCTTGCGCAGATCACCATATTTCCACGCTCTATCGGCAAACTCAAGTCTGTAAAAAGGCTAAAGTTCTATGGTAGCTATATCAGTCGCATTCCCCCTGAAATCGGAGAGATGACCAGTCTGGAGGAGTTTTATCCCTATTCCTCCTACACCCTGCACTGGCTTCCTTACGAGATTACACGGTGCCCTAATCTCAGAGATAGCACTATCAGCACTAGAGCCCTTTATGGCAATTACAAATTCCGTAATCCCTTTCCCCGACTGCCAGAGTTCGTCCCCGATGTGATGCCCCAGGTATGCAGTGTATGTAATGGTCGCTTTAACGAAGACGGCCCCATTCAGCGCTGGATCTCCCTAAAGATAGCCACCGACGTCGTTCCATTGCTGGTGCATGCCTGCTCGCACTGGTGTATCGAGCAGCTCCCAACACCGCCCGAAAACTATGTCTCCAAGCCGCATAGAGGGGGCCCTACATTGGAGCAGCCTCCTTCTCTTATCTAAAAACTTCGAATTGGAACTATTTCTCGGCTTTCGTTGTTATAGTGGTGAAAGGACATGGAAACGAGATGATTACCATTCGACGAGAGAACGAGCGCGGGAAGGCAGATAGAGGCTGGCTGAAGGCAGCGCACTCCTTCTCCTTTGCAAGCTACTATGATCCTAAGAACATGGGCTTCGGGCCACTGCGAGTTTTGAACGACGATTGGTTCGGGCCGGGGCGTGGGTTTGGGACACATCCCCATGAGAACATGGAGATTATTACGTTCCCTCTCTCCGGAACCGTGGCGCATGCGGATAACACCGGCGGCAGCGGACGACTGAACTACGGCGATGTGCAGCGCATGAGTGCTGGAGATGGCGTGGAGCACTCCGAGTTCAATGGGTCTCCGACCGAGTGGCTACACCTGCTGCAGATCTGGATCGAACCGAATGTGGAGAATGCTCCGGCCCGCTATGAGGACCGACATTTCTCGCCAGACGAGCGACGCGGTAAGTTCCAGCTAATCGCCAGCCCGGATGGGCGGGATGGTTCGATGGATATCTACCAGGATGCCACGCTCTCAGCGGCGATTCTGACGGATGGGCAGAAGCTCACCCAGCCGCTGGCACCAGACCGCCGCAGCTACGTGCATCTGGCTACTGGCACCATGACCGTAAACGGTCAGGCGCTCTCCGCAGGAGATGCGGCCATGCTGATAGATGAGAGCGAGATAGTGCTGGAAGGTAGTGGCGAAGGGGAGGTTCTAGTCTTCGACCTGCCGTAATCTATGGCGTGACACTCAGCGTAGAGCCAGCGCCGTATGACCAGCTTATCGAGCTACAGGCGGAGTATCGTGCGGAAGCAAACTGCCAGCTTATCCACGACTCCCACCTGCGCCGAGGTATTGCCGACGGGTACCTGTTTCGAGAGAACAGCGTACCCGTCGGTTTTGCTGGTATTTATAACCGCTACGATCCGGGCCATATCAATGCGTTTTATTTGCGCCCGGAAGCGCGGCGGCATGCGCGTGCGTTCTTCACACAGTTTATCGAAGCCAGCTCTGCCACACATATAGCGGCGCAGACTAATGTGCCCTGGCTGCTGCTCATGCTCTATGAGTTCGCCGTAGAGATTCGGGCAGAGAACTACCTCTTCGGTGATGGCCCCGCAACCCAGCTTCCCCCACCCAACGGCGCGATTTTCCGCAAGCGCCAGGAAGGCGACCAATCTCCCGACCCGGAGTCTGGCTTCGTGCTGGAAGTGGATGGGCGAATCGTGGCAGATGGTGGCTACCTTACCCACTACAACCCGCCGTTCGTAGACCTGTACATGCAGACAGTCGAGAGTGAGCGCCAGAAGGGCTATAGCAGCTATCTGATTCAAGAGCTGCGCCGAGTCTGCCGGGAAGAGGGTCGGATTCCAGCAGCACGCTGCAATGGAGATAATGTGGCATCCCGCCGGACGCTGGAGAAGGGTGGTCTGCTGAACTGCGGGCGGCTCTTAGTGGGGAAGTTAGCGGACAAGGAAGACCCGATTGCAGCGACTACATTTGTTTGAGTGGGAAGACTTCCCCTGGTGTCCCGCTTCCATCCGCGATGGATGCACAGACTATCTGCGGTTCATGCTGAACCTGGGAGATAGCTACGCTCCTGTCGTCCCCAAACTCACCGAAGCGTTGAAGCAAAGCAACGCCACTGCTATTGTGGACCTCTGCGCAGGCGGCGGTGGCCCCTGGCCCCGCCTGCTCCCGGCACTGCGAACAGCTGGCATGGAAAGTAGTGTCACGCTGACTGACCGCTACCCGAATCCGGCCAGTGCCGCCGCCCTACCGGATGTCACCTACTACCCGGAATCGGTAGATGCGCTGGCAGTACCGGCCACTCTTCCTGGATTTCGAACTCTGTTCAGCTCCTTCCACCATTTCACACCAGCAGCAGGGAAAGCGCTGATTCAGTCCGCCGTGGAAGCTGGTCAGCCTATCGGTATCTTCGAGGCCACGCAGCGCAGCCCACTCTGTCTCCTTATGATGCTCCCCACTCCTATCGTCGCGATTCTAGCGACTCCGTTCATCCGGCCTTTTCGCCTCTCGCGCCTACTGCTGACCTATGTGCTCCCGCTTATTCCGCTCATGATTCTCTGGGATGGAGTCGTGTCGTGCTTTCGCACCTACACTCCCGAAGAGCTAAAAGGGCTGGCGGAATCCATCCCTGGCTCAGACCACTACACCTGGGAATCCGGGTTGGCAAAAGGAGCGAGCCCGCTGCCAGTCACCTACCTGATTGGCCTTCCTAAAGGAATCTCTTAAACCATGAAAAACTGGGCAGGCAACCTGACCTACGGCGCCTCAGAGTGGCATATACCGGATAGCCTCTATGAACTACAGAAGCTCGTAGCGAAAACCCCGAAGATTCGAGCTATCGGTACGCGGCACTCGTTCAACAGAGTGGCAGATACGGATGGTGCGTTGGTCTCTCTGGAGCGCTTCCAGGGCATGGAGCTGAATACCTTCACTCACACGGTAACCGTGGGAGCGGGTGTGCGCTATGGCGAGCTGGGCCAGTACCTGCATGAGCAGGGCTACGCGCTACACAACCTGGCCTCATTGCCACACATCAACGTGGTGGGTGCTGTCACCACCGCTACCCATGGCTCTGGAGATAAGAACGGTAACCTGGCTACCATAGTGCGCTCCTTTGAGCGCGTGAATGCAGCCGGAGAGTTGGAGCAAATCTCCGGCGAAGCGCTGGAGGCGCAGCTGGTTAGCCTCGGGCAGTTGGGCATCGTTACCTCTATCACTCTCGCCGTGGAGCCAACCTACGAAGTCACTCAGGATGTGTATGAAGGGCTTTCCCTGGAAACATTAAAGGCCGAGTTCGATGCCGTTACCTCAAGCGCCTACAGCGTTAGCGTGTTCACAGATTGGGTTAGCGGGCAGGGTGCTCTCTGGTGTAAGCGCCGCACCCTCTCTCCAGTATCCGAGGTCAGCTTCGGTACGACACGCGCCGAAGGCCTGCGTCACCCCTTGCCCGATGTCGATCCAGTAAGCTGTACAGAGCAGCTGGGGGTTTCAGGGGCATGGCACCTGCGTCTACCGCACTTCAAGCTGGAGTTCACCCCCAGCTTTGGAGAGGAGTTGCAGAGCGAATTCTTCGTACCACGCGAGCGCGCCGCCGAAGCGCTTGCTGCGATTCAAGCCTTGAGCAACCAGATTGCCCCGCTCTTATTTATCTCGGAGCTACGCACAGTTGCAGCGGATAACCTCTGGCTCAGCCCACAGTATCAGCGAGATAGCCTGGGCATTCACTTCACCTGGAAGCCAGACTGGCCTGCCGTAAGTGCGGTGCTACCTGCTATAGAGGCGGCTTTGGCTCCCTTCCATGCCCGGCCTCATTGGGGCAAGCTGTTTTTGACCCCGTCTCAACATCCCAAACTGGCAGACTTCATCACACTGCGCCATGAGCTAGACCCGGAGGGTAAGTTCGCTAATGCTTTTCTTGTCTAACTTGCCAGGCTTTTATCGAAATGCTCTGCTAGTGCGAAATAGCAACTAATACGTAGGTACACTACCGCTGGAAAAGCGGTAGTTCAAATGGATGAACACCTGATAATAGGCCCCCCAATTTCCTGCGCGGCTCGGGAGTTTTCCCGTCACCCAGGAAAGGGGTCCTCAAAGTCAGTAGGGAGGTTGCCGGTTCGAGTCCGGTCCGTTTTTTGTGGAGAAGGTAGTTCTAAATGGAAGAATGACGCCCTTCAAAGGTGTGGGTTGCGGGTTCGAATCCCGTCCTTCTCCTACTAACCTCCTGAGAGGGTAGTTCTAAATGGAAGAATCCTGCCGTAGCATGGCAGAGGTTGCGGGTTCGAATCCCGTCCCTCTCTTTCTCTGAGACCACCTTATGGAACCTCTAAACGAAACGGAACGAGCCATCTGTGCCGAGCTGCTTCAGCGCATTGCTGATGAGCCAGGGCTCATTGATAACGATGAGCGGCTCAAAGGCCTGATTGCGCGTATCCATAAAGAGGGACGACGCGGCGCTCGGCTTTCCGGACGGGCTGTAGTACGAGAAAACGACCGCAAGACGCAACAGACTGCAGTGCTGGCACGCCGTGATGCAGGTGTAACACCAGAGCCGGATTTTGAGGCAGCAGGAAAGCTCAAGCGTGGTGTGCGGTGCTATATCTGTAAAACGCACTTTCAGAATATCCACTTCTTCTACCACCTGCTCTGCCCTGCCTGCGCCGCACTCAACTGGGAGAAACGTACACAGCGGACTGACCTTACGGGCCGAGTCGCCCTGGTTACGGGTGCGCGCATAAAGATCGGCTTCGAACTTACCCTTATGCTCCTGCGAGATGGCGCGACTGTGCTTGCCACCACCCGTTTCCCCCGAGATGCAGCCCGGCGTTTCGCGGCTCAGCCAGATGCCTCCGAATGGCAAGACAGGCTTCATCTCTTTGGGCTAGACCTGCGCTTTCTGCCTACTGTAGAAAACTTCGCCCGGCAGATTGATACCCTGGATATCCTGATACATAACGCCGCGCAGACTATCCGTCGCCCTGCCGCTTACTATGCGCCACTGCTTGCCGCCGAAACAGAGCCAGTGCCGCAACTGGCATCACGCTGGCTAGAGAGCGATAGCCCTACAGGGATACTCGCTCCTATGAAACAGGAAGAGCTAAGCCCCTGGTTCCCCCAGAACGCGCTGGACCGAGATGGACAGCCGCTGGATGCACGGCCCATGAACTCCTGGCGCCTGCGCCTGGGTGAAGTCGAACCAGTAGAAGCCGCTGAAGCAATGCTTATCGGAGCGCTTGCTCCCTTTCTGCTTACGGATGCCCTGCGGCCTGTACTCGCCCGGTCTACGTTTGAGCGCCGCTTTATTATTGCTGTTTCCGCTATGGAGGGGCAGTTTGCCCGCGAGGCAAAGACCAGTTTCCACCCCCACACCAACATGGCCAAAGCTGCGTTGAACATGCTCACGCGCACATCGGCGAGCGATCTAGCGGACGAGGGCATCTATCTCAATAGCGTGGATACAGGCTGGGTGACGGATGAAAACCCGCTCCCGGTACGGAAACGCACCGAGTTTCTGCCACCACTGGACTGTATCGATGGAGCCGCACGCGTTTATGACCCCATTGTTCGGGGTCTGAGGGAATCGGAGCCGCCTTATGGCTACTTCTTCAAAGACTATGCCCCCTATCCCTGGTGAGCCTGCCCTGCTAGAGGAAACACCGCTCCATTGCCCTATGGAGCATGTGTATGACTTCACGCCAGCCCCACTCTCAGAGCTGGAGCCACTGGTAACTCGTCTTGCCGATCCAGCTCCTCTGGAGAAAGCCCAAACCTTCCCACGAGGCACCCTCCTACCCGATGGCCGATTAGACCTCTGTAAGCAAAGCCTGGGCCTGGATGGATGCCGCGTGGTTGCGGAGTCCGTGGCCCGCTGCTCCCGAATTACCAGCCTCTTGCTAGGCACCAACGCTATCGGAGATGCCGGAGCCGAAGCCGTAGGGCAGCTAGCCACCAAGAACCCACAGCTCACCACACTCTATCTGGGGTGCAATCGTATCGAAGCCACAGGAGCAGCGGCGCTAGCGACTCATCTGCAAAATGCCCCACAGGTCAGTGGGCTCTGGCTCAAACGCAATGCGCTCGGCCCAGAGGGTGTAATGGCGCTGGCCTCTCTGCTGGAGCGTAACACTAGCCTTCGAGCATTGGACCTGGTAACAACTCGTATGGACCTCGTCGGGTTCAACGCTCTCATGGAGGTTTTGACCGAAAAGAATCGAAGTGTGGCCTATCTCTTTCTAGATGCCAATGGTCTGGGGCCAGCACAGGCACGTCGCCTCGCAGCGCTCTTAGCGCAAAATGATGCTTTGCGCTGGCTCTCTCTAAGTATGAATCCTCTAGGTGATAGTGGAGCCGCTCTACTGACCGAAGGTCTTCAGCAGAATCGCACCCTGGAACTGCTAGACCTCTCTAGCTGCAATATCAGACGAAGTGGCGGCATGGCGCTAGCGGAAGCAATCCAGGCGCATCCTACACTGAAGCAAGTGCGTATCCGCAAAGCGCGTGCGGGCCGTGCTGTGGGTGCTCTACCTAACCTTATGCCGCCATGGTTACGCCAGCAGGTTCAGCGCGATGAGGAGCACCAGACCGCCCGAGGTCGCTGCAGTCCATAGCGTTTACCGCTGAGATAGCCTGGGATAGCCGTTGCTCCCACGAACCTGTGAGTTTTACGAAGGGGCGCCCCAGACGATTTAGCTCGCTGATGAGCCGTTCTTCAAACGCTTTTCGGGCAGAGGTTTCCGGCTGGAATCGCTGTGGGTTTGGTGTCCAATCGTCTGAGGTTGTGCAGAGCAAGGTCATGTCGTAGCGCTCAGTTTCTGCGAGTGTAGCGACTTCGGCGGGGACATGTCCCAGAAGCTCTCTGGACCAGAGAGTGGTCGTCAGGGCATCCGTATCGCAGAAGAGGTAGCGTTGTGCGCGGCGGGTCAGGGCTTCTGCGGAGGCTAATTGGCCACGCGCGATATCTACAAACGCCTGCTCGGTCCAGTGTGGACCGAGGGCATCGACATAGCCGCGTGCGTACTCGGGAGCATAGACTGTTTGAAACTCAGCGGCTAGAGACTCTGCCAGTGTAGTCTTACCAGCAGACTCCGGCCCCACAATAGCGATTCGCTTTAAAAACCAGTGGCGCGCTTCCGGCAGAATCTTGTCCCAATGGGCGACTGGATTGGCACGAATCAAGGTGCCGCTCACGGGTTGGGCTGTACGAGCTATATCTATCGGGATAAAACGTGCCCCTAGCTCCTGTGCCAGCCGCGCTCCATAGGGCTCGGAAGCGAACACGAAATCCGGCGGGCATTCCAGGCGAGAGAGGCAGGCTTCTTTCCAGAGTGGCCAGAAGTTCACCGGGTCGTCTTCTGGCGCCTGAGGCAAGTCATCCGTGCAGTGGATAACATTCACCCCACCAAAGTGCTGGCGCATAGCTTCATAGCGTACTGCTCCGGGGATAGGCTCTGCGGGAATGGAGCAGACCAGCACGGTAAGCGAGTCACAGAGTCCCCGCGCCACATTGATAAGGTATTCGTGCCCACTGTGGGGCGGTAGAAACTTACCTAGCAGGAACCCGGTTGTCATCTGCTTGTTTCATCTTTGCCCAATCCTGCCAGCCTTTTACGGCCATAACCAGCAGAATTAAATACAATCCGGCGGAGATCCACAGTTTCTGAATCGGTAGCAAATAAAAAGCGTATACGATATTTACTAGCACCCACACTGCCCAGTTCTCAACCTTTTTCTGAGTAATTAGTACCTGCCCGATGACACTCAGCCCAGTAGTGGCAGCATCCGCAATACGAACGGGAATCGAAGGAACGGGTTGATACGCCTGAACCGCCAGCCACCACGATAGGTAGCCCCATAGAGCAGAGAGAGGTATTCCAACAAGAAGCCACCCCACTCTCCCTGCCAACGTAAGCTGCGTAACAGGCAAGTCATCACTCTTCTTCGGGCCGCCCCGCAGCCAGAACCACCACCCAATTGCCTGCATAGGCAGAAAGTAGGCAACCTGAAGCCACATGTTGGCATAGAGCTGCCCATCTAAGAAGACCTTTCCATAGAGTACAGAAGCTAGTATTCCCCAGGGCCAGTTCCACAGGCTTCCACGCATTACCAGGTAGACATTGACCAGGGTAGCCGCAGCTGGCTATCCACTCTATTAGGCTTAAGCTCATGGCCGCATTTTATCCCCTACTGAGCACAGGGCATCGGTTGGGGACCGTCGGGCCAGCCACCGGTATCGTCGGGCATTCCGGGCCAGGTCCAGATGCCACGTGCCGACCAGCTATAGATGGTGTGGCTCGGTCCCCCACCACAGTTCGGGTACTTGCTTCCGGCGGCATCCGCTTCTTTCGCCGGGTAGAACTTCGCGTGACCGTCTGTAAACGCCAGATTGCCCCCATCTCGATAGATCGCCCGGAAGCGAATCTTATTGTCGAAGTCCGATGCTTCCAGAGTGTTGTAGTCACATCCGAATTCGTTACCGTAAGGACTGGATGCCTGGCTTAGCTGGAAGCTGACTGTAGACGCGGGCTGCACGATAGCCGAGAGGGCAATCGGTTCGGTAAGCGGCTGTCCATTCGGGGTATGTGTGTAGTAATCCGGCGGAGAATCGTAGGTAAAGCTGGTATCTCGCCCCAGGAACCAGTTCATGGAGTAGTTGTTGGTCAATTCCATACCGTTGCTGGTGGCACAGGCGCCCGAGAACCAGGTAGCGCGGCGGGGCATGTGCGGGGAGCGGAATATATCCCGGTTCTTCAGGTAGGGTAGCAATCGCAGGCCCCACCCATTCCAGGCTAAGCCTGGCCCCGGTCCGGCAGGGTTCGTGTGCGGTGTGATAGTGGGATCGTTCCAGGAACCTACCGGCACCCAGCGCTCCTCGTTGTCCTGCGCGTACATCAGCGCCGCCATACCTATCTGGCGGATGTTGGAAAGGTCTGAGGCATTGCGCGCACTTGCCCGTGCCTGAGCAAAGACGGGAAAGAGAATCGCCGCCAGTATCGCAATAATAGCGATGACGACTAAAAGCTCTATTAGCGTAAACGCGCGCCGGGTTTCCATATGTTAGTGTATATCATACAAAAATAGATTGCAAGCCAGTATCGGGTACAGTGAAGCATGCCCAATCGTCTGGAAAACGCCAAGTCTCCCTATCTCAAACAACACGCCCACAACCCGGTAGACTGGCATCCCTGGGACGACGAAGCCCTGGCACTTGCACGCGAAAACGACACCCCTATTTTTCTTTCTATCGGCTATGCAGCTTGCCACTGGTGTCATGTGATGGAGCGAGAGAGCTTTGAGAGCGAGGAGATTGCTCAGCTTCTGCGCGAGAACTTCATAGCGATTAAGGTAGATCGTGAGGAGCGCCCGGACTTGGATGAGGTCTACATGACCTCAGTGCAGCTCATGACTGGCTCTGGCGGCTGGCCCATGTCGGTGTTTCTCACTCCGGATGGCCGCCCCTTCTATGGTGGCACCTATTACCCGCGTGCACAGTTCGCGTCTATCGTGAGTCAACTCGGCGAAGCCTGGGATACTCGGCGTGACGATATCGAGCAGGTAGCCAACGAGCTCACCGAGGAGATTCGTAAGGCCAGCCAGCAACGCCCACTTCCCGGCGATGGCCTTCCCACTCCAGAGAACCTGGTGGCGCACGCCGTAGAGGAGCTAAAAGGCCGCTTTGATAGCCAGCACGGTGGTTTTGGCAATCCGCCCAAGTTCCCCCCACACCATGCCCTGCGCCTGCTCTGCCAGGCAGTCGAAAAAAATATCGAGGCTGATACGGCTCGGGAGTTATTGAGCGTCACTCTAGAAAAAATGGCCTGCGGAGGTGTCTATGACCATATCGGCGGCGGGTTCCACCGCTACAGCACCGACCGTATCTGGCTGGTGCCGCACTTTGAGAAAATGCTCTATGACCAGGCGCTGCTGGTACGTCCCTATGCCGAAGCCGGGAACCTCTTAGATCACGAAGGCTTTCGCCGAGTTGCCCGCGAGACCTGCGACTGGGTGCTGCGGGATATGCGCCATCCCGAAGGTGGGCTCTTCTCAGCGCTAGATGCCGACTCTGAGGGGGAAGAAGGCAAGTTCTATGTGTGGGAGCGTGCCGAAGCCGAGGCGCTGGTAGGAGCCGAGTTCTGTAACCGCTGGCAGATTCATGCGGAAGGAAACTGGCATGACGAAGCCACTCGAAAGCCACTCTCCACAAATATTCCACACTTAGCGGAGCCACTACCGGATAGCCTTGACGAAGCGACTCAGGCTGCCCGAGAGACACTGCGAAAGACCCGAGGCTCCCGCCCCTGGCCTCTGCGCGATGAGAAGATACTGACCGCCTGGAACGGGCTGATGCTGGGCGCACTTGCCTACGCGGGCAAGGTGCTCAATGAGCCCCGGTATATCGATGCTGCGATTCAGGCCGCGACCTTCTGCCTGACCACGCTACGCCCGAACGGTAAACTTCTGCACCGCTGGGTGGATGACGAGGCGGGCATCGATGCGTTCTTAGATGACTTCGCGTACCTGGCAGATGGACTGCTGGATCTCTACGAAGCCACGGGCGATGAACGCTGGGAGCGCGAGGCGCACTCATTGACCAGCGAGCTGCTGGCCCGGTTCTGGGACTCCGAAGAAGGGGGATTCTTCTTTACCTCGGAGAGCCATGAGACATTACTTGCCCGCAGTAAAGAGTTCTTTGATGGCGCCCTACCCAGCCCAAACGGAGTCGCGGCGCGGGTGTTGGCAAGGCTGGAGCTGCCCCATGCACAGGCAATTCTACAGAACTACGCCGCCTTACTTACTCGTGCCCCACAGGGTACAGCGACTCTGATAGGAACTGCACTCATAGATAGCTCTCTGATACCGCAGCCAGGCAACGATGCCACGATTACTCTATATGGCCCCCAGGAAGTCTCTATTCCCCCTGGCGAATCTGGCGAGGTTACCTTTGTGCTATCTCTCCCGGCTGGCTGGCATGTCAATGGTCCCCACCCTGCCGAGGACTATCTCATTCCTACACAGGCAACGCTTACCACAGATGCGCCTGCCACTCTTGGTTCGGCTCAGCTTCCGGAGAGTGAGATTTACGAAGGTCAGATACCGATTCCGGTTCCTATCCAGCTAGCCGCAGAAGCACAGCCAGGAGAGTATCAGGTAACCCTTACGCTCAGAATTCAGCCCTGTACTATGAGCCATTGCCTTGCTCCCACAGATGTCACGAGCCGAGCCACTATTCGCGTTCAGGCAAGCTGAGACTCTTCCTCATCGGGAACAGTGACTTCTTCGACTTCGACGCGATCTTGCGAGGGCAGTGGTTCCTCGCGGGGGCGCACGACCACCAATGGGGTCGGCTCAGCAAGGCGTGGGAAGAGGCGGAAGAGGATTACCTGCAGGCTACCCGCCATAGGTACGGCCAAGAGCATGCCCCATAACCCGAAGAGGCTGGCCCCAACCAGCAATGCCAGCATGGCGAGCAGCGGATGCAGTCCGATTCCGCCACCTACGAAGCGTGGGGTCAGAATGTTATCGAACACCTGATTGAGGACTATGGGAATCAGCAGAAAAACGATCAGCGCGGTAGTTCCTGCGCCGCTCACCAGAGTCACTATAGTTGTCAGTAGAAGGGTTCCGGCCAGGCCAACATAGGGAACGGCATAGAGTAACCCGGCCACGATTCCGATAAGCATGGCATAACCACGCAGGGTGGGGAACCAGATACTGGCAATGAGCAGACAGATAGTACAGGCTGCCATGTACGCCAGGCACACCCGTGCCATACCGCGCAGGTAGCTAGAAAAGACATCGCCTACGTCTTCTGCAATACGCGCCACACGCTCCCGAGACGCCTCAGGCATGAGAAACAGAGTGCGCCGCCGCAGATAGGTCATATCTGTCAGCAGCGTGAACGTTACAATGGGCACCAGCACAACGGAGAGGATGTTGGAAACGCTCCCCACAACGGTCGCTAGAATACCCGCAGCGGATTTTTGAAAGGCAGAAGATAGCTGGCTAGAGTATCGCGCTGTTACTTCATCAATAGAGTGCGGCAGAGTAATCGGCCCGATTTTACGGTTCTTTTTTAGCCAGGCATCAATCTCGGTGCGGAAGCCATCCAGCCCGGAGCGCGCACCGGGAGGAACACGCCATGCCAGCGCCACTTCGCCGTCGCCTGCGGCTGCCACCAGCGAACTGTCGGTTGGTTCTAATGCACCGGCTTGTGTGGTAGAAGCCGTCCCCATAGGAGTGGCCTTTACCATTTCCTCTGTGATGGGCTTTAGCTCCCCATCACGGGTACTGGGGGTTATGGAGAAGTAGTACGTGGCTCCATTGTTCAGCCCTTTGACCGTGTAGTGTGTCTCTGTCAGCCCACTCGCCACGGTTCTGGGCGCCCCATTCAGCTCCTCCGCCATACTGACTCTGTAGGTAGCCGGAGAGAACCAGGCAGTCAGGGTCTGTGCCTGTCCTACCAGCATGGGAACAAAGAATGTGATTAGTGCTACGAACCCCAGCAGGAACAGCCCAAAAACAAGCACGACCGCCGGAAGGCGCTTGCCTCGCAGCGGTCGAACTTCGGCCTGTAGCTTCCCCACCAGTGGGTCCAGCAGAAGCGCAATGGCTCCGCCAGCCACAAAAGGTGTACTTACAGCAATCAGCGCTTCGGAGAAGCGCCAGCCTAAAAAGAGAAGCGCGGCGAGCAGAGCGACGCCCAAGGCGCCACTGAAACCTGCTGCCAGCGCATCTCTACGAATCATGCGTTGTCTAGCTGGGACATCATCTCGTCGCGGGTGCGCGAGTACGCATCCTTTCCCGCCTCTACTGATGCCGCCAGATTGTCCTTAGTTCGGGACGCCAGGTCCTTGACTCGAGCAGAAAGCTCCGCCGAAGTCTCACGCAGGTTATCCAGAGACTCTTCAGCCTTATCACGTAGATCTCCACGCAGCTCGTTGCCAGCCTTAGGGGCAAAGAGCAGCCCCAGTGCTCCACCGAGCGCCAGCCCGATCACTGTTCCGGCCAGCAGTGCCTGCCAATCGTGTCCACCGTTTTCTTCTTCGTTCATAACTCCTCAGCTTCCCCCAGTGCTAGGGGTCCAGGGGAGCAGACGGTTCCGCCACCCAAAACATACCCATCATACTCCCCAGTGCCGTACATCACACAGGCCTGCCCCGGAGTTACCGCGTGCAATGGCTCGGAAAGTACCGCAGGGTATCGTCGGCCTGGCGAATGGCGCGTGTCCGGCAGGGGAGACATGTTGGAGCGTATTTTAACAAGGCATCTACCGCCTCGCCTACAGGCGGAGGTGCCAGCGATACCCAGGTAATATCCTCTACCCGGCAGCCCTGCGAATACAGCTCCTGATCGGTACCGATGATACCTGTGTTTGTCTTCGCATCCACATTCAGCACATAGAGCGGAGTCGGCGACCCGACATCAGAACGCTTGCGCTGCCCTACGGTATAAAACGCGCTGCCATCATGCTCGCCACGAACCTTGCCACCAAAGAATCCACGAACTCTGCCTACGGAGATCAACCAGGGACTTCCTTGGCAAGGAAGTCCACATAACTGCCGCCCTGTACAAAGCAAATCTCCTGAGAGTCTGGC
>JASGJG010000013.1:0-18724 GCA_049840835.1 Armatimonas sp. | reverse complement strand
ATAGATAGTTTGCAGAATAAAGTCTCCCCGCCATCTAACTCCCTGGCTGGGAGAGAGTTTAGCGAACTGGGACGCCTGGTAACTGCGTTTTTTGAGTACCGGGAAGCCTTGTGGGAATCCAACGAGGTGCTGGAGCAGCGTGTGGTTGAGCGTACTGCGGCGCTACAAACCAGCCTGGTATCTCTGCAAGAAACGCAGCAGCGTTTCCAGGAGGTTGTGGACCGCACCCCGGTAACCATCTTTGTGATCGGGCCGGATGCAAAATTGCTTCTGCTAGAAGGCCATGGCGTTCGCACCACACGTCTTCCCCGGGAGAAGTTCCTGGGGCGCTCTGTCTACCGGCTCTGTGGCGGTAATCGCTACCTGCATCAGCGGGTTCGCAATGTACTGGAGCAGGGTGACGATGAGAGCTTTACCGTGATGATACGAGGAGCAGCGTTCGATGTTCGAATGCGGCCTCTGAAGACCCCGGAAGGCGAGCTAGATGGTGCTATCGGAATCGCCCTAGATGTCACCGAGCGCCAGCGGTTCGAGGCCGTGCTGCGGCATCAGGCGCTCTATGACACCCTGACCGGTCTGCCAAACCGTACCCACTTCCGCGAAGAACTGGAGCGTGCTCTGCGTGAGGCGCGTGCCGACAACTCCACAACTGCGATACTGTTCCTGGATCTGGATAACTTCAAGCTGATCAACGATACGCTGGGGCATGAGGCTGGAGATGGACTTCTGCGCGCTCTGGCGAGCCGCTTGCAAGATGTAGTTGAGGGTAAGGGGCTGGTGGCGCGCCTGGCCGGTGATGAGTTTGTGATTCTGCTGGAGCGCGTGGCGAACCGAGAGTCTGTGGAAGCACTGGGAGGGCAGCTTTCCGCTGCTCTGAGCGCTCCTATCTCACTGGCCGGGCGAGAACTTTATGCCAATGGCAGTATCGGTATCGCGCTGAGTGCCAGCGGTAACGGCACATCCACGGAGATGCTGCGCCATGCCGATGTGGCCATGTACCGGGCAAAACAGAGCGGGCGCGGGCGCTGGTGCACGTTCGATGAGTCTATGAGCCAGAATCTCCAGGAACGCCTGGAGCTGGAGTCCGACCTGCGCAATGCCGCGATTCGGAACGAGCTGAAGCTGGTCTACCAGCCCATTCTCTCTCTGAAGACGGGCGAGGTAGAGGAAGTCGAAGCCCTGCTGCGCTGGAATCACCCACGCCTGGGACTTATCGCTCCCTATCGCTTTATCCATATCGCTGAGAGTCTGGAGCCATTATTGGGCTAGATTACTGGGCGCTCCGGCAGGGCTGCGAGGAAGTCGCCGCCTATAACAATAACAACCCCACTCGTCCGGTAACTCTGTGCGTGAATCTATCGGCCAGTCAGTTCCAGCAACCGGCGCTGCCTACCGTGGTACGGCGTATCTTAGAGGGAAGTGGTCTGGCACCCTCGCTGCTGAAGCTGGAGATTACCGAAGGCACCATGATGCAGGACCCCCATGGCGCGGCGCTGATTCTGCGTGAACTCAAAGGGCTGAATGTGAGCATCGCCATTGATGACTTCGGCACCGGATTCTCCTCAATGACCTATCTGGCGTCCTTGCCGCTGGATACTCTGAAGATAGACCAGAGTTTTGTGCGCCAGATGCAGGAGCAGACGAGTAGCCTGGCGATTGTGTATGCCATAAAACAGCTTGCCTCAGCGCTAGACATGGATGTTACCTGCGAGGGAATTGAGACCCAGAAGCAAGCGCATCTGCTACGCAAGATGGGCTGTGAGCGTGGTCAAGGCTATCTCTATGGGAAGCCCATGGCGTTCGCCGACCTGGCCGCTCAGCTAATCTATAAAGCGCCGGAGCTTACCCCGGAACTTAAGAAGGCTGCTTAGAGCCCCACGCCGCGCGCTGACTTAATCGCAGATGCCTGTGCCACGGGCTTTATCACGATTTCATCGATGTTCACGTGCCAGGGGCGGGTGACCGCCCAGAGAATGGCATCGGCCACGTCTTCGGCTACTAATGGGGTCAGCCCCTCATAGGGCTTCTTGGCACGCTCGGTATCCCCGGCAAAGCGAACCACAGAGAACTCGGTCTCTACCAGGCCGGGAGCCACATCGGTGATACGCACGGGTGTGCCGTTCAGCTCATCACGCAGGGTTTTGGTGACAGCTACGGCGCCATGCTTGGCGGCAGTATAGCCCGCGCCATTGGGGTAGGTCTCGCGCCCGGCAATGCTAGTCACATTTACAATATGCCCACGCCCGCTAATCAACCGGGGAATCAGACCGCGGGTAACCCGCATAAGGCCCAGTACGTTGGTCTGGTACATCTGGAGCCAGTCATCGTCACGCGCCTCGGTAATCGGCTCCAAGCCGAGTGCGCCGCCTGCATTGTTGACCAGTAAGTGAATGGGGTCCGGCAGCGCAGCACAGAAGGCTTCTACAGAGCCTGCATCGGCCACATCTAAGATATGTGCGTGCCCGCTCAGTTCCTCTGCCAGGGCATCGAGGCGGTCCATACGTCGCGCTCCCAGCCAGACGGTATAACCCGCCCCCGCCAGTACACGCGCCGTCGCCGCCCCGATGCCGCTAGACGCTCCTGTAACCACTGCCACACGTGTTTCGCTCACGCGGGCAGTGTACCTTATTTCGCCTGCTCTGCTTTCACCTCTTCGTTAGATGGCGGCGGAGGCGGATCGCCAAACGCACCGCCACCCTGTCCACCCAATCCTTGTGGGCGTGGAGGCTGCGGAAGCTCGGCCTTGCCCAGCATCTTCAGCCCCTCAGCGGCGAACTGGTAGAGCGTATTGCCACGCAGTACATACACATACTTATCGGTAGCGGTTATAGATGCACCACCGCCGCCGCCCATACCCATCATGCCCATCGGCGGGCCACCGGGGAATCCACCGCCTTGACCACCGCCGAATCCACCACCAAAGCCACCCTGCCCACCGGGTCTGCCGGGGAATCCCCCCTGTCCCTGCCCACCCTGGCGAGGAAGACCGGGATCCTGCGCCTTTGCCTGCTCTAGAACATACACGCCACTCAGAGCTATTACCGCCCCTGCCAGCGCGCCACCCCAGAAAGTCGCTCGTTTCATTCTCACTACCTCCTGGTTGATTATCCTACATACAGGGCGTGAAGCAATCATGAAGGAAAGAAAAAGCCTATAATAACCTCTGTATGGGATGGGCGACAGGTTATATTGCACGGCTTCAGCAGGGAGAGACAGTCTCTTTTCGCCCGAGAGGTAACTCTATGAAAGGAAAGATTGAGTCTGGGCAGCTCTGCACAGTGGAACCGCTCGGCGATACCCCACTCACTAACGGAGATATTGTGCTCTGCAAGGTCAATGGGCAGCAGTACCTCCACCTGATTAAAGCTATTTCCGGCGAGCGCTATCAGATAGGCAACAATCGGGGGCGTATCAACGGCTGGGTGAGCCTGAACGCTATCTATGGGCGTTGCACATCAGTCGAAGATTAGCCCCTTGCTTCATGAGGCATCGTGCCAGGCCAGTCGTAGCCCGGCGTCTTTCTCCAGGCCTAAGGGGGGATAGCCGAGTGCAGCCGCGCCTTCATCGCCGAAGAGAGCGGCAATAATGGTCGGCATGCCATTGGCGCTTAGGTGTGGCTGTAGTACAGCGCGCGTGTACTCCTGCTCTTCTGGTGTCAGGGGGTCAGGGGTGACTCTGGCCCTGCACTGAACCTGGCCTTCCTGAATCAGAAGATCCTGCAGTGTTTGCGGATCACCATGAGTGAGGGCGTAGTCGGCACGGCACAGTGCCAGCCGTACAGACTCACAAACTGTCTGCTCCAGTGGGGAGTCACTGGTCCACAGCATGACCGATATCCAGGGGTAGCGCTGTAGTACCGCAGCAGGTCCAACTCGGGTTTTAAACTCGTAGTCGATGCGGTTGGTCCAGCCACCCTTCGCATCGTCTACTAAAACGAGGGAGAGTCGGAATACTCCCTCGTTCTCCAGGAGCAAGGGGAGGAGTTCTATCATCTCCTGCTGAGCTATTTCGTCGGCGCCCATTGCCAGATACTGGTCCAAGAGTGCCGTGCAGTGCTCCTTGCCCATGGGGTTCATGGCGACTAGCGGAAAGACCGCCAGATCGTCTCCCTCAGGATTGACTATCGTTGAAATATACTCCCGAAACCGGGCGATTCCACGTGGGATTTCGTAGATCTCACGCTGACGTGCCAACAGCGGCACATAGTGAACTTGCATGACTTTCTGGATACAATATCGCAAAGCCATGGCCGTTTTAGAAACAAGTCTCACCCCGGCGGAATACCTTGCTCAAGAGCATCTGGCCGAGTTCAAAAGCGAGTACATCGACGGAGAAGTCAGAGAGATGGCAGGAGCCCCTATCGAACACGACCGCATCGTGCGTAGTCTTCTGCGGTCTCTGGACACTTCAACGGAGAGTCGCGGCTGTGAGACTTTTACCTCCGATGTACGTGTGCAGATGGCACATCGCCGTTTTACTTACCCTGATCTTACGATAGTTTGTGGAGAGCCAACTTTTGCCCCTGCGGATATAGATACTCTAGCGAATCCCACGGTTGTCTTCGAAGTGCTGTCTCACTCCACGGAAAGCTATGACCTGGGAGATAAGGCCCGTATGTATCGGCAGGTGGACTCACTACAGGGGTTTGTATTGGTAGCACAGGACCGACCCTGGGTAGAGGTCTGGACTCGCGAGTCCTCAGATAGCTGGCGTGTACGTGAATTTACCGGGCTGGAAGCCAGTGCGGAGCTGCCTGCTTTAAGTATTATCTTGACATTGCGTGAAATTTATCACCGTATTGACTTTACCGATTCCTGAGTGCAACCCTATATCGTGCTAATGCGTCCCATTAATATGACGCGCAGCATCCAGCAAGACCGAGATTTTGTTCAGGCCATTCTGGCCACTCGTAGGTCAGCGCTGCCGCCAGAGGAACGTATTGCTATCTGGCGCAAGCTACTCAGCGACTACTCTTCTGATTCTCGCTCTATTCCCGTTTTCTTTAGAACGCGTAGCCGAAACCTCTCTTATGAGCGGAGTCCCTACGAAAATATTACTTACATCAGTCTGGGCCAGGATTTAGAAGCCGTAGGGCGCTTAGATGAGGCCCTGGAAGCGTACTGGTACGCAAGGTCTCATGTTGGCATGGCGCAGGTCTATAAGCAATTGGGCCAGCGAGAGAACGCTCTGGCGAGTCTACAGCGCGCGGAGACCACTTACCGGAATGCCCCGGAGACTTTGCTGCTAGAGGCAGAGATTCACGGCGAGTTCGGAGATTACGATGAAGTCACCCGATTGCTGAAATTGGCCTTCTGCCGAACTCCTGAGAATGAGCACACACCGGGTATCTACCAGAAGATTCAGGAAATTGGCGAGCGATTTGCCGTACCACTTCCGATGATGCTCTCCTCCTAAATAGGGCGCTTTATTCCCAGACTGCCAGGCATTTCTCTTCTTGCCAGAACTGCTCCAGGGTAGTCTTGGGATCCCCGATGACACGGACAGAGAGTGGGCTGAGCCGAATGCTGATAGCGTGGGATGCCTGCCCATTCCAGGAGCCTATGTCTACGGCTTCGTTTCCTTGAAGAGTAAGGCCGTGGCGGTGCAGGTACTCCAGAATTGTAGGCACTTGCAGGTCTACGCCTGTAGTTGCCTCAGCGTGCGGATTGCGCAGGGTCTTTGCCAGGGCGATTAGCTCTGTGAGGTCAGCGGGATTCCGGGCGAAGTGCTCTTCATAGCTACGGTAATAAATGGTTTCCAGCGCAATTTCCTGGGGAACGAACGTGCCAGCAATCATGTAGCCCACTTCCCAAGAGCCTTCGCCGTACTTTTATCCCAGTCTCGCTGCCGGGCTTCTCGGCGTTTGAGCGGTCCAGCTTTCCCAATACGGCGCTGAATTACTTTCCAGGGCATGTGATGCTGTATCGCCACTCTCTATTTGCTGCTAAAATGGGGCTGATATCTGTTTCAGTTGGCGGGGAGAGAAAGGCGGCAGATAATGGCTCTTTCGCGTTTTATGGCAGTAGCCTTGGCATTTGGGGTACTGTGTTCCGCTTCCAGGGTGCTTGCCCAGGACTCCCAAGAAAAGGGCATGAGAGCGGCTATAGAAGCGCGGCTTTCTAAATGGAAGCGTAGTAAAGAAAGTGAGGCAGCTTTAGCGCTGCACCAGAAAGATATTGTTGTAGCCGGAGATATATCGGGCTTCTGGTTAAACGGTAATGACATGGCACTTACTTCGCTCAAACTATTCCCTATAGGGCCGAATACGTATAAGATTCTCTTTTCAGCTGGTGGCTGCTTGGGGCACTGGAGACTGGAGCGAACGGGAGTCTATAAAGATGGGGTGCTTCTCTTGAATCGCCCCGTGGAAGAATATGGTTCCTCACCGTATGATCGTCTCTTCACGATTCGCACTCCGGCAGGCATCCGTCTGATTTCGGAGTTCGCTATGGGCTGGTATCGGAAGGAGCACGGACCAGACCTAGTATCTTTTCTGACGTTTAAAAATACAACACAATCGTCTGCCGCTATGATGGGTGCAAAAAAGAAGGTAGTTTCACCAACGCCGAAACCACCTGCTCAGCCAATGCGTTTGTAGTTGAAGTATTGGCTCACTCCACGCCTTTGAGGCTGGCGAGGGGAGTGAGCACGGTTTCTACTTCGGCGAGGTCGGCGGCTATGACAGCGTCGATTACGTCTTTGGCGGGTTTGTAGACATCGGGGGACTCGTCTATAGGCACATCGCCGCCGCCGTTTACCATCACGCCGAGCTGCTTCATTTTCTTGTTGGCCATGCCCTGCGTAATGCGCTGCTTGGCTTCCATGCGGCTGAGCTTGCGACCACAGCCATGGTTCACGCTCCAGAGGGCGTTTGCAGCACCAGGTTTGGCACGCAGTACATAGGAGTTATCGCCCATAGAGCCGGGAATCAGGACCGGATGCCCTGTAGTTTCCCACTGGGTGCCTGCAAGCTCTGTATGACCTGCAGGGTAGGCCCTGGTAGCACCTTTGCGGTGGACCCAGGAGTCTGCACCATCCGGAGTTTTTTCGGGCTGGGCCAGGTTGTGGCTGATTTCGTAGACCAGTTCCGGCTCCTTGCCGAACACGCGGCGGAAGGCGGTGCCGATTTGCTCCCAGAGGACCAGGCGATTCGCAATAGCATAGTTCGCCCCGGCACTCACGGCGTTTTTGTAGCCTTTCCAGTGCGCGGAGTCCGGGAGGAGGTAGACGGACTCGATGCCCTTGCCGCCACGGGCACGCACTTCATCGCGGGCAGCGAGCATGTAGTGATGGGCAAGCTGATAGCCAAAGCCCCTGGAGCCGGTGTGTACCATGACCCAGAGCTTGCCCTCTTGATCGTGCTGTAGCTCGGCGAAGTGATTGCCGCCGCCCAGGGAGCCTAACTGGCCTATGCCACGGTCTATAGCTTTAAAGGGCGGGTCCCAGTCATCGTCTACAGGCAGAAAGTCACGCTCGGAGCGACTGCGCTCATAACCCAGAGCCACCGCACCGGTGCGAATGATTTCCTGGAAGCCTTTGCGGGAAAAGGAAAGCTGACCGCGCTGGCCTACGCCGAGCCCGATGCGCTTCATGACCTCTTCGGAGAACTTGCGCTTGAGTTTCTCATCTTGCCCTTTGGTCATGGAGACATCGGACTTGAAACAGAGAATGCCGCAGCCGATGTCATAGCCCACAGGCTGTAATAATAAGGTGCCGTCGGTGGCTACCACGCAGCCTACTGGGACTCCGTTGCCGATGTGGGCATCAGGTGTAAGCACGATATCGCGCACACCGGGTAGCTGGGCGGCGTAGTTGAACTGGGTGAACAGACCCTCTTCGGCCTCCCCAAAAAGTTTCTCACTTAGAAAGATGCGGCCCGGTTGTTCTAGCCCCACATCCAGTGTGTAATAGCCGCCACTGGCATGGTGGCAGCAGCTCTCCTTAATACTCATCGCGCACTGTATCGCCACTGAGGAGAGTTACGATAAAAGGAAGGTTAGACATTACGGATTTTTGTTGAAGAAACTTCTTGACTTTTGTATGCGGAGTCGATAAAATGCTTCCGTTTTGGACAGGGGTAAGTGGCACTGCACGAATCCTGTTCAGCGCGAGGTTGCTGCAACGTGCCGGAACTGCCGGAAGTGGAGACATTGCGTCGAGGAATTCAGGCGCATCTCCCGGACAAACGTATCGTCGCTGTAGCCGTCGCCAACCCGAAGATTCTAAAGGGTCAGAGCGAGGCAGAGTTTAGAGATCGCACCGTCGGAAGGCGCATACAGAGCGCCCATCGTCGAGGAAAGCATCTACTTCTTCCGCTTACTCCTCTCACCCCCATCGAAACTTCGTGGACGCTACACGTGCATCTTAATATGCGCGGAAGCCTGCGTCTGGCGACGGGTCATGCCGATAACACCGGGGGGCATCTTTGTCTGACACTCTCTTTAGAGGGTGGGCAGGAGCTTCGCTATCATGATACCTGGGGCTGGGGCGAGATTCGAGCCGAAGAGAGCGGAGAAGAACCTGCGCTGGGGCCGGACGCCTTCACAGGGACATGGGATGGTGCGGGACTACTGAAGCGTATCGGTACGCGGCGGAGTCCAATTAAGGTGGCCTTGCTGGATCAGAACGTTCTGGCCGGCGTGGGAAATATATATGCCGATGAGGCACTCTATCGGGCGCGGGTTCTCCCCAATCGCCCGGCAAGTGCGCTGAGCCTGAAAGAGGCAGAGGCGCTGGCAGAGGCGATACACGCCGTACTGACAGAAGCGGTAGGTCTTGGGGGCTCGCGCGGCGAGTTCGTAGACCTTTGGGGAGAGACGGGGCAGTTTGCCCCACAGATATATGATCGTGGCGGACAGTTGTGTCCATCCTGCCAGAACCCGCTGGAGAAAATCCGGTTGGGCGGACGTGGGACGACCTTTTGCCCGCACTGTCAAAAATAGAAAGAAATCAGGCAGAAAACGGTGGAACCGTTTGTGAAAAACAAACTACGACCACCACTGAGGAGCGATTGTTGATCATGGCCGACGAGACGACCGGCGCGACGAACGACGGAGAGAACCTGGAGGTAATGCCTCCCCTCGACGAACTCGAGGTTCCGAGTAGTGAAGATGAGATGGCTGATGCCATGCGCGAGCTGCGCACGGGACAGGTCATCACCGGAACCGTTGTAGACGTTGACCCGCGCGACGGCGTCCTGGTAGACGTTGGGATGAAGTCCGAGGGGCTTATTCGCCCCGGTGAACTTTCCCGCGACCCTGTTGCAGATATTGCGGAAGTCCTTAAAGAGGGCGATGTCATTCAGGTCTACGTCATGGGCGAAGGCCGTGACGGGCAGGTGCTCCTCTCCAAGAAGCGCGCTGACTTCGAGAAGGCCTGGGACCGTGTCCAGGAGTGCGAGAAGTCCGGCGAGATCGTAACCGCCAAGGTTACCGAGCGCGTCAAGGGTGGTCTGGTAGTGGACCTGGGTATCCGTGGCTTTGTTCCGGCTTCCCATGTTGGCAACGGACGCCTGAAGAATATCGACAAGTTCGTCGGTACCGAAGTCCCGCTCAAGGTCCTGGAAGTGGACCGCCAGCATCGCAAGGTTGTGCTTTCGCACCGCCTGGCGACCGAAGAAGAGCGCGAGAAGCAGAAGACCGACACCATGGGCTCCCTGGAAATCGGCCAGGTCCGCACGGGTATCGTGCGCCGCCTGACTGACTATGGAGCGTTCGTGGACCTGGGCGGTATCGATGGCCTCCTGCACGTTTCCGAGATTGGCTGGACCCGCGTAAAGCACCCCGCCGATGTTCTGCGAAACGGCCAGGAAGTCACCGTGATGATTCTGCGCCTGAACCTCGAAGAGGGCCGCGTAAGCCTCGGCATGCGCCAGACCATGGAAGACCCATGGAAGAAGGCCGCCGAGATGTACCACGTGAACGACACCGTAACCGGTGAAGTTACCCGCCTGGTAAACTTCGGAGCCTTCGTGCTACTGGAAGGCGATATCGAGGGTATCATCCCCAACTCCGAGCTGGCGCACCGCCGTGTGGCCAAGTCCTCGGATGTTCTTGAAGTCGGCCAGAAGGTGGAAGTCAAGGTACTGGATGTCCGCCCCGATGACCGCCGCCTGACCCTCTCGCTCCGAGCCCTGCAGGCTCGCGAAGCCGGGGATGAGTACGTGCCCGCACCGCGTGGCGCCAACGATATCCCGGTGGGCGGTGGAGACGCTGGCCGCAAGGGTAAGAAGAAGGGCCGCCGCGATGATGAGGGTGGAGGCGGAGGTGGAGACTTCCGCGCCTACATCTCTCGTGGTAGCGGTGACTTCGGCACCACCCTGGGTGACATGTTCGGCGATATGTTCAAGAAGGGCGGCGGTGGTACATCCAAGCGCGACAAGCGCCGTGCCCGTGACGAAGAGGATGATGACCTCTCGGACTTCGAGGACGATTTCGATCCGGACGCTCCTACGGCGACTGCCGAGGCCGAAGACGAGACCCCGGAAACCGGAACCGAAGAAGAGGCGTAATCTCTTCGCTTATCAAAGGCTACAACTCCCCCGAGCAACTTGCTCGGGGGAGTTGTTCTTTTAGGCGCCGCGCTGCAGCCAGACTGTCATAGAACCCGCCGCCCGGTTCGCCCACATAAAATAGGGCACCGCCGTAAACGCTGCGGGGGTAACAACTTGCTCTCCAGCCTCCGTGCCGCCATAGAGCGGTGCATCGTTAGCTGCTCGACTCAACCCCCGCGCTCGCAATACCACCATACCATCGCGCTTCTCTGTGCTAATCGGCGCATCGTCGGGTAAGGCAATATCCCAGGCATCGGCTTTCTCATTGTCCACCTGCTCCACGCAGTACACCAATGGTCCACGCGCTAGCGCCACTTGCCCACGCAGGGCCAGTGCCCGTCCACTCGCCGTAACTCTGCGTGGTTCCACCGGGAAATCCAGGGTTACCGATGCCTTGCCCTCTGCCAGAGGCACCTCCCACCAGCCCGTTTCCCCGGCCCATGCTGGCAGGCGAAGCATTAGCACTACGGCATCGCCCTCTGCCTCTATCGTCAGTTTTCCATCCCACGGATAGTTCCCGGTTATGCGAATCACCGTGTTGCCTACCCGGATCTCCCCCTGAGCGTAGAGCATGAGATAGATACGCCCTTCCTCATCTGTGGCAGCGAAATAGCCGGGAAGCTGTGCCAGAAGCCGCGCTACATTGGGTGGGCAGCAGGCGCACCCGAACCACTTTTTGCGTCTATGCTCACCTCTATCCGCCAGGGGGTTCTGGTAGAAGTAAGTCTTGCCATCTAGAGAGAGGCCTGGCAGCACCGCATTATAGAGCGTGTGCTCCATAAGGTCCGCGAAGTGCGATTCCCCTGTGAGCAGCCAGCATGCGCCAGCACCACATTACACTCGCAATCGCCGCACAGGTCTCCGTATAGGCCCGCTCCGACGTTAGCTCCCAGTCGCTCCCGAACGCTTCGCCCTCCCAGCGGCTTCCCGCTCCGCCGGTAACATACATACGCCGAGTCGTAAAGTTCTCAAACTGGGCCTCCAGGGCCGCTTTAAGCTCGGCGTCCCCTGTCTCCAGCACCACATCAGTTGCACCGGAGCAGAGATAGAGCATACGCACCGCATGCCCTGTGACTTCCTTCAGTTCCTTAAACGGCACATGGTCCTGCCAGTACCGCCCGCCACCACAGAGCGCCGGTTTCTGCCCCCGCGCCGCAATCATGCGCTCCGCAAGATTGAGATATCGCCTCTCACCCGTAGCTCGATACAGCTCCACCAGCGCCATCTCACATTCCGGGTGCCCGCAGGCTCCCGGTTTCTCCTCGGGAAACTGTCGGTCGATATGGTCCGCCAGCCGAGTAGCAATGTCTAAGGGATTTGTCTTGTCCGTAGCCCGGTAGTACGCCACGGCAGCCTGAAAGTAGTGCCCTGCGCAGTACATCTCATGCAGGTCTCGGATATTTGTCCAACGGTCCTTCTCTTTCTCGAACATGAAGAACGTATTCAAATACCCATCTGGCTGCTGCGCGGCACCAATCTCCTCGATTACGGAATCGCAGAGCGCTTCTAGCTCCGCATCCGGGCGGCAGGCCAGCTCCCACGCTGCTGCCTCTAGCCACTTATAGACATCACTGTCGTTGAAGAACCAGTCCCCCTGAAACCCGATGCCCGTCTTACGCCCCGAAGCGCGCCGGAAGTTATCCACCCGCCCCGTGCTCTCCAGAAACGCATGCTGCGAGGGAATCGTCACCGTTCGGTTGGTCTCAATTCGCGGTGCCCAGAACGAATCAGCCAGGGTCACGGCGTCTACAGGGATAGGTCTCAGGCGGGCAAACTCTGACTGGCTTGAGTCCACAATAGATTTACTCATGCCTGTGGGTTCGGCAGAAGCAAGAGGCCTCCCTGCCTGATGGGATATCAGGCCTACGGGAATACCTTTGTCATTCCGAGACTGCGTTTGGAGCAAGACGCAGCTCGATACTAATCCGCTCCCCAAAATGGGTGGGTTCTACTGTAGCCGGACAGTTCCAGTTTGCCCTATTGTGCATCAGGCGGATCAGCCCGTACTGAGGGCGGTCACGAATATCCAGAGCCATATCGGCCATATCTTTCAGGCGACCTGTTATAGCAATAGTTAAATGAGATGGAAGAGGAGTCACCGGGTCGTAGCTATCCGGGAATCTAGGAGTACGTCCGGAGCCAAAGTATACATTCAACCCTCTGTTCTCCTGAGGCTCAAAGCAGATTCTCTCTTCCTCGGCATCGATTGCTTGAACAAAGATAGCGTTTACCAGCCGAACGATAGGGACCGAGGATTCTTCTGTTTCTCCACCGGTATAGCCAATAAGCATCAGGCGAAGAATCTCGCGCTTGGGATACCGCCAGCTCAGAAGACCGCTTCGTACCGCTCGTCTGGCATTGCGTAGCTGCTTCAAATGAGTCTTTGTGGTGCCAAAGCGTGCCAGAGCTTCCTCGCCTGTTAAATACTCATCCATGTTTATGATCTCACTCCGCAGGTCGGATTTCAACGCGCACTCGCTCCCCAAGTGGGGTTGGCTCTACTACTATTGGGCAATCCCAACTTCGCTCACGATAGGTCAGTTGGATAGTGCCAGATTGAGTGCTATCCTGGACATCCAGCGCTAAGCCAGCCAGATCTTTTAGACGGGCTATCACAGGAATTTTTATGTTATTGGGCAGCATGGTGCAACACTCAAGCGTATCCGAAGCTCGTGGAATGTTCCCCGAGCCATAGCGAATGCTCAGTTCATCTTTCTGCGGCTCAAAAACAAGGGATTTCTCCCCCGCATTTGCCGCCTGTAATAGAACGGCATTTACTATACGCACCAGTGGACTTAAGTCATTCAGTATCTTGCCTGCATCACCGATAAGCATCACACGCAGAATGTCGCGTTTGGTATAGCGCCATCGGAAGAGCCCGCTTCGGACCCCGCAGCCTGAGTAACGTAGTTTCTGGATATGCTTTTTGGTAGCCCCGAAGCGTGTCAGCGCTTCCTCCGCTGTCAGATACTCATCCATCAGACTAGCTCCATAGAAGAATTTTACAACTGTTTTGAAACAGAAAATGGCTGCCGGAAATTAATTTCCGGCAGCCATTTTCTTGCATAGCATTATTGAGTTATTCGATGGTTTGAATCACGCTCTCTACAATCTCAATCCCCTGCCAGAGCGTATCCTCTGGCGTATTGAGCGGTGGAATCAGGCGCAGGGTGGTGTTATCGGCGCGTGGATCGCCCAGCGCCGCACCACAAGTGAGGGTGAGCAAGCCCTGTTCGCGGCAGGCTAGCTTGATACGCTCCAGTCGGGCCGCATCCGGCTTACCGTCAGCATTACGAATCTCGATGCCTAGCATGAAGCCGTTACCACGCACATCGACCACGCCGTAACTACCAACTAGCTTACCCAGGCGTTCTTTGATGGCTTCGCCCAATCTGTCGGCACGCTCAACCAGACCCTCACGCTCCATGACGGTCAGCGCGGCGAAACCTGCAGCGCAGGACACTGGATTGCCACCAAACGTGGTGCCGTGCTCGCCGGGCACCCATTTTTCTAAAAGCTCTTTGTTAGCGGCAAGGCCAGCTAAGGGCATGCCGCCGCCTACGGCTTTGCCGAAAACCACGATATCTGGCACCACACCGAAGCGCTCATAGGCGAACCAGCGCCCGGTGCGGCCCATACCCGCCTGAATCTCATCGGCGATTAATAGGGCACCATGCTTGTCGCAAAGCTCGCGGAGTCGCTGTGCTGATTTCTTTGTGCGTGGCACATAGCCACCTTCGCCCTGCTGTGCCTCGAAGAACACGGCGGCTATCTGACCGGGGTTTTCCTCGAAAATCTTCTCCAATCCGATATTGGATTCATCAGGCGCGTCTTCATCGGCAGAGAAGCGTGGCGCTGGGGCATGCAGGATATTGGCTCGCAGAGGGGCCAGGAATCCTTCTAAGGCGTTCCAGTGCAGTGCTTTGGAGCGTGATAGCGCGGAGCAAAGCATGGTACGCCCATGGAAGGCACCCACAAAGGCCACCAGCTTGGTGCGCCCGGTGACCTTAAGAGCCAGCTTGGCGGCAGCATCGTTGCTCTCCGAGCCGGAGTTCATGAACACAAATGCGGCGTCTTTCACCCCTGTGTTCGCCAGTTTGGTGCGCAGAAAGTCCGCCAACTCCAGCTGCGGCGCATGACGCATGGTGTCCGAGGTATGCAGGACCTTTGCCGCCTGCTGCTGAATCGCTTTCACGACCTCGGAGTGGCAGTGCCCACACGCATGAACAGCAATCCCCCCGGTAAAGTCGATAAAGTTTTTTCCACCCACGGTGACTACCGCCGTGCCGTCTGTCTTTGCGGCAACCTCTTCCGTTTCGAAACCCAGCACATCAGCCAGCAGTCCGGCTTTATTCAGCTCCAGTATTCTCTCGTCGGTAACCATAGGACCTCAGTTCTCCACGGTATCTATTTGCGCGCGCACTAAGTCCGAACCGGCGGCATAGTTCACATACATCGCCTTCCACTCCGTACACCAGTCCATGGCCATCCAGCCTGCCTCTCGATGACCGTTGCCTGTATCTTTGATACCCCCGAATGGTAGCTGGATCTCCGCGCCACTGGTCGGCAGGTTCACGTATACGATCCCAGACTCCAGGTCATCCATGGCGCGCATCGCCTGGCGCAAGTCGCGAGTGTAGAGGGAAAGCGAGAGTCCGTAGTTCGTGCCATTAGCAATGGCAAGAGCATCGTCTAACCCGTCCGCCTCGATAATCGCCGTCACCGGGCCGAAGATCTCCTCCTGCGCGATTCGCATGGAGGGAGTCACGCCGTCAAAGATAGTCGGTGCGTAGAAGCTGCCTTTATCCAATGGCGACTCGGTGAGGGCACCACCCCCGGCGATTAAGCGGGCGCCTTCTTCCTGGCCCAGTTCTACGTAGCCGTGGATACGCTTGAGCTGGCTCTGGTTCACGACCGGACCAATCTGTGCTTCCGGATCTACCCCGATACCCAGCTTCAGCTTGGCAGTCTCAGAGACCAGGCGCTCTGTGAACTCGCCCCGGATTTTCTTATCGATAATCAATCGGCTGGCCGCCGTGCAGCGCTGGCCCGCCGTGCCGAAGGCACTCCAGAGCGCGCCTTTCACGGCAAGCTCAATATCGGCGTCCGCCAACACTGTAATGGCGTTCTTGCCACCCAGCTCACAGCTCACGCGTTTCAGAAGCTCACCACAGCGCGCGGCAATCTTCCGGCCAATGGCTGTGGACCCCGTGAAGCTAATGGCTGCTACACCCTCAGCCTCTACTAAGGCTGCTCCAGCTTCGTCGCCGTAACCCGTCACCAGGTTCACTACGCCCTCAGGCACGCCTGCTTCTTCCAGTGCCTCTACCAAACTGACAGCCATGCCCGGCGTGTCCTCAGCGGGTTTCCACACCGCGGTGTTTCCCGCCAGCAGCGCCGGGAACATCTTCCAGGTGGGCACGGCAATGGGAAAATTCCAGGGGGTAATCAACCCCACCACACCCAGCGGTACACGCTTGGCAGCGCAGAAAATCTCCGGGCGTTCCGAGGGCACTAACTGACCGTTCGGGAGGCGCCCGAACGCGGCCATGTAGTGGGCCATGTCAATGGCTTCCTGTACATCGCCGCGAGCCTCGGTGAGCACCTTGCCCATCTCCAGCGTCATTTGCTGGCTCATGGCCTCTTTACGAGTTTCCAGAATCCGTGCTAGCTTACTGAGAATCGCAGCGCGTGCGGGTGGGGGTAGCTTGCGCCACGCCGGGTAGGCTTTCTGCGCAGCTTCCACGGCAGCGGCTACATCTGTGGCTCGGCTCCGAGCATAGACCCCCAGTAGCTCTGTGGCATCTGCCGGATTGGTGGATGTGAATGTCTCTCCGCTTGCGGCGGCAATCCACTGGCCACCAATGTAATTCGTTTTCTCGTTGTGCATGTTCTAAATCTCTAGTTTTTTCGGGCGTCGGTGTCGCGGATGATGGAGCTGACTGCTGTTTTGTTGAAGCCCTTGAAGCCTTCCCAGCGTTGTAGGATTTCTAAGTGGCTGCCTAGCGCACCCTCAGTAGCGAATTTTTCCGATTGCTCTGCGGTGATATGCCCGGCAGTGACTAATGGCTCCAGGCGCTCGGCTGGCACGGGCCAGGGTTCGCCTCTGGTGAACGCTTGCCAGAGGTAGGGCAGGTCGGTAAATGGGGCCATGACCCGGTGACCTGCTGCTTCGGCATCGGTTTTTACCTTCTGGCACAGGAACTCGCACTCAATATGGTGCATGCCCGCCTCTGCGATAGAGCTACCGTGCAGGGCGCACCAGAGGCCGATAGTGCCCAGAGTTTCGCGCTCGGGGAGCTGCTCCTGGGAGAAGTCTAAATTTAGCTCTTCCGGGCTGATGTCAACGTCCGCGAAGATGACCACACGGCTTTCGGGGTGTTCTAAGACCTGTGCGCCCCAGCCCGCTTCCGCTCCGGCATAGAAGCGCTCGCGGCAGAGAAAGCCCATTGTGACAAAGAGCTGAATTAAAGCCTTGAAGGCGCGGCGAGAGCAGCGGTAGGTGTGGTGGTCGTGATTCGCCCACCCAATACCCAGTGCCACCTGTCGGTCATACTGCCAGCGCGCAGCAGCGTTGCGAGCCAGATAATAGACGCGCTCGGCAGCAAAGAACTCATCGGTAGCACGCCCACGGCCTAAAGTTCTCGCGGCTTCTTCAAAGCGCGTGTGCGCCTCAGCGATTACGGCAAGCTCGTCGCCTGCGCGAGTGCGGCTGGTAAAGGAGTCACGAGTTGCTGTTAGAGCCGTTGCGGTTTCTTCGGAAAGCTCCGCCGGGGCAAAACCAGTGTAGCCACGGCGGGCGATGGGCATTATCTCGCCATAGGGTAGTGAAACATGACCGCATTGATAGGCCGCGTCATCGTCGCCGTGGCAGGCATGCAGGGGGAGGCTCTGCTTTTCGCAGAACTCGGCAATGTTCTCGACTCCCAGAGCGAGTATTGGGGCGGGCTTGTTCTTGATGCGGACTCGGGGCAGACGGGCACCGGGATGCGCGAAGACTTCATCACCTTCCGGGGTGACGGTCTTGATTAGCCCTAGAGAGTATAAATGCGTTTCTAAGCCGTCAGATGAGGGCAGAACCCAATGGTCTACCAGCGCATGCAAGTCTACGCCACCCTCCGACTCCAGACGCTCGGCCAACACGGCCAGAGGTGGATTCTTAGCGCAGAAGTCTTTTAAGAGCTCCGAAAAATAGGCAGCGGCCTCCGGACATCGAGGCCATGGCTCAGACGCCATAGTACTACACCCTCCATTAGGACAGTCTTAATGCATTGTACCATATCTGAAACGTAACTTGGAAGAGGTCCCAAACGTCTTGGAAGCCATGCGTGGGTTTTTATCACTGACAGCGGTAGTACTATTGACCTCGATTGCCTGGGCGCAGGACCCACCCGAAGTGGCTCCCGAGGAGACTCCTCGGCCAGCGCCGAAGAAAGTCGCTCCGGCAAAGTCACTGAAAGAACTAATCTCGGAGTTGCGCTGGGACCCGCGGAACCGTGGTCCTCTTGTGCTGGTAGCGCCGGAACGCCTGAAGGTACGAGAAGACATTCTTGCCAGCGCCAGCTCTCGCGAGGGGGTATCACTGACTACACTGGCGCCGTTGACCCGGCAAAAGATAGAGCGCTACGGCAATCTCAGTGTACTCGCCCCATTAACCATGTCTGTTATGGGGATACCTGCCGATTATCTACGTACGGTGCGTGCCGGAATGCGCTACGGTAGCTCAAGTGTTTTGCTCGCTTTGTTGAGCGAGGCACAGTGGGCGATGCTGACTTCAGAGAATGGCCTGGGTCGGGCAAATCTGACCAGTGACCGTCAGCGTAGTGCCTGGGACTCCATGCTGCCAGCTCAGGCTCTATTTCTCACCAATGCCAATGTAACAGAACCGGAAAAGCCACAGATACTCTCCCCTGCACAGATAGCGGCGTTGCGCCTGCGAATCTCTCGGCGACTCTCTATCAAAATAGGAGGTGGAGTAGCTCTATTTACTGATGAGCCGGGGGACGATGGGGCGCCCTTCGGCTACAGGAACGCTGTTCTGGACCCGGAGATACTAAATAAGGACGGTATGCCGGATACCAGCTTGTTTGGGGAGCGAGCAAACACCAGTGAAGTACCCTATTTGCGTAAAAAGACCGATCTAGACCCGGCACAGTTGGAGGCTGCTATCTC
>JASGJG010000012.1:0-332141 GCA_049840835.1 Armatimonas sp. | reverse complement strand
AAGGTTAATAGGGAAACACGATCAATCCGAACAGCACCTCATGTCGTAGCTGCTCCAGGGGCGGTTAGGGGAGCGAAAGGCGCAAACCGAATCGTTTTTGGTAATGAGCCCTCGGAAGGTCTTCCAGTTCTCGTCGTTTCTGTAACGCCAGTCCAGCTCTTGCAGGGGTTGAGGCTCGCGCCACCAGCTTGAAGGAATCGCTCCCACGCCGTAGCGCTCGAACTCTTCTTGCACATGGACCGTATCGAAACTGATACTACGGCCACCGCAGGCATGGTAGCAAAGAACAGGCTCCAGAAGATAGCGCGACGCGTGGTCATGGTATACCGAAGTATCGGCAGATTCGCAGGAAAGCTGGATAAGTGCCGGTGAACAGAACAAGACTTCAGATGCCAGAGAGAATTACCACGCCCTCCGGGCTGAGCTACGAAGATACTACCGTCGGCGACGGTGCGACCCCGACCACGGCAGTTACGTGACCGTGCACTATGACGGGACCTTTGAAGATGGTTCCCCCTTTGACTCTTCGCGCCAGCGCAACGAACCATTTGTCTTCACCATTGGTCGTCGGGAGGTAATCGGTGCGCTGGGACGAAGGCGTGGCGACGATGAAAGTCGGCGGTCGACGCAAGCTGATCGTACCAGGACATCTGGCCTACGGCGAGCGCGGCTACCCCCGGCGTGATTCCGCCGAATGCCACCCTTATCTTCGATGTGGAGCTGCTGGGAGTTAGCCAGTGAAGCGACGCGGCTTCCTGATGCTCTCCGGTCTGGCCCTTGTTGCAGGTTGCGGTGGCGGCGCACCGGATATTCCACCGGGAAACCAAGCTTAAACTGGATATTGTGTGGCCGGAGCGCACCCGCGCTTTAGATGCCCCGGCAGGAGCGCTGAGCGCAGTCGCTTCTGTGGAGTCGCTTGCGGGCGGCTGGGCGGTTTCCCGCTATTGACCGTGAGACCACTCTGCCCGGCTACACCCAGAACTGGACCTCAACAACCTCCTGCCCAACGGGTATCGTGCGCCTCACCGTAAACTTACGCCGGGCGCGGTGGGCTAGGCTCGCTGGTAGGCACCGCCGTTAAAACAGTAGCGATTGCCGCCGATGGCACGGGAGCGGGACGATAGCCGTTGAAGGCAAGATAGACACCATCGCCGTAAGCGGACCCACGAGTGTGCGTGTCGGCGGAGAATGCTACCTAACGTTACGGCGAAAGACGCTGCGGGAACCACGATTGCGGTCGAGCCCGGTGCCGCCTCCGCCCTAGCGGGAGAGAGCACCGCCCTGTCCATCGTAGCCAATGGTACTGCCACTGGCCTCTCTGTCGGCAGCTCAGCGATAGTAGCCACTCTGGGCGGCAAGACCAGTGAGGCATTTGCCGTCACCATCACCACGCCTGCGGGCGCGACCGCTGTTATCGCTGCCGGACAGACAGTCGATGTAGGCCAGAGCAAAAAGCTATACGCCTCGGTTACCGATTACTTCCGGGAACCCGCTCACTATACGACCAGAGCCTGATTAATTACACGGGTCACGGCGGGTGCCGATAACCTGGATATCACCTCTGATGGCACCATGACCGGCAAGTCTGTGGGCAGTGCTACTATCAAGTTCACGGCAGGTGACCTCTCTACCACTGGCACGGTCAGCGTCACGTCAGATGTGAATATCGCCGTCGATCCGTTCCAGGCTGTTCTGCCGGCGGCTCTATTACAAATCACCTCCAAGGTCACTGATCGGGGGGGCGCTCCCATTACTCCTCCCGGCGCCATACACCTGGACCCAGGTATCTGGCAGTGAGATACTCGAGCTTTCCTCCAGCGGCGAAGCACATGGCCTCGCCATCGGCGTCTCCACTGTTCGCGCCACAGTGGTCGGTATCAACAGCTCTGTAGAAACCGTGCTCGTGGGCGATGTACACCTTCTCCGAAACCGGCTTGCGTAGCTTGATTCGGTAGTCGGTACCGGCGCGGAAGCCCTGGCTGGCGGGGATGTCACCGTCCACTACACCGGCTGGCTCTTGGATGGCACCAAGTTTGAATCCTCGCATGACAATGCAGGCAACCCGGTCAGCTTCAATCTGAATGGTTTGATTAAAGGCTGAAAGAAGGCATTCCTGGCATGAAAGACAGCGGCAAGCGCTTCCTGGTCATACCTCCGGACCTCGCCTACGGTGCAGGCGGCTCCAGCAAGATTCCACCAAACGCCACACTGGTCTTCGAAATCGAATTGATTAGTGTGGGGTAGGAGATTACCTCTGCCCTCGCGCGTCCCGATACTAATGCCCCCTATCCCCCAATAATGGGGGCACTAGAAATGGGATTATGGAGCCAGCACTACCGCACATCGTGAGGGCAGATAGAGTTTGATCTGTGGCGGATCGCCGCTCCAGATATGCTTGCCCTCTCCGGTGATCCGATTCGGTCCGGCGAAGGCTTCATCATCAGTACAGAGGATCTGTTGGTAATCGGATTTCTGCGGCACCGGAATAGTCAGGTCTGCGTAGCTCTCCGTGGGGTGCCAGTTGAAAGCGAAGACTAATCCTCCCCGCTCGAAAATCATCAGCTTAGCGTCTTCGTGAATCGCCAATTGATGTGCTGTAGCAGTGAGGTCTAAAGGGAGATGCTGCATGGCGGCATCGAAGCGGTTCAGGCCCGCATAGCGCAGAAACGGCGAGTCTGCCAGGCTCCACTGGCGGCGCGCGTGGGCATAGCTCCAGCCGTTGCCTTCACGGGGAAAGTCGATCCATTCGGGGTGCCCGAACTCATTGCCCATGAAGTTCAGATAACCTTCACCGGCCAGGGCGAACGTGACTAAGCGAATCAGCTTATGGAGAGCAATGCCCCGGTCTATAACCGGGTTCTGATGTCCGGTCGCCATGTCCGAGTACATCGCCGCGTCCATGAGCTGGAAGGCCATGGTCTTGTCGCCAACTAATGCCTGGTCGTGGCTCTCGGCATAGCCGATGTGTTTTTCGTTCGTGCGGCGGTTCAGAAGCACATGCCACAGGCCGCCCATAGACCACTGCTCATCGGGTTGCTCTTTCAGAGTCCGAATCCAGAAATCGGGTACGCCCATAGCTAAGCGATAGTCGAAAGCCCAGCCCCCCTTCCGCCACCGGGCGTGCCATGCCCGGCATCCCGCTCATGTCTTCAGAGACCGTAATCGCACTCGGATTTATTGTGTGAGCCAGGTCGTTGGCAAGCTGCAGATAGAGCACGGCGTCTTCATCGACATTGGGGCCGAAGTAGTCCGGGTAGCCATTGAAATCGCGTCCCAGTCCGTGGTCCAGATAGAGCATGCTGGTCACGCCATCGAACCGGAAGCCATCGAAACCGAACTCTTCCAGCCAGTAGCGCACATTGGAGAGCAATAGTCGCTGCACCTCGAACTGCAGTCAATCCCAGCAGAGCGAGTCCCACGCCGGATGCTCTCCCCGCGCTCCGGCATGGAAATACTGATGGTCCGTGCCATCGAAGTACCCTAATCCCTCGTTCCAGTTCTTCACGGCATGCGAGTGCACCAAGTCCATAATCACCGCAATGCCCAACTCGTGCGCCGCGACTATCAGCGCCCGCAAATCCTCAGGCACACCGAAGCGAGAGGAAGGAGCGAAGAGCGAGCTGACATGGTAGCCAAACGAACCGTAGTACGGGTGCTCCTGTACCCCCATAAGCTGCACCGCGTTGTAACCAAGATTCGCGATACGCGGCAGCACGTTCTCCGTGAACTCCGCCCAGGTACCAACCTTGTGTTCTTCCGTCGCCATGCCTGGGTGCGCTTCGTAGATGCGGAGGCCCTCACCCCCCGTCCCCCTCTCCCAACGTCCTTCGTTCCTCCGGCCTCTCTTGGAGAGGGGGAGATTTGGGAAGCGCTTTCTGGTTCTGCCTCCCCTTCTCCCATGGAGGCTCGACGGAGGAGAGACGTTGGGAGAGGGGGTCGGGGGGTGAGGGGCAGCTACGATCTCCCCGGTGAAATCGTGGTTATGGGAGTCTTGTACTACGCGGCGGATATAGGCGGGGATTCTATCGCGCGCACCAACAGCGCTGTGAACATGGACCTTTACCTGTAGCCCCGGTAGAAGAGTGCCCGCAGGGAGGCGAATCTCCCAGACACCACGCTCATCACGCTCCAGAGGATGTGAGGAGCGACTCCAATTGTTGAAGTCACCGGTCAGAAATAACGCATGGGCTCCTGGTGCCCATTCTCTATAAATCGTGTTGTTTTCGGTGAACCCAAAGTAGTGGTGACCCTGGCTCAGCTCGCCGAGTAGCCCTCCCAGTGGGGCGGCATTTTTCAGGAACGCCTCGTAGCGACTGATACGGGCGCGAATGTCTGCGGTAAACGGTTTTAGATAGGGGTCGGCATTGACCAGGCCAGGCAGGCGCATATTGCCATTCTACCTGTTACTATAAGCGTATGGAACTCAATGGCGATATTCAACACATTCATGACCCGGCGCTGATTGTGCACGAAGGAGTCTGGCATCTCTTTGCCACGGGCAATGGCATACCCTTATCGAACCAGCCCAGATGGCGTGACCTGGAAGTATCTCCGCGAGGTTTTCGATGCTGTGCCTGCCTGGGGAGAGGCCGTGCCCGGCGTGCGCAATCCCTGGGCACCGGACATTTCCTATCGCGATAGCAAGTTCTGGCTGTATTACTCCCTCTCTACATTCGGTAGCCAGAACTCGGCGCTCGGACTGGCAACGGCGGAGAAGCCCGAAGGTCCCTGGCGCGATGAAGGACTGGTCTTTCAGAGCCGCCGGGGAGATCCTTACAACGCTATCGATCCGAATGCGTTTCAAGATAGCAAAGGGCGTGTGTGGCTGACCTATGGCTCGTTCTGGAAAGGTATCTTTGTACTGCCATTGGACCCGAAGACCGGTAAGCCCCAGCCTGGTGCGACCCCAAAAAATATCGCAGCACAGCCGGAGGGGACCGCTATAGAAGGCGCGTTCGTTATCGAGCGAAACGGGTGGGTGTATCTCTTCGCCGCTATTGACTTCTGCTGTCGGGGCGCGAAGAGTACGTATAAAACCATCGTTGGGCGGGCGCGAAGCATGGACGAGCCATTTCGGGACCGCAAAGGAGTTCTGCTGACAGATGGAGGCGGCACGGTTCTTACTGTATCCGGACCACGCTGGCGCGGACCAGGGCATCCTGGGCTAGCCGCCGCGGGCAAGACCGACTACTTAGCTGTGCATTCCTATGATGCCCAGAGCAATGGCATTCCTACCCTGCGCCTGCTGCCGATTGCCTGGAAACGTGGCTGGCCCGAGGTCGCTCCACTAGAGAAGCCAGCACCTCCGGCTAACAGTCTGCTGGGGGTATGGGAGCACCGGGCAGGTAAAGGCGCAGCGCAGCAGCTTACGTTCAGCGAGGGTGGCGCGGTAGATGCCTCCACGGGGCGCCCTCTGAACAATAACCGCCCCGGCCCGACCTGGGAGGCAGACCCGAAGAACAAGGGCGCTTTCACGTTGCTCTGGCCTGCTACGGATGCACCGGGCGGGTTCTGGCGAGATAGTATCCGCCTGGGGCGCGATGGGCGTAGCTACTCAGGCAAGAACCAGAAGGGACAGCCTATTAGTGGTACGCGCGTAGCCTGAGGTCAGGGAAAAATCAGCCCGGTGACGGCGGCTAACCCGAGGATAGCAATAATGGGAACGCGCTTGCTGGCTCCCAGCGCCAGACTGGCCAGCGCTACAAGGATATTGCGAAGCTCCAGGCCATGTTGCTGAAGCAAGCGGAACATGACCGTTAGAAAAACTCCGGCTACTGCCAGCGAGAGACCGCGCACGAAACCCTCGGCGGCGGGGTGGTCTTTCACCCGACGATAACCGCGCTCGATAACCAGAATAAAGAACGCGGGTAGGAGAATAGCGATCACCGAGAGTAGCGCTCCCCGTAATCCCCCGAACAGATAGCCCAGGCTGATAACCCACACGCCATTGGGGCCAGGTGCTGTCTGCCCGATAGCAATCGACTCGGCAAACTGGCGCTCACTGACCCAGCCGCGCGAGACGACCAGATCCTCGTGGAGGCTAGGCACGTTACCAAGGCCCCCGGTAGACAGCAGTGATGCTTTTAAGACAAGTAAGAAGTAACTCAGGTAGTTCATGGCGCCGTTCTCCGAGCGAGCCACCAGGAAACCAGGCCCGATAGCGTGGCCGCAGTGAGCAGAACAATGAACACGGGGATCTTTGTAAACAGCATCAGCGCGCCGCTGGCGACCACTATCGCCAGGCTAAAAAGAGCTGACCTGCACCCTCCTCTCGACTTTGTCGAAGAGGCTCTTTGACCATGTTGTAGGCCGCCAGCAAACCCAGGCCCACGGAGGCGGGAAGGATGGCATTCAGCGCCTTGGTGACTATGACTGAGTTTCGCACCTGTGCATAAGCTGCGGATAAGAGAATAGTGATAGTGACACAGGGCAGCAAGAAGGCGAACAGGCAAAGAACCATGCCGCGCACGCCAGCAATCTGCTTACCACAGAGCAGCGTAAAAGCCACCAGATTGATGCCGGGGCATACCTGGCAGAGCGCCCAGTTCCGCGTAAAGTCTCCGTCTGGAATCCATTCGCGCCGCTCCACAATTGTGCGATGAATCAGTGTTAGAGAGGAGCCACCCCCGAAGGATTGCAATCCCAGAGCGAACCACTCCCCAAAAAGCACTTTCGAAGAAGGGGGGGACCCAGCGGCTGGGTGTGGAGGCATACTTACAGGTTACGCGGTGTCAGAGCTTTCGTCAACCAGTTACCGCGTTGTATAGCGAACGCTATAGCCTAAATAGGTTAGCGAGTATCAGCAAGCAGTAAGGCCGCAGGCTCTGAGATGGGAAGCTTACTCTGGCTTTTTGGAGCTATACGAAAGATAGTGAGCCAGCTAACCGGTAGATGAAACGTACACGGGCGACGAGAGAGGAAGGTTTTATGGCAACTGACACAGCGGGAGCGCGTAGCGCCTTGCTTGGTTTCCCCCAGGCGGATAACGTGTCGGTTGTCCTGACAAGTAGGGCAGCAAGTCACCTTCGTGTGCATGCCCAAATCTTCGGTCGTTCGAACCACCTTCCATAGAGAGAGTTCTACCAGGAGTTGGGCTAAAGCAGGGTAGCAGGCTGCAAGGGCCGATGCCTGCTACCTGTACTGTGCATTCCCTAGTGATGAACCTGCGCAGCCTTGGGGTTGATAATCACCTCGGCAATCGTGGTCAGAGCCTTGTCGGTATCCCCTTCTTCCTGAAGGGTTTCTCCTAATAGCACAGCGATTTCTGCTTTGCCTGATTGGGTTGCAAAAGTACGCACGGTGCCATACGAGGCTGATTCCATAGTGCTCGACTTTCTGAGCGGCTTCAATAAGCGCGGCATCCAGCAGGGGACCGGGGGCGATTTCTTTCATGTTTTCTTTGCCCTCGGCAAGGAGGCCCTTGGTGGCAACACACGCCTTACGCGCGGGAGTCTCGCCCAGCATGCCAAAGACTCTATCTAACCGCTCAATGTGCACTTCAGTCTGCTTGAGGTGGGTATTAAAAGCATCCTTGAGTCGAGGAGAGGTCGCTGCTTCCGCCATCTTTGGGAGGGCATCGACAATCTGATGCTCCGCATCATAGATGTCTTTGAGGTTTTCGAGGCAGAGCTCCTCAAAACTGTTGACTTTAGCCATACTCGGTTTACTCCTTTGGAAAGTGTGCGCCGAAAGGCGCTAAAGAGAATAGCCTGTGAGAGAGGATAAGTTCCGGGGGATTTTTGAGGGACACTACGCCCCCGACATACTGATATGTCGGGGGCGTGGTATTTCTTTACGCGTCTGCCTACTCGGCAGCTACGCTGGAATCGCCGAAGACAACGTTGCCGGTATCATCTACATTCACCGTCATCTGTCCGGCAAGCACACCGTCTAGCAGGGCTTTATTAACCTCGTAGGCGACCTGGCGCTCTGCGACGCTTTCTGTTTTTACTTTTCGGACACGCGTTGCCAGTGTCTTGAGCTCGGTGCCCTCCGTGTGGACTCCGCGCGCCCAGTTTACGACGGCCAACGCATCTGCCTGCCGCACTCCAGACTCCCCACGAGCCTTAAGAAGCGCACTCACAAGCGTATCTGTCTGCGCCGCATAGTCTACTGTTGTCCTTCGACGGCGGCGGCGTACTACGGGCGCTTCCTCCACGGGTGCAGCGGCTTCTGTGGCTGCTCTTGTTCGTCTTGCCATATGTCTATTTCGAATCCTTCCCTGTGTTAACTGACGAGGCCATACACCCCTATGCTTGAAAAAGCCGTTTGGTTCAGTTTCTTTTTTCCAATACTTGTGAGAGGGAATATGGATCTTCGAAAAATTCTGGGAACTTTTAGACTACTATTGTAGTCATTAAGGGCGAGTGATGTTCAAGCAGCAGAACAGAGAACAGATAGACGGATTGGTCGCACTGGCGCGGCAGGCGGTAGAGGCCGAGGTCCGCCGGAAACCGCTGGCGCTGCCCGAATCTCGCTCGCCTGCTCAGCCCGTTTTTGTCACCATCGAGCGACACGGCAAGGTCATCGGGTGCCGGGGAACGCTGCGGCCCCGTACTCGCTCGCTGGAAGAGGAAGTCGTTCAGGCCGCGCGCTCCGCTGCCGGGCGGGACCCCCGCTATCGCCCGCTGACTCCTGGTGATCTCACCGATTTCTTAGTGACCGTCACTATCGTGGAGCGGCTGGAGCCGATTTCTCGTGAGTCCATCTCCCGCCTGACCCCAGATGATGGGCTGGTGCTGACGACTACCAGCGGCAAGTCAGGCATAGTCCTGCCCTGGGAGGGCAAGGACCCCCAGACCCGCCTGCGCTGGGCCTACCAGAAAGCCAATGTTCCGGAGGGCGCAGCAGGCCTGCTGCAGCGCCTTATCGGTCAGCGATTCCGAGGATAACTCTAACACCACCACATGCGCGCACTATTTACTGCATTCGCTCTCTTCGTAATGGCTCTGTCGGCGTTTGGGCAGAACCCCAAACCAACACCTGCGCCGACTCCCAAGCCTATAGAAACCGAAGTCCGCATCGCCACCAAGCGCGATGTGGCTCCTGGCACCAAAGTCCGCATTTCGCTCAATACGCGTAATTTACCCACGGTCCGGCTGGCGATTTTCAAGCTGGACACTATCGGGTGGCTGAAGGAGCGCGAGCGGCGCCACGGCGGCGATGGTTTCAAAGATGGTCCGGCACCCACGCCGCTGGCGCCCGGCAAGGCGGCGCGCACCTGGTCGGTGTCTATGGGCAACTTGAACCAAAAACCGACCAAAGAGCAGCCGGATGTCTATCGGAGCAAGCAGATCAATCTGCCCGAACTGCCCCCCGGTGCGTATTTGCTGAGGGCGACCATGGGCACTTCTAATGACTGGACCGTGGTGCATATCACGAATCTCGCTGTAGTCGTCAAGCGTGCCCCGCGCATGGTGTTGGCCTGGGTCACGGACCACCGCAGCGGCAACCCGGTGCCCGGCGCCACGGTCACGCTCTATGGCCGACTCGGTGAGAAAGCCGTGGTGCAGGGGGTTACGAAGGCGGATGGCGTGTGCACGTTCCCCGCGCTTCCCAACAGCGCACAGACTCTGATCGTGGAGCGAGGGGGGAAACGGGAGCGGGGCGATACGCAGCCGGATATCGCGGGGATGCCGCTCGGCAACGGTGACCCGGATGGCAGGCTGATCAGTCATATTCAGACCGACCGCCCTGTATATCGGCCCGGCGCGACGGTGTCGTACCGCGCGATTCTGCGCCTCACGAAAGGCCAGGGATTCACGCCTATCAGCAACGCCCCGGTGACGGTGGAAGTGCGAGACAGCCGGGATACGGTGATTCGGCGCACCCAGGAAACCACCAGCGCACTCGGCACCGTGAGCGGGGAGGTCCCCGTGCCTGCGCAGGGAGCGCTCGGCGCCTACACCATAGTGTTTACTGCGGCCAAGCAGCAGTCGTACACCACGTTCAGCGTGTCTGAGTATCGCAAGCCGGACTTCAAAGTGGCGGTCACGGCGGATAAAGCGCGCTACCTTTCGGGGGAGAAAGGGGTCTTCAAAGTCCAGGCGGACTACTACTTCGGCGCACCGCTCCCCAATGCCGGGGTGCGCTATACGATTCGGCGCAATCCGAACCCCTACTATGGCGGCAGCTTCGATGAGGAGGAAGGCGCGCAGTGGTTCTCCGGCGGCGATGGCAACCTGTACCCCAGCGATACCTACGCCGCGAACGAAGTGATTGCGGATGGCACGGTGCAGACGGACAAAAACGGGCGGGCACAGATTCCTTTCCCCACCCGTGGCGATGCCCCCGATAGCACCTACAGCCTTACCTGCACCACCACCGATGGCCAGCGCCGCACGGTAGATTCCGGCGCCTCGGTGCCGGTCTATGCGGCCCTGCTGCGGCTCGGTATCCGAACCCGGCTGTACTCCGCACCACTGAACAGCATTGTTCCCGTAGACCTGCGCCTGGCGGACCTGGATAACAAACCGGCGGCAGGGACGGTGACCCTGGTCACCCGGCAGCAGATCTACGATGAGAAGCAAAAGAAGAATATCTGGCGAGAGCTAAGCCATTCCCAGGTCACTATTCCCGCCAGCGGGAAAGCGGCGGCGAAGGTTCCGGCAGCCAAAGAAGGCAATGTGCTGGTGGAGGCGACCGTGACTGACAGCACGGGCCGCAAGTCCACCGCGACCACCAGTATCTGGGTGATGGACCCGGACGCGAAGCCGGAGAAAGAGGAGCAGGAACCGACTGTCACCCTGCGCCTGGACCGCAAGACCTACAAGCCCGGTGATACCGCGCAGGTGTATCTGAGCGCGAACACGCCCACACGCCCGGTATTGCTCACGGTGGAGGGCGCGGAGATCTACGCCTGGACTGTGGCGCCGCGCGGCAAGACCAACTTCCTTTGGAAAGTGCCTACCACTGTGGCGATGTCCCCGAACGCCTACATCAGCGCTTCGCAGTGGGCACGGCCCGCGTATCTGATCGGCGGCAATAGCCTGCTACCTGTGCCGGACCTCACCCGGCGTTTAGACATCAAGGTATCGGCGGATAGGGCTGCCTACAGGCCGGGGGACCAGGCCCGCTATATTGTGGAAGCGAAGGATGCCGGAACCGGCAAGCCCGTGTCCGGCGCTGAGGTCGCACTAGCGGTGGTAGATGAGTCTATCTTCGCCGTTCGCCCGGATACCACCCCGGACCCGTTCGGCCATTTCTGGGGCCAGCGCGAGAACTACACCCAGACCGTGGCGTCTGCCCCCGAAGAGGTCAGCGGCGGCGCCTACCAGCGCAACAGCCCAGATGGCATCGCACCAGTTCGCGAGAAGTTCTTAGACACCGCGTTCTGGAACGCCCATCTGATTACCGGCCCAGACGGTAAGGTAGCAACAACGGTAGACCTGCCCGGCAACCTGACCTCGTGGCGGGCTACGGCACTCGCCATCACGGATAGTACACAGGCAGGCCGGGGTGTATCGAATATCACCGTATCCCGCCCCATGATGCTTCGGCTGGCCACTCCGCGCCAGTTCGTGCAGGGCGACCACCTGACCCTGATTGGCACCGTGAGCAACCGCACGGATAAAGAGCGCACGGTTGAAGTAACCCTGGCCCCAGACGGCGTGACGGTAGAGCCCGGCGAGTCGGCGACGAAAACCCTGCGTGTCCCCGCAAAAGGAGAGGGCAAGGTAGAGTGGCGCGTGGTCGCCACGAGCATTCCCGCAGCCACAGGCAGCGCCCGGATAGAGGGAACGCTGGTGGTCACGAACCGGGCAGCGGGCGAAACCCTGAGCGACTACTCCGACCGCCTGCGAGTATCGGTCCCTGTGCGCCCACCCGGCAGCGCCAGCCGCATGGTGGTCGGCGGCCCGGTGCGTGGCGGGGAAACGACATTCACGCTCGATGTGCCCTCCGACCGCCTGGAACCGGCGTCTACTCTCACCATCACCGTGAGGGGGGGCGCAGCTCAGGCCGCGCAGAACGAAGCCCGAGCGCTCTATGGGGTCTACGGCTACGGCACCGAAATGGCAGCGGCACGACTGCAGCTCATGGCGACTCCCGGCGCGCCCACTCCGAGCTCACAACTTGTCTCCGACACCCTGGCCCTACTCTCCCGGCTGCAGGCCGGGCAGGGCGGCTGGGGCTGGTGGGAAGAGGCACCCATGGACTCCCGCCTGACCGCCGACACCCTGCGCGCCCTAGTGGCGTTGCAGAAGAACCCCGGCATCCTGCCCGCCTCTCTACCGTACCCGGAGAACCTGGTCAAGCGCGGCACCTTGGGCGGCAAACTGCTCTACGACCAGACCGGCCTGTGGGAAGATCGCGCCCCGCTCGCGGTGGCTCTGGCAGCTCTGGACAGTAAGCAGTACGCGCCGCTTTTAGAAGAAGTCTATGCCCGTAACCAGGGCACGCTCTCCCCCTACGCCTCCGCGCTCCTGGCCGAAAGCCTGGCGGGTAACGGCAAGGGGGATGAAGCCCGCAAACTCATCAGCGGCGTTTTAAAAATCGCCGTGGTCGGACCGGAGTCTGCCTATATCCCCGAAGGCGAGCGCCCCGGCTGGCGGGCATCCACCCTGCAAACCACCGCGCAGGTGCTGGAAACCCTAATTACTCTGAACACCGAAAAAGCGCTACAGGAAAAGCTCACCTCCTGGCTGTTAGACCCTTCCGATGGGGAAGATCGCCTCTATGCCACGAGCACAGACCGAACTGCCGCCGTCCGCGCGCTGCTCCGCTATGCCCGCTCCGTGGGAGTCACCAGCGGCACCCCGCCTGAGGAAGCCTCTGTGGCACTGACTGTGAACGGCACGGCAGTCCCCTGGGAGAAACGCGCGCCCGGCACCGCCAGCTTCGCGCCACTGACCGCTCGCGTGCCCCGTGAGCTACTGAAAGATGGCGCCAATGCGATTACGCTGAAGCCGAATTCGAGCAGGGCAGGGGATCTCTTCGCGCTGGCCGAGCTTACCGCCTACCGCCCGCAGGAAGCCGAAACCGCCGCTGGAATGCGCGTACTGCGCCGCTTCGAAACCCAGACCGAGTTCGGCACCTGGAAAGAGGTTTTACCCACCGACACCATAGCTCCCTCTACCCCGGTGCGAGTCACCGTGGTGGTCTGGCCGAACGAAACCGCAGACGCCCTGCGCGTCATAGAGCCGCTTCCCTCTGGCTTCGAGTATGTGGATGGGGAGCACTATGTCTACTCGCGTGATGAGGTCCGAGATGGCGCGATTATCCACTACCTCAAGGTCAGCGGCGCCACCCCGGTCACGTTCCGCTACTACCTGCGCGCCGAATCTGAGGGAGTCCTGGTAGCCCTGCCCGCCACCGGCGAGCTTATCCGCAGGCCCGCCATCCGTGGCGGCAGCAACGTGCAGAAACTGACCGTAAAAGAGGAGAAGCCGTAGTGAAAGCGCAGCCGATACCCGGTATCGGGGACCCGCTGCCACCCTTCACCCTGCTGCCGTTTCGGGGGAACCAGGCGGTAGGCTATCAGCCGGGGCGGGTGAGCGTGATCTCATTCTGCGCGCTCTGGTGTGATACCTGGAAAGATCAGAGCGCACGGCTTCGCGCTGTGCGCCGCAACCTCACTGGCTTGCCCGTCTCCTACTACGCGATTTCCGTAGACGGGCGCTGGGCCGAGCGGTTCGCCAACGGCAACAGCGCCGATACCGATGTGCTGCTGGACAGCGGCGGGCGGCTCTCCCAGTCCCTGGGTGTTCGCGCCGTGCCCTGGACCTTCGTGGTGGATAGCGCCGGAATCATTCAGTTCAGCAGGCAGGGAATCGTCCGCGAAGGAGAGCTAGAGCCGCTTCTGCGCCGCCTCATCAGCGGGAAGCCAGCTACCTCCTCTCCCCAGACCGCCTCTGTCTTCCTCACCTTCGACGACTTCCCGACCGTCCGCGACGGTGAACCGCTCTCTGAAGACGAAGACCTGTTGGATATTCTCCGCGCCGCCCACGTGCCCGCCACGTTTTTCTGTATCGGTAAACACCTTACCGAACCAGCCGGAGAGCGAGTCGCCCGCCGTGCTGCCCGCGAGGGCCACGCCCTGCAGATGCACAGCTGGAGCCACGATGCCGCCCATCCGGATCTGCCGCGCTGTAGTCGCACCATAGGCACACTGACCGGCAAAGCCCCCACACTCTACCGTCCGCCCGGCAGCAGCGACCTCTACCGCCCCGATGGCCGCACTCCGGTAACGCCAATCCGCCGCGTGCTCAACCCCTACGACTACCAGCGCCCAGGCACGCCCGAGCTCTCCCGCCGCATCCTCTCCGCCATCGCCCCCGGCATGGTGATCCTGCTGCATGCTGGCGTCCGTGAAACCCGCGATGTGTTGCCAGAACTGCTCGATTCTCTGCGCCGCCGCAACATCCTTCCGGCATTACTATGAAAAGCCATACCCTATTTATGGTACGAGCTTTTTACATTGCTCCTGCGTGTAGATAGCTACTCGCTCTTTCACATAGGCGATATTCAGGGAATCCATTTCGATTTGCCATTTCCTCACCATAGTCTGCCGTTTGCGCTCCGCGGCTTCCATTACTGCCGCCGAGGTGTAATGGATTCTGGCACCTAAGTTCTCCCTAGCGTAGCGGGCGCATATTCTATGAAAGAAGCAATTATACTTTTGATCTAAGCGATTCAATCGTTGCTTTTGAGCTGGAGTAATATTCAATGACTTGCTCTGCTCTGGTGTCAGATTTAAGGAGACCTTATACAGCAGTTTTTCCCTCGGGGAGAGCCTGACCGATAATGGTGACAAGGGCGTTTTTTGTGCCCAGGCTAGTGAGCTAAGAGCGAGGAGAGCAATCACAGTTATCGTTTTCATGAACGTCTCTGCGCCTTATGGGCACCGACTTGATCTTATGCCAGCTACTTGATTTTGTACCTGCTGGCCTCTGCAATCTTCAAAAACGTAGGTGGTATCGGGTCTCTCCCTGGAGTTGCTATGACTGACTATACACACTCCATTTTATGGGCCTTTGCAACCTGTAGGAGAACACCCTTGCCACCTGACGCTTTTTCCTGACAAACTTACCTTTTCTCCTGATTGTCATGATGGAGGGAGCCTCGTACACTTTCACCAACGCGGCAGTATTTTTAAGGAGTAGCGAACAAAAGATCATGAAACAGATTTTTGCAAAAGCTCTGTGCGTCGCAGCACTACTTTCCGCCGTAACCGCGGCGAACGCAGCGATCTACAACTTCAACGTACCGAGAACGGCAGGCGGTGGCACTGGCTGGAACGTAAAGCTCCAGACCAATGACAACGTTACCTGGAACATCCTCGGTATCGAGTCGTTGAGTGGAGCGCAGGCGGCCACGGCACCGGCAAGTACCATCGAGTTCAGTTTCTACGATGATGTCCTCGGCACCAATCAGATCCTTATGGTCTCTGGCAATGCTGGCACCAATGTTGTTGGCCTGAACGGTGGAGAATGGGTCAACGGTCCCAGTGGTCCTGGAATTGTCGATCCCTTCAAGTTCAACACCCCGCTGGCATCTCGATTCCTGCAGCCCTACGGCGGACCTACTCCGTCGTCTCCGGGGGACGGATCTACCTTGTTCACCGGGCAATTTGTACTGGATAACTCCATAGCCGCTAACTACTTCACCGTAGCTATGCAGGGGCCAGGTTTTGAAAATCAGTGGTCCACTAATCTCATCGCGGTAACGCCTGAGATGCCTGGTGGTGTACTGCTTCTGGCCGCGCTGATTCCCGTGGGCTTCATCGCCCGCAAGCGCTTCAGCGCCTAGTCTAAAGGTATTGAGAAATAGGGAGAGGTGCTGAGGTAGCACCTCTCCCTATTATTTTTGGTTATCAGTGATATTGGGAACGCCATCTGGTGAGATTCATACAGAAACTGTAAGGCATCCCAGGGTGCCGACAATCTTGTAACGAGGAAGCAATAAGATGGCCAGGACTCCAGAAGCAGCACACCGCTCCAACAAAGAGCATCCCGCGAATCAAGGCAACGGAAACGGTGCCAAAAAGCCGCTTGAAGAGGAGCTCAAGGACGACCATTTCCAGGGTACAGGTGACTCTGAGTTAGATACGACTCCTCCGGCAAAAGAGGGCGGTACAGCAGGCAAAAACAGGAAATCCCATGGAGCAGAAACGGATTCTGACACAGAAAATTCTACTGAGTAGTAGCTTTGTCCCTGGTGTGCTTATTTAGTCCAGTGCATCAATTAGCCCGACATGATTTTCATGCCGGGCTTCTATCAAGACTCTTGTTTCTTATTCACCTGGCACAATATTAAACTCCGCGAGTGAGCCGAAGTTCTGGCCTGAGTAGTCGTTTTTCCAGACCAGTTTTATGAAGCGCGCCGTGCGCGGGGCAGGGAGAGAGATTCTTTGAATCGTGCCTTCATCAGGCAACCTGCCACTGGTTACCGGGGAGCCGAATGAGGTCCCATCATCGCTCAGGTATAGCTCGTAGTCGCGCAAGCGGCCGTTGGAACCGTCCAGGCGGGGCGTAAGTGTGACGGCTTTGAGGGAAAGAGGCACTCCCAGGTCAACGATCAGGTGATGGGGCGTGGGCGCTTTATTCGGGCTGTACTGAGAGTGCCAGATGGTACCGGGGTCGCCATCCAGGACATGCATAGGGTCGCCCTCGCCACGCTCGAAAGTGCTGGCGGTTGCTTTCCAGGCGCTCCTATCTACGAAGGGCTCCAGAGGAATAGCGCTTTCCAGAGTCTGACCGCTTTTCCCGGTGCTACGTACGCGCAGTAGGCCACCCTTTGGAAACGCGAAGGGGCTGGTGTAGGATTGCCAGGTCGCATCGTCGCTGCTTCGGTACTGAACGGTATCGCCGTTCGCGTCAAGCGTAATCAGTCCCTGGCGGTCGCGGGTTACGAGTGTCGGCCAGGGGCGATCTGCCGGAGCAAGTGGGCGTGCGCGCTCAGTGACATCGCCACTATTTCCAGGAAGCAGGCGCATTCCATAAGAAAACGCTGTGGCATTGGAGTGCACCAGATAGGGTGGCAGGGGCCGGGGACCGCAGCTGGCGGAGCCGACTCCCAGGGTTTTGGAGGCCAGACAGAGTACAGTTGCATCCGAGGGCGGCAGATCTACCGAGTACTCCGGCTCTTCCATCTGCTCATCGCGATAGGGTAGGGCCGAGAACTGGAGTGGGGCGCCCTCTGCCTTCACCAGAAGAGTCGGCAGGGACCCACCGCGCAGGGCCAACCAGCTTGTGTCTTCATGGTTGCCATTGTCCATCGGCTTGGAGTAGCCGGTCATCTGCTCCGCAACAGTACTACTATAGTGCCCGATATCCGAGCCACGCTTACGGTCAGCATAGTTCTCCATGGGGCCGCGTGCCAGATAGTCCAGGGCGTTTAGCCGCTTATCGAGCAGCATACGCACTCCAACGCGAGCCAGCACGATATCCGGTCCCTGCGGCATTACGGCGTTGTCCACCGCCACAGAGCCGTCTCCATAAACCGTGTACGACACTGCATGAGTAACGGCGAAACCGTTCTTGCCCGTGTACTGAATCGTCGCGCTCACACGGACTTGCGACGGAGTCACCTGATGTGCATCGAAGGCCAGCACTCGTGTGGTGAGCGCCTTCAGGCCCATGTTTTCCCAGCCACCAGCCGCATAGCCATCATCGTTGCGGTGCTGCGAACGCCACAGGTGAAGCTTCGGTCCGCCGCCAGGGAGAAGCAGGTTCGTGCCACCCCGTGCCAACTGGGTAAGCTGCCCCGTGGTGGAATCGAAAGCCAGGTTGAAGCCAGTACCGGTAATGGTCACGCTTCCGGAGTTTTTCGCGACCTGCAGGGCAGGCATCGCGCTCACGGCCAGTATCGAGGCGGGGACAGACACAGGCATTTCTATCTGTGTCCGCGCAATTTCGTATCCTGCCTTTGCCCAGAGCGTGTCTTTACCCAGAGCCATGCCTGCATTCAGATAGTAGCGCGCTCCGGGTTTGGGGGTAAAGGCCCGAATCGGCAGGGTCAGAACTGTCTCTTGTCCCGGCGCCAGATTCAGCGTGGGCAGAGCGCCGCTTTGAATCGTCGTGCCGTCTTCCGTGAGCGTCCAGGTGCCTTTGAAGCCACTGAGGTCAATGAAGGCATACTTGTTTTTGACCTTAATCTGGTTCTTCGCTAAATCCGCGGCGGCGAACCCGATCCACTGATAGGCGCGCTTGACCTCCGGGTAGTGAGGCTTAGGGCTACGATCCGAGAAAACCACACCCTTGTGAATGAAGTAATGGTCATTGGGCACATCCCCAAAGCCACCGCCATAAGCCAGGTACTGGCGCTTCGGGTCGCGCCGATTCCAGAGCCCCTGATCCTCCCACTCCCAGATAGCGCCACCTAAAAGTGCCGGGTACTTATCGAACGCATCGTTGTACTCGCCCAACGAGCCCATGGAGTTGAACATAGCATGGGCGTACTCACACAGATAAAACGGCTTCGTGAAGTCCGAGCGCTGGGCGATAGTAATGATGCCGTCCACACCGGTGTACATCTGGGAATCGATACCCGCCGGGTTGTTCCCCCCGATACCGAACGCTTCATAATGCGTCGGGCGCGTGGAATCCAGAGAGCGTACCATCTTCTCTGCTGCACGCATGTTGGAGCCGCCGCCGCACTCATTGCCCATGGACCAGATAATAATCGACGGATTGTTCTTGAAGTTCTCCACATTGGCTACATTGCGATCCACAATCGCCTTCTGGTAACGTGGCTCGCGGTCCAGCACATTGTAATAACCGTGGCACTCCACATTGGCTTCGGCCACCAGGTACAGCCCGTACTGATCACAAAGCTCGTACCAGCGTGGATCGTTGGAGTAGTGCGATGTGCGCACATGGTTGCAGTTCGCCCGCTTCAGAACTTCAATGTCCCGAATCATCCGCTCCTCGGAGACATAGTGCCCCGTATCGGGCCAGTTCTCATGGCGGTTCGCGCCCTTGAGCTTGATGGGCACACCATTCACGCAGAACAGTCGCCCCTTGACCTCGATCTTTCGGAATCCTACCTTGTGGGAGAGTAGCTCAGGCTTACTATTGCCGTTCACCTGGCTTAGGACCGCCGTGTAGAGTGTGGGCGTTTCGGCTGTCCATTTCGCTGGATTAGCGACTGGTAGAACCAGCGTGACTTCTCGTTCTTCACCTGCCGCCAGCGCAGGAATCGTGATTTCCCCCCGTGTGCCCGCTACGACTTTGCCTGTCGGGTCGAATAGAGAGACCCTGAGGGAGCCTGCCGGGGCGCTTGCTACGCCGTAGTTGCGGACTTTCGCGCTCACATTCAGAGTGGCATTTTTGTACTGTGCATCCAAATCCGTAGTTATACGGAAATCACGTACATGAACAGTGGGCGCGGACCAGAGCGTAACATTGCGGAAGATGCCGGATAGCCGCCACATATCCATGTCTTCTAGATACGACCCCGCACAGTAGCGATAGACCTCCACTGCCAGTGAGTTCGTTCCAGGCTTCAAGTAAGGCGTAATATCGAACTCGGCAGCATTGCGCGAGTTCACGCTGTAGCCCACTTTCTGACCGTTGATCCAGAGAAAGAAGCCCGCATCCACGCCATCGAAGGTAAGGAATGTGCGGCGACCGCTCCAGCCTGCAGGAACTGTGAACTGTCGACGGTAGCTGCCCACCGGGTTGCGCTCCTGGTACGCCGTGTAGTCCTTCGGTGGCTCGCTCATCACCCGAGGCCAGTCTCGCTGAAACGTATACCCATTGTTCCGATAAATAGGCGTGCCGTAGCCCTGAATCTGCCAGTTGGATGGCACTGGAATTGTCTTCCACTGGCTATCATCGAAGTCCAGGCGGAAGAAATTCTTTGGGCGCTGCTCAGGGCGCGACACCCAATGAAACTTCCAGTCGCCATTCAGCGACCGCGCAAAAGTCGACTTCGCGCGTATGGCCTGTACCGCCTCAGTCTGAGTCGCATAGGGCATCAGGGTAGCGTGCCAGGGCTGCTTGTTGACACCCAGGTTCTGCTCATCCTCAATCTCCGTAGGAACAGCGACGTCGGCGCTGTCGAGTCGGTTCATGGCGCAAAAATTGAGGAGCGCGGCGGCTAGCGGTACTAAGAAAAGTTTCAGCATGGTGGTTAGCAGGGCTACTCCAGAGTTTACCCGCTCCAGAGGGAGGGAGGAAATAACCCGCCTGCGAAGAACCGAACTCCATGAACCGGCTTTTTCTTGCCTGCGCTCTGCTACTGACTGTTGCTTCGCTGGCCGCGGCGCAGACCCCTGAGATTGTTCTCACACCCGCAAAAGAATGTCAGCCCAGGCAGGGCTGGCCCCATTTCTTTCGCCGTGTACAGAAGTCGGGTGGAGCGCTCAAGATTGGGTATCTTGGCGGCTCTATAACCGCGCAGCCCGGTTGGCGACCTAAGACACTGGCCTATTTCCAGAAGACCTACCCTGGCACTCAGTTCTCCGAGATAAACGCCGCTATTGGGGGTACCGGGTCGGATCTGGGCGTATTCCGCCTGCAGAAAGACATGCTCAGCAAGAAACCAGACCTGCTCTTTGTGGAGTTTGCGGTCAACGATAGCGGCGCACCTCCTGAGCAGATTACGCGGTGTATGGAAGGCATCGTCCGCCAGACCCGAAAGACATTGCCTGAGTGCGACCTTTGTTTTGTGTATACTGTGACCGAAACCACCTTTGCGCCGCTGATGGAAGGCAAGTCTCCTCGTGCAGCCACTGTGATGGAACAGATCGCCGACCGCTATGGGATTCCCAGTATCCATTTAGCTACCGAGGTGGCTCGGCTCGCCAAAGAAGGGAAGCTAGTCTGGCAGGCGCCTCTGCCCAAAACGGACGCCGAGAAAGCGGCACTGGGAGATAAAATCGTGTTCGCAGGAGATGGCGTGCATCCCTACCCCGAAACCGGACATGAGCTATACACCCAGGCCATAATTCGTTCGCTGGAGCCGATTAAAGCCGCCTCGAAAGGGCGTAGAACAGCAAAGCTGCCCGCACCCCTCAATGCGGCCAACTACGAGGGCGCTATCCTGATTCCTTTAACACCAGAGTTACTGTCCTCAGGATTTGTGAAGTTGGACCCAGCCACCGATCCGGTAGCGAAGAGTCTGGCCGAAATGACTGGCGGACTCTATCGTGGTAACAAGCCTGGCGAATCGCTGACATTTCGCTTCTGGGGCACCTATGCCGCCCTCTACGATGTAATTGGACCGGATTGTGGGCAGGTCATTGTCACGCTGGACAATCAGGCACCGCGCATCGTGCCCCGTTTCGATGCCTTCTGTCAGTACTTCCGCCTGGCCACACTTCTTATTGGCGCAGACCTGCCGGATACCGAGCATACGGTCCGTATCGAAATCCATCCCATGCAGCCCGACAAAGTGAAGATACTCGCCACGCGCCAGGAAATCATGGACCGACCGGAGCGCTACAACGGCACCGCGTTCTATCCCGGCGCGCTCCTACTCGTTGGCAAACTGCGCTAGTGCCTGGCCTAGAATAAAATGCAGTATGTCTTGGAGCGCTTCCGCTCGCGTGGGTAGCGCGGAAATAGCAACCAGAGGGGCGCCCTCCAGATGGGATGGGCCGTTAATTCCCGAAAAGGCAATCGTCTTTCCTGGGTAGAGAATGGCGGCGAACTGGACAACCAGGTTTCCCTGGGAATCTCGAATCGCATCCCGATAGGTATGCATCTTATCAATATCCAGTTTCTTAGGTTGGCTGGACAACCTTTCGATTTCGCTATCTAGCTTGTACTTGGGATCGAAAAGATAGAGCTGGCGGCGATCCTGAGAATCCTCCAGCCAGAGAGTAACATCGGGTTGCTGTGTGAAACTGATACTCCGTAGCTTGCCCGAGGCCGTGAACCGCATTTCGGGGGTCAGGTAGACTGTCAGCTGCTTTTCCGGGTGAGTGAGAACCACTGCGGCGCGACCATTCGGCAGAATCCGAACAAAGAACCCCGAACTATCCCGCTGGATCATCGATGAATCTTGAACGATAAACCCCCGCTGATGAGCGACCTCCAGCAGGGCACTGAGAAGCTCAAGAGTGCACCATTGTTGGTACAGTTTCGGTAGGTTTTCCAGGGGAGCATCTAAGAGATCGTTATCCAGGCGGATAGCCATACTCCGATGTAGCCTGGAATAGCCATCTAGCACGGCCCGGTACTCGGGGCGCTTCAGCAGGACCATAGTAGGCCGCGTAGCTAAGTGCTGAGGAAGGGATACTTCTTCCAGAAACGAGGCGCTTCGTCGAGCGCGAGTAAACTGCTGAAGCAGCGCCAGAGCATCTGCCTCCAAAGAGCGAACCCTTGTTCCTAAAAGCCGCCGCAGCCGTAGCTCGACTTCTTGGCAATACACCCGTAGCAGTTGATTTTCATAGGTATCGAGCGAGCGCTCTACCCGGCTATCAATGACTCTATCCGGTAGATAGTCTTCGGTCAGGTTCCCACCACGGGCAAGCGCCTGTGCCAATCTTGCCGGGTGCGGACGGCGCGCCCGCTCTCGTGGCACCCAGGGACTGGTGGTCGTCAGAATCTGATGCGGGTCCCGAGCGACTCTAGGAAGAAGGTTCGCAAGACCAGGAAAATCCCGACAACCAGAAACCGCATCCCTCAAGCGAGCAAGCTCTTCCGGATAGGTGGACTCACTGGGAGAGAGTAATTCAACCCCACCGAGACCTCCACACTTTTGTAGTCCCAGAGCCACAGCATTCGGTAGACGAAACTGGAGATCCGTGAGCAGCTTGAGATAGTCGGCTTCCGAGATTTTTTGTGGTCGAACAGTAACGACCTGGCTGGATTGAATGGAGCCAGTGGTAAGCTCCAGCTGATAGTTCCCTGTTCCCGAGAGTGGCCAACTTGCTAGAATGCGTAGCTCACCCGCTAGAAACTGCTGGAAAAGTTTCAGGGGTTCTCCGTTCCTCAAGAGAATGGCCGTGGGCCACTCTATGGGATCGATAGAGATCTCCATAAGAGCTGTCTGCCACTCTCCAGGCGCCTCTATAAGCTCCCCAGAGGGAGTGCGAAATCGTATGAACTCAGGCAGCATTGAGTGACCTAGAAATATGAAGCAATACCGTGTGAGTTGTAGAGACTCAAGATACGACTCGCCTTCTCGTGGCTGAGAGGGAATCTGCCCTCGGTCAAACTCACAAAACGCCGAAGTGCCTCTCCTACCTGAGGATCTGCCCCCTTTAGCTTCGGCAGGATCTTCTGAAGAAGCTGCTCATCGAGAGCTTGCTCCCATCCCACGCCATATATTTCTGCCTGTTTGAGATAGGCTAGAATCTCATCGACCACACGGAACGCAAAGGGGGCCACTGACCCTACCGCCTCCCAGACTAGAACGAGTACCTCGGCACAGGGTGCATCGCCTAGATGTTGTAGAAGCATGGATTTGTCCATCTCCAACTCAATCAGCTGAGCGCGGTCAAAGACCTTGTCGGCAAATCCATGTGTGGTCTCATCCATGTTCACCGTGCCTACAAACACCAGATTGGGCGGAAGAAGGACGTTATCGTTGGGGGCAAGCTCCATGGAAGCTGTGCCAGATGCGCTACGAGCACGCTGCTCCATAGCTGACAGGAAGCGGGCAAAGTAGTACTCCACCCGTGCCAGGTTCATTTCGTCCAGAATCAGATGGTAGGGCTGGGGGGCATAGCTATGTTTTTGGGCTTTCGTGAAAGTACTGCCAGCCGCACGCAAAAACTGGCTTAAGGCCGTGTCATGATAGGCGCCACTGATAGGGTTCTGATACCCCAGAAGGTCTTCGTTCGTGGTCCAATTCGGCGCAACTGGCACCACAAGATATTTCGCGCCAACAGCCTCGGCATAGGCTTCGCCAAGCCAGGTCTTACCCGTACCGCTCGGCCCCGCCAGAATCACGAAGGAGCGAGTCTTGAGGCTCAGATGATAGCGCAGTAGCATCCGCCGTGAAATACGTAGTTGCTGAGAGTTAATAGCGGCGTAAATCGCATCGAAACTCGGCTCTACATAGCTGGGTGGCAGAATATCAAGCTTCTCAGCAGCTATCGTCAGCTCGTCTGTAGTCGTGTTGTACGAATCTGGGAGCTCTCTGGCTACACTTGCTGACTGCCTGGGCCTTAGCGATGCTTTTGGCGTGGAGGGGGCTTCTTTCCTTAACGGAGTATCTTTTAGATTCTCCGCAAACTTACTTCGCAGATTCTCTATAAACTCACGGGATAGGCTAAACAGGTAGCCCTGATTCACCTCGCCATTTATATTGAAAGGCCCATTGGGTGCCTTGATACGCCAGTGCTTTGGAATAGCCTCTAGCCGAATAGGGGAGTCAAGCACAAAATACTCCATCGAAACATAGTGCCCTTCTTCTGCCCAGCCATTGCCTCGTATAGACATGGGCTGAGGGCTAATAGTGGGATTATCTCGGGCAATACCAACCGATCGGATTGCCTTGTTCGAGTAATGCACTATGAGGTCGCCTGCCTCTACCTTTGCTACGGCTTCGTGGTAGGAAACGGGCCGCCCGCTCTTGGTGACCTTAGGTGCCCAGATAAACTCTCCCTCGCGCTCCAGCTTATAGGTGGTGCCCTGGCATACCCACCAGTAATGGGGCTTATCTTCGGTTACGAATTGCCCCTCTGAGGAAAGAGTGAGAAACCAGTCTAGCTCCAGAAAGTCCTTAGCCTCCACGGCTTCTTTTAGAGCTTTCGCAGAACTTTGAAAGGCTTCTGGAGAAGAGGTATCGTAGCCGAGGCTTTTCAGTGCCGAGGTGGACTTGTTGTTATGCAGGGCGAACTCGGTTGGGTGGAACAACATTACCAGCCCGGTGGCCGTGCTCTTGCCAATACCGGAAATGAGACCTAGCTGCTTTGCTTTATCGAAAGGCGCAAGGTCTTTCTGGTTGAGAATAGTAATGGCGTTATCAATGTGCTGCTGGCGAAGAGCATTGCTGCTAGTTCTTGGCGCAAATACGCCCGAGGCGGACTTCCAAACAAGGTTCCCATGAATCTCGATACGCCCTTCATCAATGGCTGCTTGTAAAAGGATTATTTGCTCTGGAGACAGATTACTCTCAAAGAGTTGCCCCTTGATATTCTGACCATCTAATAGCGCACTACTTTCAAAGCCCCATACTTCTTTATTGAAGGTTGGTATATCTATAGTCCCCGGTTGGTTTAGGAGTGCGCGAATCTGCTGAGCACGAAGGCGGCGGACGGCGACTCTCATCCTCTCTAAAGAGCTGGATTGGAATTTTTGAAAGGCAGGGTGCATGGATGATTCCGTCATTATTTTGAGGTATGACCTTCTGAAAGAGAACAGTGAATAGAATTTATTTTCCTGATAATACGATTCCTATTGTAGTAACTATATTCCATTCCAGGAAAGAGGAATCTTCCGTGTTTGAGGGTTTTAGAACAACAGCTATTTCCAAGCCTGCCGGGGCGTATAGGACTGGAATCTATGACCTGCTGATTAAGAGTCAGCTACGCTCCGATTGTCAGGGCTTACAGATATAATACCGCTGTTACATCACATTGCTACGATCTGACGCCCGCTGACAGAAATTAGTCTACTCTTTTTTGGCGTATGTTCAGAAAGATCGTTGGAGACCAATAATTTTTGGAATCGGTTAAATGTTACACATTTATTAAGGGTTTTCATGGTACTGTCTCCGTACTTACGTAGGTACATACGCGGGACATGGGAGCCTATATCCGAACGTTCTCCGCTTATGCCTGATTTTACGGTTTCTTGGGAGGGTTCTGCGTAGTGACAACCTGTTTTATTCGCCTCGCCTCTTCATCGCTGCTTTCCTGTGTCAGCATCTCTTCATCGCCTCATCCCATTTTCACGTTTCCGCGCGCGGGGGTGGGCGATGCCTGAGTACGCCCTCGGCAGGCTGAATCGGTCTGTAAGCGAAGTTACCGCTACGAAACCGCAAAATATTTACGAAGACCTGCGTGTTGCCCGATTGTCGTGGAATTGGATCAAGCTCTACCTGGAGAAAACTGGCCAGAAGAGGGACATTACTGCGGTTGACTCCGCTTTTTCGGATATAGCGCTTCTAAACGCGGTTCGCCCGGCCACTCCGGCATTGGAAGCTGCGAGAGGCACAGGTTACAGCCTTGAGGAAGACCACATTCTCGTCCCTGACGATATCCTGAAGCGCCATACCTTGATCTTTGGCTCCAGCGGCTCAGGTAAGACTTACTTCGCGCATATCCTTATCAGCCAGCAACTGAAGGCAGGCTATTCTCTGATCGCGATAGACCCGAAGCCCGAGACACTAAAAAGAATCCGATGGCAATGCGAGCAAACTGGCATCGACCCTGCCGACGTTATTCTCATCGATCCATCCAGTCCCGACGATGTTCCCGGATTCAATCCTCTCAGAGCAGGCGACGACCCGGAGGACATCGTCCGCCTGATGATGGAGTGGATGAAGCAGGGCGAGTCCGGAAACGCTCCCCGCATGTGGACGTTTTTGCAGAATGCCATGGTGGTAGCCGTCTGGCATGGGCTCAGGCCGCAGGACATCCTTACTCTCTTGAAAGACAAGGAATTCCTGCTGGACACCCTTCGGCAGGAACCTATCCATCCGGTCGACGCCATCTATATCACGGCGGAGAACTTCTTCGTCCATGAATACTTAAACTTCAAAGAATCCGACATAACGACTACCGTAAACTCCCTCCAGACCCGCTTCAACGAGATGCTGATGAACTCTACCTTCCAGCGGATGATGAACGCTGGAGAGAACAGCGTCAACGTAGAGTCTCTGTTTGAGAGCCAGCAGGCATTGCTAATTTCCACGGCCTCTACCAGGGGAATGAGCAAGAGCAGCGTCAACATGCTGGTGAGCATCATCCTGTCGCTCCTTAACGCAGCCGCAGCAAAGTACAAGGGCAAGGGAAGCGTTCCCGTAATCCTCTATATGGACGAGGTCGGGGCGCAGGATGCTGCTGTTAAGGAACAGTTGAGTGAGATCGCTAACCTAGCCCGCGAACGTAACGTCCGGTTGATTTTAGCCGCGCAGCATCCCCACCAACTGCCCGAGTCCCTGCGGCGAAACGTGATGGTTAGTTCAGCCCTCAAGATGTTTTTCCATAACGATGGCGAGGGCGCCGAAACGGTGGCATCTGTTCTGGCAAGCGGTTCGGCCACTCCAAATAAGAACGCCGCCCCGCGCCTGGTAGCCGTCGGTGATCCCGTGGTGGTGTACGAGGGCCAGCTCTTCTACCACTCCACGGTGATGCGTGACGGGAGCATAACTGCGCTCAACAAAAACTGGGATAACCCGTCGCTTCCAGAGAAGTTAGTCGTCAATACGGAAAGCCCTGGAGAGGACATCAAGCGGTTCGCTATGTCCGATTCCCATGCGGAACCTGGGATCTGTCTCGACGATGGAAATCGATTGGCTCCGGCGATCAAGGGACTGCCTTACGGCTCGGTCTATTTCCGCTGGATCAACAAAAAGGCGTATATCCTTATCTACCTTCCCATGATGGCTGTTTATCGGGAGGCGGAGAGTGCCAAGAACAAGGACTACTGGACCGGCATACTCAAAGGGTTGCCTCCCGCACGGGCTATCACCGTTGCTGGAAATAGGGAGCCTGAAGTCATCGACGTGTACGAAATCAGCCTTGGCGCCGATGCTTCGGATGATTGGGTAGAGGCCTCCCGCGCTTTTAATGCCGCCCCTCGCTACATTCCCGAAAGGGCAGTTATTCCGGCAAAGCCTAGGGGGGAGACGCGGATGCCGGTAGCGCCTTACACCCCAAGGGGCGAAGAGGATGAGGCGGATGAACGATTCCGGGTCTGATCGGCGAAAGCGGTTTGAGCGATCCACGCCCGCCCATTCCCTTACTCCCTTGAAGCTTGATGCCTTGCGGCTCATAGCAGAGTCTCGGTTCCTCTCGACGCCCCAAGTCGCTGGCCTGATGGGCATCTCTGAGCACGCTGCCAGGGGGCATTTGCGGGACCTGTTCGATATGGGACTGACCGACGTAGTCGCTGTGCCGGGCGTAGCCGTGGGCTCTAAAGCCCTGATTGCTGCGAAAGTGCATTACCCGACGAAAGCGGGACTGTCCGAACTCGATGCTATCGGGTGCCTCCCACAGTCAGCAGTCAAGGTGACAGGGTACTCTCCTAGGCAATATGCATTCCTTGGTCACGAATTGGCCATTAGGGAGACGCTCGTTTGGCTAACAATCCATGCCAGGCTTCATCCTCCTCAGAGAGTGACGATGTGGAACTGCTCGGGGAATCTCCAGGCACTTTCCGTGCGGCCTGACGCGATCTTCCACTACGACCTGGGCGAGAAAGCCATAGCGGGAATCTTAGAGGTCGATATGGGCAGCGAGCGGGGAACTTCCCAGGGAAGGTTCGACCGCTGGGCACAGAAAGCGGAATCATACGCTGCCCTTTACGATTCGGAGGTAGCGCTTCGATCTTTAGTAGGGACTAAATACGTCCGAATCGTAGTGAGCGCACCGAATGAGGAAAGGGCTGCATGGATCGCCCAGCGCCTCGAAAAATCCCCGATCGCGGAATGGGTGTGGATTGGGCGGCGTGACGATTTCACAACCTGGATTCGTCATGATGGACGCCAAGAGTCATTTTTCCCGGAGAGTTCAATATGATGCGACAGTCGTGCCTCGTAATAGGCCATCTTATACTTTGGTGTTCAGCTGCGGTGGCGTTGTCAGCCGAGAGTTATCGGGCTCTGAAGGTAGTGATATACACAGTCAGTATCTTCGGCGGATCTGTAGGTATCTGCTTTCTTGTGGCCGCTGGTCTTCTTCCTACAAAGGAGGAAGTAGCGGAAGAGGAAAAAGCTAAGGAACGCGAGAAAGCCAAAAAAGCCCAGGAAGCCGCACAGAAACGAGCAGCCAAGGAGGCGTGGGAGCGTGAGCAGGAGGAAAAACGTCTGCAGGCAGAACGCAAGGAAAGGGAAGAAGAGGCGCGAAGGGAGCGCCAGCGACGGGAACAGCAGGAGAAAGCGGATAGGTTACAGCAACTGAGGAATTCCCCGGACGATCAGTGGTGACAGCATGGTTTGCGCGGCGGCACAAAATTAGTCGCTTCTACCACCTTATGCCGTGCTTTGGCAGCATCGCCTTCATTTTCTTCGTTATACTCATGAAGTTTTTTGTTTCTCGACTAACTGACCCGGCAGCTAATTGTGGCCATATCGCTCCCCCAGAGACGGATTCTCTAGAAGAGCGTCCTGAATATCTGTTTCGGAGTACGGCACCGAACTAGATAATTAGATACTTCAGTAAGGCGGTCTATGCCATCCTACGTTGGGCAGGGATTACCATTACTCTACATTTCCTGCATCACTATCACTAGAATCGGGGATCGGCTTGGCATCACCGGTTGATGTAACAATTAGCCTCCGAAATTATACGCGTGATTATTATACAATTACACATGTATAAAAAAATAAGTCATCATTCAGGACGTAAAAAAATGTTAGCGCGAACGAAATCAGCATGGTAACCTAATTCAAATCAGAAAAGCCCGGGTCTAAGAAGACACGGGCTAGAAAGATTATGGCCTTGGCCATTACACTACCCATTCACATAACTCGAACGGATTGAGCCCCCTAGCGAGCTACGTGAGGGAAAGAGGCGGTGCAATGACCTCCGTCAGAGTACCACCTTTAAAGTAGTTGACGCAAGCCTTTGACGTACGGAATATGTCAAAGGTTTGCATTTAAATAACTTCTAATGAGGTACTGACTGATGAATCAAGAGCAGCAACTTCAGAACTTGTTTGAGAACATCCTCACCTATGGGCGCGAGATTTTAATGTCCGCTTCTCGGTCGAAAGAAGAGAGACTGGCAATCCAACATATGCGGGCCTGCTTAGTTAAAGTTTTTGGCATCCTCGAGTTTGACCAGTGTTCAAAATACGAGCAGGTTCTAGAACTAGATACCTTGCTTAAAGCCTGCTACTCAAGGATCCATGCTCATTCAGTCGCGATCCGGGCACTTGAGGATGCCTGTGTTGGTAAATATGACGAAGCATTTGATTATCTTTGTGACGAAGTCTGGAATCGGGGGAAAGACAGTGGAAGGATAGGCACCTCTGACATTCTCTACGAGATTCGTTTTTTTGTGTTGCAAGTATGCAGAGGATTAAGGAATGACTGAGTCACGATTTTCGAACTGGCTTGATCAACAACTATCAATACGGGGGAAAGGTGCTCGTGAGAGGCTTTCAACAGCTTTAGGTGTCGCAACGTCAACTACTTATGCATGGAGTAATGGATCAAGGACGCCGAATCGCAAACATTTCAATAAGTTATGTGATTTTTTTAGCATAGACAAATCCTTTCTTGAGGAGCTATTAGCGGATGATATTCCTGATTATCAGCCGTATGCAAATTACACTATTGAAAGCCTAAGCCCGAGGATAAACTTTATTGGGAGGGATATTTTCAACGAAGAAGAGGTTATATCAATTGCGGACAAGCTAATGTCTCACGACAGTACCTATAGGGTTGTTACTGTTTATGGCGAAAAAGGTGTTGGCAAGAAGAAGATTATTACTGAGGTGGAAAACCGGATTAGGTCCATATCTAATTTTCGGATCAGCATTGTCAATATTAACCGAAATTCGTACAACCAGGATTTGAAAAAGAAGTATCGGATAGAAGATATTCTGATCAGGCATTTACTTAACCCAATCCGTTTCAGAGATAATGACATAGTTGAAAGCTTAGTCAATTTCTTTAAGAAAAAGAGCTTGCTGGTAATTCCGGAGATACCTAAATCTATGATAGAAGGGTTTTCCACGCTCGCATCGGAATTAATACGTGAATGCCCAGATCTTAAAATACTTGTTGGTTCTGAAAAGCAGCTAAGCGTTCGACACGAATATCCATATCTGGTACGGGAAATGTCGATCGACGAAATATATCAGATGATTTCCAATAGTTACGACATCGAATTGGAAGATCATAAGGACCTAGATCTGCTAATAAGGAAAATACCCAAATATCCTGCATTAATAGTGCTCATTTGCGGGCTAAAGCGATTGCTTGACGATGAGAGTATGTCAGACTTAGTTACTGATATTGCCAAGGATAAAAAGCTGTCTATAGACAATGCTTACGATTTATCCACGTCCGAATCTGTTTGCGGTTGGATATACGGCAAAATGAGTGGGACAGCTAGAAAGTTCGTAAGGTCAGTTTGTGTTTTTACTGACACGTTTTCACTGCATTCAGGAATAAATCTCTTTTATAGAAATAAAAATAGAGAAGATAATGGATTTTATTCTCACTATACCGAAGATAGGACTACGCCACATAAGATAGATAACTGGGAAGAATTCATAAATATATTGAATAAGCTAGTCAACTGTGGATTTATCAATATGTTGATTATCAATGGTGAGGAAAGATACTCAGTCAATACCGCTTTGCGTGATTACCTGCTTCGCGATTTTTATGAGAACAAAGACAAAGTTATCGAAATAAAGTTGTTCAGGCACTTGGACTACTATGCATGGCTTTGCTCGAAATACGTTGATCAAAATCAATATGCAACATCGGGCATAAAAAACATCTATCTGGAAATCGGTGATATCGAAGATGCTTTGCATTTTGGATTTGAAAATTTACGTGCGCTAGAGGAAAAAAGGCAAGCATTTAACGGGAAATACTGGATGATATTTCGAAATGTCGGGATTATTTGTAGTCTTCTTCATTTTTATTGGGAGAAAAACGGTCAAATTAGTGATACAAAGTACTTTTTGCCTGATGTATGTGACTTTCTCGAGAAAGCGTTGCATATCGAAGATCGCACGATCTTGATGAATTCAATAAAAGGATCTAGAGTACCACTATACTTCGAAATTATTGGCCAACTCGTCCTCTTCAAATATTCGCTTGGTGTTGCTGAATACCGCACTCACCGATTGGAAAATGAATCTCTAACTCACTTTGAATATATTCAAAAACTGGAAACTAAGATTGATGAATTTATTGATGAAATCAATGGGAGTGATGTCGAAAAATATGAAGAATATGCCAGGTCGCTAAGAATAAAAATTCAAATATATAGCTCTATAGGCAGTGGAATTGCAAATTTCTTAAAAGGAAACCGTAACGTAGCAATGCACGAATTGGAGAACACGATTTATCTTTCAGGAATCAGTTCGGATAAAATGCACGAGTTCTGGGGGAACTTATGGATGGGACGAATAAAAAGTGAGATGGACGATCTTAATTCCGCTAATGATCAATTTAAGAAATGCTTGGTTATTGCGAATGACCAGGCGAATATAAGAATGATAGCTTGGGCGAGAATGTCTATGGCTAGCGTGTTGCTTCTCGAAAGTGGTAGTTACAATAATGAGATATTGGAGCACCTGAAGATTACCGAGCGGATAATCCCGAATATTGAAAGTGAAAAATCTTTAATTGCGCTTTTTAAATGTGTAAAAGGTATATTTGTATATCGGGAATCAGGAAATAATTCTGGAAAATTTCTATTTATGCAAGGAATTCAATATTTTATTGATACAAATTCTCGATACTGGGAGTTGCTTTATATATTGATTATGTATGCAGAAGCTAAAAAGAAGAAAGAAACACTTGATAAGGTGACAATAAATCAAATAATGGATGATTGGAGTGGAATTACAGGTGGCAATATCCCTCCATTAGTCAATAGGATATTTGCCATTTAAAAGCCTTACCTGATCCTCTGCAGTCGATGCTTTTAATATGCTAATCACACAGCTAGTGAAAGTAACGATATGTGCAATTTTGGATATCACAGCTGCTTCAGTCGCTCGAGGTTGCGGCGGATTATTGCTGTGCGCTCCTTGAGTGGGATGCTTACCCCTGGTTTTGAATTCTCCCACCATTGAGGTAGTCTAGTCCTGTCGCTTACCTCGTCTGTCTTCTCTGGTGCAATACTAGGAATAAGAATATTTTTGTTCTGAGTTTCTTTTGTTGTGCCTGACAATCCGTTACCGATAGACGGAGCCGACTTCCGGAGCGTGTACTGCCTTCGGGAGAGCCTGCTCACACAGTGAGGCGATAATAGAGCCTGTCCCGATTATCCCTGCGGCTCTTAGGATCATAGAGTGGCTTGCCTGCCCTGTTCTCCACTGCCAACAAACCCCGCTCCACGAGGGCGGCTACAGCGCGGGTAATGGAATCTCGGCTCTTTCCCGTTTTCTCCCGGAACTGGCTCTGGGTGATCCAGTCCCGCCGTTTCCTGCCCCCTTCCTCAGCGGCCCAGCCCAAAGTCTGGCGCATGACAATTAATAGCACGCGCAGTTCGGCATCCGTAAGGCTAGGCATGACCTTGTCGATGTAGAAAGTAGGAATGGGCACGTATCCCGACTTTGGAAGTTCACTCATATTCCTCCTCTGTCGACAGCGCCTTACTTCCTCTCGGTGGGCCGTAATTGTCCTTTATAGCTGCCGCCAGGTAACGGGCAGGATTCTTTGCCTCGCGCAAGGGAAGCCACTCCAGTTGGCGCTGGCAGGCTTCGTGTCCGTATTCCTCCAGAAGCGCATCCACCGTCTCACGCGGCAACCCAGCGTCACGCAAACCGCGCCATAGCCGCGCTTCTGTGGTGTCCGCTGTTTCCTCCGGGCGTACGCCCAGTTGCTCGCGGACTATTTGCTCCACGACCTCGCGCGGCTGGTTGTAGCGCTCCCGGCTCGCCTGGAGCACGGCCTCGCGGCCCGCCGGAGTCGGAGGTGTTTTCTCTTCTTTGGGATGGAGATCAATCGTGGTAGGAAGGTGGGAATGTCCCAGCATAGCAGCAGACAGAGTGTAGCGCTCTCCTCCCTCCGGCAAAGCAACGCTACGCAATAGCGGTTCTCCCTGCCAGAAGGGCTTGAGGAGCGGGGCAAGGCGTCTTCGCAGCTCTCCGACGGCGATTCCGAGCGCCAGGGCAAGCTCTTCGGCCACGGCGGTCAGAACCCCGTTGGGGGTGACGAAGGTGAGCATCGCCAGCAGGAGTTTCGCCTGGCCGTCCGTGAGCTGAGCGAGCAGCCCGGATGTCCTCAGGTAAGGATTGACCAGGACATAGGCGGCGGGCCGCAGGTCGCCGCGTTCCCTGTCGCAAAGGATCATGCGGGTTTCTAGGTGGAAAGGTTGCTCGGCATGGGCGGGAGCCGCTTCGGGGAAGGGGTAGGTCGGCATAGATAGTCTTGCTACGTTAGAAGAGGTCGATGGATATAGGGGGGATCTCACGCGCCTTATGCCTGAGGAATGGTTTGGCCCGTTGCACCGGCATCACTTCAAGGCGTAAGCGTAACCCTTCCTTTTTGGGAGAGTCGGCCCTGCTGTTGCCTTCCGACTCTTCGATAAGCCGGGCAAGCAGCGCCTCGTCCAGGGTTTCGTCTTCCCTGACTCCCAGGCTATGCAAAATGAGCAGGTTCAGAAGCTGCTCTCCGTCGATGACTCGCACCGGAGCCACCACGTCGCCTTCCAGTTCCATGGGGCTCAGCAGCGCCGAAGATATCGGGCCAGAGGTGAGCATCAGGGCTTCGCTTGCCCGTTGGCGCAGGGCGACCCCGCGCAGCTCGTCGATATGGCGCTGGAACACGCGGGAGTTCCTGTCGAACTGCTTGACCTGAACCACGATTCCGCGTGCGGTGAGGCTTCCCGGCAGGCTCGCCAGCAAGTCCACTCCGCCGTCGCGGTTCCTGCCTTTCCAGTTGGTGCGGCCAGCCGGAGTGACTCCCTCGTAGCCGAGGCGTATCAATAAAAGACCTACTAGTCGGACGTAGGCATCGAAGGGCAGCTTCAGGAGCCGCTCGTGCAGGCGGTCCACAAGCGGCACTGGGGTACTGGACATGCTTGGATAATTAGCTAAAGATGAAATACCGGGGTGAGAGAGACTTGCTTCCAGGCGGGCACTCTCCTCCGGTTTTTGTTGGAATGCTACTGCTCGGATAGGTCGACCACTCTCCCGGTCTTTGCCGCTTCCAGGTTGGGTGGAGCCTATCGCTCCCCTCCTGCCAGGCTTCGGGCGGGAAGCATCCCCTGCACTCCATAAGCTGGCATGTCGATCCAGTGGGATAGGTGCCGTCCGTGGTGAACAGCTCCCGAGCATCCATCGGTTTCTTTGTTCGGCGCGAGACGGCGGCGGTAATGGCGCTCATCGCCGCGTAGGAAGGAGCGGCCTTTCCCCGCATGATTCTGGAGATCGTCGAGGGCGATAGCCCGGCGTCTTTGGCGAGACGGGCGTTGCCCTCGATGGAGTAATAGGGCACATGGAGCAGGACGGCGCGGAGCCGGTTGGAAAGTTGGCTCGGTCCGCTTCGGGCGATGCAAGGCATAGGCAGTGGCATTAGCGTTTTTAGATAGCCGCCTTGATGGCGACTGGTCCATGATGAAGTACGCCCTGCTACGCCCACAACGAGCGTTGCGCCCAGGTTCGGCAGTCTGGTACATGCAACGCTCGTTGCTGCGCCTTCCTGGCTTTGAGATGCTTTCCCGGCTTCAGGCAATCCCTGAGGCAGGAGGAAGAATCTCTTGGCCCGATTTCGCGTTTACACCACGTTCGCCGAGGGCGAGCTGGACAAGGAGCTAAAGAAGCTCTCGCTAAAAACCTGCGTCGTTACGGATGCGCCAGAAGGTTGGCAGGCTAAGCGCCGCTACCTTCCCGGATGGTAGTCAAGGCGTCTGTCGTCATACCCACTTCGATCCCAGGTGGTATAGCTTCCGCTATGAGTGAGGCGAAACCAAACCGTATGGTTACCAGGAGTTTGTCGCGCTACTGAACCATTTTGATTCGCTAGATCAAGATATTGAGAGTGTGGAGGGCATGGCACAGGAGAAAGCCATTGCCACGTTTCTTAGCTCGAACAATTGTTTTTGGGGAACTGCCCTGGAACTTCGAGGCTGGTTCTTATTTGGTTAGGCTACCATGGCGATTCTTCAAGCACTATTTGTGACGCTCTCGTGGCGGACAGGCCAGATTATCAATACTCTGGCCATACAGTTCCTGTTTAGCAAGGTCACCAAAGACCGGCAAATGCTAGTTTCAGGCACGACTCTATGCTTCGTGCTCTGGCTCATCAGCATGATCGGAACCACCATGCCTTTCGTAGATACGATCCTGCTAGCCCTCGTTGCCTTAGCTCATTGGATCGAGCGAGCTTGGGTCAGCATGGTCATAGCCATACTTTCTGTGCTTATCCCACCTATCATCGGATGAACCACTATTTATGTTGCGGCTCCGACAATGGGCGTATTGATGTGCGTTTTGAATTCGTATAACGAAACTTTCATCTCAGTTCAGGTTGTGAGCGCAATAAAAATTAAAATATAATTAAGCTATCTCACTTTTTCTAATGATTTATAGCATTGCCGAAAGAATCATTGCGCAGATCAATAAGAAATAACCTGGTTAAATATTTATCATATAGAATAGATTAAAGGTATTGTAAAATGATAATTGTGGTAGAATGAATGCCAATTAACTTAATTCAGCCAGGAGTGTTCACTGTGGATCGGGATTCTCTTGAAAAGACATACTCTTCTATGAGAGTATTAGGTTTTTACCGTACGTTGCCAAGATTTAGTGAGGCAATAGGAGAGTACTGAATTGGCAACGGCTTATGTGTTGACTGGAGCTGAACGCACTGTCGAGTTGGAATGTGAAGTAATCGCTCCATTCACTCGTTCTGATAATGGTTCCACGCAGACTGAGTTTGTCTCTAGCGGCTATGCTAAGTGCGGGCAGAAACTCAGTGGTGTTGTAGAAGCCCCATTACTTCGTGTTCAATCAAGTGGGCAAACTTCTGCCGTCTCTACATTCTTAGGAGGCAATGCGGGAGTCACTGCAACAGGAACAATTCCGTCTCCTCCTTATAGCATCGGGGGTGCAGCACGCGCATGGGCTAAGTTGTCTCTGGTATTAGAGCAATATCAACGTACTGACTCAGGGTATGTGGGAGAGAGGGTAAAACCGGGCGCATATCATACCCTGGAATACGAATTATCTGCTTGGGATGGCTCTACAAGTAATAATACAGTTACTCTTACTCAAGGCTCTACAGTACGACTTATTGAATTCCTTGATCAATGCCAACAAGCGAATTCTATTATTAGTTCATCCACCAATACTTCAAATACAGTTGTAGCAACGGCTCAAGGCCCATGGGATACTGACTTTCAGCCCTATAACCAGACTGTAACGCAATCCTCTGGAAGCCAGTCCAGCACTGTGACTGCTGATATTTTTGATAATGGTACAGCTCAGGTTGAGATTGCAGGGAATTACCAGGGGAATGGTCTTGCAACCGGGCATCCCATTCTTAAGTATACGGCGACGATCGAACCTCACTTCTGGAATATTCCTTATGATGGATCTTATAAAGTTCTGTCTGCAGGAGCATCAACTCCAAACGGCGCATTCCCCTCCAATTCGAGTGTTTCTGGCAGTGGGGCTCATAGTTATTTGCATGGCCCCTTTAGTGGCTCCGACAGCTATTCTGACGACTCCCATGGCGGGTATAGCCACATCCAAATTGGGCTAAGCCAATCATTCATTGGAAATAGAGCAGGAAGCTTTACCCTCTCTATGGTATCTGCCACCTCTACTAATCCTTTGCTCCCTATTGTACATGAGGATCATCCCGATGGTGACTTGGTAGCTATCCGCACTGACCAATCAGCAGGATTATCCATTAGTATTGATGGAGGATTAGTCATTGAGGACGGTTCGACCCTCACGCCCACGGGAGGAGAATGGACAAAGTTGACTACAACAAGTGGTAGTCTAACACATGTGAGTGGCGGTGGAGTGCGAATGCAGGCAGGAGCTCCTTATACGATGTTTCTCCGTGGCTGGGCTACCTACACTGGACCACCGCTCTATATTAAACTCAGTGGCGATCCCATTAACTGCTCAGCATACCGTTTCGCGGATATCACTTATGACGCGGCAACTGTTACTCATGTTACCTTGTACTTAGCATACGATGCAGGGCATCCTGGAGGAGCATCTGGAATCGAAATCGCGGATCCAGGTTCAGCCGGGCATGGTACGAGGAAGTGGGAATTAGTACTGCCAGCAGGTTCAGGTATCTATCGACTGGACCTATGCAACCCCGATATTTGGGATGTTATGAGTGCTCGTAAAGATCCGCCATATATTATCTATGAGGGATCAGGTGATCCTCCATTTAGCTCACCCGAGAATTACGAGGTGACAGATATGGATCAACTGCGAGGCGGATTGGTAGGAGTGGACAACGAAGGGAATTTTTCAGCTACTAGCCAGTTCGCACGATGGCAATTTCTCGTATGGGATGGTGGTGACGTTACTATAAAACTAATCGAACTTCTACCTCCTGATAATATCCATTTGGATATGGGGCACGTCTATATGCGTCTTTGGGGAAATGGTAAGCTGCTGGCCGAACGGTCTCTTGCTGCATTTAACTCGGGCAGTTATCCTAGTGGACACAATGTAGAAGCATTACGACAATATCTGGACCAGATTCCTGGTTTTAGTGCTACTACTAGCCTATCCACGGGAGGTACAGAGCCCCCAGATTGGAGTGATCGGACAGACTGGGAAGATTGGAATGGTCGGAGCGCTTATTTATTTTATTGGGGAAATTTAACAAATACTAATTTGGGGCTCAAGGGCTCAACTGTCTCGGCTCAAATACCTTTGATTGGAGGACATGTGTTGCCAGGCAACCAGGCCATTTCGACTCCAGGGTATGGTCCGGAAAACAGTTTATATGTGCGTGCTCGATTTGGGGCGGCGTTCTGTGGGCTTTGCCTACGTGAGTCCTACGAAATTGGCACAGGTACAGTCGAAGTAGTTGATGTTGGCACTGAACTCGTTGACGAAGTAGGAGCATGGGGTTTTTCCGACTCACCTCCTCTTCCTTGTCGAGTAGACAGCCCATGGCGAACCGTTCGCTGGGTAGACGCAGAACTAGAACAATTGCCAATGCGACCAGGTAATAGGGAAGTTGCAGATCCTGCGCTTCTCAGTATGCGTGGCTTTAGACGTTTTACAGGCTTTAAAGCAGCACCAATAGATGATCCCTGTGGGTTATTTATTGACACTGATGGCTTGTTTCCATTCGAGCCTCAGTTCACCGATCCTATGGTCACTCCTGAGGATTAGGGAGACTACTAAGCAATGCAAGATTTATACGATGTATTTGAGCGCAATGAGAACTCTACTCTGACCCCGCAGCTTTCGGGAACTGAAATTCAGGATGAGTGGACACGCAATTACAGCCCAGCCCCTTTACTTACGGGCGATCTTGTGCAGGATCCAGACTTTACTCTTCAAACCACGGCAGGAATAATACCTTGGCGTTTATTTTACTTTTCAAAACTACGAGATAAAAAGGGTCTTTTCGGTTATGGCAGACGCGCCTCTTTTCCTCTACGTCTCTGTCCGCACATAGTAGGTGACAGCATCTTCGTTACCATAGAGCATGAAGATGGAGGAGGAGCATCTTATACCTCCAATGACGGTGGAGATTCCTTTACATGTACCTCACAACGAATTTTTGACGTGTTAGATCTGGAAACAGAGGGGTATATTGAGACTAGATTTACTTCAGGGACAAAATACTACTACATTTTTCCTGAAGACTATGCCGAAACAGGAGGCCCGATTTCTCTATCCCATTATACGACAGTTCACGGCAAGACTGTTACGATGAATTATGAAGATGGTATTTTCTCCGGGCTTACAGAGCCATTTGGCCGACAGATAACGTACAGCTATAACAGCAATGACCTGGTTGAATATGTTGAAGATTGGGATTCAGGTAGGAGGCATACATTTCTATATAACGCTGATGACTGCCTGGAAACAATTATAGATCCAGAAGGGTACATTACAACCTTTGGTTACATAGACGATACTCTGCTTAATGCCATTACTAACCCAAATAACTTTACGACATCCTATCTGTATGACTCATTAGATCGAGTTGTAGTACAAGAAAATGATTTTAGAGCATACACATACACATATTCTGTCGGTATAATTGAAGCTAAGGATACTATTGGCAATACTTGGACCACTACAGTTGACAGTCATTCAAATGCACTGACTGTGCAAGATCCTATTGGCGCAATTCGTACAGCTGTATACGATTCTAAGGGCATGCCTGTGCTTATTATTGACGCATCAGGCCGAAGGATAACCTCATTATACAACATTAATGGTAACGAAATATTGCATATTCGGTATAATGAGAGGCCATATACACGAATATATGATAATTTTGGAAATCGAATTAAAGAAATAGATCCCTTTGGCAAAGTCCATACGTATTTTTTTGGCGGTTCAGATTTAGAGCGGGAAAAGCGTCTTCTTCTATGGGAGCAAGATGCATTAGGGCGCTATAGTACTTATACTTACCGCACTTGGGGGGCGCTGGAATCCGTAACTAATCCGACTGGTTCGAGAACCACTTATCTATACGATGACGATACAGGATTGCTGACTGGCGAGATCGATGCGCGTGGTGGGCAGCGTACCTATGTCTATGACGATGCAGGTAAACGAATTGTCGAGGTAAATGAACTTGGTTATAGAACCACCTACGCATACGACCGTCTTTGGCGCAATATTTCCATCTTGGAGCCGATAGGTGCAGTGCGGACTGTAGTGTACGATGGCAGCGGGAATATTGTCGCCAATGTGGACCCATACGGCTATCGCACTACCTACCGCTATAACGCCCTCCAAAACGAAATTATGGAGCAGGATGCCAAGGGGTATCGCTTCACTGCAGAGTATGATACTAAGGGCAGAGAAATTGCTCGGGTGGACCCGTTCGGCAACCGCACTACTAATATCTATGACATTGCGGATCGTCGTATTGTCGAAGTCGATGCCCTTGGGCACAGAGTCACCACATTCTATGATCTGGCACGACGTCCTGTTGTGGTTCAGGATACAGCAGGACTTTTTTATACCACTATTTACGATGTCCAGTTAGGCGCAGATTATTGGGCTACAGCCCGGATTGCTCCCAGTGGTCATCGTACGACCAATATCTTCAATCGCATGAGCCAGCTTGTTGCGACTCAGGATACAGCAGGCTTCCAAACTACTACTATCTACGATGCTATTGGGCGAATTCAAGCAATATTAGAGCCTACTGGCGCGCGATCCACGATAAAATACGAAATCCCTGTTTCTGGATTCAGTGGTTGTGCGAATGAAACTCTTAATGCTCACGGTGAAATCTCTACTTTACTCTATGACCTTACAGGAAATCTCGTTGTTTCTATTGACCCAATTGGTCGACGCTATACTACTGCCTATAATCTTGCTAGTGAGCGAATTGAAGAAGCTTCGGCAGACGGCACCATCCTTGCACGCGCATACGATCCTTTTCTTAATCAAGAAACAATTACAAATTTTGTCGATAAGACTACTATTACTACTTTTGACCTTCTTGGGAGAGTAGCTTCTTTTACCGATGAAACAGACAATACTGTTGATTCTATTTACGACCCCCTAAGCCTTCCTTATCGCAGCACAGACAGATTAGGAAACACATCTGAGATCACTTATGATGCAAATCGTCGTCCTATTCTCCTTCAGGATACGACTAATAATATCTCTGCTACAACCTATAGAGCCGATAATGTGATACTTCAGGAATGGGAGGGACAAGAGGGTGTCGCTCTGGAGTATACGGAATATCTGTATGACGCCAACAATCGTTATACTGGTTCTAAAAACGCCCTAAACGAACAGGAAAACATTCGATACGACAATCATGGACGCGTATGGGCGAGCGTAGCGGCGGACGGCAATGCAATCACTTATGGGTTTAGCGCGACGACAGGCCGTTTTGAATCTGAGTTATACCCAGATGGAGGACGGTATACCCTGCTTTGGGATAATTATGGGCGGCGCACCGGCTATATTGATACAGAAAATGCAGTCACTCAGTGGGTGCTTGATTTACTGCATCGCCCTATTGCGAATATTGATGCTTTAGGCCAGCGGACGACCTATAACTATAATGCCATTGGTCAACTCACCACCATGCAGGATGCGTTGGGGACAGTGCATACTAACTCCTACAACCTCTTTGGCAATGTCGATTTCATTGTGGATGCCCTTGGAAATCGAACGACCTACCACTATGACCAATTCCAGCGCCTCAGCTCAGTAGAGAATGCACTTGGCTATCGAACGACAACGCATTATGACGGGTTTAGTCGCCTTGTAGGAATTGAGGATGCCAGAGGGAACCGGATCAGTACATATTACGATGCTTTAGGAAGATCTGCTGCTGATATCGATCCCTTTGGTCGTAGAACGACCACATACTTCGATGACATTGGACGATATAAAGCAACAGAGGACCCGCTGGGCTATCGGATGACAGTGTATTATGATCAGAGAAATCGAATTATCGGATATGAGGATGAAATTGGTTATCGAAGCACTGTAGGATACGATCTGGCTGGACGTGTGGCAACAGTTATGGACGCACTTGGTGGCATAACCACGAGTAAGTATGACGCGTTTGGGCGTCCCTGGGCCACACAAGATGCGCTTGGAAATACCACGACTACGCACTATGATGGCTTCGGGCGTGTGGCCGCTGCAGAGAATTCACGCGGATATCGGACCAGTTTCTTCTATGACAAGCGCAGCCAGCGAATCGCAGTTCAGGATGCGAAGGGCTACCGAACGACTACTACATATGATGCTCTTGGTAGAGTGGTCACAGTTACGGATGCTCTCAGTTTCCAGAATCAGACTATCTACGATGCGCTGGGCCGACCTATTGTTGCAATCGATCCGCTCGGCTATCGGACCACGACCAGCTTCGATTTACTTGGCAGGACTACTGGGGTGCAGGATGCACTCAATCAGCGGACTACCATGGCTTATGATGCCATTGGTCAGCTCATTACCTACACGAATGCTAAGAACCTGGTGACGACAAACCAGTACGACCCGGTAGGAAATTGCACAACCATTGTCACCCCGCTGGGGCAAGCCACAATCTACACCTTCGACGCTCTCAATCGAATAGTAGAGAAGAAAGACCCTCTGGGGCGGGCCTGGACTACCGTTTATGATGCTGCCGGGAATGTGCTGGCAGGAGTAGATGCTAAAGGCCAACGCACTACCTCAACCTTCAGTCCCCGTGGTGAGGAAGTCGGACGCAGCTATGCTGATTCTGCGCTAAAAATGACCTTCACCTATGATGCTCTGGGGCGTATGAAAACGGTACAGGATGTCACTGGGCGCTACACCTGGGGTTACGATGCTCTGGGGCGAGTAGTAACCTACGAATCACCACAGAATCCTCAGGGACAACCGCTCACCTACGCCTATGATGCCAATAGCAATCTGATCCGACGCTCTACTCGCTCGGGAGTTTTTACCTATGAGTATGATGCACGCGACCAGCAGACTCGCCTAATTGAGCCTGGGTTCCCCATAGCCAGCCTGACAGGAGGTGTTACTACCTTCGAGTATGATGAGCGCGGCCTGCTGAAACGGCAGGATAATTTTGACGGCACATTGGCTACGTTCACCTATGAAGCCATGGGGCGGACTCTAGGCGTTCGGCATGTAAAGGTGAGCGATGGCTCGGAGTTGGAGCGCGCCTATTACGAGTACGATGCTCTAGGAAGGCCACTTTATAAAGCGACCACGAGCAGCAGACATACCTATTCCTATGATGCCCTGAATCAGCTTACCGGTGAGGCTTGGACCGTGGGCAGCACCAGCGGACGCTATACCTGGGACTACGACATTGCCAACCGGCGCACCACCTTCCTACACGATAGTACGACCACCTATACCTATGATAACGCGGACCAACTCCTAGCCATTGATGAGGTGGTTCTGTCGACAACGCTCCGCACAACGCTGACCTACGACAATAATGGCAGCCAGATAACCCGTGTGGAACCGTCTGGGCACGTGGCTACGTTTGAGTGGAATGCGGCGAATCAGCTCGGCGTGATCCGCGATAGTCGGGGGTATGTTCTCACCAACCTCTACGCCTTCGATGGCATGCGTCACGAGGCACAGCGCACCTCTCCGACCAGTGGCACAGGTGGTCTGGCCGAGACAGTATGGATTGAAGATTCTCTGCCCGTTGGAACTGGCACGGCAGCCGAGAACGACTCGTGGACCTGGGTGAGTTCCAATCCTACTCCTTACTCGGGAACCCTGGCACACCAGTCGAACCTGACCAGCACTATTGGGCAGCATTACATGGGCTTTCCCAGTAATACCTATGGTTGGACGCTCAGTGCGGGGGATGTTCTCTTCTGCTGGGTATACCTCGATTCAACCCATCCCCCTCAGCAACTACAGCTCCGCTTTGAGAAGTGGAGCAGTCCCGGATATAGCCACCAGGCGAGCTGGGGACCGCTGCTGGCCCAGTATATCTTTGGAGCTGTCACCATGGGGCCGGTGCCTTCCTCAGGTCAGTGGGTGCGCCTGGAAGTACCAGTTGAGGCTATTGGGCTGGCTGGAGAGAGCCTTCGAGGCGTATCGTTCGCCTGTGCCAGTAACACCACGGGAGCGAAGGTTACCTGGGATCGGTTCGGCGTGTTGCGTCCTTCGGGAGATGCGTTCCGTTCGTCTACAGGCAAGGAACGCTACCTCTGGGAAGGAGTTAATCCAACTCGATTCGAGAGACGTGTCGAGCGTGTCTGGATGGAAGATACCATTCCGGCAGGCGCGACAACAGGTACGGAAAACGATGCCTGGAATTGGATTAATTCCAGCCCGACACCATACTCAGGCGGTCTGGCACATAGGTCGAACATCTTTACAGGGGCTCATCAGCATTGGTTCACCAATGTAACCTCACCGATTGCGCTCCAGAGTGGAGACATAATCTCCAACTGGGTATATCTGGATGGATCCAACACACCGGCTGAGATCATGCTGCGATTTGCGGATGTCGGCGGTAGTGGATTTACCTACCAAGCGTACTGGGGTGCTAATAATCTCGATTACACACCTGGCAATCCCCCTACATCAATGGGCGGGTTGCCAAGCACCAATCAATGGGTTCGACTCGATGTACCTGTGGATTCTTTAGGATTGGCTGGTAAGAGCATAAAGGGAGTCTCCTATGCTCTGTACAATGGACGTGCCACTTGGGACCGCCTGATGGTAACTCGCTCCGAGATGGTTCAGGAAGCAACGTTAGGCGGCTATGATAACCAAGTTCTTCGATCCGTGGGCCAGAGTCCTCCCGTGCCCTTGGGGGGCAATATAGGTGTTCCTTCTCTGTCCGGCCAGGTTCGCCGACTGCACCAGGATGCCCAGGGGACTCCGGAATTGGTGACGAATGGTAGCGCCGCTGCTTCGAGTGCGCCCGCTTTCGACGCCTTCGGTAACCGACTCTCTGGTACTGGAACCACAGGGAATGTACTTACCGATGCTGTTTGGACAGGATATTTGGGAGAACTGGGTTACTGGAGTGAGCCTGATTTGGGACTGCACTATGTACGTGCCCGATGGCTAAGTCCTAGCGAAGGAAGATGGGTATCCGTTGACCCAATTGAGGGTGAGCCACGGTATGCCTATGTCGAAAATAGCCCAACCTGGATGACTGATTTCGCGGGAATGGCTCCTCAATTACCCCATGATCTAAAGCCATCGAGCGGAATTATTCCATCAAGCGATAAATTTAAAAAAGGCAGTCCTAATGATCCTTTTAAGGATATGGAGACTGCATTCAAAGGCATGTCTGGCAGAATGCAAACGCAATGGAAAAAAATAGGCGGCTTAAAAGGATTTTTTAAAGCATGCGATACAAATCCAGAAAGCGTTTTTGAGCTCTTACTTGCATGGGACGAGCCGTTTGCACGAGGAGTAGCTAAGGCTGCTGCGGACATTCAACGAGCAACGACCATCAATGGCCTCGGCGTCTTTGGGGTCCTTTTTGATCCTGTGTCATTCGTTCTCGGATCGAAGGGTTCTGGATTCCTTATCAATCCAGCATCATACTGGTCTGGCTATAACGCCACAAAGAAGACTTTTCAGTTTCTACTGCCACCCGAAGTAGCTACACCCGAATATACCGAATGGTCAGGCGGGCTCTTATTTGGAATATACAAGTTTATTAAAGATATATTCAATGGTCTTGCACTAGCGAGTGGGTTTATCGGCAGAATAACGCGTCACGGAATAGATGTCGCTATTGATGTAATAAATAGAGCAAAGAAAGTCATCAATTTCTTTGATGATTTATGGGAAAAATATAAAGCAAATCGCAAGAAGATTTTTAGCATGCTTATGCAAGTGTGGAAAAAACGAGACGTAGTTTTCCATGCAATTGCAGATACTGCTAATTCCATTTTTGAAGAAATCAAACAAAGCTTATATAGATTGAATTCGAGACCATGGTTTGACAAAGGAGTAACGTATGGTTTGATTGTGGCTAATGTTATTTCAATAGTTTTGATTTACGTTGAAGTCGTGGCGGTAATTGGTGACGTGTCAGCGGCTATCCAAATTATAAAGAATACCGAAAGAGGAGCCAAGTTCGCAAAAGCGATAGAACTGCTTTTGCCGATTATTTTGGAGTCTCTCGGCCTCACTAGGGGACGTCCAGGAATTAAGTCTGGCGGAGCGGGAGAAAAACCTCTTCCCCCAATTGTTGGCAATGAAGTTGCTCAAGAGGCAGGAAAAGATGCTAAAAAGATTGAAGCTGCAACTGAGGTTGTAATCAATTCTGGTAGCACACCTTCAGCTGTCCAAAATATTGGTAAAGGAATCCTAGATGAGACCGCTCGTTCGTTAAAGCCCCACGAACGAGCAATTGCAGAATACATCCTTGAAAAGGATGGAGGAATAATCGTTAAGAAACCTGAACCGCCTACGACAGTATTAGGCAATCGACAAAACGATATCCAGATCAATGGCGAGGATTGGGAATTCAAGACTCTATTCTCATCTGGAAAAAATACTCTCGTAAATAGCGTTAAGGAGGGTATGTTACATCATGGTCCAGGCGGACATTCTCAGGCGTTTAATTTTGTTGTTGATGCAAGAAATACAACTCTCACAGAGACACAAGTTTTGGCGCAAGCAGCAAGAATGCGAGGTATGAACAAGCCTGGATTGCCCATGAAAGGCACCTTAGAAAAAGTAAGAGTTATAGGTAAGGGCTTCGATGTGCTTCTGGATGTCAAGCCACTAACGGAATAATCATGACTATGAATGACATTCAGATCTTTGTGAATTGCCCAGAAAAAAATATAAATTACCTAGCAGATGTAATTAACAGTCATATAAAGGGGAAATATGTCATTCGGGATATAAATGAAGATGAAATTAAATATGTGTATGACAACGAATTAATAGATTCAATTATTTCTTGCAATATTTTTGATGGGATCGAAGATGACGTCGACCTTGAATTATATGACTTTGTTATATCGTCAAGGTATATACTCAGGAAGGGATTTAGCGTCGAGAAAATGGAAAATATGCTAAATGATTTCTCTCAAAATATCGCTAAGGCCTTAGCGGATGAACGTATTAGCGGATTAATGATGTTAAATCTGGCAAAAAAAATATCTGAATTCTGACTGATTTTATCTTTTGTATTATGTTAAGGCTTATCAATTTTACTAGACAGGCAATGTATATATGCGCTTATAAAATTTATTTATCAAATTGATGTATAATAATTATTGAAGATTCTATGAACTTGCATTTTTGCATGTTGCCATATCTATGATTTAGAGCGGCAGAATTTTGCTGTGAATAGGCATGCGTGCGACCTTAATGCGGAATTATTTCAGAATTAATATAATACGTACTCTTCATACATATTTTTTTTAGTATAAGACGGACAAGATACTCTAGGATTTCCCATCCCTATCCATGCCTCGCAGGAATATCGTCTCGTATATACAATCGGTGATAAGCATTGGGCGTAGTCGGCTCTCGTTGCCCAGAAGTTTCCTGAAAAATGATACCAGGGACCCGCTGGCACAGGCTCCTTCCATGCCACTCCATAGGCATCGAAGCCATCCTGTAGTGCCTTCAGCCCCTCCTCCCACTTATCCAGCAGGAAGTGCTCCATATATTTGCGCCATGCTGTCGTCTGTGGCGTATTTATCGTAACCCCCTTCGTGTGGAAATACCACGCGGCCTCATACTGTCCCACCAATCCATCCTCATGGAGGCGCCTCAGCGTCTTGTACTCCGCCTTATCGTCTACCGCTGCATCCGGGCCAATTACCTCCCATTTTGCTCCACTCTGGGGCAACAATCTGGTGAACTTCTTGACGACTGACTCGCTCCCTATGACTCCCGCCACCAGCTTGTCTGCTTGCGCATGTAGCCCTGAGGATACAAAGCGCTCCATCTGCTCTTTGACCAGCGGCTCCCAGTCTCCATACAGATAGGCATGGTAATACACCGCAATCCGAGGGCGCTCTGGCCACTCCCTATTGCCTGGATCAAAGACTTCGCCGGTCAGGTGGTGTAGTAGTTCCACCGCTGGTCTGTACTCTGGATAGTCTCGGATGATCCGGCGCAGCAACGATTCCGTCCGGTCCTGCCAGCGCATGGATAGGCACACTTGCGCCAGCTCGAACATTCCCAGGAACGTGGAGAATCCGGTCACGCCATTGCGAATCATTGTGCTACTGCCGGGCGTATCCGCGCCCGCTACCAGTTTCTCCAGAGCCATGCGGCCTTTTTCCAACTCGCCCAACTCATGATAGATTTGCCCTGCCCGATACAAAAGCTCTGTATCTGTGGGGTAATGCTCCAGCCCAGCCTCGCAAACCGCTCTGCCTTCTCGCCAGCGTCGCTGGCATACCCGGCAGGTCGTGAGCAGCGCATACGCCTTGCACACAATCGAATCCTGCGGGTGGGAGCGAGACAGGCAGCGCTCCAGATACTGTGCCGCCGCCTCGAACTCTTTAGTGGCGAACAGGTGAGTCATTCCCAGATTGAACAAAATAAATGGGTGCTCTGGATGCTCTTTCAAGTCTCGCTCCAGCAGCCCGAAATCCCGCAGTCGCTTCTTCTGTTGCCCACCTACCGAACGGTCATAGTGCTGGTGCACTACATATAGGTCCGACGGCAGAACCTGGATTCCCCTGCGCCGAAGCGAGGGCAAGACCTGTTCATGAATCCGAAACTCAAAGCGGATATCCGGCGCGTTGGGAAAGAGCTTCACATGGTCCACCACTGTTTCGGACCACTCTCCCTCGCCAGGAGGAATCTTCACCTGCACCTGGTACGCCGCATCTTTCTGCGGATGTTTTTCTATAAGCTCCCGAAGCTGCCTGCCGCACTCCTCTGGGATGACATCATCCGCATCCATCCAGAAAATCCACTCGCCTCTGGCCTGCGCCAGGCTCTGGTTACGCGCCTCGGCAAAGCTATCCACCCAGGGAAACTCAAATACGCGCGCCCCACACTCCAGCGCAATCTCTTTCGTACGATCTGTAGACCCCGTATCCACCAGAATCATCTCATCCACAAAGGGGCGGATGCTCTCCAGGCACGCACCAATGCGCGCCTCTTCGTCCCGAGCAATCATACAGAGAGAAAGGGCAATCTTAGGAGCCGCTATCTTCTTTCGAGAGCGCGTCGGTTTGACTGGTGCAGCTACCTTATCTTCTGGTTCTTGCCAGAGCTTAGCAGGAGCAGCCTCTGAAAGTGGAGGCTCCACCATTCGGGCCAGCCGTGCGCGCATACGAGTGCGCCAGTGCGAATTCGTCGCCTGAGCCTCGACCTGCTTCCGGGCCATAACTCCGAACTGACCGGCAAGTTCTGGCTGAATCGTAGCGCTCTGCATAGCTTCCATGAGCGCCTGAACGTCGGCTTCCTGGTAGTAGGCTCCTCCCTCTCGTCGCCAGCGCGCCGGTACGCGGAAGCTGGAGGTATCGTCTGCCAGATCGTCACAGGCTGAGCCAGCACAAGCTATTACAGGCACTCCACAAGCCATGGTCTCCAGCGGCACTATGGTATTCATTGGCCTCCGGCTTGGCGAAACAAAGGCATGACATGCTCTATAAAGAGAGGCTCGTCCGGCTTCATCCAACTCATCTCCGAACAGTAGCACTTCAGGACAATTTGGATCTGCCTCGGCCTGGTTGAAAGCATCCTGCATGGGATTGGAATCCCCTTCAGGCAAGACTACCAGGCACACATCGTCTGCGCGGGTGAATGCTTTCCGATAGGCCGTCAAGACCAGATCCGCACCACTATCCGGATGTAATGGTCCCACAAAAAGCAGACGCCGCTGACGTGCTGTAGGCAGAGTCAGCTTTGGCCCTTCTGGAGTAAATAGGCCCGTATCTACTCCAGGAGAAACGACTTGGATCTTTTCCGCCGGAATTCCCAGGTGAACATAGGTATCTCGCTCAAATCGAGACGCTGCCCAGATTTCCTTAGCCAGTCCAAAGGCAGGAGTCAGTCCGGTTTCGAGGAACCCACTCCAGGGATACGCCAGGAGTGGGCGAGCGCTTCCGCTTAGCTCCGTTTCCTTGACCGTTAAAACCTGTATATCTGCTTTCGAGTTATCCTTAACCTGACGAATATCCAGAGCCGCTCGGCCTTCCTTTGCCAGAGCCATAAGAGGTAACTCTCCGAAGACATTTAGGGGCTTCCCCAACAGCTTCTTGAAAGAGATAGACGGAGCCGGGTCTGCCGGAATCGGATTGGCAGGTGTCCAGATGGGGGCGAACTCACGTCCTGCCTTAGCGCTGTTGCCCAGATAGGCGGCAATCGCGCCTGCTCTTTCCTCGGGTGCTCCCAGGCCATGCCAGGCAACGATAGCGGCGTCGCGAGCCGCAGGCGTTCCAAACGTCGCGTTCAGGGATTCTGGGAGAATCGCAATCCCATCTCGCCACTGCTCAGAGTCCCGTTGCAATAGCCTCAGAATAGCGGTGTTCTCATCTTCAAGTCCTTCACCCTGTTTCCAGGCTTCCTCAAAGAACTCCAGCGCTTTCGGGCTTTGCCGGACCAGCATCACCCCAGAGTGCAGGTAAGGAGTGGTGCTTTTCAGGTAACGGCCACTCCCCGCAGGATAGGCAACCATGCCCAGCCAAAAGTCTTGGGGTAGCGCACTTCTCAGGTCCCATTCCACAGCTCGAACTACGCAGTCCGCGTCCAGCACCGCTATGAACTCATGCTGCCCCTGCCGGAGGGCTAGCAGCAGCAGGTAGATACGGTCCCAGTAGGCAGGACGCTCCTCTTGCTGCTTGCCTCGTCGACAGACCATGTCGAACTGCCACTTCTCTGCGTAGGCTCTATGGTGCGCCTCGGTAGCATCCAGCAGAGCCACATGGGTCTCGCTGGCGCTCTGGATCAAGATGGCATTAGAAGATGTACCTTCTCCTGAAGCACTTTGCTGGACCGGAGCTACCCGGTCCGCAAGCTCCCGTAGCGAGGCAGCCAATTGCTCCTGTGAGAGTGCCTCACCCTTCCAGCCCTGTTCCTGCACCAGAAATTGCTCCAGCATCCCATTTGGGACAGTAGAGGGCATTGACGCTTCGGGTTGTGGTTCCGGTTCTGGATTCTCGGGAGTAGAAGGTGTGTTGCCGCTTCGTCGTCTGGCCAAGTCAGTGGTATCTCCTCTGGTCGCTCTATGCGCTTCCCTGAAAAACAATGCGCTCTTCTTTATCACCGGATAGGTGGGAGGCGAAACCGGATGCTAGATCCTCTTTCCACTTCTCGTGGAAGCGTCGGTAGTTCTCCTGAAGCAATCGCTCCGTATCGATGTTCATCCGCTGGAATGTCTTGCTGCCAGAATGATGGACGAACGACCTTCCTGGAATCACTAGGCGATAGCCTTTTCGACGAAGCTTATAGGAGAGGTCGTTGTCCTCGAAGGTCCCTAGTCCGAATCTTTCGTCAAAGCCGCCAACTTCCTCCCATGCTGTTTTTCGAATCAGGAAGCAGAACCCCACCAGCATATCCACGTCCACATCTGCCGCCTCACGTCTCGCGAACTCTTCCGCAAAGAGATTGATGTTCTCTAACCGGGTGTACGTGGCACCTATCTGCTGAGGAGGCCGCACATAGTTACTATAAGGACCTGCTGCCCCGATTACATGGGACCCAAGAAGCCCCTCTACGAGCCGAATCCAGCCTGCCTGGGGGACTATGGTATCGCTGTTGAGAAAGAGTAGCAGCTCAGCTGTTGCCAGTGCCGCGCCCTGATTGCATGCTGCCGCAAACCCACGATTTCCCGGGTTTCTGTGAAGCATGACAAAGGGAAAGCTCTCTGCGACACTGGCTGCTTCATCCGGAGAGTCGTTATCCACAACAAGAACTTCATGAAGCAAGCCGCCTGCATGGAGTGGTTCCAGACTCTCCAGGCAGAGGCGAATGTCTGTCTCACCACCCCAGAGTGGAATGACAACAGAGACACTTGGCCATGCAAGAGATTCTGGGACGGATAGTGCTGGGAGAGCTTCTGAAATATGATCTCCTAGAAGATCTTGAATTAACCTGGGCGGAACTATCTTCTCGGCAAAGCCATAGGCATGTGGATGCGTAGGGTGGAATTCGCGCATGAGATGGTTTTTATCCCAGGCGCGCCATACTTGGTTGTACCAGCCAGGTATCACTTCCTGAGCATGCCCCCAGCTTGCCAGCTTACGACGAATGCGCTCCTCTGGTCCACACCAGGAAAGATGGTGCATGACTCCATGTTCCGGGCCAAGAATCATGGTCCGACCACCAACGAACTCACGCAAATGGGTGGCATGCGTGTTACGGAGATCTACCAACATGCAGGGATTAAGGCGCTCCCTGGGACGAATCAGGTACTCGGGCGTCTTCCAGTAGGTATCCAGGTAGGTATAGACCCGCTCTGACAGTTCGTGCTCTGCCACCTTTAAAAGGACATTGAGAAGAGGCTCATCCAGCAGTTCATCTCCATCCAGAATGATGGCATGGGTAAAACCCAGCTCGCGCAGGTGCTCCGCTGCTCCATTTCGTTGGCCAGCCTCGCCCTGCCACTCTCCTAAAACAACGGTGGCCCCAGCTTTTTTCGCAGCCTCACTGACCTTTGCCCAATCACCTGGCTCTCCAAAAAAGGGGACTTTGTTAATGAAGACGTAAGCAGGAACTCTCCCTTTCAGGGAGGCTATAGCGGCATCCAGAAACCAGTGGTCGTCATGAACGACCATCATGGCGGCTATTTTAGGAGATTCTGAAAGAAGGTTATTGTTTACCGGTTGAACATTGTTAGAATTTTCATCCCTCTTATCTATATCAAGAGCCGTAGATGGCGTAGTAGACTTTCGTGACCGCACTAATGACTATCTCCCTCAGAGCTAATATTGCGTCCTGCCTTGAGGATTCATCATTAGAGATATATTCTCCTGCCAATTGACTCAGCTCTGGCAGGAGAATATTAGTAAGCAAGAAAACTCTGTTTAACTTTCCAGGCTACCAAAGACGATGCTTCCAGATTCATCGACGTTGACCGTCAGTACTCCGGCCAGAACGCCGTCCAGAAGTGCTTTGTTCACCTCATAGGCGACCTGGCGCTCGGCAACGCCTTCTGCTCGTACTTTCCTCACCCGCGTTGCCAGAGTCTTCAGTTCGGCCCCTTCGTCATGTACACCACGTGCCCAGGAGATCACCTTGAGGGCATCATCCAGGGTTGCTCCCGTCTCTCCTCGTGCCTTAAGAAGCGCCTTCACCAGAATCTGGGTCTGGGCTGCATGGTCTACGACTGTACGTCGTCTCCGGCGACGCACCGCCGTTTTCTCTGCTAGGGGTGCTGCTTCAGCGGTCTCTACCGCCGCTTCTGTTATTGCCTTTGTTCGTCTTGCCATTTTTTCTCTTTCTTATTCACATACCGTCGGCTCTTCTATCGCTGTAGAAGCATAGCGACGCTGCCAAGGCTCTTTATACCTGCAGTCCCTTCCTGTGTTCCTCCCTTACCCTGTGTGCAACACTCGTAGACAGGCTAAGCTGGCTCCTACATCCTGAATCAGCGCGGCAAAGGGCAATGCCTCCCCACGAATCCGCAAGAGACTCCACTGCCCGCGCGCAGCCTCCACATGCCATGTGACGGCTGGTTTGAACCTTCACAACTCCATTTCCTTGAAAGGAACCAACAAGTATGTCCCTCACTTTAGATGAGGTTTCTCACCGTATTTCCTGGGATGACCAGGGCAAGCACGACCATCTGGTTCCCGTTCAGGAGCTCTCCCTCCACGAGGGCAGGCTTTACTGGCCGGGCGCCGACGACGACGGGTTCGGATTCGCCCTGACGCCCTACGCCATGGGACAGGCATGCCAGAAACTCGGCATGCCTGCCGCCTACTTCGCTCGATGCCCCAAATCCCTGCAGGATGATCAGTTCAACCACTGGCGCTCGGTGGAGAGGAAGGAGCGCCAGAAAGCAGGTGGCGACGGCGAAGAGCGCTGGACGCTTCGGGCCAAGAACTCCAACATCCGCGGGGTGCTTTCGGCAAGGTATGAGAAGCTGGATAACCATCAACTTCTAGAAGCCCTGGTACCCGCGCTCTCCGGCTCGGACTACGCGGTGAAGCTCTTCGACCTTACGGACGAAAGCTTCCATCTGCGCCTGATCGACCCACGTATGAGCAGGCTTGTCTTGCCCGGAGATCCCATCCTCGTTGCCATCCACGTAGCAAACAGCGAGATAGGGCTTCGGGCGGTCACGATAGACGCCTGCGTCTTCCGGCAGGTCTGTTCCAACGGACTGGTTCGGAAAGTGGCAGGCAGGAGCATTCTCAAGCAGCGCCATATCCACGTCGCTACGGAGAATCTCATCCCCTCGCTTCAGGAAGCGGTGCAGCAAGCCAAGCTTGTCGCGGCTGCCTTCCTGGAGCAGATGATTCTCTCCGCAAAGACCCTTGTGCCTGACCCCGAGCGGGCCATACAGATCCTTGCCCAGAGCTGGAAGCTGACCCGCCAGACCGTGGAGTTCATCCGCTTCGGTCTGCATGGGGAATCTCGCCCTGATACGGTCTACGGACTTCTCAATGCCGTGACCAACGCGGCGCAGCGGCTCTCTCCGGACAACCGCTTCGAGCTGGAAACGCTGGCGAGCGTGCTCATTGACACAAACGATTCCAGTCCAGGAGGGACTGCGCTCAGGCGGCTCATCACCGCCCCGAAGCGCGAGGCTTCGCTGGAATTGGCGCTGTCATGAGCAAAGCCAGGCGAATCCCTACCATCGACAAGCGGCTTGCCGCTGTCTGCCAGCGCCTTCGCGGGCTGGCTGACCAGATCGAAGAGCGGTGGCGCTACGGCGTAGTCCATCTCTTCGTAGAGGAGCACGTCATTCAGTCGCACCGCCATTGGAAGCTCGAAGTTCCGGTGCCTGAGTTGGAGGATTACACCTATGCCCCGGAAGGGTACGAAGAAGTCCCCCTGCCGCCCAGCGTCCCCGAGCTATGTGCCATGCTCCGAAAGGTCATAGCAGGATGCAAGGGAGTTCGGGGCATCGAGTCTCCCTGCGCGCCAAGTTCCGAGCTTCTTCACGAAGTAGTAGACCTGCTTCGAAGAGCGCCGCCTGGTTAGCTAATACTGTTTTTTTGTCGCCTTTTGCCGGTTTTGTCCGGCAGGGCGGAATCGGCACATCTCCCTTTTCCACAGAAAGGAAACCGATTCCGTGAAGGAACGCAGAGCGAATCTGGACGAGGCAAGGATGCTTGCCAACGTTCGTGAGCGAGCCCAAAGGCTCTTTGAAGACGGCTACAGGGCTAATACCCTGGATTCGGGCCTGGTCGAGATCTATTCGCCCGGTGGGGCGGATTACGACATCGACCGAAAGAGGAAGACCTGTAGCTGCCCCTTCTTCGTAAGGATTAGCCAGGTCAAGCCGGTAGGCGACCCGGATTGTACCTGCAAGCATCTGCTAGGGCTGGCTAAGCTATTCTCTGCGCAGAAGCGGCAAGCCCAGCAGCTTCAGATCCAGCGCCACAACCTGATCCAGTGGGAGGCGTTGGTATGAGCGAGCAACTCTCTATCTCCAAGTACAAGAAATCCAGGCACTGGGCTGTACGAGAAGCGGGTTCCGGCTCCCTTGTCTGCCTGTGCGTCTACCGCAAAGGCGCTGCCGAAGTCGTGAGAAGGATTACGGGTCAAACTCCCAAGCCGTTGAAACGGCAACGGAGCGCAAAGGCCGAATACGTCTTACAGGCGCGAAGCGGAGGCAGGCCATGAGCGCTACGGACCTGGAAAGGCTGGAGACGCCTGCGATCATCATCCTTTCGATGAGCGACCAGGTTTTCCAATTTACGGACGAGGAAGGCACCGAATGGCACTGGAACGCGAGCCAGGGAATGCGCATCGCGCTGGCTTCGGGAAAAGGGCCGATGGCTTTCTACCCGAGCGACTGTGGGTTGGACGAGGCGCAGGTAAGGTCGCAATACCCAGAACTGGACGAAACCTACGCCCTCACGACTGACCTGAGCAAGCCGGTCCTGTTCGTTCCCTTTACGAACGGTACGAGCATCCTCATCGACGGCTGGCACCGACTGTTCAACGCTATCCGCCGGGGCGTGCCTTACTTGCTCAGCTACGAGCTGACGCCTGAGGAAAGGGACTCCAACTGGTGATGAAGATTCCCCGCAAGCCAAGGCTGCAACCAATGCCACCGAGGAAGGGAAAGGGTAAGCTATGATAGGCGCTGCTCTGGTTAAGACCGAAGACCGTTACTTCGAGGAAGTCGCCGAAGGGCTGGACTGCCGGATGCGTATGTTCACTCCTGCGAATCCCGAAGAGACGGCCATCGTACTCATCACCTGGGTTCCAAGACCACCAAACGAAATGCTGGAGCCTTGCTTCTCCAGTACGATAGCCGGTCTTCGGGAAGGTGTATCGCACCTGGCTACCAGCCGGAGACTCCAAAGCTTCTCGCTGGTAGAACATCACCTATTGCCCGAAGAAGACCGCCTTGGACTGATCGTTTTCGGAGAGATGCCCGATTCGCCCGACTTCTGGCAACCGTTGGACCCGTGCGGCTTTGAGAGTCTTATAGGTGAAAGCTTAGAAGCGTTCAGTGAATCTGCACCCCGCTAAGGATGTCAGGTTATCTCGGGACCACCTCCACCCGCTAGCTGTTTGCTAGCGGGTTTTTCTTTCTCTGCCGCAACTCTCGTTGGAGCTTAGGCAGGGATAGGTAATGCTGCCAAGGATGGTTATCTCGTCAAAAGCTATTGCCGAATTTCAGAGCCTCTACTTTAAGGAGTACGGGGTCGCCTTAAGTACGGATGAGGCCCATGTCACGGCGAGACAGCTTGTGGAATTATTCAAACTACTCCTGCAACCATCAGGCGTTCAGGGTACATACCTTCCCAACGCCTCAAAGAACGTTCAAAATGCCCATGAGGGACGTTACTCCTAACAGCCTTGTATGCTTTCTATCCGCCCCACCCGAACCCGATTAGCAACCCGAAGCAAAGCTTTCCGGAATCTTGAGCAAGCGCCAGATAGCCCCGTGGTCTATGCACGAAAAAGCAGCGAAGCGGACGATGAGCAGGCGGCAAGCCATGAGCGCCAGCTACGCGATTTGAGAGATGTCGTTGAGCGTGACGGCTTTGACCTGGATGCCATGGCCCTCTACGAGGAAAACAAGAGTGCCAAAGACCCTGGCCGCCCGCTCTTTAACGAGATGATGGCCCGCATCGAGGCGGGCGAACTCAACGTCCTCTATGCCCACGAGATCAGTCGCCTCTGCCGCAACATGATCGACGGCGGGCGCATCATCCATGCGCTCCAGCAAGGCATCATTCGTCGGATTGTCACGGAGTATCGAACTTACCTGCCAGGCGACAATACTATCATCATCGCTATCGAGGCCTGCGTTTCCACCGAGGAGATTCGTACCCTGAAACGACGGGTGGAGAGCAGCCTCACCAACAAGCACGCCAAGGGACAGTACCCTGGTAAGGCTCCCATAGGCTACATGAACGATCTGTTCGGCATTAAGGGCGACAGACAAATCCTGCCCGACCCGGAACGCTTCGAAATGGTGCAGGCGCTTTGGAGGAAGATGCTTACTGGTGCTTACACCGTGAAACAGCTCCACTGGGAATCTCGGGCACAGGGCCTGACGACGCGGCGTTACGGAAAGACGGGAGGAGGAGCGCTCACCTACAATTCGATGCATGCCATGTTTTGCAACCCCTTCTACTGCGGTCTCTATCAATGGGCAGAGGAGGTCCATCAGGGGAGTCATGTCCCGATGATCTCCGTCGCCGAGTTTGAGCAGGTTCAAGGACTTATTCGACGGGCGTTCCAGCCAAGACCGCACGCACGAAAACGGGCAGCAGAGATCGTTCCCTACATGGGCGGCCTGGTGGTCTGCGGCACCTGTGGGAGCGCCATCACGGCGGAAACGCATACAAAGACGAACAAATCCGGCGGGGTGCATCACTTCGTCTACCTGCGCTGTTCCAAGAAGCGGGGCACTTGTCCTGAACGGTATCTTTCTTTAGCCGAGTTCGAGCGGCAGGCATATGCTTTCCTGGAAACACTGACGCTCCCGGACAGCATTGCGGAGTGGGCATTGCAGCAGCTTCGGGAAGAAAACACCGATGAGCAGCGTGCCCAGGAGCAGATACTCAGCCAGCTCAGAGCATCATTAGAGCGCAATCAGGCTGCCAGGAAACGCCTGACAGACTTACTGATAGATGGACTCATCGACAAAGCAGACTACGAGGAGAGACGGCTCACGTTGGTTAAGGAGTGCCAGGTTTTGGCCGTGAGTCTGGAGCGCCAAACTTCCCGCTCGAACCAGTGGTTGGAGGATGTCGCAGGGGCATTTTCCTTTTGCAGGAGCCTGAAACAGCGATTTGAGGATGGTACTCCTCAAGAGAGACGTATCCTTCTCGAAATCGTTGGCTCGAACCGGCGCATTCAGGGTAAAAAGCTCATCATTCAACCTGACGAACTCTTTGCCGCGGTGCGCTCTGGTAATGAAAATGGAGATTGGCGCCCCCTGCTGGAGTATGTTCGAACCACTATGGAGGCTCTAAATGGGAAACTAAGCGCTCTGCGCAACCACCAGCAGCTATGGTCACTCCACTACCAGAATCCGCAGTGAAATCCCTTTCTGGGTTAGTCGCTGCTGGATTTGTGGAAGCTGTGCAAAGGAGCGAGTCAGCCGACTTACCTCCGTGACCCTTTCAGTGCTCTAAAGCAGAGCTGTTGATATGCTCATTAGTTTTCCGCCTCGTAACCTGTAGGAGAGAAATTCCCATTGTTCTGTGTGCGTCTTACAACAGATCAAAAGTACGGGGGCAGAGTAGTCATAGCTCACCGAGCGACCTATTTTCTCCATGCTTTTTCTGTCCTGAGAACTTGGACCAGCTAGCGCAGTATGTGAGTGCCATTCACCGATATAATCCCATTCTCCACCGCTAGATTCAACTAGCCTGTCTAGCTCGTTCTGCGCAAAGTCGCCGTCGCGTACAAAAGTACTAGTACCGTGCCGCGCCGTTGGTCCTGGGCCGATGATTGCTGCCACCACTATCCTGGTGCCTCTAACAAAACCGACTAGCACGCCACCTGTTTCATGTGGGAGCTTATTGTTGCTTTCTGCCTCAAGAACAGCACGAACAGAACTCCCCAATTCAAGGGTGAATGTTTCCTGGGGACCTTTTGTCAATGTGTCTTTGAACATTCCACGCAGTCGGTTACCGGAGAGCGTTGAAACCACTTGGTACCACGCTCTAAAAATATATCGGGACCATCGGCAAGCGGCTCGTTCACTATAATGCATTCGTTCTGGTCTCCCAGCTTTCCTGTCATAAAATGCAGTGCAGCGCGCGCGGCGGCATTAGCAATCGCTTCCACGTCTATTGCTGAGGCTTCAACAGTCGGCACGCCGCATCCTCCTTCCACGAAGGCACCCTCGTCTCCCTTCGGAATCTTGGGATAGCTGCTTTGTTCAAGGCATTCCTCATAACATTCGAGGCACGCATCCCTGCGAGGTCGGATAATGCGGACTCGCCCGATGGCAGCACTACGATGTGACGTAGCAAAGATCGCCGTTTTGTTAGCCTTAGCACAAATATGGTTCAACAATCGGGAAAAGGCTTCGTTCGCTGTCGTGTCGATTATGATGTTGGCTCTCTCCACGAGGTGCAAGAGCTTGTCGGGATCCCAACTGGCTGGCTCGCAATGAATAGCGCAGTCAGGCGCATGTTGCCAGATTTCAAAGCCTACTGAGTGCGTTTTGCTCCTTCCCACATGGGCCATTCCTGCCTCGTTTCGAACGGCATTTCCAGGGCGAATGACATCGTTATCGACGAGCGTTATGGTTTCTATGCCAGCCTTGGCAAGAAGCATAGCAACACTTGAGCCAATAGCACCTACCCCGAACAAGATGACATGCTTACTCTGGAGGTACTTGGCAGTATGCCCAGTACGACGCATAAGTGCAGACTCCGTTGCGGGAGCGGTAACGAAAGCGCGCACGGGAAGCTCATCGTAGGATTGATACGAGCGAGGTTTCTTTCCTGAAGCACGCATCCAGACCTGGATAAAGAGCCATTGCTCTTCGCCAGATGGGGCTGGGTATCCGAGTGCAATAGTGAGGCATGATTGGCGATTGGGAACGCGATTGCCCATTAGTGTCCGTACATGCCGCCTAGCGCTTCCCTGCTCCCATCCGACGCAAAAATCGATCTCCCTCAGCATCTCCCCAAATGTATCTGCGGGTGTTGGCTCTTTCTTGAGTCGGAACCAAAGCCCGACACGATTTCTTGGAACATTGCCTAAGCCAAGCAATGGCAGGAGACGGTCTGTATGGCTCAGCGAAGGCTCTTCATGTCCGACAGTAGGATTGCCGGCGAAGGCTCGCTCATGAACTACCTGCCACACTCCGAACCGCCCGAACTGCTGGCCTTGAGGCGGGGACCAATCCTCGCCGTATGCCATAAGGCAGGACTTGCCGTTCGCGGAAAAGTAGAGATGTAGATCGGGCGCAAAGTCTTCTGCCGCCCAAGCACCGTTATGATAACGGACGAGCCACTGACGGACGCGTTCTACGAGTTCCTCGGCGGTGCATCCCGGTTCCCAGCCTCGCCCCTCATCCGGATAGAGGCATAAAGCTCCGTTCATTCCCGCTGCTTGATGGCGTTCTCCTGAGATCGGCGGATCGGTATCCTCAGGAATCACGTCCGGTTTTTGAAAGGGAAATCCCTGCTTGAGCACGATGCCGATCTGGTGCGTGCGTGCTCGGGGTTTCTGGATAGCGGCATCGCGCCAAGTCGCCCGTACCCGTCCCGACCAGTGGCAAACTCCTGGCTCTTCTGTCTCTTCTTTTACAAAGCCCAATTGCCGGAGCGACGCTTCGAAGGCCGCTCTATGTTCGGGATAAATTTGGAAGGTTGATTCAGCCATCGGATGCCCTACGCGAACGGCTCCGCCTCTCGAATATTGTGCCGGGATTTGATGACTATCGCGGGAGCGGCGAGTCTAGATTTTTCATTCCCTGAATCGTCCGATCCGTTAGACTCCGATGTGTAGGGATATGCCTCTCTCAGTTCTCCGCCATCGTCTGTGACCTCGTAAGAACCATCATCATAAATATCGATGATGTAGGAGTAGCATGCTTCACCAGTATGGCAGAGGCGCTCGGCGCCGACTTGGTCTTCGTACAACTCCATCGCATCGTCGTGCGGATGCTTATGCTTGCTGTTCGCTTGCTTTGGGGCAGATACGATCACCCACTCGGGATCTATCGTTTCAAGAGCTGTACGATAAATATCAGTATCGTTGTCAGGTTTCTTAAAAAACGAGTGCGAGCCGTGGTGGATGGCTGCAAGAACCTGCGCTCCCGCACGGTGGTCATGGTAAGGCAGGATGTTCTTTTCCCAGGCATCCCGATCTGCGTCTCCTGGAAGCATCACCCATGTATCAGGAATGCCGAACTTCAGCACAGCGCATTGCTCGTGGATACGCTTGCGTCTTACTTCATCGGTCTCATCATCTATACTGTCGCAAACGTGCTCCGCTGGGGCCAGCACATAGTACTCAGCGTCGCCAAATGAAAAAGGACTGGTGCTTCCCAGGAGTTCAACCTCGGCATCGGCTCCAAAATCCTTCGTAACCTTCTTGATGACTTTTTGCAGGTTGTCATATGAGGACTGAACCTTCCTTTCAGGTACATGCCCTGAATGCCAGACGCTATGGATCGTCAGCCGGTCCGACAAGTCGGTCACGCCGCATAAGTGGTCTTCATGCGGATGGCTGTTAGCGAAGACGTCAAGGCTGACGCCATTGAGAAGATCGTCCATCAAGGCTGGAACGTCGATGCCCTCACCTTTTTCATCAAGGTTGATATCGAGGAGCAGCGACCTGTAACCCGCTCCTTCGCGACCAAGGACAATGGTGCTGCTTCCTTGCCCAACGTGTAGCATTACCACGCGCACGATGATATTGGGATCTGTCGGCCAGAGAACTTCACGAGCTTTGTTTGACATAGTATTTCTTTCTAAGCCCCCTTCGTTGAGGGCAGCGTATCTATCACGCGTTCTGCGGTTAGCACGGTTTCTCGAACGTAGTAAACCGACCTCTCACGGGTGCGATTGAACAAAAGCAGGAGCAGACCAAGTAGGACTGATGAAGCGATACACCAGGTCTTCACTGACCAGCCTGCGGACAGGCCATGGAGACCGGAAAAAGGCAAGGTAGCAGCGACCACGAGCGTAAGGACAAGCAGCGCCCTGTGAAACGCATAGAGGCTATTGAACCGAGGGGAACGGCTACCGGGATGCGTTTCAGCCAAGGAAGCGGCATATTGGTAGAGTATTCCGTCGTCAGGGTTGCTTCCTAAACGGGCCGCCAACTTTTCTCGAATTCGAGCTACTGCGGTGCCACTCAGGCATGGGTTGGAATAGTCCTGGAACACCCTGCTGGAATGCTTGCCTCGCCACATCCAGCAAAATACGGGCTCGATCAGGCTCGCGACCGCCTGGATAAGATAGCCAAGGAACAATGAGAGTGCGAGCAAGGCTACCGTCGCAAACGCTTCGGGGAACTTAACGGTTGAGGCGGAGGCAAGATGGGGAAAACATAATGCCAGCCATGCAATCAAGAGAGTGCCTGGCACGACTACACCCAGCACATCGTATAAGTCGATTTTGTCAGTTATTTTTTCGCCCATTATTCTTCCTAATAATATTCATACTGCCTTATGTAGGGGCATAGTGCAGTCGGGTATAGATGAATATTTAATTTCATATTTGGATTGATTGGTATTTCTGCTGGTAAGCCGAAATATAGCCCGGATCTTGGCAGATGCAGAGTCCTGAGGGATGCTTAGGCTCTGGAAGCGATAAATGTCTCCCTAAGGGACGAAGCATGTCAATCTTGGTTGTAGTTGCCATAGGCTCAGGCCGGAGGCCACCTACATAAGCAACGACTTCTGCTGCTAGCAACACACCAGCTAGTGCGGACTGGAATGCCAAAGGAACTTCAGCGCGACCCACTGGTCGTGCCCCGCCTCCTGCTGCTAAAATCATGCCTCCGCAGACTGCTTTCGAATAGAACCCTTCAAGGGGCTCATTCTGGAAGGGCTGTAGGCTCTCTACCGAAACTCCGGTCGCCTGTGCGAGTCGGCTGATCCACTCTGCACCAAGTGGTGCGCCACTATAAAGAAGTTGTGCCATTTCGCTTGCCAACTCGGGCAACCCGACGGCCTCAGCGATTAGTTCGTGCCGTCCCTTGCGTGGTCCATTGGGAAAATACATGCACATGAGGCATGCTTGATTCCCGAGAAAATCATGGCGGGATATGCCAAGGTCCCCCGTTTGTGTCCAAGCGTTTACGATGCGACGTGGAAGCGCCGCCTGAAGCGAACATCTATCATCGCCGGAGTCCAGAGCTACGGCCACATGGTCGAGTTTCCAATCCCACCCGACTGTATTCCGCTCCGCTAAGTATTCATCCCACCTCTGTACATGGGCAATGGCGTTGAAATTCCCTCCCACGGGAAACGCCGCTGCTGCACGTAAGGCCTTAGATGTCTCGACATCGGCTCGGGTGGGCAGTACATAGCGCTGGAGGTTGGTCACATCATATGTTTCTGGGTCAATGAGATGGAGGGTGCCTGAGAGCCCGCCTGCAGTGGCAGCACGCGAAAGCGTCCAAACGGCGCTGCTCCCAACAGCTCCGACACCTGCTAGGTGGACCTCGCCAATATCTACGGTTTCCCATTCAGGATTTAGTAATTCTGCAGTTGGGTTTGTCTTAGCGTGAAAAGCCGCATCTGCGGTAAAAGTAGGCAAAAGATCAAGAAGAGAAAGATGCCATGCTTGGTCTAGCTCCCCCCGCTGGAGCTGCCCTGTGAATACAATGCGAAACACGTTAGCGGCGGCAAAACAGGCAGCTGCAGCAGCTCCGAATGGGTTCCCGCTGATGCCCGATCCCACTGGATGCTCAGGCGAAACCATTGTCACCCATCCGTGGGATCCGACAAAAAGAACTGGACTTGTGCTGGTTGGTGGCGCGGTAGAGCCAACTGCAATCCCAACTGTTACGTGGCTAGGATCAGTCACCACTTGTATCTTTGGATTGATCGCACGGGCTATGCTAGCAAGAGCGTCGAGATGATCCCCGAGATAAGACTCACCAGCATCATTCTTGCCGAGTGGAATCAGAGCGAGAGATGGATACAGGCGTGCGAGCAAGTTTACAGCTAGCTCTAATGTCACTGCTCCCTCGGTAGAGGCTATACCTGCCTCGTCAAAAAATACGCCTACTACCTGTTCGTCCAATATTGCAGTGAACACTGCTGGGTCGAATCCGCTCAGGACGTGCGATGCGGCCAAAGCCGCCTTATCCAAGAAATCCGCGAGTGCCATGGCATTCCTACCTTTTCTAATTTTTGGTCCCGATCAACATCCTTTGTCGGTGCTTCCCGTCTCAACTCAACCGTACTTCCGATTTCGTCATCCACTATAACGATGAGCTGCTCGACGTTTCCTTGCGATAAGTAAGTCCATCCCGTCTCCGACATCAGACGGTAAACGGCGCAGTCAGCAAGGGTGAAGGTACGAAAACCGAAATCGGGCACCACAAGGGAAAGGCTGCCAGACGCTGCCGCGATGGCATAGTCATCGTCTGTGGTTGAATGATAGGCATCCTCCGGATGGCTATGAACCTGGGCGATTATGCGGAAGCCTGACTGGTACAGCCAAACGTTGATCCGATGTAGCTCTTCCGAATCTACATGAACGCCGACCCCTTCTTCGCTGCGATACACGGTCTGTGCTGGCACAACGTTTGCTCGTACGTTGAAAGTTTCGCCCTGTTGAATCCCTACCCAGAGTGTGATGCCTTCGTAACCATGGAGACCTACTTTTTGTAAGTGGGCTATTGTTTCCTCAATAACCTTAAGAGGTACCTCAACACGAGTTACGCCCAGTAGCTGGGGTCGGTTGCTCATGATGGTACGCCCCCAATCTGGAAGCCATTAGGGACAATCTGAATCGTATAGCCCATCCCTACCACCTGCTCAACGCCATATGTCCAAAGTTGCTCGACCAGAAAGTGCAGTGTTCCCTCACCCGTTTTCCGCCGTGGGAGCCACGGGTCATTGGAGTGCAGCGGATGGTCGTGATACTCCCTAATGCCTTGGAGACATACGAAGGGCAGTTCTTCAGGACCATAGTCCTGAAGAAGATTTTGGATTTGTTCGGGTAACATCGCTCCAAAAGGCATCTCTCCTGGTGGGCGAGTCACTAGAGCACGTCGCAGGAGCTGGAATTTCACCTGCTTTGCTTTCAAAAGTTCATGCGTAAATGGGTCGACTAGTCGAACAGACGGCGGTACGAGGTCGTAGTTTGTGAAGTCGAATCGTGCGGCGAACAGCACAAATGGTGGATTGGACTTTAGGGCAGCGAACACAACGATAGCAATGGGAAATTCTGCCTTGATAAGCCAGCAGCCGCGGCGGTTATGCAAATCCCGCGTGGTTTCAAATCGTTCGATCTCGCGGGCGAATCTCGCCCGCGAAACCGTTGGGTCCACCAGCATACCTCGCGCCCCTATGCTGTTAGCCATCTACATGCCTGCCTCTCCCGCACGTAAACTCAGGTATATGACCTGCCCTACCGGGAAATCGTAGTCGCTGACGAGACGGTTACGATCGTAAAGATTTCCCTGTTCATCCTTTATGTCCCAGTCTTCTGGTGGCCGACCAGTAACATTGGCATTCTCAAGAGCGACTGGGATGATTGCAGCTAGTGGTTGTTCTGCTGAAACCTGAACCTTAACTGCATCACCATTTACAATGACAACGAATATTCCTGTGTCTCTCGAGCTCCCATCTCCCGGATTGCTAACCCTGCTTGCGGTGGAGCCGCTATCTTTCTCCACATTGGACATATCCTTTTTATTCCTTTCCGCACAGGCATCATACTTAGGCGATGCCGCGCCCATTTTTATTACTTCGCCGAGGGGTGAGGAAAACCGGTAACGGAAAAAGAAAAATAAACGAAATGTTCAGATCCGGGTTCAGAACTTAATCCGCACTAGCAGCCTGGTACTGGTGAATGGCGGTGTTGGAATCAAGTGAGCGCAGAAAAACGCGAAACCGAGCTTGCTCCCTTGTACGAATCGGTGCATCCTTATCGATTATCGCTTCCGAGAACGGGTGAGCGGCTACATACGCTTGCCGGAATGTTCCCCGCACATTACGAGCGATGGGCATGGTCCCAGACAGCAAATCCTGATACCTGCCGATCCACGTGACCCTAATTCCCTGCGGTTCCAGCAATGAGTTCAACGCGTCAATATCCCAGGTGGCCTGAGCAGAAGTAGTGGATGTTGTTTTAACTGTCTGGGAGACCACCGCTTTACCTGCCATGGCGCATTCTAAAACGTGCATAGGAAACCCTGGAGGGCATCTCCCAAAGAAATGGAATACATCTTCAGAAAGGAAACGGGCCAGTCCAGCATCAGCCTCGAACCAGACAAAACCAGATGCCAACGTATACGTATCGGATGTGCAAAACGCGCCGATACTCGTTGGACGTGGAACGCGACGGCCCGCGGCGGTGATACGCCGTCCGGCGCAAGCAATTGTATAGGGGTCTATACGGTCATTCGCAATCTTTGTAAATCTCGCTAGAGTTGGAAACCCGATTCTCAACATGAGTATTCCTCCACCTGATTTGGATACTCCGACGTAATTCTAAAAGCGGCAATAAAAGTTAGAAGATTATTGGCAACAGTGCTATGGACTGTTTTCCTTAAGTTTAAGCAGACCTTTAGTCACCTGGTTGAATTTACAGAATTCCGGGGCAGGCATACTGGAAGCCGCACCCATCGCAGATATGGTCGTCGGGAGTTGGATCGAACTGACCTGATTGGAGCTTAATCATCGCCTGCTGTACGGCGGCGAGCTTCTTTCCTACGACGGTATCGAGATTTTCTTTCCGCGATCTAATAGGGAGCAGCTCGGGTCGCCGTTCTTCAAGCGCACATCGCCGTGGGGCAGTCCCATCAAGCGGATACCATAATTCGACGCGAATTTCAGAGCCAAGTGCGGCGTATAGAAGGGCTACATCAAGGCGATCGTCGTGACTTTCAGAGCGCGGCCGAAAAAAATGCATCCGCGCTACCATATTCCTATCTCCCTCTACCTCGATTTCAGATGGGCGTAGCCCTATCGTTTGCGAGCCTATGCTTAGCAGTACCCATGGGCGGATAATAAGGTGCCTATCTCTTCCTAGTTCCTTGATACGGGCAGAAAAACGGCGAGCAACTGTGTGTCCGCTCTGCCGCAGAATCGCCGCTTGGCCTTCTGTGGCAACCCTTTGCGCGTCAAATCTTGCGTCCAAATCACGCTGTAATTCGTCTAAGGAAAGCTCCTCTTGCTTCTGAGCGGCACGTTCTGCTATGGATGCTAGCGTACCGTAGAGGGCGGTTCGGAAATTTGGATAGCCATAATCGCCCCGCTCCCTGAGTCCTGCCTTGGTTCGATACCAAAAGCGTTGCGGGCACTCCATGTAGAGTTTCACATGCTCCCAAGGAATTACTCCGGTTGGCAAGGATTCGTCTACCCCGATACCATTGTTTGCGGTATTAGGTGCTTGGGGGACCGGAAGCCCTTCAAGCAAAACCTCTGAATCTATTAGGCGCATCGTCCCTCGTATTTCGGCGTATTATTGAAATTCCCTTGTTATTTCGCTCATGCGCACTGGGAGGCAGACGCCGCTTACGGCTGTTTACTGCCATAACCGAATGAGGGCACTGACTCAACAGGTATCGGTAAGCTGTCTACTACGCTTTCCAAAAAGGAAGCAGGATTGTGAGCGTTTTTTGAAGCCCCGTAGTAACGGGCACGAGTGAGAATAAGGCGGTCACGAGCCCGCGTGATTGCCACGTAGAAGATACATTGCTCTTCGCGATGTTCATCAGGCTCCAGTACCGACGGTAGTTTCACTCGGATAACCTTCCGTGCGCAAAAACGCTTTCGGGTCAGGTTAGGAACAAACACTACGGGCCACTCTAGCCCCTTGCTCCTGTGAATAGTGAGGACATGTACGGCTGGCTTCTCGCTCGGCATCTCATCAGGGACTTCAAGCCGTGAGTGGCGCTGACATACCTGGATGTAATCAAGAAAGGCACTAGCCGGATGGCGGGGCTTCCCGTCGCGGTGTGTCGTCAGGACTGATGCACTTGCCCGTTCAGGAAAGCTCCGTGCAAGTGCGAACGTCTGCGCCCACGCAATAACTCGTCGTGCTTCTCTTGCCGTTATTGTCGTTTGGTTATCTGAAACTGACGATGATTTCTGAGTATCATGATCTGAGAGTAGCATGCGGGCTCGTCGACTTAGAAGCTCACGGGCGTCTTGCGAGTATATGAACAGATATGCGGCTAGTATTCTCAATGCTCCGCGCCGAGCGCCAACGCTTCCGGCACCCGAATTGTATGCGGAACGGCTGAGTCCTTCACCCAGTCTTAAAAGCGCAGAGGCTGGGTCTCTGGCTGCTTCCGATAATACTGGTCCATTCGGAGTAGCCGCTCCGCCAGCTAGGGCAATATGCAAAGCTGGCAATGGCCCCGTTAAGCGGTGGTCATCCTCAACACGGACATGGCTTAACTCACGTATTACGGCAAGATCCGCAGCGCTCAAGCCATAACGTTGCGCTAGCCCCTCCAGCCCAACCGTATCCCCAATGGAGAACAATAGCGCGCAGATAAGCTCGCGGAAACCTTCTTCATCCTCTAGCGCGCCAGACCATGTCGTCGAAAAGCCTGCCTCCTCCAAGGCCAACGCAACGGAAGTAGCCTGCCGCTTCGTACGACAAAGTACTGCAATATCGTTGAGAGCAACCCCACACTTGCGCGATAGTTGCTCTACCGACTCCGTAATAAATTCGAGTTCGTCTGCCTCGTGCTCAAGCACTCCATACACGACCGATGGCCCAGATACTTCTGAAGCGTCGCGATCAGCCTGTGCTCCACTCTCTGCAAGTGCTGTTTGCAGCTGAGCGTCACTCCTAATTGCTTCAGGAAGCGCGATTTTCTGACCCACCTCATTCCCGAAAGCGACGATATCCGGAACCGAGCGGTAGTTAACCGTGAGAGCCGTTGGCAATGCTTGGGAATAGTCCTGGCGAAAGGTGATCAGGTTGTCTTCTGGCGTCGCGCCCCGAAATCTATAGATGCTTTGACGCGGATCACCCACGGCCCATATAGAGTTCGGACGACCAGCTACGAGCGCGTTAAGCAACCGTGCACATGGGCGGTTCATGTCCTGGTATTCATCTACCAGAACATACCGCCAATGCTGTGAGAGCGTGTTGGGTATTCCGTCGCGCTCAATCAATTCTGTCGCTTTGCGGAGTATGCCTGTGAAGTCGAGGTGGTTGTTCTGATGGCAGAACTTTTGGTAGCTCCTGTAGATGAGGGCGAGGCTCCTGTATCTCCGCATTTTTTCGTCCTCCCGCCAGCGATCCGTACGAGAGTTTGGGTCCCAACGCATTCCGTCTGGAAAACACTCTCGCCGGGCTAGCCGTAGGAGACTAAGGGGTGAGCAGTCGCGGTCCTGTAGAATCCCAACAGCATTCAAAACTTCAGCTAAGGCACCGTACACGTCACTCAGATTTTCAAATGCTCCCATTGGAAGCTGCTCGCGCCAAAATGCGAGAAGCAGAAGGGCGTCATTAGTGGTAAGCAAGTTCGGTGGTGAAGCATTTCGTTCAACAGAATAGCGAGTGATGAGATCAAGCGCGAATGCATGGAGTGTAGTAACCTGCACGTCTGCAAGACGAATATTTGCCGGCTCTCGCATGCCGTTTGCAGCTGTACCATTTTTTGGATCATCTTCAATAGTCAGTAGTCCGCGTAATCGAAGTTGAGCAACAATACGTTCACTCATCTCGGCGGCGGCTTTGTTTGTAAATGTGAGTGCCAGAATTTCCGACGCCTTAGCTTCGCCCCGTTCGATTAACCCAACATACCGGTCTACTAAGACTGTAGTCTTGCCCGACCCCGGCCCAGCAAGTACAAGCGCTGGCCGGGAGCTCGCCGCATCTCTTTGACGTGGATGTCGCGTACCTATGGCTGCCTCCAGAGGCGTAACCTTAGGAAGTTCGTCGATCTTTGCAATCTCAGCCACGGTCTGTTCAACACTCGTAGAACGGTCTAAGGCACCACCTAAGAGTACTGCTGACAAACGTGATTCAAGGGCAAATGGACGTAACCCGAAATGGGTTGCCAAGGAATCAACGGACCAGGTAGAGGCATCAGCTACCGCACGCACAATCGCCTCGCTTGGAGCGAGTAATTCTGCTGCGAAGAGATTGGCCTCAAGTTCCTGTCTCTCCCGTTCGCTATAAACTCGATATACGTTATCTACTGGTCGCGCGCCGAGATCATTGATGTTGGGCTCTTGGTCAAGCGTGTCCTTATCGTCGATAAGCACGATATCTGCATCATGCCTAAGACAATGGTGGCCGAGCTCATGCCCCACTACAAATGCGAATTCAGGCTCCGCGTCCGCGGCTTGAAGTCGACCATGAACCTTAATTTTTTTGCGCGTAGGATCGTACTTGCCGAGCACTGCGTCTGGAAGGCGTGGGTCAGCAATGAGGCTTAACTTATGCGCTCGTACGATTCCACGCAAGAGCCCTGCATCGAGCGGACACTGGAGGGCCTCGTCAACAGGGACGTTCGCTGCCTTAGCCCACTCCAAACGCGCGGAACGCGCGGCGGTACGAATCGCAGCCGCGTCACGCAAAGATATTGCTCTCCATCTCCTCCACAACATTAATGGCGCTAGTTGCGGCGGTAACAGTACTAAACCAAAATGCTTCTTGCTCGGGTGTGCCACCTGTATCCCTTAGTATCTCAGCGAACGTACGCGGAGAGGTAGTTCCCTCAGTGGTGCCATCTGTGGCCCCTGCGCCTCTGCGTAGTTTATACGCCGCCGCAACTTGTCCTTGGGCACCTTGCGAACGAAGTATGGAGTCGATTTGGGATGCGCTGTAACCGAATAATGTACCCAGCTTATGCAGCAAGGAAGACGGCGTATCGACAACTGGCTCTTCCTCAAGAGCATCAATAGTCTCTGGAAGTAAGCCAGTTTCCTCAGCAACGTCGTCAAGGTCAAGGTAGGCTTGAGCCCGGAGTTCGCCTAAGCTGGTCACATCTGGTGCATTTGCCGCTAATGTAACCGCATTGAAGGCAAGTCCGGCAACCCGTTCCAATTCGCTTACTTCCTCTTGATCTTCAGGCAAATCCAGGGTGAGGTGAGTTTGAATTTCACTAGATTCATCAGTTGCCGGAGCAATTTTAGACAATACAGCATCTATAGCTGTATCTAAGTCGGCGTCTGCGTTTTCGTTGAGTGCATGGGCGAATGCCACAAGGTCTTTTCGAATAAGCATCCCTTGAATATCTTCGCAAGGAACTTGTTTTGCAACGCTATCCACAAAATTCTCCTCCGGATGCTCGTCAGCACGCTCCGTATCAGGGTTCCTCGTCTCGGCGATGACGGTATCCTTTGTATCTCTGTCCTGTCGCATTAGATTAATCTCCCGCGTTCTGTGACGCAGTGCAAATACTGTAATGGGTGCTCCACCCTACGAATGCCTAACCAAGATAAGGCGCTGCCCTTCACACCTCAATGCACGCTCAATTTCATGTACGTCAGCAACCTCGTCTTCCTTACTAAGGTCATTCGCCATACCTTCAAGAACCTTCCCAAGAAGCCTTTTTGCCTCCCGAAAGTCGGTGCGTTCAGACTCCGCACTATATGACTCTACACTCTCAGTACCTCGACTCAGTATCTGGCGAACGGCTGCTGGTTTCGTGTCTGCGCATCGTAGGCAGAGCACTTGGAATTTTCGCAAGGCTAAAGACCGTGATTGGTTGGAGGCCGCAACGAACAGCTCTCGAAGTTGTGCGGCAAGCACACTTAGGAAAGCTTGCTCCTCTGGATTACTGCCGTCAGGAGCTGGCAGTAGGTTTATAAGTGGCTCATTGCTATCCACGTCAAAGTCTGCATCGGCATCACCAAAGCTCGCGTCTAATTCAAGAGGAAGTGGCCGCTTCCCACCGTCTCCCCGACCATACTTCCGGCCGACAGTTCGAGCTGCGGAAAATGCCATCCTAACCAAGGCGAAAAGATGGTTTTCTTCGAAAAATTCCGTGTTCGTATTTGGCATTAGTACACGATGCACCAAAAGCGCGGTTTCCTGAAGGAAGTCCTCTCTCATCTCGTGATAGGCATAACTTCCATTCGGGAATATTTGAAATGCCGCCCGCGCCAGCATCGGCTGTAGACGTCTCATCAGCACATTACGACAGTTGTCCGCGAGCGTTTCATATTTTGCTGCCTTACCAAGAAGAGGAGCCCGCTCTGGACGATTCAGGTGAGGTGCTTGAGCTTGTAGGCGAAGCTCAGATGCTGCCTCGCGATAACTCCGGTGATGCCGTACTAATTCTCTGGGCTCATAACCTCCGATAATCCCAAACTCCTCAATGAGTTGTTTGGTTAGCGCAGCTTGAGTCGCCTTTTGTGTTTTCCCCAGGAGTCGATAGTAGAGCCGCATGCGTTCGCGCCCCGATGATGAGTCGCCTTCCTTATTCTCCCCTCCAGAAATGCTTGTCGCGACCAGCATACCGATAAACCTTTCCAGGTAATCCAGTGGTACCTTCTATTACTATAGTTGCCTTGGCCACCAAACCGGTAATGCTTGATAGTTTGCTGTTACCCGATTTCCATACCTCATTTCTGCTACTAACTGATCTCCCTATTTTTTTCTCAAGAAAACTTGCAGTCGATAGAAAAACAGGATTTTGCTAAGTGTAGAAATAGTGATGGTAAATGGAGGGCAATAACTTCTTACCTACATACTGAAGCACAGAACGGTGGCTCCTTGAGGGGATTAAACATGTTACTAAGAATTACCTTTCTAAGAAGCCCCTAATCCAAAGAAATATTTATACGCTTTTTCGGTGTAATGATTACGAGTTGTTGGATAATTTTTTCGGTGCAGAGAAAAGTATCCGATCTATGCGCCTGTCCAGGAAGCGCTGGAGTCGATCAAAGAAAAAGACGAGTACCAGCACACCAAAGCGTGTCACTCCGCCGGAATCTGAAGATGCGAACTGCTCGGTAACTAAGAACACTAGAGCGCTGTAGGCTGCCAGAACCAGAGAAAGAGCCATTCCTAAAACCAGGCCACGGCGCAAAAATACCCGGATATCAAACAATCTATGACGCGCGATGGCGTAGGCCACAGAAAACAAAAACAGCAGCGTGGAGATTGGCCCGAGGTCGATCCATGCAAAGTTTCCGAAGGCGTACGGCAGGATGACATTGCTGATAAGCCCGATAGTGCTTGTAGCCAAGATACCCCAGCCCAGAAGTAGGAGTTGGTCACGCCTGTGGGGCTCCTTCGCCGAGCGGCGCTTGCCATGGAACGCTTCGTAGAGAGCCGCGCCGAGCAACCCGACGACATGGGCTACGTACAGAGGAAAGAGCAGTCCGTAGATGGTCTCATGCCGCCCTGAGGCAACGGAAGCGCTCACTATCTCCGCCTTGTCAACGAGCGGCGTGAGCGCGGACACGGCGGTCAATGCCCAGGTAATATAAAGCAGCGGCCTATCGTAAGGAGACTCTTTCCTACCAGCCACCGCCTTGACCAGGCGCCACCCGGCGTACACGGCCAGGCTCACCGCCGCGAAATTGGACCTTCCAACCTGGAGGACGAATTCCGCATCCTCCGACTGGAGGAAGAGGAACAGCGTCACCAGCCAGATTAGCAGGGCAAGGCATACCCCGACGAACCAGCGTATAGCCGAGTTTTCCTGCCTGTTAGTAAAAGCCAGGTAAAGCGCTCCTCCGGAAAGCAGGAGTGCACACAGCCCATACAATGCCGAAATCAGGAGGGGTTGATCCATACGCCACCATCATCCCAATCTGAGCAGGGAAGTCAAGCAGGGGTGGTAGCTATAACGACGGGCTGTATGGCGGCAGTGAAGATCCCCCGGTAGGTCGTGGAGCGCAGGGACCGCTCCGCAAGCGATCCCGCCACGTCGCGGACGGAAAGCTGACAGGGATAGCATGGCTCTCCCCAGTGCTCCCGAAGCTCCCCGATGACTTCCAGCGGCCACCCTAAAAGCCGGTAGCAACGCAGCATTTTGGGAGTGGCTTCCAGGTACACGGCTTTCACCCCGTTCTCGACGCAATGCCTCCAGAGAACTATTCCGAGGCTCCAGAAAGCAGCAGCTCCGTCCCTGCCTCGGAACTCTGGTATGACCGCTAGGACAGCGGCGTGAAGCGTCGGCATGGCTTTGTCTGCCAGGGGAATTTCCGGCCAAACCTCGTGGCTTGAAAACCGTCCCGCTTGATCGGATGCTACCAGTTGCAAGCCACCGACCAAGCGGTTGGCGTCAAAAGCGCCGAAATAAATCGAGCGTTCAGTATGGGCACGGAGCTGGTCGCCAGGCTGCCATCCCTCCAAGTTGGCGATTCCTTCAAAAAGCTGGACGACAGGTTCGGCCTCGGGCAAGGTATTCACACAGCGACAAACAATGTCCATTGCTTGAATATACTACCTCATAGTAGTCGAATTCGCTTCTAGAATCGTGAGAATAACGGCAATCCTCCTACCAAGAGGTAGCAAGGTTTTTGCCCATGCCCACCGGTCCTCAGCGACTGCGAACCCCAGACGGTCTTCTAAATCAAATTGGTCCTCAGCTCAAATCTCGGCGTAAGGCGCTAAAACTGACGCAGGACAATCTCTGTGGGCAGATCGCCAGCAAGACTGGTGGACTCTGGACACCGCAATGGCGCGATATAGTCCGGATCGAGCGTGGCACGCGGATCGTGTCCGACCTGGAGGTCATTGTGCTGAGTCAGATATTGAATTGCCGAGTCCAAGATCTCTTAGAGGAACGCCTGTCGTTTTCGCAGGGCACATCTGACTAAACTTGTTTTTGTAACGGCTCGTTGACTCTTTGCCTGATTTCTGCTTTCGTGCCCTTGGGCCACATCGCCTCAACAGATAAGACGAATGCGCACCAGATGGGGTGAAGGTATTCGCATAATAGATTTGCCGTGACTTACCGCACGCATCTTATGGGAGGGATAGCTAGCCTTTGGGTATTGGCTGCATTGCCCCACGGGACAGACATTCTAGCGCTCTCCTGCGCGGCTGCTGGATTCGGAGCGCTCTTGCCCGACCTCGACGCTAACGCCAGCAAGCTCCAGTCACTTTCGGTAAAAGGAATCCGCCCGTTCGTGCCGGTCGGAGCGGTCATACGCCAGACGTATTCCCACCGAGGACCACTTCATTCTTTGGTAGCAGTAGGAGCGGTCGCGCTTTTGGGTGCCATTCCTTTGGGAATCTGCCTGGGATGGCAGGTAGGGGTTGCGCTGACGTTCGGATACGCCTCCCACCTGATGCTGGATATGTGTACTAGAAGCGGGCTGCCGTTCTTCTACCCGAATCCGAAAACAGTATGGCTCCTACCGAAAAAGCTGCGCATCACTACGGGCGACGAGTGGGAGCACTTGTACACAGCCACACTGGGGATACTGTCGTTAGCATTGCTACTATCTCGTTTGCTGCTCTACCAACGGAGCTAATAGACTTGTCCTCAGCAGTATACTAAACCGACATGAACGCTACTCTCCGCCAGAAACCCGTCGATGCCTCCTCCCTTACAGGCAAAGTCCTCTTCGGCTACCAGGGCTGGTTCCGTACCCCTGATGACGGGTCGAATGTTGGCTGGAGCCATTGGTCGCGCGGGGTACCCACACCTGAGAGGATCACAGTAGATCTCTACCCCGACCTTAGCGAGTTTGACACCAAAGATCTCTGCCCGCTGCCCGGCGCAACCATCGGAGGTAAGCCTGCTTATCTGTTCTCTTCCTTCAACAAGAATGTTGTTCTGAAGCACTTTGAGTGGATGCAGCAGTACGGCCTGGATGGTGTGCTGGTTCAGCGCTTCCTGAGCGACATTCCCGGTAGCCGCGCCCAGGGAGACGGTGTCCTCAAGAACATCATCGCTGCCGCAGAGAAGACCGGGCGCGTCTTCGCCATGGAGTACGACATCAGCGGAGCACGCGCCGCAACAATGACCGAGATTCTTCAGAAAGACTGGCAATACCTAACCCAGGAGCTGAAGATTACGGCCAGCCCGCGCTACCTGCGCCACAACCGCAAGCCTGTGGTCTCTGTCTGGGGCATGGGGCTCAATGATCGGAGCCACCCACCCTCCGACACAGCTGTCGCGCTAGCGCTGATTCAGTGGTTCCAAAAAGAGGCCAAGACCACCTATATCGGTGGCACACCGACCTACTGGCGCACCCGCACGCGTGATGCAAACCCCGACCCCGCCTGGGATGCGGTTTACCAGGCGATGGACGTGATTCAGCCCTGGTCTGTGGGGCGCTATGGCGACCTTGATGGTGTGGACCGTTTCAAGTCTGAGACACTGGTTCCTGACCTTGCGGCTACCAAAGCGCACCGTCAGCTCTACATGCCCGTCATCTTTCCCGGTTTCTCCTGGCACAACCTCAATCCCTCGTCGCCACGCAATCAGATCCCGCGTCTTAAAGGTGAGTTCCTCTGGCGGCAAGCTCTTCATGCTCGTGCCTCAGGAGCACGCATGCTCAAGATCGCTATGTTCGATGAAGTCAACGAAGGAACGGCGATGTTCAAGGCGGCCTCACGCCGCAGCGATGCTCCCGAGCAGGGCTATTGGTTAACGCTTGATGCCGATGGCACAGTCCTGCCAAGCGATTGGTACCTGCGTCTGGCAGGTCAGATTACCCAGGCATTTCATAAGAATGCCAAGCTGGCTCCTCATGCTCCCGAGCCTGACGCTCGTTAACGGGTAAAAAATAAAAACGGTAGGTGTCATTCATGACACCTACCGTTGCGGATGGGTCGTATAGGACTCGAACCTATGACCCGCTGATTAAGAGATTGTTGTTCCGTGTCTGCAGAAGTCCATGTGCGTCCGTCACCATCTACAGTACTTAGCAACAATTCGTAATTCCGTCCATAAAGTCTGTCGATCCCCGATATTGTCTATAGTGTCCAACGTCAAATGGTTGTGGAATGGTTGTAAGATATGGTGCGTGAGGTTTTCCTTTGATGCTTACGTCCGAGGGAGGTAAGCATCACGGAGCGCCCGAAGCGCTTCGTCCTCTAAGATGCCCGTCACGGTCAGGGTATGCCCGCTATCAAGCCGGACGATCACCTGTTTACACGATGGGAGTTCTGTCTGAATGACCGCTTCTATTGTAGATGCGTCGATATAATCCTGCGCCCCTAAGCTGCGACGGAACCGCGCGCGACGGAGATGATTTACCCGTCGCGCGCGATACCTGTTCAGGAACATCCCCACGTCTGCCATAGTAGAGGGCGAGCATGGTGGAAGCGTCCAGAGGAGGCTGCGATGGCCATCTCTGAATACCTCCACTATGTCTGCTGTTCCTCCGTTCCGGTAGAACTTGATCGCTTCACTATCTATTAGATCGCTTGAAACCATGGGCCCTCTTATCTGCTATCTACTCTCGGCTTTTTGCATGCCACCGGCTGGACGTTACTGCATGGTGGGGATCGCCTTGCTGAGCAGGCATGAGGGCATCATCCTTGAGAAGTTCAGCATCAAACTCAGCAACTTGGGGTGGAACTCGTGCTGTGAAGCCCGGCGCAGCTTCCGCCAAGCTGAAACCATACTTGCCTCCTTTCCAGGCTCGTTCTAATCCCTGGAGGAAAGCATCAGGGTCAGGAAAGGCGCTCACACCGTCGACGAGTTCACTTATGGTTGCTGGCCGCAACTCATTCTGGCGTCGGCGCAGACCAGGAACGGTGACACGCTCCACTTTAACCGTGTGATAGGTGCCCCACGCAGTTAGAAAGACGACTGTACCGGCGTCTTTGGATGGCCGCGTAAACACGGACGGATAAGGATAAGGCTCACGTTCCTCCGAGCCAGGAAATACGGCTATCCATCGCAGCACGGAGCGATATAAGGCCCGCCGTTCTTCCGGTGACACGGAACTGATATCCTCCAAAGTCGGCACGATCGCATCGAATGACCGAATCTGTTCAGCCAGTTCTTTGTAACGTGCTTTCAGACCTGCGATCTTATCCAAAACAAGATCTTCCTTGCGCTTTAGAAGCGTAGGACTGATCTCATCGAAGGTCGGTAGGACGTATTCGTAGTAGTGTTCCGCCTCGCGTAGGTCACGCTCAATGATTGCTTGCTCATCCAGAGTAACGTTCCGGTCACGGAGTAAAGCTCGTTCTCGCAACTCCTCTAAGAGCAAGGGGCCGAGAATGTCGTCGGCATAGCGGTCAAGGGTCACTTCTGGGATGCTTGGTGGCTTATGCGTGCACCAGCACCATGACTCAGTACGAACCATCCGCCAGGCTTTCTTGGCAGATTCTCCGTTAGGGCCCTTTAGGCCATTGTCGAGGCACTGCATTCCTTGTCCGCATAAGCCACAACGTAATAGACCAGTAAAGGCACGATTCTTTCGGGTGGAGTTACCTGACCTCCGATCATCCTTGAGCCGCTTTTGCACCGCCTGGAATGTGGCAGTGTCGACGACAGGAGTGATGCCATCTACCAAATAAGAAGGGCAGGGATATTCTTCCTTATAGAGGCGCTGCCGTCCCTGATACCGGGACTCTTTTAGGAGATGCCTGACCTGCCAGCGGTAGATCACTTTCAACGTGAATTCATTCCGCTTATTGCCGCGGGTGTCCAGTATATCTGGCGTCCAACTATATCCCTCCTCCATTAGCAAGAAAGCAATATCGTAAGTGGTATTGCCGTCCAAGTAAAGCTGAAAGATCCGGCGCACCATGTTTTGCTCCTCCGGGATATGGATGACCTGTCCTTTTTTCGGGCCACTTCGGAAACCCAGGATGTTAGCATTCATACAGTTCACACCCTTATCAAGGTTCTTCTTTACTCCGCGTGGGCTATTCACCTGGCACATCTCGCGGTAGTGCTGTGCCGCAACAATGGCACTGTAGAAGGCGGCTCTCTGGTCAGGCGTCTCCAGAGGCACGTAGCCATTCCGGTCGAACAGAAGCGCCTTCTTTGCGGTAAGAACATCCACAAACGCCTTAGCCATTCCCACATCCCTAAAGAGCCGGTCGCTTGACCAGACAACAATGAGCTTCTTCATTCCGTCTCGGACACCGTGCATAACCTTCGTCATCATTGGGCGATACTGGGCATCCTCTACTGTCAGCAATCCGTTGCTTCCGCCCCCTTCCCACCAGATGTCACCGCTAAAGCCAGGCTTTTCGCGGTAAATGTCGTTGTCTGCCGAAAGTGGCAACTGGTACTCAGTGGCGATCTCAACGCATACTTCGACTTGATCTTCGATGGACTTTCCGGAACCCTCACCCGCAACGCTCCGGCGAGCATACACCGCTGCTTCGCCTGGCATAATCACAACAGTACCTCCGTAGGCATTCATACTGAACGGTCTCATTCCAAAACTCCCACACTCCTTACCCAATGGTCTATAGTATACATCTCATGTTGAGTAATGACATTAACTGTTTATAGCTCTACATGCAATTTACTACAGGCAAGGAAAGGGGCCGAAGGGGCAAAACTGCGTTTTTTAGCCTCCGGCCCAAAGAGTTCTTCCGAGATCAGAATAGGGCGACCTGGCTAAAAGGGGTGTTAAAAATACCAGTTGTTTTGGTTTTTGCTGGCAGTGCTGAGGCGATCGGCCTTATCTCTGGGGGCGATGCCCTGAGGGATCATCCCAGACTGTCTCGTTCGGAGTGGGAGTTAGGGACAGCTTGTATATCAAGAAGAACCTGTAATCTCACCGGCAAAAAGCGGTCGAGATATAAACATTCCGTCGGCTGCTATTGGGAAAGAGAGTTTACCCAACGGTAGGGTAAAAGGCCGGGTACAGACCGGATAGAACACCAGTTAATTATAACTAAGGCATGTCAGTGAGGAAAGAGATTTTCTACCACTGTGTCTCGACTACTATGCCGGTTAATTACCTCCTGCTTATGCAGGGAGATGCCGAGAATCTGACGGGTAAGGCCAAAATAAAGGAATTTTGTACACCTCCGTCGCAGAATGCTGGCAACCCCTTACTGCTGGGCGGGAGCTATGGTTCTGAAGGCTGAGGGCGGGCGCTATCCGTAAAGCCTACCAGACGCAAGTGCTTGCCAAGGGAGACGTATCACTGCAGCTTCTTCAGCCGGTGCGCTCCCGTAACAGATAGTAAATGGATCTTTTTGTATGAGTAGGGCCACAGTTACCGCTGTTCCAGAGCAGGGACAGATAGCAGTTCTCCGTCAAGGGCGCTACGTCATCACGGACGTTCGGCCATCTCAGCTTCCTGCGGGAGGAGGGACGCCTCAGCATCTCGTTAGCGCATCTTCTATTGAGGATGATGCTCTGGGCGAAGAGATTCAGGTCATCTGGGAAACCGAGATTGGTGCTCAAGGGCTGGATCGTGTTCTGCTTCCCTCTCCTGCATCCGGATTTGACGATCCGCGCCGTCTCGCTGCCTTTCTGGATGCCGTTCGCTGGGGCGCAGCCTCCCAAGCGGATGTGCGCTCGCTCCAAGCACCGTTTCGCAGCGGCATAACTCTGGAGGACTACCAACTCGAACCGCTCGTTCGAGCCCTACAGATGCCCCGTGTAAATCTGCTCATAGCGGATGACGTGGGGCTCGGCAAGACCGTGGAAAGCGGACTTGTCTGTCAGGAGTTGCTCCTGAGGCATCGCGCCCGGCGCATTCTAATCGTATGCCCTTCCGCCCTCCAGGTGCAATGGCGTGACCAAATGTGGGAAAAGTTTGGCCTGGAGTTCCGCATTGTGGACGCCGCGCTTCAGAAGGAACTGCGCCGGACACGCGGCCTGTCCGTGAACCCATGGGCGCACTTTCCGCGGCTCATCACTTCGCTCGACTTTCTTAAGCGTGAGCGTCCCCTACGCTTATTCCGGGAAACCTTGCCTGCAGACGGGCAACCTACCTACCCGCGCAAGTGGGATCTGCTGATCCTGGATGAAGCCCACAATGTTGCACCGTCTGGAGCAGGCCGATATGCCGTGGACTCGCAAAGAACCCGTGCGCTACGGGAAATCGTGCCGCATGTCGAACACAAGATGTTCCTGACAGCGACTCCGCATAATGGGTATCCGGAGAGTTTCTCTGCCTTGCTGGAACTCCTTGACAACCAACGCTTTGCACGCGGTGTGCGCCCTGATCGGGCTCAGATTGGCGCGGTCATGGTCCGCCGATTGAAGTCGGATTTTAAGGACTGGAAGGGCGACGCTCGCTTCGCCGGAAGAGTTTTGCTTCCTCTGGAGGTTAACTACACCGATGCCGAGCGCCAGGCTCACCAGACACTGCAGGCCTACACTAAATCCCGGTTAGATCGGGCGAAGGATGAGACTGAGCGTGTCGCCAGTGAGTTTGTCTTGAAGCTCCTTAAGAAGCGCCTCTTCTCTTCGCCAGAAGCATTTGCACTCACCCTCGCTCAGCATGAGCAAACCTTGGCAGCGTCCCGGCGTGCGAATGCTGCCTTACGTCCATCTGCTACGGTGCTGCGCCAGCAGATCGAAGCGACCGAAGAAGACTTCGGGGACGATGACCTCTTTGAGGAGGCGAACCACGATACTGTTGAGGCGGCAACGCGCCTGTTCCAGACGGTCAACCCAGAGGAACGCCGGTATCTGGATGAACTAAGAGCATGGGCAGAAAAGGCACGCAGTCGCCCGGATAGTAAGGCGGAGACTCTGCTTCAGTGGTTACGCGCTACGGTGAAAACCGATGGTGTGTGGAACGACACCCGCGTCATTCTATTTACGGAGTACCGAGCCACACAGCGTTGGCTTCTAAACCTTCTTGCCGGAGAAGGATTCGCGGAAGCCAAAGGTGATGAGCGACGCCTGCAGATGCTATACGGTGGTATGGATAGTGACCTACGAGAGAAAGTTAAGGCAGCTTTCCAGGCCGATCCGGCTGTCTCCCCAGTACGCATTCTGCTTGCAACCGATGCAGCTTCGGAGGGTATTGATCTCCAGAATCACTGCTCGCGGCTTGTTCACTACGAGATTCCCTGGAATCCAAACCGGATGGAACAGCGTAATGGGCGCGTAGATAGGCATGGTCAACGCGAGCCGGAAGTGCGCATCTATCACTTCGTACCGGAAGGCTACGAAATGCGTCTACGAAGCCAGCAGGATACAAAACCAGGAGCCCTGGAGGGTGACCTGGAGTTTCTGGCCCGCGCCGCTGCTAAGGTAGAAAATATCCGGGAGGATCTTGGTAAGGTCGGACCCGTAATTGCTTCCCAGGTATCCGAGGCGATGTTTGGTAAGCGCACCCGGCTCGACACTAAACAGGCGGAAGATACGTCGCGCCCATTACGGGAGTTGCTGCGGCTGCAGCGCCGCTTGGACGAAGAGATACGCGCATTCCGGGAGCGTCTCGACGAAACCCGGCGGGATATGGGCTTCACGCCGGAGAACATCGAGAGCATCGTTTCCATTGGTCTTGCACTCGCTGGTCAACTCCCGCTTATACCGGTTACGGTTCCTGGCCTCACTGCTCGCGCCTTCCACCTACCGCCGCTCAGGGGTAGCTGGGCCGAGTGCGCTATAGGTCTGCTTCATCCGCATACGGGAGCCACACGCCCCATAGTCTTTGATCATGATGCGATGCGCGGGCGGGATGACGTGGTTCTGGCCCACCTTGGTCATCGGCTCGTTCAAATGTGTCTGCGGCTACTACGGGCCGAAGTGTGGGCAGGCGACGCACAGGCCCGTGTACAGGCAGGCCGTGGGTTATCCCGTGTTACAGCGCAGCGGCTCCGGGGAGCACAGTTTACCAGCCCCATCGTTCTTGGATACGGACGCCTTGTGATCGTTGGGGCAGATGGTCAGCGCCTTCACGAGGAACTTGTCACTGCAGGGGGGGCTATCCGTGAAGGCAAGTTTGAGCGCCTGAATGTAACTCAGGTATCGCAAGCCGTTGCTGCGGCGCAGCCTGAGCCTGTGTCTGAGAAGATGCAGGAGCAGCTTGCAGCCTTATGGCCACAGCATGAGCGGGGGCTGCACAGTGCCCTGGATGCGCGCGCCCGTGACCGCCGCGACGGTCTTGAGAAATCTCTTTCAGAGCGTGCTGAGAAGGAGCAGGCAGATGTCGAAGCTGTCCTCCTGGAACTGAAGCGCTCCATCGAAGCGAGCTTTGCGGACGACGAAACCTTACAGTTGGAGTTGGATTTGTTTACGAGCGCCGAGAAGGAGCAGTTCGAACTGAACCGCCATAGTCTGACCGAGCGGTTGCGCCAGATACCCGACGAAATTGAGCGGGAGAAGCAAGCTATTCGAAATCGCTTCGCAGCGCCGGAACTGCGCCTCTTTCCTGTCGCAGTCACCTACGTGGTGCCGGAGGGCATGGCATCGTGAGCGTCGCACGTGACCATAACGAGTGGCTGTCGCTCGTACCAACATCTGGACCGTTTCTCTCCCTGGAGACACTACTGCGGGTATTTCCCCAGGGGCTACCAGCACGTGATTCTGAAACTGCCCGACTGCTGCGTCTTGCCTGGGAAGAATGGGAAACCGAGGGAGAAAAGCGGCACCCCGATCCGGCTATCCAGACCGTATGGATTCGATGGGTTCTGACCACTTTGCTTCGGCTACCGGCAGACGGGCTGGCAGAGGGGCAAAGTATCCCAGAGGGGATAAAAGCAGAGAAGCCGGAATATGGTGTGATCATCCGCCCAAACCTGGTTTTGACGACGTTTGATCTTCAAGTCGATGAGCTTTCGCTGGATTGGGACGACACACCGAAGGAACAGCAAGCTACTCCGGCTACCCCGCTGTTGCTGATTCAGACCTACGCTCGCGGTCAGGGACTGGAGAAACCCACAAAGACGGGTGACCTGTGGGCGGCATCTCCGGCAGCGAGGATGCAGGAACTGCTGGCACAGACCCAGGTGAAACTCGGTCTCATCACCAACGGCGAAGACTGGATGCTCGTTCACCGGGCGACGGATACCACGGGCTTCGCGCAATTCTCGGCCCCTATCTGGCTGGAGGAATCGGTGACTCTGCGGGCGTTCTGCGCCCTGCTCGGTCCGGAGCGGTTTTACGGCAGCACTGACGAGACTCTGCTGCAGATGCTTACCATTTCGGCAGGTGACCACCAGGAGGTAACCGATCAGCTTGGCTACCAGGTACGTCACGCCGTCGAGCTGTTGGTGCAGGCACTTGATGAGATCGACCGAAACCGGGGCGGCGAGCTGCTTACCGAGGTCAGTGAGACTACCCTTTATGAAGGTGCGCTGACGCTGATGATGCGCCTGGTCTTCCTACTATGCGCTGAGGAACGAGGCATGTTCCCGGTCGAGGAGGAGGTGTATAGCCGCAACTACGCTATCTCTACGCTGATGGCAAACCTGCGTGAAGCCGCAGACGCCCATGGTGAGGAGATCCTGGAGCGGCGCAGTGATGCCTGGAGCCGACTGCTGGCGACTTTCAGCGCGATCTGGCATGGCGTTGAGCATGAGGCGATGCGCCTCCCTGCCTATGGTGGTGGTTTGCTCGACCCGAATCGCTTCCCCTGGATGGATACGCCAACTGGCACGCCGCTTCCCATCCACAATCGTACTGTTCTGCACCTCCTGGAATCGCTCCAGATTCTTCGCGTCAAACTACCTGGTGGTGGGCCGCCGGAGACGCGTCGCCTATCGTTCCGCGCTTTGGATATTGAGCAGATTGGTCATGTCTACGAAGGCTTGCTGGATCACACTGCTGTCCGCGCGACAGAGCCTGTTCTGGGCCTTACAGGAACGAAGGAGCGCGAACCCGAGATTGCGCTTTCGACCTTAGAAGCGCTGGCGGAGAAGGGCCAAAAGCCGCTGCTTACCTTCCTCAAGGAAGAGACAGGGCGTAGTGATAAGGCACTCCAGAACGGTTTAGATAAGCCTGTTGTAGACGAAGGCAAGCTCATGGCCGCCTGTGAAGGAGATGCCGAACTGCTCGCCCGCGTCCGACCTTGGGCCTCCCTTATCCGGCAGGATGACTTTGATCGCTATGTCGTCATTCCCACTGGGCATGTATATGTCACCTCCGGTACGGCTCGACGTTCGTCCGGCACACACTACACCCCGCGCCATCTTGCGGAGCGTATCTGCCAGCGGACTCTGGAACCTCTGGTTTACAACGGTTTCTCGGATGGAGAACCAGCTTCTCGGGCAACTCTGAAATCACCCCGCGAACTACTGAATCTGCGCGTGTGTGACCCTACAGTTGGCTCCGGGGCATTTCTGGTCGCCGGATGCCGTTATCTGGCAGACCGGCTGTGCGAGGCGTGGGCGAATCTGGAGGAGCAGAACCCAGGGGCTGTGCTGGTTTCGCCGGAAGGCGAGTTAAGCGAAGCTGCACCGGAGGAGCGTATCATCCCCGACCGTACACAGTCTGATGAGCGCCGCACCCTCGCCTTACGCTTGATCGCTGAACGCTGTCTGTACGGGGTGGACAAGAATCCGATGGCGGCAGAGATTGCTAAACTGGCGCTCTGGCTGGTCACGATGAACAAGGGCAAGCCCTTTCACTTTCTCGACCATGCCATCAAGGTGGGCGACTCGCTCCTGGGCTGCCATGACCTTCGGCAGTTGGAAACTTGGTCGATGGATGGTAAGCGCGACAACAATGCTCTGACTCTATTCTCGAACGTTCTCCTGGACGAGTTACGAGTGCGACGACAGGGAATCGTGAACCTGCCATCCGATACGCCGGATCAGGTTGCGAGGAAGGCTCGACTCTACGCGGAGTTCGAAGCGAAAGCGAACCGGGCACGGCTCATGGCGGATCTTATCCTCGCGCCGGAGCTTGTAAAGGCTAAGCCCAAGGAGCGGGAGAAACAGCGTAACGGGTTCCAGGACTACTTCGTCGCTTTTCCGAACGGCGAGATGGATGGTGAGCTACGGGCGCAGGCAGAGTCTCTGCTGGACGGGAACCGTCCTTTTCACTGGCCCCTGGAGTTCATCGACGTTTACCTGCGCGAGGAGAAGAGCGGCTTTGATGCCATCATGGGAAACCCGCCGTTCATGGGCGGTCAGAAGATCACAGGCGAAATGGGTGTCCCCTACCGGGACTACCTGGTGACCTGGCTGGGGCGTGGAAAGAAGGGCAGTGCCGATTTGGTCGCCTACTTCTTCTTACGGGCGGTGACGTTACTTCGCGACGGTGGTTGTGTCGGCCTGATTGCGACGAGCACACTGGCACAGGGAGATACCCGTGAGGTTGGGCTGGATCAGATCGTCGGAGATGGCTACGGCATATACGCGGCGGATTCTTCGTTCCCGTGGCCGGGGAAGGCTGCGCTGGAGGTGGCTGTTGTCCACATCTTCACTGGTGACTGGAGTGGCGCAACCCGGATTCTGAACGGTGCACCAACTGGAAAGATCACGGCGTTTCTGGACAACGGTGCGTCGAGCGGCAAGCCATATCGCCTCTCAGCGAACGCGAACAAGAGTTTCATAGGCTCCTATGTACTCGGAATGGGCTTCGTGCTGGAGCCGGAGCGAGCGCTCGCTCTCATTGCCAAAGATAATCGGAACGCTGATGTACTTTTCTCGTACTTGAACGGCGAAGACCTCAACTCCCGGCCTGACCAGTCGCCGTCGCGCTGGGTGATTAACTTCAAGGACTGGCCACTTGGTCGAATCGGGCAAACGCTCCCGGTGAATGGCGAAACGATGCTACATATTGCCGAGACAACAGATATAGGCAGCATGTCCGACGAATGGCGTCCTAAGGCTGGTTCTCGTTGGGAAAACTCTGGTACAGATCGATGCGAAAAGTGGTTGCGCATCGGCGTCGTGCCTTCAGATTATCCTGGCCCCGTCGCCGCTGATTACCCGGACTGCCTGCGGATTATTGAGGAACTTGTCAAGCCTGAACGCGAGGCGCAAAATAGGGAAATTAGAAAACGGTACTGGTGGCGCTTCGCGGAACTGTCGAGGGGGCTATATGCCGCCATAGCTGACCTGTCACGTGTACTTATTCACCCGCTTACAAGTAAATTCAATAACTTTGTGCTCTATCCACAAGGAATAGTGTTCAGTCACATGACAGTGGCTTTTCCTATTTCGGAATGGTCACATTATGCAATTCTCCAATCTGATATTCACTGGGCTTGGGTATTGGTATATGGCAACAAGTTAGAGAACCGTCCCCAATATACCCCCTCCGACTGCTTAGATACCTTCCCTTTTCCCATCACTGGTACTGCAATGGGAGCCAACCTTGCCCAAATCGGTGAGGCATATCACGAAAATCGCCGCTCCCTCTGCCTCGCCCGCGACCTCGGCCTGACCAAGGTATACAACCTGTTTCACTCTTCCACCTGCGCCGACGCGGACATTGCCCACCTGCGCGAACTCCACGCCGGGATGGACAGTGCCATCGCCGCCGCCTATGGATGGGAAGACATCGACCTGTGCCACAACTTCTACGGCGATGCGAAGGACACCCGGTACACCATCCATCCGGACGCCAAGAACGAAGTCCTGCGCCGCCTCCTCGCCCTAAACCATGCCCGGTACGCTGACGAACAGGCCGAGAGCGGTGAGATAATCCCCACGCTGGAAATCGAGCAGGAAGCTGTTATCGCTCGTTTGGGACGAGGCGCGAACGATGCCCCGGTTGACCCATCCGGCGGCCTGTTCAGCACTCAGACTCTGCTTACCTTCGAAGAGCCGGAATCAACACCAGAGATCGCGTCTGATGCGGTTCCTCTGGTTCCGTCAGTCGTGCGCCGGTCGTCGCTCACCCGCGCCGAAGTGACAGAGCGAACTGCCCTCCTTGCTACCTATCTCGTCCTGCGTGCCACGGCACCGGCTGCCTTACATCGTCTCCAGCCCAAGATGAAGTTGCCGCAGCTACGGGAAGCACGGGAATACCACCGGGTGCGCCTTGTTAAGCACATCTACCTCGCGCAGGAAATGGTGCAGGCGGGGCTGTGTGATGGACAGCCATTTCCTGGCTTGGTCTTCCGGCGCAACAAGAAAGGGCCGTATACCGAGCAGATCGAAGAGGCCGAAAACTATGCCATCAGGAAGCGGTGGCTAAGCGACGGCATGCCCGATCATGATGATGACGGAAACTTTACGAAGCGCTACGGCGTTGGCCCAGAGTTTGTTGAAGCAGTAAAGCGGCTCCTTGACCTGCTCGGCGACGATGAACCCGTTCTTGACCAGAAACTCCTGCTCCTGGATGACCGGAAGACGAGCATCTCCGAGCAGTGGACGACGGTTCACTTCGCCTGGAAAGAGCTGCACGACGAAAACGGAAAGCCTCCCACTGGCAAGCAGGTAGAAGATTACGTCGAAGACTGGAAACCTACCCGTTCTCTCTTTAAATCGGAGCAGACACGGACGGTACTCCAGATTCTAAAACAGGAACAACTTTATTAACATCTATCTCATGATAGAAACGAAAAGGTCATAAAATGAACACTCCCCAAACAGCAAGATCCGTTGATGATATAGTCCAAGAATACAAATCATTAAAATCAAACTACGATAGCTATGTATCAGTAATGAAGCATTTGCTGTCAAGCGTTCTAACAGATCTAAAAATTGATTTCGTTACCATAGAGGCACGAGCAAAGGAGGTTGAAAGCTTCCGTACGAAAATTCAACGTGATGATAAAGATTATACAGATCCTATCAAGGATGTTACGGATCTGGCAGGGCTTCGTATCGTCACCTACCAGTTAGAAGACATCGATAAGGTCATAGATGTAATTAGAGATAACTTTGACATAGACGAAGAAAATTCGGTTGATAAGGCAAGTGTTCTTGATGCGGATCGCTTCGGTTATCTCTCTGTCCACTTTGTAGTAAAGCTAAAAGAAAATAGAATCACATTACCAGAATACAAATTATTTACTGGCTTGAAGATGGAAATACAAATCAGGACAGTATTGCAACATGCATGGGCAGCTATCGATCATAAACTGAGATATAAGCGACGCGACGAAATTCCAAAACCAATACGAAGAAAACTTTACAGGATTAGTGCATTGCTGGAAACTGCCGATTCTGAATTTGAATCACTCCGCACTGAACTTGCGAAAACATTGGAGAGGTATCAAACAGAGGTTGAACGTAAGGATTATAAACTTGAAATCGACGTCGACTCAATAAAGGCCTATGTCTCCGGCGCACCAGCCCCTAAGTCCCTTTTTGAGTTATCACAGTCATTAGGATGTGTCATAATACCATATAGCCCCAATGCAAAGAGGGTGGAATATTCAAAACTTATCGAGATGCTTAATTTAGCAGGATTCAAATCAATAGATGAATTTGACAAGCTGATTCACAAAAAAAGTAAAGATTTCAAAGAAATACTTAAGGATATTGTGCAGAAATGGGGGGAAGTAGTTTCTACTCCCTCACTCAAGCTTGCACTAACTACTGAAACAATTTTGCAACTTGTGATTTTATACTCCTTGCCTCCAGAATCCGTAGGGCGTGTGCTTATCGCAACAAAATTTGGCAATATATTAAGTAATGCTGTTGAATTTGCTTATAAACGCTACTACAAGACCGATTCATTTAGCCTCAATCAACTGTAATATAAACGATTGGCTATCAAAGAACATGATCGACGACTATATGACAGTGCGTAAGCTAACAATCAATGCTTGAACCAACTGACGATCACTACATAATGCCTTGGGACGAACCGAGTGCTCCAACCCAGGAAACTCCAAAGTTGGAGCCCAGCATTCTCGTTGCTCCCGATGCACGTTCTCTCCGTGACGAACTGCAAGAGATGGTTACGAATGACTTGCTCGGCCCTGCTGGTGGCCCAGAGGAAGAGATCGGTGACGAGGCTCAGAACGTTCGGGATAGATACATACTGGGAGTTCTTGCGCCTCGACACCGAGTAGAGAAGGAAGAGAGCGGGCCAGGCGACGATGAACTGGCAGTAGCAGGTGGAAGTGACGGAGATGACGGTTCTCCTGATACCGGTGCGCCGCAGAAGGGGACTATGTTCCCCTCCTCCCTGGGGATGACTTTCCACATTGCCGGTGATGTCACTTCTCTACGGCTCCATGCCTTCTGGGGGCGGTACGAGCGGGTTAAATCTGAGGTGCTGACCAATGAGAAGGGTGACCCGCGAATGGTATGGCGGCGCATACCCGTTGATGCTTCCATATCGCTGTCTCTGGTCAAGGGGCGGATTAAGCCCTGGTCACCCTGCGAAGATTGCCCGGAGGTTATAGTTCAGGGAATCGTCCGGCGCAAAGAGGGTGAGCGGGACTGGACGGTCACACTATTCCTCGTGAATGGGCAGAAAGAGCCGAAAGAAAGCCGTGACCGTGTGTGGTTGTTTCAGGCAGGCATTTCGGTTGAGGCACCGGGAAAAGCCCCCATCTTTGTAAAGCGAGAAATCCACCGAACGCAGGGGAAGCTGGATCAGGAGGTTTACCGCGAGATCAAGTCCCTGGAGATGATGTACCGACGGCGCGCCGAGTTCGCTGTTGGCCACGGCGTTGCCGTTCACGCAGAACCGGACGATGACAATCCGCTCAGGGCTTGCCGCCTGACTACTACTGCATTTCCACGTGCCGAAGTCGCTGCCGTCGATCCTGCTTCTATACCCGGCTTGACTCTGGATATGAAAGAGCTGGCACGTACCTCAAACGCTGATCTCGCCGCTGTTCTGTCTCCCCTTACCAGCGCTTACGCAGCCTGGATTACTGACCAGAGGGCACGTCTCTCCGCCGGAGACGACTATCTTGGTGAGTACAAGGGCATCGGTAACGAGGCACTGAATCGGTGTGAGGACGCTTGCGTACGCATCCAGGAGGGAATAAACCTGGTCGCTACCGATCCGCAAGCAGGTGAGGCATTCCGGTTTGCGAACCGAGCAATGTGGCTTCAGCGCATCCACACCCTATATGCAGAGAAGCGCCGCCAGGGCGATGAGACGGTAAAGAAGACTGATCTTGATACGGCTCCTAACCGTACCTGGCGTCCCTTCCAGCTCGCCTTCATTCTGCTGAACCTGGCAGGTATCACTCAACTCGACCACGCCGATCGTGATCCCAGTCCTTCTGCCAAAGCCGACCTTCTCTGGTACCCAACAGGAGGGGGAAAAACCGAGGCATACTTAGGCTTGACCGCTTATACGCTTGGCCTTCGGCGCTTGCAGGGGGAGATCGCCGGGCGCAATGGCGAGGCCGGAGTAGCCGTTCTCATGCGCTATACGCTTCGCCTTCTGACCTTACAGCAGTTCCAGAGGGCTACGGCACTCATCTGTGCTTGTGAGGCTATCCGGCGCGAAGCTGCAGACAAGGGAGATGGGAAGTGGGGCGGTTGGCCTTTCCGAATTGGCCTGTGGGTAGGAAACAAGACTACCCCAAACACGACTGAACAGTCAGAGCAGGCTGTCCTTGAGCGGCGCGAAAAGAAGTTCGGCGGTGGGGTAGGCGATCCTGCCCAGCTCACCTCCTGCCCCTGGTGCGGCACTGCAATTGATCCCGGCAGCCACGTTAAGGTAGACAAGGCACGTGGACGAACGCTGATGTACTGTGGCGATGCTACAGGCCGTTGCGTCTTTAGTGCTGCTCGCTCGCCGGATGAAGGTCTGCCCGTCCTGGTTGTCGATGAGGAGATTTACCGGCAGTTACCCGCCCTCTTGATCGCCACCGTCGACAAGTTCGCTCAAATGCCCTGGAATGGCGTCACCCAGATGCTATTCGGCCAGGTGAGTGGATACTGCCCACGGCATGGCTTCCGGTCACCTGACCTGGATGATGCTGATAGCCATCCGAAGCTGGGGACGCTGCCTGCCGTGCAGACGGTCCCCCATAATCCCCTACGACCACCCGATTTGATTATCCAGGATGAACTTCACCTTATCTCCGGGCCACTCGGGTCGCTGGTAGGTCTCTATGAGACTGCGGTCGATCACCTATCTTCCTGGGAAGTAAATGGTAAGCGCATCCGGCCCAAAGTAATCGCTTCTACGGCGACAATTCGAAATGCACGCTCCCAGGTGCACAAGACCTTTGGGCGGGCCGTATGTGTGTTTCCACCTCAAGGTCTGGATGCCGAGGATAATTTCTTTGCTACTCAGAGCAGTCTTGAGAAGAGACCAGGACGACTTTATGTTGGGGTTTGCGCGCCCGGACGTCGCCTCAAATCCGTTCTCATTCGGGTCTACATTGCTTACCTTGCTGCCGGGCAAAAACTATTTGAGAAGTATGGTCAGGCGGCTGACCCTTATATGACTGCCGTTGGGTATTTCAACTCGATGCGTGAACTTGGTGGGATGCGCCGCCTGGTAGACGACGATATTCGGTCAGGACTGGGGCATGTTGATAAGCGGGGCTTTCCAAAGCGCTCCGTGCGCTCGGTGGAGGAACTTACTTCCCGCCGCCACTCCACGGATATCCCGAAGATTCTTGACCAGTTAGACGTGCCTCATACCGGAGTGAAAAACTCGCGGCTTCCGATCGATGTATTGCTTGCCACCAACATGATTTCTGTCGGCGTCGATGTAAAACGGCTCGGTCTGATGGTCGTAGCGAACCAACCGAAAACCACAGCAGAGTATATCCAGGCGACAAGCCGTGTTGGTCGTACCTTCCCCGGTCTGGTTTGCACGGTTCTCAACTGGGCACGCCCGCGTGATCTGTCTCATTATGAGCGCTTTGAGCATTACCACCAGACCTTCTACCAGTTCGTGGAGGCACTCTCCGTAACTCCGTTCGCCCCCCGCGCTCTTGACCGGGGGCTTTCTGCCTTACTGGTTGCCTCCGTTCGACTGCCGGGACGTCCGTTCAATGGTAATAGCGATGCAGGCCATATCGACCCGCTCCACGCTATCGTTGCCTCAGCGAAGAAAGTCATTAGCGAGCGCGCCACTATGGTAGAGGGCGACAATGCCGCCGGACAGCGTGTGAAGGCCGCTTTGACCTCCCGCGTAGATATCTGGGCTTCCCGCGCCCAGCACATGACCGGTGGCGCAAAGCTCGGCTACAAGACGCGGAACGATGGTCAGACTTTCGGCCTTCTTGAGCAACCGGGCAACGACCCATGGCAAGATTTCACATGCCTGAACTCGCTTCGGGACGTTGAGCCAATGGTGAACCTGATCCTCGACAACTACGGCATGGATGATCCCCAGGTGACCGATACAAGCGATCCTGCCACCACAATGACGCCCGTTACTGTAGAACCGGAGGATGATTTACTTTAATGACTCCTACAGCCAACGGAAAAAAGAAGTCAGAGAAGACACCCGTAGGTGAGCTGCGTCCCAGTCAGATGCTCTACACCTATGGGGTAGGGGCGATCGTGGATCTGCCTCGCCTCGCCGTGATGGTCATGGGGCTGGACGATTGGGATACAACACATACTCGGGCGATTGAGGAAGAGCGTTTGCTTGCCGCTGTTCGCGCTGAGGTTGGAGACTCTGTTCAGGAGCTACGGACGCCCCCACAGGCACCCGAAGCGAACGGGCCACTTTCCGCTCCTGGCAATATCGGTGTACCGGTCGCGGCATTTCCACGCTGGATGATTTGCCCGCGTTGCCGCTACCTCGGCCCGCTCTCGACTTCCAATCCCCTAATCGAATTAAAGGTCAACCCGTACCGACCGGATCGTACTGCTTATGTCCATGCCAACTGCAATAGGGCAGTAAAGCGTGCCCCAGAGATGGTCCCGGTACGCTTCCTGGTTGCCTGCAACCATGGTCACCTTGATGACTTCCCATGGCATTCCTTTGTGCATAAGGGGCCCTCAGTATGTACAGGCCGCTTATTCCTTTTTGAGTTCGGTATCGGTGATCTTGCCGACACCACGGTCAAATGTGAAGGCTGCGGTGCCACGCGGCGTATGACGGAGGCATTCGGCGAAGAGGCGCAAGAAAACGTTCCTACCTGCACTGCGCGACGTCCACATCTGCGCGACCGTGAGACAGTCTGCAGTGCCGCCGTAAAGCCTATCCTTCTTGGGGCTTCTAACTCCTGGTTCCCACTCTCTGTCTCCACGCTCCACCTTCCCACCACTACCGATCGCCTTGCCGAGATGGTTGAACTCTACTGGGGGGACCTCAAAGACATGACTGCGCTTGAGATCCTCACCTACGAGCGGCGAAAAGGTCGACTACCCGCCTTCGATGAATTCGACGAAGACGTTCTCTGGGGAGCAATCCAGACTAAGCGGAACCAGGGGCCATTGTCTCTCGCCGACCCAACCGATATCAAGACGCCGGAGTGGACAATCTTTCGGTCAGGAGCTGCTCCTCCTGGTCGTGATCTCCAACTCACTCCGGTTGCTCCACCTCGTGGATATGAATGGTGTGTGAAGCAGACGGTACTCGTGGAAAAGCTGCGCGAGGTGAAAGCCTTGATAGGCTTCACTCGCATCGAATCGCCCGGCGAGTTCGCCGATGCACGTGAAATTCCACCAGAACAACGCGCGCCGCTATCACGCCGTCCCCCATCCTGGGTTCCTGCTACAGAAGTCCGGGGCGAAGGGATTTTTCTTGAGTTCGACCTGGATAAGATTCGGGAGTGGGCAGATGCCGCTCCGGTTCGCGTCCGTGAGCAGCAGTTTCTGGAAGCACACCGCCAGTGGCGCAAAGCGCGGGGATTACCGCCGGATCAGCACTTCCCTGGCATCGGGTATGTACTAATCCATTCCCTATCCCATACGCTGATGCGACAGCTTTCCATCGAGTGTGGCTACACTGCGGCCAGTATTCGTGAGCGCATCTACTGGCCGGGCGTAGACGGAATTACCCAGGATATGGCAGGCTTGCTAATCTATACCGCCGCTCCAGATAGTGAGGGCACTCTGGGGGGACTTGTATCGCTTGGTGAGCCTTCCCGCCTGGGAGTTCATTTCGATCAGGCGCTGGACATGATCCGGCTGTGCGCCTCCGACCCGCTCTGTGCAGAACACCTCCCGCTCCGGGACGGCATTACTCTGCATGCCGCCGCCTGTCATGCTTGCCAGTTCGCGCCGGAAACATCGTGCGAGCGGAGCAATAAATATCTGGATAGGACACTTCTGGTCGAGACGACTGAGGTAAAAGACCTTGCTTTCTTCCCAACTTCTTGACTACGTGCACCGAATGGTATTAGCACTGCCACCAGACTCAATCAAGAGCGTAGTAACAGTCTTAGCGTGTGGGGGCACCCTCAGCGCGCTCGACCTGAAAAACCAAGTGCTAAATGCAGTGGCATTGCAGCAGGAAAGATACATACTTACTTCGTTGCTCCAGGCGCGGGAACGGGAAGAAAATCCTGTTCCCGCGCCGTATCTCGCAGCGGCTCTTGAGGGAGCATTATTTACCCGGACTTCAATGGAGAGGGCCAGCCAGTCAGAGTTAGTTTGGACTGGCCCCTCGTCTGGCATGACTTTCCGCAGAACAGATCAGGCACTTTTAGAGGTCATTAACACAGCGAAGAAAGAGCTGTTTTTGGTAACCTTCGCCGCCTACCGGGTGCCCCTGCTCGGAGATGCCATCCGGAAAGCCATCGACAGAGGCGTCCAAGTTTCTTTCTTGGGTGAGTCAGCGGACGAAAGTGGAGGAAAAGTCTCCTTCGACGCTGCCAACGCTCTTATTGCTGTATCTGATCAGATTCACTTCTACCTCTGGCCTCTGGAGGCACGTGAAACCGACGCCTCCGGACACTACGGCTCCCTTCACGCCAAGGTCGCCCTCGCCGATACAGACCTACTTCTGGTATCCAGCGCTAACCTAACGGAGCATGCCCTTCTATTGAACATGGAGATGGGACTCCTTGTTCGGGGAGGTTTGATACCACGTCAGGTGCGAGATCATTTCCAGCACCTTCTTATTCGTGGCCAGATTAAAGAGGTTTGAAGCGCAGCTCTGGAACGGTAAATATGAAGCCGATTCACCATTTCTTTCACTGCACAGTTTTTCAGAAATTGAACTCCACTATGAAGGCATATAGGGAGTAATCCAAGTAGTATAGGGAGCATAGGGATAAGCTTTGGAAACCACGCCCTATGGCATGGTTAGGACAACCTTACACGCTACATGGACAAGTCCAGAACAGCCCATGCGAGATCCCTCCGGCTCCTCGGCAAAGCTACGAGCATGTTAATATGAGTAAGGTGTAATTTAATACCATAGGGGATGAGAATGAGTAATGCTCTGTTTGGGCGGCATATGAGAGCGCTACGTGAGCAACGTAAGATCAGTCTCAGAGCATTTTGCCTGGTGGCCAATATTGATTTCGCTGCATACGGCAGGATCGAGCGTGGGGTGGCAGCGCCGCCTCACGACGAAAAACTGGGGCCCTATTGCAGCGCTCTGGGGCTGCATGTAGAAGCCCCGGAATGGCGAGAGGCGCTGCGCCTGGCCGCGATCTCGCGCGAGGAGATACCCCCCGGATTACTGAGCGACGAAGAGGTACTCAGAAAGCTTCCTGTGCTGTTTCCTGCGCTGGAAGGCGAGCCTGTGAGCGACGAAATACTTGACGAGCTCATCGGGATGCTGAGGCGACAATAGAGCGAACAGACTACGACTTAGAAGAACCGTGCATACCAGAACAACTATGGAAAGACCACATCACTTTAAGGCTTAGGTAGGGTCGATTGCGTAGTCTCCCCTAAAAGGTAGGCAGCACTGCATTCCAAACAGTGCGCCAGCACCACAATCTCGGTGGTTAGCAGGGCTCGACGCCCCCGAATTATATTAGTGATTTCGTACCGGGTCGGATGCCATAGCCCGTCGGTGGCTATTGAGATCCGCCCAAGCAGCATATTATAGTTAATGCCTAATGCCCCTAAACGCGCCTGGATACGTGGGCCGCACTGATTGGCAAGGCCATCAGCCGTGCGTAGCCGGGGTAGAGTTGCCACCCCTTTATGCTCACAAATAGATGAGATAAAATGGTGACAGCAGTGTCACGTTAAGGATGCAAAAAGCTATGAATTATGAAAGTGCAGAAAATAACTATCGGGTAAAAGCTATAAGGAGATGGGCAGCACTCATAGAAGATGTGGCTGGGTATAAGGAGCGGCGCGCGATTGAGCGGGACCTTGGGCTATCTCCCACGGAAATATATGAGCAAGCTATTGCGCTGGAGCTAACGCAGGTAGCGCCACCCGCGATCTGTGCAGCGCGTGGATGGATTATTGCCGATGAGAGTTTAGAGGGATGGCTGGGATCATCAGAAGAACGGAGACTGTATGCTTTAGCAGTAATGGAAGCTCACGAAAAGGCGTCAAATCCCAATTTCGTAGTGCCCGAATAATAAAAATACTCTCCAGGTGAAATAAAAGCCCCAATATATCTAAGTAAAAGCTATGGTAGGAGCGCTGGGAATGCAGTAGCACAACTGCTTGTTTAGAGCGAAATGTTATGCGTATTAAAGTCACTCCGGGGGTACGGCTTTGACGGCATCGTATTCTCGCCGGAAGGCTTCTATACGCTTCGAATGGCATCGCTCATGAGCTGCGATAACAGCCCGCACCAGTTTGAGCAACTTAATCCAAGCGATCCCGTTGCTGACACACCAATCGTCGGCCTCAGCAGCAGGAGGCGGAGCGATAAGTGCAGACTCATCCAATGCTGCCTACTTGCGAATGTTACTTTTTCGCCATTCACCGAATAATATATAAGTTTTAGCCATTTTTTTGTAGATCTTGTGGTTTTACATCATTATGCACAGGTTGTTTATCTCCGCAATAGAGTTATTTTTATGAATGCGGATTTAGACTTACTGAATTTACCTATGCGAATGCGTCTTTCTCCATGGAACGCCCAAGGCTCTTTCAGGAGCCGTGGCTTTTAGCTATCGGCTCCCGAGCTGACTACCTTTCCACTGATACCTCGGAGCTTGCTCCGGGGTAGGTTCATCAATTTTCTTATGTAAATTTATTAACCCCTGTTTACCCCCGAGACTGTAGAGCCATCCATCAGGTGAAAAAAGCAGTTCGCATAGGTATATCCTATGTCGGAAAAAAGCATGTGAATAAATAATATTAAGATTAATATATATGCAATTACTATTGAAATAAATTCGATCTGCTGTATAAAGTGCGTTGTCAGGGCCACCTGGCAGAGCGCATGAGGAGACGAAAATGGAAGTTACTTATGTGGAGTTATATGAACTCGATGGTAAGTGGATGGAGATCTGGCTCAGCCGGATGAGTGACGACGAACGAGCGGTGTATGCGCGTGAGATCGCCATGGCGCTCACAGGGATAGGGTTAACGCCACTCGTGGGTACTGATGATGACGTCGTTGCTGCTGAACGGTTACGTACGGACGCCATTATCGATGCCAGAGTCGGGTTGACTACACCGGTGGAGTTGCACCCGATGGAGGGGGAACGCCTGAGAGAATGGCTGCGCAACGCTTCTGCCCAGACTGCAGCGGCGTGGTGGATCGAACTGTACGCGAAAATCATCACGCCTCATGCGTTGATGTTATTGGGCATGCACGATATCGGCTCGTTAGAGGTTGGCAGCTGAATATGGAGCCTATTAATGTCTGCCGGAGGCTCTTCGGACCCCTCGGAAGATTTCGCTCTTCCGGCATCAGGTTTAGGTTCTAAAGCCATAACAAGATTCCTGCAAAAAAGATTCTTTCCTGGAACCCTTAAGCCCTTCAGATGGGCACTTTGAATCCGAACATCGCTCATTACCTCCGCTTAGCGGATAGAGATAGGACAGAAATGGTCATAGATAAGGTGGTCGAGCGCAAGGGTACTGGGATGGAAACGATGCCCGATATGGAACCCCGGCGAACGTGCAGTTGTATGGCACAGCTCGCAGTAAGTGTCGGAAAGGCGGCTCAGTTACTGGGAATCGGGCGGAGCACCGCGTACGCTCTGGCGCAAAGCGGTGAACTGCCAACATTCAAATTTGGCGGCAAAATGCTGGTTTCTACTGCACGGTTGCGTGAACTCGTTGGGGCGATGAGTGCCGGTATGCCGGAGGCATTATGATGGGTAGAAGGGCTCATGGAGAAGGAACTATTACCAAACGCGCCGATGGTCTGTATGCTGTGGCTCTGTCTCTCGGCACCAGCGATGATGGCAAGCGACGACGCCTGCAGACCACCTGCAAGAGCCGTAAGGAGGCTGCTGCGAAACTCCACGAATGGAAAGCGGCTCAGCGGGATAGGGTCGATCTCTCACAGAAGAACGCGACAATCTCTGCCCTGATCGATACGTGGTTAAGCAATTGCGAGCGTCGTGTTAAGCCGACTACCCTCCATTCATATGAGCAGATGGTTCGGTTGCACGTGCGTCCAGCATTAGGCACTCTGAAGATTATGGCGGTGACGGCACAGATGCTCGACCGTTTTTTTGCTACGAAGGCTGAGGAAGGACTCGGCCCCAGTTCGGTGAGATACCTGAAGCGTCTGCTGCATGCCATATTCGAGCAGGCTATTGATTACGATTTGGTCGCCCGTAACGTCGTCGAGCGCACCGCGAAGCTCCCGGAGTCAAAATTCCAGGCCAGCTTTCTGACTCCAGAACAGATGCGGTTGCTGCTGCCTGTCCTACCTGAATCCGTCTACGGGGAATACATCTGTGTCTGCCTATTCACCGGGATGCGGCCAGCGGAAGTGCGGGGATTGCGCTGGTCGGACATTGACTTGCACGATGACGGGGGAATGATTAGGGTTCGGCAGCAGATCAAAGACGATCTTACTGGCGGCGGCTACCTGACGCAATCGCCTAAGACCAGAAAGGGGCGGAGGGACATCCCGCTGCCTGCAGTAGTGGCTCGGCGACTCATCAACTACCGGCGTCAGGTATCTGAGCCTTCTGAAGTCCCAGAGAATCTTGTCGATCAGGTGCCCAATCCAGAATGGAGTGATCTGGTGTTTCGAGGTACGGCTGGCCTCCCGCTTAATGAGCGATACATCCGGCGCATATTCAAGAAATGCCTTGAAGATGCTGGCCTTGACCCTACGATCCGCTTATACGACATGCGGCATACGGCTAATGTCCTGTTGGCTGAAACCGGTGCGTCTCCAGAAGAGCGGAGAGAGATTCTGGGACACTCCTCACTCCACATGACCATCGGCGTTTACGGTCACGCTACACCGGACTCGAAGATCTCGGCCATGCAACGGCTGGATAACCTCCTGTCGGAATAGCGCCATGAAAACCTAAAAGCAAAGAGGCCACTCTACTGAGTGGCCTCTTTGCTTTGGCTACGGCCTTGGGCAGCACCAGCGACCTGACGATGCCAAATAGAAAGAGATATTCTCCCACTTAGGCATTGGCGAGTCGAAAACCACTGCGAATATTGGTTGTAAACTGGTTGTAAAACGAAAGAAGGCTCCCACATGGGAGCCTTCTTTCTTCTGTTTTAGTAGTCAATATCTATCAACTACTGCGGATGGGTCGTATAGGACTCGAACCTATGACCCGCTGATTAAGAGTCGTGAGTTTTAAGGTTTTTACAAATTAACCTGTTGTAATCGGATTATACCACGTTTTTTCGGCCTATATATAACTGTCCGGCTATTTATATTGTCTGGTTGTCTATTTTTTGGAATGATTTCAAGTTAGTTTCTCTGTGTAGGAGATTCATATGAACCAGCTGATTTTAGTCTTGCGAGAGAATACCTTTGAGTTTAAATCCCCATTGTAGTTTTTGGTCCTACTCTAAGAACACTTATAGGTACATACGTAGAACGTATAGAGGTATTTTCTAGAGTATCTCTGTCAAACCCCACCGCAGGAAGGAAAGGCACTGGCCTGCATCGTGACAACCTATCCTATTCGACTTGTCTCTTCATAGTTGCTTTCTATCGTTCGCATCTCTTCATCGCCTCGCTCCACTTCCAAGTTCTCGCGTGGGGGGGGCGACACTTGATTACGCCCATGGCAGGCAGAGCCTCTCTGTAAGCGAGGTTGCCGCTACGAAATTGCAAAATATGTAGAAAGATTAACGTGTTGTCAGGTTGTCCCGGAGTTGGATTAAGCTGAATCTGGAGCAGTCAGGGCAAAAGAGCGACATTGCTGGGGTAAGTCCGCTTTTTCAGCGAGTGTGGTGTACCCGAGTGCACTAGAGCCTGTCAGAGGAGCGAGAGGCAGCATCTGCGGCTCTAGCGGCTCGGGCAAGACCTACTTATCCACTGGTAGCTTAAGGCATTCTATTGCCTGGTTGCGATAGACCCGTGCGCGGTGAAAGAAAATCGAGCCACTCTTTCCACCACCTCCCCACGAAAACCCTATCAAGGCAGGAAACGAGCCGATTATAATGAAGGGTTCGTCGCCTTTTAATCCGCTCATCGCTACTTACAAACCTGAAGCCGTGAGGGAATTCTCTTTGCTGCCGTTAGTACATTGGCTAGAACTGGTCGCAAAATTCCTCAGCAACGGAAAGCGTTTTCTCACGAAGGACTTCCGAGGAAAGTGCTGCCTGCATGACTGACTATCGAATAGTGTTAAGCAAGGAGTGTTTGATGGTGTTTGATTTTGAGACCGATTCTAGTTTGTTCCTGAAAGTCTCGCATGCAGGCCCTGGCATAATCTCATGTCCTGAGTAAGTTCCGCAGGAAAGTTATGCAATCCAGATTGTATTCTATGGTCGGTCTGAAAAGCGATGATATGGGCATACTAGAAAGAATTAATGATAAATTATTTTATATTTCTTAAAAAAGAATAAGACGGGATTAGTTCGCTGAATCTATCCAATTTACGCAAAAACGCATAGTATTGACATCCGATGGGAGGTACTGAATTACTCGGAAGCGTGAGTCGCACAAAAAATCGGTGCCAAGAAGATGAAATCGAAATAGTGAATCTTCGTTGAGCAGTATGGAGATTGGGCCAAGCTGGTGCAGGCTTAGTTGCCGTACCGGTTTATTTTCCATCTCTTCCCAGTGCTTTCGAAAATCTGCATACTTTGCCTTAGCATCCTTAATGCATTGACGACACCATTCTTCCTCTCGGAAGGATGCGAACTCAGAGCGCATTACCTCGAGCATCTCATAGACAAATGTCTCTTTATTGGGAATCACAAATTGAGACGAAATGTTTCTGTCCAGAAAAACATCGAGAAGTGTCTTTCCTCGAAAGTACTCCATAATGGGATGCCCGTACTCTAGACCGAGCATCTTGGGAGCGTAGCGATTCCAGGCATGGATTCGGTAGGCACGGTCCACCAGGCAGGTGGGATGCGGCAGATCAAAGGAACTCCTTTCCCATTCCTGAATAATCTGCTCGATCTCATCCGCCTCGGGTAGTGAGAATCGGTCTCGGTACCCGAGAGGCTCCAAAATCCTGGCCCTATCCGCCGGACTCAGTTTTTTAATATTTGATAGGAAATCAAGGAGGGCCAAAATGATATGTCGGCCTGGCTGTAGTGTTTTCCCCGTTTCAATCTTTTGTAGAGTCCGGAAGGTCGTATTAACGCTGCTTGCCAGATCATCGATGCTGATGCCACGCTCCTCCCGAAACTGGCGGAGATAGGCACCTGGATATCGCCCTGCGATAGCCGCGGATCTCTCATTGCCTACAGTTCTTCTAAAAACAGAATCCACTTTAGTTCCTTTCTCTACTTGCGTGTAAATAGATTGAGTGGATAGGATTTCTTGAAGGGAACGCCTTACCGACTGAGGATACCGGTGCCGCCGTAACCGTAACCGTAACAATTCCTGCCCATCCCATGTTTCTCAGGCTATAATTGCCTGCATGTCCCAGATATATCTCCGGGTATTGGGAAAGCCGGAACTACTCATCGACGATCTTGCTGTGGAGAGCTTTCGCACATGGCGACTCTGGGGAGTGCTAGCCTGTCTGGCTTTAAGTGCGACACCTGTCTCTCGTGCTACTCTTGCGTCGACATTTTGGCCGGATGTAAACAACCCGCGCGACAATCTGAAGGTAGCGCTTCATCATCTACGAACCCTGATTGCTTCAGAACTGCTTATCGAAGATGGAAATGGCTTGGCGCTTGCTCCCGGCGTTGGCTGCGATGCCGTAGAACTCGAGAAAACTATTCTTCAGGGGAAGCGAGCAAAAGACAGCAAAAAGAAACGGAATGTTCTTGAAGGAGCAGTGGAGTTATTGCGTGGTGAATTTCTAGAAGGGATTGCTGGAGACTGGACTCTTTCCAGGCGTGGCTACTTCTTTGCCGAAGGTTATCAACTTCTTAACGATCTGCTTGCCCTGCAGCAGGCGGACGGTGATCTGGCCGCCGCTACCACGACCTCTCGCGAGCTGCTGCGCTACCAGCCGGATCATGAGGTTGCGTCGCGCCTATTACTAACACATGGCGATCCTCAGGCAATACAGGAGCAAGTCAATATTGAGCGGCTTATCCAGTCTCGCTGTCATCACTGGACGGTGTCACGGAGGTTTGCGCTACGTAACCTTGCCGTTTTTGCTGATTCATTTACCGAGAAACAGGCCTACGACATCTGCGGGATTTGTCCCGCCGACCTTGAGTCTGCTCTCCAATGGGGAGTCGTTTTAGCAAAAGAAGGGAGTCTCTCGTTATCGCCGATTGCGAAAAGAAAGTTCTGGAGCAAACTGACAGGCAGTCAGCGAAAGCGGATTCGACACCAACACGCTCTCTGGTTCATTGACAGTATCGTCTACCGTATTCGCTTGGATTCGAGCCTTCTTGCAGCCCTTCCTTCAAGGCGGCTGAATACCGGCGAAATCCTTCCCGATGGGGAAGTTACCGCCCATGCGAAGTCAATGACAGCGGATATAATCGCGGCCCTGCAGTATTGCCATGAATCCTCTGCTATCGAGAATTGCCACCTGTTCTACCTTCTCTGCTGTGATTATATGAAGGACATTGCCCATGACCTTTCTGCCTACTACTCTATATTGACCCGCTCCTGGGAAAGTATTCAACGAGGACCACTGTACTATTCCGCTCTGGTTCATCTTGCCATAATGAGCCTGCGCGAACCCTCGCTGGAACGGTTTTTCTATGAGTTTCTAAACAATTTTGTCTACCAGAACCGAGCTCAGGAGCCGGAACTTCTCTCTATATCTTTAGCGAATGCCCTGATCGTTCTGCATCACCGAGGAGATGATGAGGACTTTGATCGAGTCCTTCGCCAGCGGATGGAGTTCCTGCGTCACTTCCCCGAATTTCCTATCCCTCCGCATACCCATCAAGTGATTGCGGAGAATTCACTGGCGCGGAAGCGGTATCCGCATGCACTGATACACAGCCAGCACTTTCTCGATCACTGGCGACAGCGTGATCGGCGAGATGCAATGGCATGCGGCCTGCTTCTGCATGGGGGAATCTTGAAGGGATTGACCCGCTCGGAAGAGGCGCGGCTGTGCTGGAATGAGGCCTTACTACAGTATGAGGAGCTAGAGAAGCCCCATGGACAGGGCTCCTGTCTGGAAGCTCTGGCAACTCTGCAGCGAGAAAGTGGCGCGCTAGGCGAGGCGCAGTTTCTCATCCGTCGTGCCATACAACTCTTCGAACAATCGGGCGATGAAGCAGCCGTACAGGTGGCCCGGGGAACTCTGGGAGATATACTGCGGGATCGAGGCCTCCTAGAGCAGGCACAGGCGCTCTATCAAGGGGGACTCGAGTTCTGGAGCGCCTGTGCTCATGTCCGGTGGACCCGCCGGTTTGAAGACAGACTTCGATCCATAGGCGTGTTGCAGGAGGTAGCGATCAAGTGATGTTCTTAGGTATTCCGGCTTCTCGCTGGAGCCGAGCAGGAGTTGCCTTTGTGCTGGGGCTGCTAACCGCGGGCATCCTCTGGCGATATGCCCGCCGCGAAGGTCGAGCAGAGGCGCTTCGTCCGACTCCCGCACCCACGGATGTACCAACAGTATTCACGGAGCCACGCCTGAACGTCCCCGAGACTCGCCTGGCAGAATTGCTTAGGGAGCGCTCTGCTGCCCGAACCGTTGAAGAAAAGAATGCTCTTGCCAGTGCTCTGGCGGATTTTGCCAGGAGAGTTCATTTTCAAAGCGCTGCTGGCAGCATTGTATCGCTGACTGCTTTCAATGCGGCTCTGAGGCTTCGAAGAGAGGCAGGCGATAGGCGCGGCCAGGCCGATATCCTCCAGAGCCGGGCGGAGACACAGGCCATGCTGGGAAAGCCGGAGCTGGCAAAAATCGATCTCCAGGAGGCTCTTACTATTAGCCAGAAGTCGGCAGACGCAGCGCTTCAGCAGGCAGTAATTCTGTATCTCTTAGGAGAGCTAGAGCGTCAATCGGGACATTATGATAGCGCGCGGAGCTACTTGGATCGCTCACTCGCAATCCGCCAGGCCAACCAGGAACGAAACGGGGAGGCTGACTGCCTCCGTGCCCTCGGCCAGGTCAGCTACGAGGAAGGTCAGTATGCTCTGGCACGCCGAAGCCTGACAGAGGCGATAGGCATTTATTCCTCTCTGGGAAAGGCGCAATCTCGTGCAGCAGCGCTCGGCCAACTGGGGGATGTCGCCCTCGCGCAGGGGGCGGCAGAGGAAGCCAGTCAGTTTTATGATGAGGGGCTGGCAATCTGGCGGAAGGCCAATCAGGAGTTCTGGATAGGGCGCTTTCTTGCTCGACAGGCTGAGCTGGCGCTGAGGCGGAATCAGCCAACCCGCGCGGAGCAACTTGCTCAGGAGAGTATGGCGTTGCTGGAACGCTCAAATGGACCAATGGAGGCCGCCTGGGCAAGAGAGGTGCTCGGCAAAATTGCGCTATGCAATGGAAATCAGGCGGAAGGCAGGAGACTGCTGGAGCAAGCGCACGGGGAGTTTGCCCGGCTTGGTAAGGCATACTCGAAGCGCAGGGTGGAGCGTATCCTGAAAGCCAACTAGAGGGCACCGCAGATAGACAAAAGTGCCTGATTCATCCCCACTGAAGGCTGTATTATGTACCTGGGTACATGGCAGTGAATTCTACTAGATAGCATACTCTGCAGTACTATGCTGCTGAGCCATTGGTCGATCCGCTTCATTCGTATCTCCCTGGCAATTGTAGCAGCCCGCACTTTCAACATGGCTGTGTTTGCACAGTCTGTTGAACCCAACTCGATCAAAGCGCTTAAGGTTGCCCAAGCCAGTGCCGTTAGCGGCCAAAGGGATTTTGCTATCATTCTGTTGATGGCACCCGCGGGTAAGCAAGGGGTGTCTGTGTCGCTCACCGCTATAGGCGAAGGCAGGGCCTCCCTTTCTATGCCGGAAACTGTCACGATTCCGGCAGGCAAATCCGCCGCCGCATTCCCCTTCACAGTGGCCCGCAATATCAGCTCCCCTCTCTCGGTTCGTCTTCAGGCGCGCCTAGGAGACGCCTCGCCGCAGGAGGCCATGCTTGCCCTGGTTCCTATTTCTGTTGGCTCTCTTGAGTTCATTCCCGGCACGCTGGTGGCCGGACACGATGTGACCGTTCTCGTGACGCTCAACCAATCCTCCGAAAAACCGATCCGTATCACTCTGTCGTGTGAGGCACCTGGCATCACCATAGACCCAAAAGCTGCCTCGCTTCTCTCTTCAGGGACCGTTCCTTTGTTTCGTGTGAGCGCTGCAAGATCTAACCAGCGTCGCACCGTCACGCTCCGCGCTCTGGCAAACGGCCAGATCCTGAAAAAGACCATTACAATCCTGCCCTCCAGTCGAGAGGGGAATCGCAAATGAAACGAATCCTTATTAGTCTTGCTCTCGCCCTAATCGCGGCTGTTCCCGGCTTTGCGCAGGTGGTCTTCACCAGTCCGGTAACGATTAATGCGAATGACACCACCTACGAGAACCAGGACATCATTGTTCGGGGAACCACGGTAACCATCAACGGCTCGCACGCCTTCACCAGCCTCAGGGTCGAGAACAATGGTATCGTGACCCACTCGGCAAAGAGCGAAGCGAACTTCTCCAATGGCATGAATCTTTCCGTCGCCGGAGACTGCAGCATAGATTTTGGGAGTGCCATCGATGCCACGGGTAAGGGCTGGCCCGCGAGCGAGGGGCCGGGCGCAGGCATCAACTCCGTCAGTGAGGGCGGTGGTGGGGCTGCCTATGGCGGTGAAGGAACCTACATTGGAGGAACGAGTGGCGAAATCTACGGAAATATTAAGTCACTGGCCAATCTCGGTAACTACGAGAACCTGGGAAGTGGGGGTGGCTCAGGGTACACCGGAACATATTCAGGAAGTGCAGGCGGCGGGGCTATCCGAATGACAGTATCGGGAATCCTGAGCGTAAACGGCGCTATTCTCTCACAGGGGGCTAACAGCCCTGCGAACGGCGGCGCTGGGTCTGGGGGAAGCATCTCTATCGATGTGAATCAACTGGTCGGAGGGGGGAGCCTCGTTGCCCATGGGGGATACGGCAATAATCATGGTGGCGGTGGTGGCGGTGGTCGGATAGCTGTCACTTACACGGACAAAGCGGCGTTTACCGGCAACGTTCAGGCACTGGGAAATCGCAGCAACGACTTTGGAACGAGAGCTGGTGCAGGCACAGTTCTTCTTAAACAAAGATCGCAAGAAAACGGTGATCTGATAATTGATAATGCCGGTAATAATGGGTTTAGCACCATATTATCTTATGAAGAAACATACGATAACGTCTTAATTAAGAACTTTGGGATTTTAAGTCCGAGATATGGGCAAGTGCTCAAACTGGACGTAGTCCATAATCTCGTTGTCGAAACCGCAGGGCGGATCAATGCCGACGGAAGAGGACATGGGGCCAGTTCCGGTCCCGGAAGAGGACTCAATAATAATAGCCAGGGAGGCGGCGGCGCCAGCTACGGAGGCGAAGGCAGCGTAATCATAGGTCTTCCCAACGTAGGAACGGTGTCGCGTACCAGCGGCACGCCGTATGGCAATCTTCGTGACCCCAACGCCGTGGAGGATGGTACGCACCTGGGAAGTGGGGGCGGCTCCGGCTATGCGGGCACCGTCTTTGGCAGTCCCGGCGGCGGCGCCTTGCGCCTCAATGTCGGCGAGACGTTGCAGAACGAGGGCATTATCAGCGCCAATGGTCTGAACAGCCCTGGGAGTGGGGGAGCGGGTTCGGGTGGGTCGATCTACTTGAACGTCGGCTCGCTCTCCGGAAGTGGTTTCGTTAGCGTCAATGGCGGCTATGGAAACAACCAGGGTGGCGGTGGCAGTGGGGGACGAATCTCAGTCTATTACAGAATGACTGTCAATGCGTCCATGTTGCAGGCGTTCGGTAATAGAAGCAATGACTTTGGAACAAGATCTGGTGCGGGCACCATATTCCTGAAGTCGGAAACGCAGCCACATGGCGATCTGATCGTCAATAACAACACTTTCATGGAGTTCCCGACCACGCTATCTAACGCCGTGGATCCGGAAGGACTGGTATTCGATAACATTACTGTAGAGTCGGGGGGCTATATCGCGCCGCCTGCGCTCACGGCACTCAATCTGTTTGTTACGGGAGATCTGAATATCAAGGGCGGCGGGCGAGTCGGAGCCATCGGGCGGGGATATGACCCTGGCCAGGGTCCCGGAGCCGGCCAGGGAAGCGCCAGCGACCGTGGAGCGGGAGCAAGCTACGGCGGGCGTGGCGGGAGCTGGGCAGGCGCCAACAGTGGGCTGACCTACGGGGATGCCGACCTGCCCGTCGATTTTGGAAGCGGCGGTGGCTTTGCCTATAACGATCCCAATAGCCAGGCGGGCAGCTATGGTGGCGGCGCCGTACGGCTCACCGTAAACGGGACTCTAAGAAACGAAGGACAGATAAATGTTGGACCCAGCTATCGCTATGGCTACGGCGGCGGCGGTTCCGGTGGGAGCGTTCTACTGCGTGTCGGTAGCTTAGCGGGGAATGGGGTGATCTATGCTCAGGGAGACGGCGGCGTAGATGGGATCGGCTACGGCGGCGGTGGCCGAGTCTCTATCTACTATGTCTCGAGTGCGTCCTGGACAGGCGCCATCAATGTCAATGGTGGAAACGGGGCGTCGGAGGCGAACGGTGGAAATGGAACGATCCGAACGCAGCAAACCAGTGGAAACCTGATGCCATCGCTGTCCATTAGCCCGACCACGCTCGGAAGCGAGCAGGCATCCGTGGGTTCGGTGACTCTCTCGGGGCCTGCGCCGGAAGGCGGGCTGACTCTCAGTCTCTCGAACTCGGATCCTAGCGCGGTTACGATCCCAACCTCCGTAACCATTCCCGAGGGGGCGACCTCGGCTACCTTCCCAATAACCGCAGGTAATGTTTCCCTGCAGCGGCAAGCGACCATTGCCGTTCGGCTCTGGGACCAGACCTCCTCGCAGGTAGTCACGGTTAAGCCCTGGGTGGCGGCGGTGCGCTTCAATCCCAGCTCGGCTCGCACCGGGCAGGCCGTCGCCGTCACCGTCACTCTGAATTTGCCCGCCCCGGCAAGCGGACTCGCCCTGGCGCTGAGCAGCAGTGACTCCGTGGCGCTGCCGGTTCCTGTTTCAATCACGATTCCTGGCGGCGGCTTATCGGGAACCGTCAACACCACAGCGGGAAGCGTTTCAGCCGCCAAGCAGGTCACGGTAAGCGCAACGGTGAGTGGCGCTACCACCAGCGGCTCTGTGTGGATTAACCCTGGCACGGCACAGGTCAGCAGCCTGGCAGTCTCTCCCGCCAGTGTTCTGGGCGGCAGCCGGGTCTTCGGGGTGGTGGTGCTGACCGCGCCCGCACCCACCGGTGGAGCCATCGTCGCTCTGACAAGTGCCGTGTCTAGCGGAACGAACCCGACAACGGTACCGACCTCGGTCACTGTGCCTGCCGGGAAAACCAGCGCCTCCTTCCCAATTACCACGAGAGCTGTGGCGACCCCGACGACAGTGCTAATTACGGGGACACTCGGCGTGTCTAAGAACGCCACTCTGGTGGTCACTATCCCTACCGTAGTCGATCTTCAGTTGATTCCATCGAGCGTGCGAGGAACGGAAACCAGCATCGGTATCGTGACCCTCTCGGGGGCCTCGCCCACTCCGGTTACCGTCACCGTCACGAGCAACAACGGAGCGGCTATCCCCGAGGCGAGTTTCGTGATTCCGGCGGGCCAGACCAATGGGACCTTCGTCATCGATACCACCGTCGTCGGCAGTACAACGACAGCGACGATCACGGCGAAGGCTAATGGAATTGGAAAATCCCAGCTCCTGACGATTACGCCTTAAAGAGACGCAAAAGAAGGGAAGAGGCAAGGTGGATAAGCGAGGAGGACGGCGTGGCTTGGCGCGGCTGATATCAGTGCTAACGGTACTGTTGCTGGCCGTGGCGGCAAGGGCGAGTATCTTCACCGTCACCAGCAGTGAGGATGATGGACCCGGCACGCTTCGTGAAGCGCTCCTGCTATCCAACGGCACCGCCGGAGCGGACGTCATTCGGTTTCAATTGCCCGCCGGAGAAACTACCATCTCGCTCACATCCCCTCTGCCAGATCTGACCGACTCGGTGCAGCTACTGGGGAGCACCCAGCCCGGTTATGCCGGGGCGCCCCTGGTAGAGCTGGAAGGCACCTTTCTGGCCTCCACACAGTCAGACGGTCTTCGCATAGTCGCGTCTGGTTGCACCGTTCAGGGATTCTGTATCAACCGCTTCGGGCAGAGTGGAATTCGAGTTCTCGCCGCTTCCGCCACCATTGACAATTGTTTCATCGGGCTGGATCGCTCTGGTGAGCAAGGGCTCGCCTGCACCACAGGCATAGAGGCCACGAATGCATCGGGCCTTCAGGTAACCGATTCCGTGATCGTGGGAAACGCCAGCGCTATCCGTATTCAGGGCGCAGCCACAGGCCTAGCGGTGCAACGCTGCAACATCGGCACGAACGCTCTTGGGACATCCGTAGTAGGTACCGGAGAGGGCGTGGTGCTCGAAGGAGCGAGCGGGGCGCCTGCGGTTCGAAACACCCTTCTGGGTGGTTGCAGCGGAGCCGCCCTGCATGTCATCGACACCCAGGGGGCGTTGCTGGAGGACAATATACTGGGGGTGAGCCCGTTTTTCGAGCCTCTCGTAAACAGTGCTGAGGGTATCCTCGTGGAAAATGCGCCCAATACCGTGGTGCGGCGCAACCTACTCGCCTTCTCGCTCAATACGGGCATCGTGCTCGATGGCGCCGCCACAAGCGGTGCACAACTGGATCACAACGCGATCTATTCCAGCCTCTTTGGAATCGAACTGGGACAGGGAGTGACCGGGACGCGTTCAACGGACAACGCGATTGAGGGCTGCCTTGCGGATGGAATCCGCCTGCATGCCTCCGCAGGAAGTGACAATCAATTTCTAAGGGAGCAGATTGTCGGGAACTTTGGAAACGGCGCAGCCGCTCTTACCTCCCGGCAGCTCTTTCAGGAATGCCGTTTCGAGGATAACGGGGGAGACGGCGTATACATAGGCCGTGAGAACCCGTCTACACCCTATGCGCAGCAGGTCACCGTCGCCGCTTCCACATTTCGCGCCAACGGGGACCTGTCTATTCGCCTGGTAACACGGCGTGATCTGAATCAGGGAGCGAACAATCTCCAGCCTTCCCCGGTCCTGGCTCAGGCGTTCACAGGAGGCGCATCTACCGGTGCGGTCGGATCGCTCTCTGCAGCGCCGGGCCGCACCTACCGCATCGAGTTTTTTGCCAGCGTCAACCCCGATCCCTCCGGCTATGGGGAAGGAGAGACTTACCTGGGGGGCGTGACGGTGACTACGAGCGCAGGCGGGAACGCTCCGATTATCGCCAGCGGGCTCGCCCCGACCCCTGAAGGCGTGTTCCTCACCGCCACGGCCACCGATGTGTTGGGAAACACCAGTGAGTTCTCCAATGCGGTGCCCGGCGACCGGAATCAGGGACCGATCCTGGAACAGATCTCGCCCGATGTTGTGCTCGCAGGCTCAGGAGCGTTCACCCTGACCGCTCGGGGGCAGGATTTTACGCCGTTTTCTAAGATTCAATGGGATGGGGCCGAGCAAACGACGACCTTCCTCTCCCCTACGGAACTTCGCGCCGAGATTCCTGCCAGTCTGGTGGCAGCCCCCCGTACACTGGCGATTACAGTCTACACACCTGCGCCCGGCGGTGGAACCAGCGCTCCTCTCACTTTCACTATTGCCAATCCCGCTCCTATCCTCACTGCGATCTCCCCGACGCGCGCTCTGGTCGGCTCCGCCGAACTCACCCTGAGCGTGACTGGAAGCAACTTTGTGCCCGGGTCAAAAGTGCGCTGGAACGGAGCGGAGCGCACCACTACCTATATCTCCCCCACAGAACTACGAGCTACCATTCTAGCTACCGATCTTGCCACAGCGGGATTCGTCAGCGTGAGCGTGATCACGCCCATGCCCGGCGGTGGGGAGAGCATCCCGACGACCTTCACCGTAGCCAATCCGGTGCCTGCTGTCTCCGCCCTGAGTCCCGCGTCCGCATTCGCCGGAACCACGGGACTTACCGTTACTGTGGAGGGCACAGGCTTCGTCATGAGCTCCGTAGCGCAATGGAACGGTAGCAATCGTCCTACAAGCTACCTCACCCCGACCAGAATCCAGATAACATTGACGACGGAAGACCTGGCTGTGGGGGGCGCAAACAACGTCACCGTAACAAACCCTGCCCCGGAGGGCGGTGTGTCCAACGTCGCCCGCTTCATGGTTGCCGGTCTGCCGCAGCTCGCTCTTGCCTCCGCCAGCGCAACGCGCATCGGGGAGAGCGTGGAAGTCTCCCTCACCCTGAAGAATGTGGGCACCGCGGTGCTGGTGGCAGGGAGCATCAAGGCATCTGCGCTGTCCGGCAGCGGCACGCTATCGGCGCTGCCTCTGGCATTCCCGGACCTGGCCCCCGGTGCGACCTCCGCTCCCATCACCCTGCTCTTTCCTGGCAATCTGCCTGCCGGACGCAGCGTCTTTTCCCTGACGGCCACTTCCGCCGGGCGCACCTATAGCGCCTCCCGACTGGTATCCCTCCCATGAGTAGACTCCTCTCCCTGTTCTGGCTCTTTGCCTGCGTCCTACTGACCGCGCTCTCCGCCCGGGCGCAGCTCACGCTGACCCTCACTCCGACGGCGCGAGGCTCACAGGGGGCTACCGTGGCGTATCAAGCCTCCGTGCGAAACACAGGTGCCAGCCCGGTCTATCTCAATCAGCTCAGCGTTACCTTCGATGGCTCCGATGCCCTGGATGTGGACCCCACACCGTTCTACAACGGCTTCGAGGGGGAGCTTGCCGCCGGTGCGAGCGTGACCAGCCGGACCTGTTTCACGGTCAAGATCGACCCCAGCGCCGCCGCAGGCTCGTTTGCGGGTGCGGTTCGGATTCTGGGCGGGGCGAACGCGGATGCGCTGGGCAACCTGGCTCAGGGCAATGTCGCGCTCGTGGTGAGCGCGAATACGGCCCCTCCCGAGACTTACATCATCAACGGGCCGGCGAGCGGTACCCAGGTCGGCGCTCCCGAGGTCACCTTTACCTTTACGGGAAGTGATTCCGATACCCCCGCGCAGCTCCTTCGCTACAAATGGCGCATTGATGCCAATGCGTTTCAGGGACCGAGCGCGGCTACCAGCGCCACCGTGGCGAACCTGGCTTACGGAACACACACGTTCACCGTGGCCGCCGTGGACGAGGCGGGAGCGGAGGATCTCAGCCCGGCGACGCGGACCTTTGAAGTCGTCAAGCCCAAAGTCCTGATCGCCGCGCCCGACCAGCCGGCTTTTCAGCTGGATCCCACGGTCGCTCAGGAGCAGATAATCCGGCTGACGAACCTGGGCCGAACAACATTGACGGGCATCTCCGGGGCGGTCAGCGGCGCGGCGGCCAATGTGCAGGTAACCCTGACCGGGGTTCCCACGCAGCTTCTTCCTATGGCGTCGGCGGATGTCACTGTGCGAGCGCTGGCGACAGATCAGAGCGTGCTCTCCTCCACGCCCCTATTGCGCTTCACCAGCGCCGAGGGCGAGGAAGCGACGGCGAACGTGGCCTGCACCGTGGTCCCACGTATCCCTAGGCTCACCCTCGACCCTAACCCCCTGATCGCCGCTATGCTGCGTGGCCAGCAGACCCTGGTCGAGTCGACGGTCAAGAACGAGGGCAGCGTGGCAGCCCAGGATGTCCGGGTGGTCTTACCGAATGCCCCATGGCTCTCCGTCGTCTCGCCCACCGTGATATCCACGCTCCTGCCGGGCGAGTCGGCGAAGGTGAGCCTGTCGCTTCTGCCCCAGGAAACCATGACGCTGGGGCCTTACACCGGCACGATAGGAATCAACCCCTCCAATGCGGCGGGCGTGGGGCTGAACTTCACCTTCAACCTGATCTCCGACCGTAAGGGAACGCTGAAGCTGACTGCGGAGGATGAGTACACCTACTTCGCGGAGGGCACTCCCAACCTTGCCGGAGCGCATGTGGTGGTCAAAGACAAATTCACCGGTGCGATTGTGGCGGAAGGCGACACAGAGACTACCGCCGGTCCGAACTTCGGCCAGCTTACCATTCTGAACCTTACAGAAGGCTACTACAATATCGAGGTCACGGCCCCGAACCACGGAGCCTTCAAAAGCGATGTGGAGGTCGTTGGGGGCACTACGAAGTCCTACAAACCGTTTCTCCCGCGTCAGTTCGTGCAGTACACCTGGAATGTGGTGCCCGTAGATACTTCGGATCAGTACCAGGTAACATTGGATGCTATCTTTGAAACCCATGTGCCTGCCCCTGTTTTAACGATGAATCCTTTAGTCTTGGATTTACGGACCTTAAATTATGATGAAGAGGGAAAGGCTATCGTTTATTATACTGTTACCAATCAGGGAATTATTGCATTAAATCAGGTCAGATTAAGTTTTTCATCAGGGAATGGATATACAGTAACTTCGCCTGTAAGTGATATTGGGACGCTGCCAGCACTAAAAACGATTACGGTGCCCGTCACTATTCAGCGTGCGGAAGTGCGAGTCAGCGATGGGCAATGTGGTTTGACTGTGAGTTGCTCTGGTTGTTATACGTGTGGATTAAATCCGATATGTCAAGTAATAAACGGGACACAGATTACTGGTGATTGTCCGCCTTCCAGCATAATTGCAGTCTCTTCGGGTGGTGGAGGCCCTGTGGGATTTGAAGGAGTTGTAAGTTCGCCTCCACCATTGAACTATACACCCGTTGAATGTGATCCATGTAAGCGAGTAACAATCGAAGTATTGGGGAAAAGACCTAATGGTAATGCATATATTACTTATGATGATGATGGTAACCCTCAAATGCCTGATATTAGAATCAAGATTAAAGGTGATGGAGTCATAACGACAAGATGGTACGCTGAGCTTACTTATGAGTATAAAAGCGCTAAGTGTCCAGAAAAATACTATAAGAGATTTCCTAGTTCTGGAGAAAACGCATCGGGACGGGAGTTTAGTATCGATTTTGGTAGCGAAATATTAGGTGGTGAATTAAGCATATTTATCGAGGTGTTTATTGACGGGAGATTCTGTGTTGTTAAAAATGTGAGCGTGCCAATAAGGGGTGATAATCCTCCGAAAAATGTTGTTCTAGATGCTGCAAGAGCTTCAGGGATAAAATATTTAGATAGGTTAATTTGCCAAGAGACAAGTGTACGCCAATTCAAGTCCGACGGTACACCATTGGTTGGGCCTCCTAATGGGATTGGTGTGGGACAAATCGAGTGCTCTGCATTGACAGGGTTGCCTAGGGAGTGGGCTGACTTTTGGGATTGGAGGCAGAATTTATCCAAAGCTATACAGTTATACAATATAAAACAAAATGAAATGGAGACATTGCTTAGAACAAAGCTGCAACCCACGGGCAATAGTCCTTTGCCTGAAACAGTAAATATTTTAGTGGACGGAATGATGATTGAAGAGAGCTTACTTACAGTAAGTACAATATTGTATTACAACGGCCTAGATCCCGACAGGGATGGTACATCAAATTACTATTTAAAATGGGATGATGTGAATATGAAATGGGTGGAGGATAATACTAGTTATGTAGACTCGGTATTATCTCACTCTCCAGATTGTGATAGGTGATTTTATGAAATTAATACATCTGATAATCACATTCCTATTCGTAAATACACTTTCTGCGTTTGCTCAAGATGATGGTGTCTGTGCTCGCGTCAAGATTCGGCTAACGCAGGACATAACACTCACTCGAACCGTATTCGAGGGGCGACTGGAAATCTCTAATACGTCTCCGGACATTCAGCTTGATCAACTGAGAGTCACACTCGATATACGAGACGACGCAGATACCTCTGCCAACGATAAGTTCGGCCTGGTGGGGCCAACGGTGGAGGGAATCACCGGGCTAGATGGTACCGCCACACTGTCACCGGGGCAGACCGCTAAAGGTACCTGGAAGATAACGCCACTGCGAACTGCCGCGCCTACCGAGGATGTGCGCTACTTCGTCGGGGGCACCATTGAGTATTACCAGAGTGGAACGCGGGTCACCATCCCCATGTTTCCGGCGCCTATTACCGTAAAGCCAGATCCATTTCTCTTCCTGCACTATTTCTGGCAGCGTGATGTCTATTCCGATGATCCCTTCACTCCTCTGGTAGAGCTGCCCGAGCCGTTTGCCCTCGGTCTTCTGGTAATAAACTCCGGCTATGGCGCGGCGCGCAACATGAACGTCGTGTCGTCCAAGCCGCAGATCATCGAGAATGAGCGTGGCCTGCTCATCGACTTCGATATCCTCGGCTCTCGCGTGGACGATGAGCCGTTCCAGCCCGGACTGAATACCAGCCTGGGCGATGTGCCTGCACTCTCCACCCGAACCGCCACCTGGTTCATGACCAGCACCCTACAAGGCAAGTTTATTTCCTACAATGCCACGCTCAAACACGTCACCGAGCTGGGCAACCCGCTCGCCTCGTTGATCGAAGGCGTTGCGATCCACGAACTAGAACATGTGGTGCGGGTGCTACCTGAGGATGACGCTAAGCCGGACTACCTGGCTAACGACGATGCTGATCCCGATAGTCTGCCCGATACGCTCTACTCCAGCACTGGGGATATCTTGCCCGTTGGGGTGGAACTTGGGGGAACGGTGCCGAACGGACCGGTCAGCGCGAGCCACCTCACGGTACAGCTGAACCTTCCTGGCGTCCACTCGGGCTGGACCTATATCCGCCTTCCTGATCCTGGTAATGGGAAGTTTCCGATCCTGCGTGTGATACGCGCGGATAGCTCTGAAGTTCAGCGGCGCGATAATGTCTGGCAGACCAGTCGCACCAAGCGGAGCGGCAACGTCGCGACGCGGGAGAACCGTCTCTATATTTTCGACAAAGACCCGACGACTAGCTACACACTGGTCTATGGACTGCCCAGTGCTAGGTATGGGTCGGCGGGCGGGCTCAAAACACAGGAAGATGACTTCGATGTTAAGTTCGGGCGCGACCCTGGCGCAGGTAGCGGTGGCGGAGGGGGTACCGGTGGAGGTGGTTGGAACCCCGGCGATCCGAACGTTGGTGGTGGGGACAACACTGGTGGCCAGACAGAGCTAATCGCAACAGCGACCTTCGGTACCTATATCTACGCGGAAACGATAGATCGAAGCAGTGGTATTCGTATCAATCTTCCTGGATCCGCGCCAGCGATTCATGAAGGCGATTCCGTATATGGGCAGGGAAAGATTCAAACCAGCGCGAACGGGGAGCGGATCATTCTGGCGACCGCCATTTCGGTTGGTGGCACGGGCAGAATCGAAGCCATTGGGATGACTACGCGCTCACTGTACAGTGGTGATTTCTTCCTCGACTCAAATGGGGCTGGTCAGCGCGGAATGAAAGATGGCAACGGACTCAATGTCGTCGGACTTCTTGTGCGCACACTGGGTGCAGTCACCGAGGTTCAATCCGGATATTTCCGTATTGACGATGGTTATGGACGCTCTGTAAAAGTATTGCTTCCCACCTCTGCAATATCGCCGCTAATCGGATTTATGGTCGATGTTTCGGGTATCGCCTTTCCCGAGAGCATCGAGGGGGATCTCTATCCCGTGATTCGCCCCCGAAGCCTAGATGATCTCACCTATGCGGGCAGTCCTTTCTCTCTCGCGTCGCCGCTGGGAACGCTCCTGCTCAGCTGGAATCTCTTCGCTCTACCTGGCGTGCCCGCACCTGCCGACGTACCTGCCGTAATGGCTTCCGTAACAGCAAACTCCGCTTCGCTATCGGGCCGACTGGCGCGCTACGACGCACCGACCCAGCAGGAGATTTTCTACCAAAGCTCCACCTCCGGTTTCGGTAGCTTTCTGAGCGGAGATGGCTATCGCCTCCGGGTTGATTCGGGCGAAATCACGGGAGCCAGTCGATTCAGTTTCCAGGGCTATGGCAACGACTTCGCAGACCATTGGTTGAGTCTTCCCAAACTCGGGGCTGCCGTGATCGGGATGCCGTTTCCCTTCAGCGTTCCCTGGGAGAGCCTGCAGGTGACCAACGGTATTGAGACGCTTACCCTGCGCCAAGCGTCTCAAATGACCCCACCATGGCTCGACTCCGTCGCGGAGTACTGGGACAACGTGGCCCAAGTCAGCAAGTTTCTGGGGCTCCCGGAGGATGCACGTGACAGCGCTGCCTTTGAGCCCTGGCGCGGCTATCGTATGACAGCCAACAGAAATAACATCGCCCTTATTACTCCCACTGTCGGCACACCCGTACTGGAGCAGATGGCACCCAATGGTGCGCTGACGGGCAGCCGGGGGGTGACTCTGATCGTTACGGGATCTAATTTCCGCACTGGTTCAAAGGTCTTCTGGAACGGTCTTGCAAGACCAACGACATTTCTTTCCAGTACGAGATTACGGGCTGATATACCCCCCAGCGATCTAACCACAGAGCGCACGGTTTCCATCGCTGTAGGCTCTCCTGCCAAGGTTAGCGCACCAGCAAGTAGCACCGAATTCTCCAGCATAAGACCATTTTATGTGACCCGTGCTCCGAAACTCGTCCTTACCAACGTCCCCAGTATGGCGCGTACCAACAACGTCCTGACACTGACCCTGGAGATCACCAATCAGGGGGGGGTTAGCGCAACCAGTGTGCTGCTTACCAGTACGTTTCTCGGGGCAGCTTCCACCACCTCTTCCCTACCTGCTCTCGGAACGCTTGCGGCTGGCGCGAGCACCACGGTGACACTCAGTTTTCCCGGCGCCGCAGGAGAGCCGGGTAGCAGCGTTCTCTTGCGCGTGGCTGGCACGTTTACAGGAGGAAGCTTTACAACCAATCGAAAGGTGACGCTGCCGTGAAGGTGCCTGGGGGGATCGGCTTTGTCCGGTCATTGCTCACTGTTTGTCTGCTGGGTATCGCACTGGCGCGCGCGGACGCTCAGCTGACTCTGACGTTTAACCCGACGGCTTTTCCCTCCGTCGCTTCCGGGCAGCAGTTAACGATCCTGGCAACTCTCACCAATCTCACCAGTGAGACGGTGGACCTGGATGTGGGAACAGCGACAGGAACGGTGACGGGGCCGGGGTCTCCGGGCATCACATGGGAGGATGCCGATTTCGTGCTGAACCTTCCTGATTTCCTCGCCAGCGGCGCTTCGTATAGCGCAAACCTGTTTCTAAACGTGGAAGCTACTGCTCCAATAGGGACTTATTTTGCCAGTTACGAGGTTGCCGGTACAGGGCGGACAACATCGGATCCGTATTCCGGCGAGGCGTTCGCCGAAATCGTTGTGGATACTCAGGTGGCTATACCAGAACCGTCGACGCTGCTCCTGGTTGGTCTTGGCAGTGGGGTGATTTTGTATTATCGGAGGTGGAAATGATCATCCCTGTCATTATTACAGATGTGTGCTGGCTCCTTCCGCATGGGGACGTGCTGGAGTCCTCCTATGCAAAACTCAGTTCCTACGAATGCCTGGTGACTCGAGAAAACTCGCTGCATGGCATGCACGAGAAGTCCCTCGTCCGATATCGTCGTGACGGAAAGCTTCTGATCCACCCGTATGGCTCCGAGCGAGCCAGCGCCTCCTTCGAGGGAGCACTCCTCTCGGAGTCACCTCTGGCCAGGCTCCTCCAAAAGAAATCTTTGCAGCTCGATGCGTTTGAACTTGATGGGGAAGAGCAACTCCGGGGAGTTTCGACAAAGCGCTACCGTGCGCGTCGGGCCAATGTCGAGATGCTCTTCTGGATTAGCACCCACGATGGGCTGCTGCGCCGCTTCAGTCTGCTTGGTCCAGGTGGAATCCCGACAGTCACCGAATCCTACACAGCGGTACGCATCAATCCCATCCTCCCCGATAGCCTGTTCGTGCTGCCGACATCGCATCCGGAAAGCCCCGCTGTCAAGCTGCCTGGCTTCGCTGCTCGAACGGGCGCGGAGCGAGTAGAGCTGGGCAGGCTGAGCCCTGTCGATAACCCGGAGGCCGCCCGTGAACTTCTCTTTGTCAATCGGACTGGTGCGCCTCTCAAAAATCTTCGCGTTCAGGGCTCCTGTGGGTGCATCAGCACGCTGGTCAGTGAGAAAGGGGAGAAGGGAGACCTGATTTTGGAGCCGGGACAGTCGACGCTAATTCGGGTTGTAATTCGACTTGTGGGACTCGTGCCCGGCCTGCTTCAAAAATCGGTCAGCGTTTACGCGGAAGGGTATCCAGAGCCGATTGCGCGCTACGATCTTACAGGTCAGGTCATACCCTCCATCGTGTTTGAACCTGCTGTGCTGAGCTTCTCTCCCAACAGCCCGAAGGAGCAATGGCTCCAGGTTACCCTGGATGAACGTCTCGTATCAGGCAGTCGGTTACCGGAGTTTGAGGGAGCGCAGGAGCTTCTGGAACTCACTCCCCAGACGCCTTTAGAGGGAGTATCTCAGGCTAGGGATGGGGTCAGAGTACGACGCTTCTCCTACCTTGCCCGGTTAAAGCAGGGCGGGGCAATTGGTTCCAAGGTGGGACGGCTCGTCTTCAAGCCAGCGGAGGGACCGCTGGCAGTACTCTGGAAAACGGCTGGGGTTTCTGTGATAGCTCAGGTTGCTGGAGCGGTATCGGCCATGCCCCAGGCGGTTGCGTTCGGTGCGGTGACTGTGACGCGGGATGTCGAACAGAATGTGGCGTTATCCTACTTGCCGGGTGCTAGGGAAGCTCGGGTCGCTTCTGTGGACTCGCCCTATTTAAAAGTGGAAGTGGAACCCGACAAGCAAAGGGGCGACCGTGAGAATCTTCGAGTCCGTCTGCTGGCGACCTGCCCTAACGGATCCTTTCAGAGCTACATTCGAGTGCAACTGAAAAATGGACAGGTTCTCACTATCCCGGTAACGGCATTTCTTCAGCGGCGCGCGGGAGACAAGCCAAAATGAAATTCTTAGCGCCTGGTCCTGAGGAAGGCAAACCGATACCGAAGTTGGAGGCAAGCCAGCTCAACAAAAAGCGATTCACCCTTACAACTCTTCGTGGGCAACCTATAGCGCTCTTCTTCTTTTGCGGCTGCCAGGCCTGCTGGGATCTGGCAACAGAATGGAACCGTCTGCAGCGGGCAGAGGTGCTTCGGAATCAAGCGCCAGGGCTGAAGCGAACCGTTATCGTCTATGTGGATATGTCTCCATCCGCCGCCGAGAGTCTCGCCCGGGCGACGGGTTGGGAGGGGGAAAGCACCCTCCCGTTAGTCGACACCAACGACATAGCCCGTAAAGCCTACCAGGCGGAGCCCTGCCCACGAGTCTTCGTTGCCGATTCGAGGCACATATTGCGCTACACGAACTCTCATCCTTACGACCAGCCGCAAAAAGCCCCTGTTGCGGCCATCGCAGCCTTCTGTCTGGACGCCCTGAAACGGGTTGCCGCAAAACCAATACCCAACCAGAAAGAATCTCAATGATCCGACGAATCGTCCTTCTCCTTGTCACGCTGTTCTGCATTGCTGGCTTGACCTATGCCCAAGACGCTCGCGCACTCTATACAGAAACCAATCTTGGCGGTGGATTCTGGCGTTACAGCTATGTCTTTTACAACGACCTCAGCCCCGCTACGTTCGTCGGCTACGACCTCTATGACGTATCGCTGACGCTAGACGGGTCTACCACAGTGATCAATGAAAGTCAGGCAGCCAACTGGGCCAATCTGGTGACGACGGATTTCGTAGAGTACTTCAGTGTCCTGGCAGGCGAGCCGCCTGCTGGAAGTGATATCGCACCTGGCGCCTTACTCGGTGGGTTCGAGTTTATGTCGGACAAACAGCTTGGCGATCTGGCTTTCACAGCATCTTTTGTCGATCCCAACGATCCGGGTAGCGCTCGGTTTTACTCGGGAATTACCGCTGCTGCTCCAACTGCCGCACCTGAGGCACCAAGTGGGGGATTGCTCGTTTTGGGATTGCTAGTTTTGCCAATGTGTTTGTTTCGCAGAACGAAGCATCGACTCTATCGCGGATGAAAATACCCTGATGAAAGAAGGCTCCCCTCAAAGGGGGTAGCCCCTTCGTCAAGTCTTCAATGCTCTGCGGTTATTCTGGATGCCAGAACTAATCAGTCTACTCCCGAGAGCGGCAACAGAGCAGGCGGCGGCTTCCTGTGGCGTTCGTCTGGAGGTAGTCAAATTGCCAGAGGCCAAGCGAGGCTTTGTGCTACTTTCCCTTCGCTGGGTAGTGGAACGCTCTTTTGCCTGGCTGGCGCGCTTTTGTCGTCTTGCCAGGGATTACGAACGCCTGACTGAGACAGTGGTAGGCTTGACTCTCCTGGTCTTTGCCTGCCTTAGGCTCGCCAAATCCGATTACCAGGGACTCCTACCACATGTCATAACAACAGAGTTAATAACACGCTCTAAAAAAAATAGATTCTAAAAACTACGAATCCACTCTTGGCAAGGCCTCGATGAGCCGGTCTTCATACCCGCCGTCGCCGCTCTCATCCGTAACTGTCTCATTTTCTTCAGGCGAGCGTCCGCGTCAAGCCTTCCTTCAATAAAATGGTTTGTCCTGAGAACCCATCGCTTTGATCTTCGAATTGTTAAAGATAGAGGTCCAGGCTAAAATCTCTTTCAAACGGCTTCCGCGCACACTTGCAGATACCTGTTCCACCTCATAGATGTTCGCCCGTGATGAGGTTTTTGCTCTAATAAATCCGAGCACTCGGGGCGACCTGTTTTTACCCTGTATCTAGGTGTCCTTAGTGTGTAGCAAGTCCTGCAGTGTGGTACCGTCGCTGACGGTCTGTAATGCATCGTACATCGCCTGCCAGAGTTGCTGCACCGCTTGGGCTTTCGGAGTTCCGATAGTATCGGTGAGTAGCAGCTCCGGGGGAAGGAGCGGGCCGGAGAGCGCCTGAAAGATACAGCCTGCCGTGATGCTTTCTGCCGGGCGCGCCAGCCGATACCCACCGTTTTGCCCTCGAGTGCCAATAATCAGTTCCTCCACCCGGAGTGCGGTCAATACATGCTGAAGGTACTGCGGAGGAATCCTCTGCCGTTGCGCGATCTCGCTGGCCTGGGTGCAGCCTTTAGCAGAATGGGCGGTGATATTCAGCATAGCGCGCAACCCATAGTTCTCCCAGCCGGTGAAGTTCATGCTTAGATTTCAAAGCCCTCGGAGACACCGAGCAGGTAGTCCAGCAGCTCCGATTTACGCAACTGGAACGGAATGCTATCCCGCTCGCGAGGGCGTGGCAGGTCGATGCGCACATCAAGGGCAATGCGTCCAGCCTCTAAGAGAATGATCCGATCACAGAGCGCCACGGCCTCTTCGACATCATGGGTAACTAAGAGCGCGGTAAAGCCCTGCTCAATCTGAATACGGGCAATCAGCTCCTGCATCTCCAGCCGGGTCAGGGCATCCAACGCGCCCAAGGGCTCATCTAAGAGCAAGAGAGGCGGCTCACTCGCTAGGGCTCGAGCAAGCGCGACTCGCTGCCGCTGACCCCCCGAGAGGATGCCCGGCCAGTCTCCGGCGCGGTCCGCAAGCCCCACTTGCTCAAGCGCTGCCTGGCTTCGCGCCGTTGCCTGTAGCCCCGTCAGACCCAGCCTCACGTTCTCTCCTACCCGTTTCCAGGGCAGGAGGCGGGCGTCTTGAAACAGTAGTCGGGATAGGGGGTTCAGACCCTGTAGGGGCGTGCCATTCTGGGAAATTTGGCCCTTTGTGGGAGCATCTAGCCCAGAAAGCAGGCGTAGCAAAGTGGATTTCCCGCAGCCAGATTTCCCGATAACCCCTAGAAATTCGCCGGGGGCAATCTCCAGAGTTAGATCATGGAGCACCGTTCGCTCTCCGAACGACTTGCTCAGGCTAGTCAAAGAGACATGGGTTGCTTTCGGGGCTGTGGTCAGCCCCCCATTCCGCACCGCTATGCGTTCCTGTAACTGGTATGCCATGGCAGCAACCTTTTCTCCAGAAGCCGCGCCAGTGCGTCTGCCCCTTTTCCTAAAAGTGCGTAGAGTAGCGTCCCTACAAGCACAACATCCGTCTGCATGAACTCCCGCGCTGTCGTGGTTAAAAAACCTATGCCCGACTCCGCCGCCAGCGCCTCCGCAGCGATCAGGGTCAGCCACATCGACCCCAGCGCGAACCGCAGTCCCACCAGAATAGACGGCAGCGCCCCTGGAAAGAGAATCTGCGAGAAGAACGCGAATCCACGCAAGCCATATACCCGCGCCATCTCTTTCAGCCCCGCGTCCACCGTTCGCACCCCGTGGTAGGTGTTCAGGTAGAGCGGAAAGAACACTCCGGCAGCTATCAGCACCACCTTGGCTTCCTCACCGATACCGAACCAGAGAATCACCAGCGGCACCAGCGCTAGATTCGGTACGGCGCGCAGCATCTGCACGGTGGTATCCAGCAGCTTCTCGGCCAGCGGCAGCGATCCGGTTAGTAGCCCGAGTAAGAAGCCGATACTGCCGCCAATAGCCAGCCCCATCAGTGCCCTGCTGGTACTGACTCCCAGGTGCTTGAGCAGCGTTCCGTTGGCCAAAAGCTTGCCTCCCACAGCCAGGGCAGCTTCCGGAGCAGGCAAGATCCGTGGGGGCAGGTAGCTGGTATGCGCTAGGGCTTCCCAGAGCAGAAGTAGGGTTAAGGGGACTATCCAGGGCAACAGCCGGTTCACTTACCCGCCACCTTCTTGGCACTGACATCTGGCAGAATCGCCGCGTACTCTTTCTCAGTGAGCAGGGTCTCACGGACATCGATTTTCTTCGGAAGCAGGCCTACGCGAAAGAAGTTGTCTGCCACCAATTGCTGCGCCTTGATAACCTCGCCCTCCACCGGGCGGAAGCCGACATACTGACGACCATGGGCTGTATTGCGATTGATCGCTTCCAGCGTGGCGACATCCACATTCAAGACGGGTGAGAGAGTCTGTGCGGCCTCTTTAGGGTGCTGCCAGAGCCAGGTACTTTTCTTATCGACTTCTTCCAGCAGGGCTTTCACCCATTCCGGGTGCTGCCTTGCGAAGGTCTTGGTCGAGAAGTAAAATCCCCCGGCGGTGGTAATGCCACCGCCATTGACCAGAGTGCGAGCGCCGGTAGCTTTCGTGGCCACGGTCAGATAGGGGTCCCACGCTGCCCAGGCATCTACCTTGCCTGCATCGAACGCGGCGCGAGCATCTGGGGGCGACAGGTAAATGGGCTGTATCTGGGAGTAATTCACGCCCGCCCGATCCAGCGCCTGTATCAGGAAGTTATGCGTCCCCGTGCCCTTGGTGACAGCGATTCTCTTTCCCTTCAGGTCAGAGAGTGATTTCGCCGGGGAGTTCGCAGGAACAATGACCCCGCGACTATCGTTGTCCCCAGGGGGAGTGTTCGCCAGCAGAGCGATGTCATGACCCGCTGCCTGTGCGAAAACCAATGGGCCGTCGCCGCCACTGCCGATATCTAGAGAACCGACCCCGATGGCTTCCAGCATGGGCGGGGCAGACGCAAACTGAACCCACTCCACTTTTACCCCTTCCTGAGCCAGTCGCTTGTCCAGGTCGCCCTCTACCCGTAATAACTGGAGCGCTCCGCCTTTCTGATAACCCACCCGAAAGACCTTACCAGCATTTGATTTCTGCGATATCGCTGTCGGATTCTCAGGTTTGCACCCGACGGCTAGTAGAGCCACAGCTGCTACCAAAAGAAGTGTTCGCATAGTGGTTCTCCAGTCAGGACGCGATGAACTTGGGGTGGGGATTGGCTGTAATGTCCACGTTCGAGGCATCGACCTGTGCCCCTCCGCTGACTTCCCCGGCGATATCCGACTGGTACTTCCCAGGAATCAGTGGAAAGAGCAGCTCGGCGGTCCAATAGGCTTCTTCCAGCGCCGGGTAGCCGGAGAGAACAAAGGTATCCACGCCCAGTGCCTCATACTCTTGCAGCAGGCCATAGACCGACTCCGCCGATCCCACGAACGCCGTGCCCGCGCCGCCGCGCACCAGGCCCACGCCAGCCCACAGGTGTGGGTGCAACTCCAGGTTGCTGCGGTCACCGGTGTAGAGCCGGGCTAAACGCTGCTGGCCTTCCGACTCGGATTTGGCGAAAGCTGCCTGCGCCCGCTCTATCTGCTCATCGGTTACATGCTGAATTAGCGCATTAGCTACCCGATAGGCTTCTTCGTCCGTCTCGCGGACGATGATGTAGGCGCGCACGCCGAACCGGACCGTGCGTCCCTGCTGGCTGGCAAGCTCGCGCACGCGCTGAATCTTCTGGGCTGCTTCCGCAGGCGGCTCGCCCCAGGTCAGGTAGACATCCACATGCTTGGCCGCAACTTCCAGCGCGGCATCCGACGATCCGCCGAAGTAGATGGGGGGATAGGGCTTCTGTACCGGCTCCAGTTGCTGCTTGCCGTTCTTGATGCTCAGATGCTTGCCTTCGAACGAGAACGGTTCCTCGCCAAAGACCCCGCGCCAGATGGCGAGAAACTCATCGGTGATCTCGTAGCGCTCATCGTGGGAGTGGAAGATACCATCGCCTTCCAGTTGCGTGGTACTGCCCCCAGTGACGATGTTCAGCAGAATGCGCCCGTTGGAGATCTGATCCAGGCTCGCGGTGCTACGCGCCGAGAGGGCAGGAGTCAGAATCGAGGGCCGTTGGGCTACCAAGAACTTTACACGGCGGGTGAGCGGGGCCAGAGCCGAGGCGACCGTGAACGGGTCCAGTTTGGTGCCGGTGCCGATCAGCATACCCTCGAAGCCCAGGTGATCGACTGCACGAGCCACCTGGGTCAGATAGTCAAAGGTCGGCTTACGCCGCAAGCGCGGGGTGCCGAGATAGCGTTCATCTCCCTGAGTAGGGAGATACCAGAAGATGTCCATAGACAGGAATCCTTCCTGAAAGACAAAAGAGGCCGGGCGTTCCTGAATACCAGGAACGCCCGGCCTCTCGATGGCAAGTCAGCCGTAAGAAACGAAGTGCCCTTTGGTGAGTGGGGCGTCTGATGGAGTGCGGTGTGAATCCTGGTCGCGCCCAGCTACCAGGCACCGCCCATACACGCAACACAACAACAGCCCGAATACAGCAGGGCTTTTAGCGAATACGCGTTGTGTTGCTTGTTCATGATTTTATTAAATTTAGACCGAAATAGTCAAGATTTTTCTGATTCAGTCTATCATGGGCTTTATTCGTCTGTCAAAAGTATTCAAAAGGGCAAAAAAAGGGTTCTTGACAGCCGAAATATTCCGTGATAGTCTGAAATGCAATAAATTCGACAGTATTAGTCGAATTAATGACATCTTTCCATGAACAGCATAACCAACAACTGCATAGAGATGCCTGTCGGCGTCTACGCCGGTTGTTGTTGCGCCTGTCTTTGCGGCACCTGGTAAGTTTGGGCAATACCGGGTAGTAGCGCCGCATCCTCGCCCTTTTCTAGGCTAACCCGTCAACTGGAGGCCGGATGGTTCTTAAACAGAATCTCCGGCCTCTTTTCTGTTTTCTCTGAGGTGAAAACCAATGTCTACTCAGGCACGTTCTGCCGTGGGTGTTTCTCGTGCTACCCGTTTGGCAGCCTTTACGCTCATTGAGCTTCTCGTTGTTATTGCCATCATCGCCATTCTGGCGGCGATTCTCTTCCCGGTCTTTGCCCAGGCCAGAGAGAAAGCGCGCCAGACAAGCTGCCTTTCGAACCAGAAGCAGCTCGGATTGGCGCTTCTAGCCTACGTGCAGGATTGGGATGAAACCTATCCGGTAGCGAACTACCCGGCACCACCCAGTATCGAGGCCGGGCTGACCAACTCGCGCTTCCATTGGTACAACATGGTGGAGCCGTATGTTAAGGGCGGCTACACCCGTACTGCGGCCTCAGCGGTTGGTAACACAGCAGGCAAGAAACTGAGCATCTACTTCTGCCCTACCTACGACAAACCGGTCCGCTCGTTCGGCCTGAATCCATCGTGGAGCTATGTGATCAATAGCAATTTGGCTCCCCCCCGTGCGCAGAATCCATCCACTCCGGATATTCCGCCGGACTGGATGAACCAGTCGCCAAGCTCACTGGCGGGCGTCAATTCTCCCGCGAACGTGGTACTGCTAGCCGAGGGGGCGGGAGGGCGAGTCTATACACCAGGTAACGATACCGGGGACTACCCCTATTACCCTGCCTGGGGTGTTGGTAAGGACACCAGCCTGACCTATGTCTATGCCCGAAATCGCCACGGAGAGGGCTCGAACCACCTACTGGCGGATGGTCACGCCAAGTGGTTCCGCGCACCTTCTCCCAGCTACGTTCCCGGGGCGACCTACTTAGACGATACACCGGTTCAGAGCAACCAGGGGGTGGCGTATCGTAAGAGCCTCTCTCCCAATGCCAATGCCTGGTTCCGTGAGGACTGAGCCATGCACCCCCGACTTCTCTTATTGTCCGCCGGAACATTGGGACTTTCTGTTCTGGCCGTTCAAGGGAAGCCCCGAGTGCCTTCTGCACCCGATGAGCAGAAGGCACTGGTCGGGCAGCATTGTCTTAGCTGCCATCAGGGAAAGCAAGCTGCAGGCGGGTTCAACCTTACCCGCCTGCAGCTTGCCCATCCGGAGCGTAATGCCGCCGACTGGGAGCGTACCCTCGTTCAGCTAAACGCCGGGCTCATGCCGCCCGCAGTCGCTGCGCCACTCTTGGAGAAAGACCGAAAGACGCTTAGTTTGGGCATTGCGCGGCGACTGGATCGGGCAGCGGCAGCCAACCCGAATCCAGGCGCTCCAGCGCTGCACCGACTGAATCGCACGGAGTACGCTAACTCGGTGCGCGACCTGCTGGATCTGGAAGTCGACGCTGCGCCTCTGCTTCCCCCCGATGATATGAGCCACGGCTTCGACAACATGTCAGAAGTGCTGAATGTCTCGCCTACGCTCATTGCCGGGTATGCCCGCGCCGCGGGCAAACTCAGTCGGCTGGCAGTAGGTGACCCGAAGGCGGCGGCCACGGAGGACATCTATCACGTGCCCTCGGCTCTCTCGCAGACCGGGCATTTGGAAGGCACACCCCTGGGAACTCGTGGCGGCATCGTTATCCGGCATCATTTTCCAGCAGACGGAGAGTACGTTTTCCGCTCCACCCTCTATTTCACGACCAATACCTTTCTCTTTGGGATGTATCAGCGCGGTGAGAAGCTAGAAGTGGCAGTCAATGGGGAGCGGGTCGCCGTCTTCGACATCAACCCGATGATGAAGGGGGACGATGACCTACGCACTCCGCCGATTAAAATCAAAGCAGGGCCGCAGACGATCACGGTTGCTTTTGTGCAGAAAGCTGCCGGGCCGGTCGAAGACTTTGTGGAGCCATTCGACCACAGTTTGGGAGATTTATTTCTTGGGCGCACCAGCGGCCTGACCGGCCTGCCGCACCTGAGAGACGTGGCTATTCGCGGCCCGCTCCGCACCACAGGTCTGAGCGAAACCCCCAGCCGCCGTAAGATTTTCACCGTCCGTCCGAAGACAGAGGCAGAAGAGCCCGCTGCCGCCCGCCAGATTCTGGCCCGTCTGGCCGGGCAAGCCTACCGCCGCCCCGCCAGCGAGGCCGAACTAACCCGGCTGCTGAAACTCTATGCTGAGGGCCGAAAGTCCGGTGATTTTGAGTCTGGGATACAACTGGCGCTGCAATACCTGCTGGCTAGCCCACAATTCGTCTTTCGGCTGGAACAGACTCCCCCCATAGCGGCTCCCGGACAAAACGTTCGCATCAGCGACCTGGAACTCGCCACCCGGCTGAGCTACTTCCTTTGGAGCAGCCTGCCCGATGACCGACTCAGAGCACTGGCGACGCAGGGCAAGCTCCGCGAGCCGAAAGTGCTGGAGAGCGAGGTGCAACGACTGCTGGCCGACCCGCGCTCGGAGGCGCTGGCAAAAAACTTTGCCGGGCAATGGCTCCATCTGCGCAATCTCACAGATATTCAGCTAGATCTATTTGCGTTTCCCAATGCAAACCAGAATCTGCTGCAGTCCATGCGGCGTGAGACCGAGCTGTTCTTCCATCACTTAGTACAAGCGGACCGCCCGGTATCAGAGTTGCTTACGGCAGACTACACGTTTTTGGATGAAACTCTGGCCCGGCACTACAAGATTCCCGATATCTCCGGTGCGCGCTTCCGCAGGGTGGCACTGACTGATCCGAACCGGCGCGGCATTCTGGGGCAGGCAAGCGTGCTCACTGTGACCTCGTTTGCCAATCGTACCTCACCCGTGGTGCGCGGTAAGTGGGTTCTAGAAACCCTGCTTGGCGCGCCGCCTCCGCCGCCTCCACCAAACATACCGCCACTGAAAGAGACGGAAGGGACCCCGCAGCACCAGACCGTGCGGGCGCGATTAGAAGAACATCGCAAGAACCCGGCCTGCGCCTCGTGCCACACAATCATGGACCCTGTCGGCTTCTCCCTGGAGAACTTCGATGCCGTCGGCGCCTGGCGAGAGCGCGAAGGCAGCAGGCCTTTAGATACCAGAGGCAAGCTTGTCGATGGAACGCCGGTTAGCAGCCCGGCGACACTGCGGCAGGCGCTGGTGGGGCGCTCAGGTGCCTTCCAGGCCAACTTCACCCGCAAGTTGCTCACCTATGCTCTGGGGCGCGGGGTGACGTACTACGACATGCCCGCCGTGCGCGGCATTCAGCATGAGGCAGGGCAGAAAGGGGACCGCTTCTCGGCTTATGTGCTGGGCATCGTGAAAAGCCTTCCGTTCCAATACCGGCGCGTTCCCTCAAGCCGCCTCGCTTCTCGATCCGGAGTCACGAATGTACCTAACTAAGAAACATCTCGCCCGCAGGACCATGCTGCGCGGGCTCGGCGTATCGCTCGCTCTGCCGCTCCTGGATGCTATGGTAGCGGCGGCCACTCCGCTGGCAAAGACCGCTGCCGCACCGAAAACGCGCTTTGCCGCTATAGAGATGGTGCATGGTGCGGCAGGCAGCTCCAAGATAGGCCGAGCGCGCAATCTTTGGTCTCCGAAACAGGAGGGCCGAGACTTTGAAATCACGCCCACTCTGGAGCCTCTGGCCGCGTTTCAGGACTACCTGACGATTATCAGCGGGACGGACCTGCGCAACGCTATGGCGCTGGCGCCTGCCGAAGAGGGAGCCGATCATACTCGCTCCTCCGCCGTTTTCCTGACTGCAGCGCATCCTAGGATGACGGAAGGCTCGGATATCCATCTGGGGCCGTCTATCGACCAACTCTATGCTCAGTACATCGGCAAGGAGACTCCGCTACCCTCTCTGCAGCTCTGCATCGAAGATGTCGGTTCACTCTCCGGGGCGTGCGGGTTCGGGTATAGCTGCGTGTACGCCAATACCATCAGTTGGTCCTCGCCCACCACGCCCCTTCCCATGGAGCGCAACCCGCGCGTCGTGTTTGAGCAGCTCTTCGGGGATGGAGCGGCAGCTTCGGAGCGACAGGCGCGCCGCGCGGCGGACCGCTCCGTGCTGGATGCCATTCTGGAAGAGGTAGGGCACCTGCGCAAAGACCTGCCGCTCACCGACCGCCAGCGCATCGACGACTACTTAGCCAGCGTGCGTGAGGTGGAGCGCCGGATTCAAAAGATAGAGACGTTCAATAAGAGCGGCGAAGCGCGGCAACTTCCAGACGCTCCGGTAGGCGTGCCGGACTCGTTCGATGAGCATGTGAAGATTCTCTTCGACCTGCAGGTACTGGCCTTCCAGACCGACACTACCCGCGTTTCCGCGTTCAAACTGGGGCGCGATGTCAGCTCACGGGTCTACCCGGAGAGCGGGGTCAAGACACCGTTCCACGCACTATCCCACCATGGTATGAACCCGGAGCGTATCGAAGAATTCGCCCGACTCAACCGCTACCATGTGAGCAAGGTCGCCTACTTCATAGACCGCCTGAAAAACACGACGGATGGCGCGGGGAACCTGCTGGACAACTCCCTGGTGCTCTATGGCAGCCCAATGGGTGATTCGCATGTGCATGAGCACAAGCATATCCCGCTGTTTCTGGCTGGAAAAGCCGGTGGCAAGCTCACAGGGAATCGACATGTGGTGTGCGCCAATGGCACACCAACGGCCAATGTGCATCTGAGCCTGCTGCGTAAGTTAGACGTTCCTATTGCCCGCGTGGGAGACAGTGCGGGGGAGGTGACCCTCTAATGGCACGGCCTGATCCCCGACTTCCGGAAGCGGCCCGACGCGGTGAAACCGCAACGGTGCGGGCGCTGATACGCCAGAGAGCCGATCTGAACAGCACCCTGGGCGATGGTACCACCGCATTGCATTGGGCGGTACAGCACGACGACCCGGCGCTGGTAGAGAGCCTGCTGCGTGCCGGGGCGAACCCGGAACCGCGCTCTCGTATCGGTGGCCTGACCCCGCTGATACTGGCTGCCTCCTCCGCGCAGCCTCCGGTAGTACAGGCTCTACTCTGGTATGGCGCTGATCCAAACACAGCCACGGAGAACGGCCTGACTCCGCTCATGAGCGCGGCAGGCGGCGGAAACACCAGAGCGGTTAGTATCTTGCTGCAGGTAGGTGCGGACCTGCGTTCCACGGAGGACATCTATGGCCAGAACGCGCTGCACTTCGCGGCGGCGAAGAACCGGGCTAATGCCATTCGGGCTCTCCTGAACACTGGGGCTGATCCGAACCGTCCCTCACGCGTGACCTCGCTGAATCAATCCCGGTTCGATGAGGATGGTAATCCAATTCGGGGGGGAGGAGTCGGAGATCGGCCTGCGCGCTCTACTTCCCCAGCCATTGTGGCTGCGTCTGCTCGTCGTGCCTCAGCAATTGTTCTTGGGGGAAATACCCCGCTGACCCTGGCCGCACGACACGGGCATCTGGAAGCGACCGAGGCACTGCTGAAGGGGGGAGCCAGCATCAATGCCGTCAGCGCTGGGGATAAGACCTCGCCGCTGATTACGGCCATCTGCAACGGCCACTTCGATCTAGCGCGTTATCTGATCGAGAAGAAGGCCGACCCAAACCTGGCGAATGTAGACGGCCTGACTCCGCTCTATGCCACCATAGATACCCAGTGGGCGCCGGTAGGCTGGGCGCCGAACCCGATTACGGACCGGGAGCAGACGGACCACGTCGCGCTCCTGAGGCTCCTGCTGGATAAGGGCGCGAATCCGAATACCAGGCTGACCAGAAAGCTCTGGTTCCGCCCGACTCATCACGATGAGTGCTGGATAGGGACAGCAGGGGCCACTCCCTTCTGGCGTGCGGCGCAGGGCAACGATCTGGCCGCCATGAAGCTCCTGATTTCCCGAGGAGCCAATCCCAAAATCACAACGCTGGACAATGATAACGCCCTCATGGTCGCGGCGGGCCTAGGGTGGAACGGCAACTTCTCGGTGCAGGGAGCAGATTCCGCTTTCGATGTCGTTTCCTACTGTCTGGAGCTGGGCCTGGATCCGAACGACGTAGACCTGCAGGGCTATACGGCGCTCTGCGGTGCGGCTTACCGGGGCGACAATGCGCTGGTGCGGCTGCTTTTCAGCCACGGCGCACGCTTAGACACGCGCAGCAGTCGGGGCTGGTCGGTCACCGACATGGCCAATGGCCCCTCACTCCGGTCCAGCGTTCCGGTAAAGCACCCGGAAACCGTGGCCCTACTGCGCTCTCTGGGCGCACCCCCGCTTACCAATATCGACAACGAAGAGATCCTTGGCATCATCCGCCAGCGTCCCAACCGAACGGAATCGACAAAATAATGAAAACGAACAAGCTCTTTTTCGCGTGCGCCTCTGTTGTTGTGCTTATGCTGCCTGCTTCGGCACAGAAATCCACTCCCTCCGTGGAACTGGAGCGGCTGACCTGGCCGGAAATCCGGCATGCGATTCAAGACGAGGGGAAGACCACAGTGCTGCTCTACAGCGGGGGAACGGAGCAGCGTGGCCCGCAGGGTGTTACCGCCAAGCATACCCTTGCCGCACAGTACGTTGGGCGCAGGATTGCGGAAAAGCTCGGTGACGCCCTGCTGGCTCCGGTGCTGCCGTACTCCGTGGACCGAGCCGACTCTAAGCTGCCCGGCACTATCGGCCTTAGTGGCTCGGCCTATGCCACCGTGATTGAGGAACTGGCGGAGCAGTTGATTGCGAACGGCTTCAAAAACGTGGTGCTACTCAGCGACAATGGTGGCGGGCAGCGTGAGCTGGAGAGTGTAGCGCTAAAGCTCGACGCGAAATGGGCGCCACAGGGAGTGCGGGTCGTCCACGCGCCGGACGTGTATCGAAAGGCCGGAACCGATGCCAACGCCTGGCTAAAAGAGAGCAACCTGCCGCCAGGAAACCATGCGGGCATCAAAGACACGTCGGAACTGCTCTTTTTAGGAGAAGGCAACGTTCGCAAGGAGCTACTGCCCACGGCGATAACCGATGAAAACCGAACTAACGGGATTTCCGGCGATGCCCGGAAGTCTACTCCAGAGATCGGCAAGCATATTCTAGACCTGAAGGTAGAAGTCGGCGTTGCTCAGATACGCCAGTTGCTGTCTGCAAAGCCAGCATCCCAATAACTCCACAAATCTCTGCGCCCCGCTCGAAATTGAGCCAGATAACCTCCATAAGTGCCCTGGAACGTGTGGACGCTGGCCTGCTCCCAGCGCTCCGCCTGATTGTCACGCAGGGGGTCGGCGATTTCGATAGGCCGAACCTCTGCGTTAAAGTTCGGTCGAAACAGAAGGCGAAAGACAAGACGGTTCTTGCTGGAGATATTGCGAACTCGGTGTTGCACGGAGAGATAGAGTCCGCCCGTCGTACTGTCTAGCATATCGCCTACGTTGCAGACAAAGGTATTCAGTATCGGTGGCGCCGCGATCCATTCCTCATTAATCTTCATCTCCAAGCCTCCAGCGACCGGTGGCGCGCCATAACGGCGGCCTGAACATCGGCTATTGCGATGGATATGCCAGATGGAGCTGCATCGAAGACTTTCTCGGCACGATGAACTTCTCCGCCAACCAGTTCGGCTGGCCCTACGGTCATCCCAAAAACTCCTGGGACGATTAGTAGCTCTCACAAAGAAGAAGATGTGTACAACTCCAATCAGGAACATAGAAGCTTGAGCTAAGTGGCGAGCCTGACTTATGCATGGGGATGCCAAGTTTGATCCAGGGTAAACTCGGCACTGGCTGAATCACCATAATTATCGTCCTTGTTCGTAGGAAACGCTGAGGCGCCTAGGCGCTTAAGTCGCCAGCGAATAGGACTGGAGGAAAGTGGTAATGCTATCGCTTCCTATGAGCACATGGTAGCGCCTCGAAAGGCATATCGAAGAGAGGCTCTAGGGGCGTTGCCAGGCATACCGATCCTGGCCCAGCAGCCAGAGACCCTTCGGCGTCCGTATTATGCTGTATACCGGCATCTCCGGAAACGCGGGAATCTCCAGACGCGACCATGCTTTCTTTTGCGCCTCCCAGCGGAAAACGCCGCGAGTCGTGCCGAGCAGGGCATCCCCGTTTGCCTCCGGGAGCAGGTCCGTGCCGGAGATGCGTTGCTGTTGCCTGGGCGCTGAATAGTGGACCGTGAAGGAATCCGTCTTTCGGAGCCACTGCGCCACCAGAGGCGTTGGAGACGCCGAAGGTGGGGTGGCGGAGCCCGCTCCCAGCACGACCCAGGCGTCCTCAGTTGGTGTGGACACGATCTTGCCGGGAACAACGCCTGGCTTGCCCCTGGTCACCTCGCTCGTACGGTCACGCCAGTGTCCCGCATCATAGCGGTACAGGCGCTGATGGGCGAGCAGCCAGCAGGCTTGACCGGGATGAAGAGAATCGGGAGCCAGAGTATAATCCCCGCTTCCAGTTGTCGGGAAGCCAGCAGCGGAGCCGTAGATGGTCCAGGCCTTGCTCTTTTTGTCGAAGCGGCCTCCGGCGCAGGTGCCGGTGGCCGGGTGGGATAGGATCGCCCAGGCGGCGCCCGGTCCGCCATCTACTACCCGCAATATCCACCACTGTCCGACGGACGGAAGGTCGATAGCTCGCCAGGTGTGGCTCCCTATCGTGAATTCCCACAACCCTGTCAGGCCAGCGACATAGATCGCCGGACCGCCGCCATCAAGGGCATGCTCCGCGTAGACGCCCGCCTCCGCTACCGAGTTACTCGCCAGGAGACCGCAGCCTGCGGGAGCGGGATAGGTACTCCATTCTTGGAGGGAGCCATCCCAGTGGTACAGGATGAGCTGATCCCGATCGACGATCCACACGGAATCCGGCTGTGCCCGCACAAGGCGAAGCGGCAGGTCATTGATGCGCGCTTTATCGGGAAGCGGCAAGCCGATACGCTCCCAGGCGCCTGTTTCGGGTTTCCATTGCATAACCCGAAGGGTATGGGGATCATCGTTGTCCTCGATCAGCGCCCATGCGGCTTCCGAGGGGGCTGACTCCCCGTCGATCCCGGACCTCAGAGCGATGACCCGATAGCAAGGTAGGGACTGAGTCCAGCGCTCTTTTTGAGAGTCGTAGCCGACAAGGGCGCTACTGGTACTGCTAGCGGTTAGTGTGACCTGGCCTGCATACCACACCACGTTGCTCATAACGCCCCCTATGGAGGGGAGCGGACTTATCTGCTGCGAAGAGAACCCCGGAGGCAGTGTTGCCGGTGCGAATGTCCGCAGAGGGGCGCCTCCCTCCGCCTCGATGAGTTGTATCGTCTCGCCAGCGGCGACCCAGGCGGAGCCGTCTTTGCGAACTCCCAGCAGTGTCTGCACGCTGCCTCCGTTGGTCACCAGAGCTGGTTTCGTGTCTGAGGAACCTGCTGTGAGGGGAAGGTACAGGGCGAAGGCGTCCGTGGCAAGCCAGGCGCTCTCCTCAGTCGCCAGGAGTCGCGAAGCATATCCGTAGCGATACCAGGAGGTGCTGGGATTGGAATACGGCACCGTGACGGGAAGCCAGGCGTCTGCCGCTGTACCGGATTTGTGCTGAAGAAGGCTGTCCCGAGTCAGGGCAAGTAAGTCTCCTTGTGAGGTGAGGGCCACCCCAGAGAGGTCACCTCGGACGGGTAGGCGGATGGGTGGCAGGGGAAATTCCTCCCGGCTGCCTGAGGGCGCGGTGCGGATCAGAGCGCTTTGTACACGATCCCAGGTCGAGCCATCTGCCTCCGTTCCCGCTTCGCCACGGTAGGGCGATGGCACATAGGAGCTAGGGGGAGTGGGGGTATCGGAAGGCGGGCTGTCATAGGCAGCTAAGCGTTGCGTCCATGCTTGCGGCAGGTTTGTCCCTAGATGGAGTAGCGAGAGGGCGACGGCCAAAGGCACACGAGCAATATCTTCCGGCGTCTCTAGAGGCACGACCTGGGCCTCTTTTGAAGTGTTGTTGAATCGTGCTACCCACGGGCGCGGTTGCGTCTCACCAAAGCCACTTCTGGAAAAAGGCTCGGAAGCTATGAGACCGACTACCCACAGGTTAGAGCTGCCGCTAACAGCATTCTCGCGGGTTTCTACCAGGGAAAGGTTCGGCAGCATCCCCTCATAGGATGGTGTGGGTAATGCAGAGCGGCTTATCACGGCTCCCTGAGGATCGAGATGCAGAAGTTCCAGGGATTCGGTCATCGTATTTCCCGAGGATGCGACGAGCCACCAGGAGCCATCCGTTTCGCGCACGCCTGCATAGATCCATATACCTGCCTTTTGGATGATCCATCCTATATCCGGCTGCCACCGGAAAAGCCCACTGGTCGTTCCCAGGACGATGCCCTTCTCGGAAGCGGATTGCAGAAAGGCGATTCCTATCGACGCATTGTGGCCGTTCTTTGGCAAGGATAGTGACTGCCATTGCCCCGTTTTGCCAACGAAGCGGTAGAGAGAGCCAGCGGGGCGCATTCCCGTTCCTACCGTCGCCAGATAAATGTCCTTGCCGGAGGCCGAAAGCAATAGGCGCGGTAGTGGGCCGCTCAGCTTGAGTAGAGGCTGAGCCTGCCAGCGATCCGTAGCGCGATTCCAGCGGCACAGATACACTCCCTGTTCCGGTAGAGAGTCCGGCGCAACAACGCACCAGACCTGCCCATCCTGGTGCGTGATGGCCCGCACCGTCCCTGCAGGCAAGCCGTCCAGAGGGGTATAAATTCGGCTGCCGCGAGGAGTGACGCGCTTGATGCCTATGGGCGTTCCCAGCCAGGTGGCGTCGCCAGGACCGTTCGCGACACAAGCTGCGGTGTAATGATTAACTACCGAACTGAGAATGGTCCATCTCTTCTGGCTAATGACTATAGGAGCCTCCTGTGCGGGGCCATTGGGAGCTGCTGTTGCCAGGCCCAAACTAGAGAAAGCAAGAAGCAACAGCGCGAGCATCTTCCTGGCTATAGGTAACTCTGAGCGATGGACGAACATATACTCTTAGAATCCTGATTGCCCCTTTTTCTTCGTTAGTCAGGGGCAATCTCCTTTTACTTGCCTGGCCTGGGCGGTCCGCTTACCACACAAATTTCATAGAGAATGCTCAGGATGGAGCGGAGAAACTGGTGGTTAGCACCGTGCCTTCATTGGGCGCTCTACTGATGGCCAGCTAGACGGACTGATGCTTGGCAAAAGGGACGGAATTTTCACCATTGCTTCAGGAAAGTGTCTGAATCTTATGGTGGGACACTGATTAGTTAATTTTAGTCTTGCGGGGAATTATTCTTTGCGTTTAAATTCCAATTGTGATTTTTTGCTTTAATTAGAGAACGCTTGTGGGTACATACGTGAAATGTACATAGGTTTTCTCTAGTATAAATTTTCACGCCCTGCTTTAGGAAGGAAAGGTATTCGTCTGCACTGTGACAAGCTGCTTTATTCTCTTCGTTTCCTCGCTATTCCGTCGTTCCCTCCGGAATAGCTCGTCTCCTCATCTAACCACCGCACCTTCTCGCCGAGGAGGAGGGCGCCGCCATGGGTGACGTAGAGATAGGGACGCGAGTCCGTATAGGAGGCGAGTTATCTGCTCAAGACTCCTCCAATATCTACGACGACCCCAAAATCCTGAAAGCTGCCTGGTCCTGGATAAAGCTCTACCTGGAAGGCAAAGAGGAGAAGCGCGAGATTGCCGCTATCGAAGCGGCGCTGAAGGAGCGCCAGGTTTTCGAGGCAGTTCATCCCAATACGCCTGTAAAGGCTCCTTCAGGAAGCAGTCTGTCGTTTTCCGGGGACACGGTTACCGTTCCCGAAAGCGTCCTGCGGCGGCATACTCTCATCTTCGGTTCCAGCGGTTACGGCAAGACCTTCTTCGCTCACCTGATGATCTCCCAGATGCTAGAGCAGGGCTGCTCCCTTATCGCCATAGACCCGAAACCCGAAACCCTGAAGCGGCTTCGCGGCGCCTGCGAAGAAGCGGGAGTCCATCCGTCGAACGTCGTCATGATCGACGCCTCGGAGCAATCCACTATCCCTGCGTTCAACCCCTTTCGCTCGGGCGAGGAGCCAGAGGAAATCGTCCGCCTCTTCATGGATTGGATGCGCCAGGACGACGACGCCAACGCGCCGCGCATGTGGAAGTTTTTGAGGAACGCGCTGGTTATCGTCGCCTGGCACGGACTGCGCCCGCAAGACATCCTTCGCATCCTGAGCGATGAGAGCTACCGCAACGGCATTCTGAGGCAAGAGCCGCTCCACGAAGTAGATGCAACCTATATCACGGCGGAGTCCTTCTTTCTCTCGGAGTACCTGAAATACAAGCCTTCAGAGCGCGATTCGTCCGTAGGATCGCTCGACACCCGCCTGGACGAGCTTCTAGGGAACAAGACGTTCCAGAAGATGATGAACGCTCCGGAAAACACCCTGGACATGGGCCGGATGTTCTCTGAGCAGCGGGTCGTGCTCATCTCTACCGGGTCGGCAGGGGGAATGACCCGCTCAAGCATAAACATGCTCGTCAGCTTCGTGCTCCACATGGTGAACAGCGCCGCCGCCAAACGGTCAGGGAACGTACCTCTGGTCATGTACATGGACGAAGTAGCGACCCAGAACCAGTCGATCAAAGAAGAATTGAGCAAGATCGCTAACCTAGCCAGGGAGCGCAACATCAGGCTGATCCTCGCGGCTCAGCACCCTTACCAGTTCTCCGACCAGCTACGGCGCGACGTGATGTCCAGCTCCGCATTGAAGGCGTATTTCCACAACGACGAAGACGGCGCGGAGAAAGTGGCCTCGGTGCTTGCGGGCGGACAGAACGGGGAGGATGCGCCGCCTCCGCCGCCACGCATTATCTCCATCGGGAAGCCGGTGCCGATATTCACGGGGCAACTTTATGCCGCCCGAGGCAACAGCAATTATCTCAGCGCCCTGGAGGAAACCGACCCGAATCCAAGTTTGCCGGAGGTCATGGTGGTCGATCCCGAAGACCCTGGGCCGTACATCAAGGCGTTCGCCTACTCGGACGCTCAGGCCCGCCCTCCTATCTGCTTCCAGGACGGGCACCGGTTCGCCCCATCGGTTCGAGGACTTCCCAAAGGTTCGGTGCTTCTTAGCTGGCATAACAAAAAAGCGGGAGTCATCATCCAGCTCCCTCTCATGGCGGTCTACAAAGAGCCTGCCAAGTCGACAAGACCGAGCGAGTACTGGCTCCGAACGATCAAGACGCTCCCCGTCGGAAGAGCGGTGGTAGTCGTGGGCAACGAAGACCCGCTCACGATGGACGTGACGACCATCGAGCCGCCTTCGGACGCAAATCCCCGGTATATCGACGTGATGCGAAAGCACACGGCTGCACCCGACTACCGGCCGGTGCGCCTGACCGTTCCGCCGAAGCTGGAACCGGACCGTCATCCTGGACCTATCCCGGTCCTCAAGACGAAGATCACGCCTAAGGGAGAAGACGATGACACCTTCATCGAGTGAGCGCAGGAAGCGGTTCGAGCGCGCTGCCAAAGCGGCCCACTCCCTCACCCCGCTGAAGGTACATGCGCTTCGACTCCTTTCGGAATCGCGGTTCCTTTCGACGCCGCAAGTCGCGGGCATCATGGGAATCTCGGACCACGCGGCAAGAGGGCACCTGCGCGACCTTTACGACATGGGGCTCACCGATGTCGTGGCTGTGCCCGGAGTCGCTGTTGGGTCTAAAGCGCTCATCGCGGCCAAGGTGCATTACCCTACGAAACTCGGGCTGTCCGAACTGGATAGCCTGGGTTCGCTCCCGGAAGGAGCCAAAGCCCAGGGCTATTCGCCGCGTCAGTTCAGTTTTCTGGCGCACGAGTTGGCCGTCAGGGATATGCTGGTGGCCTTATCGCGATACGCCCGTGAAAACGAAGGGCACAGCGTCGCGCGCTGGGATTGCTCCGGGAATCTCCAGGCAAGCGCGGTGCATCCGGACGCCGTGTTCTGGTACGGGATCGACGGCAAAAGGATCGCAGGCATTTTGGAGGCCGACATGGGAACGGAGCGTGGCTCATCCGGCGATAGGTTCGACCGCTGGCACCAGAAGATCCAGGCGTATGAAGCGTTGCTGGGCTCCGAAGAGGAGCTGCGCGGCCTGACGGGAAGCCCCCGCGCCCGGCTGGTGGTAACGGTGCCGGACGAAGCCCGTGCTGCCTGGATAGCAAGCCGATTAGAAGACACTCCCGTAGCTAGGTCTGCCTGGATAGGAGTGCGGGAAGAGTTGGCGAAGCGCTCTGTCTACGATGAGGTCTGGCAGCGACCTGGGGGAGCATACCAGGCATTTTGCCCTCTGCCTGAGGAAGGAATCTATTAGATTATGTCACGAGAGAAAGTGGGAGGCCTGGGATGTTGGTCCTTTGTTGTTGGGATGATTTTAGCGTTGTGCACAATACATATGGATTCCAGCAAGGGGGAGTACGTCGTATCCAATATTACGTGTTTTATCGGTATCTGTATCGTTTTGTTCAGCTTCTTTTTAGGCGCTATACATTTCTTTTTCCCCACGGATCATCAAATAGAATCGAAGCGTGAGAAGGAACAAAGGGAGAGAGAGGCTGCGGAAAGAGAGGTGCGCGAACGTGAGGAGCGTGAGCGCAAACAGCGGGAATGGGAAGTTGCAGAGGCTGGGAGAAGGGTGGAAGCGGTGAAAAAGCAGCTAGAGGAGGAGCAGAGGCGGGCAAGGGAAGCTGAGGCAGCCAGGCTAGCTCTGCAAAATGCGCGCTCCAAGCCGCCTGAAGATTGGTAATCTTAATCAAAATAGTCGGGTTTGGGAACCCACCCTAAATCCTGTACGTAATTGAGGCGTTTATAAGTAATGCATGCACATGGAACGTGCTCTTTTTTGGGCAAGCCTTGCGCTCGCTGCTCTTTTCTACGGGGGCTTCGAGCGTGAGGATGTCCGGAGGAAGTACCGACTCGTCAGGCTTAAGTATAGGCTGCTGGTGAGGGGTATCCACGACCTGCTTGGGAGCCGCCGCGCCTAGCGAAGGTTGGCTTTTTAAGAGGAAGGGGTATACCCCTTCCTGTAGGTAAGCAGAATTATTGTAGATTTACAAGTGGACTAGCCGGTAAAGATAGATAGTCCCTTCGAGGCGAACAAATCAAGCGGGTCATAGGTTCGAGTCCTATACGACCCACTCGCAACGGCAGGTGCATGAATGGCACCTGCCGTTTTATTTTTTACTACTCAACGAACCTCAGGCTCGGGAGCATGAGGAGCTAACTTGGCATTCTTATGAAATGCCTGAGTAATCTGACCTGCCAGACGCAGGTACCAATCGCTTGGCAGGACCGTGCCATCGGCATCCAGCGTTAACCAGTAGCCCTGCTCAGGAGCGTCGCTGCGACGCGAGGCCGCCTTGAACATCGCGGTCCCCTCGTTGACCTCATCGAACATGGCGATCTTGAGCATGCGTGCTCCCGAGGCACGGGCATGGAGAGCTTGCCGCCAGAGGAACTCACCTTTAAGACGCGGGATCTGGTTGCGTGGCGATGACGGATTGAGGTTGTGCCAGGAGAAACCGGGAAAGATGACGGGCATGTAGAGCTGACGGTGCGCTTTGGTAGCCGCAAGGTCAGGCACAAGTGTCTCGGTCTTGAAGCGGTCCACGCCATCGAGGTCGCCGTAGCGCCCCACAGACCACGGCTGTATTACGTCCATCGCCTGGTAAACCGCATCCCAGGCGGGGTCGGGGTTCGCATCACGTGTGCGGGTGCGCCAGTAGGTCGGAGTGCCACCAATATAGGTCGTTTTGGCTTCCTTCTGAAACCAGCGAATCAGCTCTAGCGCGACAGCTGTGTCGGAGGGTGGGTGGCTCCGATCATTGAGCCCCATACCCCAGACGGAGACCACAGGCTTGCGGTTGTGGCACAGATAGCGCGGGTTCGCTGTGATCTTCAGCTCCTGAGTGAGATACTGCCAGTCCTTCTGAAGAATCTCGGTCATTGTTGCGGCGCGTGCTCCGCTGATGTCGTACTCCATGGCGAAGACGCGCCCGGTCTTCTCTGCGGCAGCGATGATGTTCTTGAGGACACCGTCTCCCTGGGCGCGGCTACCGGGAATGTCGCTCAGGAAGCGCTGAACCAGCACACCATCCAGGCCGTACTGCTGCATCCACTCAAAGTGCTTCAGAACAACATTCTTGTTGAAGGAAGAGAACAGATAAGCAGGCTTACCTCCGATGGTTGCGCCGGGCAGCGGGCAGAGATCTTTGGTGTCAAACTCGCTAAGGTCGGGGTAGAGATCTACTGTGATCCTCTCAGGTGTGGGTACCCCGCGCGACCAATGACTCCAGCCGACATTAGACCCATCATCGGGGGTGCGGAACCAGCCCTGGTAGCCGAAGAGAACTTTGCCTGTAAGGGAGGAGGCATCGACGGGTTTCTGGCGGAGAGTAGCGTTCATGTCGGTTTAGTATACTGCTGAGGACAAGCCTATTAGCTCCATTGGTAGAGCAGCAAACGAGATAGCAGCAGTGCTAGCGACAGTATCCCCAGTGTGGCTGTGTATAGGTGCTCCCACTCGCTGCCCGTAGCGATGCGCAGCTTTTTCGGTAGGAGCCATACTGTTTTCGGATTCGGGTAGAAGAGTGGCAGTCCGCTCCTGGTACACATATCCAGCATGAGGTGGGAGGCGTACCCGAGCGTCAGCGCAACCCCTACCTGCCATCCCAACCATATAGCTAATGGAATGGAGCCTATAAGAGTGACCGCTCCGATGGCAGCCAAAGAGTGAAGCGGTCCTCGGTGAGTATATGTTTGGCGTATAGCGATGCCGACCGGCACGAACGGCTGGATTCCCTCAATGGTGACGGACTGGAGCTTGCTTGCGTTGGCATCCAGGTCAGGCAAGAGCGCCCCAAAGCCCGCTGCAGCGCAAGAGATCGCAAGCATGTCTGTGCCATGGGGCAATACTGTCAGCGCCCACAGGCTGGCTATGCCTCCGACAAGATGCGTGCGGTAGGTCATGGCAAATCTGTTATGCAAATACCGTCGCCCCATTCGCGCGACACTTCAGTTCAATCTATCGGGCCAGCCTTGCCCAAGGGTACGAAAGCAGAAACCCAGAAAAGAGTCAAGGAGCCGTTACAAAAAATGGCTCAACCGGATATGCCCTGCGGAAATGATAGGCGCTCATCTAAGAGATCCTGAACATGGCAATTCAAGATCTGACTCAGCACGATGACCTCCAAGTCGGACACGATCCGCGTGCCACGCTCGATTCGTACTATGTCGCGCCATTGCGGCGTCCAGAGTCCACCAGTCGTGCTGGCGATCTGCCCGCAGAGATTGTCCTGCGTCAGTTTTAGCGCCTTACGCCGAGATTTGAGCTGAGGACCGATCTGATTGAGAAGACCATCTGGGGTACGTAGCCGCTGAGGACCGGTAGGCATGGGCAAAAACTTTGCTACCTCTTGGTAGGAGGATTGCCGTTATTCTCACGATTCTAAGAGCACATTTGACTACTATGAGGTAGTATATTCAAGCGATGGATCTTGTTTGCCGCTGTGCGGATACTTTGCCCGAGGCCGAAGCTGTTGTTCAGCTTTTCGAAGGGATCGCCCATTCGGAAGGGTGGCAACCGGGCGACCAGCTCCGTGCCCACTCAGGACGCTCGATTTACTTCGGCGCTCTTGACGCCAGCCGCTTAGTCGGCGGGCTCCAACTGATAGCACCTGATCAGGAAGGACGATTTCCAAGCCACATGGTTTGGCCGGAAATTCCCCTGGCAGACAAAGCCACTCCTTCGCTTCACGCCGCAGTTCTGGCGGTACTGCCTGAGTTCCGTGGCAGGGACGGCGCCGCCGCTTTTTGGAGCCTCGGTATCGCGCTCTGGCGGCACTGCGTGGAAAACGAAGTGAAAGCCGTCTACTTGGAAGCCACTCCTAAGATGCTGCGGTGCTACCGTCTCCTAGGTTGGCCATTGGAAGTTATCGGGGAGCTTCGGGAACACTGGGGCGAGCCCTGTTATCCCTGTCGGCTTTCCGTCCGCGACGTAGCGGGCTCGCTTGCCGAACGCTCCCTGCGCTCCACGACATACCGGGGGATTTTCACTGCCGCCATACAGCCCGTTGTCATAGTCGCCACCTCTGCTTGACTTTCGCGGTTGGATTGGGATGATGGTGGCGTATGGACCAACCCCTTCTGATTCCTACGCTATACGGATTCTGCGCACTTATCCTTTCTGGAGGAGCGCTCTACCTTGCTTTTACAGATAGACATGGCAACCCAGCTATCCGCTGGTTCGTCGGGGTATGCCTGGCCCTGCTAATCTGGCTGGTAACGCTGTTCCTCTTTCTTCAATCAGATGATCCAGAATTCGTCCTCCAAGTGGGACGGTCCAACTTCGCGGCGGTGAGCCTGGCCGTGTATGCCGGATGGCGTCTGGTAAAGGCAGTGGCGGGGCGGGCTTCTTCTCTATACGACAAGCCGCTTCTCTACATCTCTTGGGCATTCGCTGCCGTATCTGTGCTCACTCCGCTTGTTGACAAGGCGGAAATCGTAAGCGCTGCTGCCACTTCTGGACGCCATGTAACCGTCTATGGCCCGCTCTTTCCCCCGTACGTAGCCCATGTCATTGGATTACTCGGTGCAGCAGGTTACGAAGCGTGGCAGGGCAAGCGCCGCTCTGCGAAGGAGCCACATCGACGCGACCAGCTCCTGTTGCTGGGATGGGGGATTCTAGCAACGAGCGTCGTCGGCATAGTGACCAACGTCGCGCTTCCATACCTCGCTGGCGACTTCCGCTGGATCGATCTTGGCCCACTCGCCACACTGTTGTTTCTTTTTGGGGTGGCCTACGCCATCGTTCGGCACCGGCTGTTCGATATCCGTGTGTTCGTACGGCGAACCCTTGTATTGGGTGTAGTATTTTCTCTGGTGCTCGCAGCCTATAGCGCGCTGGTGCTGCTTGCTACGGATCAGTTCGCCTCATCAGAATCAGGTGGGGTTACCCGGTTCGGAGTGCTACTGTTGGCCTTCTCCTTTGACCCTATCCGCCGCTTTCTGGAAAAGAGAATCGACCATCTCCTGTTTCCAGAGAGGCGAAGACAGACAAGGTGACATGCCTTGTAAATTCACCACACAATGGGTAATATACAACCATGCACAGGAGAAATATCACCCACAATCTGAAGGAGGCGCTCGGAGATACACCTGTTGTTCTCCTCACAGGAGCCAGGCAGACCGGTAAGACAACCCTTGCTCGTGACCTTGCTTTCGCCCCGGAGAACTTCCCCGGGCGCTATGCTACGCTAGACGACCTGGAAGTGCGCTCCGCTGCCAGAGCAGACCCTGCCGGATTCCTGGCCACCCTGGCCGCCAGCGGTGAGCCAGTCATCCTGGATGAGATTCAGCATGTCCCCGAGCTGCTGCCCGCCATCAAAGTCAGCGTCGATAGAGACCGCAGGCCAGGCCGCTTCCTGTTGACTGGCTCCGCCAACGTGCTGGTTCTCCCGAAGGTCTCCGAGTCGCTGGCCGGGCGCATCGAGATCCTGCCCCTGTGGCCGCTCTCTCAGGCCGAGATCGCCGGAAAAGAAGGAGCAGCCTGGTGGACTTCCTCTTCTCGGAAGAATCGCCCGCAACTCTACCCGCGCGCTCTGAGGCGATGGACCGGGCCGATCTGGTAGGAAGAGTGCTTGCTGGTGGCTTTCCAGAAGCGCTCACTCGCAAGGGTAACCGTCGCGAGAGCTGGTTCTCCTCCTATCTAACAACCATCCTCCAGCGGGATGTGCGCGACCTGACCAATATCGAGGGCCTAAGCCAGATGCCGCGCCTGCTGGGGCTGCTGGCGTCTCGCTCCGCGTCCCTGCTGAATATGGCCGACCTCTCCCGCACCATGCCCTTGCCCTACACCACGCTGCAGCGGTACATGGCGCTGTTGGAGGCGATCTATCTAGTGAAGCTGCTTCCCGCCTGGACCAACAACCTCGGGACCAGATTATTGAAGACTCCCAAAGTGCTTCTGACCGATACTGGCCTATCTGCGCACCTTATGGGCGTCTCCGAGAGCCGGGTTATCGAGGATCCCTCTCTGCTGGGCGGGCTGCTGGAGAACTTCGTCGCTCTGGAGCTTATGAAGGACGCTTCCTGGAGCGCCGTCCAGCCCTCGTTCTACCACTGGCACACCGCCGGACGTGAGGAGGTGGATATCCTCATGGAAACGCGTGGCGGTCGCCTCGTAGGTATCGAGGTTAAGGCATCCACCTCGGTTTCTGCCATCGACTTTCGGGGGCTTCGAGCCCTACAGAATGGGGTAGGGAACCGCCTACATCGGGGCATCGTGCTCTATACCGGGCAGCATGTCTTGCCCTTTGGCGAAGGTCTATTTGCCGTGCCTATCTCCGCTCTTTGGATAGAAAAATAAAAGAATAGGCTTAATGAGGAGGCTTCTGGTGCTTTGATTGCATCGCTTAATATTTTGTTAACAAACCTCCACTCCAGAAGAGCACCTATCATGCTGGGAGAGCTACGGCGCTTCGAGAGTGCTGAAAAAACCATTAGTTCGAATCTGGTCGGGCTGGCTCCAGTAGTTTTAGAAGCTCAGAGCGAGCGATAAGTATCTTGCGCTTGCCCGCTACCCGAAACGCTTGGAGCGTCCCATTCCGAATATAGGAGCGGATTGAGGATGACGAAATTTGAAGATATGCCGCTGCCTGCTCTACAGTCAGGAAGTCATCCTGCTCCGGGAAATCGTTCATGGGAGCAACAGTATACTGACAAAAAGTGACGCAATTGGTTCAACCCTTACATTTCAGCAAGGAGAATTGGTGCCAGGCAAATGGCACTGGCTTATCGCCATCCTCACACTTCACTGCTTAGTTATCTCTCCTGAATACGAATTCCATCGCCTGCGTTGGTTACCTTTGTCACTGTCTTGTCCAACGAGATGCCCTGCTTTGTGTAGGGACCAGGTGCTTCTATCATATTGCGCGCGATATGGACCCTATCACAGTTTCGGAGCCGCACTACGGCGGAATGCTCTACTCCAAAGTCTGCTCCTGAGTTCGATAGTGGTCGCTGGCACGGACGGAGGAAGCGATTCCCTTTGAGTGTCAGACCGCGAACGCTACTGATCCAGATATTTGCCGCTGAGATGTCCTCAAACGTATTGCCTTCAATGGTAATGTCGGTGAAGGAGCCTGCGGGAGAGTCCGCCTGCCCCCCAACGCAGAGACCGCCCGCTTGAAGCGACCAGGGCATTGTATTGAAGTTTTCCGCCCCGATGATTCGATTATTCCGAATCGTAACCCGTGCAATACCGAACGCGCCGCCAGCACTGACCTCCGGCATAACCACCACATTATGACCGTCCCGCAGGATGTTGTTTTCAACAAGACCGTCACCTGCCTTGATGAGAATACGCCCAGAGCTGTGGGCACGGTTATTCCGGAAAATAAAGCCGCTTCCCTGATTCTCGGGGCTGTATACCGAGGTGCCAACGGCGGGCGGAGCCGGGGAAGCGAGGTCAAGCGAGACTATCTGGACCGTATCGTGGCTGATGGACCAAAGCGTCCATTGGGGGGCCTTATCCAGCCTATCTACGATTGCCGCATCCAGCATCGCCTCTTTGAGCGGCACACGCCGCACCGTTCGAACCGTCCAGGCCGGAGAATCCAGGGAGCGTAGCAGGTGGTCACCGGGCCGCAGGTCGATAGACCCGGCGAGCACGATTCCCTCTCGCTCAGACTTTACCACGAGCAAGGGAGAAGACTGCACGCTCCAGGTGTCGTCCCCACAGTCCTCTATCGTGCACCTCTCCACTATCGGGCCGCGCCGCACTTCCGTATGCAGAATCCCGTCCCAGGAGGTCGTCAGCAGACGAGGCTTTGTTGCGCCAGGAGGTGGCGGGCCGGGAACGATACGCAGGCCGACAATCCGTGTACCACCGTCACCGGCATGCTCTACGATTCCCATACCCGGTGCCGAGTGCAGGGTAATATCCTGAAGGACCATACCACCCCGGCAGTACTCCAGGTCGATCCCATGGCAGATACCCCCCGCTTCGTTCCCTTCGTTCAACGATGCCAGGCTGCCTACAGGGGCGGCATCCCCGATGCCTTTAAGCGTCACACGGACGATATCCGGCTGTATCATCGCTGCCTTCGTGCCCCAGAGGAAGGGCATGCCATGCTTTCGGTAACGTGTACGCGGATCGACCACATCGATGCGAGAGTACGGCATCCGTGGATAGCCCGCATCTAACTCGCACATCGATCCAACTTTTGTCCAGGGCTACTGCGACCACTGTCCCCTGGGTGAAGGTCAGCGGGGTCATACTCTATCGTCAGGCCGACTAGCTCAACATTTCGGCAGCGATAGAACTCCAGGGCGCGAGTGCGCGTTGTACACACCATAGTGGCACCGCGTGCCATAACCCGTAGATTCTCTGCCTCGCGAATCGCCAGTATCGCCTCCTCCGCTCTGGCTGGGCCGCCGCGATAGATGCCAGGAGGTATTACGACCTCGCGGGCATGCGACACCATTGCCCGGTAAATGGGGTCCCGAAGCTCAGATACAGTGAATCGCTTCATCGCTTCCTTTCTCATCTGTCCTCTATAATATTCACCAATGTGTTTGTCCTTTCCTGAGCCGCTGTCCGAAAAGTTAGGAGCCAAACAGCCACGGTAGAAAAGCAGAATTCCTCATCCTTTATGTGTGATGAGGAATTCTTACAAAGGCTTTAGTCTCTACAAAGGTGGATTCCACCGGGCGGGTATCGAGTCCGCTAGGCGCTAGGGACGTAGCCAGCAAGCTTGACCGGGATGGATGGGATCGGGAGCGAGAGTATAGTCCCCACTGTTGATGGTTGGGAAACCGTCTACGGCACCAAAGATAGTCTAGGTCTTGCTCTTTTTGTCGAAGCGCCCTCCAGCATAGATGCCTGTGGCTGGATGAAACAGGATGGCCTAGGCAGCATCTGGCCCGCCATTCGCCACACGGTGTATCCATCATTGCCCAATAAACGACAGGTCAATAGCGCGCCAGGTTTTGCTATCTATCTTGAACTCCCATAAGCCTGTCAAACCCGCCACATAGATTGCGGGGCCGCTCCCGTCGAGCGCGTGCTCCGCATACACTCCCGCCTCTGAGACCGAGTTACTCGCTAGAAGACTGAGACCGGCGGAGCAGGGTAGATGTTCCATTTTTGCCTGGCGCCATCCCAGTGATACTGGATGAACTAGTCACGATCAACAATCCACACGGAATCCGGCTGTGCACGCACCACACGAAGCGGCAGGTTATTTTGTCTGATAGAGATCCGGGATGCCATGCATCCCGGATCGGGCACCCAGGCCGCCTAGTTCTGGAACAGGATAATAACCTGGGCAGAGGTGAGGGAGGTGACATTCCCAAATCGTGATGTGCTCCAGGGAACGGAGAGGGTTCCCGAAGGGGAGGGAAGCACAAGTTGCGGTGAGGAGAGCTGATTGACGGCTAAAAGGCACGTCTCGCTGGCGCTGTTGCCCCCTTGCAGTATGACAGAGGTCGCGACTTTATTGGTATTACTGCTGTAAGCGAGCGTGCCCGTGCCCGTTCGGTCGAAATCCGTGGTGGTACCGGTCCCGAAGATAGGACTAGCAGCGAACGATACGTGGTACTCCTGCTCGACATCCAGCTCACCACCCCAGTTGACAGTAAGCCCTCCGGGGAGATCGAAGCCCTCCCACTTAGCGATGGGAGTGGTCAGGATGCCGCCGAGCGAACGGATAAGAATACTCGCCTGCAAGACACCGGTATTGGAGATGGGCGCACGAATGGATTCTCCAGGGAAGCTGACGCCGCGGCTGGGATCGGGAATGGTGATGTTGAGCACCTTTGACCCTTCCAGAAGAACGGAGACTTCATCCGTGGCCCAGTCTGGAATGTCATTGACGACAACGACATTGCTTATCGTTCGTTCCGCTCCGTTCACACTCATCCGAACGGTCTGTGGCGTGCTGGAAGCGGTGTAAGCGCCGATAGGTTTACCAAGAACGAATCTCAGATCGTTCTGTACCGTGACCCTGGTGCCCTCCCCGCCGTTATTCTCTTCATCGTTGTTGTCAGAGCTGCCTCCACCGCCGCAACCGGCGACTAAGAGCAGCAGGGCGAAGAGCACTGTCAGTACGGTCTTTCGAGGAAGCGTGCTCCGATGTGTAACACGTTGCATAGAACTGTCCTTTCCGGGAGCCAGCGCGTTTGGCGCTGATCACCCTTTCCAGGCACCCTATAAGAGGGGTGTGACAAAAGTGCAACAAGAAGCAAGAAGAACGATAGGGATTACAATCCGGCGCGCTTGAAGGCGTCTCCTGGTTCGAGGGCACGTCCGGCATTTTCGGCGCGTGTGCAGGCGCGCACTCCCAAAGCGTGGTGAGCGCTGGAGCGTAGTCGGGCTTCTATCGCAAGATTGGCTGGCGTGGGAAGTAGGTCCAGAGCTTTACGTTGTGTCTGAATCGCACCTAGCAGACAGGCGACATCCTGATAGCGCTCTTCTTGATCCAGGAGCTCCGCCGTGAACTGTAACAGCCGATACAGGTTATAGCGTGCGCCCAGGCGACGTAGTTCGCGAAGCCCCTCTGTAAAGTGCTGCCGCGCTTCGTCCGTTCTACCGAGGGCGACCAGCACCCGCCCGCGCTCTATCCGCACCTCGCTGTAGCGTGCGCCATGCGTGGTCAACGCTTCCAGGGCTGTGGTGGTCAGCTCTAGAGCACGTACATGGTCTCCACGCAGAAACGCGGTCCGTCCATGCCAGGCAGTTACCTGTGGGCTGCCGTTCGCCGCCGTAGGAATGGTACGCCATGCCCTATCCGCTTCGTTATTCAGTGCCTCTGCCTGGTCTGGAACTCCCTGGCAGCGGGCTAGCTCGGCTACGGCGCTTGCCCCAATGGCGTACATAGAGGTGTTGTAGGGACTCGGCGGAACGCATCGGAGCGCTTCCATCAGCGGTTGCGCCAGGGCGTTTGCGGCATCCAGGTCTCCACGATAGGTATAGGACTGAAGCTGCGAGGAGAGAATGGACAGGCGCACAACGTGGAGCTCCGGCGCGGTACAGAGTCGTTTCGCCTCGGTGAAACATTCCAGAGCACGTTGGTACTCCGCGCGGTAGTGCGCTAGGTTACCCGCCGATTTGAGGCTCAGTACCAACGCCTCCTGCTCGAAGAGTGAGCGGTCAGGATCGAGCTCGTCGCGGCGGGCCAGCGCGCTAGCTACCCAGTAGTCCCAGCTATCCCATTGGCCCAGCCGCCACCAGTGGTAGTAGAGCCAGCCTACCAGGTACAAGAGGGCAGGTGCACCATCTTGCTCTTTGGCGAAGAACTCCAGCGTAGCATGCAGGTCGGCGCCGTCACGCGGGTCCGTGTCGTCCGGTGTGTGGAGTATCCGATGGCGCTCCGAGGCAAGATAGTAGCGCGCATGCAGTGTATGGAGAGCGCGCCGCTCACCGGGGGAAAGCAGGCTATGCCCGAACTCGCGTAGCGGCTCTAGCAAATAATAGCGCTCCTCACGAAGTTCCAGCAGAGAGCGTTCCCGCAGACGAGCCAGGGTTTCCAATAGATCGTGGGAACTCTCCAGAACTGCTTCCGCTGCGGAAACGGACCACTCACCTCGAAATATCGAAAGCCGTCGGAAGGCTTGTTGAAGGTCTGGAGGAAGTAGATCATAGCTCCACTGAATGGCTGCCCAGAGTGAGCGGTGCCGTCCTTTCCTCGCGGCACCAGGCGGAGTCCGCGGAAGGCGTTCAGGGAGCTGCTCCAGAAGTCGCTGCGCGGGAACAGCACCGAGCCACGCGGCTGCCAGCTCAAGAGCCAGGGGGATGCCTTCCAGCCGCCGACAGATAGACACGAGAGTCTCTGCGTTCCGCTCGGTAAGCAGGAAGTCTGGGCGAACCTGCCGCGCGCGATCCAGCAAAAGTCGAAGCGAAGGAATCCGGGCGAGTGATTCCAGGTCACCCCCTTGTTCGGGGGGAAGTCGTAGAGGAGGAACGGTTACCAGCTTTTCCTCTCGCAGAGCGAGGCGCCGACGCGATGTTACCAGAAGATGCAGGCCTGGAATGCCTGCCAGAAGCGCTTGAAGGGTTCGGGACGCATCAGGCAGGATCTGCTCCAGATTATCCAGCAGAAGCCAGAAGGGCGGGTGGTCTCGGAGCTGTTCTATCGTTGCCGCCAGAGGCGAAGTCAGGGCAGGGGACAGTTTGAGTGCCTCACGGATAGTGAGAAGCCAGTGTTCCGGGTTTGAGACGCTCGTCAGGGAGACATACTCTACCCGGTATCTCTCGGATAGAGCATGTGCGAGCTCAAGACCCAGTCGTGTTTTTCCAATTCCCCCCGGCCCGATAAGAGTCCAGAGCCGCCCGGTTGGCAGGCGGATAAGCAGTTCCTCTCGCAACTCCTCCGTACCGAAGCTAGGGCTTGCCAAAGGAGGAAGACGCCGCGGGAGATAGGGTCGTTCCGAGGTTGGAGCCTGCTCTCCGGAAGGTGGGATTTTTAGAGAGGACTGAAACGTGGGAAGCGTGGCTAAAAGTGTATCAACCCGCTGCCTCTCCGCGACAGCCCAGGAATCGTAGATGCCTTCCAGAAAGTCTACGGCTACTAACTGGCGTGCCTCCACGAAATCGCCGCGCTTCATAGCCGTTTCAAAATGCACGAGGTCCGTCTGGATCGTACTCGGGTTCAGGCGAATATTGACATTTCCTCGTGTTTCCAGAACAGAATGACGCGGTATGTCGGGAGGCTCTAGCACCTTACGCAGAGAAGCCAGCGCCGTCCGCAGACTTGCCCGCGCGGCTTCCGGCGATGGCGCATCGGGCCAGAAGCGCTCGCACAGCGCTTCTCTGGTGTGACTGCGCCCGACAGGACAGGCAAGATAGGCGAGCAGAGAAGCTGTTTTCTCGGTGCGAAATCGTAGGATACATGAAGCGGCCTCTGCTGAGGTCGTTCCATAACGGCGCAGCGTAACCGGCCCGAAGAGAGTCAATTCCCAATAAATAGGCATCGGCAATCGGCTCTAATATTGTCACAAGAGCAGGCTGTAATCCTCTCTGGCGAACCTCTCTAATGTGCCAGCGGGCTAGTGCTATTAAAGATTTCTTATCCGGGGGCTGATAAAGAGAAATCTACTTTTTTAAATTCCACTCGGGAAGCTCCTCAATAGGAATGGATTTTGGAAGAGACACGTCACCGGCTTCGAAGTATATTGGAATTGAACTCCAGGTCACGAAGTACAGATGCAAGTCTTTAGGATTGATGTTGAGATTCTGAGTATATATAGTTTTTGTGGAACTACTCACAGGATCAAATCGCTCCGTCGGGAGCATGATTGGCGTTGGATACTGCAACGTGTGTACTGTCGATTCGCTGATTCCTGGAACTCGGCGATAGAAACCATCTGCGGAGGGGGCAACGAACCATCCAACAAAGGTCGATTCAGCAGACTTTGCGTAGGAGACAAGAAACGGCGAATGGCCGTTAAGAAATCTCGTTGTTAACCGATCTGGTGAATACTCAGTCGTGTTATAAAGTATCGGCCCAAAAAGCTTTCCTGTTTTGAGTTCAGCAGGAACTTTGCTGCTATCAGGGGAGCCATCGCCATTTCGCGGACAATCGTATTCCATGTAGCGAGTGTTCCAGCGCAGCTTTGGCCAATAATCGATCCGAACCAGCTTGTCGTTCACGAATAGGAAGTCGATTCCATAAAACTCGGTTCCCGTGGAATCGCGTAGATCTTCTTTCGCTAGATTTTTCGATACATATTCGGAAGCAGGTTGAACGAGCTGCTCGCGATTGTAACTCCAGACTTCGCAAGCAACAAACTCATCTGGCTCAAGGCTCAGTCGTACTCTTTGTTCCCGGGTCAAGCTGGGTTTACCCATAGATTCGAATACCTGAGTCTTGGATTTTTGGCGTAACTGAAGCCAAATAGACTGTGCTTCGGCAGTCGTTTTTGGTACTTTTGACTCGGATATAGACTTCTTGAGGACTACAGGATCGGGCACCTTCAATTTGGCATTGTCAGGCGATTCATCCGGATTTTTAAGAACTCCTCGTTTTGGAGCCAGAGGATCGACGCTTTGGACCTTAGCCTCCGGATTAACTTTCTTTTGAAGTCGAATCAAGAGCTGGGAGAGGAGCTGGAGATTGAGTTTGTTCGTTGAGCGAAGCTCTACTTTCCGACGCAACAGCCTGGCTCCGTCTGGATTATTCATAAGTTCAGGAAAGTTGAGATTATAACTTCCCTGCCAGATCCCCTCGGGGATGTCAAATATGATTGCGTTATCTGTAACAGAGATTTTGGCTTTAGATAAGAGAAATGGCTCGCATGCCAGTCCAACAGTGACTGTCTTATCGGCGAAAGGACTCCTCACAGGACAATTATCGCTTTGAAAACTGAACCAAACTTGTTCGGGATTTTCGCTGGGAAATCTGTCTGCTCCCCGTCCTATGAGCCGGCTCAGTGATCCGAATTCTATAAGTGTACGCACCTGAGTACCGTCTGGATCGGTCCACTCACGGAGAGCCTGATTCTCATTAAGGATCGCCCGAAACTCGGTGGCTGTCAATTTTTGATTCGGGGCTTGACCTAGGGGAAGCAGAGCGAAAGCGAGGAGTGGGGTAATCATGTCTTTTATTCAGGTGAGACAAACGCGGTAAGGGTCTCGTTGACCCAACTGCCGTCTTCTGTCAGATATCCAGCGGCGATGAGTGTGGTGCCGTCTGACACTGCATTCGGTTTAGCCAGCGGCTTTGTCGGAATGAAGATCGCTAGAATATCCTTTTTGAAGTCCTTGAGCGGGTGTGAGGGGAGAGCCACATCGGATTTTCGAAGGACAACGCAGCCATTAGAGACAACGATCTCGGCGTTTTGTCCTCTAAATTTACCTTTTCCGTTCTCGAATTCAGCAATCGGTGCATTCAGCTCTTCAAACGTTTTTTTCTGAACAATCTTAAATTTACTGCTAATCCATACAGCAGCAAGGCTGTTTGATCTTGATTGCGGATTGGTTCGGATCAGATCTGGAACCCAATTTTCCAATCTTTTGAGAACCAGTTCGGAGTCATCGAGGCGACGATATTCCCTTCCCAGAGAATCCACCACGACATCATTTGTTGGCGAAAGAATAGAAAAATAGCTGGGCATCGGATAGACCTTGCCTTTTGAGTCCGCCCAGGAAACGGGAGAAATCTCCAAATCTCCCGTTTGCGGGTTCAGTTTCAGGTCGGTTCGATAGATTCCGAAGAGGCGTCCGCTTACAGTTCCCTCGGGAGAAAATTCGATGGTGGAAGTACGGTCTCGGCTAACAAAGATAGCTTCCTCTTTGGCGTATGTGGCAAAGGGTTTTGTCGCTTCGGTTCGAAGTGGGCTATTCCTGGGATACTTCTCCTCAAAGGATTTTCGAGATTCAAGGAGATAGGATTCAATCTGGGTGGCGAGCTTTTTTTCGAAAAGAGGCAAGAATTCTTCGCCGGGTTCAACCGATAGCTCACTATTGGGCGGCAGTTCACTGCCGAACTCCCTCACGATCAGATGGATCGTCGCGCCAAATGACTGGATTAGCGGCTCTGGCTTTTGCTGGTTCAGTCTGGAATCGTAAGGCTCCGTATAAATTTCAACTACGGTACTTCCAAATAACTTGGCATCAAGTCGCTTGGTAAGCCCGGTAGTTCTATCCCAAACCCATTCTCCCCTTAAACTGCTCTTCTCTGCATCTCTTGGCTCAAGATTAAAGGCTATTTGGGATGGGGAAACGCTTTTCACTATCGCCTGTCCCAAAATCTTCTCTCCGAAGGGGGATAGAGGATTTTGAACTTCAATTGATAATTTTTGTCCCGCTTTGAGTTCCGGTGAAAGAGCGGACAGGCCGCTCACGATGTCGATTGTCGAATACGGCTCGAAATAGTTGATTTTGTCGTATTGCACATCGGGAATGGTATTCCATCCGTAGACGACTGAGAATTGGGTGTATCCAATCGGGCCATAGTAATCGCGATAGCCGATCACTGTCTTGTTCGTGTAAGACTTTTCCTGGTATAAACGGCCCGTAGAAAGCACACTCAACCCGCTCAATCTATTCTCGGTGGCTCGCTCTGCAAGATATCCGGTGATGGTTTTGTACTTTGACGCCTTCACTGAAATCTCTATATTCGTGAGGCTTAGTTGTCCATACTGAAATGATTTTTTCGCCTTCGCGAATGCGTAATCGAGCCTACGCTTGCTAAATAGGAAGGGACCTACAGAATAGAGAGCCTTGGTAAAAACGCTTTGGGGAATCCAGTCCAATCTTGGATATTGAAAAGTCAACTTGTCAATGGGTATTTTGGAACGAGCGGGACTATCTGCAGACTCAAGAGTAGTACTTTGGAGCACGAAAAGTCTTGCTGGCTTACTATTCTCTAGCTTGAGGAATGCTGGTGAATCAACAACCGACAGGAGCGAGACAGCCAATACGGCCAACATAGAAGAAATTATACCTAAACGCCACACAGTGTCAAGTGGGTGGTCCTTGAAGAAGGTAGCATTTTCCTCTTCAGGGTGACGAGGACAGAAGCCAAATAACTACGACTATAACAACACAACGAGAAGGAGATGCGAACAGACAACAGATAGCCCTAGATCAACAGGCTACTCTTTAAGGGGAGCACTTCTTCAAAGGCGGACCGACCGCAACGGGAATAGCAATAGCGTAGTTGTTAGCTACATATCCAGCCTGCTAGGTATCGGGGGAGGAATCATTCCTGTACCCGGCGGTGGCGCGGGTTCTCCGTTTTCCTATGACAGTGGCCACAGTGACTTTACATTTCATCCAGGCGCTGGTCGCTTTGATAGGTATGCTTACCCATATACTGATGGGGTCTTTCGTCTATGGTTCCCGTTGTGTGGCATTCCTGGCAATAGATGTTGTTCCTGGCGCGAAGCTCTCTCACCGAATCCATGGCGTCTGGATTTTTCGTGGCCTGGGTATCGCACTGGGCCTGGTCGGCGTTCGCTGACTTCTCATTCGATAAATCCACGGTCTGCCCTCTCTGGGAGCTAACTTTAGGAGCAGTGATCAAAATAAATACTTCGGAATGGTTGTCAAGCACGTTACCTCACCATTCCGTACAAAAACAGGAGAGAATATCCGAAAGGGGTGTGCTCACCTGTTTTCGTTACCAGGCATAAGCAGGGCAATTTGGTATACTCCCCGTAGGCGATGTATAAGAATTTTACCTTTGCTTTAAGGGAGTTCAGTTTTTCCTCCTGATTCCTCACAGTGCAGAAGCTGGGAGGTCTAATACTTCAATCAATTAGTGAATTTATCGGTGTTTTCCAAGAACGATTCGAGGAATCAGGAGCGTTCGATGCGGTTCTGGGAGTGGATTCGCGGTCCTTTATTGAGCCGATAGCTGGTCGGAATCCTGCCGCGATATTTTCCATCCGCCTTGCGTCACGCTATTCCTTGACGCTGGAATTTGCGTTGCTCTTCTTTGTAATAAATTCTTCCTGAAGCTGCGCTGATTCGTCGGTTATGCGTAGTATAGTCGATATGAGCTTGCTTTCAGTTCTAGTTTGAGTATGGTCCGAGTTTACGGTTCAGGATTCAGTTTGATTTCGTTCTATTGACCGGTATCCAGATGTCCAGAGGACCACCGCTTTCTTCCTCAAAGTCAGGACCGAGATGCTCTATCTCCGGTCCATGAGCGCGGCAGTAGCCAGAAAGAGGTAGCCAGGAGTCATAGAAGTTATTTCTAGTATCCTCGTAGGAGCGGAGCGATGTGGTGAAGATCGCATAGGTTTTTGCTGGGATGCTCCAGCGCGTGAAACAAGAAGGGATGGGGAGCAAGGAATCCGTGGCCACAGCAGCCATGTAGTCGAACGCACCTGTCTGAGCATGGATGTTATCGATAGCCCCATAGAAATGTCCCGGTTGCATGGTACGCATCAGTGCCAGTGTGGAACTCCACCGCTTCCAGAGTTGCTCCATGGAACCATCTCGCATAGTCCCTGGCTGGAGAATCCCGGTGAGGATAAACGCGGGCCGATTTACCACCCTGAGATAAGGAATACCCTCATTCATCCGTGTCGTCTCTTAGGGGGACGTTGAACGCCGGAATCCCCTGTAGGCAGCCGTAGGGCCAGTATCACCCGCTTCGGGTCGGAGCACTCTATCCAGGCGCTGGCCGTGCGCTTCAACGTCAGGAACTCTTTTTTCGTCAGGACGCGACCCGAGCCGAAGATAAGCACCTCTCTTCCTCCCGCGAACAGGGCGGGAAGCAGTAGCAAAGGAATGCGCTTCTCTATATTCGAACTGGGAGCCAGACCGGAGAGCTTCCAGACCATTGAGGATCGTGGAAAGACCAGGTAGCAGGTATCGAACTTCATAACGCACTTCCTCCCCGGTGGATATCGCTGGCTCTACTCAGCGCCGCTTCCACATGCGGAAGGATGTTCTCCTCACCGACATGCTGGCGGAACTCCGCTTGCCTCAGCAAGTTGGCAGGCTGCTCCCGAGCGCCGCAGAGCAGGAGCGTCCTGCCTGTCACCTGGAGCCGGTCCGCCAGGCTTTCCAGCGCATGCAATCCCGTCGCATCCAGCGCTGTCATATTTCTCAATCGGAGCACCACAACTTCCCCAAAGCGCCCTACCTCACTCGTTTCTTCGAGGAGCTTCTCTGTCGCTCCGAACAGAAACGGTCCATGGATACGCAAGATGGTCACATAATCCGGTATCGGCTTGCCCTGAAGACTATGCGGTCTACCGTCCTCGACATACTCCTCATCTACAGTCTCAATGGTGGTCGTTTGAGAGACACGGTAGATGTAGAGCAAAGCTGCCAGTATCATTCCTACCCCTACCGCGATAGTCAGGTCCGCAAACACCGTTAGGGCGAACGTCGCCAGCCAGACAGAGATATCCGCTTTGGAGAGCTTGAGAATAACCCCGATCTCTTTCCACTCCCCCATGTTGTAGGCAACGACGAACAGGACAGCGGAGAGCGTAGCCAGTGGGATGAATCGGGCAAGCGGCGCAGCGACCAGGAGAATCAAGAGAAGGACCAGGGCGTGTATCATTCCCGCCACGGGGGTCTGCGCCCCGGAGCGGATATTGGTAGCGGTTCGAGCGATGGCACCTGTCGCGGGAATGCCTCCGAACAGAGGGGAGGCGATGTTGGCGATTCCCTGGGCGACCAGCTCGACATTGGAGTTATGCTTGTCCTTGCTCATGGAGTCCGCCACCACAGCCGAGAGCAGGCTCTCGATAGCCGCCAGTAGAGCCACCGTCACAGCGGAGGGCAGAAGAGTCCCAATGAGCTTCGGCTGGAATGCGGGAAGGGCGAAGTGAGGGAGCCCCTGAGGAATGCCACCGAACTTGCTTCCTATCGTTTCCACAGGCATTTTCAAAAGTGCTGAGGCCACGGTCGCCAGCAGGAGCGCGACGATGGCTCCGGGCACACGCTTCGTGAGCTTGGGGATGAGGAGAATCACAGCGAGCGAGGCGACGGACAGCCCCAGCGTTGGCAGGTGGAGCGTTCCCAGGTTCTCCCCAAGAACTTTGAGCCGTTCCACGAACTCGCCTGGGTTGCCAGAGAACCTCAGTCCCAGGAAGTCCTTGATCTGGGTGGAGGCGATAAGGACCGCGATACCGTTGGTGAACCCTATGGTGACAGGTCGGGGAATGAACTTTATGGCCGCTCCCATACCGGTCAGCCCTAGAACCACCAGCATGACTCCTGCCATGAGCGTGACCATCATGAGACCGGAGAGGCCGAACTTTGCGATGATGCCTGCCACGATAACGACGAATGCCCCTGTGGGACCACCGATCTGGCAGCGGGAGCCACCCAGCGCGGAGATGAGGAATCCCGCGACGACAGCGGTGTAGATGCCTGCCTGTGGCGTGACCCCGGACGCGATGCCAAAGGCCATAGCGAGTGGCAAGGCTACCAGGCCTACCGTTAGTCCTGCGATGAGATCCGCAACGAATTTCTCTCGGGTATAGTCGCGAAGGGCCAGAAGCGATTTAGGAAGCCACTTGCTTATGCGGGTATCCAAAGTAGAAGAACTCATTGGGTTAACTCCCCATCGTGTCATGTTCTGAGCGCAGCTCCTCCATGAGGTCGCTGGACTCTTTCAGGAGGTCATAGGCGTATTGTTTGAGAACGTCAAGTATCTGGAACAACTCCCGGTGGCTGACTCGGTAGAAGAAATGCCTGCTGTCACGTCGGCTGGCGACGAGCCCGCTGGTCCGCAGGATATGCAGATGCTGTGAGACGTTGACCTGCTTCAGGGCCAGACCTTCTGCAAGCGCTCCTGCGGAAAGCTCCCCGTTCCGAAGCAGCTCCAGTATGGCTATCCTCGTCGGATGCGCCAATGCCTGGAAGAGGACTGCTTTGAAGCGAATCCGTTCAATCGACATCGTTCACGAATGTGATTATATCCCAATATATTAATATTCATTTTTCCGAATGCTGTTAAATTAACAATAGTGATACACATACTGGAGAAACTAGAAACGCCGACCGGAGTTTCAGTCGGTGTATCTATTGCAAGGAGGAGTGTTTTTACTATCTAGGTTTCTGTTACACGCGTCTTGACGCCAGCGAATCCGCCTGCGCTGGCAGGGTCTCCCCCAACGATATAGACATCGATGTCAGGCCCACCGCCCACACGAAATGCCGCCACATCGGTTAATGTGGAGAGTACTTTTACAAGCGGCTCGAAACGAGCTCCAGTCGCCTTCTCCTCCTCACCCCACCAATCCTGAGGCTTGACCATCGGCTCGAAGAAGGACTCCAGGGAAACGCTTTGAATCGTGCCTGGCTCAACACCAGCTACTTTCCCTACCGCTTCCAGGGGCGCCTTCGCTCCTCCGACCTTCTCTGCTGGCCAGGAGATAGCCGTGATTTTGGCATCGCTCTCGCTGGTGTAGAAAAGGCCTCTCGATGTATCTCTGAGGCTCTTGAGAGGGGAATTCGTTGCCATGGCTATCGTCCCTTCACTGCGACATAGCCAGCCGCCTTAGCCTCTGCCTCACTTAGGAACTTGCCTCGCTTGGTCAGTCCGTAGTACTGTGTGCCTGGCATCCAGTACTTGCCACTGGAGAGGTTCACCCAGACGAAGCCTTTCCTGGTCGCTTCCTCAATCGTCAGGTCGCCAGTCGCCTGGGTTGGCTCAGAGGCATTGGTGCGAGTAGGACCACCACTGGAGGCGATGGGGATTTCTCTCCTCTCACCGCCATCTCGTTTCGCTCGGAATGTCGCAGCAACATTTGCAGGCAGGGCATCGAAGAAGGTCAGGCCAGTCGCTTTCTCAATCTCTCCGGCGGTGACGACATACTCCTGCCAGCGCTTCTTGGAGATGGTGTTGTTGTTAGGCATCCGGACTGCTATCACCCGGCAACTGGCATCTATCTTCTTACCAATGGGGACGACCACAACGACCTTCCATCCGAAGTCGGGCACAGCGATCTTCTTGTTGCCTATGGTGCCATGACTCGGGGAACTGAAGCCATGCCCCGCGACGATGTGAATACTGTTGCCTCGCCTGGCCAGAGTGCGACACTCGGATTCCAGCTTCTCCCAGGGACCGGCGTTCATGCCGTGCGCCTGGGGAGTCATGTTAGACATGAGGAACACGGCCTGGTTGTCCTGAGGGCTGGCGGAGCGATCCGCACTGGGGCAGTTGTGCCCTCTATCGTAGCCGCTTCGGGTGTAGTCATTGGGGGTAATAACGGTATACCCAGCAGGTAGGCTAGTATCGGGCTGGAACTGGCTTCTGGGCTCTCTGCCGATGTCAGAGGCATCTAACTTCCAGGAAACCCAGTTGGGCCAGCGCAGCTCATCATTGTAGCTGAGGGCGTACTGAGGACGACGAATCAGGAAGTGCTTCCGATTCCTCGCATCAGTGGTTGCCTTATCCGGATTGCCCAGGACCATCTGGACCTTGTCGTTTATCTCCGCATGCCCTGGAGAGGGAAGTCCGACAAAGGCAGTACTGAGAAGCAATAGTAGAGCCGCGCGCTTTAGTCGGGGAGATAAGAGAGCCATCATACAAGTAGGTCCTTTTGAATCAGTGCGCTTCCAGATAGGAGAGAGTTCCTCACAGGGAGGCGGCCTTGCTATATTCTTCACGCTCCGATGACGCTCCTTGTCGGTACTGAAACAGAGGCATTAAGAAATAAAGTAGCCAGAAGCAGAGGAAATCAAGCTTTTTCGGTTTCCAGGGTATAACTTTCTTCAGCGAGTTGGGCAACAGAGGGAGCCAATATCGCATTAAATGGCTATCGTAGCTTAAACGGAGAAGGATAAAGAAAAAAATGGCAAGACGAGCAGCGGCGACAACGCCCACACCTGTACCAGCAACGACTGCGCCCATGGTGCGCCGACGACGGCGCAGAACGACCGTAGATCACGCGGTGCAGACACAGATCCTGGTAAGCGCATTGCTGAAAACCCGTGGTGAGACAGGAGCGACAGGGGATGAGGCTCTGGCAGTTGTTACCTGGGCGCGTGGCGTGCATGCGGAGGGAGCGGAGCTAAAGACCCTGGCAACGCGGGTGCGCAAAGCTAAGGCGGAAGGTGTGGCAGACCGTCAGGCGGCTTATGATGTGAACAAGGCTCTGCTAGATGGGGTTCTGACCGGCGATTACACGCTGGACATCCGGGACGAGCAGATTTGTTTTGTTGCGGGTCCTGCTCGGGTAGGGAACGGCTGAGAATAGCAGGATTAGAAGTCCCCTTGCTTAAGTTAAACAAGGGGATTTAGTCGTCGAAACTAGCGGTGAGTCTTGGTGCCGCGCTTTCCGGTGTCCGGGTTGATGTTTCCCTTTGTGCTCCAATTGTTACTGAAGCTACCATCCGCCTTGCTGCGATGGTGGGATTGTACATAGGTGCCCTTCTTCGTCGTGTAAGAGCGTACCTGGACATGACCACTATGGGAGCTGGACGAGCGCCGTCCCTTTCCCTGTGCGAAGGCGGAACCACCGACCAATACAACGGAAGCAAGGGCGCATGCGCCAAGAGCGACTAAGCGTTTCATAAGTATCACTTTCTTTGGGGCTACAAACTAGTTTAAGTATCCCCTCGCCTCTATTAAACAGATATAGGTAAAATCCTCTGATGCTTTAGCTGTAACCAATATTTCTGAAGATCAGTATGCTTTAAGAGCAAGTCAGTCTTATCTTCTAATAAACAACCAGAAGCGCCGATACTATTGCGCACCATATCTAGGCAGGCTCACTGGAGAGCATTTAGACCGGGAACGTCTCGATTGGGGTATACCGCGCCAGGCCTGCTGCAGTGAAACTGGGAATGTGTCTACCATTGCTCGTTTTGCTTCGAAGTTACGTTCGAGACAGCCAGTCCGGGGGACGTAGCTTTCAGAGGCTTCAGATAGGCCCTGGCTATCCGGTGAGAGTAAGTGACGCAACGTAATCCACGCTTCGAGTTCGCCGAAACTTGCACAAAGATTATTAGTCCTGCTGGCCAAGTTGCGGCACGGCACAATCATGCCGTTTTCCTTTCTATTTGCTGCGTATCTGGAATGCCGTAAAGGAGCGCTCCAATGTCGGTATGGAGATTATCTGAAGGATCGCTCCCACTACGCCCGCCAGCAGAATCAGCACCAGAGCGCGGATAACGCGAGTGGTTAGCTCCGGCTTCTTCGCTACCCGCGAGACCAGTGGCAGGTTGATCAGGGCGCTGGCAAGAGAGGCGAGCACTGCACTGATTCCAGCAACGCTCGGCGAGATACCATCATGTGCCGCCAGTGATCCTGCCGACGCGACCGCCGAGGCACTAGAGACAAGTCCACCCAAAACACTAACTCCATATACGCCTAGCGCTCCCAAGCTGCGCTGCGCCAGTACACCTGTGGCGTGAAGCGTCAGGAAGAGAAAGCCGAATTTCAGAGCCGAGGAGAGTGAGAACGGCGAGGCCAGACGGAGCTCCGGCGCAACCTCAGAAGATTGGGGCTCAGCCTGCTGGTGTACCACGGAAGGCAGAGTCAGAGCAGCACTAGCGAGAAGCATCAGCGCCAGGGGGATGGCGGCGCCAAATAGGAGAGCAGAGGGCGAGAGAATCGCCAGAAGAACGCCATTGCGCAATAGCATCGCGGCAGTTGCCAGAACAATGCCATGATAGGCTGCGCTCACAAAAGGAGTCTCGGTGCCTTCGTTCCCAGCTTCCCGCACACGGCCCGCTAGCTCGGTAGTCACAACAGTGCTATTCACGAGCCCCCCAAGGAACCCGGCCAGGGCTGCCCCCCGCGTGCCATAGAGCTTCAGGAGAATGTAGTTACCAAACCCGACGGCGGCTATTAAGAGAACTGTTACCCAGGCTGAACGTGGCTCGATTAAGCCCCAGGGGTCTAGCGCGTGGGCAGGTAGAACCGGGTAGATAACGAAGGCTAGAATTCCGAGCAGGATTGCCGAGCGCAGCTCGGCCTCCGTCAGCCCCACACTGAAATGGGTCATGCGCTCCTTGCCTGCCAGGAGCGCTGCGGCGAAGATGCCGACCAGAACCGGAGTGAAGTCATGACCCTTGCCACAGAGAATGCCCATCACTCCGGTCAGCAAGAGCGCAACGGAGGTCGTCAGTTCTGCGGTCTGATTGGTCTGTAGCCGCTGCCAGTTCAGAAAGACGATGAGCACTCCCAGCAATCCAAGGCACAGCAGCGCGTAGCCATCGCCTAGCAGGCCGCAGAGACAGCCGAGCACGGAAGCAAGGGCAAAGGTACGCATGCCCGCTTCTTTGCCCCGCCGCTCCCGCTCCATACCCACAAAGAGGCCCAGGGCCACCGCCAGGGTAACACGTACGAGAACGGGCAGATAGGGCCAGTGCTGCACATTCTGAAGATGCAGGGCCAGCGTAAAATCCGCGCCAATGCCACCACTACCTGGTATATCCGGGAGGCTCCCCATTTTTGCAGAATCCTTTCGCTAGGTGCCGTTTATACAGGCAGAGACTACGAATTGACTATGAGGAAGCGCTAAGAGCGGTTCCCTGCCAGAGTATCGTGAGGTCTGAGAGAGTATTCAGGCGGAGATCGGAGAGCGTACGGGCAAGAGTTGCTTGCCCTATATCTCACCGGCAACGAAGAGAGTAGGATCGGGCTTGCTGGCGCCGAATACCTCAAAGAGGAACACGCAATCGGTGAGGCAGTCCAAAGGTACGCTTGGCTCCCAGCATAAAACACGGTAATTTTCGATGAGCTCTTCCCACATGATACCTCTACTTCAGCCATCCTGGATCGAGGGAGTACCGACCGTTTCCATGGATGATGTAATGCTCTGTTTTTGTGAGCGGCGTAACGAAAGGAATCGTTCCGATATGATGCTGCGAGATTATCTCGCCCTTGAACTGAGCATGTTCGGGAAACCATTCTATCCAGCGAGCGTCCACCTTGGGAACGAGGTCGTGGTCTATCTTCCACAGGTTAGACTTGCTCAACGGACCCGTTCCCTCGGCTTCCACTCCGTAAACGTCGCCCCACAGGTCACGCAGGTCGCTCCATGCCTTCGGATTGTCACGAATCGCTCCTGAAGCCGTCCGCGACCCACGGGCCGCCGCTTGCGATATATCCGCGACCGCAGCGGGCGCCTGCTCGATCGCCGAGCCCCCTTCCGTGGAAACACCCATCATGAAGGCGTACGGAGTCAATGCTATGTTCTTCAGGGTCTTGTTCGTGGACAGCCAGGCAAGGGAGTATTCCAGAGCGGGACCGGCCTCGATCGCCAGCCCCATGGTTCCTTCCAGAGGAGAGAGATCTTTGAACGCCTGATATTCCTGCTGGACAGGGCTGTGCTCCAGGGCCTCGTCCGTACCGACGACGGCAGCCAGTGGAATATTGATGTAAAAGGACAGCCAATTCCGCCAGGGCAGAACCACTTTGTTGAGCGCGAAATTCGCCACCCGGTTGCCACTGTCGTAGCTGGTAACGGGCTGGATGAGCTTGGGGTCCGGCCTCGGATAGTACCATTCCACTACCGTCGTCCAATCTGGTGCTGGAGGTGGCGGAACCGGTTTTGCGGGACTGAGAGGCGACTTGGCGAGGCCATACGGATCAGCGAAGCTAGCCGGGTTATGGGACGCATAAACATACGGGGACGGGCTGTCGATGTAAAGCAGGGGATCCCGAGAGAGCCAAGCCCCGGCTTCCGGATCGTAGAGGCGGCGAATGGTAGCGTAAAGTCCGAGTGGCGCCAGATAGGGCATGCCGCGCCAGATAGGCTCCATCACTGCGCTCTGCGGCGCTATCGGTGTAGCACCGTCGGCGGCAAAGACAGACGGAGCGCCAAACGTCCCATACCGATGCCGCTCAAGAACGGCACCAGCCCCGTCCGTCACGCAGGCCGTTGCCATCCCCCCATCCGGATGAGGGAATCGCACGCCGCTCACCTCATGGACGCACAACGGCATAGGCAGGAGCGGATGGGGAGAGACCTGGCGGACGCTGCCGGTCCCTGGGTGAAGCTCGTGGATCCACTGCTTTCCGGCAAACCATCTGGTGAACGCTTCTCCCGCAAGTGTGCCGGACACCGGGCGAGACAGAGCATCGTAGGCAAGCTCCGCAAGGATGGCCCCACTGTTTTTCTCCCGCATGCGTACCGTTCTACCCAGAGCATCAACATCGTAGATATGCCTCCCATCCGTTGCCCTGTGGCCGTCCGCATGGTGGGTCACAGGTTGCCCGGCAAGGGAGAGAAGCTGGTGGTCTGGCGTGAAGGTAGAGGACTCCATGGTCGTCGCGCCAGTGGCGATGCGAACCAACTGAAGGCGATCGTCAGCCTGGTCCAGATTATAGCTCTCCCTGAGGGTAGCGGCGGAGGCGGCCAGCGTCGCTGCCGCGATAGCCGTCGCATGATCAGCAGGTTCACTGATGTCCGGAAGCGGCGGGAAAGCGAATCCGGAGTGAGTCTCACGGAGCCGGTCTGCGGTATCGAAGCTATTGAGGGTGGTGACTTCGGGAATCCTACTGTGCTGGACCAGTGCCGGGCGGCCTCGTACGTCGTAACGGGTTCTATAAGAGTCGAGCATCCTGCCTCCCTGCGTATGCTCGAGCCGGATGAGCCGTCCCGCATCGTCATAGACGAACTCGGAGGAGACTCCGTTGCTATGGCTGATCCGCGACGGACTCCGGCCGGTCGCGTACTGTATCTCCGCGATGATCTCACCCGACGCGCCACCCAGCGCCGTGCCTGGAGCGATAAGGGAAATCCGAGTAGGACGCCCTTGCGGATCCAACCCCGTGCGCTCACGCCTCCCATCCGGAAACTCCAACTCAGCGGTTTGAGCGGCATCGTTGTAGGAAAACCGTAGAGTCTTGCCGCGGGAAACCTCCTCGACCAGTCTACCGAAGCTGTCATAGCTTCGCGTTATCATGCCGTCAACCGAGGAGGCTCGAATCATCTGCCCCAATGGATCGAAAACGAAATCATGCACCGGCACTCCGATCACACCGGGTGCAGGAAGGCACTCCATACGAACAGGCTGATCGTTTGCCCCATCGAAGTCGAAGAGGAGCCGGGTGCCGGAAGGCGCGACCCTCTCCAGACGGAGACCCTGTGAAGAAAAGGTGCGGATCGACTTCGAGCCATCCGGAAGCGTAAAGAGGCGGATACGCCCGAGTGCGTCATGCTCCCAGGAGCTCATCGCGCCTGTCGGGTCCGTGTAAGAACGCAAGCGCCCGCCAGCGTCGAAGTCCCATCGGGACTTGAGCGCGAGTCCTCCCGGATCTATCGTGCGCTCGGTCGTCTCCCCGAACGGGCTGGTCTCGAAGCGAACAGTGACGCCGCCGGGCTCGTGGCGCGCCACGATGGCGTTGCGCTCATCATACGTGAGCTCCACTTGCCAGCCCGGCTCTGTGGAGATGCGCAATCGTCCCCGCTCGTCGTGCGTGTAGTGCCATCTGGACTGCCTGGCGGCTCCTGTCCCTGTCTCGGTTACGGTCAGTTCCTGGAGGTCACCTGCTGCGTTGTAGACGAAATCGCGGCTGTTGCCGAGTTCATCCGTGATTCGGGAGGTCCGATCCATCCCATCGTAATCGTAGAGAATGGTAGCGCCGCCGGGCAGGAGAATCTTTCGGAGACGGTCGCCTCTGTCATGCAGGTATCGTGTCGTCACGGCAACCGCAGTCGAAGGATCGTCGACAAAGGAGAGGCGCGTTTCGGATAGGAGCCTTTTTCGCCTGTCGTATTCGTAGGTTTCCTCACGCAACTTGCGGGACGGAAGGCCCGGCTCGGGAATGCCTTCGATGCCCGCCTTTAGCATCAGATTCTCCACACCCCACTCGAAGGTTTGAATCGCTCCCGTTTTCTGCCGTACCCGGAGCGGTCGCCCCCATAGGTCGCGCTCCAGCACTTCCATAAAGGCACCACCGGGGTACGTGGTTCGGAGAGACCTTCCGGCGCGATCGTAGGTGTAGTGCGTTGCCTCTTCATCCGGCGTCCCGACTGCGCGCGTTTCTCGGATCAACAATCCCCGCTCGTCGTAGCACCGGTGCGTGCGATTTCCCAGAGCATCCGTAATCGCCATTGGCTGGCCGAGGTGGTTCAGGCATTGGCGCCAGTGCCGAGCGACCGAAGTATTGACAGCTTGATGCGCCGCCACGAGGTTGCCCAGAAGGTCCCGCTCGAACAGGTCGATAAAATAGGACTCGACAATGACGCTGTCCGAATAGTCTCCACGTGGCCGCTCCATGCGTGCGACGGAACCGTCGTCTCCGAAGAATTGACGCAGCGGTGAGGAAGTTCCGCCGGCGACAGACGGTGGCAAGAGCTCCTCGAGCTGACCCTGGGCGTTGAACGCTGTCTTCGTCTCCCGTCCGCCCGGCGCTGTTGTTTTGGAGGGGAAGCCCTGTCCGTCGTACTCGTATTCGGTCACGGATGCGATCCCGTCAGCGTCGCTTATGACACGCCTCAACATTCCATCCAGGGTGATGCCTTCCGCGATGTATTCCTGCTCCTTTCGCGCGCCCTCTGGAGAGAGTACTGCGGTCACCTGTCCTTGAGGATTGCTTTCGAAGGCGATCACGCTCTGCTGCGGGGAGCCATCCACTAAAGTAACAGACGGTAGCTCGATACGCATGAGGCGACCGCTGGCGGATGTCGGCGTGATGTCGAGATCGTAGACCATACGGCTTTCGGCACCGGATTCGGTGCGGAGGCGCCTTGGAAGTTGGAATGTTGGCTCATACTGAGCCTGAAAGATGATTCGGCTCGGCTCGAGGCTGGACAGTGGAGCGGCGAGCTCGATGCGAAGCAGGTTTCGGCGAGCACAAGGATCCACGCTGGAGGAGTCGTAGGTGAAGAGCGTTCGCAGTCCGTCCGGGTCCACCATCGCTACCAGGTTGCCTTCCCTGTCGTATTCCCTCTGCCGGGCTATAACCCGAAAGGAGCCATCTCGATTCAGCCGATAGCGGTGGTCGAGCAGGTCCCCGCGATAGTTGAAGGTATAGGTATGCACCGCGCCGTCGGGAGTGCGGACCAGGGTTCGAGATGCCAGGACATCGGAGTAGAGAGGGTCGGGCTCCACATACTGGATCTGCTGATATTCGAACTGGTACTCGAAACCAGCGGACCGCTGCCTGACGACCGAGTTGAACTCCCAGCCTGCCTCCGGCCCCGCATATTCATTCTCTACCAGCAGGGCGTCCTGGGCATCGTGGATGCGCAGAATATTGTGCTTCATGGCTGGATGCGCGTTATAGGAGTCGTATTCGTAGCTCGTTCGGATACCTTCGGGGTACTGCGCCGTGGCTGGAAGAAGAACGCTTGTCAGATGCTCGATCTCCGGGTCATGCTCGTACTGCACCACACGCATTCCGGTATGATCAGAGACCCGACCCAGAAGTCCGCAGTCACCATAGTGGAAACGCAGCCCCCGTCCAGCTCCGTCAAAAGCAGTAGCGACCCGACCCTGGGTATCGTAGGTGAGACGCACGGCGTTGCCATGGCGATCTCGCATTTCCGCAAGAGGGATACGCTCCGGGTCTCCCCAGGCGGCTGGTCGCTGAAATAGCCACACCCTGCCACCCGGAAACCGTACGGCAAAGACATCCGAAAAGCCCGGAACCCGCTCCAGGCCAGCGGCGATCCCCGGATCCGGTTCGAAGCCTCCACCAGTGTCTCGAAAGCGCCACTCCTGTAGCTGGCCAGTCCAGAGGGCGATGCTCCCATCCTTGAGTGGCCTGAGGTAGACGTTGTAAGAGTGATCCCACCCGTAGCCGAAGGGGCCGAAATAAGGCCGCCCGCTTCGGTAGGAGCGGCTCATTACAATGGGGATGTAGGGAGTGGGCACGGTCAGGTCATCGACGCTGGTCGAGAATGAACCAGTGAAGAGGTCGATGGGATCCGACTCAGCGACTGGGGCCTGAGCGAACGGAGTCGAGAAGGTCGGGTCCGGCTCGCCGGGTTGTGGGGCATTTCGAGTGGCCCGGCGAATCATCTCGTAGACCTCCGGCAGGCTGGGCAGGGGATTGACCAACTGCACAGCCTCCTCCGGAGGCAGGGGGGTGCTTTGAGAATAGACAGTATCGCTCGGGGCAGAGCGACTCACCAGAGGAGGTGCGCCGGAGCTATTGCGCTGTACGGAGATCACATCGGCGGGCTCAGCGTCGACTTCGGGCGCTCCCTGCAACTGTGGGGAGTCGCCCGATATGGGGGCGGCTTCGACCGGTTTCGACGGCGCAATGGCTTTCTTCGGCTTCGGCGGAGCCGGGCGGGGCGGAGGAGGCGTAGTCGGCGGCTGAGTCAGCAGAACCCACTCTTCGTAGTCTCGCTTCGCCTTGGCGAGCTGCCCCCGCTCCTGCTCCGTGACCACATGATCTCCGGCAGAGGCTCTGTCAGAAAGGCGCTGATAGATCTCTAGGGGGCTGCCGGTCTCAAAGGTCAGCTCAGGGCCAGGCGGAACCGGATAACCGATCGTCAGCTCGCTGACAGGATCCTCTAACCCCATAAAAGAGGTCCTCCGGTCGCCTCAGCGCTTCGGTATTGCATCAGGGCGACTCCTCCCTAACCACGTTTCAGACGAAGGGTTACGGACGTATTCGGTGTCACCAGACTGCCTGAGGGCGGGGAGATCTCGACAACCTTTGCTTCCGGGACAGCTCGACCCTCCACAGTTGGTTCGCTCCGTAGTCCGGCGCTCCGCAGGCGGCAGACGGCATCCGTCAGGCCAAGCCCAGCAACCTCCGGAAGCCGAACCGTGAGCCCGGAAGCGAGCTGCAGGGTCACTGTGGACTCAGGGGCCGCTTCCTCACCAGCCGCGGGCGAGTGCGCGACGATGACGCCTGCAGGCAGGGGGCTATCTAGTATCGTTGCCTCCCCGAGTCGAAGGCCGATGTCGGAGAGTAGCCGCCGTGCTGTAGGAAGTGTAAGGCCGACAAGCAAGGGAACCTGTACTACATTTCGGGGAGGCACAGGGGGCGGGCCGTCTGGCTCGTTCAGGTCGGCGAGGCTGCGACGCAGCTTGACCGCCTCTTCAAACGTGATCCCGAATCTCTCAACCTGGAGCGGTAGAGGCATCTCCAACAGCTCGGCGCGCGTCATAGACGGTACGTACCGTGCCACGTGTCGAGCCAGATCCTCCTGGACGCCCGGCCAGTCGACGATTTTTCGATTGGCCTCTGGCGTGGCGTTACGCAAGGTCGCGCCGAGCAATCCCGCCACCATCTGCGTATCAAGCAAGTTAACAACCCCTCTGGGGTAGCGGTCGGCACTGTTCAGGGAGTGTAACATCTCTCGATGGATCTCTGTCTGCAACAGATTGGCGTCCAGAACCGACGAGGCGCCCCGCAAGCGGTCAGGACGGATCGCTCCGATTCCAATCGACTTTTCGTAGGCGATGCTAATCGTTGCGTCATGAGCTACCTGGATTCGCTCGATGCCACAGGAGCAGACGGCGCGGCCTGTGATCAAAAGGCCGTCTGTATAGCCCACGATAGTGGGAACCGCGTTCTTGTAGTAGACGGTCGCATGAAGATCGATGCTGGCCGGATAGCGGATAGGAGGATTTAGATTCCAGAGGCTTTCGACCTTCGCCGTCACCTCCACATGATCCGAAGCGACCTTGAACTCTATGTCCGGTGGAAACGGCCCGCGTGCGTCTATCGGCTGCAATACGTCGTATCCGGCGATTCCAGCCGGGTTCCAACCTCCCGCACCTCGGTCCGTATCGACGATCTTCCCGGCGATCGTAGGACTAACTTCTGTTTTGGTGACAGGGTTCAAGACAGATTGGTCGTCGTTCTCGAGAACTTCCGCTTCGAACTTCAGGTTCAGGGGGCGAATCGTCTCGCCTTTGTCGTAGACGGGATGGTGGGTTAGATGCGCGGTCTCCAGATAGGCCTCCACGCAGAAGCGCTCCATCGCCTTCGGGCGCACAACGACCAGCATGAACTCCTGGACCCCCTCAATCTCCCGCGGACCATTGACGAATGTCCTCGGTGATTCGACCGTGTGAGGCCTGGGAAGCAGGAAGAACATGGCTCGATTCGAGCCGATATGGTAGCTATCCAGTTGGTGGTACATCTGGCTGAGCTGAGTCGTGTGCGAGAAGGTCTCTCGGTTCTCGCGCGCAGCGTCCGTCGTGCGTACATTCTCGGTAGCACGACTCGAGATGTCCGCGGTGGAAGCTGTGTGTGAGATACCCGCCTTAGCGCTGGCGACGCCCACCGAGCCTTCTACCTCACCGCTTATCGTCGTCGAATCCCGGACCTCATGCGACTGCGATGTCGTCTGGCCCAGGCGAACGCCGACATCCTCCAGAGAGCGGGACATGACTTCCCCGGTATCGGTAACAAGCTCATAAAGCTCCCTCTTTTTCGGGTCGAAATCGGCGAAATATGGGTATTCCGCCAGGGTGAATCGCTCATCTCCATCATGTGGAGCGACAACGACCTCTAGCATCGCGCCATAGCAGGCGTAGTAGTCTCCGACCGCTCTTTGCAGCGCCTCGTTGTTGTCCTTGTGCGTCCAGCCGGATCTCCCTAGCCGTTCGCGTATGCGAATCTCCTTTTCGCTGGCCTGATACCCGGTGATAGAGCAGGAAACCTTGAGATAGCTGACAGTGAAGTTTTCGATCCGTTGCTGGTCGGCAGGAGGCTCGTAATCGAAGATAGCGACGGAGGACCTCCATCGAAGAGGCAACTCCCTATCACAGGCGACCTTGTCCATCATGTCCTGGCTGAACGCGATCCGGCGCCAGGGGATGTCTATCGGAAGTGAAAACGTCGAGATTGCCACGAATGCCCTCCTTGGTGAGTCCGTTGAACACGGCTGTCTGCGCGGAGCCGAGCCTTCCCATCAATGTCGCAATGGCCCGACCGCTCAGGATCCCGTCCTTTGGTTTCCCCGCATAGATGTCTATGCCCCCATCACGTTTCCCTGCCGAACTCAAATATCCTGCAAGCGTTCGAAACCGGGATACTCAAATGTTGCCACGTGTGACCAATATTGTCTGCCTGGAAAGAAGAGAGAGGAATACCCCGTCTGGCAGAATTAGGCTTATAAGCTGCTTTAGACCAAGGACCTCTTAAGAATCGGAATCTTCGCTTAGAATTGAGCGTCATCAACGTGTGTTTTGCTGATGACGTTCCTGGCGAGGCCATGCTGGAGGCTGAGAAACTTCACCGTTTCTGGGCGACAAGCGAAGGTTACAGTCTATTATCAAAAAGCGTTATCCAAATTACTGGGGAGCTGTCTAACTCAGCGGTATTTACATGGAGCCTGACCCTAAGGTTGTGTCACGGGAACTATCAACCTCTACCAAACCGCCGATTGGAATCCCAGAAGACTGACTGCTGTGGCTGGAAAAATATTCCCCTTCACGTCCGGCAACCCTGCTCGTAGTGGCCGGGATTCGCTCTTTTAGAATAAGAAACTATTAGTTTGAGCTTGGCGATCGTCTTCGGATCGTACCGCTGGCCAGTTGAACGGTTCCGACCAATCGATAGCCCAGGCCTTAGTGGGAGCGCTGAAAATCTTGGATGAGCAGAAGGCGAAGATTGCTAGATGTAAGATCCCGGCATCTCCTGGCCCAGCTTTTACTAGCCTTCTCAAGCCAGAAAAGGTTAGCTTCCTAATGGAAGTCCTACCCGTCGCTCCAGGGGCATCGAGAAGTTCAACGAGAAGCGAACAAAAATAACACTTGACCGCTAGTCAGGCGTTTCGTATACTGCCCGTGTGCCCGCACCTGCGACTCGTCGCTCTTTCCTCCAGGCTTCCGCTGGCACTCTGCTCTTAGCGTCGCTCGCCGGATGTACACCCCGCAACTCCGGTACGACGAACCAGGCTTCCTCGACCGCTGCTGGTGCAACCGCACTCGGTGTACTACGCTATCCGCTAGCGGAAGAACCCCCAACCCTGGACCCACACGTCTGCCAGAGTGCGGGTACCAACGAAGTCCTCCTGAACATCTTCGATACGCTCTATCTGTACGACGAGAAGAACGAGCTGCAACCGCTTCTTGCTGCGTCTCTGCCCAAGGTCAGCGCGGACGGGAAGACGTATACGATCCCGCTTCGGCCTGACGTCCGCTTCCACAATGGGATCTTGCTCACTGCCGAGGACGTACGCTATTCCCTGATACGAATGCTCGACCCAGCGCTCGGAAGCTCCAACGGTCTGTATGCTCTCGGCGATGTCCGCGGCGCCAATACCTTCGCTACCGGCAAAAGCAAAACGCTCGACAGCATCCGGATACTCGATCCTCACACGATTCAAATCGAGTTGGAAGGACCGCGTACCTCGTTTCTGGAGAAGCTGATCATTTCCATCGTCTCCCAGGCGGTGACCGAAGCGGCACCGAAAAATGAGCACGGCGTTCCGATCCTCGATAAAACATGCGCCATCGGCACCGGGCCGTTTCGCTTGATGGAGTACACTCGTCAGAGTCGCCTCGTGCTGGCCGCCTTCCCGGATTACTGGAATGGCGCTCCGCTGCTCAAGCAGCTAGAGGTGGCTATCGTTCTGGACAATAAGACGCGCCGAAACCTGTATGAGGTCGGGCAGCTGGATTACATCCGGGAAGACTCTGTCAATCTGAACACAGACCGGGCCGACCCAGCTCGCAAGAAAGAGCTGCTAATTCAGGACATGGTTGGTTCGTTGTATCTTACGCTCCAGTGCAAGAACTGTCCGCCACTTCGGGATGCACGTGTTCGGCAGGCGCTGATGTATGCCACTGATCAGGAAGTGATCGTTCAGGCTGCACTGTATGACTCGGTAAAACCGGCGCACGGTCTGCTGGCGCCGGGTACACCAGGCAGCCTGCTACCGGAGCAAGAGAAGCCCCTTTACAACGTGGAGAAAGCCCGCGCTCTACTGGCGGAGGCCGGGTACACAGCGTCGCATCCGTTGCCACCGCTCACGCTCACTTATGTGGAGAAGGATAGCGAGGCAGCCCGTGTGGTTCAGATTATAGCGGAGCAGTGGGCGAAAGCCGGGGTAAAGCTCTGGTTGCAAGAATCGGAGTGGGGAACGATGCTGAAGCGCATGAACGATAAAAAGTTCGAGATCATGTACAACGGATGGGTTCCCGGTCTCGACCCCATCGGTACTCTGGTTCCGCTACTGACCAGCGATTCGGCCTTCAACGTGAGCGGCTATACCAATCCGCGCTACGACGCGCTCTGCGCCGCTGCTGACCGGGAAAGGAATCCGGAAAAGCGCGCTGCCCTTTGCCGGGAAGCGACGCTCCTCGCGCTGCACGACGCGCCCCTCATTCCCCTCAGTTTTAATCGCTCTAACTATCTCGTGCGCCCGCCCGTTCATGACTTGCGCCTCTGTATGATGGGAGTGCTTCCTCATACCATAACCCGCGTCGGTTAAACAGGTTCATCCTGGGGCAATTAAGTTAGCGACGTTATCCGAGATTCATCGCAAGCAGGGCGATCAGGATAGCCATCATTCAAGAGGGGCACCTCATGGGGGATTCTGCCCTCAAGTTTCCTTGTTGGGCTAGCTTGATGAGGCATCTATCAATTCTCTATCGCCTTTTTGGAAACATAGAGAGGACATGCTCTGTCAGCGCGGAGAGAAGCTCTGGTGCGCGAGATGTCACCAGTTCTGAAAAAGAGTGTATCTGTGGCTGCAGAGAGCCATCTATCAGCACCTGCCTCCAGGCTTCTCCCAGCTTTTGGGTGTCTATCTGGCTTCGAGTCGCTTGCTGGAAAGCCCAGGGAAAATAAATGTAATGGTGCTCGGATGCAGCGGGGTAAAGATAGACAGCAATCACATGAGCGAGGACCCGAACATCCGCAGGGGAATCGTAAGCGGGGTTGGTGTCTCCGTATCTTCCAATCCAGCGCGTCAGCTCACTATTTATCAAGTCAGGATGGGAAGATGGTTTCATAGAATATATACTTTGGCTTCTGCTGAAGTCGGTGTGCAGATAAGAAGTAAGGCAGCAGGACCAATCTCATTATTGGCAAAGCACGACATTTGCTTCACTCTCGCAGGAAGCGTACCAGACAATACTGGCGAAAGGCCCTTGGTGGGGAGGCGCTTCTATTTCCATCAGCTTGTATATAGCCAGCCCTTAGCCAGAGCATATTGAATTAGCTGCACCCTGCTGTCCAGTGATAGCTTGGTCATGGCGCGGGATTTGTGCGTTTCCACGGTTTTGACACTGACACTCATCTGAGCAGCGATTTCCTTGTTGGAGTAGCCCAAAGCCACCTGCTTCAGCACGGTTCCCTCACGCTCGGAGAGCATAGGCCTCTTCTTCAGGGAAGGACTCACGGGGCGTCGTAGAAGCTCTAGAAAGCTGCCCCCTAGCCTGGGGTCGACATAGGCTTCCCCTCGGAGCGTGCTGCGAATCGCCTTCAGTACTTCGTCTGTTGAGGAGGACTTCAGTACATAGCCACTGACACCCGCCTGGAAGATCTCACGCATAACGGCCTGCTATCTTCCTGTGTGGTGAAGGCCAGCACCTTGATATGAGGCCATTCCTTCTTAATGCGTTCTGTGGCCTGAGCTCCATCCCTGCTCTCCATGGACATGTCCATTACCACCAGATCAGGAACGGGTGATATACGGCAGAAACTCTGGTAAGCGACCTCACCAGAGCTAGCTTTGCCAACCACGCTCATGTCTTTCTGGTCCTTGATGAGAGCACTGAGGCCAAGGCAAACTATAGGATGACTATCGACCAGGTAAAGTCGAGCAGCTCCTGTTTCCGAAGAGCTCTCTTCTCGCTCAACCATAAACGGTTCTACGACCATCAGATAATCTTCCTCTCTGCGTTCACCTGGCAGGAATACCTCTAACTCATAGTCGTGTTAGAAGCATGCTGACACGGAGCATCTAGGTAAAAAATGAGCAGATAGTTCCCTGGCCAATTCCCTAGTATACGAACAGAGCTTAGTAGCGGAGTAAATTATCGTTTAGCGAGCGGATAGGAAAACCTGGGGCGGGAAGGCTCTCCATCAACGGCACAGTGCACGCCTCAGTTGTGCCTTGAGGCAAATGTTGAGTATCCTCGCGCGTGCATAGCGCCAGCCTAAAGCCACAATGTGGATGGGGGTCATCTATAAGCAATATCGGCCAGAGCTACCTGAGGCATCAGATAAATGAGATTACGCGGTGCTACCTAATTCGGATAGACATACCGGTATCGGTAGTCTACCTATAGATTCCTCTGTAATTGGCGACTCCTGGCTCTACTATTTTCTTAAACATTTCTTAACAATTCGGCGGAACTCCCCAGGTTCAGAACCACTAAGTACTGTTCATGTCATGCCCCAGGGGAGACGGCTAGAAGTGTCCGAGGAACTTCGATTTAAAACGAAGATCTTTCATTCCCTGGCTCACCCCATACGAGTCGCCATCGTGGATTCGCTTCGCGATGGGGAGCTAAGCAAACAGCATCTGCTGGCCAGGCTCAAGGAAAAGCCCACGAATCTAGCCCAACACCTCTCCTATCTAAGAGAGGCAGGCATCATTCTGGGACGGCGTGAGGGCGACCAGCTCTACTACAGGCTGGGAGAGAGGGCCTTTCCCGAGATTCACGACCTTCTCCATCAGTGTTTTCTAAGTAAGATCGCAGAAGCCCGCGCCGAACTGGAGGCTCTGCTGGAGGATTAATTTTTCCCGGCTTTCGAGGGAACTACCTTAGGGCAATGTACGCCTGTTAGATAGCTAACTTATCGGAGACTCCCCACCACACGTATGCCCACAGATTCCCCAGGTGCTCTAGAGGTTCTCAATGCTCTGGCGTCCGCTGCCAGTGCCGCACAGGATCAGGCTTACCAAATCGCTCGGGTAGCGGTGGATATCCATCGTGAACCAGAGCGCTTCGAAGTAGTCGAAACCCTGGCCAATCAGCTTCAAAGCGATGCGATAGACATCCAGCTCCGGCTGCAGATGATTCAAGATGCCGCTGTGAACCTGGGAGCAGAGCGTCCGATACGGACTTATGGTTCTTCCATAGTGGACCTGCGACTAAAGGATACGCCTGCTACCCGGCATCTGCTGAAGGTACTCTCCCACCTTACAGAAGCTGCGCGTGCTGTGGATGAGGAGATGGGATGGATAGATGAGAAGGGAAGGCCTATCGGCTACTATGAGCGCTACGCCATTGGCCACCTGCTGCTGCGCTCTACCATAGATGAAAATCTGTCCTAGTCAAATGCTCTCTCCGGAGCCAGGTTCAAAGGACATGTTCTATGTTGGTGTTGTCACAGAAACTACGGCCCTCTGTATGTAGGGCGCGCAACCATCCCCGAAGACGCCAGCGATGTCGGTGAGCTTACTTTTACCTGCCTTGTCGCATTTCAGGCCGAGGCACTCCCACTCACCAGGGAAGCAGCGCAATATATACTGTCACTGGCTCAGGAAGCGAAACCGAGATGCAAGTGGTGCGTGCTTGACAGCCGGACAAGACACGTCCCAGCTCAATCTGATATGGAGAATAGCTAACAGGTTGCCCGGATAGCAAAACGCAACTTCTCTCCCGGCTCGCCCCAGAACCTTCTGGGGCTACCTGGCTTACCACACCCGACACAACGAAATGGGTTTTTCGCTCCATGGGATGATTTCCGTGCTCATGGTCGACCCCAGAGGCACAGTGGTGGGTGAATTGAGCGGCATTCCACTGCGCCTCCGTTAGGGGTTGCCTGAGTATACTCCATTCGTTTCGTATCAGACTAGCGAGGAATCAGCCGATTTCCTTATCCCCGTAAATAGCGTCTATCGTGCATTTTTCTATGTTTATTCGAATATGCTTATTATCTAATGATTATTGATTAATATTAATGAATAAAACGGTAAAGATATGCATATAATGAGGTATTTGCCATGGTTAATACTTATCTGTGTTAGAAAAAACACAGATGAAATCCTAAATTCACAACACGATATTCCTGTAATATGTCTGAATGCAGAAGATCGTTAACAAATTAGTTCTGTGAGACATTAGGATTATCGACCTGGTGGATATTAATTATTTCGAGTTGCGTTTCTTATTTTCCTCAGGATGCATGGAATTCAAGAAAGGCGAAACATGGAGTTCAAGGAATTAAATGACATTCAGTGGACAAGGGTTACTAAAGTACTTCCTCCCTTGCCACGGCGGACAGATAAACGGGGGCGTCCCTGGAACAACCCGCGTGAGGTGCTCAACGGCATCCTCTGGATAATGACGCATCATGCCACCTGGCCGTCACTACCGCGCGACCAGTATCCTCCGTTCCAGACGTGCCACCGCTGGTTTCAGCGGTGGCTGGCTGATGGAACACTAGAGCAGGTATTGGACTTGCTGGAAGATGATCTGAAAATAGAACGTCAGAGCTCGAGAAAGCGGCGCAGGGTTCGGATCGATCAAAGGGAGCGTTCCGAGAAATACGCGGCCTGAGCACCTGGTGTGGACTCAGCGGAAGAACAGGCCAGCAGGCAGCTTCGGGCGCGCTTCGCCAGAAAATTTACGGCGATTGGAGCGAGGTTGGGAGGCCCATGACTGCTCTTTCGCTGGTCCCCGATGCCCTGTGGGGCTAGCCATGAGCCGGTCGTGCAGATTCGCAAAGGAAGCTCCCCCGCAGGCGGCCAAATCCACCTTGAGGTCCTGCTCTTCCTTGACGCTCCTGGCGACAGGCATGTGTGAGGGGATGATCAGGCCAGTCCCGCTCGCCGAAATGACACTGGGAGATAGTGCCACTGTGTTGGAGCCAGTATCTATTTTTCCTAAGGTGGGCGCTGCCGGAATAGGAAAGAGGGGATGGCGCGGACTTGTACTGGCAAGTAAGCTCACCGGGGTGGTGTCATGACTTTTCCCTGAGGAGTTCCCACTCCTGGGACTCCACTCATATAGAACAACACGAGTGCCGCCTGACTCGGCTTTACTGGTAGAAGTGGGCTCGGCTCTCACGGAGCCATTTGTCTGGCCGTGGCCAGAAATATCGATGATCTGAGCGTCTACGGATAAAGCGAATCCTGAGGTAAGCAGCACGAGGAAGAGGATATCCAACCCGGAATCTCTGGAGATTGTCATGGCTCCTATAGTTCCTTCCGACAAGTCCTCTCTTTGGTGAGAGTGCGTGCCTGGATAATACGGGATGTTACGATATTGTGTAAGGCTAATATTTACTTAAATGTGAAATAATTGCATTTTACAGAAAAAATACGGAGTATTATGAGATTAGAATGCGGTAGACTCTGTTAAGGCGATATTAAGTTGTCGATATGGTATTGGATGTATGTAGGGATTTCGGAATTAAGATCGCTCCAGGAACAGCTAATTGGTATTGGAATGCAGTCATTGGAGCACTTTGCTGTGGGGCTGCTCGAGTGCGCGCTTTATCTGGGCTTTGAGATAGAGCCTGAGCATCGTCGCGTGTGCATAGCGACAGATTAGAGTCGCAACCTGAAGGGGAAGCATATAGACTCCATATTAGTCGTGGCAGTCTGGAGCGTTAGATAAATGAGATATTAGCGAAAAATAAGAAGGTACCCTCTTAGATAGCTGGTAGAGCACTTGCTCTACCAGTTGCTTTTTTACGTGGAAATGAGCGGTGTGTTGCCCCTCAGCCTCCTTCCAGGCGAGGAAACACCCCACCGCCGTATTTGTGCTTTAAGGCAGATGTTGAGCAGTCTGGCACGTGCATAGCGCCAGCCTGGAGCGGCAATATAGACAGGGGCATCTGTTAAACGGGATTAGGCGCCGCCGCATATTTTTGTCTTGTATCGATCAAACTATCCACCTGAGTAGGCCAGGAGCAGGAGAACGGGGAGCAGTACCAAGATTTTGTACCGCAGGTTATTGGTAAATCTGGACATGGCCTTCCTTTTCTACAGGAAGGGCTTTATGTCCTCTTAAAGTTACTCGATTGCGTTATTCTGCACCGTGTATTTGGGGGAGACTTTGGAACCATCCTGGCTGAAACTTGCGGAGTCCTTCAAACGGTCCAGGTTGTTTGTGACCGAGTAAGAGCATAGGAAAGAAAGAGCGGGCTTTGCAGCCCGCTCGGAGATTCGTTATGCTTTCTGTGCGCGCGTGCTCATCATGAGGCACGCTGCATTCTCGATTATGGCTGGTCAAGGCCACTTCCTTATAGCAGTTGGAAGAAGTCTTGTAGGGAGCGGACTGGAAACAAGTGGGATGCGAGTAAAGCAACTGGAGGCGCGGAGTCTCTGAACTACTCACGAGGAATTGCCTTCTAGCTGCTTTTCCAGGATCCGGAGAAATGCCTCCTGGTGTGCTTGTTCCTGCTCTCGCGCCTGTTGCTCCATGGCTAATTCGAGCAGTTCGGCAAGTAGTGTGAGCAGTTGTGACGTTTCGAGAGCGCCTCTAAGGCGAGCTACTTGCGCGAAGCGCTCTCCAGTCTCTTTAGGCAGTAGCGTCAGCAGGAGTTCTAGTGTGATTTCGTATTCTTCGATTTCAGGCTCTTTCGTAAGTAAGATAGGCTCATAGCTTGCCACAATTTGGAAAGAACTGTCGTCCCGCTTGCCAGGATAACCTTGTACCTTCTCTATTGAGTTACTATGAATTCTGCGCTTCTTTCTTGAGAAGATTATGTGGCGAAAAGTTTCTAAGTAAGTGTTACGAGTTAGGGGTGCCATTCATCTCGGAGAGGAAAAAGGCTTCTTGATGCCCCGGTAGTTTCGAGTCCGCTCCATCCTTGCGCAAGGTAATGTGAGCGACTCCATCAGATCGAGAGGCCATGGGGAAGATTCGACAAAAGCTATTTTGCTTCTGGCTTCTTACGCTTGTTGTCCCACTTGCCGAGAGCTCGAAATAACGAACTCCAGAAGGGAACGTGCGCAGGAGCTTTGGCACCTTCTTGATCGATAGCATCGGGTGCGGTACGCTGCCGGAGCGCCTCTTCCACCTGTCCAAGCTTCAAAGCCGCTGGATTATCAGAGTCAGCTTTTCGCTCTTCCAGAAGGGCCACGCGCTCAAAAGGATCGGTGGGATTGTCGCTACCCAGGAGTTCGTTGATGAGCCGGTGCCGCTCCTCCCCCAATTCCCTGGCGCTCATCTTCTCGATGCTGAGCGGCGTGCCTGTTGATTCAGCAGGCACGGGAATCTTCGACTCTCATGGTTTTTACCTCCACAGGAGAGTCTACCCTTTCGTGTAACGTCAGATATGCTGTAATGCTAGTCTTGCTATAAAGCAGAGCTCAAGCTATTTCCTGCTCATCACTTGGGGGTGGTGTCAGGTACCTCTGTGTCTGGATCGCCGCTGCGGCTTTCGGGACTGAGGGAGGCATTTTTTTCTTCTGAGCTTATCTTCGAATCGTCTGCATCGCCCCCTGCCTGACTCTTCAGCCTCCTGGTATAACATTCCTCACACAGGTGATCCGCCCCCGACTTGACTGTCTTGCCGCACCAGACACAGCGATCCATTAATAACATGGCAGAATCTAGTAACAAGTCGAAAATCCAGTGGTTCCAAGTTCTGGCTGATTTTCAGAAAAAGACTTACGTCGCCCTGGAACTCCCCGGCCTGGCAGCAAGCCACGAGGACCAGCTAGATTATCTGTCGCTACTGGAGATAGAGCTGGCAGTATATTCTTCAAACAACTCACCGGGGCGAACTTCGATGCCGCTACCGAAGAACTGTCCGAGATGTGCTCCAGGATGCAGCGGAGCTATCTCTACCGCTTCGTCGATAGATTCCGCCTCAACGACACAGAAAGTCCCGACCTGGTCCTGCGTGTATTGAAAGGTGCCATCCGTAACTGTCGGCACGCCATTTGTCGGGTGGATGCTTTTCCAGGTTTCCGGCTCGGTAAAGCATCCTAAGAGCTCCTTTTTCCCGCTGTCGCTAGAGCCTCATCGTGCGGTTTACAGGCAGTGGGAATCGCCTCCTGATCGCAGGAGAGGGGCTAGCCATAGACATTCTACGCCCGTACTAACTCGACTCTTGTTCCGAGAGACAATAAAAAGGGACGGAGCAGAGTAACCGAAAACGGAGTGATGAGTGCAAGGGCATAGCCGACACCGACTTGGCAACACTGGATATGAAAATCCTAGAGCAAACCAATCTCGACGTCTCCAGTGGGTTTCGAGGTGTACTGACCTGAATTCGCTTCTTCAAAACCTTGGTAGGGCGAGCAGGTTATCCGACCACTTTCCATCTGCATAGGTACGGATATAGGGCGGATTAGCGTTCACGACTCTCACGTAGACAATATTGACGCCGTCACTTACATAAACCCTGTTACCGCCGTTAATGTAAGTGACCATATCTGACCGTGTCGATTCCCCGGTTTGCGTAGCACTCTGCCAGCGGACGGATGCAATATGCTCATGCTGGCTTCCACCTGTGAGTCGAATGGCGATAATACGAACCATAAGCCTTCCTCCGTTTCTCCATAACTACCTTACCATCTATGAAGAAGGAGAGGACTCCCCAATTCTATAGATACTAGTCAAATCTATCCCCTGATATTTTAAGAAGCTACTAAAAGCTCACCGCGCGCTACTGGCTCAGAGAATCACGGTAATATAAACGAAATGCGGTGTGCCTGGACTTAGGAGTTATGTTCAGTAGAAAAGTTGTACTACATATATTCCTTTACTTAGAGTGATAGTGCCAAAAGTATGAGGGGATGAGCACCTCAACATCTACCTGTGTCGCTGTCCTGTTGATAGGATGCTCTGCTGTAGTGTAGGAGAAGGGAGCGTCTATCAAATTCCCAGTTTCGAGAGAGGGAACCCGTCTGGTTGGATGCGCGCTCCTAATGATGGAAGTACTAACTCTGACTTCGCTGAGGGCAGCGTCCCTCCCTGTCTGAAAGGACCTTTCATGCTTCATCGACTGATGACCGCCCTCGCTCTCGTCTGCCTCGTTCTCGCTCCCAGCGCCTGGTCTCAAACTCTCATGGTTGCCAACTTCGGCAGCAACGAAATCATCAAAATCGCCCCGGACGGTGTAAAAACTACCTTCGCTACCGGACTGAATGGCCCGTTCGGATTAGCGTACTCCTCTACCGGCGACCTCTACGTTTCTAACTTCAACGACAGCACTATCTACAAAATCTCTCCCACGGGCACTCGAACGCTGTTCGCAGCCGGGCTGAACGCTCCTACAGGAATCGCCTTCGCTCCCAATGGGGATCTGTACGTGGCGAACTACGCCGATGGCGGTGTCGCCCACGGTAGCATCGTCAAGATCTCTCCCGCCGGTGTCAAGACCAGCTTCGCTTCCGCCCTCACCGCTCCCGGCGAGCTGGCCTTCTCGCCCACCGGGGATCTCAATGTCTCCAACTACGGTGGGGGAATCATCATCGGGGTCTACAAGATCACGCCCGGTGCGGTGGTGAGCAGCCTCATCAGCACCGGTTCTCTGAGCCTGCCTTACGGCCTGACCTATGTGGGCACCGACCTGTTCGCCGCGAACTACGGCAATGGCCGCATCACTAAGAAGACCGCCACGGGCAACCCGGCTGTCTATGTGCAGAACGCGACTCTGCTCTACGGCGCCATGGATATCGCCCCCTGGGGTAGCGACCTGTTCGTGTCGAACATGCTGCGCGGCACCATCATTCGCATCAAGCCCGGCGTTGGGACTGCGGCTCCGACCCTGACCACCTACGCCACTGGCCTGAGCTCGCCCACCGGCATCGCCTTTACTCCGTAAAAAGATAGACAGGGAGGGCAGCCCTCCCTGTCTTAGTAGTTAGCTTTCCGATAGGAATATCGAACTGCCATAAAGTTGAAAGTGAGAAAAATAAACGAAGAAAGAATTGGATTAGTCCTTAATATTGTTTCAGGTGGAGCACGAAGATGAGGCGCGGAACCGAAGTCGCCGCTACGTTTACAGATGGGCGGAACTGGTTGTCGTAAGTGCCTTGAGCAATCGTCCGATCTACAGATATGTGTGTCGTTTACAAACAATAGATGCGTAGCAATAAATCTTCTTGCGTAGATTTTTCTTGCTTGATAGAATCACATGCAAATGAACTGCAGGCAGCTTCGGCTATCCTACGTCGCCAGAATGTTGGCGGCGGTCCTGCTGTTCCTCTATGGCATAGCTCCAATAACCCACTACCGGGCGCACCTGAATGGAGATTGCGCCGGGCCTGTCTCGGTAGCGCTCCAGCAGAATCATGCCATGGAATTTGCCGTGGCGCCGCCCAGCAATGAGGCGGATAACTGCGCCCTCTGCGTGCTCCATGCTACGAAGTCGGTTCTTACTACGGTAGCGGTTCTCCCGCTTTTCGTAGATGTTCCTCAACCAATCTATCAGGTGCGGGTTGTTTCCCTGCCCCTGATCTCCCTCTTCCAGGCTCGTCGCGGCCCGCCGCGCGCCCCTCCAACCCTCGCTTAAGCATCTAAAAGCACGAAACGGCCTCTGCCGTCGTGCTTTTCGTCGTTGTCGATGCGATAAGCCAGGACTTTCTCCAATCTCTCTGTCTCTGCCGCGCATCGACTCAGGTGGCTACGTCACAGGCGTTGCGCCACGCATTGCACGAGGGAACTTCTCCATGAATACAATTTGGCTTGATTCCTTTTGGCCTCCGGTCGTGCACACCTGTGCTCTCTAGCCCGAAAGGAATTTACCCATGTGTTACCGATCAGCGTTTACGCTAATCGAGTTGTTAGTCGTCATCGCGATTATTGCGATACTGTCTGCCATTCTCTTTCCTGTCTTCGCTTCGGCGCGAGTGAAAGCCCAGCAAAGTGCCTGCGCAAGTAACCTGCGCCAGATCGGCATGGGCATCCGCATGTACGCGGATGACTGGGATGGTGGCATGCCCGAATCTACCCACACGGGTGGCGGAATCCAGAGCCGCTGCTGGATCTTCCAGCTCAAGCCCTATCTGGCAAACTGCGATGAAATTCGGCTATGCCCCTCAGACCCTCAGATCAAGGAGCGCAAACTCAATAACGGCAGCAGCTACATCTTAAACGAGTATGTAGTCGTGCCGGAAGGGGATACCACGGCCCGCCCGGCGCTGGATAGCTGGCCCCGCCCTGCGGAAACCATTACTACTTTCACTATTTCCGACGAGCGTGGCTCGTCGTACACGGAAGATCACACACACTCTCGCAACTGGTTCAAGACCACCACGAACGTCTGGAGCCGCATTCTCTCTGATATCCAGCCGGACCGGCATCGAGTTGGTCTGGGTAAAGGGCGAACTCGTGCTCCCGAGGGAGTTGCGAACTACCTCTACGCGGATGGCCATGTAAAAGCCATTCCCGCCTCACAAATCAAGGGCTGGGCAGACACCAATGTCAACTTCGCCCAGCCGCCTGGAGACTGAGTATGATCCGAAGGTTGCTTTTCGTGCTTTTGCCATTGCTGCTGATACTGTCAGCGGCATCGGCCCAGACCCATCTCACCAATGAACACGTCGATCTCAATATCGGCTTCACCGTACCCAGTTCGTTCTCGTTACTGGTCAACGATGAAGATAACGGAGTCAATTATGCGCCCCAGAATGCAATCCTGGACGTCCTTCCACCCGCACAGACTACCCGCCCGGCAGGCAGCGTTTTTGATTTCGTGGGTGTTGGCGCGGGGCAGACCTATTACCGTCTGCCGCAGAGTCAAAACCCAAATCTCCTTTATCTAGGGGTATCGGGTTTTGGCGTATCGTCGTCCAGTATCGATAGCTATGATGCCGCCTTAGAGTCTGCTGGGCGAGTGTCTGGCACTGGTCCCTGGGTGAAGTTGAGCCTGGAATCAGTTACTGGGGCAGGCGGTACAACGGCGCCAGGCTTCTTCTCGGCCTGGCAGAGTGGAGATACCGGCCCCAACGTCTTTATGTCCAGCTTCTCTGGCGGCATCACCTCGGAGGATGCTCTGTGGATAGTAGCGGGGGGGCATAGCCACTTCAACTGGGGGTTCAGCGCACCTGGCGCCTACGAGGTCACGTTTCGCCCGTCGGTACAACGAAGCGGCACACCAGTTACCAGTACGGACCCGTTTACGATTCTCTTCAACGTTACCTCTGCCGCCATTCCCGAACCAGGAACTCTCCCACAGCTTCTCTCCCTCTCTACCTGTGGCCTGCTTTTACTCCGCTCTCGAAAGGAAAAAACCTCGAAATGAAAGTTCTACTCACTCTTGCGCTTACCTCGCTCTTCCTGGGAAGCGCCTATGCTCAGACTACGCTCTCACAAGGTCATGCCGACATCGGTATCGACTACACCCTAGCCGAAGGTTGGAATCTGCATGTGCACGATGAAGAAAACGATCTCGAGTTCGCCCCGGATGAAGCTATCTTTGCGGTTAAGCCAGAAGCGATAACTACCCGACCGGCGGGTAGCGCGTTTGATTTCATCGGGGTTGGGGCGGGCGAGTCATACTATCGCCTACCCCAGGCACAGAACCCGGACCTGCTGTTCCTGGGATTTGGCGCGGAGGAGCTTGATCCAGATGGCCTGTTTGAGGAGTGGGACCCGGATGGTGGCGGCCCACTGGCTACGGGAAAATGGCTACGCGTGGATCTGATCAGCACTCAACATACGCTGTTTGATGGCAACGCGGGAACGGGCCAGTTTTCTGTGTGGGCTAGTGGCGACACCGGCCCAGAGGTAAATTTCGCCACTATGGATGGCATCGATGCCTCCGATCAGCTCTTCCTGCTGGCTGGAGGACATGAGCACCGTAACTTTGGATTTACCCAATCGGGCACCTATGATGTCACCTTCTCCGTGAGTGGCCAACTTGCCTCTACTCACGCTCTCGATACAAGCCCCACAGCAACGTATCGCTTCCTTGTTGCCGCCGCTCCCGAACCGGGGGCGCTTTCCCTGTCTCTTCTGGCTTTGCCCGGCGTCGGTCTCGCGTTTCGCCGCAGACAGAGCTAGTCCCACCGGAGCGGCTTACGATTGCAGCGCAAGCCGCTCCTTATTCCCTCCTGTGCAAGAAAAGGAACATTAGAAATGTATCAGAAAATAGGCCTGCTGACTTCGAGGTTCTCCCTGAAGCGAGGTAGCGGAGGCCATTGTGCCTAAGCTTTCCTCACGGGACGTTTTCCCGCTGCTTGTATTGGCTGGCATTATGGCAGTCTGTCTGCCCGTAATGGTTCTACTGAGTAAAGCTGAAGAGGCCCACGAAGCCGCCTTCCCGGCAAAGACCTCCCAGGCATCCCATACAGACTCCACTCCTCACTCAGCCAATATTCAATCGTTTGGAAACAACCATGTGGAGGCTTCGCTTTCTGCGTCGGGTCGCCTAACGATTCACTTCTACGGCACGCAGGTCAACCAACTGGAGCCTATAGATGCTGACCTACTGCCTGAAGTAAGCCTACTCCCCAGCGGTGAGGACTCTATTCCTGTTTCCTTAACGGCAGAGCCTTACCCCGGCGAACCAGTTCATACCTCCTCTCGCTTCATAGGGGAAACTGGCAGAGCGCCCGGCCAGGCAGGTCTCACTATGACCATTCCCTACGACGGGCGGACCTACCGGGTTTCGTGGCGCCCGGAACAGCTTCCTGTGGGAGCTGTGGAAGGTGGCGATAGTTCTATGCCGAAGGCGCTCGATTCCGCCGAAGCGCAGAAGTTGTTTCTCACACCAGGCGGGCTCTATACCCAGGCGGATATTGAGACAAACGGGAAAACCACTGCTGCCGCGAAGTATGGCAACCAGATGTCCACACATAACTCGCACCCGAAGCCCGGTGATCCTATCTGCCCCATCTCCGAAACCGCCGCCAATCCTAAATTTGCCTGGGTTGTTGATGGCAAAACCTACACGTTTTGCTGTCCGCCCTGCATCGAGGAGTTCGTGCGTAAAGCCAAAGAGACCCCTGAAAAAATCAAACAACCTGAGGACTATGTTCAACCATGAAAGATAGACAACTACTGGCGCGCTGCGCCGCTGACTGCCTGGCCTGCGAGAAAGCCTGCACCGCCTGCAATAAGCACTGCACTGCTATGGTCCGCTCTGGCATGAAAACCCATGAGAAAGCGGCAAAACTCTCGGCGGACTGCCTGGAAATCTGTCGGCTCTGTGCCACTCTCTGTAAACGTGATGGCGCGCTGGCGGCGGTAATGGCAGCAGCCTGCCGAAAAGCCTGCCTGGCCTGTGGCGCCGAGTGCGGCAAGCATAAAGATATGGCCCCGATGGCGGCGTGCGCGAAAAGCTGCGCTGCCTGCGCTAAATCCTGTGCGACGGTGGAGAAGCTAGGCTAAATGGCTCGCACTTGGTTGGCCTTGGCGTCTGCTCTCATGCTGGCGTGGACCTATTTCTTGGGAGCGGCGTTGACCGCCTGGGCACGAGGTACGGTCGGCTCGAGACACCCCTGTGCCTGCGTGATGTGCAAGGAAGGCGCAAAGAAAAGCTGCTGCTGCGTCGGAGGTATAGGACACAGTATCCAAGCGGCCTGCGACCTTGCCGATTGCCCAGACAATCTGCTGAGCGCCGCGCCCGCCATGCTTCTGCTCATTCCCCCTGTCCCGCCAGTACCTATGCTCGCTGCAGTGGAGTCTGTTTCGGCCACGGCAGCGAGCTATCGTAGTGTATCGAGCAACCCATTGCCACCTCACGGTCCTCCTAGGTTCCTTTCGTGGTTCGTCGCTCTGCAAAGAGCGAATCGCTCTCATTGTCTTATCGGACAACGACTTACGAAAGGAACTCAGCAATGCGTTCAAACCATGCCTTTACATTGATCGAACTGCTCGTCGTCATCACTATCATCGCTATTCTGGCAGCGATTCTCTTCCCCGTCTTCGCTCAGGCCCGCTCCAAAGCGCGTGCGACTGTCGCCCTGTCTAACGCACGGCAGTTCAGCACCGCGACCTTGATGTATGCTCAAGATTACGATGAAGGATTGCCCTTAACCGCTCACGCGGGAGCTATGGCAAGCTGGATCGAAACCGTGCAGCCCTATGTCAAGGCAAAACTGCTGAACAAGATAATGGACGACAAGTCCACAAACTGGGTGGACTTTAGCCTCCCTGGCGATGCCCCAGGCAATATCGGCAAGCGACGCTCCTCGTATGCCATTAACTCGTTGTTGGCAGGGCCACTGACTCTGGCAGGGGTTGATTCTCCTGCGGAGTGCATCTACATCACCGAATACCGGGAGAACAAGGCGGGTGACCACATCCATCCGATGTGCTGGCCAGATCAGAACAATCGAGGATGTCTCTCCAACGGCACAGAGTCTCGCATAGACCCGGTCAGCACCCTGCCAGGCAAGGGGGAGATTGAGCCCGCTCGGTTCTCCGGTGGATCCCACTATGTGTTTCTAGATGGTCATGCCAGGTGGCATAGGTTCGAGCAGACCTGGAATCCCACTACCGGGCGGAACTGGTACTCCCCCAATCAAGCGACGTGGGACAACTACAAGTAGCGCCATAAGAGATTGATGGTGGGATGAGGCTAGATTCCCTTCGCCTCGCCATCAATGGTGCCTGGCCAGTGGATAAATACGGTTGAGTAATGGAGTGACTCACCAGGTAGCCACGTTGACGGCCAGGCACACTTAGAGCGAAGCAATCGCTAATCGCGCTGAGCATAGATCTGATCTGTGTCAGTAATTCGAAATATTGAACCGCTTTAGGAAAGGAATGCTTCCTGAATCCTCGGTCTGCACGAGCGGCTGAAGATAGCAGGAAACCACCCCATGAATGCTTTTTTGCCTTCCCGAAAGGTCGGCTTTACGCTGATCGAACTCTTGGTCGTTATCGCTATTATTGCGATTCTTGCCGCTATCCTCTTCCCCGTCTTCGCTCAAGCGAGGGGGAAAGCTCGGCAGGCAAGCAACATGTCTAACTTGAGACAGATCGGTCTGGCCACTCTAATGTACGCTCAGGACTACGACGAGCAGATGGTGCCTTACCTGCTGCCTCGGCCCGGTGGCGGCTCTTACTGGTGGCATGGGGTCACTTTGCCGACCAGTCCCTTTACCTATCGACGCGAAGAGGGGCTCATCCAGCCCTACATGAAAAACGTCCAGATTCAGGACTGCCCGGTAGGCAAAGACATACCCACCCCATTCAACTGGACCAACGGCAGCCTGGTTCCTGCCTATGGCACGAACCAACTGCTCTTTGTGCAACCTACAGCGGCGAATCCGGTTACGGTAGGTCTTGCCCAGGTTCAGGAGCCCGCCAGCACCATGATGCTGCTCGACGCGGTGAACGCCGCTAATCCTGGCTTGCTCACGAAATCGTTCTTCATCGCACCCAACTGGACACGCAACACTTCCGGAGCTGTGGTGGATAATGGCGGCACGGCTAGCAGTCTCTCCCCCCGTGTTCATGGGCGGCACTCCGGCAATACGTCCTGCGTTCTCTGGGCAGATGGCCATGTGAGTGTCGTCCGTCCTCAGTTCCGGCCCGCAGGCTCAGCAGCTATTAATGACCAGCGCCGGGCCAGGAATGTGGGCGAGTTGAGTCCCATAGCCATGCCAGCCATCATCAACGGTAGCGACCCGAACCTGGTGGAGTACAATCGCTATTTCGCCCTGGATAAGGGTGCCGGGCTATGATACGTCGAGTTATCCTCCTGGTCTTAGCCCTGTTTGCCCTTACCCCGCTTGTGCGTGCCCAAGGGGTGTGGGCGAGCGACTGCTTCCCCATCGAAAAGCTTCCCACCGAACTGCGGTCTGAGGCGGAACAGACCCTCTGGAAGTTGCTGGACTCGGAAGCGCTCTACACAGTCGTTGGTGGATTGAAGCCCATGAGTGGGGGATTTGTTTCTCTCTATCTTTCGGTTGAGGAGCCTGATCGGGCGCGGCTAGAGGCTCTGAGCAAGATTCTTTCTGCGCTACGATGCGGCGACGAAGTCGAGTGCGCCCTCATGCCGTTCGCTACGGTGCGAGAGGGCAAACGCTATGCCGAAGCCGTGGTGTTTCGGCGTAGCGCCATGACGCGGATGCTGACCACCTATCCGGAGCTCTTTGCGCCATACGGCTTCGCGCCCGCTACAGCCAGTCAGCCGCTCGCGGTCGCCCTCAGCATTGAGCACGACCTCACCAGCGCTCGAAACCGAGGACTGGGCTACCTCTACGGTTATCCCAAGTCTGCGGTCGATTTCTTTGTAACCAGTCAGGACGAATACATGAAAACGAAAGTCATCACCCCGCGTGACTTCTTCCAAATACCAACAGTCAAGAGCGATACCGGCACGTTCGTCTATGCGATTCCTAAAGGCCGGTCTCCTAGCGCTGAGGACCTCAAACTGAAAGAGCGGGCGGGCAAGATCCTGGCGGAGTACCGTAAGCGACGTGTGAAGTACTTCGGCTCTGGAAAGCACGGTCCGGCGGCCCTCCTCCGTGAGTGGTTTCAGGGTGCTGATGGGATGTGCTCCCCGGAGAACGCGAAATTTTGAATGCCAAGTCGCTGGACCAACTCGGGGTGACTGCCTCGCTAATGTGCGCGATTCACTGCGCTGTACTTCCCTTCTTTGTGGCCAGCCTGCCGCTTCTTGGGCTTGGCTTTCTTCAGGATGAGCGGCTGGAATGGGGGTTGATTGCTGTATCTGCCGTTTTTGGAACCGTTTCGCTGACGCGGGGATATCGCAGGCATGGCCGTAGGCGACCTCTTGAAACTCTCGCCTTTGGCTTGACATTACTGGTAGGTGGACGCTTCGTCGAGCAAGGCGGAGGGAAAGTGCCGGGAACAATTCTTGTTGTCTGCGGTGGATTGCTCGTCGCGCTCGCTCACCTCTTGAACTATCGCGGACTTTGTTTGTGCTCTACGGAATTGTGATGCAGCTACAGTATCCGGATGAGGTTCTCGTTACTCTCTGTAAAGATAGGGGAGTGACACGACCTGGAATAAGGGGGATTTTCCTTGGCAATATCGATGAAACGACGGCTTCCGTATTCGAACTGAACGATTGTGAGAAAGAGTGCCTGAAAAGCAAGTCTCGCTTGTTCCCGTTTTTAAGTACCCTGCCTCTTGGAACATTAACCGGGGTAGGCGAACTGTCCGAACGGATAGACAATCTCGAAAGAGTTGGACGTTTATCTGTTAATTTTCCGGGAGATTTGGCGATTGAGGCGGCATTGGCTCCTTACGTGTGGGCGGCAACGAAAGCGCCGCACGTCTTCTTTGTCGCACCTACATTGCTCATAGAGAATGGCTAGAGAGAGCAAAGAGATGTGATGGAGTACGCGGCTATGCTGAGACGGTCTTGGCAATGCGTGAGGTACTCCAAAAATCGCCAACTAAAATTCTGGAAGCAGAGCACAGATGGGCTCGCGCGGTAATAATGCGTTCGATCTATGAAATACGCGATGCGTTTAAATTAGGTAGAGGAAGAAAGCGTGAGGTATCAACTTATGAAAATGCCATTACTGAGTTAAGAAAGCAGAAGAGTGGTTTCGACTGTAGCTCCCATGTACTGGAGTTGGATCGAACCATTGCAGGATGGATAGAGGGCTTGGATGGGATTGCGCCTGAATGGGCTTTGGATATATTAGAGGACTGTTTTGAAGATTGAAGAAAGAATGCGGATAATGAACAGAATAACTCCAACATGAAATGCGACTGCATTGTAGCTTGACATATGCTCATCTTCTTACTATAAACGGCCAGCTGATGACATAGAAGGGGAGCAGCCACTCTACTGCTCCTCTTCTGTGCTCGATAGATTGGCAGTTGTTGTCAGGCTTGACGGATAGCGTAGACTTGCTCAGGGGCGGGCAGTCTCTTCTCCTGGCAGTAGGTCTCTATCGCTTCGTTGCTGTCGAAGTAGACCTGCCAGTAGTTATCGTTGTGGCAGTAAGGACGAATCGCCAGCAAAGGACCGCCTGGCCGGAACTCCAGTATCTCGACATCGGGGGCAGGCTCCGCCAGTACATGGGGAATAGCACTCAGGCGGGCTTTCAAGTCTGCCGCGACCTGGGACATATCCGTCCCCGCACCGAAGTGACGTACCAGGTCCACACGACGGTAAGCATTGGTGTTGTAGTTCTGGATATTGTCGGAGAACAGCTTGGCGTTGCCGATGTAGGTGCGAACGTTATCCGGAGTATCCACACCGGTCACAAAGAGTCCTATCTCATGAACCACGCCTGTCGTTCCCCCTGCGGTAATCATGTCGCCGACCTTGAAGGGACGAAGCACTTGTAGGAAAACTCCCGCCGCGAAGTTGGCGAGTAAGCCGCTCATAGCGGTACCGACAGCCAAGCCCGCAGCAGCGAGCAGCGCGGCGAAGCTAGTCGTCTGGATTCCCAGGATTCCCAGGATAGAGATAACGAGTACGATGTTGAGGATGCCACCGATGACGGAGACAGCATACTTGGCGAGAGTGACATCCACGCTGCGGCGGGTCATCGCGACATTGATGGCTTTGCCGACGACTCCAATGAGCCAGCGCCCTACAATAAGGGCTAGAAGGGCCAGGATGAGATTCTTTCCCAGAGCGACGCCGTTCTGGTAGAGCGGGTCCAGCAGTTTGTTTATATCCATGAAGGTTCTTTCTCCCTCGCTTATGTAGAAAGTGCAGACTGGAAAGTTCCCGCCATGGCTTTGGGAAAGAAGCTGAGGAGCGAGTGGAATCGAATGCGGAACCGGAATAACAGACTGCTGGCTAAGTGCAATGGCACAGAGCCCCTGACGTAAGATACTCCGCTTTCCAGGCATCATTTGATTGGCTTGGCACTACTCAGTATGTGTGGCCAGAGTATGAGACAAAAAATACAGAGTCGCTTCCCAGTTTGACTACTTGAGTAGTCATTTTCAGGTATAATACAGGTATGTTGCGTCGCACCTTCCTTATGTCGCTGGCCCCTTATCTTCTCCTGCAGGAAAAGCCTGAGCAGGTAGTCCCGCCTCCTTCGTATCGGATCGTTGACCTCGGGGTGGTGGGCCGACGGGGCACGCCTGACCTACTAGCTCTCTGGCGTCAGCGTCAGAAGGCACGGGCCTCCGCGCTGGAACGCTTGAACAAGCCTGCGCGCAGGATTTCGATCGACCCTGACGCTCCTGCTCCCATCGCTAAGGACTGGCCTATTAGCCTGGTCGATATTAATGACTCTGGTGTGGCAGTCGGTAGCGTTCTTTACGCGGTGGGGGGTAACGACATCGAAGTTCAGGATCCCGTTCTCTGGAAAGATGGCAAACCCATATTGCTGGAGGGGTTAGGCGGGAGGGATGAGGCGGCGTACAGTATCAATAATCGCGGGCAGATTGTCGGGTCCGCAGGGGGGCGCGGAAGCGCGAGCGGATCCCGTCCCTGTTTGTGGCTAGATCAAAAGCCCTATGACCTGAACTTACTCATCCCGTCCCGCTCCGGCTGGAAGCTCAAAGATACCATGGTGCTTATCGATGACCGGGGGCAAATCCTGGTTCAGGGGCAGTTCAAAGGCAAGGAGCATGTAGCGCGACTGATACCTGGCGCATAACCGGGATGCTCACAAACAGAGAAGACAACGCTCGTGTCCCAAAAAGCAGTGGGCAGGCAACACGACCTCTGCGTTCTGCCTGATGGCCAATCTACGTAGCTCTCTATGCCCGAGTTAGCTGAGAGCTTTCCCATTCTTGGAGTCACGGTTCGTCGATTACGAGGTGCAGAATAATCTAGCTAACTCTCAGCGTAGGACTGCGGTGTCACTCCTCTGGCCTCTTCTGCCTTACTGTCCGGTGTTCTTATTTAGGAGAAATCGCAGTGTCGCTTTGTTCCCATACCGGGAAGCCATAGCAAGAGGCGTCTCTCCCTGCTTGTTATGTACCTGGAGATTCGCACCGCGCTCTAGTAAGAAACGCAGCATCTCTGGCCTGCCCAGAGCAGCTGTCCACATCAGGACGGTGTTGCCCTGCTGGTCCACATGGTTGACATCGGCTCCTCGGCCAAGCAGGAGCTTCGCGGCAGGACGATTCCCATGAGCCGCAGCCCATGTCAGAGCGGTATGACCGAGCGGCGTCGTGATATTCGGATCCGCACCAAGTTCCAGCAGCAGGCGCACCATAGCTGCCAACCTGGTCTGATGCCGGGGATCATCCAGGTTCCCAAAGGCGGTCGTACTGGCGTAGGTGACGAGAATCAGCGCCGTACCCCCTTCCAGAGTACGTTTTTCCAGAAGGGTATTCAGGTTCGCGCCGCGCTTTACCAGCAGCCTAACCGCTTCCGGATGATCGGCGGTAGCGGCGAGCATCAAGGGAGTCCTGCCGTCATCCCGGCGGGCATTCGCATCCTCCCCCCGGTCCAGCAGCAAATGAAGCATTCGACTATTCCCGTGGCTAGCGGCATGCAGGAGGGCGGTTTGGCCAAGGTTGTCTCTGGCCTTGAGATCCGCTCCCTTTTCCAATAGTAGCCTCGCGATCGTGGCATTCGCTTCCCCGGCAGCTTCCATGAGTGGTGTGTGGCGGGCGCTATCCTGGACGTTTACGTTCGCTCCCTTCGCTAATAGTAGTTTGACAATAGGGACCTTCTTGAAGGCAACGGCCTCCAGTAGTGGCGTGCGCCTGTCCTCGCCGGGGTGATTGACGTTGGCTTTGCCCTGGATAAGTGCATCGACCAGGGGAAGGTTGCCTTGCCAGATAGCGCGAATCAGCGGAGTGAAGCCAATCTGGCGGCTGTTGCCTACGACAAATGTATTGGGGTCGGCTCCTCGGAGCAGGAGCAGTTGCACCATCGGCACGCTCTGACGCTCCACTGCCTCGGTAAGTGCCGTTCGTCCCCACTCGGTGCGGGCATTGACACTCGCACCTTTATCGAGCAGGTAACGGGTGATTGCAATGTGCCCGCCCCCGGCTGCCGTCATGAGCGGGGTGATCTCGTAGGCATCCGCTACATTCACCGGAGTTCCCTTCTCCAAAAGAACCTTCACCCTGTCTATGTTCCCTGCGGCGACAGCGGCAAATAGTGCCGTTTCTTGCTTTGTGAGGGACGCAAACTGCTCTGTCGGCACAGTGGTTGTGCGTTGCCTGGGTAGTCGTGGTGTTAGCAACAGTGCCAGACCCATTGCTATTGTGATGATCATCTCTATAACTTTCCCTCTCGCCTTGGCAGGCCCATTATCTTGCTCTAAGTCAGGTAGTCAGTTATCTCGACGTATTGTACAGGAGATCATCGAGTTGCTTGCGGGGTAAGGGTACAGGCCGCTATCGCTAGTCATCGCCTTGGAAGTACATCTAGCTCGCTTTAAGGCCCACCACGATTGTCAGCCGTGGCCGCATACCATCCTTTATCACACTGGCCAGCCGAACGGTGGATTATCCTACAGATGGCTCACTACTTTAAAGCTGGGAGCGCAAATCAAAGAAGGCGGGAGGAATGGCTTTGCCAGCGCTTCGCTATTTACTTGTCCGCTTAATGCGGATGCCATCGTCCGCATCAGTCACCTGGATCGCTGACGTGACCAGCGAGATATCGTGTTTTATATAGGGGTCGCGCCACAGCGGAATGGTTTACCCTGTGCTGTAATCTAGAGCTGGAGAAGGCTCACTTCCAGACGGAAGAAACTGGTCCCTTTGATCGTCAGGTAGCGAACGGTGTCGGGGATACTTCCCATCCGCCTCATCAAACACGGCGATCTTGAGCAAACGTTCTCCTGAGGTGCGGGCATAGAGGGCTTGTTGCCAGAGGAACTCCCCTTTAAGACGCGGAATCTGGTCGCGAGGGGGTGAGGTTGTGCCAGGAGAAGCCAGGAAAAATGACGGGCGTGTAGAACTAAGTATATGCCGTTCGATAAATCTCCACTTTAGGTTCGTGAAGACAAGGAATACCAAAATAGTCTTCTTGGTTTTCTATCTGGTTAGTCTTAGCCTCATGGGGTTTATGAATGCCCCTCAGACAACGGAGCGTTTCGAAGCTTTCGATCGAGAGCCGGGGTGGGAGGCGCACAACAATCGCATCCGGCCAGACCAGGCACGAACGATTCGGCAGGATTTCGGTTACAGCGCCACCAAGCAAAGCGTAGGTGGCTTCTTGACTCCGGATGGTTCTCCCGCCTACTACGCCCGGAAAATATCGCCCAGGACCTTCCAGGATACTCTCACCGCTTCGGGAACGCTGACCCGCACAAGCCCCAGGTTCCATGCCCTCATCGGCTTCTTCCATAGTGCCACAGTAAACGAATGGCGAACCCCGAATACAATTGCTATTCGGCTTATGGGGCGCGGTGATGTCTTCTACGCCTATGTAGAGTATGCCACCGGCAAATGGCGTGCGGGAGCGGACAGTCCGGGAGGCTTCGCCACAGTGACCGATCCGGCAACCGGCGCAAAGCAACTGAAGGGCTTTTCCATTCAGGGCAAGACCTATCGCTGGTCACTGAAGTACGACCCCCAGGGCAATGGAGGGAGCGGGACGGTTCGGGTAACGATTGGTGAGGAGACCGCAGTCTGCGATCTTGCTCCCGGTCATAAAGCCGATGGAGCGACCTTCAATCGGTTTGGTCTGCTCAACATTGTTAAAAGCGCAGACGACGGTGGTGAGCTCTGGCTGGACGATGTTACCGTTAACGGAGAGACGGAAGCGTTTGACAGGGATCCGAAATGGGAGGGAGTAAGGAACCACCGAACCTTTGTGACCAGAGCGATACGGCCTTACGGCGATTTCGGTTACAGTCCTACGCAATACGCAGGAGGGCGCAGCAAGGGAGAGCTGGGTGGTGTGGTCTATCGTGGGGACTGTCGCTATCCGGCTGCTATGGCTAGCTATGCCGACCGGCTCTCTACCCTGACACTGGATAAGCCGCTGAAGGCCGGAGGAAAGGTCAGTCTGCGAAGAGGTGTGAGCGACAGCGCGACACTGATCGGTTTCTTTTCCTCAAAAGAAAGTATGCGGGTGAACGACTCACAGAAGTCTCTTTTTCCTTCAAACTTCCTGGGAGCCTGTATAGAAGGACCAAGCAGTGAAGGCTTTTTCTTCTATCCTGCCTATCGGGTCGGTTTCGATGTACAGGGCTACGCCTCGGGAAACGACCGCCCCCGCTTGCTGCCGAACGGGGTTTCCCATACCTGGAGCCTGACTTATGCGGCAGAGGGTCATGGCCGCATTATGGTAACTCTGGATAATCAGAAGGTTTCTCTGGATCTGGAGCCGGGCAGCAAAAGCGCGGGAGCGAAATTCGACCGATTTGGCATCGTTACTACCTGGATCGATGGTAATGGTCAGCATATCTATTTCGATGACCTGACGTACACTATCCAGCAATGATAAACAACAGGAAGATAGATGCCCTTCCTTAACTGGCAGGATCCCGAGACTGGACGTCAGGTGCACAGCTTCCTCGGGCTGTCAGAGAACTCAACAATGGCATGCCCTACCGAAATGGTATTCTCATAGCACTCTTGGGAGGAACTTATAGGAGCGATAGTATACCCGCAGGAGAACACTGGATATTTCAAGAGGATCTTCACAAACTTCACGTACCCAGGATACAGGACTTAATATCCAGGCGGATTAACCGGTGGCGACGTCACTCACGTTGTATTCATCCTTGTAGAGCAGCGCTCTCTTTTTCAACCCAGGTTGGGACAAGGTACTCGATATCTTCGGCGGCAACCATTCAAAGAAACCAGACAGGCTTTCGAACTTGACTCCGCTGCCGGATGAAAGTCGCGAGTTATTGTTTTGGCAGGGATTCCGCGCTTTGGCGGAACGTATCTTGAAAACAACGCCCAGATGGTATTGCCAAAAGAATGTTTATTAAGTTCTAGGAATGTATCACGCGACTTGAGGAGACGGAAATCCCGTTCACAATTATTGTGATGGTGAGCGGCACCATGAGGAGAGTGATCGTGGTCAGGCCATGAGGCTAGGCATTTTGGTTTCGATCTGGCTAGCAGTAGCAATGCTGTATTGGTGATAACAGAGAGGAAATTTAGGAAATGGTACGAGTTGCGGTCATTAAGCCAGATCTGGCCGAGCTGGAAATAGACGAGGTTGTTGTAAAACTCCATTACAGACTAGGCGGACACAAGAGCACCGGCAATATCATCAGACCCAGATCTATACCGATTAAGCATAGAAGTGGTCTCAAAACCTGTTTGGTTTTGGGAAGCCCATTTGTCCTAGAATGTTTCTGTGAATTTGACCGACTTGCAGTGGGGACATTGGAAATAGTATTGTAAGCGCAATATCTATGTGCTCTATATTGAGTTATAAGCGTTAGCAGTATTCCGGGAAATCATCTGAGTTTTGTAGGATAAGTGCATCTATCTCTACGAGTTTCAGGATCCAATTTATACCCATCATATGTTTTGAAAACATAGCGCATTTCATATATGGACAAATTTTAAGATAATGAGTTACTTATCACTAATATTTTCAGGTCTTCAAGAGATGCTTGTAATCCTACTCTAGTGGTTGATCGACTTTCATCATAAAGTTCACCTGCTTTTGTCTGTACAGAATAAAGACCGCATGCTGTTTACTCTCGCCCAGAAAACAATAATGGTTTTTTCTAGCCTGATCGCATCCTCATTCGATTCAAATGGCTTTATGATAACTTCTAAAACGACTTTAGCAAAGTTTTAGCTCTCCCACTTCATCTATAGATTCATCTTGAAGTCTGAAGGCGATCGCCAATGCTTCTTCAGGGCTAATCCCTCCGTTGGAATGAATCATAACCTGCATGGGGATCGCTGGATGCCAACCTACACCAGACAGGTGGTAGGTACCCAGCAGCTCACGAGCCCCTTGCTGCTTATACCAGCCTCTACGCCAGGCAGCGAACGCAGCAGCTTTCTGGCCATATCGCTGGCACGCCTCCTCTTCGATCTCTATCTCGAAACAGAGCAAGCGGCAGCCAAAGTGCTCAAAGACGGTGTGAACAACTTGCTGATATAGAACCCCGCCAAATCCCTGTCCACGCACATCTGGATCGGTAGCAATATACCAGAGATACGCCCCGCGGCTTTCCGACGGAGCATCCTGCTCGATTTCGTAGAAGGCAAACCCGACCACTTGCTTATCTGTCGCAAGGACGTCCAACCGGAACTGCTCAGCTTTCCCGCTCTCTTTATCTCGGAGCATGTTGATAAAGAAAGAGACGAGCATTTGCTGGTCAAGGGGAAAGCTTTTCTGGTAGATGTTCAAAAAACCAACGAAGAGTGGGTCATGAAGAGAAGTGATCTCTTGTATGCTGATATCTTCTCTATTCATGAGCCTGTAGATTCAATCGCCTGCTGGATATCTTCGCTGAGCGCTAGAGGGTGGGGTGAGTGCGCCGTATTGCCCATCTGTAATGGACCTCTGAGTAGAAGCGGTAGGATGTAGTGTTCGTCCGTAAACTTCTTTCCTTCCCCCACATATTCCGGGAATCGTATCATAGTGCGCTCCATACCACCCTGCACTTCCTCGATGAACTTCTGTAGTTTTTCGGCAGCGAGGTCCCGTCCGTTTATTGGGTTACCATCGGGGGACTCGCTGGCGGCATAGAGATAACAGAGGAAGTCACCGACGATGGGTTCATCAATGATTGTGCGCAGCTCTTCCTTGTCGCTTCCTAATTTCAGAACACGCTCGACCTGGGCATGAAAGTCCGAAACGAATGCTTTCCGGTTCTCTGGGGAAGCCATCATGATTTCGACAAGAGGAATATTGCAGCGAACGATCATCTCATCTCGGGAAAAACTAAAGTTGTCATAGGTGTATCGCTCCGAGCCGCTCTCCAGTGCCGCTATATAGCGGTCTGCGTTTTCCCGGGTCTTCTTTGACGCATAGAAGAGGTGTGCCTCTTCCAGTACATCAAAATAGCCTTCCACCCACTTATCGCACACACGTCGCGCCTCATCTCGCACGCGCCAGACTTCCTCTCCTGGCATCTTGGGCGTAATTATAGGCGGCTGATTGTCACGATAGCTCTGATTGATCCAGACGCGTGCACTGGCATAGTCCGCTCTGGCAAGCTTCAAGTAGATCAGATTGATCAGTGCATAGGCGAAGGTGATTCGGTTTACTGCCGAAGAAGGAGCCAGTCGTGTTGCCCAAACTCTCTCCATCTGAATCTCAAAAGCAGCGACTTCTTTCAAGCTGTCGGGCAGAGCCGGGGGCATCTTGCCCCGGCCATCTAGCGCTAGCTCCGGGCCGTACTGCAACAGGCGAGTGCGCGCCCAGTTATTAGCTACGTCTAACAGATCGTCTTCAAACCCGATGAGTAGGTCGGTATGTGTGCTGCCTGGATAGCGATCAATAACGTGTTTGTAATCCAGCAGGATTTTCGTAGCATGAAGATAGTCTTTCGTTGCCTCATCAAACTGCGCACAGCCGTTATGGAAGCATCCCCGGAAGTTGTAGAGGATCGCTTCGCGCGCAGGATGTTTTTTAAACTTGTGCAGTGCCTCAATGGTCTGATCGACAATCTTGATAATGGCTGCGTTCTGCCGCTCTCCCTTTGAACCGGGCTTCAGGGATTCATCGTCAATCGCGGGATAGTTCTCAAAGGCATGAATAGCTACCATAAGGGAGGCTCTCAGGTATGCGTCTTGAAGAACACGTAGCGCCATATCTTTGATCGTGAGAGGGCAGTGATCAAGCAGAACGTCAAAGTTGCCTGTCAGATTATCCAGATATAGCTTTCCATCCAGGTTCAGTTCCCACTCATTCTGATCCTTTGTTTTGCTATCGGCTTGCTCTAGCTGCCTGGTTTTGTCGGCGTTGTCGAACGCAGTGTAGAGAATGTCGGCGCACTTTACCTGTACAAAAGCCCACTTCCAGTCGTGATCGTTCCATAGTAGTTCTCTCAGCCGGAAATAGAGTCGGAATAGTTCCTGCCAGCGCTCTTCGCTTTCCCAATGGAATGTGTGGGCCATCACGCTCCAGAGCGCCTCGAGCTTTCGCCCCGATTGCATTCGGTGCCAGCAAGCGAATGAGGTAAGTCTCTCTTCTTCGTAAACCTCCGCCACCTTCTCATGCCATAGTTGGAACATTTGCAGGTCACTCTGCGACTTCGGAGAGATCAGGTACCGTGCGCGATCATCAAAGTCCATTCGGAGGGCCGCATCTTTCACCTCTGCCTCACGTAGGTACCCTTTACTGGTCAGTAGGCTATACCAGTCATCGGGAAGCTCGAGCTGTGGATCCAACTTAGCCAGTAACTTGTTTGTGCGGGCCATCATCAGGTCAAGCCGGGACGATTCATAGCGCAACTCTGCGATACTGAACTTTTCGTCGTTGAGAAATGCTACGCTACGGAGCGCCATACTGAGCGGTCGGCTTACGGTAGCCATCAGAGTGAACTGAGTTGCAAACAGGGCATCGCGAACCGCCCGCGATGCCGCCTCCGCCCGTTTTTCCTCCGAGTCCGTCTTAGCTTTCTCATACGCCTCTCGCCCGGCTCTAAGCGCCAGATCTACATCGCTATCCGTGCTTTCACCTTCTTTTTTCTTGCTATCTGGTTGTAAACAGGCGTCAGCAAACAGTCGGAGAGTGAGAGGCTCGCCGCCAAAAACATGGATATCCGCATGGATATCCTCAAAACGTACGCGGCTCGCCCGTGTCAGGCGTGCTCCAAGATACTGCTCGGTCTCTTCGCGAGTAAAAGGTCGAAGATAGTCTTTATGGCTGGCATTGCCTGTCTCACCTACCAGATTCGGAAGGAGAGACGCCGCCTCTTTGATGAGGTGATCCAACTGGCTATCGCGGGATGTGGCGATAACTCTCAGGGTACTCTCTTCGTTTAGAAATAGTCTCAGGAAAGTAGATAGGGTAGAGCCCAGTTTAGACACATAGGACTTATAGCGGTCCAGGTCATCTAGATACAGATACCGATTTTCATTTCCGCTCTTAAACAGCTTCTCGTAAAGCCAATGCACAAGGGCGCTTCCATCTTCAAAGCCTTCGTCGGGTGAGTCTTTTTGCTCTACCTCGGGGAACTTCTCCCTGAACTCGGTCTGAAGGCTGGAGTCAAGGGAGCGCAGCAAGACTCCGCAGATCGCCTTTTGCGTAAATGGTCCCTGACCGCAGTCCCATCGTAGATGCCAGTCATCCAAGTCTGCTGCGTGCAGAGCGGATTCAATCTGGCGGGCGAAGAATGTCTTGCCGCGCCCGGATGGTCCATTGATAATCAGCATCCGAAGCTTATCGGATTCCAGGGAGCGGAATCGATGAACCCAGTGCTCAACTGTGTTGTTGTCGTTCATACTACCCACGCGCATGATGCTGACCGAATCATCCGGGGTCCCCCAATCCTGCAAATTCGTATTACTAAATATGCGTTGCCTGTCGTTACTGACCTTCTTAAAGGCCTTCCGAATCTCATCACGGCTGAGACCTACAGCATTATTTTTTGCGATATCTTGGTTCAGACAATGCTCAATAAAAGAAACGGAGTTCACCACGGCTTTCTTTTGATAGTCATCCGCTTTAGCGACTCCCCAATCAGATATCGCTTTCGCGAATAGGAGAATGATGTCACCGCGATCCGTTTGCCGCGCGAGGTTTCTCACCAGGATGGCGTAGGCATCTGACTCCATTTCCACCGCGATAAGAGGCTGTCGCTGCCCCTGAACATACTGCTTAATCTTGACGATGAACTCGCGGGTCTTAAGATTTTTAATCAGCCCATAGCCACCCGCCACGGCACCAAAATGAACCTTACAACCCTCGTTTCCAGGCTTTTTGCGCCACTCTCCGGCGGAAAGCTTCAATGTATTATTGATCAAGCCAACATCATAGAGAGCATCACTGATAATCTTTGCTTTCTCTTCGTGTCGGAGTGTGAGGGGCAGAATCTTCTCGGCGACAACAATATCGCAGATATTCTGTTCTTTATCGCCAGCAGATAAGGTCAGGCAGCTCGGCAGGCGAACGGTTTCGTCCGAAGGGAGCGTGACTCCCTGCGCGGTCAGTATACTGGTGTATGCCTGCAGCGAGCTGCGCTTAACCCGGGTGTCGTCGTCATCAGCTCTGTCCAGGCCCGCTAGTATGCCTGGAACCAGTACCAGAAACCAGGACTTGCCGCAGAGCATATCGATTCTGCCCCGTAAATCGGCCAGCAGCTCCATAACGGTATAGCCCGTATGCCCCGCCTGGATATGAACCACCGGCAGCCCTGCAAACTCCCCGATCGTAAAATAATTGTTGGCGGAATAGATTAACTCCTTTTCACCAGATAGCGGTCCCAGGCGCTCGGCAACTGCATTATGTTCCACTGTCACAGATGTACAAATAATAATGCGCAGTGCTGGCGCATACTGCTTCAATTTCTCGTAAAAATCCATTACCTCTAACCTTTAGTTCCTTTTTCTGGAAGAGTTTCGTTCTCAAATCTCTTCTTGCGATTGAAATACCCTGCAATTAAAAAAAGAGAGGTGGCATTCAGAGTGTTTACCACGAAGGCAATCGTATAGATCGACAACTTAATCCAGGGAGGATGAAAAACAAGAACTCTGTTCCAATATTGGAAATAGGCAGCCAAAATTGCTATTGCGGAAGGAAAGAAAAACAGAAGGAACTCAAGCTGCTTGTTTTTCGACTTGCGATAGTCCCGAATGTTGCTTAGCATGACTGCCGTTTCCTCACAATCCCATGCTAAAACCTTCCCGTATTTCCGCTCCAGCACCTTCTTGATTTCTTCAGTGATTAAATCCTCACGATAGGCAATCCAGGCAAAAACCGTGCTGGCCCAGGGAATCACTAGATACTCCAGCGCAGTACCGTCCTTAGATAGGATATGTGTCATGATAGCGCCGATAGCGCCACACTGGAACAAAAAGACACTGTTCCTTATCTTAATACGCTCGAGTTGTTCTTCTTTAATTTTTTCATATTCTGATTTAAAGAGATCGTGATTTTCTGGAGACGCTTGTGTCTTTAGCAGTGAATTGATAATTTCATGTAATGATCTCTGAATAGTTTCAAGAGAGTCACGCTGGCCCTGCATGTCAGTTCTATAATCACCGATATTCTGGTTTAGAGATGTGATCTGCGTCTGCAGTAACTCAAAACGAAGATCTTCTACAGGTATCTCAGTGGATTGCTTTAGAGTGATTTGAGAGTCATCATCATTCATGATTATTCCTTTTCATGACTATCTATCTCTGAATCTGAAATAAATCACCAGACTTGCGATACAGTAGTCTATGAATTAGTGGGCGCATTTTACACAGTTTTTCGGGAAAGTCACAATATTTTTCTCGAGTATATACAGGTGTATGAGACCCACCGCTTCTACACTGCCAAACTGATCTAGGAGCAACGTATATTATCTGCAGGCTACCTGGACCGCTGAATATTGAAGCGTTGAGCATAGATTCCTATAAGCTTTTTGAGGTCGGTCGCGATATTCCTGAGGAAGAAGCTTATCAGTCGCTTCAGCGAGTCATTAACTATGTGCGGTTCGGAGTGAGAAGACAGAATTTCTAAAGACGATGAGCAGGTTGCTAAGGTCTGATTCGAACGAGAAATTCCCGGGTCCACCCAGGCGGGAATGTGGCTTAGTCATAAGCGCGGCGGAAGCCGAAGAACTGGAGAATTCCTTGGTCCGGCTGCACTTGCAGTTTCTTTGGGAAGAGCAGTTGGGAGGCGCAACGAGCGTAACTTGGGTAGAAGGCGGGATATTCACGTTTCCTCCAAAGCGCTGCTGAGCTGCTGCACGTAGTCATGCAGTTCAGAACCGAACAAAGTTCGAACATCTCTCACCAGCTAAAAGCGGATCGAAGCAAATGGAAATGTTCTTTTTTTTTCTCGAAGTTTTTTCGAACATACTCCAGCAGGGGGTACCAATTTCCATTTTCGTTCCCTAGACGCACTGCAGCAAAGAGTTCATCAGGTTGAATGAAGAGCTTTTTGCCCTGGATGCGCCGGTTCGAACCAACGATTTCAAGGATTGCTCGTTTCTCCTCCGGGGTGCCATCATCGAATCGCTGTTTTATGCTCCTGCAAAAGGAAAACGCTCCCTCAATGTCCTCCATCCAGTGGTTCGAGCGGTCCATGTGACGCTCCAGCGATGCGGTCAATCTCTGACCTTCCTCAATGAGTGCAACGCGCCTTTGATCATAGTCCTCTTCATCAATACGTCCTTCTAACAATAGATCCGTCAAACGCTTGCGAGCAGCCTGGTTTCGATCAAGTGATGCCTGCACCTGTTTGAGCATTTGCTGCTGGGCACGTTGCTCCTCGTTGTTTTCTTCTCGAAGCTGGCGTAGCGTCCAATCAGCGATTGATTCAGGCAGTGTCAGAGTTTCCAGGAAAGCAGATGCCTGCTGCTCAAACTCGGCCAGGGAAAGATATTTTTCCGGGCACGCTCCACGTCGCTTTGTACAGCGCAGGTAGACGAATTGCCTTACATCTCCGGCTTTATTGGTCTTGATATGGGTCTCTGCCGTAATCGTGCCTCCGCAGGCACCGCAGGCTAACAGACCACCCATATAGGGCACTACTTCGGCTGCTCGTCGCCTTACTTGTGGCCGGGGATAGGAAGGCCGGGTAATGATTTCCTGGACTCTCTCAAACTCGGCAATCGTGACCATCGGGATATGATTGCCCTCATAGATCGTGCCCGCCCACTGGTAGAGGCCACAGTAAAAGGGATTACAGAACATGGCATGCAGCGCCGAATAGTTGGGCACGTTCCCTCCCATCTTGCCATAGCGCCTGTTGGTCAGTCCCTGCGCTTTGACCTCACGGTGGATTTGCTTGACTGTATAGGCGCCTGTCAGTATCTTCTTCCAGAGCGCCTGCACCATTTCGAATCGCTCCGGGTCGGGCAGGATTTTCCTGTCGCCCTTGATTCCAAAGAGGTCGTTCATGTAGCCGATAGGAGCCTTGCCGGGATACTGGCCTTTGGCGTGCTTATTGGCAATACTGCTCTCTGTGCGGCGTTTCAGGTTTCGTATCTCCTCCGTAGAGACACATGCCTCAATAGCGATAATGATGGTGTTGTCCCCTGGAAGATAGGTTCGCTGGGGTGTGAGGAGGCGGCGAATTTGGCCTTGCTGGAGCGCATGAATGATACGTCCCCCATCGATCATGTTGCGGCAGAGGCGGCTAATCTCGTGGGTATAGAGGACGTTGAGTTCCCCTGACTCGATGCGCGCCATCATTTCGTTGAAAAGCGGGCGTCCTGGATCTTTGGCGCTTTTGCTTTCCTGATAGTGGACAACGTTATCCAATGCGAACCCATCCCGCTCAATCACGCTAACTAAATCTCGTAGTTGACGCTCGTGGCTAGCTGCCTGCTGGTCGTCTGACTCGCTGCTCTTACGGGCATAGATGACAGGGCAGTCCTGTGGGATTTCTACGTCGCGGTCATGCTTTGCTCGAGTTGTCGGACGGGTTCGCGTAGGGCGGACAGAAAGCATTGACGCGGGTTAGAGATAGCATTCCTCAGGGGCATTCTGAACGTTCTTTGCAGTGTTGGGAAGATCTGAAACAGAACTGTGGGATGGTTGCAAAAGTATCCTAAAAAGCTCCAGCAGTTGGCGAGCCCTGACCTGTGCCTCATCCGTACTCAAATCAACCCCATACTCGTTAAAATAGAGGATTCGGAACTCAGCAATAGCTTCTGGAGGGATTACCATCCTTGACAGCATTACCTGCGGGAGTCTGATCTCCAACGAGAGTTGCGGCAAAGCAAAAGAAGCCTGCCAGCAACTTGCTGGTGGGAATGTCTGGTTAAGTTTCTCAGACTGTCGATGCCACTGTTATGACAATCGAATCTATTGGTAAGTAGTCTGTTTAGTGCAGCCGATTCTGCTCGACTCGAGTTTCCAAGCTTTTGCCCAGCAACTCCTCCGGAGCATCGCGCAGGATAGGTTGCCAGAAGTTAGGTGAGTCGGGCATCGCTCCAAAAACAATCAACCCAATGCGCTCCTCCCCTGGCAGGTCATGATGCTCGATTAATGAGAACTCGAGTATCTCTCCGCTTGCCGCCTGATGCAGAACGCTCTCCCTAAGGCTAACTGCGAGATTAGAGAAAGTGGGCCCAAGAAACTTAAGCGGTAGGCGGGGAATTCAGCGCAGTAGCAGCACCACGATTTCCTGCGGCTCTGTTGGAGTAAACACTCGAATTTGGCAGTCCGACCCTTCGGCGACTTCCTTTTCTCGTCAGTAGGTGTATGGGTAGCAGCCGCTCTGACCAATGATCGACTCTTGAAGGGGCATGCCCAAAGCTTTGCCTGGAATCTTATACAGGAGTCCAGCTTATAAAGCCTTCCCGTTTCAGTTCATCGATGTGTGACTGAATCGCAAGCCTGGTGAAGACGGCAGTCAAGAGAGCGGCAGGTGGAAGCTTGCCTGCGAAGTCCATACCCCATCTCACCATTTCAGTAAGAAAAGGCCCACCTGCACGAATTAAACCGCTAAATAGCGCATGAAAACAGTGGCGAACAAAAGGTAGCGTAAGGACGATTGTAAGCACCGCTATGCCTCTCGCATAATTAAACGCGCGAACCTGGGAACTCATCTCCACGAAAGCACGCTGCTTAGCATCCTCGGGATGAACTTCACCCTTCCATATCTGTTCCCTACTGGATTTCGAATAGATCTGCACATCCTCTGGAAAGCTGAAGCCAAAGTAGAAATGCAATCCATTGGAGCCATTTTTTATCTTGTCCGTCGCCAATAGCCGTTGGACACACGAAGCGCTGTATTGCTTGAGTTCAGAGGTGGAATTGCTTTTCAGGCGTATCTCGATTGTGTGTGTATCTTTGACTCCAAGCAGGCCAACCACAGAACTGTCGGGAATCTTCAGCGAGAGGACATACTGTCCGCTAACGCGCTCATAGTCGTCCTCAGATACCTGGGACATGACTTCGTCGAGTATGCTCTCTGCTTCCAAGGCGTCCTCAACGAGCCAGGATGTAGCCTTCTTCATTAGTGCTTCCAGAAATTCCCTACGGTGCACCTTTCCCGAATAATCCTTCTTCTTGTAGCTTGCCGCTTCCTCCGGTGATAAAAGCGGGACCTCAGTCTTTATAGGTAATATCGCTCTCATAATTGTCCATTCCCGGTATTTTCTCCGAAAATACCTTGACGCTCTGACCTTGAAATGCTATATTTGCCGACCTTGCCACAATTCCTCTTACTGACAGGCGAGCCTGCTTCCAAAACATATTTTTGTGAGCGTGCCCGCTTGCCATAGGTAAGTGGAATCTAGTCAGAAGGACGAATATCAAATGCAACGGATCCACAACATTACCGGCCCGGCTGATGCAGCAGAACGCATCATGGCCCGGTTTATCTCTCAGAATCCCCAGGAGCGTATTGTGGCATTCCATATTTCACCTCTCTTGTTGAGAAACACGCGAGGATTTTGGAAAACCCTACGGCATGGACTTCATATGGAGCAATTCGAAATACAGGTTATCCTGGTTACGGAGCCCATATCGGTCGATATCACTGACTAAGGCCAGAAGAGGCCTGACACATATCACAAGAATGCTCCCATCTGCCCTGCTCCTTCGCGAAGATACGCGGGGGAGTCTTTTTATAGGAGACCTCAGGTCAGTTTTTGTTACTATGCAGGGGCAGCATGTGCCTGTCCGGAAGCGTCTTGGAATGTTGCTATAAATACAGGGCAGAGGATTTATAACCCTATTGTCATTGAACATATGGCGCCAGTTACTACCATCCTTTCCGGATCTGGCTGAGGGTCTCACTGTCAGCATCAAAAGAAAAGCCCGCTGGCTGATTGCTAGCGGGCAAAGTCGGTTTTGAACCAAATCGGTAGTTTTACAATGTGCTTCCACCGAGAGAATCTAAGCTTTCGCTTATGAGTTGCTCGAATCCACATTGTTCTAGTGGTTGCCAGAAGTTGGGTGAATTAGGCATCTCTCCGAAAACGATCAGGCCAAGGCGTTCTTCTTCAGGCAATACATGGTGCTCTATCAACGAGAAACTTTGCAGGCCCTTGCTGGTAGCCAGGTGCAACACTCCCTTCCGAAGACCGGCTATCGCATCGGAGAAGCAATGCTCCAGCATTTCGTTTGGCGGTTATGGAACCCAGGTGATGAGCACGATGATCGCTACCTGAGGATTGCTTGGAGTGGACAGGCGCATTCGGCAGTCGAGTCCCTCTGCGACTTCCTTAAAATATCGATCTACTGTTTTAACGAGAGCTGTCTCTCTCATCTTCGACCTCCCCTCAATGCTGCAGGCATTCCTTTAGAGGTATCCGCATCACCAACACCTGCGCTGCTTCCTCGGGAGTCAACTCATGAGCGAGTAGATAGGGAACCCCTTTCAGGACCGCATGGGCAAGCCTATGCCATCCATCAATCAAGACATGGGTGCCATCCCAGAACGGTATGAACAGAATGGGCTTTGTCAGGTCCGTTGTTAGCGCGTACTCCAGGTCCAGATCGGTGTACTGGCTCTGAAGCTGGGGAATGTCGAGGCCATGGTCAGTTGGGTAGAAAGCCAGTGGCTCTCTCCCGCTTGCCAGAGCGATTCGCATTCCTTCGCTAGCGTTCCAGTGCCATTGCCCGCCCTCCGCGTCTACGAAGGTGAACACTTGGTCGGAAAGGCTGAGAAGCAATATTCCTGGGCCTTTGGTTGAATCCAGCAGGTTCATGGCTAGTATTCCTCCCGGACCATGACCGAGGTCGTCGTCCAGCCCGCGCCCGTAATGATCCAGATGACCGTGCCATCCTCCAGCGGGTAGCTGGAGAGAATTCGCCCGCCCTGTCGGATGCTCTTCTCATTGACCTGCTTATCGTCGTAGGGCATTTCGCCGAAGTCGCCGGTGCGGTGGCGCTGTAGCAGTTCCACCAGTCCCGCTTCGTTTCGGACCAATGCCTCGAAAGCGGCAACAGAAAGGTGAATGGTTCCCAGGTTGAAGCGGTAGGGCAGTAGAGCGGCGCTCATGGCTTCCCTCCGTTTCGAGCCTGGGTGACATACTCGGCTATAGCGCTCCGCTGCCGCTTGCACGGTTTGGGAGCCTGCCCGGTCAGCCTTCTCACGACCTCGGCTGCGCCCTTGCGGTAGACCGTCACCACGACCAGAGTCCCGGTGTCAGCCTCTCGAACCGCCCAGTGCTTTCCGCCTTTATAGCGGGAGATGGAAAGCGTCTCGCTCATACGAGCGCCTCCCATTGGGTCAGGTTATGACGTCGGATTTGAAGCTGCTGCGCCTGCTTCTTCTGCGCAGCTAGTAGCTTAGCCAGTCCCAGCAGATGCTTGCAGGTACGGTCAGGGTCGCCTGCTGGCTTGACCTGGCTAATCCTTACGAAGAAGGGGCAGCTACAGGTCTTCTTCTTTCGGTCGATGTCGTAATCCGCCCCACCGGGCGAATGGATCTCTATCAGACCAGAATCGGTGGCCTTGGCTCTGTAGCCGTCGTCAAATAGCCTTTGGGCTCGCTCACGGACATTGGCAAGCATCCTTGCCTCGTCCAAACTTGCTCTGCGTTCCTTCACGGAATCGGTTTCCTTTCTGTGAAAAGGGAGAAGTGCCGATTCCGCCTTGCCGGACAGAACCGGCAAGGAGTGACGAAAGAGATAGAGGCTAGTTAAGCGGAACGGGTGGTGCCCGCCTTAGGAGCTCGACGATCTCATGGAGCAATTCCGAACTGGGCGCGCAGGGGGATTCGATTCCTCGAATGCCCTTGCAACCTTCTATGACCTTGCGGAACATAGCACACAACTCGGGCACGCTTGGAGGAAGTGGGACTTCATCGTGCCCTTTAGGGGCATACATGTAATCCTCTAGCTCCGGAAGTATGACTTCCAGTTTCCAGTGTCGATGAGAGCGGATAATGTGTTCCTCTACGAAGAGATGGACTACGCCGTAGCGCCACCGCTCCCCTATCTGGTCCGCAAGTCCACGTAGGCGCTGACAGACAGCGGCAAGCCGCTTGTCGATCATGGGAATGTGCTTGTTATTGCTCATGACAGCACCAATTCCATGGGAGCTTTTCTCTTCGGAGCAGTGATGAGCCGTCGAAGCGAGGTGCCTCCTGAGCTGGAATCGTTTGTGTCAATGAGCACGCTCGCCAGTGTCTCTAGCTCGAATCGACCATCCGGAGAGAGCCGCTGGGCTGCGTTGGTCACAGCGTTGAGCAGTCCATAGACCGTATCGGGTCGCGATTCCCCATACAGGCCGAAGCGAATGAACTCCACGGTCTGGCGGGTAAGCTTCCAGCTCTCGGCAAGAACCTCTATGGCTCTCTCGGGGTCAGGCACAAGGGTAGCAGCCGATAGGATCATCTGCTCCATGAAGGCAGCCGCAACAAGCTTGGCTTGCTGCACCGCTTCCTGAAGCGACGGGATGAGATTCTCCGTGGCGACATGGATATGGCGCTGCTTGAGAATACTCTTGCCCGCCACTTTCCGGACCAGTCCGTTGGAACAGACCTGTCGGAAGACGCAGGCGTCTATCGTGACCGCCCGAAGCCCTATCTCGCTGTTTGCCACGTGGATGGCAACGAGGATGGGATCTCCGGGCAAGGCAAGCCTGCTCATACGCGGGTCGATCAGGCGCAGGTGGAAGCTCTCGTCAGTAAGGTCAAAGAGCTTCACCTGGTAGTCAGACCCGCTGAGAGCGGGTACCAGGGCTTCCAGAAGCTGATGGTTATCCAGCTTTTCGTAGCGAGCCGAAAGCACCCCACGGACCGTGGAGTTCTTGGCGCGGAGCGTCCAGCGTTCTTCCCCGTCGCCGCCTGATTTCTGCCGTTCCTTCCTCCCTACCGAGCGCCAGTGGTTGAACTGGTCGTCCTGCAGGGATTTGGGGCATCGAGCGAAGTAAGCGGATGGCATACCGAGTTTCTGGCATGCCTGGCCCATGGCGTAGGGCGTCAGGGCGAATCCGAAGCCGTCATCGTCGGCGCCCGGCCAGTAGAGCCTGCCCTCATGGAGGGATAGCTCTTGAACAGGAATCAGGTGATCGCATTTGCCCTTGTCGTCCCAGGTTACGCGATGGGAAACCTCGTCTAAGGTCATGGAAGGAGAGTCCTTTCAAGAAGGGAATTGTGAAGGTGCGCGCAGGCAGTAGAGCCTCTGAAGGGTTTTCATGGAGAGGCGTTGCCCCTGCCGCGCCAATCCAGAATGAGACTTGCGACATAGCGTGTCTATGAGCGTTGCTTAGAGGAGAAACGACTATGAATAATAGGCTTAAGAAGGGGAGGTCGGGAATGATGATGAATTTCAAGCTTATTTGAACTGAGTTCTGGAATAGTGTGTAGCGCTGAGGCTGCAGGTTTGATGTGGCCGATGTCTACAGAAGCTATGTCTGATGCAATCCATCAGAAATTCTAAAAAGAGAAAGATGCTGCTCGAGAAGCGCCGCGATATCGGCTTATAGGAAAAATAAATGCTGACTATTCTCTGCCGTGAGGAGTTGGATGCCGTCGACCTGAACTGGGCATCCGCTTATATCGATGAATTCGGGAAGCCTTATTTCACGCTTCCTGCAGGAAGGGAGCACTATCGGCTTCTGGCTCATCTATCCATGCTCTATAGCCATCGGCTCATACTCGATGTTGGCACATTCCATGGAGCATCCGCCGTGGCGCTATCCACAAATCCGCTTGTCAAGGTCCTCTCCTACGACATTCAGAACCATCGCACTCGCACGATTAGTCGACCTAACATTGAGTTTCGCCTGAGGAATGTCCTGGACGATCCTGGCTGCCTGGCACAGGCTTCACTGATTCTGCTGGATACCTTCCATGACGGAGGCTTTGAGCGGCAGTTCATACGCAAGCTGCTGGAAGTCGGATTCCGAGGAACTCTGCTCCTGGATGACATTCATCTGAACGAGGCTATGGAGGCATTCTGGAAGGAACTGACTCTGCCTAAGGCCGACCTGACACGCATAGGGCACTGGTCCGGTACGGGCATTGCCTACTTTGGGCTCTACTGATTCTGGCAGACTGGGCACACGCCAATTCTATAGTTTCTCTTGCCTCGTAAAAAGGCAGAAAAAACAATCACAAATTACTTGCTATTCCTAAAATAGAGGGTAGAATTTCTTTGGCAAGACGCTTCGACGGAGATGGTCGAAGTCGTAATGACTCTCTTAGTTACGTGCAGTTTATAGCAGATTAAAGCGGCAGAGAGTCATATTCATAAGGCAGTGTCGCCGGGAGATTGCAATCAATCCCCTACTTTTCCTTGCCGACCTCCATTCTGGTCCGCATTCGCCGAGCTTATGTCTCGACTACGCCTTCGTAGCAACGTCGTTCCGTTGTGGTTCGTAAATCATGTACAGCGCTGTCGTTCAGGAACACTTTCATCAGCCACGGCGTGTGGGGCCGCTCGCAGGAGCGACGCATACCGGCACGGCTGGCGTGGTGGGAGAAGGCCCATACCTGGTGCTGTGGCTACGAGTGGATGAGAGCCATCGCATCCAGGAGGCTGCTTACCAGACGTTTGGCTGTCCCGCAGCCATCGCTTCGGGGAGCATGCTGGCGGAACTGGTCGAGGGCAAGAGCGTAAGCGAAGCGCTTCTGCTGAGTGAGGAGAGTATCGTCGAGAGTCTGGGTGGGCTGCCCGAGGGCAAGGACCATTGCCCAAGACTCGCTGTTCACGCGTTGAAGAAGGCACTGTCAACGTTTTTAGAGGAGAAATAACAAATGCCAGACTATGAACCAGGACCGTTCCGACCGAAGCCGGGTGGTGGAGGCGGACTCGGGGGGACCCGGTAGAGGTGGCTGGGATACCCCAAGCGGCACCCAATCCTGCCCTATAGGTAGTGTAGGAAGCACCTGTGACGGTGGTGCCTGTGCACGGAGTGGCACTAGTCCGCTGCCCAACATCTTCCTGCCAATCATCTGTGGATTTCTTGACTTTCCTCATCCTGCAGGTCCACCGCCATGGCCTACGACCGTATGCCATGAGACTTCATGGGCCGGTCCACCCGAATAACGCCCCATTATCCGGTGATGAGGTTTACTTAAACATATTTGTATTTAAAACGATAGGAACGATATCCAGTGAGCAATACGGAAGTGCAGGGAGTACCGCGACCACTTGCCCGATATCAGGGCTCGGATAGCACCAACGAACTTTATCATCCTTTTCAGCCCAGACCGGATCTGGCAACCGGGGAGCTAAAGATCGACCCGGAGATTATGTTGCGTGCACAGGGATTGGATCTGGCGATAAGCTTCTTTTACTCTGCCAAATCGACCACGAACGACCAGTACGGCAGAGCGCGCTCGGCAAGTGTCGGGGCATATGTTCTATCCTCTACTTCCACGGTCAACATTACTATCGTGCGGGGCGATATGCGCCAGACACTCTACCGAAGGGATGGCAGCGGTAACTACTATGGGCCAATGGATACCAGTAATGTGGGTGTCTACAACTCGCTGACCTTCGATGGTACCAAGTTCACCGAGACCTTTCCTGATGGGGCGCAGATGGTGTATCAGGCTCAGGTAGGGGGAGGCAACCCGGTCAAGCATGAGCTGATCAAGGTAGCCGATGCTTCGGGTAATACGCAGACCTACACCTATGGAACGCCCCCGGAAGCGGGTCTTTTGAAGACGATCACGGTGCCTGGGGGCAATAAGGTTACCTTTACCTACTGCGGCTTCGACAGGAACAAGCCTGCTGTCAACCGTAGAAGACTGGGGCGGGCGCAAGACAACGTTCCAATATGATTCGGCGCGGTATTTAACAACTCTTACTACACCTATCGGCTGTACCACTCAATATATTTATTCTCTGGCTGGCACGGGTACCACCACTATGGTCCATGCTATAGAGGATCCTCGAGGCTATCGGACAACCTATATGTACGATAGCAACCTGAACGTAACTTCCATGGCGGCAGGTAGTGGAGTGTGGACCTATGTCTACTCTGCAACCTTCTCAGGGCGTAGGAGCATTATGCAGGCACCTCTAGGAGCACTTACCACATCCACCTACGATGACAGTGGGATGACCACGGAAGTTCAGCGTCCTGAGGGATATACGAGTACCTACACCTATACGAACGGTCTCAAGACCAGCGAGCGCATTCCCGCAGGTACGATTTCCAGCACTACCTACAGTACTCTGGTTTGGCTGCCGACTGTGCAGCAGGATGCTTTAGGCAACCGGACCACGATGGCCTATGACTCGTTCGGGAACCTGACGACTCTTACGGATGCGCTGAATAATGTCTCGACTTTTGGCTACGATGGCACTGGTTCCACAAGGCTGAGAATCCGAGCTACAGACCCGCTAGGTCGAGTCACCAGCTATAGCTACACAGGGGCTGGCCTACTCCAAAGCATGACCGACCCTCGCGGTCTCAAAACTACCTACAGCTACGACAGTTTAGGCAATGTGGTAAGTATCATCGCAAGCGATGGTGGGATTACAACGTATACCTACGATAACCTCAATCGCAGGGAGACAGAAACGGACCCGCTGGGACGAAAGACATCCTTCACCTACGATGCGGGCGATAACCTGACAGCGGTTATCAATCCGTTAGGACAGACTACTACGTATGTCTACGATGGGTGTCTGAGAGTCGCTGTAGTAGACCCACTGGGCAACCGAACCACTACTACTTATAATCGGTTCGCCAAACCTGCCACGGTCACTGATCCGCTTGGGAATGTAACCAGCTACACTTACGATGTGGAAGGCTATCTCACAGAAGTCCAGAACGCCTTAGGCTATCGTTCCACTACCGCCTACAACCCAGCTCACCAGAGAATTGCTGAGATCGATGCTCTGAACAATAGAACGACCTTCGCCTACGACAACTCAGGGCGATTGGCTACGGTGATGGATGCGCGAGGAAACGTTGCGACGAATGTCTACAATGCGCGAGCTGATGTGGTCTCGACTATAAACGCGCTTGGCCAGGTAACCCAATACACCTACGATGCCGTGGGCAGAAGAACGGCGGTTCGGGATGCCTTGAATCGCCGTACTACTACCGTCTACGATGCAGCGGGACAGATCAGCGCCACGATTGATGCTCTGACGAACAGGACGACATTCGCTTACGATGCAGCTGGCTTGGCTGCTACAGTCATGGATTCCAATGGCAAGGTCACCACAAGCGTCTACGCTTCAAACTCCAATCGCCTTGCCGCCAGCCAGGATTCCAACGGCTTCCTCACAAGCTTCACCTACAACCTGGCAGGAGAGCAAACCGCTATCCAGGATGCCAGAGGAAATAGGACTTCCTTTGCTTATGATCCTGCTGGCAGACTAGTCAGTCAAGTCAATGCACTGGGTAACATTACCAGCTACTTCTATGATGCTGCAGGCAGGAATGTTAGCACAGTCAATGCTCGTGGCCAGGTCAAAACCTTAACCTATGATAATGCCAGTCGACTCACCAGTGTGCTGTATGCCGATGGCACTCGGGTAACTTACACCTATGATGCCGTAGGACAAAGAACCTCCATGGTGGACTGGGGTGGGACAACCACCTATACCTACGATGCTAGAGGAAGCGTCGTCAGTCAGATCTTCCCAGGTGGATATCGCCTCACCATGGCTTATGACTCTGTAGGAAACCGCACGACCATGGTAGACCCCGATGGAGGCATCTTCACCTCAGTGTTCGATGCACTTAACAGGACCAGCGAAACTCAGGACCCGAGTGCTAATCGATTCACACTTCAATACGATGCCGCAGGCCAGAGAACCACGATGCTCCTTGGCAACGGCTCTAAACGGCAATACAGCTACGATGCGGCAGGCAGATTGACGACTCAAATTGAGCTAAACAACTCGAATACTCCAATTATGACAATGGTGGATACCTACGACAACGTAGGGAATCGAACTAAGCGTGTTCAGGATGGAGTAACGACGACCTGGACCTATGACAATGGGTATCGCCTGACAGGCCAACAAAAGCCAAGCCAATGGGCAACATTTACATACGATGCTGTGGGCAACACGCTATCCAAAGCGCAGCAGGGCAGCAATCCGATGACCTTCACCTATGACGCTGCTAACAGGATAGTCACCTATCTACAGGGAACAACAACCACGACCTGTACCTATGATGCTACAGGTAACCTGACTCTGGAGAATGCAGCAGGTAGCTTGACTACCTATGCCTATGATCCAGAGAACCGATTAGCTACATTGGTATTCCCAGGTGGCTCGACTCGTTCAACCTACACCTATGAGGGCGGTGGATTGAGAAGGTCTGCCCAGGAAGAGGGTGGTACTTTGACGACCTTTATCTGGGATGGCGATGATTACCTTGGTGAGGTGTGATGTCCTCTATTCTAGGGTATTCTAAGGAAGTGAGTAGCTGACCCCAAATGGCAATGAAAGCACGATATACAGTAATTGACGGCGAGGTTGTGAGCGAACTGCGTGGTGGCGTCAAGTATGACTACGTACCAGATCCACTAGGCTCAACGATTGCCTTGCTTGATTCCAGTCAGACTAAGATCGACACGTTTGAGTATTGGCCTTATGGAGAAAGTGCGGTAAGAACTGGAGCGACCCCTACTCCTTTCCAGTTTGTAGGAAGTTTTGGGTACTATCATGATGGAACATCTAGAAACTATGTCAGAGCAAGGTACTTGGATAAGAATAGAGGTAGGTGGATAACTGAGGATCCAATAGGAGGAGATTCAGGGGACTACAATTTTTATCGATATGTAACGAATAACCCAGAATCCTTAATTGATAGATCTGGAAATTGTCCATCATCAGGTTTTTTCTGCTCAATATGTGAATATATGAAACTAATTAGATCAGGAAAATATAAAGACACGAAAAAGGCATGTAAAGATGCAGCCAGGCAATGTAAATATTTATATGGCCCGCTATTTCCATGCGATGATCCACCTCCCGTTCCTATATGTGGAAACGTCCCTGGCGGAGATTGGCTTCCACCTCCTTTGGGCAAATTTGATCGTTTTGGCGACTATGACTGCAAAATAGCATGTGCACTTCTAGGCCATAAAACAGAAACTTGCGTTTTCTTTTGTAAGCTTTGGAAGGGGTTGACCTGTCAAGAGCTTCTCAGAAACTGCTTAAGGCAGGTTCACAAGCCCCATAGAGATTTTTGTATGGAAATGTGGACATCGATGTGCAGCTATGATGTTGGACCCGGCGATCGACCAGGTGGAAGGTAAGTCGGCGATAGTGGCTACTATGAATAAATCAGTATTAAATAAAAAACTAGAAAAATATTTAACTTTTAAATCGAAATCGCTCCTCAATTTCTTGAACGAGAGTAATTCTGGTTTGTCATGTAATTCTGTATTGATACATATTTCTCAAAGCGAATTTCTCTCTTTGTTTTTTGAATCATTGTCTGTTAATTCAAAAATGATAACTAATGATCTCTATGAAATCAAGAAATTAAAACATATCGACGGGAATTCACTTATTGGAGAAATTTCCTACAAAGAAGATGTATTTAGATGCTTATTGGAAATAGATTCTTATTTAATGGCGTGCGACAGCAGGATGTGTGGATACGAGGGGTTACTCTATTTAATATTGAGATATTCCTCAGATAAGGAATCTAACGATTGCTTTTATCGTTATGGAATATCGGTTGACAATCTGACTTCTTACGTCAGGGGGATTAACTCTATGGAATGAAGCATTTTAAAAGGGCATGACGAGGGAACGTCAAGTTAGGATTGTTTATCTGACCTGCAGTCGAATTGCTCGTACCACTTTTTCCACGTCCACATTCCTATGCTTTGACTCTCTGTAGCACCGGTACTTTCAAACAATTCCCCTGCAGCTTTCTGTACCCCTGGCGCATCCGCATCATGCCCACAAATCACCCCACCAGGAACCAAAAGCCTTAGTGCTGCCTCAATATCGGCTTTCACACTCTCATAGTCATGGCTCCCATCGATATGCACCAGCTTTACCGGCTCATGGAAGTGGCTGAAAAAGCTCGCGCTGCTCTCCCTATGTATCTGTACGTTCCCTGGCGTGAACTGGGCTATGTTCTCCTGGAACCTGCCGAACACATCTCTCTGGGCTAAGGCCAGTACTGTGGGGTGGTCGTAACCTTCGGTTCCATTACCCTCCCAGTGATCCACGGCATGCACAACCTGTGGGGCTACGGCATTGGCAAGGCAGATCGTGGAGCGACCTTCCCAGCAGCCAATCTCTATAATCGCGCCCTCTAAGTCTTTCACCTCTTCGGCGCACTCTTTGAGAACTCGCTGACACTCGGGGTCGAACCACTGTTCGGTGAACCTGGGAGCCAGGCCCAGCGCCCCCTTCAGGTTCTCTACCTGGCGCAGAGTCTCTCCATGCCCTGGGTTCAACTCGCTGGCACGCTCCATCCAGTGCAGCGCCTCCGGGAAGTTGCCTCGACGGTTTGCCTGCACGCCCAGGAAGAACGCGGCTTCGGGCACGCCTGCCGCCTGCAATTCGTGCAGTAGACCCGTGGCCTCGGTGTCTCTGCCGGTCTCTATTAGTCTCCTCATGAGCGCCAGCTTCGGTCCCAGCGCTTCGGGGAAGGTCTGGAGCGCCACTCGCAGGAACCCCTCACCTCCTTGCTCCCCGCCAACCTTCTCGGCCTGGCGCACACCCATCTTTGCCCAGTTCTCACTCGGTCCCTCTCGGCGCAGTACCTCTGCCAGGGCTGCAGAGAGCGTGGTGAAGTCCCCGGCTTCCAGCGCGCCATCGAACAGGGCGAAAAGCGCGGGCAGGAACTCGGGTACTTCGGCCAGCGCTCGCTCCAGCCAGCCTCTAGCCGCTGGCCAGTCCCCCATCTGCTGGCAGACCTGCGCCAGGTTGTAGAACCCCTTGTAGCCCAGAATGGCTGTATCCACGCTAGAGAAATGCCCACCCAGATCGCCCTGGAGCGCTTTCTCGTAGCTCGCCCGCGCTTCCGCGAACTTGCCCTGCATGGTCAGAGTGTAGCCGCTCTGGAAATGCAGCTCGGGGTCATCGCCCACGGCTGCCAGTCCCTCCTCCAGAGTCGCCAGGGCTTCGTCTATTCGGCCCAGCTCTCGTAGGCTCACGGCTTTCAGGGCATAGGCTTTCCGAATATGCGACTCGGTGGGGCGCGAGACAGATATGCACTTGCTCAGCCACTCTATAGCTGTGGTGTGCTGCTGGCCGTAGTGGTCGGTCATGCCGAGATTGAACAGCACGAACGGATGATCCGGACGCTCCTGCAGCTCCAGCGCCAGAATGGTGGCATCTCGCTGGCGTTTCTTTGCCTGGCCCTCCACAGAGGTGTCGTACCCCGAGTGCAGCACCACCGCCTCGGCAGGGCCGCGCGCTACCACGCCGCTCTCGCCAAAGACTATTTTCAGGCTGGGCAGGATCTGCTCATGGATCCGCCCCTCGAAGCTCAAGGCAGGGTGACTGCGGAACAGCTTCACATGGTCTACCCGCGTGCCGCCCGGCAGCCCGTTCTCTTCCACGAACTGCACCGGAATCACGAACGCCATGACCTCCGGCGGCGCCTCCAGCGCCATGCGCTGAATCGCCTCGCCAGCAGCGATGTCTATCGTATCGTCCGCATCCAGCCAGAGAATCCAGCGGCCCGTAGCATGCCTCAGAGACTCGTTGCGTGCCTCCGCGAAACTCTCCGTCCAAGGGAAACTTTTGACTATCGCCCCCGCGCGCTCGGCGATTTCCACGGTCCGATCTGTGCTCCCTGTGTCTACCACAATTGTCTCGTGGAAGAACGGCATGGCGCTGCTCAGGCAGTCCCCCAGCACCCGCTCTTCATTCTTCACGATCATGATCAGGGAGATGTCCGCTTGCTTCGCCAGGCGCCTTGCCTCCTGAAGCCGCGCCTCGGGCTTGCGGGCCGGATCGAAGCGAATGCGGCCCGACTGCCCCAGACCAGAGAGATGGCTGGCGAACCCGCTTTGAAGATCTGCTCGCCACTTGTTCGTGTAGACCCTCTGGTTGGACTCTAGCAAGTGGGAAACGTCGGGAATAGCCCTCTCCAGTGACTTGCTGCCTTCATGGTGCACAAACGCGCGAGCCGCTAGCGTCAACTTCCAGCCTTCCCGCCGAAGTTTGTAGCAAAGATCGTTGTCCTCGAACAATCCCCGCCCGAACCGGGTGTCGAAGCCATCTGCCCGGCGGAAGGCATCCTTGCGGACAAGCAGGCAGAACCCCACCAGCATATCGGTGTCGGCATCCTCAACGTCGCGCCTGGCAAACTCCTCCGCGAAAGCATCCAGGTTCTCGAATGCGGTATAGGTAACGGGAATCCCCTGGCCGTGGCCTGCATGGTTGGAGAGGGGGCCTACTGCAGCGACAAGCGGTCCACCTTCTACCAGCGCCTCAGCCAGCCTCAGGAATCCAGTCCTGGGAACGCGGGTATCGCTGTTGAGGAAGAGAATCGCCTCGCCACTGGCCTGGCTTGCACCCGTGTTGCACGCTTCCGCAAAGCCCCCGTTCTCCTCCTTCCGGGTAAGACGAACGAAGGGATGGGAGTCCGCCAGTGCCTGAATCTCGCTCTCCTGCGGCCCGGCGTCGTCGATGACCAGCACCTCATTCAGCAGCCCCTCAGCATGGAGCGGAGCCAGGGAAGTCAGGCAGCTTGCCAGGTCATCTGCTCCGCCATAGACCGGAATCACGACGGAGATAGCAGGGAACGGTTCAATCGGTACAAGAGGGAGCAGTTCGGTAAAGTTCCACCTCTCGCAGAGTGGCTTCAGCGGCTCAGGGGCCTCAGCCAGTCGCTCGGCAAAGCTGTAGGCATGCGGGTGGGTAGGGTGAATGTCTCGGAGAGTCTTATCGCTGTCCCAGGCGCGCCACACCCGCTCACGCCAGCCGGGCAGCACTTCCTTCGCATGCGCCCAGGAGTCTAGCTTCCGCTGAATCCGCTCCTCTGGCCCTACCCAGCTCAGGTGGTGTACCAGGCCGTAGCTCTCGTCTAGAAACAGCATTCGCCCGCCCCGGTACTGGTGCCCGGCCACAGGAGCAGCTACCGATAGATTAGCCAGGTAGCTGGGAGTAAAGCCCTCACGTGGGCGAATCACGAACTCGGGGGTCTTCCAGTAGGTATCCCAGCGGATAGTCACCACATCCGCCAGATCGCTCTCTGCAATCTTGAGCAAGGTATCCAGTAGCCTGGGTTCTATGATTTCGTCGCCATCTGGCAGCAGGGCATGGGTGAACCCCAGAGACAGCAAGTGCTCGCCCGCCGCGCTACGGTGCTCGATCTCTCCCTGCCACTCTCCTACAACAACTGTCGCTCCTGCCCGCTCCGCCGCGTCTACCACTTTCTGCCAGTCGCCCGGCTCGGCAAAAAAAGGGAACTTGTTCACAAAGACAAAGGCGGGAATTTTTCCTTGCAGAGAAGCAATCGTCTCGGTTAAATACCAGTGGTCATCATGTGCGATAAGCAGCGCCGCAACACGACCAGACAATGAAGAATCCAACGACTTCGTAGAATCCACCTGAGGAACCTCCTTAAGCTCTTGCCCCTGGAACCCATAAAACTAAGCCGGGGCTAAAACGTCACTAACATGAACTAGATTCGGGAAGCGCTACCTCTATTCCTTCGAGAGAGGAATGAGAAAAAGCCGCTACTGGAGTGCTACAGAGCGGCTATTTGAGCTCTCTTCATACGCTGTCGGCGAGCGTAGAGAGAGCATAGTTATATTTAACTGGCATCCAGCGCCGCGCCCAGCGGTAGCAGAGGGCAATGACGAGAGAAGAATCTGCAGTTGCTTCCAAGGCAGCATTAACAGCCTCGATAGTCTCGAAGGCTGATGATACCGCCAGTAGCTTGCCGGATGGCTCCAACTTCGTACAGAGTGCGTAGCGTCCCGTAAGTTGTTTCGCTCGCGCCTGAGACAGAGTTGAAAGGACAGGATCTGCCTTTCTACTGCCAAATCCTGGTGGGGTAGCGCGCATGGCATCTTTACGCTCTTGCAAGATAGCGTCACGCTTCCAGGGCTTTGCCCTGCGCTGCATCCTCTACGCTACCAGTATCCCGGCCCAGCGTTTCCAGGTGGTACAGCCGGGTGACGTACTCCCGGTTGCCGTACTCGTTGGGCTCGCCCAGCTCGTAGCGGAAGGTGTGGCAACGAGGGCCTTCCCTGGTGTAGTGGCAGGTGCCCGCGCTCCCATCCGGGTAAGTGACAGCGCACTCATGCTGCTTGGATTGCAGGCGCTGGCTCCTGCGCAGAGCGGCATCCGAACCGTCTCCGCTCTTTTGCGCGAGCTTTTTCAGCTCTCCATCCAGCTCGCCCTCGGCGAACGTGGTGTAAACACGAAATCGGGCCAAGAGATTCTTCCTCCAGCCTCAGGGATCGCCTGAAGCCGGGAAAGCATCTCAAAGCCGGAGATGCGCAGCAACGAGCGTTGCATACTAGAGCCTGCTGAACCTGGGCGCAACGCTCGTTGTGGGCACTATGGGGCTTCCTTCATCATGGACCAGTCGCCTGCGCGGTGACTGTCTAAAAAGCCCTAATGCCACGGCCTATGCCCTGCATCGTTCCCCACGGAGAACCGAGCCGACTTTCCAACCGGCTCCGCGCCGTCCTGCTCCATGTGCCCTATTACTCCATAGAGGGTAACGCTCGCCTTGCCAGAGACGCCGGACTCTCGCCTTCTACGATCTCCAGAATCATGCGGGGTAAGGCAGCGCCTTCCTATTCGGCGATGAGCGCCATTACCGCCGCCGTCTCGCGCCGAACAAAGAAACCGATAGATGCCCGTGAATTGTTCACGACGGACGGCACCTACCCCACCGGCTCAACGTGCCAGCTCATGGGCTGCAGGGGATGCTTCCCGCCCGAAGCCTGGCAGGAGGGGAGCGATAGGATCCACCCAACCTGGAAGCGGCAAAGACCGGGAGAGTGGTCTACCTATCCGAGCAGTAGCATTCCAACTAAAACCGGAGGAGAGTGCCCGCCTGGAAGCAAGTCTCTCTCACCCCGATATTTCATCTTTAGCTAATTATCCAAGCATGTCCAGTACCCAAGCGCCGCTGACGGATCGGCTGCATGAGCGACTACTGAAGCTGCCCTTCGATGCCTACGTCCGATTGGTAGGGCTTTTATTGATACGCCTAGGGTATGAACAGGTCACTCCAGCGGGGCGCACTAACTGGAAAGGTCACAACAGAAACGGTGGGGTGGACCTGCTGGCGAGCCTGCCGGGAAGCCTGACAGCACGCGGCATCGTAGTGCAGGTCAAGCAGTTCGACAAAGATTCTCGAGTCTTCCAGCGCCATATCGACGAACTGCGCGGGGTCGCCCTGCGCCACCGGGCAAGCGAAGCCCTTATGGTCACGACAGGTCCGGTATCCTCCGTCCTACAGAGCGCTATGGAGCTGGAAGGTGACGTAGTGGCGCCGGTCCGAGTGATCGATGGCGAGATGCTTCTGGACCTGCTGATCTTGCATAGCCTAGGAGTAGGTGAGGACGAGAGCCTGGACGAGGTGCTGTTCACCCGGCTCATCGAAGAGTCGGAAGGCAACAGTAGGGCCAATTCTCCAGGCAGGGAAGGACTGCGGTTGCGCGTCGAAGTGACACCTATCGCTAGAGACAGGAACCGTCGTTTCAGGAAGCCTGGGCACCTCCCCTCGATATCCATGGACCTGTTCTAGCCGAATCCATTAACTCGTCTACCTATGCCAACATACCCTTTCCCGGAAGCGGCCCCTGCCCATGCGAAGCAGCCCTTCCATCTGGAAACGCGCATGGTTCTCCACGATAGGGAGCGTGGTGACCTTCGGCCTGCCGCCTATGTCCTGGTTAACCCCTGCCTCAGAACATCGGGGCTTCTAGCCCAGCTAACGGATGGCCAGGCGAAACTGCTGCTGGCGATGCTTACCTTCGTTACCCCGAACGGCACTCTGACCGCCATGGTCGAAGAGTTAGCCCCGGCGCTGGGCATCGCTTTGGGGGAACTAAGAAAGCGGCTTGCTCCGCTCCTCAAGCCCTTCTGGCAGGGGGAGCCTCTTCTGCGTAGTGTTCCTTTGCCGGAAGGGGGAGAGCGTTACACTCTGTCTGCGACCGTGCTAGGACACGCCCATCTCCCCGCAACTATTGACCTCAATCCGAGGGAGGAGGCAGCCCTTCCCATTAGGGCAGGGCGGGAAGCCGTAATCCAGGCGAGCCGAGAGCGCTATAACCAGCCTCTAGAGGTGGTGGAGCAAATAGTCCGCGAGCAACTCGGCGTTCGGCCTGAGGAGACTGCGGACACTCCTGAGGCGCGCCTGTGGCGCGGTCTGCGAGACGCTGGTTTGCCGCGCGAGACGGTGGATTCCATGTTGGAGGAATACGGAGCCGCAGCCTGCCAGCGCCAACTGGAGTGGCTTCCTTTGCGGGAGGCCAAGAATCCGGCGCGCTACCTGGTAGCCGCCATTAAGGACAACTACGGCCCGCCGCGAGGAACCAGGGCACTGCCGCTAGAGGGCGCCCATGAGTGAGTTTCCAAAAGCCGGATTTGTACCCGTGCCCACGGTCTATATAGACAAGATCATGCCCGCGCTTACGGACGCGGAGCTGAGGGTGCTCCTTATCGTGATGCGCCAGACCCTGGGATGGGCTGAGGAAGGTGGCAGGAAACGACGGGACTGGATCACCCAGAGTCAGTTCCGAGAGAAGACGGGCAAGAGCCGCGACTCCATTACCCGCGCTGTAGCTTCTTTGGTCGAGCGCGGCTTGTTGGTCGTGGAGGGCCGGGCAGGTAATCCTCTCTTTACTCCGCAGAGCCGCAGGGATAACCGGGACAGGCTTTACTATCGGCTCACCGTATGAGCAGGCTCTCCCGCAGGCAATACGAACTTCGGAAGGCAAGCCCGTTCATCGGTAACGGTTGGCCGGGCACTACAAAAGAAACCCGAAACAAAAGAATTCTTAACTCTGAAAATTGGACAGATAGAGCGGCAGAGACCGTTGCCCTGCCGGAGTGGTGGGAGCATCCAGAATCGGGCGCTACTATCTCGCTTCAAGAACGCAAGCTACTGATCCGCCGAAACCTAGCGCATATTAGGCCGCCAAGCAGAAGGTATATGCTTGTTGCCAAAAGCTCAATTGGTGCGAACTACAGGGAGAGGAAATGAGATTGAATCCAGTAAGCCTTCCTCATCGTGGCGCTCAGTTACTGGGGCCAAGGCGGGAGCGACATTAACCCTTTCGCTCCCGCATGCGAGGTGTGATTATCCAGACTTACACAAGGTCGCCTGGATTCACAGACGCTATTTGGTTACCAATTTGGGGTACAATGGTTGACCATCTGCTAATGCTGCAGGCTGATAGCCTGGTGGAGTGTAACAAAGACCATGCGCGACTTAGGCAATGTTGATCCTGACCCAATGGTTGAACGGAAAAATATCCAAGCCCGACTTGAAATTATTATGTTGTCGGGTAAGTTAGCACCTGGTGAACGTATTTCGGAAACACAGATTGAGACGTTTTTCACGAATAACAAATGGCCTAAACCGTCCTTGACGTTACTTAGAGGGGCCCTAGAATCCCTGACGTCAGAAGGCCTGATTATCTTGGAGAATAGACGTCGCCGCATTTATAAGTTCAATGACAGCGAGAAATTAGAAATAGTCATGATTCGTTACTTACTAGAAAAGATTTCAATTAAGGCTTTAGTGCAAAAATTGTCCTATTCGACTCAAGAAGAAAAAAATAGCCTTTTATATCCCCTTTCAGCCATTCTAGAAGTAATGAGACTCGAGGAGTCCGTTGATGTTGCCAAATTTCTTATCGCTGATAGTAATTTTCACAGCACAATTGCAACGCAAGCAGGATTAACTAATGTCGCTGCACTTCTTCGACCGATTCACAGGAAAATTTTTTTGGGTGGATACAGCATGGTAACCACGAGTGATGAGGGTGAACGGATTATCAATGAGCATGGGATTATTCTTAAGCATATAGAGAATTGTGATGAAGAGCTGGCTACGCTTGCGCTTGGACGTCATATTATTCGAGGTGGGAAGCGATGGGGAATGAATGCTGATGAGTCTGACATACTTGGCTTTTACCCGTTATCCTCACACTTAGCTTCTCATGTGGTCCCTAAAACTCGTGAAGAAGTAAACAAAATGCTCCGCCAGATAATAACTGCGGTAGATCGTGGAATCGAGTAAACTTCTGTTCGCTCAGTATGCTAACAGTTAACCAAACTTGCGGCTTTAGTTTAGTTAACCTATAATCCACTTATCCGTTAGCCCAGGTCTGCCCAACTACAAGACCCGCCTAGAAGACCTGCGGTCTGTATTGCTTCACTGAGTTTTGCCCTGCGGGTCGTGAGCAAACTCTTTAAGCCTTATGGCTTAGCCTCACCCACTGGAGGGATAGGGCATTATGAAGACGAAGCGAATTCGTGATCCGCCAAAGAAAAGCCCCACCGCAGGTGGGTGGGGCGTTTGAATTCTAACGCTAGCGCGTCATTCGATCCTTCTCTTAGTCAGTTCCTAGGCTCTCTAAGAGAAGGTTTCCCTCTCCCTCTCTAAGAGAGAAAGGTCCGTAGTTATGTCTAAGACACAACGACGAGCGGGTGCTGCATGCTTGGGAGGCCAGCGAAGCTTGACTTCGGAGGCGCTTCACATGCAGCAAGTCGTATATCACATCCATAACGGAGTTACGGCAGTTGACGTGGCCATTATGGTGGTTCATGTGCTCCATTGTATCCACATCAATCCCTGCCTGCCCCATGTGGCAAAACCTTTACTGTGCGAATTGTTAACACGGCTAAGCGCCAAACTAAAGCCCGAAGGCGGCATCGGGGACATTAGGGCAGAGCAGGCGCCGTTGACGAGGAATCAGGCATTGAAATGCTTACAACAGCTTCATGAGCAAGATCGAGACGCCATTGTCCGAATGGGCGAAATAGTCCGCAAACTAGAGCTCCTGCTCTAACCATCGGCCCTGCTCTTCACTTTGAAGCCTCATGCCCTTAGAGAACTCAACAATCTCTAGGGGTTTTTTGTTGCTTGGGTAGTAGCCGGGGACTTCCCCCGCAGTGGCGCGAAGGCTAGAATTGTGTAGATTTTTTCCCACCATGGTGAGGCTTCTGCATCCTACCATGGCAACTTCTGACAATGCAACTATACTAAAGGACAGTGTAGAATTCTTGCGTGAATGTCACAGAAACTGACCAGGCCACTCTATAAGCTAAACTTTGTCCCTTCTAGTGAGCGATGCCACTGAGGTAAGCCTAGTTCGATGGGAGGGTTTTGAATGTCCCCCGAAAAGCCGACATCGAGAAACCTCTATGAATCTCTGCTGATTGCTATCGCAACCATCTGAGCCGAGGCAATCCAAAAGGGACAAAGTCGAACTGAGAATCCATTTAGAAACTGTGGTTTCCCTGCCTTAAAAAGGGGTTTATTCGTAAGCAGTCCTCCAAGCTGGGCTTATGTAGGAAGAAGATTTGTAGGGAATAGGGACCACAAGAAAGGTTTCTACATAGCTTAAGTTAGCAACTTCGCCAACCGGGTTATCTAAGTTCGAGTGAAACATCTGATACGCAACGAGTGCCGCACTTCCATTGCGAGTTGCACCCACTCTTAGAAGCGGGTGAGGATTGAAGCTGCTTCGGGGTCTTCGGTGGTCCCTTGGCGACTTTCGAGTTGCAAGAAAAGCTGAGGATTGAAACACACAAGCTGGATTGTCACAGCTATGCAGATTCATTGATGCTGTTTCTCTTAGGAGAAGCTGAGGATTGAAATGAAGAAGATCACTACCACTACAATTCCTGACCTATATAGTTGCATTCGCAATCTATTGCCTTGTCCTCATTGCACACATAGATAGCCACTTGAAACTTAAATCGCCCGAATGGTAAACGTTCAAACTTTCAAGTGGCATTGCCTCTATGGGATCAACAAATCAACAGTTGAGTACAAAGCCAGACCTGTTGCTTATGTTAAACGCTTACGACGAGCTATGCGCCGGTTTTCGAGAATTGTATCCACTACCCCAACTTGGGCATGTACCTGCCTGGTGTAATCCGCATCCAGGTGGATGTAGATATCTGTTGTAAGAGGATTCCTGTGCCCCGCAATTTGCTGCGCAACCACCCTGTTGAACTTGGCAAGCCGCGTTAAGCTATAGTGCCGGAGGGAATGCAGCGTGATCTTGTCACTGAGGCCCGCCCAACGCAGGATGGCCTTGAACGCCTTGCTGAAGCATCGGGTATCCAGTTGGGTGCCGTATTCGGAAAGAAACAGCCAGCCCCCATCCTCTTCAGGGGTAACATTTTGCATCATGCGGTCGCGTATCTTCAACCAGCTCGCGACCGCTTCGACCGTGCCGGGGCTGACGGGAATGACGCGGGGGCGTTTTCCTTTGGCCTCCCGGATGGATATCTGCATCTCCGTTGACCGATAGTCGTCTATCTTCAGGTTGGCGACCTCCCCTATGCGGGCGGTGGTATCCAGGAGCATCAGAATGATAGCCCGGTTCCGGTGCCGATGGACTGACCGGCGCGTAACTGGGATGTTCTTCATTCCCGGATGATTCTCCGGGTTCCAGTACAGATCCAGGGACTTCAGGAGGGTACGGACCTCCTCTTCAGTTGGGACGTACTTGGCAGTGCGGGGAGCTGCCTTGACCTCGTACTCCGCCAGGGGATTCCGGTCCAGGTAGTCGTTCTTGGAGCACCACTTGGCGAACGCCACCATGCATACCGCGTCATGACGTAGCGTGGTACGGCTCACGGTCTGTCGTCGCTCCGCGAGGTAGCGGTCCAGATGTCGCTTGCCGAACTCCTCCAGCGGGATTTTTTGTCCTACCGCCCACTGAATAAGCTGACGGAGCTGGGTTCGGTAGAAGGATACGGTCCGGGTTGCCCGGTTGCGGGCCTCCAGGGAGATGAGGAAGTCCTCGAACGCCTCATACCAGGTTGAAGTGGTGTAACCTAACGCCATATGACATGAACTACTTTCTTGTCGCTACCAGAGTAGCAACAGTTATCAACAGCGTCAAGCGTAAAAACCAAAAAGAGCGGTGTTATCAGTAAATGATACTCACCGCTCTAAATGGGTCGTATAGGACTCGAACCTATGACCCGCTGATTAAGAGTCAGCTGCTCTACCAACTGAGCTAACGACCCGCAAGTTGGCTTTATACCACAAGATTTTTTGTGGTGCAACCCCGAACCTACGGAAAGGTGTGGTATACTCCAGATGAGTTTGTGAAAACCATCACAAAGTAGGTCTGAGCCATGGAAGCCCGCCCGAGTCTACTGCCGACGCCGGAAGAGAAGCACGGTTATGTGCGTGCGATGTTCGATGCGATTGCGCCTCGCTACGACCTGCTAAATGGCCTTCTCTCTCTAAGCCTTCATCACCGCTGGCGACGTATAGCTGGCGATAAGGCGCTGATTACTCCAGGGGATAGCGCACTGGATGTCTGCACCGGTACCGGGGACTTCGCCATTGAATTATCTCGCCGCGTTGGGGAGCAGGGGCGAGTCGTAGGTACAGATTACTCCGAAGGCATGCTGGATCTGGGGCAGGCGAAACTAACCCAGCGTGGTTTGAAGAACCTGACTCTAACCTGGGCCGATACGGAGGCACTTCCCTTCGAAGACAATACGTTCCATGCGGCCACGGTGGCTTTTGGTATTCGCAACGTAGCGGATATTGATAAAGGGATTCGGGAAATGGCGCGTGTCGTTCGCCCCGGCGGGCGGGTCATCATTCTAGAGTTCACTCAACCGAAGAACCCGCTGGTGAATTTGGGCTATGGTATCTACCAGAAACTGATGCCCGTTCTGGGTGGGCTGGTAGCCGGAAAGAGCGCTGCCTATGCCTATCTCCCTGCCTCTATCGGTGTCTTCGATAGCCGTGAGAAGCTTGCGGAGCGTATGCGAAATGCCGGGCTGGTAGATGTCACCGTGACCGACCTTAATCTGGGGACGGTCGCTATCCACGCCGCCACGAAGCCAGGAAACGCTTCGGGCGGTAGAATGGAGTCCGGAAAATGAGCGCTGCGACTGCCAATAACCTGCTTGCCTGTATCGAGAGTGACCTCGCCAAGGTAGAAGAACGCCTTTTAGCGGAGACTCGCTCGGAGATTGGAGCAGTGCGTGATATCTCGGGGCACACCCTGCTCTCTGGGGGGAAGCGTCTGCGCCCTGCTGTGGCGGTGCTTGCCAGTCGTACCGTGGAGCGTGGCACTCCCTCAGATCGTGACTATACCGCTGCCGCCGCCGTGGAAATGATCCACATGGCGACCCTGATGCACGATGATGTGGTCGATGAAGCCCCCGAGCGCCGAGGGCGACCAACAGCCAACTCGGTATGGGGTAATGGCATCACGGTCCTTACGGGCGATTACTTACTTGCCAAGTCCATACAGCTCCTCTGCCGTGATGATGAGAACCTGCAGCTGGTGCGTCTCTTTGCCGATGTGACTGTCGGTATGGCCGAAGGAGAAGTCCTTCAGGCAGCCGTGGCAGGCAAGTTAGACACCACGCTCGCTACCTATGAGGAAGTCATAGAGCGCAAGACCGCACGTTTCCTGGCCGGATGCGCCGAGGCAGGTGGACTTTTAGGGGGAGCGGATCCCACCGAAGCCGCCGCATTCCGTGCCTATGGGCACCATTTAGGCATGGCCTTCCAGATTGCCGATGACCTCTTAGACTTTTTAGGGGATCCCGCTCGCACCGGTAAGCCGCTCGGCACCGATCTGCGTGATGGACGTATTACCCTGCCACTGATTCATGCCATGGAGCGCGCCACTCCGGCGGAGCGCACCCGGCTCTCAGAGCTACTGAGTAAGGGCATGGACCTTACCGATGGGGAGATTCAGGAGATCACTACAGCTCTGGAGCGGCTTGGCGGCTTCGAGCGCGCCCGGAGTGTGGCTACCGAGCGCGCTGAGAAGGCCGTAGCGGAGCTAAATCGCTTCCCCGAAAGCATCTATAAAGACGCTCTTACCGATCTGGCTCGCTACGTGGTGGCGCGAGACCGCTAGTCGCCTAGTTCCCACACCCGCACCGCGCCATCTGTATGGGCTGCTATAAGCAACGTCCCATCCGGGTGGAAGGCAAGGGTAGAGAGGCGCTTGCCTTCACCAGACAACACACCCACTTCCTTGCCTGTCTGCGCATCGTAAAGGCTGATCTGGGAATCCCCACGCCCGGCAGCGATAAGCTTGCCTGTGGGGGAGTAGGCCAGGGCGAACACCGCCGCGCCGGAGCCGGGGAGCGTGTGTATTCGCTTTCCGGTCGCAACCTCCCATACCAGCGCTTCTCCTTCTGCGCCGTTAGGAGCCACAAGCAGGGAGCCGTCTGGTGAGAAGCAGATGTTGTGCAGCAGGCCGCGCCCGTTGGGGCGCTCCAGTTTGTGCAGTATCTGCCTGGTTTCCAGATCCCAGAGGCGTACATCCGCGCCGCCCCAGACATCTTTCGCTTCTGGATCCGCATCTCGCAGAAAGGCGCTACTGGCCAGCGTTTTACTGTCTGGGCTGAACGCTAGAGCGTGTACCTGGTTCAGATGTGGCTCCAGGCAAGCGATAGTTTCTTTGGAGGCCAGATCGAAGATACGAATTACCCCTTTGTCTCCATGGCTATTCTCGTTTTCATAGTGTTCGCTATGTGCGGTCGCGGCATAGCGCCCATCTGCGGAGAGCGCCAGTCCCAGTGCTCCAGTAACCGTTGGCAGCTCGCTACACATCGCTCCCGTAGCAGCATCTAAGAACAGCAGTCTGCCCTCGCGTCCATCACGGCGATTAGGAAGGCCCGTAGCGATGACTACCTGGGTGCCATCTATAGTGAAGCAGATTGTGCGGAACCAGCTAGTGAGCTCTACGCTCCAGAGCAGGTCGCCCGTGGCTACCTGCCAGGCAGTGATTCGGGCATCAAAGCGGGTTGCGTTTACCTCCAGGGCGACCCCGGTGACGAACACTGTGCCATCTGGAGAGAGGGCACTGTGCATGAGCGTGCCCGCCATAGTGATGCGGCGAAGAACCTGAGCCAGCAGGTCTGGCGCTTCGGTAGCGGGCGATGTTGTCGGATCAGTAACAGTCTGTGGCATGATAACGTCCAGTTCCTTACGTAGTCGGGCTCGCGCATTGCGCAAGCGGCTCTTAATCGTCGTCTCCGGCACCCTCTGAACATGAGCGATTTCCTGTAGGGAGAGGCCATCTTGATAGTAGAGTTGCACAGTAAGGCTGGTATCCGGAGTGAGGCAACGAAGCGCTTGCTTTAAAAGATACCGCTGCTCGAAAGCGTCTCGTGAGTCGTAGCCGATACGTTCTATCTGCTCCAGGGGCAGGGTAGGTCTCAGGGAGCGCCCCAGTCGCTTACAGGTGTTCACGGTAATCTGACGAAGCCAGCTGGCTAGCCGCGCCGAGTCTCGAAGCTGACCCCGGTGCAGGTAGCCCAGAATCAGCGCTTCCTGCACAGCGTCTGCCGCATCCTCTGGATTCGCAAGATAGTTACGTGCCACCCGCAGCAGCATCGCCTGGTGCTGGCGAACCGCTTCTCCAAAAGCATCGGCATTCCCCAGCTCAGTACTATCTTGTTTTGTTTTCCCGTAAGCCATACTTTTTTCTCTACTTCGCTGGTAAAGAGTCAACTGCCTGGCGCCAGGTGCTATGGGAGAAAAATTTATTTTTGAAACCCATAGAAGCAGCAGGCTTCTGACAGTTCAGAATGCCGTTATCTCTGTTGCGCTATCAGACGCCGACCATGGCCAATGTGCCTTATGGCACGCACTCGCGTCAGGTGCTGGACTTCTACCAGGCAAGCTCGCCCAAACCAACGCCCTTGCTCTTTTTTGTGCATGGCGGTGGGTGGATGACAGGGGATAAAGCGAATCCTGACTTTCTGAGTCTCTGTCTGGCCCGAGGAATTTCCGTGGTGTCTATCAACTATCGGCTGATACCGGATGCTAGGAAAGATGGAGTCATGCCTCCTGTAAAGGCATGCCTGGAGGATGCCGCCCGCGCGCTTCAGTTCGTGCGCAGCAAGGCGAAAGAGTGGAACATAGACCCAAAGCGCATAGCCGGGTGTGGCGGCTCCGCAGGCGGATTCACCGCGCTCTGGCTGGCCTTTCATCCGGATATGGCGCTTCCTCGTAGTGCCGACTCGATTGCGCGTCAATCAACACGCCTCTCCTGTGTGCTAGCCTTTGTGCCACAGACCTCGCTGGACCCGAAGCAGATGCGCGATTGGATAGCCAACATAGATTACGGGCCTCATGCCTTCGGGCTATCTAGCTACGCGGAGTTTCTAAGCAAGCGTGCCACGCTGCTGCCCTGGATTGAGCAGTTCTCTCCCTACGGCCTAGCGAGTAAAGACGATCCGCCTGTCTATCTCTTCTATGATTCCCCCGTGGCGCTGGGTGAGCCCTGGAAAGACCCGCCACACTCCGCTAACTTTGGGGCGGGGCTGGTGGAGAAACTCAAACAAGTCGGAGTGCCTTATGAGTTCAACTATCAGGGTGGGCCGCCTGTGAAGCACCCAAATCTGTTCGATTTTCTGCTCGAAAATCTGCGCCTATCCTCTCCTACTGTAAGCTTGCTTCGTGAGAAGACCCGCTAAGAACATCACGCACGCAGCAAGCAAATAGGGGGCTTCCGGATGCCAGTCAAAGAGGATGCCGCCCAGTAGAGGCCCGAGTAAGAAACCAACGGAGCGAGCTGCCTGGAGCAGCCCGAACATCTCGCCTTGCCTATCTGAGGGAGTCACGGCACTGCACCGCGCGTTTATGGTCGGGTTCGCCACTCCTGCCCCAATGGCGTAGAGAGTGCTGCAGGCAAAGAGCCACACTAGGCTGGGAGCAAAGGGCGTAAGGCCGAGGCCGATTCCTTGAAGCCCGTAGCCGATGCGAAGCAGGGCAGCGGGCGAAAAGCGACGGGTGATAACACCGAGTAAGAACGCTTGAATCAGAACGCCAAGCAGGGCCTCATAGCCAAAGATAAGGCCATATTCGCGCGGCCCATAGCCCAGGCGCAGATGGATCAATCGCCCGAAAGTGCCTTCCAGGCACGCTAAGGCGAACCAGGCTGTTGCGGCCAGAAGGAAGAGTGCGCGCAGTGCCGGAATCTCTCGCAGAAGAGCAAAGCTAGCGCGAGGCTTTACCTCCTCAGAGGTTGGGATAGGGGAGGGCACCCGCTGAGGGATTACCAGGGCGAGACACAGCGCTGCCAGCGCGGAGAGGCTTGCGGCAGTCATGCCTAGCAAGAAACTCCCACCTAGATGAGAGAGCCACCCACCAACCGCAGGCCCGAGGATCAGCCCGCCAGTGGTTGCTGCACTGAGTCTTCCGAGGGCAGCAGGTCGAGCGTCGTCGTCGTGGAGTGCTGTCACCTCGGCTTGAGCGAGAGCGACATTGGCGGCAGCCAGCCCAGCCACAATACGACTCAACAGCACCAGTAAGCTGCTTCCTGCCAGGCCATAGAGAGCGAACGAGCCAGCGGAAAGAACGAAACAGGCTACCAGAGGAAACTTGCGCCCTCGCCGGTCGCTTAACTTCCCCCAGAGTGGGGAGATAAGCATCTGCACTAAGAAATAGGCGGCAAGGATTAGTCCAATGAGCCAGCCACGGGCTCCAAAGCCCTCTAACCGGGTCTGGACATCGGGCAGAATGGAGCCGAAGGCGGCGAGATCCAGAAAGACGGCGCCGAGCAGAACGGCCTCAACAAGGGGCGAGCGATTCGTCATTTTTTAAGCGTCACGCACGCCCCTTGAGGCTGCTCTAGTGGTCGGGGGCCTCGTCTGGATCGCCGTATTCCAACTCATCGGTTGGGCTGAAGTTGGCAATCATGATGCGCCGAACGAACGGGCGCCCTAGGTTCATTCCCTCGCAGTTCACGTCGTAGACGAACTGCTGCATGGTGCGCAGTGATACCCCACCCAGTGTCACCGGCCGTAGGGCCACATAGACCGGGGACCAGGGACAGCAGAAGAAGTGGCCCAGGCGATTAGCGCCGCGCATGGCATAGCCAATGTCTCGGGACTGAAACGCCTGGCGTACCTCGGCCAGAAGGCGTAGCGTCTGCTGGGGATCGGGGTCCAGCTTCCAGAGGCGAGCAATAGCGATTCGAGCTTCTTTGTCTGCCTTAAGAGTTCGGAGCCTGTCCTGATCGGTCAGGCACCAGGGATCGAAATCTGGCTCACCCGGTCCCGGTATCCCAGGAATTTTAGAGGCACCTGCTCCCTGTGGTGGTAGTGTCTGCTGCGGCACAGCGCTGGCTTTATCCAGCAGTTCGGGCATAGCCAGGAGCTGCCCCAAGTGATAAAGCTGCTCCACCGCAGACTTCACCTGCTCTTCAATGCGCTCGTGGAGATCGCGAGACGGATTACCGCCCCATAAATTCTCCGCATAGTCTGCCTTGGACTTCGCCGCCGCCCAGAGCTGCCGGGCATAGCCCACGGACTTTTGCTTATCCTCAGGAGATTTTGTCTCTTCAAAAAATGTCAGCGCCAGCAAGGCATGGTCGCGCAGTCCGCGCATAGCTTCTAGCATGCCTTTTAAGTGCGCATTGGGGCAGGGTTCTACCTCACTCCAGGGCGGAAGCTGTGCTGGAACCCCTACGTCCAATCGGTAGTTGGGATTGCTGTGCGCCTGGTGCGCCCGGCTCATCCAGCCTTCCACCTGCTCATAGAAACCCATGACCTGGTCGGCGGTGATCGGCGGCAGGTAGCCGCGTGTGGCCGGGTTACCTTCGTAATCAGCCTCCACAAACTTATCGCCTAGAAGCTGGAGCGCGTAGGCATTCCAGGAGCAGAGAATCTCTGCTTGTGCGGCCACCGGCACCTCCCACGGGTGGTGGCCCTCTAGTTTGATATCCAGGCGTTTCTGCTCCGTGTGATCCAGCATGTCATAGACACCCAGGCTGGCGCGGCGATACGCCTCCAGTGTCTGTGCTGGAATCTCTCCTTGCAGGCGGCTTACGACATGTCCCCAAAACGATATTTCTTCTGCCATTGGCTCTCCTTGCCCATATTGATGCGCAATACGGGAAAATGTTACGTTTTCACAGCGAGAAAACCTACTTTACTCGGAAGCGAAGTAATCGTAGTGCATTTGCGACGACTACCAATGTGCTTCCTTCATGAAAGAAAACGGCCATTCCGATATTCGCCAGCCCGAAAAGCGTGGAGGGAACCAGCAGAGCGATAACTCCCAGAGAAATCCACAGGTTCTGCTGAATCACCCGCCGTGACTCTCGACTAAGCGCAACGGCAAAGGGCAGTTTAGAAAGGTCGTCTGTCATGAGGGCAACATCTGCCGTTTCCAGCGCTACATCCGTTCCTCCGGCTCCCATAGCAATACCTACTGTGGCATTGGCCAGAGCCGGGGCATCGTTCACACCATCGCCGACCATGGCGACCTTGCCGTACTGTTTCAGAAGCTCCTGAATCGCTGTAACTTTGTTCTCCGGCAGCAGGTCAGCACGCACTTCCGTCAGCCCGACAGTCTTTGCAATCGTGTCTGCCACACGCCGATTGTCACCCGTGAGCATGATCAAGGTTTTGATGCCCAGCTCTTTGAGCCGGGTCAGGGTGACGGGAGTTTCCTCACGCGGTTGATCTGCCAACGCGATAATTCCCACGACCTGCTCGCCCCAACCGACCAGCATGGTAGACTTGCCCGCTTCTCCCAGGCGTGTATTAGCATCCAGAGCCTCCTGGGGCACGGTAATGCCCGCTTCGGCGAAGAGCTTCGGGCTGCCAATACGCACTGTCTTACCCTGCACTTCTGCTTGCACTCCGCGCCCGGTCAGAGATTGCAACTCGCCCGAGACAAGTAACTCCAGGTTCTCCGCCTGCGCTTTGCGCACCACGGCCTGTGCCAAGGGATGGGCCGAGCGAGTTTCTACGGAGGCTGCGCCAGCCGCAGCAGCTCCTGAGCACTCATCCCTCCAAAAGGCACCGCATCCGTGACCTCTGGGCGGCCACGGGTAATCGTGCCGGTCTTATCCAGTGCAATGGCCTCCAGGGTGCCCAGGTTTTCCAGATGCACGCCACCCTTGATCAATACCCCATTTCGAGCTGCCTGCCCGATTCCGGCCAGCACGGCGGCGGGCGTTGCCAGCGCCAGCGCACAGGGTGCGGCGGCGACCAGCGTACTCAGAGCCCGCAGAATCGCCACCTTCCAGGGTAGCCAACCCAGCAGTGGTGGAGCTATTGCCGCAATCACCACTGTACTGAGCACCACTGGCACAAATATCCGCTCAAAGTTGTCCGTAAAGGTCTGAGTGGGTGATTTCTGGGTCTGGGCCTCCTCCACCATCTTGATAACCCGCGCCATGGTGGTGTCTTGCGCCAGGCGAGTTACCTCAACCTCCAGCGCGCCTTCACCGTTGATTGCGCCCGCGAACACACTCTCACCAGGTGCTTTCTCCACCGGCACGCTCTCTCCGGTAATCGGACTCTGATCTACCGCCGAGCGCCCCTGGAGAATCTTGCCATCTACCGGAATCCGGTCCCCAGAGCGAATAATCGCGATATCGCCGAGTTGTAGCGTTTCTACCGGTACTTCTAGCTCCTGATTATCTCTTCGCACACGAGCCACTTTTGGGGTGAGCTGGCCGAGCGCCTGAATCGCATTTCGGGCGCGGTCCATGGCGTAGTGCTCCAGGGCATGCCCAAACGAGAACAGGAACAGCAGAAACGCGCCTTCTACCCACTCACCCAGCATAGCCGCGCCAATAGCGGCCACCAGCATGAGAAAGTCCACATCCAGCTTGCCACGCAGGATGGACGGCAGGCCATGACGGAAGAGGTCGAGTCCGCCCGCCACATAGGCTGCGATATAGATGCCGATTGCCGGGAGGGTAGGGAGGTGGAAAAGTCGCTCCCCAGTGAACCCAATAGCCAGCAGAACCCCCGAGAGCATGGACATAGAAAGCTCCGGGTTGCGGCGGAACCAGTTCGCCCCTTCTGGTATTGGGCGGTGGCTATGCCCTTCGTGCCCGCCATGCTCCTCGTGGGAGTGACCTTCATGCTCCTCATGGCTATGCTTTGTATGATCATGTCCATGCTCGCCGGGGCGAAGGCCCAGGGAACGAATGGCTTGCACTATGGCCTCATGGTTGGTGAGCGTACTGTCGTACTCAACCTTGATCTTCTCAATCGGGTAGCTTACTCCTACGCTCAGTACACCGGTTACTGCCCGCACTACGGCCTCGATATTGGCGGTGCTCGTGCCCTGATCCATGCCTTTAAGCGGCAGAGTCTCGTGGCGGAAGCGGGTGGTAAGTTCCACACTAGTATCCTGAGCGATTCGCTCTACTCGCTCCAGTGGCACCAGGTTCGGGTCGTAATGTAGACAGAGGACTGTTTGACCGTCCTGCTCTTCTAAATGCGCCTCGCTGATGCCGGTCTGCGCCTTCATTCGCTCCGCAAACCGACCGATGCAATCGTCGTCTGCATCTACCCCCGGCAGTGTGCCTGCCAGGGGTAGGTGAAGCGCTGTCTCTCCCGAAGAGAGCGGGAAAGGCGGTGTGTTATTTGTTGGCATACTGTTTCCTTTCCTTACGCCTCGCGCTCGTTGGTGCGGATAGAGATAGCGTACTCAATATCGATCACAAAGATACGCCCATCGCCCGGATTGCCCGTGTGCGCCGCTTTTTGCAGGACTGCAATAGCAGGTTCCACCACGCTGTCAGGAATCATAAACTCCAGCTGCGTGTTGATATCCGGGCCAGAGTGCGCACAGTGGCGACTCAGGCATCGAAGCTCAGTGACCGCGATTCCATGAACGCCTTCTACGTCATAGAGAGCGCTCAGAGTCGCCTGCTCCCGGTGGGGCTGAATAATTGCACGAATCAGTTTCATAACATTACATCTCCACCTCTACCGGTGTCGCCTGTCGCTCGAACAGAGTGTAGAGCACCGGCAGCACGAACAGCGTCAGAAGCGTGCTGCTGGCGATTCCTCCAATTACTACCGTCGCCAGCGGGCGCTGCACCTCCGCCCCGATTCCCATATTGATCGCCATGGGCACGAACCCAAGCGACGCTACCAGAGCGGTCATGAGCACCGGGCGCAGGCGCGAGTTCGCCCCCTCGCGCACAGCCTCGGGAATCGCCCGCCCATCTTGGCGCAGCCGGTTGATAGCACTCACCAGCACCACCCCGTTCAGCACGGCAACTCCCGAGAGCGCGATGAACCCGATACCAGCGGAGATAGAGAAGGGGAGTCCGCGTGCTACCAGACCTAGCACCCCACCCGTGACTGCCAGCGGCACTCCGGTGAAGATCAGCGCTGCCTGCTTCAAGCTCCCAAACGAGAAGAAGAGCAACAGGAAGATAAGAGAAAGCGCCAGTGGCACCACCAGAGTCAGCCGGGTGCGCGCGCGCTGCAGATTCTCGAACTGCCCACCCCATTCCAGGTAGTAGCCCGAGGGTAGCTTGACCTCTTTTTCAATCGCTGTCTGCGCCGCCTGCACAAAGCTGCCCAGGTCCGCGCCGCGCACATTACATTGCACCACCACCCGCCGCCTGCCGCTCTCCCGGCTGATCTGCGCAGGCTGGCCTACGGTTTCCACGCTCGCCAGACTCCCCAGAGTCACCGAGCCGCCTGTGGGAGTAACCACGGGAAGCGCCTTCACGGCATCCAGGTCGCTGCGCACGGATTCGGGCAGGCGCACCACCAGATCGAAGCGCTTGTCTCCTTCAATCACCTGGCCCAGTGGCTCCCCGGTAAAGGCGGATCCTATCCACTCCTGCACCTCGGCAGCGCTAACTCCTACGCGTGCCGCCGCTTCCCGATCCACCGTGAGTTGCAGAACGGGTACATCGTCTACCTGCTCCACGCTTACATCTGCCGCGCCGGGCACTTTCTGGAGCACGGCGGCAATGGCATTCGCAGATTTCTTGAGCGTGTCTAAGTCCTCGCCGAAGACCTTGATACCCACATCTGCTTTGACTCCGGCTACCAGCTCCGAGAAGCGCATCTGAATCGGCTGGGTGAAGCCGTAGCCCTGACCGGGAATATCTTTCAGAGCCTCTTCCATCTCCGCGATCAGTTTCTCTTTGGTTAGCCCTTTGCGCCATTGACTGCGCGGCTTGAGCGAAATGATGCTGTCGGTCAGGCTCATAGGCATGGGGTCGGTGGCGACCTCCGGCGTACCCGACCTGGAGAACACCGTGATGACCTCAGGGAACTCCTTAAGCCGCCGCTCCATAGCCGTTACCAGGCGTATCGTCTCTTTCTCGCCCACGGTACGCAGTCGAAACGGCTGCACCACGGCATCCCCTTCATCGAGCTGCGGCACGAACTCACTGCCTAAGCGGGAAAAGAGTGCCAGCGAGAGGACTACCAGCCCCGCCGCAAACGCAAGCACCAGCCAGCGCCACTGTAGCGCCTTCTCTAATCCGGGGCGGTAGAGCCTGGCGAAGAGGCCCATGACCGGGTTCTTGCCCTCCTGGGTATCACCAGAGAGCAAGAGTGAGCACAGCGCGGGCACCAGCGTAAGGGTGAGAATCAGCGCTCCCACCAGCGCGAAGATCACCGTGAACGCCATGGGGTGGAACATCTTGCCCTCGGTGCCTTCCAGCGCCAGAATCGGCAAGTACACCACCGTGATGATCGTCACCGCGAACGCGACAGGTTGGGCGACCTCGCGGGAAGACCTTGCTACCTCCGCCTGCACCTCCTCGCGGGTAAGCTTGCGCCCCTGCTTCTGGCGGGCATGGGCCAACTCCGCCACCGCATGCTCCACCATGACCACCGCGCCATCCACAATCAGCCCAAAGTCAATAGCTCCCAGGCTCATGAGGTTCCCCGATACCCCCAAGCGGTTCATGTTGATAAACGCGAACAGCATGGAGAGTGGGATAGCCAGAGCCACAATGAGCGCGCCGCGTGCATTACCCAGCAGTAGCAGCAGAATCACCACCACCAGAATGCCGCCTTCGATCAGGCTCTTCTGCACCGTGCCTACCGCCTGGTTGACCAGGTGCGACCGATCATAGACCGGGGTGAGTGTGACTCCTGTGGGCATTTGCTTCTGAATCGTCGCTAGGCGCTCTCGGGCGGCACTGGCTACCGTGCGCCCGTTCGCTCCCTTGAGCATCATGACAATGCCGAGGACTGTCTCTTTCCCATCTCGGGTAGCGAGGCCCGTGCGGGTGGGAGTGCCCAGCCCAACCCTGGCGACATCGCGCACAAAGATAGGCGTGCCCGCCTCGGTGGTCACCACAATCGCCTCGATATCGGGGATACCAGTAACCGCGCCCACGCTCCGAATCAGCAGCTGCTCTCCCTGCCGCTCGATAAACCCGCCCCCTACATTGGCGTTGTTCTTGCGCAGGGCATCGGTCAGTTCATCTAAGGAAACCCCACGGGCGCGGAGCCTTTGAGGGTCAGGCTGTACCTCATATTGTTTCTCATAGCCTCCGGTCGCGTTGACTTCCGCGACTCCGACTACCGTGCGAAGCTGTGGCTTTATCTGCCAGTCGAACTGGGTGCGCAACTCCATGGGGGATAGCGTGGGGCTGTCTACACTAAACATAAAGACCTCGCCCAGCCCCGTGGAAACCGGCGCCAGTTCGGGCGCAGCAACGCCTGCTGGTAGCTGCTCTCGTACGCCGTTCAAGCGCTCCGTGACTAACTGCCGCGCGAAGTAGGTATCGGTGCGGTCGGTAAACGTGACTGTGACCTGCGAAAGGCCGTACTGACTGAGCGAGCGCACTCCGACCACGCCCGGAAGGCCACCCATAGCGGTTTCCACCGGAAACGTGACCAGTTTCTCCACCTCAGGGGGCGCCATGCCGCCCGTGTTGGTGTTGATCTGTACCTGGTTGGTGGTGACGTCCGGCACAGCATCCAGGGTCAGAGTCTGCCAACTCACCACACCGAACCCGACTAAGGCCAGGGCTGCAAGTAGTACCAGTAGGCGCTGAGTCAGGCTGAAGTTCAGAATTCTATCTAGCATAGGAGTCTCCTTTCAGTCCTCATGCCCTGCCAGCGCTTCTTTGTTGGCCTCGCTCTTAAGAACAAAGGCACCCTCGATCACCACGCTCTCACCCGCACTCACGCCGCTTTTCAGCTCCACACCGCCAGCCGCCCGCGTGCCAAGCGCGACCTGGCGCTTCTCGTACTTGCCTGCTTCCTCCACAAACACATGGGGTTTGCCTTCTATCTTTACCAGCGCCGCTTCAGGCACTGTGAGCGCCTGCCGCGAGCCGCTGACTCCTAGCACCACACGGGCAAACATACGGGGCTTGAGCTTGCCCGTCGGGTTGCTGACCAGCAGCCGCACGGGCAGGGAGCGGGTTTTCTCATTAATCTGGCTGCCCACACTGGTGACCCTGCCAGAGAAGCGAGCGTCAGGAAACGCGGCCACGGAGATAGAGGCATTCTGTCCCACCCGCACCGTGCCAACCTCCGCCTCAGGCACCTGCGCGGTGACCTGGACCACACCTTCGTTTTGCAGGGTATAGAGCACCGTGGTTCGCTCCACAGTTTCCCCCTGCGTGACCCCGCGCTCGGCCACGATTCCTGAAATCGGCGCCTTCACCACAATGCGCCCACCCTGACCCGGTGCATGGTCCGGACCCTCCAGGGCATACAAACTGGTGCGCGCCGCCCGGAGTGCCGCCTGAGTTCCGAAGAGAGTCGTGCGTGCGGCAGTGACTCCATGCTCCGCTTTTCTTCGGGCCTCCACGCTCTGGATGCGCTCCGTGCGTGCTTTTCTGACCTCTGCGTCTGCATCACGCAGAGTCGCTTCGGCGGTCTGGACCTCACGGGCATTGAGCAAGCCTGCCTGCGCGATTCGCTTCTCACGCTCCAGAGTCAACCGGGCGTTCTCTACTCGCTTCCGGGCTGTCTCTACATTCGTCTCATCTTGCCGATGTTCCAGCTGCGCCTGCTCTAGCTCCGCACGGCTGATAACCTCTTCCTTAAAAAGGCGCTCCGCGCGCTGCAGCACTACCAGATGCCCCTGTAGTTCAGTCTGACTTTTAAGTAAGTCACTTTGCGCTCCCGAAAGCTCGCTCTGCGCGCTTTGCAGTGGCGCCTGCGCAAAGGCTCCAGCGGCAGCCAACTCCTTCTGCCGGATTAGCGCCTGCCGCGCGCTCCGAGCACGCTCTTCGGCCTGCGATATTGCGGCATCTGCCACCCCTACTGCCGCTGCCGCTTGGCGAACCTCCGCCTGTGCGGTCTGAAGCGACGCGATGGCCTGGGAAACTCCAGCCTCCGCCTGCTCCACAGCGGCATGGCCCTGTGCCACCTCGAAGCTATCCAAAATCGCAAGTGCCTGCCCTGCCTGCACACTATCTCCAGGGCGAGCGAGCAGAGAGACGATTTTTCCGGCGGCGCTTGGGGTCAGTTTGGTAGCTCTATCTGCCGCAACCTCCACCGTGCCTGGCACCTCGCGGGTGGCCTGTACCGGGCGCTGGGTGACTACCTGAGTGCGAATGCCCGCGTTTTTCTTTGCGGCCTCCGAAAGCTCTATCGAGCCACCATGCTCATCGGCATGGCCTTCACCTTCATGTTCTTTGGCCTTTTCTTCGGAAGCCGGGAGAGTGGGCACCTCTTTGGGCTGACAGCCCCAGAGCAGGAGTGAGAGGGGGAGCAGCGCCAGAGTCAATAGTGGGCTTTTCATTTAGCCCCTCCCATCACGCGGGTGAGCTCGGCCTGTGCCAGCGCCAGATCGGCACGGGCTTCCGTGTACTCCGTGAGTGTCGCCCGGTAGGAACGTTGCGCCTCCAGCACGGCAAGTACAGACATCTTGCCTTCTTCCAGCCCGATGCGTGTGGCCCGGAGCAAACGCTCTGCTTCTGGGAGCGCATGGGCATATCCACCTACTATCTCAGTGGCGCCTGCCAGCCGGGTAAGGGCCTGCCGCACTTCTTTCTCAATCTCACGGCGCGCCTGAGCAATTCGGTCGTCCTGTGCCTGCGCGGCGGCTTCCGCCTGCGCTATTCGTCCTTTGCGACCGCCCCAGTCTACAAACGGCAGGCGAATAGCGAGCGAGAACCCATAGTCACTGCGCTTCGGGCGTTGGAAGGTCACATACTGCGAGCGAAACTGGGGCGCGATATCAGGCCGCCCCTCCGCGCGGTAGAGCCGCGCTTCCTGGCGCAGGCCTTCCTGCCGAGAGCTCTCACCCGCTAGCTCTGCACGGGTTTCCAGGGCCGCTTTCACGGCAATCTCCGGAGCGGGAACCTCCATCTTCATGATAGGGAGCTCCACGTTTGGCAGTGGCGCTTCTGCGCCCCGCCCGATAGCCACGTTCAGCGCTGTTTCCGCCTGCTTTACACGCGCACGGGCCAGGGTTTCATTCTGCCGCGCTCGTATCACCTCCAGCCCGGTCTGCGCGGTATCGATACCAGCGCGGCTGCCCAGCTCCACCTGCTTCTGGGTAAGCTGGTGCAAGGTACTGGCGTTCTGAGTAACCGATGCTGCCAGGGTGGCTAGCTCTCGCTCTCGCCAGAGGCCGATGTAGGCAGTCTTCACGGCGGCGACTACTTCGCGAGTTTCTGTAGCCAGCATCGCCTCTGCGATGCCAAGCTGAGCGCGGGCTACGCCGGTTCGCGCTGCCCGAGTGCCGTTTAGCTCTAAGGGCTGGGTAATCAGCATCTCCTCGGTGGTGCCATTGAACTGGTCCAGCGCAGGAGAGAAGTAGAAATCAGGGTTAGTCAGTGCTTGGGCAGAGCGTACTCCCAGGCGCGCCGCAGTGGCGTCTTTACGCCCCGCCGCAAGTCGGCGATGCTGCTTCAATGCCTCCTGCACCGCAGCCTCTAACGAAAGAGCCGGTGCAGGGGCGTTTTGATAAACAGATGTGGTAGGAACCAACAAAACAAGCCTCCAAAAACGAAGTCGGCAAGCAGCTAGCCATAGAACTGCTCACATAGCGACACATAGCGTTTTCAGGAGGCGGGAGGGGCCCGAAGACCCGAGGCTGGTAAGGTGGTAGCGACTACCGGCGGTCCCCGGTAATCTGGCAGCGCTGGCTGAGTCAGAGGAACAACCAGTGCCAGAGCTAAAGGCCGGGGAGCGGTGGGTAGCACGAAGACGCCAGGCACAGGTGGTGCCGATGTCGGTTGTAGAGACGCCGTAGGGGTATCCGCTGTGATAACGACTGCTGTACAGCCACACCCAGCTGCACAGAGCGATGATTTCGTGCTTGGTGCTTCCGGCTGGCGGCAGTTAGGGTCTGTTTTAGCGGCATCCGACTGGTCGCAGCAGCAGAGGGAGATGCCGCAGGCACGCCCATCGCAGAACCAGCGAATGGTAGAGGCGAGCGCTGGCATACTGGCGACGAGCGCCAGTAGCAACGCCACAATCAGTTTTGTGTGAGAACGCCCCCGCATGCTGTTACCATTTTAGTATATCGGCACAAAAACAAAAACCGCGAATAGTGTTCGCGGTTTTTGTAGGTTAGGGGAGGTTATCCTGGTGTCATTTCCCAGAAGTCGGCTCCTAAGATATCCCAGGGAATTCGACGCTCATCCGGGTCATCCAGCGAGAAATGCTGATTCACATAGTAAAGAATCGTCGCGTTCTGAGTGCCAATGTTCGCGCCGCCGTGGGCCACACCGCGCGGAATATAGAGAAGCTGCGCCTTGCCACCGCCCATCACCAGGCGCATAGACGAGCCCTTGGTGGGGCTGTCTTTGCGGCAGTCGATAAGCCCGATAAGAAGCCGGTCCGTGGGAGGCACGAACCAGACATCTTCCTGATTGTAGTGCAAGTGGAACGCTTTGATAGCGCCGGGCAGGACCAGGGAGTAGCTACTCTGCCGTACCTGGAAGCTGGGTATCTGGACCAGGCGTCCGTTTTCATCGAAGCGCACCAGCTCGGCGAAGCTCCCGCCATCATCAATCATCAAACGCAGGTCTATGACCTGTACGCCTTCTATTGGGGTTTTCTTGGTGTACTCTTGCGTGGTTAAAACGGAGGCATACTCCGACGCAAGGTCATCCGGGTTGAGTTTCTGCATGGGAATTTTTGCTATTTCTTTCGCGGACCTGGCTCGGCGACGATACGCTTTAAGTACGCCGCGTACTCGGTCTTACCCAGTTTATCCGCTTGAGCCAGTACGTCACTGCTGGTGATATAGCCCTCTTCGTAGGCGATTTCCTCTAAACAGGCGACTTTCAAACCCTGCCGACGCTCAATGGCCGCGATGAAGACACTGGCCTCCAACAGAGAATCATGAGTACCAGTATCCAGCCAGGCAGTACCACGACCTAGCGTCTCGACCCGAAGCGCACCCTGCGCCAGATAGGTCCGGTTCACATCCGTGATTTCGTACTCACCGCGTGCGCTAGGTTGTACCGCCCCAGCAATCTCGGTGATAGTAGGGGCGTAGAAATAGATACCGACGACAGCATAGTTAGACTTGGGCTCTTTCGGTTTCTCTTCGATAGAGATAGCTTTGCCATCCGAGTCGAACTCTACGACACCGTAGCGCTCTGGATCGTGCACATGGTAGGCGAAAACGGTTGCCCCGCCCTCGGTCTCTACCGTCTTTGCCGCGTGCCGAAGCTGCGCGGATAGGCCCTGGCCGTAGAACACATTGTCCCCGAGTACCAGGCACGCCGAGTCACCGTCCAGGAAATCTTTGGCGATATGGAAGGCCTGCGCCAGTCCTTCCGGGCGCGGCTGCTCGGCAAAGGAGAGGGAGAGGCCCCACTGGCTACCATCCCCTAAGAGCTTCTTAAAAAGAGGAAGGTCTTCGGGGGTAGAGATGAGGAGAATCTCTTTGATACCCGCCAGCATCAGAACAGAGAGCGGGTAGTAGACCATGGGCTTATCATAGATGGGCATGAGCTGCTTACTCACAGCCATGGTCACAGGATACAGGCGGGTTCCGCTGCCGCCAGCCAGTACAATACCTTTCACGTGGTTTACTCTACGGCAGGTTCCATGCCACTGCCAGAAACAGAGGATTACGCCGCACGCTTAAAGCCGTTTGCGGGAGTTTTTGTAAGAAGTTCAGGAATCGCCTCCGCAGGTAAGGGGTGGCTAAAGTGGAAGCCCTGCATGGTGGTACAGCCCAGCGCCTCCAAGGCTCGTCGGTGCGCATCGGTCTCCACTCCCTCAGCAATCACACCTAGCTCGAGCGCGCGGGCCAACTCCACAACAGCGCGGACAATAGCCGCATCTTCCGGGCTTTCCATCATACCCATCACAAACGAGCGGTCTATTTTGACAACATCGACCGGGTGGCAGCTGGAGCGAGGATAGCGAGCTATAGCCTGTTCCAAAGTCATCTATCATCAGGCGGATGCCAAGTCCACGCAGCCCTTCTAATGTGCCACGCGCTTTCTCCCCGCCCTGGAGAATCGTGGTTTCGGTGATTTCCAGATCCAGTCGATCCGGATCCAGCCCGGAGGATTTTAGAACTGCTGCCACATCCTGAATAAGCGCCGGGGTATTGAACTGCCGCGCGGAGAGATTGACCGAGACCCGCAGAGGGAACTCCTGCTTCTGCCATAGGCTGGCCTGATCACAAGCTTCGCGCAGTATCCAGCTACCTAAAGCGGCAATCAGTCCGGTCTCTTCCGCCAGTGGAATGAACTCAGCCGGACCAACCACCCCGCGTTCGGAGTGCCGCCAGCGCACCAGTGCTTCCAGGGTCAGCCAATCCTGGTTACGTGTGTCAATCTGGGGCTGATACTCTAAGAAGAACTCCTGCCGCTCCAGGGCACGGCGTAGCTCCATTTCTTGCAGGAGATGATCGGTGCCCTGATCCATCTCCGATGAGTAGAAGCTGATCATGCCGTCGCGCCGTTCTTTGGCACGGTACATCGCCATGTCGGCATTACGCAGCAGAACTTCGGCGCTCTTGCCATCTCTGGGGTAGAGGAGACGCCGATACTGCCGCCGATATGTAACTCATGCGGTCCAAGCTGGCATGGCTTGCGCAGCGCATCACGCACTCGCTCGGCGACCTGACGGGCATCGGCTTCATCGACAACCTCAGAGAGAAGCACAATGAACTCATCGCCACTGATTCGGGCCACCATGTCGCTTTCGCGTATCGCCCCTTGAAGCCGCCGCGCGACCTCACAGAGAAGCCTGTCGCCGATACCATGCCCCAGACGGTCGTTTACCTGTTTGAAGCGATCCAGATCTAGAAACAACACAGCACAGCGCCGACGACCGGAGCGAGCTACAGAGAGAGAGTCTTCCAGGGCTTGCTGAAGCAGTGCCCGATTAGGCAGACCAGTCAGTGTGTCGTGCAGGGCCTGCCAGCGTACGTCCTCTTCCGCCTGGCGTTGCGCCGTAACATCGGTGGTGACACCTACCAGCTGCCAGTGGCCGGTACTAACAGGTTCCACACGTATCTCTTCGCGGAGCCACCGAATTCGCCCGCGACCGTCCCGACACCGGAACTCATTCTGGTACCCCGAGCGTCCGTTCTCAAAGCAGGTGATATGGTTCGCCTGCATGCGGGTAAGGTCTTCGGGAGAGATCTCGGCGTGGATACGGGTAAAGAGGTCGGCGGGGTCGCTCGCGCCGAACCCCAAAAATTGGAGTCCGATGTCTTGCTGGGGGAGTTTGAGGTCGTAGAAACGATAGGTCTCACCATCCATGAGCCGCACCTGTGCCTGCCAGAGAAGGCAGCGCACGCCACGTAGGACATCCATAACCGTTTTTTCTGAATCGGCTCGGAGGCGCTCTATCTCCTCGCGCTCCAGGGCGACCCCGGCGATCTGCGCCGCCGCCTGAAGCGCCTGAAGCTCCGCCTCGGTGGGAGCTCTTGGCGTTGTCAGGAAGACGCCGATAAACCCGGAGAGTTTTCCTTGTGCATCACGAACCGGGTGGGTCCAGGCCGTAGGGCAGCCGCTAGCACGATAGAGGAACTGATAGCCTTTCCACTCCGGGTCTTTACGAACATCCTCGATAACCATAAACTGACTGGTTATCTTCATGGCTTCTGGGAGTCCCAGCCGCATTCGAGTCAGAATGTTCCGGTGCCGCTCCGACATACTGGGGGCTACAAAACCGGTAATGTGATGGGTGGCAGCATTGTAGCGGCCCAGCCCGGTAAAGCCCTCGCCTAAAGATTCCTGAAGGAGCAGACAAAGCTGCTCCAGTGCCTCCGAGCAGGGGCGACCTGTAGCTATCATCTCCAGGACCTGGCTCTGCCCAGCCTGGAACCGCTCACGAATACGGCTCTCGGTGACATCGAAGCAGAATCCGTTGACCTCCCAGATGCCCTTGGAGAGTCGGTCGAACTTGAGCATGTCACGCGTGATACGCTGGCGTCCGCGGGTATCACGAATCCGGTATTCTTGCTGAATACCTTTGCCTCCCCGGAGCAAGGTTTGTTCGATGCTTTCGCGGCAGCGTGCCCAATCTTCGGGGTTGGCGTGGCGTTTTTCCTGCCGAAGGTATTCTTCGGGGGTGGTAGCTGGTAGCTCTAAAAAGCGCTGGGCGGTGGCAAGGTCAAACTCAGGAAATTCCCAGTGGAACTTCCCGCTCTCCTCACTAAACCGGATAATGCTCCGCCAGTGATAACACTGTTCGCCATGTACCAGGCTACGAAAAGCTGCTTGTAGGTCTCTCTGGCCGCTGTTCACTCTACGTATCCAATTTTTGTATCGGCAGCGATAAATTTTTGCCTCAGGGTGTCTATGGGATACAATGCGAACCTGGAGCGGGACGGGCGGTCGCGGCGAGTCTGTAAGGATTCGCTGAGGAAAGTCCGGGCTTCGCAGGGCAGGGTGCAGGCTAACGGCCTGGCGGGGTGACCCGACGGAAAGTGCAACAGAAAGATACCGCCGGCTTGTCCGGCAAGGGTGAAATGGTGCGGTAAGAGCGCACCGGCGATGCGGTGACGCATCGGCCCGGCAAACCCCACCTGAAGCAAGGCCAACACGAGGGAGATGACGTTGCCCGCCGATCCCTCGGGTAGCGCCGCATGAGGCGTCTGGTAACAGATGTCCCAGAGAGATGACCGTACAAAAACAGAACCCGGCTTACAGGCCCGCTCCGAATCCCTGAAACCCAACAAGAGAAACCTATGTTCTTTCACGCCGTCTACTTCTACCCCCGCGAAAACGCTGCTCCCACCGATGCTGCTGAGCTTCTGGAAGGGCTGAAAACCCTACAAGATATTCCCGGTGTCACGTTCTTTGAAACCGGTACTCCTGCTGGAACTCCGCGTGAAGTTGTCGACAATTCCTACCTGGCAGCCCTGCTGGTTGCCTATGCGAGTGTAGAAGACCACGATATCTACCAGGATCACCCCACGCATCTAGCATTCATCGACCGCTGCAAGCATCTGTGGTCCAAAGTAGTCGTCTTCGATAGCATTAGCGCGTGAGATTCTTCGCGCTTGCGGATCCCCACCTACCCGGGGGGCGCCGCGACAAGCCTATGCATCGCTTTGGAGCGCACTGGTGGCATCACCGGGAGCGGATTCTAAAGCATGCCTGGCAGACTGTAGGGCAGGGGGATATTCTCCTCCTGCCCGGTGACCTCTCCTGGGCCACCAAATTGCGCGATGCCCAGGAAGATTTGGAGTTTCTGACCAGTCTGCCCGGCACGAAAATCTGCGTCAAGGGCAACCACGATTTCTGGTGGGATTCTAAGCGCGGTATCGAATTTCCCGGCCTTCTCTCGCCTCCGGTGACTATTGGAGACTGGGGCTTCGCAGGCACACGTGGCTGCGACTTGGAAGAAGGCTCGACCTCGCTGCACCGGGAACGCGGGCGATTAGAAAAATCGCTGCAGGCTATCTTCGATGCCCCACATAAGTGCGTGCTGATTCACCATCCGCCACAACCCTTCGCGGATATCTTAGAGGCCTATGGGGTCGAGCTATGCGTATTCGGCCATGTGCACGCCAATTCCCTGCCCGAGCACGAAGAGCTGGTGCTGAATGGCGAGCTATTGGGCAACACCCGCTGCTGGTGTGTGGCCTGTGACCGCATCAACTTCACTCCATTGAGAATTCTATAATCCGCCCTGAGTCAGCCACTCTCGGAACTTGAAGGCAACGGAGTTCGGGTCGGAGTCGATGTTGTTCAGAATTACCACGGTGTAGCCGCTATCTGGGTACATATCGAACTTGTTGGTGATACCCACCCAGCCACCGCCATGCCCTACAATGCGCTGCCCATTGTAGGTCTTTACAATGAAGCCGTAGCCGTACTTGCTGCCAAACTCGGTGTAGTCCATCACGCCAGTCCAGACCGTTTCTAGAGAGGCAGCATTGAGCAGTTTATGCTCGCGAAGCGCCGTGGAAAAACGTACCAGGTCGCCTGCCGTGGCGTAACCCAGCCCAAAGGGCATTCCCCGTATCGGGAGGCGCTGGATATTGCTGAGGCGCGTACCCTTCTCGGCGTCCATATAGCCGGTCGCGAGATTCGGTGGGTCGGTATCCAGATCGTAGCTGTCCGAGGCGGTCATACCTGCCGGTTTATAGATATGCTCTCGTACATAGTCGAAGTAGCTCTGGCCAGAGGCTTTCTCAATAATCGCTCCCAGAATCAGATAGGTATAGCTGCTGTACTCCAGTCGAGTGCCCGGCTCGAATTTCAGCGTATCTGCAGCCGTATTACGCAGATAGTCGTTGACATTGCGGAATTCCTGGCGGAAAGCATCTCCGGATAGCAGACTCTTCGTTTCCGTAATGCCCGAGGTATGCGAGAGCAGATGCCGAACCGTCACTTTTTGAGCGATTTCTCGATTCGGGTAGTCCGGCAGAGCTTTTTCCAGGGTGTCCGAGTAGGAGAGCTTACCCTGCTCCACGAGCTGCGCAATTGCCACAGCGGTGAACATCTTGTTGATAGAGCCCAGATTGAATCGGGTGTCCATGCGGTTCGGCAGGTTCCAGGCGCGGCTTGCTAGCCCTACTGCCCGCTGATAGACAGGTTTGCCATCTTTCGCTACTAGAATCACCCCGGAGAATTGATCAGCGGCGATAAGTTTATTGATAAGCACATCGGCGCGGGTCCGAATTTCGCGCTCAGTGAGCTTCTTAGGGGGTAGTAGTTCGGCAGGCGCTTCCGTATTACGGAATCCAAATCCCAGAATGGTGTAGGGTGCTTCGGGGGTTACCGAAAGCCCAACAAGCAACCAGTACCCGGTACGCTTCGCTTTTAGCGCAACCGTGATTCGGCTAGGAGAGGGTGTTGCTACAATCTTTCCTATCTCATACCCACCTGAGCCAGGATAAAACCCCATCTGCCGGTTGGTCATAGCATCTATAGGGGCCGTTCCTGTGGCAGGGGTGGCAGAGTTTGCCGCGAGGAATTGTCGCATTCGTGTGCGTTCTCCTGAGTTCAAGGCAGCTAGCCACTCGCCAATCCTTTTCCCCGCAGGAGTATCCGGCAGGGCTACTGGGGTGGGAGCCTTCTCGGTCTGAGCCAGGGCTGTACCAGGCAGTAGAAAGCAAGAATCCGTGAGCAGAAGCGGCAGCAAGCAGAGGGAAGGGTAAGAGTTTCGCATCGTTGAGGCCTTTACTCGGGCATGGGAGATTCGACAATGGGCAGGTCGAGTAGAGTCAGCATTCGGCGACGGCGCTCGCCCTCCAGAGGGCGCCCAATATAGGGTGCCAGAACGGCTTTTAGAGCTTCGTTCAGAGTCAGGGCTTCGTCATCGGTCAGGTTCAGGGCACGCTGGCGGATCATCACGCCGTCGGGGTGTGGGTCGTAGGTTTCCTGGTCTAAGTAGCGCTCGTAGTCACTCTGCAGCGTGGTCAGCAGAATGTTGAAGTTATGCTTCTGCTCGTTGGCGCTGGCCTGGCGTGTGTCATCGGCAGAGAACGAGGCTGCTTGCTCGCCTGCCAGTGCGTAGACTTTCTCTACCGTGCCACGAGTCGGACGTTCTTCCACTACCTGGAGTACCTGCGCCTCTACCAGCCGATTCAGGTGTCGGTACACCGTTGCAATAGCCACTCCTTCCAGCAACCCGGCCAGCTGATGCACAGTCAGGCGTCGGTCTCCGAAAAACGCCTGCACCATGCGCATGCGGACCGGATGAAAGATAACGTCTGCTTTTTTTGCTTTCATTTATATCAATTTTGATATTAATATCAAAATTGATATTTGTCAAGCTCTACGCTGGAAGACTGCCCAAATGGTGAGCCTCTGCCTACCTTCCGGCTGGTACAATACGGCATGGAGAAGCGCATCTTCGGCATCGAGACAGAGTTCGGCTGCATGGTCCGCGATGAGCGGGCTGGCACCTCGGAGCGAGTGGTCGAGGAGGTGAAAAATCACTGCTTCTACCAGAAAAAATGGGGCGTTATCGACCTGCACGCCCGTGATTATTCGTTTGAACCCGCCCGATCTGGCGGCTTTTTACTTAATGGTGGTCGGCTCTATATAGACGCCGTGGGCGACCACGAAGAGTATGCCACTCCTGAGTGCACATCCGTCTTCGATGCTTGTCGCTACTACAAAGCGGGCCAGTGGATTGTGCAGAGCCTGCTAGCTGATTTAGGGCTGGAAGACTGGGTCTCGTTTCACAACAACTCAGTAGACCACTTCGGTGGGCATACGTTCGGCTGCCACGAGAACTACCTGGTGGAGATGCAGGATGAAGACTTCTTCCGTGCCAGCTTCAACTACCTGCTGCCGTTTCTAGTCACTCGCCAGATCTTCGCCGGAGTAGGCCGGGTGGGCGGACATAAACTCAACTTCCAGTCCATGCGCAACTCGGTCATGACCATCTCCGAGTACGATGTGGACTATCAGTGGGTCTCTAACTTCTATGGCGTAGAGATAGACCCCAGCATAGACTTCCAGCTCTCCCAGCGCGCTGACCATATCGTCAAGACTATCTCCAGCCGGGTGCGCTTCAACCGGGCTATTATTAACCCGAAGTGGGATAGCTACTACAACTTCTCCAACCTGCACCGTCTGCACATTCTGTACGGCGAAGGGAATATGTCCGACTACGCCACGGCGCTGAAAGTGGGCACAACTTCCTGCGTGCTCTCGCTTGTAGAAGATGGGCTACTGGGGGCTGAGGTAGAGATTCGCGACCCGCTGGAGACCCTGAAATCCGTGAGCCGTGACCCCACCTGGCGCTGGTTGGTCAAGCGCAAGTCTGGCGGTACCATTCCCGCTATCGACTTGCAGCGTATCTACTTAGAAGCCTCCAAGAAGCGCCTGGCAGGTGTGGACCCGGAGACCGACTGGGTACTGGCCGAGTGGGAAGATACGTTAGATGCGCTCGAAAAAGACCCCATGAGTCTCTACAACAAGCTGGACTGGGTAGCCAAGCGTAAGATTTACTCCGAGTTTATAGAGTCCGAGGGCGTAAGCTGGCATGATGAGATCATGCAGTCTCTAGATATCGAGTACCACAACACTAACCGTGCAGTCTCGCTGTTCTATGGCCTGGAAGAAGCTGGTGAGATGGATAAGCTAATCAGCGACGCCGAGATTGTGGAAGCAGCGATTCGAGCCCCACAGAACACCCGTGCAGCAGGCCGCGCCGAGATTATCAAGAACCTGATCGATAAGAAATCTCGGGACTATGTGATCGATTGGGATCTGGTGTACTTAGCCAAGAACAAGCACCTGGACCTGAAAGACCCGTTCCACAACTACCTCAAAGAATCCGAACCCTTCTCCAAGGCCATCGGCTAACGTATCTATCGTGACGGCGGCAGAAGCTCTAGATCGTATCCGGTCCTTCTGCCGCCCCGCTTCCGTGGCACAGATTGGCGGATTTCGTCCGCCGGAGAACAAAGACACTTCCTGGTTTGGTAGTAACTTCCTGGGCTTACCTGGTGAAGAGTGGCCACAGGGACAGTCTGCTCCTATGAACCCTCTGCTTCAGGTTCGAGTAGACGAGCTGCCCTATTGTCCGTTACCCCTGAAAGACAGTCAGCTTGTTACCGTCTTTTATGACAGCGAAACTGTATCCACACCTGTGAATAATGGGGATGGCTGGCTGATACGAACTTACCCAGATATTGCAGCCCTAAAGCCGCTAACTGCACCCCCGGTAGGATCTGACTGGCCCCGTCTATTCCCCATTAAGTGGGCATTGGTTCCTGATGATGCCCCCGAGTGGGAAACCTCATGGAGCCTGGATCAGGAGGCGATGGATATCATCAACGCGCAGGATAGCGGAATCGATGACTACGGTGACCTACCACGGTGCTATCGTACCAAAGTAGGTGGCTGGCCTACTTATATTCAGGGTGCGCCTAATCTAGATTCCAGTGACTTTGTGCTTCAGATTGCCTCTGAAGAAAAGCCGTGGTGGAATCTGGTAGATGGTGGAGCGATTTATATTTATTGTTCTCCCCAAGGTCAGTGGCAGATGCACCTAGACTTTTTCTAAGCCATGCAGGAATAGACCTTACGTAATGGGAAACTCTCGCTAAGGAGTACCTATGTCCAATCAAGCACAAATAGACGTAGTTCAGAAGATATACGCCGCTTTCGGCACGGGCGATGTAGAGGGAATGATCTCCCTTCTGGATGACAGCATTACCTTTGAGCTACCGAATCTCCCCGGAGTGCCCCTGGATACCCTGTATACCGGTAAAGATGGGGTTCGTAAGTTTATGGCAGATAGGGGTCCGGCCATCGAGTATAAATCATTCTCTATAGATGAGATTTTCTCGGACCGAGACCATGTGCTGGTCTTGGGTCAGACCTCGGGAGTTGTACTGGCTACTGGCTCTTCATTTGGCTATAGATGGGTACAGGTATTTAGTTTTACCTCAGACAACCTGGTTCTAAAATTTCAGGAGTTTATGGATACTCACCAGCTTGTAAACGCATTCAAGGCTCCCAAGTAATTACCTGAGAGCCTTGAAAATCTATCTACTTCAGTAAGCCTTCACGGGCGGCTTGTAGAACCGATTCCTTGTGTTCGGTGCGGTCGCCCGAAAGCTCCCAGAAGAACACACCACATAGTCCCTGCTTCTTTGCCCAGGCTCCCTTGATTCGGGCCGATGTTGCGTCTTCGTAGCTGACCAGCTCGCTGGCATCGGGCTTTATCAAGTAGGGGACCTGATCTTTCGGGTCGGTTTGCGCGGTCCAGCCCGCCTGAGTCAGTTTCTGTACCTCTTTAAGGTCCACATAGCTGCGCTCATAGTTCCCGGTGGTTTTCCCACCCAGAGCGCCCGCCCGGAAGCCACGCCCATAGATGGGAATGCCCAGATTCAGTCGGGGTTTCGGCCAGCCCTGCTTACCGTTCCAGAACGCGATGGAGCTTTCACAGAACGACAGGGGGGCATTGTGCCCGGCTGTCTGGCTCCATGGTCCGCTGAAGTCGTAGGTCATGAGGTTCAGGAAGTCGATATAGGGAAGCATCTTCTGAGAGTCCACATACTGATTCCCCCAGATCCCTGCACCTACTGCCTGAGTAATCAAAAGCGGGCGTGGCAGGCGCTTGCGAATTTCCGCCACCAGTGCCTCTAAGTTCGCTTGCTCGTCTTTGCTCCCAATACCTTCCCAGTCCATATCCACCCCAGAGTAGCCGAGCTTTTTCACACGGGCTGCTCACAGCATCGGCTAGTGCCGTCACTTTCTCTGGAGTCGTGATGGTCTTAGACATTGTCTCCGAGTTGGAGCCGCCACCCAGGGAGAGCAACACAGGGACTTTCGCTTTACGCCCCAGTTGAATCAGCCGGACAATAGGCGCTTCGTTGCGAATGGGATTCAAAGTGCCATCCTCCGCAACGGTGCTGAAGGCGTGGCAGACATGGGTCAGGGAACGCCATGGCACCTTCTCTGGTGGATACGCGGCGTTCCAATCGGTCCAATAGCCAAGCACAGTCGGTTTCATACAGATAATCCCTTTCAGGAACTAACTCTGTATTAACCAGGGCAGCGCGCAGTTTCCTCCTGAACTGTTCCGGTAGCAGCACTGCTTCGACTACGGCCTTCATAGACCGTTTTGATTGTATTTCTGTCCGAATCGGTCAGAAGGCCGGGAGGCTCCGGGGCGGCGTACATCACATCGCGCTCATCGGAACTGTGACCACCCAGACCCAGTGCATGGCCCAATTCGTGAGTAATAACAGCCTGCCGCTTGTCTTCGTTAAGGCCAGCTTTTATCTTTACGGTTGCGCCAAGCATACGCCCATAGGGGCTGGAGCGTATAAAACTACGAGTCGTGATTCCTACCGTGCCATCCGAATAGTCCGAGTCATCGGATGAGGTGAAGGTCACAGGGATATCGGCGTTCTCGCTGTCGGTAATGGTCAGGTGAATGGCTGCTCCAGCATCGTTCCAGCGGCGCACCGCTTCCTCGAACTGTGCATGAAGCGTGTCATCGTCCGGCTCCTCGCCTGCAGACAAATGTACACTCACTTCGTTGACGGGCCACCGCGCGATGTCGGTACCCAGATTGTCGATGTAATTGGGAACGAATCTCGTTCCGCCTGTATCTACACTGCCGGTAGGGTCTGCTTCCGCTGCCACAACCTCCGAGAAACACCAGAGCGACCGAAGCCGCCGTAAGAGCGATACCGAATCGCCGCATGCCGCTGTTACCCTGTTCTATCTGCTAGAGAAACTGCGGCATTCTACCTTGCTTGATAATTTCTTAACTAAGCAAGATTACCTGGTTTTCCTGATTTTGTAAGATAAGTAATGAGGAATTTGGATAGAGTAAACTGAGGTGGCATGGAAAAAACATGCACCGGTCAGTTTTAAACCACTACTATGCTCTACATCGTTGCTACGCCTATCGGGAATCTGGAAGACATTACAGCGCGCGCTCTGCGAGTGCTGCGTGAGGTAGATGTGGTTGCCGCCGAAGATACTCGCGTAACGAAAAACCTGCTACGACACTTCGATATCAATACCCCTCTAATTCGCTGTGATGCCCATGTAGAGCACAGAGGAGCGGATAGTGTGCTGGCTCGGTTGCGGGCAGGCCAGAGCGTAGCGCTGGTCAGTGATGCGGGTACTCCCTTGCTTTCTGATCCCGGTCAAGAGCTGGTAGCGGCGGCTGTAGGAGAGGGCTTCCGGGTGGAGCCCATACCCGGCGCCAGCGCCCTATTGGCGGCATTAGTTGGCGCAGGACTCCCCACAGGGCGCTTTGTGTTTGAGGGCTTCTTGCCACGCACGAACGACCGCCGGGAGCGCCTGCAAGAAGTGGCCACAGAGCGCCGCAGCGTGGTTCTCTACGAAAGTCCGCATAGGCTGGTAGAAACCCTGGAAGACCTGGTGACTGTCTGCGGCGGCCTGCGAGCTTGCGCGGTTGGTCGTGAGTTGACCAAGAAGTTCGAAGAGTTTGTGCGGGGAGACTTAGCCACTGTACTTGCCCACTTTCAGCAAAATGCGCCCCGTGGGGAGTGCGTGATCGTGTTGGGGCCGGGCGAGGGAGCTGCGGTGCCTACTGAAGCTGTTTCGCCGGAAGACCAATTGGCTGCCCTGCTTGCCTCTGGCGTTTCCGCGAAAGATGCCGCTCGACAGGTTGCCGCGGCCACAGGGCGTTCGCGTCGGGATTTATATGCTCTAGCCCAAACATTACCCCGGTAGAGTTACCGGGCGAAAATTTATGAGAACCCTCCGAAAATCCGGAGGTATGATAAGCAGTATGAACGCGTCGCGTCGTTTTGGGGTCTCTGGTGACTTCGGACTCGCTATCCTCACCGCATGGCCATCTCTTGTCGTCGGCCTCTCCTTCACCAGAACATCTCCCGCCAGCATCGCCGCTGTCGCTCTACTGGGCCTGCCGCTTGCTCTGCTGGGAGCCATTACCTGGCTACGTGCCGGGCAGGAGCACCCGAAGGTCTTTTTCCAGAAGCGCCTGTTCGCCGGAATCTGCGCAGCCCTGACCGCAGGAGGCTTAGTGAGCGTTACGCTACACTCTCAACTACAGAAACCTGAGCCTGTTGTTTGGGAGGACGATCGCTGTGTATTTGAGCGGTTACCCGATGGCGGTTATGTTTGTAGGCGTCATTGCCATTTGTGGTAGTCTTTAAATGATTTAGAGGGGGTAGAGGCTATGAAAGCATCCCATTTCAGAATATCCGGGCGGGCAGGTCTCGCTGTACTTGTTGCTTGGCCACTGCTACTTATGGGCCTCTCTGCCACAGGTCAGCCTCTCAGGCTTATTCAAATAGCAGCAGTACTGAGTACTATCCCGGCTCTAATGGGTGCAGTAACCTGGTTGAAAGCAGGTCAGAAACACTCTCATGTTGTCTCTCAGAAACGCATCATGGCTATTGTCTGTATAGCCAGCGCTTTTTCCGTTCCTATTAGCAGCTGGCCTCTCTACCTGAGCTTTCTGGCAGCACGCCCGGCTATGGATCAGCTTGCTGCAAAAACCACGTTACAGATGGCAAAGTTTTCTTATGAGGAACATGGAGATGCACCCATCCAGATAAACCTGAATCCTCCAGTACGTTGTGGACTGTTGAAGATTGAAGTTGTGGGTCTGGATTGGGCATATCCAGATTATGGCTGTTTTCCGGTTGACGATAAGGACGTACAGCCCCCTAAGCTAAGAGCCTCACAACTCTGGGTGAATCGAGATGGATATGGTCCAACATTCCTTACCGAGTCGGATGGAAGGCTCCGGGCTTATTCGGTAGTGGTGCCCAACACTCCAGCGCCGCACCTGATGCTCAGGCGCTGAAAGAGTAGGGTAGGGGTTGTCTGCAAATACCGCTTTCCCGCCTGTTAACGCCTCGTGATAAAATCAGTTCACTATTCCAGCCCGGCGGTGACGCCGGGCATTGCTTTGAGAGAGGTTCAGAAAAACTATGTCTGGCCATAGTAAGTGGCATAATATCCGTTTGCGTAAAGGCAAGCAGGACGCGGTACGCGGCAAGCTCTTTACCAAAATCGCCAAAGAAATCATCCTGGCGGCCAAGTCCGGCGGTGGCAGTGTAGATACCAACATTCGGTTGCGAATGGCGGTGCAGACCGCGCGGCAGAACTCTATGCCTGCCGACAACATCAAGCGCAATATCCAGAAGGGTACTGGCGAACTTGAGGGCGGGAACTTAGAGGAACGCATTGTAGAGGGCTATGGCCAGGGCGGAGTCGCCATTATGGTTCAGTGCCTGACCGATAACTGGAACCGCACCTTTCCTAATGTCAAAGCGACGTTTGGGAAGAAGGGGGGACGCCTTGGTGACTCGGGGAGCGTGAGCTATCTCTTTGAAAACAAGGGCATCTTCCTGATTGAGCCAGGGCAGACCACCGAAGATCAGCTTATGGAAGTTGCCCTGGAGGCGGGTGCTGAGGATTTCCAGGAGACCGAAGACGGTGGCTTTGAAATCACTACCGCATTCACGGATTTCGCCGCTGTGCGCGATGCTCTGGATGCCGCTAAAATCGCCTACGCCTCCGCTGAGACGACCATGGTGCCTATCACCACAGCGTCTCTAGATGAAGCCGAGGAAGCCAAGTTCTTGGCGCTCTTAGATGCTATCGAAGAGGACGATGACGTGCAGAACGTATGGCACAACTGCGCCCTCTCGGATGCCGCCTTAGAGGGATAAGGACAAAACCTTGCTCTATGCCCCCGATGTTCCAATATTGGAACATCGGGGGCATAGTTGTTTTAGAGGGGTATATCCTGCCTTCGCTGGTCGATCAGTTTTGCTACCAGAGCGGTCCAGCCGGTCTGGTGGTTCGCCCCTAGCCCCGCGCCATTGTCGGCATGGAAGTACTCGTGGAAGAGTAGATGTTCCTGTTGCTGCAGATGAGGCACGCCACCCAGACAGGGACGCTCACCGTCAGCGTCTCGGGTGAAGAGGGAGATAAGCCGGTCCGATAGGTCCGAGGCTACGGACCATAGGTCTTTGCCCTTATGCAAGAAGCTCGTGCCGTAGGCAAAGTCGAATTTTTGGAGCGACTCTATCAGCAGATAGTTGATAGGCAGCCAGACCGGGCCGCGCCAGTTGGAGTTTCCCCCGAACATAGCCGTCGTAGATTCGGCAGGCGAGTAGTCTACCCGAAGCGAAGGGTCCAGCGGGAACGTATACGGATTTTGCTCATGGTACTTGCTCAGTGAGCGGATACCGTGTGGAGAAAGGAACTCATTCTCATCTAGAAGCCGAGACAGAATGCGGTGCACTCGCTCTGTTTCTACCAGAGAGAAAATAGCGCGACCTCGCTGAGCCGGGTCACCTAAGTGCGCTACATCACGGGTGATTTCCGGTTTATTACGCAGGAACCAGGAGAGGCGCGTGGTGAAGCCAGGGAGGGCATTCAGCACATCGGAATCGAAGACCTCCACAGCAAAGAGGGGAATTAGCCCAACAATAGTACGCACCTTCAGCGGCAGCCCAGGCTGGTCCGGCAGGTGGAGTACATCGTAGTAGAAGCCATCGGTCTCATCCCAAAGGCCCATCTGGTTCAGGGCATGGGCAATATAGCAGAAATGCTCCGCGAACTTGGTGGCCACATCTTCATAGGCCGGGCGATAGCGGGCTAGCTCCAGAGCGATAGCCAGCATGTTCAGCGAGTACATGGCCATCCATGCCGTGCCGTCACACTGCTCTAAGAACCCACCGCCGGGCAGGGCAGCGCTTCTGTCGAATACCCCGATATTGTCTAGCCCTAAGAAGCCGCCCTCAAAGATATTGTTACCCTGGCGGTCTTTGCGATTCACCCACCAGGTGAAGTTCAAGAGCAGCTTGTGAAAGACTTTCTCTAAAAAGTCTAAATCGCCTGGAGCATTTCGACCTGCTCCTAGCCTCTTTCGCTCCATTTTGTAGATACGGAGCGCTGCCCAGGCATGCACGGGCGGGTTCACATCAGAAAAGTTCCACTCGTAGGCAGGAAGCTGCCCCGACGGATGCATGTACCACTCCCGGCAGAGAATCAGAAGCTGGTTCTTGGCGAAATCCGGGTCTATGAGGGCAAAGGGAATGCAGTGGAATGCACTATCCCAAGCAGCGAACCAGGGATACTCCCAGGTATCCGGCATAGAGAGCACATCCGCGGCATGCATAGTCTCCCAGCCATGGTTACGATCATTAGTGCGCGGGCGGGACAAATCGTAGTGGTAGAACTGCTTGCACCAGATAAGCCCTGCCAGCGCCTCACGCTGCACCCGCTTCTCATCCTCGGTAGCATGTAGCGGCGCTATAGCCGCATAGTACTCATCCGCCTCGGCACGCCGACGGTCTAAAACTTTGTGAGACTCTATCTGCTTGCTGCCCGCCGTACTCAGGCGCAGCCAGAGCTCGCGGGTCTCTCCGGCAGGGATATCCATGCGCTTTAGAAACGCGGCCTTGGTACCTACCGAGGTCTCCTGGACTCCGTTCTCTTCCTCATGAATGAGCCAGCGGTGGAAGGCGTCTTTCTTGCCGGTTTCGTTGTCCGTGAACAGAAGCGCATCCGGAGATTCGCAGGTCAGGGTGTAGGTACCGAGTTTGCGGTACTTGACCTGTATAGTGTCCGCATCCTCGCGGAAGAGCTTTCCCATATTGCTCTTCTTGGTGCGCTGGCGGAGCCAGAGAGTAGGCAGGATATAGAGCGGGGCGCTCTCCGGTCCACGATTCTCGGCGCTGATGCGAATCACAATGTCCGTGGGACTGGCTTTTGCGTACTCAAACGTAACGACGAAGTAGCGATTGGTATCGAACACACCGGTGTCCCAGAGCTCATACTCCCACTGGGCACGGCCAATCTGGCGATTGGTTCGCACTAAATCTGCGTAAGGGTACTCCGCCTGAGGGTAGTGATAAACAAACTTTAAATAGCTCTGACTGGGGGTGGCATCGGCAAAAAAGTAGATTTCTTTGACGTCTTCGCCGTGGTTACCCTCTGGGCCGCTCAGGCCGAAGAGGCGCTCTTTTAAGATGGGGTCGCGCCCATTCCAGAGAGCGGGTGCGAAGCAGAGGAACTGACGGATGTCGGAGATACCTCCCAGGCCATCTTCGTTCCACTGGTAGGCACGACTGCGAGCGGCATCATGGGGAAAAGAATCCCAGGCACTCCCATCCGTGCTGGTATCTTCCCGTACTGTGCCCCACGCACGATCCGATAAGTAAGGACCCCAGAGCCGCCAGTTATCCGGCGTACCCTTCATTTCCGCGATGCGCTTCTCTTCCGCGTTCATTCTTGACCGAGAATACCGTATGTAACCGCGAATGCGTTTCGTGTGTCGCAGGAAACAGATACTTACAGGGAGAAATATTCCAGAACATGCAGCGACAACCTGAGATACCCTGTCCGAGCTGTGGCGCGTATGCTCGCGTCTTCAAAAACGGACAGAGCCAGTGTGCTTACTGCGGCACCGCCCTCGCGCCGCTGCCATTTACCCATCCTGGCGGTACATTTAGCTATACCAACCCTATTCGTATTGGTATGAGCGCCACGATTTCCGGCAAGAAATTTATCGCCGTGGGACGCTTGCTCTACGAGCAGACCGACGATGAAGGCGGTTACTACACCTGGGAAGAGTGGGTGCTGCTTTCTCAGGACGGTGAAGCACGCTACCTGGAGTTCGATGAGGGTAAGTGGACTCTGACCGAGGCATGGCCTGGCGGCCCAGATGAGTTCCCCATGAGCCTCAGTGCCGGGTCCAACATCCGTATCAATGATAGCTGGGCGACCGTGGTAGACGAAGGCGTCTGCAAGGTGCGCGGGCTGGAGGGGGAGATTCCCTGGCCGGTAGATGTTTCCCGGTCCATGAAGTTCGCGGACTTCACCATGAGCGGGCAGCTCATCTCAGCAGAGTACGACCCCGCAATGGGCGAACTGGAGTGGTTCCAGGGCAAGCGCCTGCAACCTTCGGAAGTGTTCTCCATGTTCGGCCTGCAGAAGAAGCAGCTGCGGAGAGCGGAAAAGAGAGTGTACGAGCGGACCGCCGTAAGTTTGGGTGTCTGACTCAGACTCTGGCGCTGGTGGCGCTCTGCGGCTGGATTGTAGGCTGTAACCAGCATGGCAAAGTAGTCGCGCAGCAGAACGTGAACGCGTCGCAAATTGACGGCGATGGGCTGAAGCTGGGGCCGTTTGATCTGCAAGGCACAGGCAAAGTCCATCGGCTGCGGCTAAGTTCTTCCGGATTCACGGAGTCGTCTATCTTTGTACAGGCGGTTGTGGAAGATGCAGAGGGACCTGTCTTCGATACCGATGGCGAGTTCTGGGATGAATCCGGTACGGACGACGATGGGGCGTGGCATGAGTCCGATCTGAGTACCTACTCGGACTTCAAACTTGCCAAGCCGGGGCCGTATTATGTAAACCTGATTGCCGACCCGGAAACGGCGGCGGCCAATGCCCCGGTGAGCGTGGCGATAGAGCAGGGTGTGCTGCATCCGCCGCCGCTTGCCTGGTTCGGGTTTGTGGCCCTACCCATAGGGTTCTGTTTCATGGTCGCGGGAGCACCGGAGACGGCAAAAACGGCCTGGAAGTCGATGAGCAACGATGACGACGACTAAAAGTAGGCCACGATGAAAACCTGGAGTTATCGGATTCTGACGCTCATTACGTTCGGCCTTTTCGGTCTGAGCTTTACGGCAGCGCTCAAAGGCTGGGGGCTGAAGCCCACGGCGACCACGGCAGCGGACCGGCAAGCGGTACGCAGCCATTCGGCACGCATTGGGGCGACCTACTTTGGCAGCGGCCCACACTACGGAAAGTGAGACAGACATGCGAAAGTTAGTAATGACAGCAGGGGCACTCGTCGGGCTGGCGGCGGGTGCATTCGCTCAGGATAGCGCGGCACGCGCTAAGGCCAATGGACTGAGTCTGGAGGGGCTCGGTTCAACCTTCGCCTTCGGGGTCCTGGGTATCGTCCTGGCTACTGTAGGCTTTAAGATCTTCGACCTGCTTATCAAAGCCGATATCGAGAAAGAGATCTTCGAGAACAAGAACGTAGCGGCGGCAACGCTCTCCGCAGCGTTCGTGTTGGGAATCTCCATCATAATTGCCGCCGCTATCCTCTGAAACTGAGAAGCGAGAAGCCCTGGCGCTGCTGGCGACGGTGTTCATCGTCGCCGCATGCGGCCTCATCTACGAGCTGCTCACCGCTACCATCTCGTCGTATCTTTTAGGCTCGTCGGTTACACAGTTCTCGCTGTGTATCGGCACCTTTATCGGCGCGATGGGGCTGGGCTCCTGGGCCAGTCAGCATATAGAGAAGGGACTCCTGAGAGTCTTTCTCGTAACGGAAGTAGCCCTCGCCATGGTGGGAGGGCTCTCTGCTTGGGCACTGCATGCCGCCTACGCCTTCTGGGGCGATGGGTACTATTTCGTTCTCTTCGGTACTCTGATTCTGCTGGGGGGGCTGGTGGGCTTGGAACTGCCGGTTCTCACCCGTCTGCTCAGCGGCTATGGAACCCTCAAGAACATCCTGGCTGCCGCGCTCAGCTTCGACTACATCGGCTCACTGGCAGGCTCTATCCTCTTTCCCCTGCTGCTGCTTCCCATGCTTGGCGCTACCCGAACAGCCTTCTTAGTGGGACTGCTGAATCTTGGGGTCGCCGGTTGGAATGTGGTTACCTTCAAAGAGAAAGTCCCACGCCCTTTTTACCCACTGGCTATCATTGGGGTACTGGGAGCGCTACTCTTTACCGGGTTCATTACCGCAGATAAAGCCACCGGGTTCTTTGAGCGGGCGCTCTACGAAGACTCGGTGCTTCTGGCAAAGCAGACTCCGTATCAGCGCATTGTCATCACCCGCCGCAAGAACGACTTGCGATTGTACTTAGACGGCAATATCCAGTTCTCTGCCGCCGATGAGTATCGCTATCATGAGCCTCTGATTCACCCCGCCATGAGCCTCTCTGTCAGCCGGGAGAACATTCTGGTGCTGGGTGGTGGTGATGGATTGGCCGTGCGTGAAATCCTGAAATGGCCGGATGTCAAGAGCATCACTCTGGTAGATATCGACCCGGCCATGACCGACCTGGCCAAGACCTATCCCGCGCTCCGGGAACTGAACAACAACTCCTTCAGCGACCCCCGGGTGAAAATCGTCCATGAGGACGCGTATAAGTTTCTGGAGAAAGATCCTACCCGCTACGGGGTGATTATTGGCGACCTGCCCGACCCGAACAATGAAGCACTGGGCAAGCTCTACTCCAAAGAGTTTTATAAGTTCGTGCGTGAACGATTAGGACGTGGGGGCGTGCTGGTAGTACAGTCCACCTCACCTCTGTTCGCCCGCGATGCCTTCTGGTGCACCCGTAAGACCATAGCCTCTGCCGGATTCAATACCACGCCCTACCATGTCTACGTACCGACCTTCGGAGACTGGGGCTTCACGCTGGCAAGAGCCACCCCAGAGCCCGCACCGGACCTTACAAAAACCAAGCTAACTGGCCTGAAACTGCGCTTCCTGCAGTCTGCGAACCTGGCCACTCTGACAGCTTTCGATGCGGATACGTCGGAGCCCCTGGTGGAGATATCCACCCTGGACCACCCGCGGATTCTGAACTACTACGAAACCGAAACCAAGCGCTGGGAGTAGCCCGAGAGCGCGGTAATCAGCTCACCGCTTGTCTTACGCACGCCACCCTCTGGCTCTCGCAGGTCATAGCCCCGGCTGTAGAGCACCTTGTCTCCCGCAATCTCAAAGGCACAGACACGCCGTGCCACACTCTCTATATTAGAGTTGCGCACACGTATCAGCTCCCAGCTCTCCGGGGCAGCTACTTTCTCGCCCGCCTTTTTCGATTCTTTCTCAATATCCACAAACCGCTGCTGGATACGAGCCTGCGAAAGGTCACGTTCTACCCTCGGCCCCTGAGACGAGGTGAGTTTCTGATTGCCGAAAAACTGACTGAAGAGCGCCAGGAATCCGAACAGGCCCATGAGCAGCCGAAATGGAAATAGCACGGCATCCTTCAGCGCTGCGCCCGTGCCATAGCGTGCTTGACTCTGTTTGGGAATGCGTAGCACATAGAGCGTGCCACTTTCGGTGATTTTAGGAGAGAGTAGATCGAATTTCTCGTCTTCCAGCACCGTCTCTACTTCACCGCTATCCAGGCGCATACGCTGGATAGTTGTTGGGGCGTGTGCCATCACGATCCCCTCAGCGTTGCGTCCCAGTCCTGTGGAATCAAAGTAAATCCAGCCATCGTGGAAAAATGGGTTCGAATCTACCGAATCTCCCTCCGTAAGCTGCTCCCGCTCTACTCCGTTTTCGTCTAAAAGCACCAGATTCCCCGAACCATCTTCATGGCGCGCCGTAATGATAATTCGTCGGTCAGGTAGTACGCAGAACGGTTCTGATGTGAAGCCCTGCTTGTGAAAGAGCCGCACTTCCTCGTTTCGGGTTCGATCCCAGTAGAACAACCCGGCAGCGCGTGGCATGGTAAGCGTGTAGTACCAGCGTTCTCCCGCATGAAAGGCATACCCAATCTTAGGGCGCTGTGGTGGTGCCAACTGCCCCTTGCCGCCCCAGAGCATGCCGCGCGGAATCATGGACTGCGTATTTTCCTCCATGCCTCCGCTCCCGGCGCGCCAGCGGTTATTCTCGAAAGTACGCTGGTCTTCCGCTTCACGCGCCTGAGCAAACGGGCTTTCAAAGGGAGTTTCTTTCTCACCTTGTAAGTGGAACAACTCGCCATCTCGCACTAACAACAGGTCATCCATTAGTGAAAAAGTATACGGCATGGCGTACCATGGGAAATCATGACCTGGAGTGGGCTAACCCGAAGCTGGGTAGAATGTCACCTGAAGGCCCCTTTAAGCCTCAAAGAGCCGAGGCATTTAAGGTTATGATAGGAAATCATCTGCTACTTGATGGATTCGGGTGCGCACCGGAGCGCATGACGGATGCCGAAGGAGGTGGAGTGGCATTGACAGAAGCCGCGTTGGCGGCGAACATGACTCCGCTCTCTATCCCCATTGTCCACATCTTCCCCGGTGGAGGGTACACGGCATTGCTGCCGCTGGCCGAGTCACACCTCTCTATACATACCTACCCGGAGCGCGGGCTGTTCTGCGCCGATTTATTTACCTGTGGTCCGGATGCTGACCCGGATGCCGCTGTGGCGGTGTTGAAGGCCGCACTGGCACCGATTGAACTGCGTATCACTCGTGTGGACCGAGGGGAGACGAAATGATCGCCGGGGAAAGGCCGCGAATCCGCTGGATTGTCTCGCCGCGCTACGACCTTACGTTCTTCATCGGCTCTTGCGTATTCACCTTTCTCTTTTATGGCCTCTATCGCATTGCCCATAGCTTCGGGTTCATTCTGCGTGGTGACTCTATTCTGATTACCTACTTCGTCTTTACAGCTATCTTTGATCATCCCCATATCTTCCAGACCTTCGCGCGTACCCATGCCGATACTGAGGAGTTTCAGAAACGCCGGAACCTCTATACCTGGGGACTAGGCGGGTTTATTCTTGCTGGGTTCGTGTTTCTCTGGCTGAAATGGGAAGCCTATCTGATCGTGGGGGCAGCAATCTATGGCACCTGGCATATCATTCGTCAGCACTGGGGCTTCCTGAAAATCTACAAGGGCCTGAACGATGACCGGGATCCATTAGACAACTGGCTGGACGGTCTGTGCTACTTCACCGGAATGTTCGCCTGCTTTTTCAATGACTACGGCGATGTACGTGGGCCATTGATTGTGTACGGCGATGTCAAAGTAGATGTGCCGAACCTGCCCGGCGAGTGGGGTACCTGGCTCTGGAACTTCTTCTTGATCATGCTGACCTTGGTAGGGTTCCGACAGGTCTGGCGCGCGGCGATTGGTCGCCCCGTGAACGCACCCAAGCTGCTGCTCATGGCCGCCGCGCTGACCACCCACTACTTTGTCTTCTTTATTACTGCGACTCCGTTCTTAGTGGCCGAGGCGCTGGAAACGGCTTTTCATGATGTGCAGTACCACGGGTGGGTAGCGCACTTCCAGCGGACCCGCTTCCCCGATGTCAAGCGAGTAGCCCTCAAGTGGGCAGTCGCAGCACTTATCTACGGTGTGGTAGTAGGTGTTATCGAGATAAAAGGGTTGATAGCACCTGACTCCTGGGCGATGTGGGTCTTCGTGCCATTCACCATGGTGGTGGTCTTCCACTACTATGTAGATGCGCTTATCTGGCGCACCCGCGATGATCCTTGGCTAAAGACCATGCTGGCTGCGGCGCCACCGAGTGAGCCGAAGCAGCCCTGATTACTTGCTGAAGAAGCTGTAAACCGGCACTGGAATCTGCGGCTGCTTCGGATTTTGAGTCCCTAAACGAACCTCGGTAACTAAGCGCTTCGGAGCTTCGGGGCGCCGCGCAATGATAACTGTGGTGCCTTCCAGTCGTGCACTTATAGACGGTGGCACCGAGAGCAGTTTGAGCGGAGTGGGCGGACCGCTGATTTTTACTCGAATCTCCTTAGGGGCTTTCTCACGAGTGAGACCGAAGTGCGCAAATTTCGGGGTGAGAGTATAGGCGGCTTTTACAGTGAAGTCCAGCCTTGCGGTGATAGTGGGCAAGGCGGAATCATCTGTATGTAGCGTAACCGTTTCCTGGAATTCCCCTGGTACTTCTGGTGCTGTAAATGTGCCGGATAGTGCTACGGTATTCGGGGCCGTACTCTTAGGAGTGATGGCCAACCCGGCGGGCGGCTCTATTTTTGTTACTGTCAGCGGCTTGCCATCTAACCGATTCAGGGTCAGAGAGACCGGGTGTTTCTGGCGGCAGGTGAGCATGCCCAGGTTCAGCGTTTTCGGAGTGATAGTTAGCTCATCATAGATGCTTCCCTGAATTGGCAGAGTGATAGGGTTTTTGGGCCAACCTTTTACGTGTAGCACGATGGCCTTGTTAATTGGTCCCCGCCGCTGGGCTGTAGTGTCTACTGTCAGTGCTAGAGGAGCACTCTGGCCTGGCGCAAGTGGACCTGGCAGCGAGAGATCCGTGCAGTCACAGGATTTATCAACACGGGTAATCTCCAGCGGAGTGGTACCTGTATTACGCAGGGTGACTGAGGCAGAGACTTTGCGTCCTTCTGCGACATTGCCTAGAGAAAAGGCCGTAGGTGTCGCCAGGAGAGCGGGGCCTGAGGGGCGCGTGAGAAGTTTTCGAACCGCCAACCCACCGACGACTAGAGCCAGAGGTATGGCGACATAGAGCGCCTGCCGCGCGAAACTTCCCATCTCTAAAGCTCAGTGTAGCCCGAAAAGAGGCGTTTTTCGCGGTATCATTTTTAGTGAAACTATGGGCCATGTAATTGTCATCCGTCGTGAAGGAGCTGATGCGTCTGTATACGAAGCCAGCCAGGATGGAATTTGTGCAGAAGGTCCTACTCTGGGGACTGCTTTAGATGCCTTGTTGAATCAAATTGGGGATACCACTGAGCCACTGATTCTTGTTCGACGAGGTGCTTCGGATAGCTTCTTTACTCAGAATGAATATCAGCGTCTACAAGTGCTCATAGCACGACATAAGGGAGAGGATGCCCCGCTCACCAGCGACGAGCTACAAGAGATGGAGCAGTTGATTGATAAGGAGATTTTAGCTACAGCACGTCGTGCTGAGGCTGCTCTCCAGCAAAAGGCAGCGTGAATCCACATTACCCTACAGTCGCCATAAGGGCAGAGCGGCGTTGTGAGTATTGCCGTGCACCCGAAGCGATTTTCAACTTTCCGTTCGAAGTAGAGCACATTATTCCAATTACGAGGAATGGAACAGATGATCTGGCTAACTTTGCGCTTTCCTGCCGCTCCTGTAATGGGCATAAGAGCAATTTTACGCATGCGATAGATCCGGAGTCTGGTGAGGATGTACCCTTATTTCATCCGCGAATAGACCTATGGGACGAGCATTTTTCCTTTGAATCTGGCAGTCTAGAAATACGTGGGCTGACTCCGACTGGGAGAGCAACAGTTACTCGGCTCCAGATGAACCGAGCCTCGCAACTGACCGGGCGCTTGTTCTGGATTCAGCTAGGTTTATTCCCTTAAAAAGGTTGACAGAAATATCTGTCACGATTCGGCGGGGCGTGTCGTCATAGTACCGAGGAGAGATATGCTGCTATGAAATTTCGTACATCCGGTATAGTTCTGGCCGCGACGTTGCTGCTAGGTGCAGTAGGGATCACGATGAGTGTGTCCACTATGGCAGTAGCGGGGGAAGTGGATCACGACCCGCTCGTGGATACGGTCAGCAATGGAAAAGGGCGTATTAACTACAATGCCGGGGTGGTGAAAGCCACCGGCTACGGTGCGGCGCCTTCCAATTCCTTCAATCCGGGGCAGGCAAAGCTAATGGCCATGGGCGCGGCCCGAGCCGATGCCCTGCGCAACCTGGCTATGGCGGTTAGCTCCGTGCAGGTGACGGGCACTACCAAAGTCAAGAACTATGTGCTGGAGAACGACACCATAGAGACCAAAGTCTCCGCTATGCTGCAGTCTCCCCGAGTGATTGCCGAGAAGTTCCAGCGCGATGGGACTGCTGAAGTCACCGTGGAACTCCCGCTCTATGGTCCTGGCTCGATTGCCGAAGCGGTTCTTCCCGAGGTGATGCGAGAGAAACAGGAGCGGGGCGGACGCTTTGAGCGTCATGAGCCGCGTGAGCGTCCGAATCGTCGTCCGCTGCCTGATCGTGACAACGATGTGCCCGATATCATCACTCCCGGCCCTCCGATTCCCGCTGAGCGCGTCCGCCTGAAGCCGAATCCCGGTGATAACTTCCGAGAGCCAAAAGAGCCCGCGATTCAGATTGCCAGTGTGCCACGCGTGAAGCCGATTGTTCGCCCCAATGTAGAAGCTGGCCTGACGCCTATGGATGACCAGGGACCGTTTTCTGCCATTATCGTTGACTGCCGGGGGCTGAACCTCCGTGCCATGCTAGCACCCAAGCTCTACGATGCTACTGGGCGTGAGCTTTACGGTACCGTGCGTGTGGATCCGGATTTTGCGATAGAGACCGGAATCGTGGGCTACCCACGTTCTATGTATGATGCCCTGCGCTCCAAGCGTGCCGGAAGCCATCCGCTGATAGTGAAGGCCATTCGCTTTGAGCGTGGCGGCACCGACCCGGTGGTAAGCTACGATGATGCGGAGCGGATTCTAGGCGCGAACAAGCGTGACCGGTTCTTTGAAAAGACCCGCGTTATCTTCCTCTGCGACCCGGTAAGATAGTAAAACACCCATGCGCTCTGCTCCCTTGCTGCTCAGTGGCGCTGCCATCGCGCTGGCCGTATCGACCGCACATGCGGACGATGCGGCCTTGCGTCTCTTTGATAAGGCCAGTGTCCGCGTCGGTGTGACCGATGGCGATGAGGCTCTGGCCGACTTGCTTCTCTCCGGCACACGTCCGAAGAATCGGGAGCGAGTGCTGCTCTCCGAACTGACAGCAGGGGACGGCGCGACTGTACTGGTGCGCCTGGTGAACCGGCAGTGGCAGACAGAGCCTGACCCGGATATCGCCGATGATGAGCTCGTTCTCTCGGTAGAGCGCCCTAATAAAAAAGAAACCTGGGTCACCCTTTCTGCACCAGATGCCCTCTGGCTCCGGCAGGCGGTTTACGACTTCCGGAATCTGCACGAGCTGCCGAAGGAGCCCCTACGCCGAAAAGTGCGCTCACTCGCTGTGGTGCCTGTGGGTATAGATACCAAAGCGGCTTCGCGCTTGCTGACCAACAAGCGCGCTGCTGTCATCCCTGTAGCAGATTGGGAGAAAGCCCGCCTGAGCCACGCGGATGAGCTGGCTGCTCATCGACCGCTCCGCACCACTTCCTGCTTCGATTCGCGAGTCTGTGGAGCGCCAGACCGCTCGCCGTGGCGACACCATTGGCTGGAAGGAAGATAAGCCGGGCGGTGGTGTGCGCACATTTATCTGTGGTCCCGGTGCTGCTTCGGTGGAAGAGGTCGTTCGTAAGGGCGTCGCTTTTGACCGGCTGGGTGAGAAGGCCACAGTGCTGCACTCCGCCCGAGACCTCACTGGAGTCCGTCGCATCGCTGTCAGCGGGCTGGGGAGAGACCCGTTTGCCCAGAAGCTGGCCGATATGCTCGCTGGCCGCACCGCCAGTGGTCTGCGTAGCCTGGATGCCTTCGAAGTGCTGGAGCGCGATGGTCTGAAGAATATCCTGGCGGAGCTGGCGCTGGGGCAGGCAGGAATTACAAAAGGCGCGGATCGTGCCCGAATCCGTCAGCTTGCCGCTGCAGATGCTCTGTTGATTGTAGATGTGGAAGAAAGCAATGGCAGCACGGATTTTCAGGGGCGCTACGAGCGAATCACCCCGAAGATGCCGCCCGCTCCGCGTCGTCCATTGGAACCGTCGCGCTACAAGCTGCCGGTCGAGACCGACCACCCCAAGACTCGCGGACTCTTAGAAGCCCTTGCCGGGCGTGGCAGCCTGAAAGATCCGGACGACTACCGGGAAGAGATGTACTACTACCAGACCCGTGCTCTACCCGCCTGGCAGGTGCGTATGCGTGACTGGGAGCGCGAGCGCCGCACTCGCCCGGTGCAGTGGCGAGTCGGCGCCGGAGCAAGCGGCACCCTGAGTCTGCGCGGCAGTATGCGCCTGGTAGACTTGGCCGATGGCCTGGTGCTCTGGGAAACTCCGTTTGAGACCACCGAAAAAGGCGATCAACCCGCGAGTGGACGCCGAACGATTACCACTATTGGCGAGGACTCCACTCCCGGTGAGCCACGCGGTCGCGATGGGGAGCAGGCAGGTGCGCCGGATTTTCTGCTTTCCGATGCTGTAGATGCTGTGCTGGAGCAGGCCGTAGGTGCGCTGAAAGCTGGAGCCATTCTGCCCAGCACCCTGCCTGCCGCCGAGTCAGTGAAAGCCCAACCCGCCGGAAAGATATTAGATGTGGATGGCGACCAGCTTCTCATAGGGCTTGGAGCCAGTGACGATGTCGCGGTAGGAGATACTCTGCGTGTGCGGCTAGAGAGCGGCGCCTGGGTGAAACTCACTGTGACCCGTGTACGGCCTCGTACCTGTGATGCTCGGTTGAAAGATGGCGAGGATCGCACTCTGCGCGGGCGATTGGTAACCGGGCTAGGTGTGGAACGTCTGCGATGAGACCACTCTGGTTGGCGGTAATACTGATAATAGGTACCCCTGTGCTGGCGCAGCAAGATGAGGCTCGTGCTCCTGTGCGGGCCAGTGTGGCTCCAGTAGAGACTCGCGAAGTCGTGGCAGAAGGGCGCGCGGCGATTCCTTTCAACGCGGATAGCCCGCAGGCGGCTATACTCCAGGCAAAGAAGGCCGCGCAGTCTCAGGCGCTTCGGAATGCGGTAGAGAAGGCGCTGGGTATCTATGTCTCCGCCCACACCCTCACCGCGAATTATCAGCTAGTGCGTGATGAAGTGACCACACGCGCCGAAGGGTTCGCTACACTTCAGGAAGTTCTTTCCGAAAAAGTCACTCCCACAGAGGTCCGGGTGACCCTTCGGGCACTGGTATCGCTCAAACCACTGGCAAAGCAACTCAAGACCCTGGGACTGACCCGTGCCTGGCGGATTTCTGTGGTAGAAGCTTGGGGCACCACGCCCGGTGATTGCGATACTGCGATGGCTTCTCTAGAAGAGGAACTATCCCGCGCCGGGTTCGTGGTCACCGCCAATCCAAAAGAAGCCGATGTCTCCGTGGTACTGACTCCGAAGCTGAAGCGGGTACATGCCGAGAACCTGCGCACTGCTGCCGGGCCGATGACCATGCACTCTATTCGCGGCGACCTGACCATAAAGGCCATCCGTGCTGGAGAGACAGTAGCGGCCTTCAGCGCTTCGGAAACCGAGGTGCATATAGACCCGGATACAGCGGCAGGAGAATCTGTGGCTGCCGCCGCGCGCAATATAGCTCCTCGATTGGTAGAGTCATTGCTGGTACTGCCCGCTTCGCTGTCACAGACCGTGGCATTGGAAATCAGCGGAATCTCAGGAGCGACTCAGACCGCGAAGATTGAGGATGCTTTAAGAGCGCTAGGTGGTGTGCAGAGCGTGACCCGCCGAGGACTCGCACAGGGCAAAGTACGCTGGGAGTTAGAGGTCTATTCCGATGCCGTTCCGCAGCTTGCCCGAGACCTCGAAGGGCTCAAAGTTGCCCGGCTTCAGGTGCAGTCTGAGAATCGGACTCGCATTTCTGCCCGTATAGTTCCCGGTCGTAACTGATAATTACGCTGGTTTTCGTGTTGCAACCTATTTTCCCTGTTTGCAAATTTCAGCGGTGCCGACAATCCCACATGTAAGAGGAAACCATGAGGGCAGATCACCGAAGAAAACAGGCGTTTACACTAATAGAAGTGTTGATTGTCACTGGCATCATCGCTATTCTCATCACGATAGCGGTGCCGAACTTTGTTCGGGCTCGTGAGAATGCACGATCCAAGACCTGTATGCAGAATCTGAGAGCGCTCGAATCGGCCAAGGACCAGTTTCTAATGGACCGCAATCTGCCACGAAACGTAACGGTAAACGCGACCGATGTTGTTGGACCTCTCAGCTATCTCAAAAATATGCCCGAATGCCCCTCTCAAGGAACCTACACGATTGGCTCGGGAAATACCACAGCCGCGTGCAGCGTTGGTGGAACACACGTGCTGCAATAAAAAAGCCGCAGCACGAAGGAAGGGTTTACTCGCATGCAAAAAAAAATAAAGGCTTTTACTCTTGTTGAGATGATGATCGTGGTGCTGATCATCGGGATGTTAGTAAGCCTGGCCGCCCCGAACTTCGTTCGCGCTCGTGAAACAGCACGTGCCAAGAGCTGCGCGCAGAATCTCCGTGTGATAGAGGTCGCCAAAGACCAGTACATGATGGACTATAATCTGCCTCGCTCTGTGAGCATCAGTGAGTCCAATATTATTGGACCGAGCAGCTATATCAAAGAAAACCCCCAATGCCCCTCCAATGGTACCTATACGATTGGGAAAGGGAATGAAGAAGCCATATGTAACTTTGGGGGCGCTCATAATCTGCGCGGCTATTAAAACTACCAGCTTCTGCCGAAACTACAGAGTATGGTACGTCCGGACCGCTGGATTGCGCTTGCGCTCTCTCTGGTAGCGTTTCTTGTTTATGGCCTCACGCTATGTCGGACCGTGTATACGGGCGACGATGGCGATTTTTTGACGGCTATGACTACCTGGGGGATTCCGCATCCCACGGGCTACCCACTCTTCACCCTTCTGGGGCGGCTGTTTCTAGAACTACTGGCTCCGGTGATTGCGGAACCGGCTCTGCGCATCAATATCCTGACCGCGCTCTGCGGAGCCGCTGCCGTAGGTATGTTCTACCGCTTTGCACAGGTTCTACTGGGCAACAGAGTTTGGTGTGCCGCGGGCGCTCTGTTGTTTGCGTTTTCCGCTACCTTCTGGCAGCAGTGTCTCTCCTGCGAGGTCTACGCCCTAACCGCGCTCTTTCTGTTTAGCTGCCTGTATCTCACCGCGCTCTGGTGGCAGGAACCGGAGAACAATCGCCTGTTGCGAGTTCTGGCTTTCATCTATGGGCTTTCGCTTACCAACAACATGACCATGGCGGTGCTTCTACCAGGCTTTCTGACTCTGGTACTAGTGCGCCGAAAGACCCTGTTGCGCGAAGGCAAGACTCTGCTGGGGCTGATAGGGCTGTTTCTATTGCCGCTCTCACTCTATGCTTATCTGCCTATAGTGGCGAACAACTCCCACTCACCCGTGCTCTGGGGAGAGCCGAAAGACGCGAAGCGGTTAGTAGAGCATGTTTCTGGGGCGCAGTATCGAGGACTTATGTTCTCTATGACCGGTGCGGAGTTCAAAGGCCGGGTGAGTGAGTTCGTTTCCCTTTATGGCGCGCAGTTTAGCTGGCTGCTACTACTGGCCCCACTGGGCCTGTGGTCTCTCTGGCAAGAGGGAGGACGCTCACGAGCCTTTGCCGGACTGGGGGTATTTATCGGGCTGCTTCTGGTTGTGTACGGGCTGGGCTACTCCATCATGGATGTCTATGTCTACTACATTCCCTGCTATGCCATGTCAGCACTATTTCTGGCGGCAGGTGGGCGCTGGCTTACCGAGCGGTTCCGGATGCGCGCACTACCAGTAGGCATCGTTGCAATGGCTCTACCATTACTCTCTGTGGGACTGAACTGGGCAGGGTCAGATAAGAGCGGCAATTACCTAGAGGCAGACTATTCAGAGAACATTCTAACCTCCGCCCCGAAAGACGCGCTGGTTATCGGTGGGTCCGCGTCTACTTTCTCCCTCTGGTATCAGCAGTACGTAAAGGGGAAACGCCCTGACGTAACTGTGGTCAACCCGGACCTTCTGCTCGGCACGCTTTACCATGAAATGCCCTGGTACCGAAACCATGTGGAAAAGCAGTGGGCGGGCGCTACTACAATTCTGGGCAGTGCTAGCAAGGAACAGATAGTAAGTGGGCAACTGGTCACCGACCTGGTGAATCAGGCGCTGAAATCCGGTAAGCCGGTGCTGTTTGTGGCAGACCCGCGCTCCGACAAGCTCCCACTGGGTGGGTTTCCTTCGCGAGACCAGTTGATGCAACCGTTTGTGCGAGCACCATGGGGAATCGGCGAGCGATTGTTTCTGCCGGGCACGGAGCCACCGGTAGCGACCGTGGCAGCGGAAAACGAAAAGATATGGCCGCAGCTTCGCTTGCAAAACCTCTTCACCGGTTGGGCATTCAATGACTCGCAGCAGCGCAATATCCCTCTGCGCTACTACGATGCCCTCTTCGCTCTGGGCCAGGTCTCTGAACTCAACGGGCGATGGGCAAAAGCACAATGGGCGTATGAATCATCGCTTAAGCTCTTCGCCAGCAAGAAAGCCGAGGAAGGTCTATCTCGCTGCCAGCAAGCCCTCGCGAGCGCGAAATAGCTAATCAGACTCGATTCTCGGCCCCTTCAAGGCTGGGAACATATGTACTGAGGTTGGTAGTATGCTACTAGACATCTGTAGATAGCTTGAGGTGATTCTGGTGAATGAGAACTGGAAGAACTTAAAGGTTGGTGACCTGGTAAAGATAGTGCGACTTCCTTCTGACTATAACGAGGAACTTGATAACTACGACAGAGAGCTAATAGGTCTTTACAGTACACTAATGGAGCGTGGGCAATTCCTGGCTATTGACCATATTGATGAGTATGGCAAGCCCTGGGTAGACTTTACTATCGAAGATGGGAAGAAGATTGCTTATCACTCTTTAGCTCTCAATGATGATTCCTGGGAGTATGTTCCCGATCAGGATCGTAAGTGGTATCACTCTTGAGCTTCGAGCTCCCTTCACAGACCCAAACCTGAACTAACCTCGCGCACGAGATACAGAGAAGCTAATAATTAAGCGCCATTCCCATTGACATTGAAGTGATACAATTGCCGGTGTTATGCGTCGCTCCTCCCTCGTTTTAGCCGCTCTCTCCCTGGTCGTTGCAGCCCCTGCATTCGCCCATTGGGAGAACTCGCCTGCCTATGCCTCGGCGCTGAGGGCGAGCGTGCAGCGCATGGAAGAGGGACAGCATACTCTGGCGCGTGAGCCTCTGACCCGCGCCTTGGCCATCGACCGAAACGAGCCGTGCGGCCTGCTGACATTGGGGGCGCTCTCGCTGCATATCGGCAACACGATTATGGCCCGGCGCGCGTTTACACACGTGTTGGAGAACTACCCCACGGATGAGCTTGCACAGACCGGTATGGCTCTGGTGGCGCTTCAGGAGCGCAAGCCAGATGAAGCTCGAAAATACACCGCTACCCTGAAAGTGCTGCGGCTCTATCTGCGGCTTCTGGGTGGTGAGGCCGCCGCTGTGCGTGTGGCTACCGCCGAGGTCGATGAAAAAGAGTCCGACCCGCTGAAGTTAGAAATTGCGGCGTTCGCCGCTCTGCGTGGGGGCGATCCCAACCGAGGAGAGAAGCTCATGAAGGCTCTCCTGGCGCGGCGGGTATGGACCACGTATGCCGAGCTACCTGCAGCCTATCTAACCTTTGAGAGCTGGCTGCCATCGCAGGCGGGGGCACCGCCGCTAGCCAAGGCTATCTCACTTCCGGAGCCGAATGGCCTGGTTCTCTCCGGTGTCGCCGCGCTGACCCCTGTAAACCCGCCTGTAGGGACGACGATGGTGACTCATGTGGTGAGTGGGGCTGGGGTGAACGCCACTACCAATACGCCGCCTTTTGCCGTGGATTGGAACACCGCACGAGTCCCCAACGGCATCTACACGGTCAAGACTGTCTGCTTAGATAGCTACGGTTCCCAGATCGCAGAGCAAGTACGTGCGGTACGGGTGCGCAATGCAGACGCAGCACCATCGCATCGACTGGATGAGAGCGAGCGCGAGACCCTGCGTGCGCGCCTCGCCGAACTACTGCGGCCCCGCCCTTGCCGCAAGGCTGCGCACTTTGCGCTGGTGGAGCGGGCTGTGGCTCGCCGGGACAGCAAGCAGGCGGTTGATAATATCGAGGCTGTAGTAGCCATAGATCCGAACTTCAAGGCGGCCTATGCCAGCCTGAAGCAGTACCACCACTCCTATACCGAGAACGCCGGGTCGGTCTGGCGCGGGAAGACGAATGAAAAAATCGTCGCGCTGACCTTTGATGATGGCCCCAAGCCGACGACTCCGACCCTGCTGGATGCGCTCAAAGAGAACAACCTCCAGGGCACATTCTTCGTGGTGGGCTTCCAGGCAGAGAAGCGCCCGGAGCTGCTGCGCCGCATGATTGCCGATGGCCATGAAATCGCAAACCATAGCTTCACCCACCCGAACCTGACCTATCTGACCCCAGCCCAGGTACAGCGCGAGCTTTGCCGAACGTCTGTAGTGATTCATCAGGCAACCGGGGTGCGCCCGCTGTTCTACCGTCCGCCGGGGGGGAACTTCAACAGTCACGTTGCGGATGCCGCCGCCTCATTGGGCATGGCAGGTGCCTACTGGACCGTAGACGGTTTCAAGTTCGAGTCCTACCCATCCACTGCAGAGAAGCTGGCTGACTTCGTGCTGAATCGCCTGAAGCCAGGGGCCGTGATTCTTCTCCACAACGCCCCGCCGATTACGGTAGAGGCGATTCCGCTGATCGTTGCCGGGCTGAAGGCACGAGGCTACTCTGCCGTGACTATGAGCGAGCTGATGAAACGCAGTGTCCAGGTAAAGGGACCGAATGAGTTCGGCCAGAAGACCTCTACCAAGGAATACGACAGGTAGTTTCCCTCATCCCCCAGCCCGCCGCGTAGCGGCATTATAGTGCCGCTACGCTGGGCTTTACCTCTCTCCCACCTGCGAAGCAGGTTTACTATGGGAGAGGGTGGCGAGCTTGCGAGCCGGGTGAGGGATACCAACCAGACCACTATGAACCGAATCTATAACTTTTCTGCTGGACCGGCCATTCTGCCGGTCTCTGTTTTAGAGGAAGCCGCGGAAGCGGTGCGTGAGTACGATGGCAGTGGCATGTCGCTGCTGGAGCTATCTCACCGAGGAAAACACTACGACCCTATTCATGCTGAGGCGCTTTCCGGGGTCTTAGAGGTGCTCGGGCTATCTGCCGATGAGTTCTCCGTGGCGCTGTTGGGCGGTGGGGCCAGCTTGCAGTTCGCTATGGTACCCATGAACTTCTTAGAGTCCGGGCAGACCGCGGATTATATTATTGGGGGAGAGTGGGGCGCCAAGGCCGCCGAAGATGCTCGGCGCTTTGGAACCGTGCATGTCGCGGGTCAGGCCACCGACCGCCTGCCAGAGATCAGCCTCTCGGGGCAGGCGCACTATGTGCACCTGACTACGAACAACACCATAGAGGGCACCCAGATGCATGGGGCTCTACCAGGCGTAGGAGAAGCAGCGCTGATAGCCGATGCTTCCAGCGATATCTTTGGGGCGGAGCGTGACCATTCCAGGTTCGACCTGCTCTACTTCGGGGCGCAGAAGAACGCCGGGGCTGCAGGGGTTACGGCAGTGGTGATTCGAAAGAGCTTCTTAGAGACTGCCAAGAAAGACATGCCGCCTATGCTCTCTTATAAGACTCAGGTGGCAAAAGACTCGCTGTACAACACACCGCCAGTCTTTCCAATTTTTGTGCTAAGTCGGGTATTGCGCTGGATCAAATCCGAGGGCGGCGTTGCCACGGTAGCCGCACGTAATGCTCGCAAAGCAGGAGTCATCTATACTGCGCTAGATGCCGCGCCAGATACGTATCAGCCCTGTATTGCAGAGACCAGTCATCGGTCCTGGATGAACGTTACCTGGCGTATGGCCGATGAGCGGCTAGAGAAAGAGCTCTTAGTAGAGGCACAGCAGAGCGGTATGGATGGGCTGAAGGGCCACCGCAATGTGGGCGGATTCCGCGCCAGTATCTACAATGCCTTCCCGGAAGAAGGCTGCCAGGCACTGGCGGACCTGCTGACCGACTTCGCACGCCGCAAGGGATAAAGAAAACCCCTCTCCTTGTAAGGAGAGGGGGGAAGCAGTACTGCCTTGATATCAACATTCCTCCCTTGAAAAAGGGGAGGGGCCACGAAGCGGCATTGTAGTGCTGCTTCGTGGCGGGGAGACGTATTAGCTCGCGACTTTGTCTACTCGAATGCAGAGAGCCGCGGGCGTTCGCAGGGTGGGGATACCGGCGGTATTGCCTCCGGCAGCCTTTACCTTCGCTTTCAAGATGTCCGACAGGTTGTAGGTAATGGTGCCCTTACCCGCGAGGTCTTCCAGTTTGATGGGAAGATTATCCACGTTTAGCAGCACATCGTCACCGCTCAGACTATCGGAATCATAGAGGTATCCGCTAATCTGATACCGAGTCGGGTCGGCGGAGTCCGAGGTCAGCTTGAACGGATTACCGCCGCCAGCGCCTGCCAGGTCGCCATCGCCGATGTCGATATTCTGGCCGGATTCTCGCGAGATTTGATCCGAGTTGCTGCGCGGATTCGCCCAGCGTTTGGCGCCATTGATGCGGATCTCGCCGTAGCACTCTACCGTGTTATCGAAAGCGCCATCGTCGGAATCATTGATCTTCCAGTACATCGTCACGTTGTACTTAAAGAACGTATTACTGGCGTTGTAGGTGGTTGCCGTGTACTCTGTGGTACGTGCCATGGAGGCCAGGCGATTCTCACGCACGGTATTCACCGTGTAGGAGATTGGCACCATGGTTGTCAGCGCCGCGTTCTTGCTGAAGAAGTCTCCCAGTTTACCTGTCTTAATCAGCCCACTGGTGGCATCGGTAGGACCGCCCACACTGGTAACCGTAATGGTGGTCGTACCGCTTTTCAGAATGTTGGAATACTTCGCGCTGACCGACGCTCCGCCTACAATCGCATCGTAGGAGGCCTGAATCGCGCCCCGGATATCCGAGGAGCTGGCATCGGCAGTCATGGTGAAGACCAGCATTCGCCCATAGGTGATTGAGGCCAAGTACGCAGGCATGTTGTCTACCGTGACCTGCCCACGATCCACCAGCTTGCGGGCATCGTCCATGGTGAACTGATTGTTGAAGAACGCTGCCGCGCCGCTACGACCCTCGAAGTCTGCCTTGACCGTGAACGCTTTTTCAATGAACACGGCGCTGATAGAGTGGCGGGTAGCCGTGTTGGTTGAACTTAGCGATGCCTTCACCGAAGCGCCCATGTAGTGCGCATCCAGTCCCAGCGACATAGCGGTTTGCTCATCGGTGAAACTATCGGTCATCTTGTAGCTGATCGAGCTGCCCGATTTCACCTTGGCCTGCACCGCGCGACTGATCAGGTTTCCCACTGCCTGCTGCGCCGATGAGGACGAGGGGTTATTCACCGTTTCTACGTTGTTCGGCATCAGGAGGTCACTGGTGATTTTGATGCGGGGGCGCTTGACTGCCTCCACAGGAACTTCGGTGAAGCTCCCGATACCTTCTACGATGCCGCGCTCCTGAATCATGCTGCCGAGCCAGAACCCATTGATAGGCTGGAACGCAACAATTTCTTCCGGAGTAGTAGTAATAGAGTAAGGGGTTTTGGTGACATCATACATCTTGCCGTCACCTCCCTTCTCTTTGCTAGACTGCACTTTACCTTTTACATCGGTATCGTTCTTTTTGGGGTAGATTTTCCCCCACTCCGGGAGTCGGTCGATAAACTCTTCCACGGTCGGTGCCGCTTTCAGGTTCGCGTCCGATCCCCGCCCCGAAGTCGCTGTATTGACAGAGATTCTCGGGTTGAACTTGGTCGCCACCAGTCTGGTAGCGACTTCCAACGTCGGTTTTATCTTGAGGCGTTGTATCTGAACGCCATCGAGCATTTTAATCTTGGGCTGTGCTGGTGGGTTTTGCGCCCCTGCGCTTGCTCCCAGTATGGCCAGCCCCAGTGCGGATAGTGTGATCCGCTTTGAGATTCGCATTTTCTGCCTCCAGATATCAGCATTCCCAGGCAGATTAAAGATTAAACATCGACTATAATTTCCTTATGCAAGACGAAACATTGCAGGTACCGCCCATTGTGTTCCGGACCTGGACTCTGGATAATGGCTTGAAAGTTCTGGCCGTGCCAGATTCCCAGGTCTCTTCGGTGGCGATTCAGGTCTGGTATCGGGTAGGGAGCAAAGACGATCCCGCAGGGCGCTCCGGGTTCGCGCACCTCTTTGAGCACCTGATGTTCAAGCGCACACTGCACATGCGCGATGAGATGCTGGACCGCCTCACCGAAGATGTGGGTGGCGAGAACAATGCCTTCACTACCGCAGATGCCACGGTCTACCACGAAACCGTGCCTGCCAATCATTTAGAGCGCCTACTCTGGGCTGAAGCCGACCGCATGGCCAATCTTCAGGTAGATGCCAGTAACTTCGCGTCTGAGCGCGATGTGGTGAAAGAAGAGTACCGCCAGAGCGTGCTGGCCGATCCCTATGGCCTGCTGGACGACGCCATCGAGCGGCGCTCCTGGGCTGTGCATCCGTATCAACGGCCCACTATTGGAAACATCAAAGAGCTGAACGCCGCCACTCTGGAAGACGTGCGGGAGTTCTATAAAACGTTCTACCGCCCTGACAACGCGACGCTGATTGTGGCCGGGGCTTACGATAAAGACTCGCTGGAGAGCTGGGTAGAGAAGTACTTCGCGCCGATTCCCCGCCCGGAGCCGGATATCCCCCGCGTGACCGTGCGCGAGCCTACCCGTACCCGAGAGCGACGCTATAGTGAGACCTCGCCAAACGTACCTCTGCCTGCGGTGGCCATGAGCTACCTGACTCCCCCGGCGGCACATCCGGATGCGGATGCCCTCAAGGTGCTGGATGCCATTCTCTCCGGTGGGGAGTCCGCCCGGTTCCACCAGAGTTTGGTCTATACGCAGCAGCTTGCCTCCGACGCATCTACCGGCGCAGACCTGCGCGCCGATGCCGGACTACTAACCGTGCGGGCTACTGCAGCTGGTGGCAAGTCTTTAGATGCCCTGGAGCGAGCCACTCTCGCGGAGCTAGACAAGATTCGGCAGCTCCCACCTACTGCTGCTGAGCTAGCCCGTGCCAAGGCTCGCCTGCTCACTGCGCTACTGCAGAGCCGCGAGACTCCTGAGGGCAAGGCGTTCGCATTGGGCGAAGCTTCTGTGAACGAAGGCGATGTACGCCGTGCCAACACCGCACTTCAGCGCCTTATGGCTGTCACTGCCGCCGATGTGCAGCGAGTAGCCGTGAAGTACCTGAACGGGAACAACCGGGTCAGCGTGCGCTACACAACAGGCCCTTCTAGCATAGATGCCAGCGCGGTTCGCCCCACAGTAACGCCGGAGAAAACTCCGGCAGACATCACTCCCACGCGTCCACCGGCACCAGCACCCACACGCCCCGTGGTGGTGCCTACGCCAGTTGTGCGAGCGTTCAATAATGGCCTGCGAATCATCACGATTCCGCGCCCCGGTACCGGTCTGTTTACCGCACGCATGATGGTGCTCTCCGGTGGAGCCAGCGACCCGGTACGTAAAGACGGAGAAGCTTCGCTCACCGCCAGTCTGCTAACTCGTGGCACCCGAACTAGGAGCGCCACCGAGCTGGCGCAGGATATCGAGGCGCTAGGTACGCAAATAGACACTGGGGCAGGGCGCGAGACCAGCTTCGCGGCGCTCAATGTTGCCATGCTCCACGCCGACGATGCCCTGGAACTTCTGGCCGATGTACTGATGAACCCGGCGTTTGCCAACGCCGAGGTCGTCCGCCGCCGCACCGAGGCTGTGGATGAGCGAACGGTAGGGCTAGAAAGCCCGAACGCGCTGGCACGGCTCGCTATCCTTCGACGACTGTATGGCGATTCACCCTATGGTCGCCCCACCGATGGCCTGCCGGACACCCTGAAGCGAATCCGCCGGGACGATGTGGTGCGTTACCACCGCACTCACTATCGCCCGGACAATGCCGCCCTGGTACTCTGTGGCGACTTTACCCACACCCAGGCGCAGGAACTGGCTGAAAAGCACTTCTCTAAGTGGAAGCGCCCTGCCGCCGCTCCACCGAAGCGCCCTCGCTTCCCTCTGCGTCCTACGGAGCGCCATGTCATTGTGATAGACGATCCCAAGATGGGGCAGAGCGCGGTCACCCTGGCTCGTCCGGCGCTCGCTCGCCCTGACCCACTCTGGGCAGCGGGTCAGGTGGCGAACAGCCTTTATGGCGGCGGTTATAGCTCCCGGCTGAACATAGAGGTCCGTATCAAGCGCGGCCTGTCTTATGGCGCGGGCAGCAGTATCTCCGGTGGAATAGGAGTAGGTCCGTTGCTGGCCGCTTGCCAGACCAAACACGAGAGCGCGGGCGAAGTAGCACAGCTCTTCTTAGATGAGCTGGCGCGCCTGGCCACGGAAAAGCCCGATGAGCTGGAGTTGGCCGCCCGTAAATCAGCTCTAATCGGTCCCTACCTGCGTGGGCTGGAAACCACCAACGGCATTGCGGATACATTCGCCGCTCTGCTCGGGCCGCGCCTGAAGCTCTCCGAAGTGCAGCTCTTCGCCGAGCGGGCCCGCAACATCGGTCCTACAGATGTACCGCGTTTCGCCGCCCAGAAACTGGCGGCAACCTATGCCACGGTAGTGATTGTGGGCGATGCCAAGAAGTTTCTGCCGGACCTCAAGCGCCGCCTGGGCCGAGTAGAAGTCATTCCCCGCGCCAAACTGAACCTGGAAAGCCCTACGCTGAGATAGCCAACCTACGGGGAGAAATCGGGAGGACTTGTGGCTGGCATGTCCTCCCAGGTCACTGTAGTACTCCCATCACTGGAGGTCCATGACCCTGTCTTGATATTAAATTTGTCATCCAGGTGACCGGGAATCGCCTCGGTGATTCCTGTATTGACCAGGAATTTCGTGTAGGTGTCTATGGCTCCATTGGACTTAGAAACCTTAATCGCGTTGATACCCGTCTGATCCTTTGCCGTGCAGTTGAGTGCCAGCGTGTATCTGGCAGGATCTATAGGATCCGCCTCGGTTCCGCTGCCCGCATGAGAGAGGTCAAACGTGACACTGGCATCGAAAAAGCGATCTATCTGACTGGGATTGAGGAAGGAGACAGGAATACTGGGGTCGCCTGCCCGAGAAATAGTCTCCACGTAGTCAGGCCCGTTGAATACTCCGGAAGCGTCCGCAGTGCAGGTACTATCCTTTGCACTCTGCGCCCCATTGCTCTTTTGAGAAAAAATCCCATTGAGGCTGGCTCGCCAGTGCACGTTATACGTTCCCACCGTCTGCTCGCCAACATAGTTCAGCAAGTCTCTGCCTGTAACCGTTATCTTGCCGTGCCACTCAGTGAGCTGAACCGCTCTGCTATAGAAAACGCCATGGGTTACCACCTGGATATCTCCATGAGAACCTTTCCCCGATATGGGCAGACCCTTTACCGTGAGCTGACTGTCCGTCCAGAGCGTCTGAGCCGTCATGTCAAGACCATCCACGAAAACCTGGTGCTGTTTATCGTCAGGGGCGAAGTGCTCGCCCTGAATAAAAAGAGTATTGGTCGCTTCACTGACACCGGCGCTTCGAATAACAGGCCGGACTTCTTTGGCGGGATCACCGCCATCCCCGTCCCCACCGCCGCACCCGACCATGAAAAAGAAAGATAGGAGTGCTGTCGGCATCAGCCAACGAACAACAGGGATATTTCGTGCTTCAGAGCTGGACTTAATCAGCGAGGTGTTACGGCGTTCCATTGTCCTATTGTAGGGACGTACCGCTACAGAAACGTTACAAGCTACCTTTGCCGTTTTATAGAGTGCGCTCCATAAAGCGCCAATCACTGTGGAACTCTGAGGGCACTTCGACACCTTCGTAGGCGGCGCAATCCGTAAAGTCATAGCATTCATAAAGTCGATGCGCGGCGGTCATAAAAGGAGCCGTATCCAGGCACACACGCTCGTATCCGAATGTAGTGGCATCTGCCAGTAGTCGCTGAAGAATAAGCTCACCCAGCTTTCGACCACGATACTCAGGCCGCACATAGACCCGCTTTATCTCAGCCACACCAGGGCGCAGAAATCGCAGACCGCCCATACCCGCCGTACCACTTTCGGTCTGCAGTAGATAAAAGATGCCCTTTGGCGGTGGGTCTCCACAAACCTTATCAATAGCGGTAGGGACATATTGCTCTACCGGCATCCCCGCGATCTCGTCTGCAGGTACCCCGAAGCTTTGCTCTATACCAGTGAACACCCAGGAAAGGTATTCGATATTGAGCAGGATTAGCACATCACGGTGAGCCAGAGGGTCGGCAACCAGCAGATTAGGAGGCGCCTCAGTCTCCGACATACGGTCCTTTAGCCTCACCCCAGCCCCACTGGGGCATAGGGGCATCTGGATCTATTGTGGCCCCAGGCTGCGAATTGATAACCGCTAGCCGAGTACCCCACTCCAGATAGGCCACAAACGCCGAACGGAACTCTGGGTCATCGGGCAGGTTCAGCTCATCGGCGGTATCCAATAGTAGAGCGAGCCATGCCTTGCGCTGTTCGTTGGTTAAGTACCGGTTCAAATGATGCCGAATCATCTCCGGGTGACCGCCGTGTTTCGCTGAGTAGTCTGCTGGGCCACCAAAGACCTCGGCGAGAAATATCGCTACATGCTCCGGATGGTCCGCCCCCATGTGCTCAAAGATAGGCTTCAGCACAGGATCTTCCGGCACACGCTCGTAGAAACGCTTCGTCAGGTGCTGGAGCGCCTCAATTCCGCCGATCCATTCGTACAGGGTAGGAACGACGCTCAAGGCTTTATCTCCACCGAGAGGCTAATGGTGACATCCTGACCTTCCTCTAAGTCCTCGGCCTTGCGCACATGGTCGCGGATAGGAACGATATAGCGCCCATCTTTGGGCCAGAGTGAGGTCTTCCAGGTGGTCTCTCCAATTGTCACCGTTGCTGGAATCATGCCCCACCCATAGGTCACCAGTCCGGAAATCTCTTTGATCTCCTGGCATTGTTCCTCTGGCACGGTCACGAAGTAAAACGGCGCCGGGCCTTTCCAGAACCAGATATCACCGCTAAATTCCATCTCCATAGTCGCTACTTCATGCTGGCCCGATGCATCTTTGTAATGGCCCATTGCTTGTTTGGGAAATCAAACAGCCAATCCGCATTCTGCATTGTATTGTAGCCCAGTATCATATCCATACGTCGCTCCGTGCCCTTGTTCGCAAACGATAGATCCACGCTAGCGACCCTCTGAGTCGGAAACGATTGACCCGCGATCTGAAACACCTTCATCACCATCAGGGGCGTTTCCATCGTTTTCCCTGAGGCATCCGTGCCTTTCGAGGTTCCAATCTGGGAAAAATGGCCAGGGTTAGCCGCGATAAACGCCTTATCCACTACCGTGATACTAGCTCCGGTATCCCACACCGCCTGTCCGTTACTCCCTGTCATATCGACATCCACATAGGGGTGCCAGGCTTTATCCGTATTCAGAGATAGTTTTGATTTGAGAGACATGTGCTTACTATCTACAATACTCACCCACTTCTTCCGGAACTGGAAATGCAGACAGTGCTGTTTTAGAAGGTCCATGCCAATCAAATCATGGCCTTCCTCACCGCCCTCCTGGGAACGTGCCACTGTAATGTTTTCCCATTTCAGGGAGCCAATCTTTAGGAAGGGAATTTGTATTAAGTCGTGAGTATGCCCGCGAAAAATCCCCGATGTCTGAAAATCTCCCGCTTTGGGGAAATGGGAGTTGCGGCTACTATGCTTGAGAAAAGTTCGACCCGCTCCGGTATCGAGCAAGAAGCGATATTTATCGCGCCCAATAACACCATCCACGAATAGCTCTGCGCATCCGGGCTCTTCTGGGTCTGGCACAGTGATTATGGGGAATCCGGGCATTAGTCCGTTTCTTTCTGCCTTGCGGCGCAGGAAGGTATCAGCGCAACCATAGCAAAGTACCCCAGAAGAGGGCTCGCCCCGTACCCAAGCAGAGGCATAGGAGTTCGCTGAAAGTAAGCCAGCACATCTATCGCCACGTAGTAGAGCGCCACCGAAGCTAGCGCCATGCTTTTGTAAGCACGTGCCTGCCAGAGCAGAATGGTCGGCGGCAGAACTATAGCTATCAGGGCCGCGATAAGAGCTACAGGGCTGATACCTGCGGCAAACTCCAGTACCCCCTCTACATACGGAACTGGCTTGAGCGGGTCTGGCAACTTCCAGGCAAGAGTGATGCAGCCAACCAGAGCCAGGGCTATAGGCGCTCGGTGAAATAGCAGAGCACATGCCAGAGCAAAAGCCGTGACCTGTGAAGCATCTGGCTGCAAGGCAAGCACCAGAGCGATACCGATAACAGTAATCAAAGGCCAGGGAATTTTATCCTTGGCCCTCTGCATAGTCTCAGAGAGGAGCAGCAGAGTAGCTGGCAGCACAAGCGCGGCGCTATAGAACTGAAACCCACCCAGGTTAATCCAGCGCCGTGGTCCCTCCGTTGGTAATAGGAGAGGAACAAGAACCGCAAGGAAAGCACCCCCTATGAACCAGGGCATCCTAGCTGCGGGAAGTTTGGCGCGGCAGGCCAACAAGCAGACAACTATGGCGATGCCCGAAACGGTGACCTGCTGAATCAGCAGGCCACGCCCTGCGTGCGCGTGCTGCATGAGAAAAAGACTGCCAGCAAGCGCGGGAAGTGCTACCAGAACCAGAAGATAGGGAAGACGCATCAGGAGACGCACCATTATAAACTAATAAACTTCATACCCTATGCGTCCGGCAGGACGTTCGGCGGGCGCGAAGCGCCTTTATAATGCGGCTTCGCCGCCCCTCAGCGAGTGACTTCTAGTCTCGAAATCTCAGATAATACATCGTGCCGGGTACAATCCGCCCAGAGGATTTGCGATCTATGGATTATCGACGAATGGGGCGCACGGGGCTGAAGGTCTCGGAGGTCTGCCTGGGAACGATGCAGTTTGGTTGGACTGCCGACGAGCCGACCAGCCATGCAGTTATGGATGCGTTTGTAGAAGCGGGCGGGACCTTTCTAGACACCGCTGACATCTACACCACTTGGGCGGGTGATGCCAGCTATGGCGGCAAGACCGAGGAAATCATGGGGCGCTGGCTCAAAGGCCGCACCGACAGGGATAGCCTGATTATCGCCAGCAAGGTGCGTGGCCGCATGACTCCCGGCCCGAACGGCGAAGGGCTTTCTCGCCGACGTGTGATTCAGTGCTGTGAAGATAGCCTGCGCCGCCTGCAGATAGACCATATTGACCTCTATCAATGCCATTGGGTGGATTTAGAGACACCTATCTACGAGACCTTAGAGGCCATGTATACCCTGCAGCAGCAGGGTAAGGTCCGCTACATTGGAGCCAGTAACTACCCCGCATGGCGGCTTATGGAAGCACTCTGGCAGTCTGATAAGCGTGGCCTACCCCAATTCGACTGCTACCAGCCGGAGTACAACCTCATGGACCGACAGCTCTTCGAGTACGAAGCCATGCCGCTCTGTAAGCACTATGGTCTGGGCGTGATTCCCTACTCCCCGCTTGCCGGAGGTTTCCTGACCGGCAAGTACCGCAAAGATGGCCCGAAGGTAGACAGTGTACGCGGCGCCGCAAACCGCTACGGCGACGACCGGGGCTGGGGCGCTATTGATGCGCTGGATGAGATTGCGAAGGCGCACGAGAAAACTGTGGCGCAGACCGCGCTGGCCTGGCTGCTGAGCAACCCGGTGATTACCGCGCCGATTATCGGGGCGAATACCGTCGAGCAGCTCAAAGACTCCCTGGGAGTGGTGGGTTACCGACTCTCCCCCGACGAAATGACCCGGCTGAACGAGACTACCAAGTGGGTGCGCAACGGGCGGCCTATCTGGGATTAGGGAAGTACTATGAGTAACCGACTCGATGCTGAGCAAGTCGCTGCTTACAACCGGGATGGCTACATTCAGTACCATCAGCCTGTGTTCTCCGAAGACCAGTTCGCGCGGCTAAAAGCCATTTTTGAGGAGAACCTGGAGCGCTATGGTGAGGACAACCTGGACCTCATGCACATGCGTGATGACCGCCTGCTGGAGTTCTTGCTCTCCGATGAGGCGCTAGATTTAGTGCAGTCTCTGATCGGGGAAGACATAGGAATATGGTCTAGCCACTTCATCAGCAAGTCGCCTTACACGGGTAAGGCGACACCCTGGCATGAAGACTCGTCGTACTGGAATGGGCGGGTGAGCACTATGGAGGGCATCTGTACCATCTGGCTGGCGATAGATGAGGCTACAGCGGAGAACGGCTCCATGGGCGTGATCCCCGGCACGCATAGCAACGGTTACTCAAACTACGAGCCGGTAGACTCTAGCAAGAACATCTTCGGCTCACAGATCGTGGGGGTAGACGAATCCAAAGCCGTCTACATGGCCCTCCTGCCGAACCAGTGCAGTCTGCACGAAGCGCGCATTGTCCACGGCGCCAAAGCAAATACCTCGCCCAAGCGCCGCGCAGGCTACACCATGCGCTACTTCCCTACCACCAGCCTGGTCTATCCAGAGCGCAACGTCAACCACAAGCTCTGGCTGGCCCGTGGCAAGGACCGCGCGGGAAATACATACGTCAACGTCTGATGGTTGTGCTGCCGCGTAGCTCCTCCATGTCTTTGAGAAACGTGCTTACCTGGTCGTCCACTGTCTGTGGATAGACCAGGTTCTGCACTTGAGCTACGTCTTTCGCTACTCGCCGAAAAAGCTCCACAGTACGCCAGAGTGCGAACCAGTCATTCGTCTCATAGGTTGCCGCTAACTCTGCCCAGGTATCCGAGGGCAGGAGTTCTTCCAGTCCGCGCCCATGCACGCCGGGGCGCACAGTCCACTGAAATGCTGGCTCGAAGTGCCACTCCAACATGCGACGCAGAGCACCATCGCGCAGATCACCAGTAAGCACCCAGCGCGCGAATACTACTTCGCCTCGCCGCAGGCTCTTCGCAATATAAGTAGTTACCCACCAGAACTCTTCCACCAACGCTGTGTATTCTGCTTGCGTGGGCGGAGAGGGAAGAAACGCCTGTGCGGTCGACTCTGCCCAGGTTGCCGTCGCTCCGTCCTTATCTAAAAGCACCCGGTAGCCTGCATCCAGCTCTTCCGGTAGAGCAGGGCTATCTGTAATGCGCTGAAGCAACTCCAGCGGCCAGAGTGTATAGTCTATCTTCACTCGGTCCTGGTAGATAACACTGCGAAACACCGTGGGCACCCCCCGCTCTTCGTCTTCATCACCCCACCGCACCATAGGTTCTCCGTACTCATAGAGCCAGGTGGAATCCCAACCTGTGGGGAAACCGTTGGTCACGGCTAGAACAATGTCGTAGTCTGAGAAAACATCGACCGAGCCACCGGGGCGGGCGCGTGAACTGGTCAATAGCATTGCCCGAATCTCGGGCTTTGCTTCCGCCCAAACAATGAGTTTCGTCAGCACTTCGGCTTCGGTGGGTAGGTTGTGCATTGTATAGATGAGTATACGCTCGTAACCATCAGACGCGAATGGAGGTAGTGGCGGCAAACGTTTGTGTGATGTATAATAACCATTATGGCGAAGCTTTCCGAAGGCGATCCGGTTGTCGTAGCAGCGCGCGAACAGAGCGCGGCGGATGTGAAGAGTGGTCTCTATTTTTCCCACTATGGCGGACTTACTGGCACTATCCTCAAAATCTACGGCGAAGAAGCCTCCGTGCTAATCGACCGGGATACCCTGCCGCACGAGATTGAGAAGCGCCACGCTGAGAATGAGAAAGCTATGCGTCAGCGCTGGCTAGATGGACTCTCTGAGGAAGCTCGCAACAAGCTGACCTCCAGCGAGAAAGCCTTTGGGTTGAAGTACGCGGTGCTGGTCTCCATAGCAGACCTCAACAAAGGGAAGAAGCGCGATGATGCGCCAGTAAAGCGCACCAGTGAATCCGACCTTAGCGAAGCCGAGGCGAAGTTCCTGGCTGAGCGCGCCGCTAAAAACTAACCGTGCATATCGGACGCATCGGGCGAGGAACCTGGCGCGTCCGGGCCGGGCTTGCCCTCCTTTACACGATTCTGACGGTTGGAGCGATAACCACGCTCTACCCGTTCGCACTCATGCTCTCCACGGCCACCAAGAGCCAGAGCGACTACAACGACTACCGCCCCACGGCTCTTATTCCTCCATATTGGCACGATGATGCTGCGCTCTACACCAAGTATCTGGAAGATCGCTACGCCAACAACTTAGACGACCTGAACGCCGCGCATGAGGCCGACTACGCCAAAGTCACCGATGCAAAGCCGCCCTCGTCTGCCGATACGAAAGCCTGGGATGATTTTGTAGTAAGCCTGCCCGCAAACTACAAGAAAGCGGGTTTCGGCGAGCATGAGAACGCCCCCAGCAAGCTCATGCTGCTCTATCGTGAGCGCCTTCGTCAGCAGTTTGGCACTATAGAGAAGCTGAACGTTGCCTGGACCGAGGAGAACCAGAGCTTCGATGCTGTGGCGCCGCCTCCGGAGAACCTGAACCTGCGTGCCTGGACCCCGGATCTTACGCGCCCCAAAGTGCGAGATTGGGAGCAGTTCAAGGCGGGCCTGCCTCCAATCTTTCTGGTGGCAGGGCGCTCGGATATTCCCTGGCAGCGTTTCTTAAAAGAAGAGCGGGATATAGCGGACCCCAAAGGGCGCATTCTCCCACGCACCGCACCACCAGTTGGCCCGGAGCGGGCCAACTGGGAAGCGTTCGTGCGCAAGAAACTCCCACTGCGCCTGATAGCTCTGAGCGTACCTGTGCCCACAGGCATGAGCAAGGCCGATTTCGTGGCCGGACCCTGCCCACTCTCAGCTATCTCTGCAGACACCACCGAGAACCTCTGGCGCGCCAAGATGGGGGCAAATACCCCTGTGCCGCAGGCTGCCTCCGACCTGGCGTATGTGAAAGCCCATGCCAATGAGCTACGCTCCGAGTTCGCCACCCGCAACTTCCGCGCAGTCTTTGGCTACATCTTTCTGCATGGGCGTGCGGTGGGGAATACCATTCTCTTCTGCGTGCTAGCGATTCTAGGGGCGTTGATCGTCAACCCCTTATGTGCCTACGCGCTCAGCCGCTACAATCTGCCCTACGGCTATCAAATTCTGGTTTTCTTGTTGGCAACTATGGCCTTCCCCGCCGAAGTCGCCATGATTCCCAACTTCCTGATGCTCAAGCAATTGGGAATGCTGAACACCTTCTGGGCACTATTATTGCCAGGCCTTGCCAGTGGTTACTCTATTTTCTTATTAAAAGGCTTCTTCGATAGCCTGCCGAAAGAGCTCTACGAAGCAGGTATCTTAGATGGTGCAAGTGAGCTTGCTATGTTCTCGCGCATCACCTTGCCGCTTTCCCTACCAATTTTCTCTGTTATCGCCCTGCAGTCGTTTACCGCCAGCTACGGCGCGTTTCTCTTTGCTCTGGTTGTCTGCCAGGATGAGCGCATGTGGACCCTCATGGTCTGGCTCTACAACCTGCAAGCCACCGCCCCACAGTATGTCATCATGGCAGCCCTCACCCTGGCAGCGTTGCCCACTCTGCTTGTCTTCCTGGCGGCGCAGAAAGTGATTCTACGCGGAATCGTACTGCCTAGCTTCAAGTAGCCAATTGATTGTACCGTCTCCCTGAGGGAGATAAGAAAACCCAACCCCTCGCCGAAGGCGAGACGGCGGAACGCCCATAGCCGGACGATTTCCGTCACGGAAACAGCGGTTACGAGATCATTATATTTTCCATCGCAAGTGGCAAGTGTCTTTGCGATTCCGTTGCGGACCAGTATGGTCCGCAGAGATAATACCTTCCGCGCTGATACAGAGATAGCGGTGGGTTGCCAGGGAAAGAAGAGTCAGCTCGCCTTGAATTGTTTCTATCCACTGAAATGTCTCGGCATCAGTAGGAGTACCTTGAGTGAGCTTCACCCCAGAACTGGAGACGGAGAGAAAGCCAGCAGAGGTCTGGAGGGCGACACGACCCTGACCACGATTCACAATAAGGAAGCGAGCGGCAGGGTTTGTAAACAGAATATGAGCGGCTGGGACGGAGCCGATAGCGCCATCTTTTAGAATAATCACCTGCCCGCTGTTGACCTCAGCCAGCGTAATGGTTTTCTTATAGGGGATAGGAGTCAACACGCCACGAGAGTGCGGCTCTTCAATAACAATACGGTCAAAGTCCGCGTAGCCACCTGGTGCTCCACTGGCGTTGTAGTGAAAGAGGGAGTAGCGCACTCCCTGGAAGGTCTTGAGCTGGAAGCGCATAGTGAACTCATCTCCCAGGGGCTGGAAGGTTTTGCCGTTGGTGCTGTAGTGGAAATGAGCCTTTTCACTGAAGAAATCGCACTCTGCACGAAGCCAGATACGGGTTGCGCGCACAGGAGAACGAGTGGTCTTGTCGGTAGTTTTATCGAGCTGTTCGATAGTGAAGCCGTCTGCTTCACAGTGCACGCTGAGCCAGGCATAGGGGGAGTTCAATAGTCCCAGTCCGGCGATGTCACCGGGTTTCATACCCGCCAACTCCATCTCCACCGTAGCCGTAGAAACTGGCCCGATAGTGCGCTGAGTAAGCGTGTTGCGTGCCCACCAGAACTCGGTAGCCGGGAGCGAATGCAGGCGCAGGTAGCCGGGACGCTCGGTCAGAGACCATTTCGAATCGTCTGGTACGTGATTCCACTGCCAGATGGATTTGAGAGTCTTTGCCGAGAAATGGTCGCTACGTTCGTAGGGAGCCGTGGGCAGGCTGGTAGCGCCGGTATTGGGTTTGACCCAGGTGCGCGGAGTGCGCCCCAGATTGCCGGGCAGGCCGAAGTAGGGCCAGCCATCTTTCCAGGTTACAGGAGAGAGACCAGTGAGGCGGCCCAGCGAGTTGTAGTCCATCATAGAGAAGCCCCACCATTCGCCGGTGGGAGTATCGACAATACCACCCTGGTGCATGGCGAGGTTCGCTACGCCGAAGTCTTCATGGCCAGAGATAGCCGGGTTAACTTCGTAAGGACCATAGGGGTGGTTCGCGCGGGCGCAGGGCATGGTGGCCGGATACTTCGCACTGGTGATGTAGTACAGGCCATTGATCTTGTAGAAGTGGGAGCCCTCACCCATACCTGCGTCAGGTTTAATCACCACCCGCTCTGAGCCGGGCACGATATCGTCTAGCTGCGGGGATAGCTCTGCTACGCGGACCTCGCCACTGCCCCAGACAATGTAGATTCTGCCATCATCGTCGAACAGTACCGAGGGGTCATGGAAGCCGCGCTTCATGGCGGTGCATTTCCAGGGACCGGCGGGGTTAGCCGCTCGGTAGACCTGCATCGGCTGTCCACGAACGTTGGTAAAGATGTAGAACGTGCCCCGGTTGTAGCGAAAGCTGGGCGCCCAGATACCCTGCCCGTAGACCTCCTGGCCGTTTTCTAATCGGAACTGCGGCCCGAAGTCTAGGCGGTCAGCGGCGTAGCAGAGCCAGCGCCAGTTCACCAGGTCTCTGGAGTGCAGCACGGGCAGGCCCGGCATGGCATGCATGGTGGTGCCCGTGAGATAGAAGTCTCTACCGACCCGAATCAGGTCCGGGTCAGAGAATTCATCATAGAATAGCGGGTTCGAAAAAGTCCCGTTGCCGTTGTCTGCGGTCCAGGTCTGGGGGCGATTGCTCATCTAGCTCATTTCGTTTCGATTTGCAGCACAGTTATGGAGTTCGGGGGGAAGATGTAGGTGAACGTCGGTTGCACTCGCTTGACTGTGCTGGTGATCGGCGTGACTTTTGTTGGATTGTCTATGGAGTTCGTCTCGTTCGGTGCCGCAGAGAGGGTTAGCGCCGTCGCTTCCGGGCGCACGGAGCGTACACCTTGCAGAGTGATAGCAACCGTCTGCGGGGTCGCTTCCGGGTTCACATGCTTGAGGAAGATAGTGTTGGTCTTGCGTTGCCGAGTCACGGAAGTAAGCAATGGGGAACCAGCAAGCTCCACTTTTAGAATCTCATCGCCCACGTTGCGGCTGAACATCTGGATCGCATAGTAGCTGGGAGAGCCAAACGAGCGCATGGCATCGTAGCCAATCAGGTTTGGGCGCCATTGTCGTCCACCGGGGTTTACGTTCACCAGAAGCGGCGCATAGCACTGCATGGTCACCAAATCCGAGGCCCGCTCCATGGCGGTCATAAACGCAGCATCACCGAGTGCTGCCTTCATACTGGGAGTGGGGGGTAGAGTACGCGATTGGGGAGACCATGGCACTATCTCTTCGTGTGCGGCCCACTCGCCCACAAAGATCTCCGGCCCGTTGCGGTCGTAGCGCTCGAAGTGAGTGGGGGAGTCCTTGATAAAGTCCGCCGCCTTGCGGTAGTAGTGCTCATCCAGGGCATCCGGACGGCGACTCTTCACTCGTTTACTGGTGGGCTGTTCGTTGCCCACAGTAGAGATTACTTTCAGCTGGGGATAAACGCGTTTAATCGCATCGTAGAACTGTGCGAACCGGGCATCATAGCTGCCGGAGCGATCGAACCAGTCCTCGTTGCCAACTTCCACATAGCGCAGAGGGAATGGCTTCGGGTGCCCATCTTTCGCGCGCTGTGCGCCCCACTTGGAGCTAGTTGGCCCGATAACGTATTCGATCTCCTCTAACGCTTCCTGCACGTACGGCTCTAGGTCCGTGCCGGGTTTGACATAGTCTCCGCGCAGAGAATAGCCCGCATACACACCCAGTAGAGGCTCGGCGCCCATATCCTCGCACCAGAGCAGGAACTCCATAAGCCCCATACCATCCGTCGACCGATAGCCCCATGGTCCCTGGTGGCCGGGGCGCTCGGAGATTGGTCCGATGGTTTTCTTCCAGTCGAACCGCTCAGCAATGGTGTTGCCCTCTAAGTAATTGCCGCCAGGAAAGCGCAGGAAAGCGGGCTTCATATCCACCAGCATCTGCATAAGGTCCGAGCGCAGTCCATTGGGTCGGTTCTTCCAGGTAGGTGGGAACAGCGAGACCATGCCCAGATACAGTGTGCCCGGCTGCTCCACAGAGAGCACCAATCGTGCATCGGTTGTGGCGGGGGCAGTCTTACGCGTGGTGAGAGTGACTGTGTACTGAGTCCAGGTATCTGTCAGCTTAGAAACATAGGCCTGGCCATAGAGCTGTTTGCCATCTGCGCTCTGAAGCAGGAGAAACAGTGGGCCAGTGATGCCACCTGTCGCCTTGGCAAAAAACGTGGCTTTATAGCGAGTATTGGGCGTGACCGGAATGCCCCAGTATCCGGTGTTTGCAACTCCGGCGGGCGATGTTCGCGAGGCCGTGCTTACCTCTAAACGTAAGCAACGGGGCAGGGCGGCGTTGATAGGATTACTCTCATCCAGGGCCATCTTCGCCATTGCGCCGCCGCCCAGTGCGAGTGACCAGTGGGTGGCTTCTTTCTCGCTGTCCAGAAAGGCGCGATTGCGAATCAGTTCGGCATAGAGTCCGCCATCATAGCTGAAGTTGATCTCCTCGGTCATGAGCCCGTAGTGCAGCGGGCTTACCTTGTCGATGGGTTGCGTAGCGTCAATTGTCATCGTCGAAATCTGGCGTCGGTTCATAAAATTAGCCTTTCTTACTAGGAGGCATGCAAGTCATTCCGTCCAGCAGCACTGCGGGAACGGCACAGGTGGGCAGAGAAACCTGTGGGTTTTCTAGTTTCTCTAGCAAAAGCTGTACCGCGCCGCGCCCCACCTGCTCCATGGCGTTGCTCATAGTGTGCATGGGCAGAAAATAGCGATCATCAATTCGATTATGAAAGAGAATCAGCGAAAGGTCCGAGGGAATTCGCAGACCAAGCTGGTGCGCCGCATGGATAATTGCCATAGCCTCAGCAATTTCATAAGCGAGTATGGCAGTGGGGCGATTTCCCCCACGAAGTAGCGCCATTGCGGAAGCAATCCGTTCCTCACTCTTGCGGGAAAGGAGATAAATCCGAGGCGCTTGGCCCGCTCCACGCATCGCCTCTTCATAGCCAGCTCGTCGATCTAGTTTGCTGTAGTGCCGGTTCGCTGGCTCCTCGGTGTCTACATACAAAATGTGCTGATGGCCCAGCTCCAGCAGAAACTCGGTCGCTATACGGCCTCCACCCAGATCGTCCGGGTGAATCGCATCGTAGTCCTGCTTTACGTTCAGGGAGATAGCAGGGATTCGGAGGCGTTGGATGTGCTCCAGATAAGCGGGCGAAAACCCCAGGTGCCGGTTCAGTAGCATCCCATCTACAGAAAGATTCCGCAGGGTGTGAGGAAGAAACTCTTCGTCTTCCAGGGCAAGGTCGTCTACCTGGGAGAGCACCAGGTGCAGGTCTTTATCCGCCAGGGTGCTAGTCAGACCGAACAGCAGCTCCGGGGGGAGGTACTGCCCCCATAGCGACTGAATCAAGGCAATATTGCCGAATCGCCCTGCCCGAATCGCTCGCGCCGAGGCGTTCGCCCGATAACCCAGAGCCGTGGCCGCATCCAAGACCCGCTTCTGGGTTTCTGGGCGAATACGGTGCTGGGTAGCGCTTCCATTCAACACATGCGTCACTGTGGCCCGAGAAAGCCCCAGATGCTCCGCAATAGTAGCGATAGTAGGATGCGCGGCCATGTGTCTCTATTTGGTCCGTACTCTCAAGACCGTGAGCGAGTGCGGTGGAAACGTGCGGCGTAGCGACGGCGAGTTTACCGTGATGGTTTCCTGCTTCGGCGCGATGTTCCTCGGCTGCGCTACCGTATTAATGGCAGTAGGCTCGCCAGAAAGCACCGTGACAGTAGCTTTTGGCTGTACCTTGCTTATCCCGCGCAGGTTTACCGTTGCTTCTACTGAACTCGGCCCCATATTGACCACTTTCACAATCACGCTCTTGTCCGCGCGGGCATAGGTAGAGGATGCGGAGAAGAACGGGGGCGATACCGAGGATGGCTCGGTTGTCTCAGTAATCAATTTGTCGTCGATGAAGCCTCGCACCCGGCTGCCACGTACCTCTAAGCGGAGGTCGTACCAGCGGTCGGTTTCCACCACGAAGGGCGTGCTCGGGCCATATGGTTCGCGTCCATCCGTGCGGTTCACTTCACAGCGAGCAATTGTGTTGCCCCAGCCCCCGATATTCCACCAGTGGTAGGTGTCTGCGTTTTGTGCGTGCCAGAGCACCAGGAAGCCCTCTCGCCCGCCGAGCTTGCGCGCCTTTACCCGGATATCGTAGTCGGTCCAGGCAGAGTTGCCGTTGATCGTCCATGACTCCACATCGGGTAGGGCGGGACTGAGCAGGCCATCTTTCAGTGTCCAGCGCCCACGCGGCTGCCCCCAACCTGCCGGGTCCTGACTCTGCTCGGCACTCAGCAGCGCCTTGCCATCTGGCGTGGTCACCGAGAATTCCTTGTACTCCACATTCGTGTGGTAGGTCCCCAGGCCCGCCGCACCGTGCGGCATAGGGGAGGCGACCTCGGGGAGCGCCCCGATAGACACCTTTGTAGGTAGGACCTGGTTTCCCTTGTTCTGGCCCAGCATCACCTGCGCCCAGTAGCTGGGGGACCCGAAGCTGCTCATGGCATTGTAGCCAATCAGGTTCGTGCGCCACTGCGAGCCGCCGGGGTTCACGTTGGTCAGTAGAGGCGCATAGCACTCCATAGAAACTGCATCTGCATTGCGCTCCAGATCCATCAGAAACGCGGCATCTGCCAGACCCGCGTTCAGGTTCGGGGTTGGGCTACCCTCCTGAGTCGCCCATTCTCCTACGAACGTCTTGACACCATCCGGCAAGCGCCCGCTCCAGGCCCCGCCGTTGAACCGCTGCTGGTCCCAGGGAATCGCCGGGGCGTCGTACTGTCTGCCCTGTACCCGAAGCTGCCGCGCACTTCGGTAAAAGTGGTCATCGTAGAGATCCGGCTTGAAGCTCTTAACCGGCGCCGTGGCAATCAATTTCAGGTTCGGATACTTCACTCGAATCGCTTTGGCTATCTGAGTGAAACGCCCATCATAGCTCCCCGAGCGGTCGAACCAGTCCTCATTTCCAATCTCCACATAGTGCAGCTTAAACGGTTTCGGGAAGCCATCGGCAGCGCGGCGCTTGCCCCACTCACTGCTCGCCGGGCCGGTGACGTACTCGATCTCCTGCAGCGCTTCCTCGGTGTACTGCGCCATCTCAGGGCTGCCTGCGTTCACATGGTCGCCGTTCAGGGTGTAGCCTGCGAAGACCGCCAGTATGGGCTCCGCGTTCAGCTGCTGGCACCAGCGTAGGTATTCCGGCATCCCGAACCCATCCGAGCTGCGATAGCCCCAGCAACCCATATGACCGGGTCGCTGGTCTACCGGGCCGATCATCTTCTTCCAGTCGAACCGATTAGGAAAGTTGCTCCCCTCTAGATAGTTACCTCCTGGCAGCCGAATAAACGATGGCTTCAGGCCCGCCATAAGCTCCATGAGGTCAGGCCGCAGGCCGTTGGTAGAGTTCTTATAGGTAGGCGGGAAAAGCGATACCTGAGTAAAGTTCACGCTGCCGGTCCCGCTAGCCGAGAGCACAAAACGCGCTTTCGCTGTAGTTGGAGCCGTGGCGCTAGTCCTGAGCGTGACCGTGTACTTGCGCCAGCCTCCCGAGATTGCACCAGTAGTTGCTGAAGCTACCGCCTGCTCGCCGCTATCCAGCACCAGTGCCGCTGTAACCGGACCAGTAGTACCACTTCCTTTCGCGTAGAACGATGCCGTGTACTTCGTCTTGGGCTTTATTGGTATGCCCCAGTAACCGTCGTTCGCTATACCCGCCTGCCCGCCGGTAAGCTCCAGCTTCAAGCTCGACGGTAAGGCCGCATTGACCGGGTCGGTCCTGTCTACACTCGCCATTCCCGCCCCGACCACCGACCAGTAAGGCGGCATAGCTGAAGGCGTAACCGTTGCCTGCCTTCCTCGGGGAGCCGGGTCCTGAAAACTCCGGTTGCGAATTAGCTCGGCGTAGAGGCCCCCATCATAGCTATGGTTGATCTCCTCGGTCATGAGGCCATAGAAATCTGGCGGAATCTCCGGACCGGGCGTGGCAACATCAATGTCTAACGTTGCAGACACAGGAGCCTGCGCTATCGTGCGAAGGCTTCCAGACACGACGCCCGCGAGCGCGGTCAGGCCGACCAATGCGAGGGGAATTCTCAAGGCAGAGTTCATAGGTTACCGAGACGCTTTCTGTATGGCGAAGAAGGCTGGCTTAGGTTTACCCTGGCGGTCGAAGAGCAGAGCGTACTCAGTGCGGCCTCGCACCGGGAAGTTGTTAAGCCACGACGACCCATCTTGTGTACCCCACAGAGTTACACGACCGATAGACTTTTGGTAGCGCAGGAATAGCTCGAACGCCTGACGGTAGCGCTCAGCCTGCTTTTGGGCCGCATCATCGGGTAGGCCCTGGGTATAGGGGTTCATCACAGAGCGCTGCTCCGGAGTCATGGTTTCCGTGGTGGAGATATCGGCTCCCTGATAACGACTGGGCAGTACACCGATGTCCAACTCAGTAATCATAATCTTCAGGCCCAGAGAGGAGTACTCTTGAAGCGCTGTTTCCACCTCACGAAAGTCTGGAGTATCCATACGCCAGTGACACTGAATTCCCACGGCGTGCACCGGAACTTTCTGGGCCAGCAGCTTCTTCAACAGCTCTATTGCCTTGGGGCGCTTGTACCCCAACTCGATGTTGTAGTCGTTGTAGGTCAGTATCGCCTTCGGGTCGGCTTTGTGGGCTGCTCGGAACGCCTCTGCGATGTAATCGTCGCCAATCGCCCGAAGCCAGGGACTGGGGCGCAGCACACCGGGGCCATCGTTAATGGCCTCGTTCACCACATCCCATTGTTTTATGCGGCCTCTGTACCGCCCTACCACGGCTGCAATATGCTTTTGCATACGCTCCAGGGCCTGCTCCCGAGTGACTGGCTGGCCGCCTGTACCCTCAAAGAACCAGCGTGGGGTCTGGGAGTGCCACACCAGAGTATGACCAATGGGGGTAGCGCCACACTTACGCGCGATATCCACTAATCGATCCGCATCCGTAAATCGGAACTGCCCCTCGGTGGGCTGTACAGAATCCGGCTTCAGGCTGTTTTCCGGGGTGATCGCATTGAAGTGCGTGGTGGCAATCCCTAGCTCCAGCGGAGCGTTACCCTGTAGCGCCGGGTAGTTCAGTACAGTGCCGATAAGAAACTTCTTGCGGAAGGCATTTTTGAGCGGTTCGACTCGCTCCTGCCCTTCATAAAACCGATGGTTCATTCCAGATTTCGTCCCTTCTCTGCGACGGTGGATACAGTTGCTATTTCGTAATAGCAAAAGTGTACCACGGAATTTTTGGCGTTTTATAGCGATTTTCGGACTGGGTTAGCTGAAAAATGCCATCTCCCTTGAATCTCGCGTTGCTCGTTCGTCCCTCTTCCCAGAAGACCCCTCATACTTCGGGGGGAAGAGGGATAACTCACCGCAACTACAACAAAGAGCCACAAACTTTGGCAGAGCGTTCGGGTAACTGGAATCCGTGGGGCGCTTTGCCATAGGGAAGCCCTTGTATCCGTGACCCGCGCTGAATTCCCCTCTTCCAGCGACGAAGGAGCGAAAACGGGAAGAGGGGCGAGGCCCACGAAGTGGGCACTCAGGGGAGATGGCTCTTAAATACTAAAAATCGACTGATTCAGAATCATGCGAGGAGTAGTGCCGCAGTTCGGGGAGGCAGTGTGAAAGGTCCAGGGATGCATCAGGATCGCCTCGCCGGCTTCACCCGTCAGCTCTGCGACTTTGAGTGGGATGCCATCTATTACAACTCCCTCGTCCATATAGGTTGGAATTCGGTCTGGGGAATCATTGTCGGACCAGAGCGTGCGGAGCCAGGGGTGTTTGCGGGCTAGCTTCTGTCGGATAGTGCTGGAGTGGCCTTCGCCTGCCTCGCCGGAATCTACCAGGCGTTCGATAAGTCTATGAGAGCCTTCCAGTACTAGCGTGGCTCCATTGCGGGGAGCAACCGGAGCGAGGATAGCGAAGGCACGCAAACCAGGAAGTATGTTGTCGGCATTGCGTCGGGCTGGGAAGTCCAGGTGCCAGAGTCTTCCAGGTAGACTCCAGGCAGTGTCTTCCGGCCTGGGAAAGGTAATCAGCGGAGTGCCCCATTGCTCGGGACGCTGCCAGTTTTGACCCAGCACGGTATCTATGGCACGCAGTACATCAGGCGAACCAAAGGCAGCAAAGGCGCTGGAGCGAGTCAAGGATTGAAATCCGGTGGGCTGGGATACAGTCCAGGTGTTGGAATCGTCTGACTGGATGCCGTACTTGGCCTTAAGTTGCTCCCAGAGACGTGTTTGCATTTGCTGGGCATCTGATAGGGAGAAGGCGCCCGGAAGGCGCAGGATTCCAGTTGCGTCAAAGGTGCCGTGCATACAAGCCTCCTAGAGGCTGGCGAGTATTGTCCAGCCTCCGGAAACTGTAGGGAGTTTATTGGCGAACCGCAAGGGGGGACTCCCCCCGTTTTTCCACGGATCCACCACACGAATCGCAATTTTTCCTGTTTTTGGGGCGCCAGTCAGCTGGGCCTTGACCGAAAACGGGCCGGGAAGCCAGCGGCGCAGGTCGGTGGCGGGGCAAGTGGTAGCGACAGCACGCCCACTTGTATCCAACACAGCTAGCTCTACAGGCCAGTTGCGATAGAAGGGAGCCACGCCTTCGTTGATACCGTCGAGTTGTAGTTGTAGAGCGCCACGGGGAGCCATGTCGTAGGCGAGTTTGGTTAGGCGGAAGCTATAGCCCATGCGGCGCACTAGCTCTTCGGCGCGGGTTTTCTGCTCTGGGGTGAGACTGGTTTCGTTGGCGGGGCAGTAGGGGCCAATCCAGCTGAAGTGGAGCGCATCGACAGATTCGCGCAGACGATCCCAACCATCGCCGAGCCACTTCTTTGCCTGACCAGGGACCATCTCCCCGCCAAATGGGGCGGTTTTCCAGTTCTGAGAACGTCCGGCTTTTTTTAGTGAGGGGAGGAATTGCCACGCGTCCGGGCCGAGCGAGTCTTCGGGAAGCATGTCATCGTGATAGCCCAGCCAGGTTTCGCTGGTGGCATCGTGTGGGTAGCGGGCATGAATCGGAATATCGGGAAAGGCAGTTTTGTAGGCGGCCACTACTTTCTTTTGGGTTTCCAGAGAGGCCATGAGTTTTTCTACAGGCCACGTATGCCACTCTCCCCAGAAACCGAGAGTACCTAGCTGAAGAAACGCGACACGTGGGTGGTTGTTGTAGCGCTTACCATAGGCCGCGATAAAGCGCAGGAGCGGGTCTAACAGCCGTGGATCGTCCCAATCCGGGCAGGCACCCTTACCGACTTCTTTGGTGTCATAGGAGGTGAGTTTCACGCCGGAGTCAATGACCCACTGCGGCAGACCCGTAGGCTGATTGGGGTACTCGATAAAGAGTCGCAGAATGACATGCTTGCCCTTACCCAGCGGCGAGTCCCATTTCTTCTCGAAGCTGGCCCAGTCGTACTTACCCGGCTGCGGTTCTAAATCCCGCCACGACGAGTAGAAATAAGCCATAGAAACGGGCAGGCTATGAACAAAACCGGAATCTGAGTAAGCGCACCAGCCTTTTAGGGGATTATCTAATGGGGAAGGACCGGGCGGCAGTGCAATGGTCTTGGGCATAGACGCAGTGTACCCCTGGAAGATTCCTTTGGAACCTGCCCAGGAGACATTGCGTAGTATAAAATTACGTTGCAAAGCGAGGAGCGATGGTGCCAGCTTTGCTACACGGTCAGAGATACGCCGAATATTGTCAGTGAGTGCATTGGTACATCTAAAAGGAGTTAGCATCATGCACAAGAAGGATGACTATGGGTGTGGCCACTGCTGGCCAGACTCGGCTGAGGCTGCCTGGAAGTTTTGTGTTCGCCTGAAAGAGAACCGTGTCTTTCTAGAAGAATCGCACTGTAGAGTGGCTCTTCGGCAGTGCCATAAATGTGGGCAATCGTTTCTTTATGTGTTCACAGAAACCATAGATTGGGTAAATGGAGAAGACCCCCAGTACCGCTCTCTGCTGCCATTAACCGAGGACGAAGTGAGCCATTTCGCGAAGTCGGAGTTTACAGAAGAGACCCTGCGTGGTTTGAGAGTCCCGCGCTATTGTCTGCAGCGTGACCTTCCGGATTCGGACCCGCCGCGTGTGTACTGGTCTGCCGGGTTTTATGCCCGACATCATGACTGAGTCTAATCGTTGCCAGGCACAGGGTGACGCCGCCGGAGGCTTTCTGAGGAGCGCATGACAATGAAATCACCGGGGCAGGCTTCCCATTCCCACTCTCCGTACTGCTGACTGATTTTGTCTAGCACGCTGGCCAGGGGAAGGTCCCCGCAGGCGAAGGCGAGCGTTTGTTTTGCAGAATCTTCGTTCGTAATGAAGTTGATGCCGTAGTTGGCAGAGATGTACTTCAATAGCCGAGCCAGTGTCCGTTCGGCTTTGGGAACGGTAACAAGGAGCGTGGTGAGCTTTTCCGATTGCTGCAGCATCCGCTTTTTAGAGAACTTGTCATTAGCCTCGGGCTCTTGAGTAAACGAACTCGGGCGTGACGTAGTAAGCTGGTTTTTCTTGGGATCGTAGTCGGTCCAGCGAAAACCGAAGCCAGCACCTTTCATGTTCAGAGAAACCCACATAGTACGCATATCAGAGCCGGGCTTACTGTTATCAGAGAGGGAGAAGGTGGCATCGGAGAGGATGCTGGTATCGGGCCTCTGGATAGTGACGTTATTGTTTTGCCTGGAGGAAACCAGGACATCGATAGAGGCTTCCAGCGTATTTTTGAAAGCTTGCTGCATCTCTGGGGAAAGCTCGGAGTACTTCAGGGGCGTCCCGGATAACACGGCACCTCTATCCTGATCGCTCAGTTTATCGAACAGACCTATCAGCGAGGATGCGGCTGTAGATTGTTGCTTGTGAAGGTCGTCTTTAGGAAGGTGGATGCTATCTTGCTGGTCTTTTGCCAGGGTTAGCTCATAGTGCGGTTTTCCGGATTTGTAGGCTACCCAGCGTAGTCTATAGAGCGTGCTATAAGCCTCCATAAGCTCGCCGGAGCGTACTTTGCCGAAGACGAAATAGTCCTTTGTAGTGAACATCTCCACTTCGGTGGTTCCGATAGTCAGCTCCGTGGCATCTTTCAGCCAGGTAGCCATGTTTTTGAAATTGCCGCTTTTGAGCTCCCGAGCCGGGACTTCTGCCTGTAATCGTTTGTCTTTTTGTAGAAGAGTAGTAGTGTGGAGGTCTCGCTCCGCCTGAATATAAGAAGCGGACACTATAGGGAATACGGGAAGGATCATAGTAGATATTCTCAGAGGTAAATAAGTCGAAAGCCTGTACAACTGGCTTTGTTGTACAGGCTTTCGTTTGTTGTAAAAGAGTGAGGCTTACCAGCCGCCGCGGCCACCACCGCCGCCGCCACGACCGCCGCGGCCACCACCGCCGCCGCCGGAGCGACCACCGCCGCCACCACCGTAGCCGCCACCACCGCCACCGCCGCCCCAGTCATCACGACGACCACCGCCACCACCGCCGCCGTAACCACCGCCGCCGCCGCCACGATCATCACCACCGAAGCGGCCACCACGGCTATAAGTAGCGCCTTCTTCACGGGGACGAGCTTCGTTGACCTTCAGTGTGCGACCGCCGAGCTGGGAGCCGTCCAACTTCGAGATAGCCGCGTTGCCTTCTTCGGCATTCTCCATCTCCACGAAGCCGAAGCCACGGGACTGGCGGGTGAATTTGTCTTCAATTACCTGGGCGCTGGTAACCGTACCGAACTCAGCAAAGATATCTTCCAACTGCTCCGATGAGGTGGAGAACGGCAAGCCCCCCACGTAGATTCGCATCATAATATGCTCTCCGATTAAAATACGCCCCCCCGACGAGTCTGTCGTGCCGAATCTTGCAAACCGGAAGAGCCAAACCGTCCACCGTCTGAAAAACCCTGCGTCGGGAAGGAGGGCCGATCCCGCGCCGCACAAACACTTCACATTATACCACTCAGCGCCGATATCGCGAGGGTGGAACGCCCATAACACGCTTAAATGCGGTAGAAAACGCAAAGGCGTTGGCATAACCCACGGCACGTGCAGCCTGTTCGACCGATAGATCGCTTGCCATAAAGAGTGCACCCGCATGCCGCATGCGTAAATAGGTCACTTGTTCCATAGGTGAGCGCCCCGTGCTCTGGTGGCAGACGACTCGGAGCTGGCCCGTGGAAAGACACGCCAAATCGGCTAAATCCGCCAGGGTCCAGGAGCGCGCTAAATCTCGCTCTACCTTCTCCCAGACATCCCGGAGTCGGTCTGGTGCGCCTTGCCCACGCAGAATACGCCGGGCATTCAGCGCAATAAGCTCCGACCAGGCTGTCATATGAGCCGCTTCACGCCCCAATGATGATTCGCGCTGCAGTCCATAGACTGTATTCCATAGCGGCTCCGGGTCTACTTCTATGAGAGTGGGGGCAGCGGGCCAGGAGAGGTCGGCATCTGGTGTGAACATGACCCAGGCAAACTCCCACGCCACATCCTGGTCCGTGGCGTAGTACGCCTGCGGGCTATCTGGAGCAGCCAGGTAGGCGGTACCCGGTCCGCCTTCGAGCCAGACGCCATTGGACCAGAACTTACCGCACCCACGCCGAGTGACGATAATCTGGCCTAGCTGAAAGCGTCGCCGAACAATGTTGTAAGGCGGATAGACCCAGGAGCAACCAAGACCCGCGATACGCCGCGCATCCAGGGACGGGCGTGCATCCGGGCTCACATAAAGCTCCCAGGTTCGTTCCCCTAGAATGAACGTTTCGCAAAGGTCTGGCGGCAGATTCGACATGGAAAACGTGTGCTATCTCTTGTAGAATTTATCATATGACAAAGGCGATCCTCTCCCTCGGCATGCTCTTGCTCACTGCTCAGAGCGTACTGGCAGCCCCGCCGGATCCGTTTTTCGAGAGCAAGATTCGTCCTACGCTGCTTGCCTGTATCGACTGCCATGGTGCCAAGAGCGCCTCGGGTGGGCTGCGATTAGACAAAGGTATTACCGCCGAGCAGGCACAGGAAGTCCTGCGCCGCGTGCGCGGTGAGGGCGGTAAAGATCGTATGCCGCTCGGTGGCACTCCGCTGAACAAAGAACAGCTCGCTTCTATGGAAGACTGGGTGAAGCAAGGTGCCAAGTACCCGGATAAGCCGCTCTCCAACGCAGGTCACGGCGCAGAAGCCCCGAAAACGCCAGTGAAACACTGGGCTTTCGAGCCTGTGAAGCGATACGCCACGCCACCCGTTAAGAACCCTGTGCTTCGGGATGAGTGGGTGAAGAACCCTATCGACAGCTTTATCTTGAACAAGCTGGAAGCCAAGAATCTCTATCCCGCTGCACCGACTGGCAAGCGTGCTCAGATTCGCAGGCTTACCTATGACCTCACTGGTCTTCCCCCAACGCCGGAGGAAGTAGAAGCCTTCGTTAATGATCCTGACCCCAAGGCCTACGAGAAGCTGGTAGACAAGCTGCTTGCCTCACCGCACTACGGAGAGAAATGGGGCAGAAGTTGGCTGGATTTGGTTCGTTATGCCGAAACTAATTCCTACGAGAGAGACAACCCCAAGCCAAACGCTTTCCGGTTCCGGGACTATGTCATCAAAGCCTTCAACCAGGACAAGCCCTACGATAGGTTCATCAAGGAGCAATTAGCTGGAGATGAGCTACCCGATGGTGGAAACGACGGTCTCATCGCCACGGGATTCTACAGACTAGGCATCTGGGATGATGAGCCGACGGATAGAGATCAGGCGCGGTATGACAGTCTGGATGACATTGTCACTACAGTCTCGCAGACGTTTTTAGGGCTGACGGTGGACTGTGCGCGGTGCCACGACCACAAGATAGACCCCATTCCTCAGAAGGACTACTACAAGATGGTGTCCTTCTTCCAGGGAATCAACCACTTCCGCAATGGTGGCCCAACCGACGAGAAACCCATCTTCGCGAACAACACCGAGCGTGAGGCGTATCTGGGCCGTGTAGCCGATCTGGATAAGCGCCGCGATGAGGTGCAGAAAAAGATCTCCGCCATTGATAACCAGTTCCGCAGCAAGTTCTTGAGCGGTTCTGGCGCGGGGGGCGATCTCACCGACCTGAAGTATAAGTACTACCGCGATACGTTCCTGAAGCTCCCAGACTTCGATGCGCTGAAGTTCGAGAACGAAGGGACTCTGGATAAGAACTTTATCGATATCACGGTGCGGGATCGGAACCAGGCGTTCGGCTTCGTGTTCACCGGCACCCTGATCGCGCCCAAGGATGGCGAGTATACGTTTTATCTGGACTCCGACGATGGCTCTCGCCTGACTATCGACGGCATGAAGGTAATGGAGTACGACGGTATCCATGGCCAGGGTAAAGAGCAGTCCGCGAAGAAGACCCTGACCGCCGGGCGACACGCCATTCGCTTAGATTACTTCCAGAATGCCTTTGGCCTGGGACTCTCTCTGGGCTGGGAAGGCCCCGGCTTCCTGCGCCGCCCGCTATCGACTATCGATAGCAATGGTGCCGAAGGCGGCATGGACCTGCCCAAGCTGATAGAGCAAAAGGGCGCAGAGATTCTTGGCCCCGAAGTCATGGCAGAGCGCCGCGCGCTGATAAAGCAGCGGGAGACCCTGGCTCGTGAGGAAGTGCCCGTGCCCGAGGCGCTGGTGGTTACCGAAGGTGGACCTAAAGTAGCGGATACCTTTGTGCTGGCCCGCGGAAGTGCTGCCGCACCGGGCGATAAGGTAGAGCCGGGCTTCCTGGAGTGTATCGGCGGTGGAGAGCCAAAGCAGATTACCCCGGTGACAGTAGGAGCGGCTCCCGGACGAGTGGCGCAGCAGCGCTCCTCGGTGCCGCAGGCCGTAAACAGCGAGCAGTCCTCGGGGCGCCGACTGGCGTTGGCGGAGTGGATTGCCAGCCCGCAGAACCGCATGACCGCGCGGGTCATGGTGAACCGCATCTGGCAGGGGCACTTCGGGCGGGGGCTGGTGCGCACGCCCTCTGACTATGGGCTTCAGGGCAGCGCACCCACGCACCCCGAACTTTTAGACTGGCTGGCTACCGAGTTTGTAAAGCAGGGCTGGAGCATGAAAGCCATGCACCGCCTGATGGTGACCAGCGCGGCCTACCGTATGAGCAGCCTGGCTGACTCGAAGGCGCTGGCTGCGGACCCACAAAACGATCTGTTCTGGCGCTTCGATATGCGCCGGCTGACCGGGGAAGAGATTCGAGACTCTATTCTGGCAGCCTCCGGCAACCTCACACCCACGCTGTTCGGTCCCAGTGTCTACCCGGATGTACCCGCTGCCGTACAGCAGGGACAGTCGGTACCAGGCAAGGACTGGTACCCGGACCGCATGACTGAGGCCGACAAGTGCCGCCGCTCCATCTACATCTTCCAGAAGCGCTCCTTGCGCTTCCCGATGCTGGATGCTTTCGATCTGGCCGAGAGCGACCGCACAACCGCTGTCCGGTTTGCGTCCACCGTTCCGACCCAAGCGCTCGGTATGCTGAACTCCGACTGGATGCAGCATCAGTCTGTAGTACTGGCCACCCGCCTGAAGAAGGAATCGCCGGATACTGCCGGGCGAGTCAAGCGTGCACTGAGCCTGGTAACCCAGCGACCAGCGACCGAAGCAGAAATCGCTCGTGGTGTGAAGCTCATCAGCCTCCTGAAGGCGGATGGAGAGTCCGAAGAGAAGGCGCTGGAGCGGTTCTGCCTGCTGGCGCTGAACCTGAACGAATTCTTCTACTTAGATTAATCTAAGTTCAGCGAGAAGAAGCTAGATGGAGCCGCCAGAGGTCATAGACCACGGCGGCTCCTACTGTTATTAGCAGTATCAAAAAAGCCCGGCGAAGCTTTTCCGGAGCCAGCCTCACGGCAAGCTGTGCGCCGAACTGCGCCGAGATAGAAGAGCCAATGAGCAATACCAACGCCATTGGCAAGTTCACCCGCCCTGCCGTGGCCTGTGCCCAGGTACCCGTGAGTGCTGAGCTAAGTAAGAGCAACACGCTGGTGCCAGCTGCCTGAGCCAGTGTCATACCCAGGCCACTCACCAGCATAGGGGTAAGGAGTATCCCGCCTCCAATTCCTAGCAGCCCGGAAAGAAACCCGACCAGTAGCCCACCATAGGCCAGGGCTATCTCCAGGGGAATCGGTAAACGGGTGAGCCAACCAGCCACATCTGTGCTTCGCTTTGTGCGGGCCATCTGGAAAATCACGAAAAATAGCAGGCCTAGAAACGCGACACGCAGGCCGGTTTCCGCCCGGTTGGCGGCGCTTAGAATGTCTACTACACGCTTACCCGCCAGTGTGCCCAGAGCCGCTGGCAGCGCCAGAATTAGTGCGATTCTGGGCTCACCCACTCCCAGTTTGCGGTAGCGAATGCCTGCAGCTGTGGCCGTGCCAAGCATCTGGCAGAGCCCCGTGCCCACGGCAATCTCCATACGCACTCCGAAAAGAAGCGCCAGTAGCGGATTGAGCAAGAAGCCACCGCCGACTCCGAATAACCCGGCTACAAAACCTACCAGAACTCCCAACAAGGCAATGCCAACCCACCAGAGCGGGCCCATTAGATATGGTACATCCACTCATCGTCGGTGGGGGGAGTAGTCGGCTTTTTGCGGCGCTGTGCCAGGGTATCGAAGAGCCGTGCCGCAATCACTCCCCAGAGCGGCGGAATTAGCAGACACAGGGCGACATAGACAAAGTCAGGCACGCCTGAAATTGTATCTGAACATTTGCTAGAACACTGCGTCTGAGAGGCCAGACATACCTCATTACCTCTTTTGGAGAACAACGATGACCACTAAGACGCTATTTCTGGGTACTCTGGCGGGCGTTAGTCTGCTTAGCCTTACCAGTGCCGCTTTCGCACAGGATCCTGCCGCTCCGGCGCCCGCCAAGCGTGCTGGTCGTGCGCAGGGAGCGGGACGCCAGGGTGGCTCCGGCCTCACTCAGCTAGATGCCGGGCTGCGCGCCGCGAACCTGACCCCGGAGCAGCTCGCCGCGATTAAGACGCTGGCGCAGAAATTCCGCGATGATGTTTTCGCCAAGCTGACCCCGGAACAGCAGGAGAAGGTCAAGGCTGCTATGGTGGCCGGACCCGGCGCTGGCCGTGCAGGAGCTGGAGCGCGCCAGGGCCGCAGCCCGTTTGTCGGTATGCTGGCCGATCTAAACCTGACTGCGGAGCAGAAGACCAAGATCGATCCTATCGTGACCGAGGCTACCAAGAAGCTGGCCGACACCATGCGCGATGCCCGACAGGGCGGTAAGGGGAGCGCTCAGGATGCTCGCCAGGCCATGCAAAATATCGTAAACGATACAAAGGGCCAGATTTGCCCGCTCCTGACTCCGGAGCAGCAGACCAAGCTGGATGCCTACCAGCCCCCCGCTCGCGGCGCCGGTCAGGGGCGAGCCCGTAAGAACGGTGGCGCCACCCCGCCTGCAACTGGTGGCGGCGCCTTCGGAAACGGGAACTAGTTTCCGCGAAATCGATGTTTAGCGGCGCTCGCCCAACTGGGCAAGCGCCGCTTTTTGTTCCTTGCCTACCGTTTTTAGCTTCTCCATCCAGCCTTTCTCATAGGGCTCCAGGAGAGAGATAAGGGCTTCTGCCACGGCCACGTTGCGGAACCATTTCTTATTCGCGGGAATCACGAACCAGGGAGCGTGCTTGCTGGCACACTTGCCAATGGCATCGTTGTAGGCTTCCGTATACGCATCCCAGTGCGTGCGCTCCTCCCAGTCACCGGGGTTCAGCTTCCAGGCTTTTTCCGCGTCTTGCTCACGCTCTAAGAGGCGCTGCTTCTGTTCGTCCTTAGAGATATGCAGGCAGAACTTTGCGACAATAGTGCCGCTCTCTGCCAGCAACTCTTCGAAGTCGTTGATATGCCCATAGCGCTGTTTCCACACATGTTCTGGAACCAGGTTATGTACCCGCACTACTAGCACATCTTCGTAGTGGCTGCGGTTGAAGAAAACAGCCTCTCCCTTGCCAGGGACCTGGGCATGGATGCGCCAGAGGAAGTCGTGAGACAGCTCGGTAGCCGTGGGGACTTTGAACGAAGCCACGCGGGTGCCCACCGGGTTCATTGCACCGGCGATGGCTTTCAGGGTGCCATCTTTACCGGCGGTATCACGGCCCTGGAGAATCACCAATAAGGAATTCGTCCCGGCGGCATAGAGCAATTCTTGAAGCGAGGCCAGGCGAGCAAGGAGACCGTTCAGGCGCTCCTCAGCTTCTGCTCGGTTAAGCCCTCCATCATCGGAGGGGTCTACGGAATTCAGATGAACAGTGCCTTTTTCCACAAATTTACGTGCCAGCATGAAGCGTAGTGTACATCCGGTGGCCTGAATTGTATAGATGAAAATTTAATTAACTGATTAAAAAAGGTGTGTTAGAATGGCTCCCGTATGTTCGCACGATGGTCTATGGTGCTTATGCTTGGTAGTATTGCCGGTATTGCTGTTTCTGTAGGATGTGGTGGAGGCGGGGGTGGCGGTGGAGCCACGCCAACTCCCTTTACAACACCAACTCCAACCCCGAATCCGGGGGGAACGCCCACTCCAACACCAGAGCCTACCCCAACGCCCACTCCTGTTCCCACACCAACTCCTACTCCTACTCCGGTGCCGAAGGTCTCGGTGTCTTTCGGTGTGGACTGGCCCGCGCGCTCCAGGGCATTGATCCCGCCAGCGAGTGCCCGCTCGTTCCGCCTCTCTGTGACGGAGGGTACGGGCAGTGTAGTGGTAACCGGTAATCGGCGCTCGGAGCCTGATGGCTACACGGAAACCTATGCATCAGCAGGGAAAGTCGGTGTGGGAAGGCATATCGTCAGTATCGAGTTCTTCGCCGATCCGAATGGCGTCGGAGCGCTGGTAGCCACGGGCGCTGCCGATGTCACTATCACCGCTGATGGCAGCGGTATCGGCACCATCACGCTCACCGGTACGATTCGCTCTACCGAAGTGGCGGGCGGGCAGAGTGTAGGCTATGGGCAGCGCAAAGACCTCGGCTTCGGCGCGCGAAACGCTGCTGGAGAGCTGCTGGCTGTCTCACCCGGCTCAGCGTTCGCCACCGTGACGGCAGGCTCCGAGCGGCTGCGCCTGGCGCGCGGCATCGAGATAGAAGGATTACGTCCTGGCACCGCCCAGGTAAACGTGACCATAGACGGCATTACCAGCCCTGTCACGGCAGTGACTGTGTTCAGCAGCGCGCAGGTCTCTGTCTCACCAGATCGGGTAGAGGTCGGCGCAGGCAAGGCCATAAAGTTCACAGGGGGCGTGGTCGGCGCCGAGGAACTGGGGCTGGACTGGAGTGCGCCGGGTGGTGGTGCGGTGACCGCAGATGGCACCTTTACCGCGCCGAGTACAGTGGGAGAGTACCCGGTTATCGCGACCAGCCAGTGGGACCCCGCCAAAAAGGCGCAGGCCACGGCAGTCGTGGTGCCGAGTGTCACTGTCTCACCTGCAAGCGCTACTACCACGCTGCGAAAAACTGTATCACTGGGTGCGAGTGTGCTCGGCCCCGCGAATACCGGGGTCCGCTGGTCTGTGACGGAAGCGGGCGGCGGCTCGGTTAATGCGAGCGGAATCTATACTGCTCCGGCGACTCCCGGTGTGTTCCATGTGGTGGCGGAGAGCCAGGCGGACTCCCGGCAGAAAGCGATGGTCACAGTGACCGTGCAGTCCGGCAACGGAAATATCCATATTCAATAAGGAAAGCTTGTCTCTATGTACTCACGACGATTATTTCTGGCGCTCGCTCTGCCGGTACTTGTAATGGGCTGTGGCGGTGGGGGAGTGGGTTCCGCAACAGGCCGAGCGACAGTGCGAGTGACCTGGCCTGAGGAATCTCGCCTGATTCCCAGAGCGTCGCAGAGCCTGGAAGTGATCGTCCGTGATGAACAAGGACTCGTAGTCGGCACCGCCGTGCTGAACCGCCCGGTCAGCTCCACCACGATCTCACCGCTACCGACAGGAAATCTGACCGCCAGCGCGCGGGCGTTTCCCCAGGCAGGAGCTGTCGGGGTACCACAGGCGCAGGCATCCGCTCCGCTGGCCATTCAAGCCAATACAGACACCAATCTTGGACTCACTCTGGCATCCACCATCGCTCGTGTGGGCGTAATTCCTGCCAGCTCCATAGTTCTGGCGCAGACCACACGCGCCTTCACGGCCACCGCCTACGATGCCGCCGAGCAGGTCGTATTAACCGCGCCGAGCGGATTCACCTGGTCTCTTTCTGCGGGCACAGACTTCGCGCAGATAGATGCAGTCACGGGGGTTTTGACTGGTACCACCGCAGGAGTGGCCCGCGTTCGTGCCACCGAGCCGGAATCCAGTGTATTCGGCGAGGTAGATGCCACAATCAATCCGGCTCCTATAGTCACAGTGACTCCAGCAGCCGCCACGGTTTTTCTGGATGGCACACAAACTTTCTCCGCCAACGTAAGCCAGGGAGTCGGCAATGGCGTGAGCTGGAGCGTGGCTCCCGGTAGCGGCGGAACCATCACCATGGGTGGGCTCTTTACTCCCTCCGCCACTCCCGGTACTTATAGCGTGGTGGCTACCAGCACCGTGGATTCCCGCTGGATAGGCAGCGCCACGGTCACCGTGCCTACGCCCATTGTTGTGTTCACTCAGACAGTGGCAAGTGTGGGAGTGGGGCGCACCGCCACTTTTACCGCTCGTATCGATAACTTAAGCGATCAGGGCATTACCTGGAGCGTGCGCGAGGCGGGCGGTGGCAGCATCACAGCCAGCGGTGTGTACACCGCTCCGGCCACTCGTGGCACTTATACTATTGTTGCCACCAGTACCCGCGATTCTCGCTTCAAAGCCGAGTTCTCCATTCGCGCCACGGCTGGCACAGGTGTGATCATCGTTCAATAAAGGAGAAATAAAATGGACCTATCGCCAGACGAACCACCCCACTATGCACCTTCTGATCCTATGGCGACGATTGTGCCGTATAAGAACCCGAAGGCGCTTACTAGCTACTATCTGGGCTTGTTTTCTATCTTCCCTGTGTTGGGGTTATTCCTGGGAATCGCCGCGCTTGTACTTGGCATTCAAGGAGTGAAGTTCAACAACGAGTTTCCGGAAAGCAAGGGCAAGGCTCATGCTGGTATCGGAATTGGCTGCGGCACTATCGGGCTCCTGTTGAATCTTTTTATTGTTGGCGGGTTGATCGTCTTGCTAGTCTCTGGTGCTGGGAAGCATTAGCTTCCAATCACTTTGATACGTGCTGTACCCTTGCGGTCCAGCTTCCCCCAGTTAGCGCGAACGCCCAGGGTTGCGGCTTGTAGAGAGCGAAGCAGAACGGCAAAGAGCAGGTAGCGGTAGACAATGCGCTGTATGGGCAGCTCACGAATCAATCGCCAGGTAGTGCGGGAGTCCGTGCCATCTAAGTACAGGGCCAGTAATGCTGCGCTTAGCTCCAGTAGGAAGAAGAACACGAAGTAGAGCGAGGCTGCGGCCAGATGCCCGGTCAGTGCGGCCATGAGCAGGCCGACGTCTGCCGCAGGGGCCAGTGCGGGGAGCAGGAACTGGAAGACCCACAGGAGCGGTACGAAGATGAGGCCGAAGGCGCCCAGTTTCGGGTCGAAACATGCTCGACGGTGCTTCACAAGTACTTGCAGTGTGCCGAAGGTCCAGCGGAAGCGCTGTTTGAGCAAGTCGCTCAATTTCTCCGGCGCCTCGGTGTAGGCTCTGGCCTCGTTATCGGTAAGAATCCGCCAGCCTGCTCGGCGCATGCGCCAGGTAAGGTCGGCATCTTCTGCCAGGGTATCGGTCTGGTAGCCACCCACGCTCTGCACAGCCTCGGCGCGCCAGGCGCCCACACAACCAGGGACGACAGAAATAGCATTTAGCACAGCCGCAGCACGCCGGTCGAAGTTCTGGCTGGTGGTGTACTCCAGTGCCTGCCAGCGGGCCAGGCGGTTTATCTGATTCCCTACTTGGATATTGCCTGCCACTGCGCCAACTGTGGAGTCAGCAAAATGGCGCACAAGCTGCCCCACAGTCTCCGGGGCAAAGAGCGTATCGGCATCCAGCCCGATAAGGACCTCACCCTTTGCCTGAGTAATGCCTTCGTTTAAGGCGCTAGCCTTACCGCCGTTGGGTTTTTGAATCAGTCGCACACGTGGCTCGCTGGCGAACTCGCGCCGAACGATGCCTGAGGTATCGTCCTTACTGCCGTCATCTACTACGATCACTTCCAGGTTCTGGTAGGTGCTGACCAGTAGTGCTCGGATGGTCGGGACTATGACCTTTTCTTCGTTGTAGGCGGCGATAATGACCGAGGCCAGTGGTGAAAATCCAGGTTGAGTGATAGGGGAAGTTTGTAGCGACTGTTTTACCGCCAGCATGGCTACCAGGCTCAGGCGAATGGCTCCGGCAATCAGCGAGAACAGGAACAGCGCGCCCAGCAGTTTGCCACCCTCCGCGGAGAAGAGGAAAACGCCCCGGTCGATAGCGGAGAGCCACTTCTGCTTGCCAGCCACAGGGGGGAATGCAGCGTTTCGGCTTTCGTGCAGCAGGCCAGAGACAGTGACGAAGCGGTAGCCTTTTGCCTTCAGGGTGGAGATTGCTATAGGGAGCGCCTTCACCGTTTCTGAGCGGTCGCCGCCGCTGTCATGAAGAAGCACCACATTGCCCATATCCGCTTCGGCATCATGAACGATACTGGCGGCGATTTCTTCCGCCGTGTGTTTTCTTGCGCCGCTCTCCCAGTCTCTGGGATCGATTCCCTCGGCCACGGTCACATAGCCCAGCTTCTGCGCCTGCATAATCGGCTCTACCTCGGTAGCGGTAGAGGGTTGGGAGTCCACGCCATAGGGCGGGCGGAAGAAGGTAGTGGAACGCCCGATGGCGGCTTGAATAGCGCGCTGGGTGCCATCCAGTTCTAGCTGAGTACGGGCCTCGCCGACCTGAGCCAGATTCGGATGGTAGAAACTGTGGTTACCGATATCGTTACCTTCGTTGAAAGCGCGGCGCACTAGGTCGGGCCATTCCTGCGCGTTCACACCGGTCACAAAGAACGTGGCCGGGACATTCTCAGCTTTCAGGGCATCCAGCACTTCCGGGGTCCAGCGCGGGTCCGGGCCATCGTCGAAGGTCAGCGCGATAGCCTTGTCGGCTTTACCGGAGCGCCGTAGCACACACGAGGTCGGGTAGTGCGTGAACTTCTCGTCGGTAATAGCTCCTTGGGAATTGGTCGTTACAACACGAGCGCCGGTCTGAGGTAGGGTGGCCACATCCAGTACCTCACCATCTCCCTCGAAGTCCAGCTCGAAGCCGTACTTCACGGTCTGAAGCTCCTGGGAATCGGTTGGGGTACGCCCCTTGCCGAAGCAGCTCCACAGGGTCGGGTCTTCGGAGCCCACGTACCAGAGGGCACGTCCGTTCACGCCCAGCTTCTGGGCAAACTTCATGAAGTTGTAGGCGGTGGGAGCATCTAAGAGCCATACCCGGTGGCGCTCGCCTGCTTCCTCGTAAGTAAAGGTAGGATTGCCGCTCTCATGGTCCCAGCGCACCACACCATCTTCGCCATCGTGAGACTCCTCGGCGGTTACCATGGCCTCGCCAAAGGTCAGGGTCTTGGCGCCCGGCTTGTTCCCTTCCCAGTCATAGGCGTAGTTGCCGATAGCCAGCACGGTCTTATTAGCAGGAACGACTTTCAGAAAGTTAGTCAGTTCCTGCTCCGCCCAGTGCTGCGGCGCAATCGGCCCTGCCGTACCGCTGGCGTAGTGCTGATCGTAGATCATAGGGATGACAAAGTCACAGGGGCGGGCAATGGCTGCTGCCTGCGCCGTATCGCCTACCTGAGTACACGCCGAGACTTCTAAGCCCTTGGCGTGGAACCGTTCCGCGACCTCAGTAACCAACTGACCCAGGCCAATTCGATCTTCTTCCTGCTCAGTCTCCAGGTCGATATTGACCCCGCCATAGTGATGCACCTGAACATAGCTCAGCAGAGAATCCGCGAATCTAGCGCGCTTTTCTGGATCGCTGACCAGAAGGTGCAGGCGAGTCTCATCAAAGTCGTTCTTGTTTGCTGAGAAGTTATTGACCAGAGGGAAGACAGTAAGATGCTTCTTTTGCGCGATAGCGCGCGCCGCATCGTCTGAGGGGTCGTGATCGGTGATAATCAGACCGTCGCCCTTGTCATTCAGGTGGAGCCAGCCGGGGAATATGTGGGTCAGCTCGCTGGCATGCTGCTTCAGCGATGCCAGCGAGACTTCATCCCAGTCCACGTAGAACCCACCGACGATACCCTGCGCGCGTCCCGGCACCGCCGCGCCTGGAGCCATACGCCGAGCAGAGGCCCTGGGACGCTCTGGCTGCAGAGGTAGATGCTGGCTTTCACCGGCACGGCGTGGGTTATCCGGCAGGAACTTCGGGAGTGGAAGCCGGAGCCGATGTGCGATTGGCACCGCCATGATACTGGCCCAGAACACTACCAGAACGGCAGCGGCGATAACCGCAGACAGCAGGCCCAGCGCACGCACAGCGGTAGCACGCCGCTGGGTGGGGTCGTAGAAAATTGGACCAGTAGATGACACGGCTGTTTTGCGCCTCAGTTCTCCCGAAAGTTCCCGCGCCATAGATACCCTAGTGAAGCGCCAGGGCTACTGGGCTGGAAAACCCAGTCGCGAAGCTGGTGACTGTGCCTGCAGGGGTTATCTTCGAGATCGCGTTGCTCCCGATATCGCCCACGTAGAGGTTTCCATCGGCATCGAAGACTGCGCCACTGGGGGCAACCACACCATTGGCGAAGAACGAAAGCGCGCCACTTGTGGAGACTTTGTAAACCGCATTGCCCGAGCTGCTCACTACATAGAGCACATTGGCACTATCGAAGGCTATCCCGGTAACTCCGGTGACTCCGTTCACAAACGGGGTAGACGTGCCATCTGGCGCGAACTTCAGAATCTGGCTGGTGCCGGTATTGGCCGCGTAGAGAAAGCCATTGTGATCGAAGGCGAGCACGGTCGGTGCGGCAAGACCAGTGGCAAAGGTAGTCGAGGTGCCATCTGGGGCTACTTTGAGAATCGTACCATCGGTACGGCTGGTCACGTAGAGATTCCCCGATGCATCTACGGCTTCGCCGTAGGGGCCGTTTACCTTCGACACAAACGTACTTATCGCCCCTGCAGAGGTCACTTTCACCACATTGTTATCGGTCTTGCTGCCTACATAAAGCGTTCCTGCACTATCGAAGGCCAGCGCGATAGGGCCGTTCAGCCCGGTAATAGCGCCATCCTGTGACCCCGGCAGAGACTCCGTAAGCACGGCGTTGGTGCCGAAGTTTGCAACATAGATGTGAATGCCCACCGGAGGGGGCGTTGTGGTTGTGGGGGAGCCGCCGCTGCCGCATCCCGCTAAAACGCATGTCAGGGCTCCCAGGAGCATGAGTGTCTTTGTGTTCAATACCATTCTCTCTTTCACTGCAGAACTGCATATCTCTGCGTGGAAAGAGGGCGCTACGGTTCCGCGCCTACAGAATATTCACGGCACGGGCGGCCAGTAGGGCAATAATGGTCAGCGAAAGCCCGGACTGCAACATCTGCAGCAGCTTTGCCCAGCGGGAGAGCGTGGCCGTATCCGCCGGAGAGAGCGCCGTGCTGGTATTGAAGGCCAAAAACAAATAATCCACGAACTGCGGGCTCCAGTGGCGCTGTCCACATTCTTTCAAGAGATGAGGGTCCATGGTCATCTGCGGAAACAGAAAAGCACCCTCGCGGTGCAGGCTGTTATTGGCGCGACGGATATCGCGGATATGCGGCCCGCCCGCATCTAAGCGCCAGTACCAGAGCGCAAAGACCAGCACGTTGGTTATCCAGAGCGCCAGCGCTGAGCGTAGCAGTGTACCCGGCGATTCCGTGTGCTTTGGTAGCGCCAGGACCAGAATTGCCAGCGACCATACCAGAAACACAGTCATGACCGAGGCCAGCAAAACACCGGTCACGCGGTTGGCATTTTCATGCCCGGTGCGGTGGGTCACTATAGCCAATGTCAGCAAGACCAGCACGATAGCAGGTAGGAGCCAGGGAGGGCCTGCGGCAAGCGATTTGGGAATAGCGGCATATAGTCCGCCCACGCCCAACACGGCAATAATTGCGGGCCAGCGTGGTTCCTGGTCCGATAAGGGAAGTCTCTTCATAAGCAGGCTCTTTAACTCAGAAAGCTAGGCGCGAAGATAGTTGCAAACGTTCCCCTAATTCTATTTTCAGGAACTCTTCTGCTTTGTGCGAACGCAATGGCTGCATGAAACGAACTGTGCTTCCTTTAACAGTAGGATTATTGGCGCTGGTAGCGCCCATTGCTCATGCGGACCTTTTTACCGGATTTTACGATAGCCAGGTGATGCACCGAAAGATGGCGGGGCATTTAAGCAAGACAAAATTTCCCTGCCCATCTACAGGCGGCTCACGGACAGTCTACCTCTATACACCTCAGGGATATTCGCAAAGTGCGGCAAAACACTACCCAGTGCTGGTGCTTCTGCACGGCGAACCGGGGCAGCCGGTGGACTGGATCTATAAGGGCGAGGCGCTGACCTCGGTGGAGAAGGCGATAAGTGCCGGAACGCTGCCCCCCTGCCTGGTTGCCATCCCCGATGGTGGTGGAGAGTGGGCAGACTCCGTAAGCGGTAACAGCAAGATGGAGAGCGCCGTGGTGCACGATCTCTCTCAATTCTTATTGAATGGCTATCATGCCAGCCCGAACCCCGCGCTGTGGGCGGTAGGCGGGCTCTCCGAGGGTGGCTTTGGGGCCGCAAACATGGTGATTCACCACCCGGAGCGATTCCAGAGCGCTCTGGTTATCTCCACAGAGCTACGCGTGAATCCGGGCTGGAATGATACCAACGATGTATTTGGCACGGACCCCAAGAACCGCAGCTACTACTCGCCGATAGAGCAAATTCGCAAGGTGGCGGCAGGGGAGCGTAGCAAACTGCACTTCTATGTAGCTGTGGGTGAAGATGAGGGCGGAGACCGGGTCAGCGACTCGGTGGGGTTCGGCAACATTGCTCGGGCGGAAGGCGCTACCACGGTTATAGCGAAAGATCCGGGCGGGCATAAGTGGCCATTCTGGACACAGCATCTGCGTGCGGCATTGACTCCGTTGGCACAGTGGTGGAAACAGGCAGGCGCATGATTCGGAAGGTTGGGCTGGCGCTATTAGTACTGGCTCTGCTGGTTGCGCTCTACAGCCAGCGTGCCGAGCTAGGGCGAATCGCCGGAGCACTCGCACATGCCCAGCCCGGCTGGGCACTGGCGGCGCTGGGGGCCAGCCTGGCCTACATGGGCTGCATGATCGCACTACACCGGGCATCGTTTCGCACCGTGGGGGCAAGCTGGAGCACACAGAGTATCGGCTCGGCCTGGCTGCGCTCACTTGTGGTAAACCTGAGCGTGCCAGGCACGGGCACCAGTATGCTTCTGGCGGAATCAATACGGAGCGGTATCGCACCGGGGCGAGCCAGCGCGGCGCTTTTACTGGTGCGCGTGGCAGATCTCGCCATGCTGGGGCTCTCAGTGCTGGCGGGGCTGGGAATTCTCGGGGTGCGCGGCCTGCTGAGACCAGTAGAATGGCTTGCGGCAGGTGGCCTGGTGTTGCTTCTCGGTGTCTGGGGCAGTGGGCTATTTCTTGCCCGCTTTGCCCCAGAGCGACTGGCACGGCTGCTTACCTTTGTTGAGAAATTGGCCAAAGGGCGTCTGCCCGAAGGGTGGGGGAAAGAGCAAGCGGGGCATGCACAGGAAAGCGTGGCGCCGCTGTTTACCAGTCCGGCTCGCTTACTGCTACCGCTGGCACTGGCGCTGGGAGCGCATCTCTCCGACCTTACCTGCCTGTACTTCTTGACTCGTGCATTCGACTTGAGCGTGTCTTCCGGCACAGTGCTGGCAGCGTTTTCTATCGGGTTGCTGTTCTGGTGTGTGTCTCTAACTCCGGACGGCATCGGGGCAGTAGAGGGCATGATGAGTGTGGTGTTTATCTCGCTCGGCGTGCCTGCACCGCAGGCGGTAGCCGTCGTGCTGGCGTTCCGTGGGTTCTCCCTCTGGCTGCCTGTGGCCTGCGGACTGATACAGACTCTGGCACGAGTGCAATTCCCCGAGCGGCTGACACAGAAGCTGCTGGCAGCGGCTACCGCTGCCATGGGATTGATTAACCTGGTCAGTGCTACATTGCCCGCACTGGTGCTTCGGCGCGTGATTCTCTGGCATCAGCTACCCCTGGAAGTGCGTCATGGCTCACGGCTGGCTTCCGCACTGGCAGGTTTTGCGCTGCTGCTGCTGGCGCAGGGATTGCTGCGCCGTAAGAAGCTGGCGCATACCCTCACACTGGCCGCTTTATTCCTCTCCGTCGTCACGCACCTGACAAAAGGCCTGGATTGGGAAGAGGCTACTCTGGCACTTGTGTTATTTGTGGCTCTCTATCGCTCGCGGCAGCGTTTCGTGGCTCAGTCTGATGGTCCTACGATGCAGCAAGGAGCCTTCGTGCTGCTGGGAGCACTGCTCTTTACTCTGACCTATGGTGTAATAGGGCTCTGGCTACTGGATCGCCATTTCTCCGAAGACTTCGGATTCCGGGGAGCGGTTGAGCAGACACTGGCCATGTTCTTCTCCTTTCAGGATCATGGGCTGGTGCCACGCACCCGGTTCGGCGCCTGGTTCGCGGATTCTATTTATTTTGTGGCGGCAGGCTCTCTGTCTTTTGCCTTGCTCAGCTTCCTGCGCCCCGTGCTACTTCGCCGGAACGCTAGCCCGGCAGAGCGGGCGCGCGCTCGGGCGATAATAGAACGCTACGGTTGCTCCTCGCTGGCTCGCTTCGCGTTGCTTACGGACAAACTTTACTGGTTCAGCCCCGGTGGCTCGGTGGTGGCCTATGCTCTGGCAGGGAGAACCGCTGTAGCGCTAGGAGATGCGATGGGACCAGAGAGCGATATTCCTGCGGCTCTGGCAGGTTTTCTGGAATTCTGCCGGGAGAACGATTGGGATATGGCGCTCTACCAGACCCTGCCGGACCACCTGGAGACGTTTAAAGATCTTAGGCTGGAGGTCATCTGTATCGGCAGCGAGGCCATCATCGATCTCACCGACTTTACCCTGGATGGTAAAGCCGGGAAGGGAATGCGCAACAAGATCAACCGTATCCGCCGCGATGGCTGGACCACGGAGGTTGTAGAGGCACCCCATACGCCTGAGTTGCTAAATCAGTTACGTGCTATCAGCGATGACTGGCTGAAACGCCAGCATGGCGGCGAGAAGCGCTTCTCTCTGGGGTGGTTTGATGAAGAGTATTTACAGGATGCGCCCATTATTATCGCACGTGGGCCTGATGGTGAGATCGGTGCGTTTGCGAACCTGGTGCCTGAGTATGCCCTGAATGAGCTGACTATCGATCTGATGCGTCAACATCAGAATGCCGACCCCGGCGTAATGGACTTTTTGCTCATAGAGCTGATGTTCTGGGGAAAAGAAAAGGGGTACGACAGCTTCAATCTGGGGCTGGCTCCGCTAGCGGGCGTAGGAGAGGAGCGGGGTGATCCGCCTAGGGAACGGGCGCTGAACCTGGTGTACCGCCGTGGTGGACGTTTCTATAGTTTTGAGGGGTTGCGTACCTATAAGATGAAGTTCCATCCCCGCTGGGAGCCACGTTATTTAGTCTATACAGGGAGTGCCGCGCTGCCTCGTGCTGCCGCTGCGGTGGTTCGCGCGGACAATCCGGCGTTGCTGACTCAGCTTGGCAAAGCCCTGAAGGGACTACGATGAAACCGGAACCCTACCCGCATCTGTGTCGGAGACCGGTACATGCAGGCGTGCACCATAAACTGCCGCTTTTGCTTTGCCTACACGGCTCTGGAGAGTGCGGCACTCGCCTGGAGCAGGTGGCGCGCAATGGTCCTTTGAAAGAGGCGCGGGCTGGGCGGCATTTACCTTTTCTCATAGTCGCTCCCCAGGCGCGTGAAGAGGAATGGGATCCAGAGCGCCTGTGCGCCACCCTGGATGCTGTGCAGACGGAGTATCCAATCGATATTACGCGAGTGTACGCTACCGGGTATTCCCTGGGAGGCGATGGCGTGTGGGCGGTGGCTATGTACGCCCCGGAGCGATTTGCGGCTATAGCTCCTCTGTGTGGTGGTGGCGATGTACGCAAGGTAGACCGAATAAAACAGATGCCAATCTGGAATTTCCATGGGGCACAGGATTGGGTAGTAAAGATTTCCGAATCTCAGGAGCTAATCGATGCGTTGCGCCGCATTAATGCCCCCGAGGTGAAATTTACCGTCTATCCGGATGGCCGTCATGACATCTGGAACCGCACTTATGCCGATCCGAATCTGTATGCCTGGCTACTTGCGCATAAACTTGCCTGAGGGCGCTTCTGTGTTACTTCTGGAGAGTTTGCTGGCTCTGGGGGCTCTCCGTCTGGGGACTTAGATAGCGCTCCAACTCGTTGCGGGCCGCAGACGCGTTTTGCGACTCCATGGCGGCATTGCGGGCGGACTCCGATAGGGCATTAAACGCCGTGGCATCTAGCGCACCGGTTTGTTGGGCGGCCAGAGCATCTCGGAGGGCTTCTATCTTCGCGAGGATTTCCTCACGGAGCGCATCCGTACGGCGTGCCAGTAGAGCAGATTTCTCCTGGCTATCCGCTCTCTGGACCAGCGACTCCGCGCGGCGACGTAGCGACTCGGAGATAACCGGATCGCTCTCTGTCACCGCTTCTGCCTGAAGCGCGCTGGCCTGAGCACGTAAAGCACTGGTGTCTTGCGGCTTGAGAAAGACCAGCGGCAGGCTGTCAATCGCTTCGCCCAGGTAGGTAAGTGCCTCCTGGACTTTACTCTCGACCTCTGAAGGAATATCTACCAGAGTCGCATCTCGAATAAGCCCCAGGTAGGCACGATGCAGGTCATCGGGAGCTTTAGTAATCAAGAGATCGACTTCGCTGACGGTAAGCTCCCGATGGG
>JASGJG010000011.1:0-104856 GCA_049840835.1 Armatimonas sp. | reverse complement strand
AAGGTTAATAGGGAAAGTACGATAGAATCCGAACAGCACCTCTACCTGGTACCCGGCTGGTTCGGTCTGGGAAGCGCTCTGGAAGCCTTTGCCAGCTCCGCACCGGGACATCTGGGCGAGCTTCAGACCATGTATCGGGAGTGGCTGTTCTTTAAGACCGTGATCGACAATGCACAGATGGAGCTTTTGCGAGCGCACCTGCCCACAGCGAAGCGCTATGCCCTGCGAGCGCCACATGGGGCAGAGTTCCATGCCCGCTTAGAGGCCGAGCATGCCCGCACAGTGGAGTGGGTAAAACACGTAACCGGGTCCGAAGAGCTGCTGGCGCACGCACCGATTGTGCGCGCTACCGTCGCTCTACGAAACCCGGCAGTGCTTCCACTATCTCTGCTTCAGGTGGCGCTTATGGACGCGCATCAAGATGCTAGCGGCGATAGCCCGGAGCGAGAAGCGATCTTGCTCTCGCTCACCGGTATCGCCGCTGCTATGCAGAGTACGGGGTAGGGCCTAGTGCGAGATGCCCAGGATCTCGTAGCGCGCGGTACCCGACGGTGTGTTTACCGTCACAGTATCGCCAACACGATGACCCATGAGCGCACGGCCAATGGGGGACTGATCCGAGATGCGGTCCTCATCCGGGTCGGCTTCGTAGGCGGAAACCAGCGTCAGCGCCCAATCGTCGCTGTAATCTAAGTCTCGCACCTCGACACGAAGACCCATCGCTACTTTGTCCGTCGATACCGCTTCCTCATGCAGGATGCGGGCACGACCCAGCACGCTCTTGAGGTCCATGATTCGACCTTCAATAAACGCCTGAGCAGTCTTCGCCGACTCGTACTCCGGGTTTTCGGCTAGCTCGCCGTAGTCTTTGGCATCTCGAATCCGCGCCGCAACTTCGGGGCGGTCTACTGTGATCAGCCTTTCCAGCTCTTCTTCCATCTTAAGACGCCCGGAAGGCGTCAGTACGATCTCTTCTTCTACCTGTTCCATCACAACCATCTTGGGTGCCTCCGTTTTCGTGAGTCTTATCTTCCTGACTCACACTGTCATCTCCACGCACAGCGGAGCAGACTACTTTATCGGTTAAACTCCGCTGATTTCGTAATCAATACGAACGACATTTTAAAAAGTTCCGTGATACTAAATTTTCTTTCCGGACTTCTCCGACACTCCAGGTCGCCAAAGGTTCCCGGAAAACCCGAAAAATTTTATGATAAGATAAGCGTCCTGGCCTCTTAGCTCAGCGGATTAGAGCATCGGTCTTCGGAACCGAGTGTCGGGGGTTCGAGTCCCTCAGAGGCCGTTTTCTTCTTTTCATCGTATCGGGCAGAGATTTAGATTCGGTTAATCCCGCATCCTTCACTACCGTGTTCTTACTCGTTTCCAGCAGGCTCTAATTTTCGGCGGCGCGTTTCGCTGCCAGCCGGAGCCCCGGTTGGATTGTTTGTTATGGATGTACAACACGAGCATCCGGTTCCCTGGTTTAAAGAAAAACCAGCGTGTTTCTCACAGACGCAAGCGTGCACCACGAGTTCAGTGAAATTTATCTCTCTGCCAATTTGGGGAATTGGGAGAGTCAGGCGATAGAGCCACCAGTAAACTTAAGGAGGCTACTATCATGGAACTCGAGATCTACGAAACCCGAGGGGGCTTTTGAGCCACTCTCCAAACGCCGCCGTGGTTATCCATCAGAAACCAATGTCGGGCGCGGCATCCGAAGTGTTCAGGGCGGCGAGAAGGTCTTAGAAGAGAAACTGGGCCGCCGCGACCCCTGTCCCTGCGGTTCCGGGAGGCGTTTTTGACCGCTGCTGCCTGAAATCAGGCCGCTTCGATGGTAAGAACCGCAATGACTACTACCGAACCCGGTAGGATAAAAACAACCCCGCTTCTTCTCCCGAAGGCGGGGTTTCTCTTAGAAAATCAGTAGCCTTCGGGTAATTCTTTTTTTAGCACTTCCCGTAGCAAATCGGGGCAGGAGGCGCCGAACTGCCCTCGCTGGGATTCTGGCATACCGAATAAGACCAGCTTCCAGGTGAGAGCGCGGTTCAGCAGGCCGACCCATGGGATAAGGCGCGCGGCTTCCTGAATGGCCTCGCGAGAAGCCACCGTTTCCCACTCGGCAAGATAGTCGGCACGCAGGGCGGCGACTTCCGGGCCATCCTCCGCCCATCCCAGGTTTTTCCCCACGCTGAGGATGACTACAGTGAGCACCGAGAAGGGATGCGTAACACAGCAGTCTCCCCAGTCGCCTACGGTATAGCGACCATCTGCAGAGACAAACACATTGTTAGCGTGCAGGTCGTTGTGATCCAATGTCTCCGGAATTCCAAGCACGGCAAGGCGCTCGCACAGGCGGGCGAAACGTGGGACAAAGGCATAGAACTGTTCGCGTTCCGCCGAGTTCATGCCTCCCGGTTGATCGAGGAGTATCGCTTCTGAATCAGCGAGGAACTCTGTGAGCAGACTCGGAAGCCGCGCTAACCGGCGGTCAGGCACTCCGAGATTCAGAAACTCAGCAGTTTTCGGGAGGCTCTCTTGCTGCTGACGCGCGTATTGCGTCAGGATTGTCGTCCAGTGGCGCGGATCCGGGTTTTCCTTTAACACGGCGCGTAGCGTTACCCCGATATCGCGCATCAGCATCCACGACCGCTCTGTATCAACAGCCAGCACTTCCGGGCCGTAGCCCGGCTGCCAGCGGGAGAGCGCCGCTGTCACGGCGGTTTCGTACCCCTCGTACTCCGCTGTGGCTTTGAAGTACAGGGTTTCCTCTCCCGAGCGGAAGTGCATCACCGTAGACCACGGGAGGATATGTGGCTGCTCGATAGGGCCAGAGATTGGCAGGTGGAGGCGCTCCATCTCGGTGCGAATCCAGGCGTGGGCCTCCTCCTGCCAGTCAGGCTGTGTCCAGGGGAGCACTGCTAAGCAGCGTGCCTTCGGCGACGAATGATTGCTAGAAGACCTGTGCCGCCAAGAGCAAACAGGCAAAGAGCGCCCGGTTCAGGGGCAGACACGGTGATGTTGCCCACGGCGAACAGAGTGGCATTATTGATAGCGTAGACCTTGCCATCTGCTCCGATAAAGGTGGGGGTGTACGCCTCGCCGATACCCTGGGTGAGAGTGATCGACTCGGTGAATGTATTGGTGTTCAGGTCCCAGCGGTAGAGCCTGCCGTCTTCGCTGTTGGCCAGGACACTATGCGTCGCCGGGTCGTACACAGCGGTATTGATGCACCACTCCCGCACCGCGCCGGGATGCGAGTCCACATACTCTTCATCGGGGGTGATACCCGCAATGGTGATGACTTCCTTCATCACGGTTTGACCCGTGCGGGGGTCTACCTGGGTGTCGTTCGGGTCTACAATGGCGAGCTTGTTGATACCATCGCCGCCCAAACCCGCGTAGTTGTTGTACTTGGTCATCAGCAAGTAAGCCGAGGAGCCATGGTACGACGACACAGCGCTTGCTGGGATTATGGTCGCGGTGTCATCCCAGCCGAATGCGCCGGGTGCACCCGTACTGCCTTTCAGGCCACCGTCCATCTGCAGCATCCAGCCCTTGGATGACGCGAAAGGACTCTCTAGCACGCCGAAGAAAACCTTGCCATCGGGTGCCACCGTGGGAGACGCGGAGCCAACCTCCGGGAGAATCGCATCCTGCCCGGTCTTCGGGTCTTTCAGGGCGAGCTGGGCGGTCGTTGCCAGTGTCGAGGAGTTCAGAGCTACCATGTAGCCACGCGAGTTCGTATCGCTCATGGCCACATATACGGTTTTGCCATCGTTGCTCACCGCCGGGGCGCAGTTCATCACGATTCGGTTGGCGGCGCCACCGGTCGCTGTGGTCGCCTGGATATAGTTCATGGAGCCATCAGCGCCGATACGCGCGATGCCGCTGGTGATACCCAGAGGGTTAGATGCCTCGGTGCGGTAGCCGAAGTACACATTGCCGTCCGAATCTGTCGTCAATGGCGTACAGACCTTGATACTGGAGTTGTAAGCGGAAGTATTGGCGTTGTAGTTCGCATCCCCGTAGAACGTCACCCTTGTTGGTGCGACAAACGTCGAGGAGTCGATGTTATCCCGATAGAAGAGGCTACCGCCCGCGCCCGGCATGTAGATACGCCCGCCCGCCGTGATAGCAGGGGCGTAGCTCGGGGTCCAGCTTGCCGAAGGCAAGATAAAGTCCGAATCGTAGCTCCACATAGAGGAGCCATCCAGCCCGCTCCGCGCCTCTACTCGAAACCCACCCGATTCGCCGGTCTTGACCGGAATCAGAATGGTATTGGCCTCGGTGACAGTGGGAGAGCCGTAGTGAATCAGCAGGCTGGTGCCCGTGTACTGGGGGTGCAGGTCAACCGGCGTACTCCAGGCGATCTCCTGGAGCGACTGGGACGCTACCGAGGAGTTGGCCGTATGCTGGGCATTGCCCGCATAACTACTCCAGACCGGATCCGCCTGTGCTGTGCCGGCGGCGAGAGCGCTGAGCAGTGTCAGCAATGTTGCGGAAGCCCGTGTACCCATGAGTTGGTTACCCCGAAAAATTAACAGTGGGGAGACTATACCCGAAAACCTATTTCCGATGCTATAGCCACAGTGCCTGCGGGAAAACACGATACGATGCTGTCCGAATGACCTTCGCTCCCCCACGCGCTTTTCTCGCGGTCCTCTGCTGCCTGGCCATGTTTCTCTATGCCGTCTACCTGGGGGCAGTGGGTGTCTTGCTGCCTCGAATCGGGGAGACCTTCGGGCTGGGCGCCGAAGCACAGGGGAGGCTCTTTCCCGCTAGCTTTTCCGGCTTTGTGATAGGGGTACTGCTCTGTGGCTGGCTCTCCGACCGCTGGGGGCGTAAGCGGATCATGCTGCTGGGCATGGCAGGTTACGCCGTGGGACTGGCATTGTTTGGCGTGCTGCCCTGGTTCGGTGCGGCGCTCGCCGCCACCGTGCTGATAGGCGCAGGCAGCGGAGCCATGGAAGTGGCCGCAAGTGCACTCTCTGCCGACCTATTCCCGGAACGTCGAGCGTTCATGCTCAATGCCACTCAGGTCGCTTTTGGAGTGGGGGCAGCTTTTGCGCCTTCGTTGGTGCGCAATGCACTGGGCAGCGGAATCCCCTGGCAGAGCCTCTACATCGGGCTGGCGGCTATCAATGCCGTAGTAGCCCTGGTGCTGGTGTTCCTGAAAGTGCCACGCCCCAGCACCCACGAGGCATTGGAGCTAGCCGATTTAAAGCGAGTACTGCGCACTAGGCTCTTTGCTGCGCTCTGCATTATGCAGCTTCTCTATGTAGGCGCTGAGGTCAGCTACTTCTCCTGGCTGCCTACCTATTTCGAAAAGGGAATCGCTGGTGGCGCCGCCTGGGTCGCCACAGTAGGAACGGTGTTCTGGATCGCCATGACCGTGGGGCGCTTCGCAGTTGGCTTCCTCATGGAAAAGCAGCCGCTACGTAAGCTCACTGTACTCTCGGCTACATTGGGCGCATTCGCCGCAGGGGCGACTTTGCTCCAGCCCTCTCCGCTCGCCGCTACAGTCTGCGTGGCGCTAGCGGGGCTGTCTATATCCGGTATCTTTAGCCTGATACTGGCAGAGGCCAGCGAGAACTACCAGCAGGCGCCTGGAAGTGCTATCGGCGGCGTGATGACCGCCGGTGGGCTGGGCGGCGCGATAGTGCCCTACATTGTGGGGGCGCTCACCGATGTTGGGCCGGGTATGCGCTGGGCATTGGGTGCGGTCCCACTATGTCTTGCGCTACTAGCATTACTCGGCGCGACCGCTTCTCGGCTGCGCCGCTAAGCCGCCGCTGGCTCTTCCTTCGCTTCTTTGTTCTGCGCAGCCTGCTGTCGCTTTTTCTTGACCAGAGACGCATGCAGGGACTCCGCTGCCAGGCCATGCAGCATCAAGCGGTGCCCGGTACCAAGAGTAGACTCCGGGACCATGGGATGCCGGTTGTTCACCAGACCCAAATACTTGTGGTCGTTGACAAGCGTGGTGGCGTAGAGCGCGATGGTTTCATCTAGCTGCAGAGAGTTACTGGCCCGCCAGAAATCACTATCCGTCAGCATGAGCTGGTACATGGGGGTGTAGATCTCAATCGCGTGCTTCCAAGTCGATAAAGTTCAGCCACTTTTTCGGCATCTCTTCGATAGGAAACTCACCATCGGTGATCGCGCTGAAGTCTAATGGGCTATTGGGCTGCAGCTCCATATCCATCTCATTGAGCTGGCGGTTGATCTCGATAATGAAGTTGTAGATATTCAGGTCGTGCTGCAGAAAGACATCGTAGACTAAGTCATGTAGCTTCTGGGGGCGAAGCGGGTTCAGCTCCATGTTCACCCCCTTCGTGTTCGAGGCCACAAAGAGTAGTAGCTCCGAACCTATATGGAAGTGCCGCATGATCAGGTAGTTGGCATACGGCGAGACGAAGGTACGCAGGCCCCAATAGATGGACAGATGCAGCGCCCGGCTGGAGTTGATGGCATTGGGCAAAATGGTCTTTAAGACCTTCAGAATACAAATCGTCAGGTGGCAGAAGGGGCGGATCAGCGGCAGAAAGAACTGCCGCGACCACGACGATACATCGACCAGCAGGTTCGCCTTGGCGATTTCGCTGATAGGAACGCTGGAGTCTAAGTAAAGCGCCAGCCAAGGACTGGGATCCCGCTTGTCATGGCGGGTCTTCATCTTCTCCAGCGTTTCGACGGCATCTGTAGGAGGCATCTTAGAAATTCCCTATCTCTTCCAGTTGCAGAATGTACAGGCGTCCTACCACCTTGGCGGTTTTGACCGTGTCCGCGACCAGTTTCTCGGTCAGAATGCCAGACTGTACTGCAGCATCTAACCGTTCGAAATGGATATCATCGCTGGCGGAATGATAGGTGAGAAACGAAACCTGATCTTGCTCCAGGTTCAATTGCTTCTGGATTTTCTCACCCCACTGACCCGCCACACGCCGACCCAGCCCCTCGATAATGAACATGGCGCCGATCAGGTCAAACGGGTTCTCGCGGCTAGCACGGCTCAGAATGAACTCGGAGAGTGCCGCGCTGCCGATGTTCTTCGTGCCAGACTTGATGTCTTCCAGCTTACCGCCCACGGCGACATAGTTCTTCTCGATCAGCTCGAAGTCCCTGTGCTCATCTGCCGAGTGCCCGATAAAGGCAGAGCGAGTCTCAAAGTGCTCCGGCGTGATGTTAGAGGCCACACGAGAGATCCACCGTGACCCATCTATCACCTGCTGGCGCAGATTGAACAGGAGCTCCCGGTACTCGCTCAGAGTCATCCGCCCCTGTTCCAGCTTCGTAATAATCGGCACACTATGTAGCCGATTCTCGAACTCGGTCCAAACCAGCGCCAGTTGCCGCACCAGTGTTTCTTCCAGCGGGGTGCCGCTGGTCTTGATATCGGGCGGGATAGCAGAAGCGCGGGGGGCAACGGGCGTGGGAGCCTCCCTCTTCTCTCCTACCACGCGCAGAATCACATAGCCGAAGAGAAATCGCCCGCTCTCCGGCACGATGCACAGCACCCGCTGGCCCGGCTCTAGCTTGCCACTACGCAGCAAGTCACAAACCATGAGCGGGAACGACGCCGACCCGACATTGCCGCAGTGGTAGAGGTTCGTAAAGATACGATCCTGCGGAATCGGAATACCGCCCCGCTCGAACAACTCACACGCCTGGTCTCGAAACAGGTGCGATGAGTAATGAGTCGCCCACCAGTCAATGCCCTTCGGGTCAAGCAGGCCACGCTCCACTAAATCAAACACGCCGCTTACACACAGCCGCACCACATCTTTGAGCATATCCGTGCTCTGATGCAGGTTGATAGCGCCCGCCTGAGCCGCCGTGGCATAGTCTGTGTGGTCCAACCAGCCACTGGGCGTTTCGCCATAGACCTCATCTTTGTTGCCTACGAACATACACGGTGGGAAGTCACCCGCGTAGGACTTGATTTCGATATGCTCTATCTCTAAAGACAGGCCGCACTCGGCAGGTGCACTCTGGAGCAGTAGCGCTCCCGCACCATCGGAGAGCATCCAGCGTAGGAACTCGGTCTCAAACGGCAGGCGCTTATCATCGCCGAAGCCCTGCGCCTGAAACCGAGAGGCTTTTAATAACCGGCTGGGCATCTCACTGGCGACACATACGGCATTGGAGACCGCACCCGCCTGAACCGCGAGGCTGGTATGGCGCAGAGCGACCACGCTGCTGGCGCAGATGCCGTGAAGCGTGGCCACCTCGCAGGGCGGCATCTTCAGCTCACCCTGCACCATGCTCGCAAAGCCGGGCAGAGGCAGGTCGCCCTGGGAAGTCGCCGCTGCCAGCAGTTCGATATCTGAGAGCGCCATACCACTCTGGGCCAGCAAATCTCTAGCGGCCTCTGCGGCCATGTGCGCGTTGGAGTACAGTGTGCGCTGCTCTCCATCTATCGCGTAGTAGCGCTGCTGAATCTTGTTCTGGCGCAATACGCGCCCCTTCAGGGCAGACGGCTTACTGCCAATCTGCCCCAGCCGGGCTTCTATCTCCTCATTCTCAACCGGCTCTCCTGGGAGAAACCGTCCACCTGCAGTAATAAAACAGCTTTGTTGCATCGTAGTAGAACAGTACCCCTATTGGAGAGGGCTCAAATGAGCAGAAGGTCCTGAATCCGGTCCTATTTATCCTGGGCGAACAGATTCACCATCGGGCGGCTCTTAAGCAGCCCCTCACGAATGACTTTCTGCTCTTCCGTGGCATCCGGCTTCTCGCGCATGCCAAGGCGCTCACCAGGAACCAGCTCTAGCCCGGCCTTTGCCAGAATGGAATCGTAGGGGAACTCACCCGGCTTCATGACCAGTGTGTCGTAGATCGGCCCCATCTCCTCGCCGCCGAACTTAATCAGTTGCTTGCGGATTTCATCTTCCGCAAAACCGGGCTTATCGTTCTGGCAGAGCTTCCAGAGAGCTTTCTCTACATCATCCAGCGAGCGCTTCCCCTGTGTATGCGCCCGAAGCTCAATATCCAACAAAAGGCCCAGTATGTAGCCGGTAGGGTAGTAGTTCACCCGGTAGCCACTGGAGAAACTGCCCACCGCCTCAGCCACCCGATAGCTGGAGTCGTAGGGGCTGACCTCTAAGCGCGCTGGATTCTTGCGAATAGTATCTATCTGCAGCGCCGTAACGGCGAGAAATTGCTCTCGGGTCACGCCGCCATAGCGGTAGGGGATTACGTGCGCGTAGTAGTCCGTGACTCCCTCCAGCCACCAGAGCGCGCCAGTTTTAGGAAGCTGGGTGTAGTCGAACGGGCCAAGTGGCGCGGAGCGAATCCGCTTCACATTCCAGAGGTGGAAGTATTCGTGGCAGATGCCATAGACCGACCGGGGACCCAGACCGTTCATGGCGAACATCTGGGCGCTGCTGGCGTGCTCCAGCCCGCCCGCGCCATCTGGCCCCTGTGTCATCATGAAGTGGAAGACGTATTTATCGTAGGGCACGCCCCCGAAGAAGTCCGAGGCGCTATTGGTTACGAACTGGCAGAGCTTTTTCGCCTTCGCTCTATCCGTGGTGTCTCGCGCAGGCCCACGAAAGTTGAGCTGGTGCTCCTTGCCACGCATGGTGTAGGTCTCGCTGGTGAAATCCCCAACCGTTACCGGGTTATCGGCCAGAACATCGTAGTTCTTGGCCTGATACGCGGCAAGCCCCCCGCTCCGGGCTGACAGCAGCCCAATAGCTGTATTCCAACCAGTGGGCAAAGAGAGCTCCAGGCGGCAGGACTCTTCTTTGCGTCCCAACACATAGGCATAGACCGGCGGTCCGCCCCAGTGCAGGACCTTGCCATCAAAAGAGCCGCCCATTCCGCCGCGCCCACCACCGATAGGAACCGTATAGGTGAACTTGACCCGCTTGGCACCGCCCGCTGTCACCTCCCAGGTGTCGTCCTTTGGGTGCGTGACACTGAGACTGGCGCCTTTTTCATCCGACGCGTTCAGGTCCTGAATAGACCGCCAGTAGTTCCCCATGGCGTAGGCGCCCGGCGACCAGCTCGGTACCTGAATCGCTACTGTGGGGTCTTTCACCGGAACCTCGATCTCTACCGCGAGCTTGCTGCCATCGGCAGCCGGAGTCACCCGATAGAGAACTTCCGCAAAGGCAGGAGAAGAAAGAAGAAGGGCAGCCGAAGCTGCCCCAACAAAGGCAAGATGGCGCATGAGCGCATTGTACTACTGAAATCAGTGCCTGTATCAGGCGCGGTAGTCGATAATAGGATTCCGCTTCTAAAGCGTGTTAGGGCGTTTCGAATTACGGGGATCAACAACAATCATCTCCCGCTCGGTTACCACGCGTTCTTTGACCGAGAGGTACCGCATTTCCGATATTTTGCCCCTGACGGTAGTAATACTCCCCATAGGAAGAAGCGATTCGGGCTGCACATAGAGAAGAACCTTATGGCCTGTGGAGAATTTACAGGGAATCTCCAATGCTGGCTTTCCGGCAAAAAGAGTCTTTTTCGTCGGTCCTTCTTGTACCAGATTCCATTTACCTGGCCATAGGGACCCAAAGCCTGCCGGAAGCGGGTTACCCATTTCATACGTCGTTCGGTAAAACTGTTTTTCGACAGGCATCCAGGCTACCTGCCAGGTTTCCTGCCCTTTGCGCCATATGTACGTCTTCCACGTTGATTTTAAGGATCTGGCGTAGAAGCGTCCTCCTGAGGCGATCTTGAATTCCAATAAGTCCGAATCGGGGCGCACCTTCTCAGCACGGATGACTATTCCCTGCAGCTTTTTAACACGCTCGTAAACTTGCGGAAGACCGGGAAGCTCAGGCACTATCGTTCTCCTTTTTCAGGAAATATTGGGACGATTATAACCCAATTAACGATAGCGCCTGAGAGGGCTAGTTACTCCATCCAGTGAACGTCGCCATCGCCAATCAGGGTTTGGATAAAGTTCAACTGCCCATCGTGGTACATCATATGACCAGCAGGAACCATCGCCACATCGAAGCGAGTTAGCTGGCCCCAGGGAAACTCCGGGCAGATATCGCCCAGCGTGTCCTCGTCGCACTCGGAAATGAAGCGAAGGAGTTCGCCGGATTTCTCTTCCAAGTAGGCCAGCACGTTCTCTTCCGTCTCGACCTCGAAAGGGTGCATGAGAGCCCCCATCTCCTCGCGAGTCATTTCGTGTCCGGATGCGCCTTGCAGAATCTTGGTAATGATGGCACAGTTCCCGCCACACTCCGACACGATAGAGAGGGCCGAGCGCGAACAGCCATCAAAGGTAGTGCCTTGCTTGTCAGCGGGAATCGCCTTCAAATCTTTCGTCAGAAACGTCTTTGCTTGAATGATCTGGTCGTTGAGAGCGACCTTGGGGTTGAGTTTTGCCATGATTGCAGAGATACTCCGCTGCAAGCACTCCACCCGGAACGCTAGATCCCTGGAAATGGGTCTCGGCGCACATAGATTCTGGCGTTTTTAATGCGCCCGTTTTGGATCCCTTCGCCCTGCCGGGGAAGCAGATCCACCCCGGTGATAGTGACCTCGCTGCCCAGGTCTAAGACCAGATGGTGCGGCTGGGGGACATCTCCCGCAGAGTAGGCGGTATGCCAGAAGGTCTGGGGATTGCTATCGAAGATGTTGTTCGCATTTCCGTCTTCTGCCTCGGTTTCTTCGCTGTCCGCGTAGATAACCGTCGCGCGTAATGCCTTATCCCGCTCGCCTCGAACCGTAAGCTCGGCCAGAGTCGCGAAGGCATCACCTTTGTGATTGGAGAGAGTCTCCAGGCAGAGATAGCGCCCGGAGGCCTGAGCCGGGAACGTGACCTTATGAAGCTCCCCACCAGAGGGGAGCGAACCTTCCCAGGCCGTCGACAGAGAGACCAGGCTCAGGTTCTGACCAACTTTTCGGTGAGGCTGTGCGGGTAGTGTTTCCGGGCGCAGGTCGTTTAGAATCGGCTCGGTCAGCCCGCTGATAACCGCCTCTCGTGGCGCTTCCCAGGCCAGCACGATAATTTCGTTCACGCCGGGCTTGAGCCAGCAACCGGGGCAGTACAGGGTCTGCTGTGGCCCAATACTCCAGTAGCGCCCTAAATGGTTGCCATTCACCCACACCATGCCGCGCTTCCAATCGCGCAGATCTAAGTAGGTATCGCCTGCTCTGGAGAGATTAAACGTAGCACGGTAGTAACCGGGCCCCTGTAGCGCCTGCCGCTTGAACTTCAGCCCCTTGGGAGCAGCCTCCAGCGGCAAAGGAAACACCTGCCAGGGAGCAGTCAGTGGCTTGCCATCAAGCTGCACCTCGCCTGTGATGCCCTTGCGGTCGTGCAGCCCACCCCCATAGTTGATTCGGCCCAGCGCCTCTACCAGAAGGTCCAGGGACCGTGGCGCAGAGCGGGCTGGAATAGTGACTGTGCTTGTCTCTCCATTGCGCCGGTTCACTACTCCTGCCTGCTCGCCACCGACAATCACCTGCCCTATATCGTGAACACCCTTCAGAGTCAGCGTTGCCTCTGGACCGGCAGGGAGAGTAGTACGGTAGAGAATCGCGCCCAGTCCGCAGTTGTAACTCTCCATGAACTTCGGCTGGCTGGCGGAAATGGGTTTAGGCAGATGGTCCCACAGCCGCGCCGACTCCTCAAAGCGAATCGACGGTACGGCAACTGTAGGAATCGGAGCGGGAATCGGAGCCAGGCGCTCACCAGTGGCTTTGCCGATAGCCTCGCGAATAGCGAGAAACTTCTCCGAAGCACCTGCGGCTTCCGGAATCGGCGCGTTGTAGTCGTAGCTGGTGGTATCTGGGGCAAACCGGGGATAGTTCGCACCTGCCCACAGCCCGAAGCTAGTGCCACCATGCGCCATGTAGAAGTTGAACGATGTGTTCTGAGAGAGCATCGTCGCCACATCGCGCACGATGCCTGCGGTGCCGACCCTGGGGAATGGTTCGCCCCAGTGCGAGAGCCAGCCAGGATAGTACTCGGTGACAATCAGCGGACCACTCGGTCGGAAACGTCGCAGCTCCGCCAGAGAACCTACCCCGCCATTTACCCCACAGAACGTATCACTACGCGAACCGTTCCAGAGCTGGCTGGGGCCATCGGCGGTAAAGAGCGGCACATTGATTCCGGCGCGCTCCCAGAGCTGCTTGATCGCCAGAATATACTCTTTATCCTTGCCGTAGCTCCCGTATTCGTTTTCTACCTGCACCAGAACAATGGGTCCGCCATTCGTGATTAACAACGGGCGAATCTCAGCAGCGAAGCGCTTGATATACCGCGCCACGGCTGCCATGTAGCGTGGGTCCTGCGTGCGCAGTTTGATGTCTTCGATTTTTAAGAGCCACCAGGGAATACCGCCCAGCTCCCACTCGGCGCAGACATAGGGACCGGGCCGCATCATTACCCATAAACCCTCTTGCTGGGCCAGGCGGGTGAACCCGGCGATATCCGCCATACCCTTGAAATTCCAGCGGCCCGGTTGCGGCTCGTGCAGGTTCCAGAAGTCATACGTTGCTACTGCATTGCAGCCCATGGCCTTGAGCATCTGTAGGCGATGCCGCCAGTAGGGGTGGGGGATACGGGCATAGTGCATCTCGCCGCAGCGGAGAACGGTCGGTTTGCCGTCGATCAGGAAGTCCTTCGTTCCGATCTCAAACGTATGCTTCATGGCTTATTTTTTCTCCACAAGCGTTTGCTATTCCTCTAAATCGCCTAAAGGTAGCTCGTTTCGCTCTTTCAGGATGCCAATAACGCAGCCCGTTTCGCGCCCCCGATTCTGGGAGAAAAGTGCATCGAATAGTATACGCAGGCAACCCATAACCTCGAAAAGCTCGATGTGTTCGGCAAGCTTGCCAGAGAACTGTGCGTAGGTCTCCAGGGAAATAAGCTCGCTATCCGGCAACCCCGATAGGCGGTTTATTAGGAGTGCTATCACCCGAGACCACCCCAGGTCGAAGCGATAGTCCGCCAGCCGTATATTCGACCAGTCGATAACGACGGGTTCTTTATCGGAATCCCGTATCAGGATGTTGTTCCGATGAAAGTCTCCATGAATAACCGAAAGCTGCTTGCTGGCCGCTGACTCCCGTCGCGCTTCTACCCAATGCAAGCACTCGGTAAGTGACGGCCAACGATCAACCTCAAGGCGCTGGAATTGCTGATACAACCCGGCTAGCTCGGTATCGAACGAAGCGAAAGGGTCCTGGCGTTTCAGCAAGGGAGAGTGAGGGAGGATAGAGCCTGCTTCGATAGCGTGAAGCTGCGCCATGAGCCGAGCGTGCAGGGCATGTACTTCGGCGCGCTGTGTGGCATCACCCGCCCAGAAGTTGTTTTCTAGTGAATGCCCCTGCACCCGCTCCATGACCAGAAAAGGACTCCCCAGCGCCTCATTGCTGGACTGGAGGGTAGAAGGGCATGGCACCGGGTACTCCGCGACCCGAAGCGAGGACATGGCCTCGTATTCCCGTTGTGGCTTCGCGCTAGCCTCTGCGCCTCGGAAGAGCCGCAGAACCAGCTCCTCACGCGAAGATTCGGATTCCAGTGTGTAGGCATAGACATCCGCCTCATACCCACTGGCGAGATGCACGAACTCAGAAACAAACTGGCGGGGGGCAGCGTATCCATGAGCATCATAGAACGCTTGCAACCCCCGCCGTAGGTCCATAGGCCGATATTTTACATCAGGCGTTCTTGGTCATCTTGCCTTTATCAGCGGCCTGCGCATTCGCGCGGGCTTCAGCGGCTCTGGCTTGCATCTCTTCCACCGATTTGGTTTCCAGGCGTGCCATGCCCTTGAAACCAACCATGGTCTTGACCCGTGTACCATTTGCTTCATGGGCGGCCAGGCTGGCTTTCGCAGCGTCTACAGAGCCGTTTGTGACGTACTGCGGGAGCCAGGGGGCCTGAGCCACCAGCATCTCCTCGGTCATTTGCCAGACCTCTTCGGGGTCACAGACGGCGCCGATGAGCGGGTCGTGGAGCATGGCTTGCTTGAGGAGTAGGGCATCACCCTTCACGGCGGCATGAGTGGCCATGCGCTGTACATTCACGCTGGCAGAGCAGGTGGCGGCGCAGGCGAGAGGAAGATCTCCCACGCGCGGGATATTGATGCCGTTTCTATCCACATAACCCGGAACTTCCACAATGCAGTCATCGGCAAGGTTCGTAATCGCGCCGTTGTTGACTACGTTAAAGTGCCCTCGGTAGATGCGGCCTGTCTCTAAGCCCTCAATGATGTAGCTACCATGTTCCTCGGAGCGATGCTCCGGGGTGAACTTGGGCGGGTCTTGCGCCAGCCAGTTCGGGAAATCGGTCTCGAACCAGTTACGCCCCTCGGTGCACACACGCAGGTAGCCGCCCGTCTCGCCATTGATCCAGCTAGATAGGTCTATCCAGCGGGTGATTTCGTCTAAGCGCTTGCGATACCAGGGCAGGTACTCACTCAGGTGCCCGTTGGATTCGGTGGAGTAGTAGCCGAACCGCTTGAGCACATCGATACGGACTTTCTCCGTGGTGGGGTACTGGTCGTGTCCCTCGAAAAGCTCCAGCAGGAACGGGACGACATCGATGCCGCGCCACACAGCTTTCAAGCACCAGGTCTGGTGGTTGATTCCGGCGAAGACAAAGTCAATGTCTTTGCGGGTGACTCGTTCCTCAGCGCCCAGCTCGCCTTTGCGGCGTGCCCACTGGGTGATGCAGCTAGCTATCTGGTGCTGCGCGCCCTGCACACCATGGCAAAGCCCGACCGTGTTCACTCCACCGAAGTGGTTCGCTGCCCAGGTAAGCATCGCCATGGGGTTGGCGTAGTTGAGTAGCAGTACGTTCGGTTTGGCGAGTTCGCGAATGTCTTTGCAGAAGTCCAGCATGGCGGCAATGCCACGCTGCCCATACATGATTCCCCCGGCGCAGATAGTATCGCCTACGCACTGATCGATTCCGTACTGAAGGGGAATGTCGATATCAGTGGCGAAGGCTTCCAGCCCACCGATACGCACAGTGCAGATGACATAGTCGGCATCCGTGACTGCCTCGCGGCGGTTGGTGGTAGTGGAGATGGTAGCAGGCAGGTTGTTGCCCCGCACATCACGCTCGGCAAGCTGCTTGACCATATCCAGGTTGTGCGCGTTGATGTCGTGAAACACAAAGTGGGTATCGGCAAGCTCGGGGACAGTGAGGATATCCCCCATAAGACGACGAGTGAAGCCAATGGATCCGGCTCCGATCATGGCAATTTTCAGCGGCATAGCATGGAATTATAGGGGAATTGTGCCACTCGAAACAATCGTTATTTTTGCCCGAATGGTCGATTTGTGCCGACGCAATCGAATTCTAGCCGAGTGACCATTTTCCCGAGTGACTGGAAGTCACTCGCTAAGGGGGCTGTCGCCCCGAACGTCCTCTGGACGCACAATGTTTGGGGTTGAGTTAGTTTTGGTGATGGTGTAACGCTTGCCTGTAAGACTAGTGGTGCACCTCAGTATGCGGCGCAGCCGCAACTAGTAAAGCGATTACTCTGTGCGTCCGGCAGGACGTTCGGCGAAGCCCTCAGCGAGTGACTTCCAGTCACTCGAAAACTCGAAAACGGGGCTCGGGAAAAACGGGTCGTTTTTAAACGAAAAGAGCCCCCACGGGTGTGGGGGCTTTCTAGTAAAAAAATGATGTCAGTGTTAGGCGAAGAGGAACTCACGGACGCGGCGCTTACGAGCCAGGGCGCGCAATTTGCGCAGGGCCTGAGCCTCAATTTGCCGCACTCGTTCTCGCGAGATGTTCAGCTCGGCGCCGATTTCCTGTAGAACGGTAGATTCGTCATCGTCGAAACCGAAACGTCGCCAGATGATAAGTCGCTCGCGTTCGTCGAGAGCATGCAGCAGAGAGGAGATCTCGCCGCGAACTTCGGCATCTACCAGTTCATCTTGCGGGTCCGGAGTGGATTTATCCGTCAGGAGCGCACCCAGGCTGGTCGAGTCTTCGTCGCCCACAGGAGTATCTAAAGAGATAGGTTCCTGTGTGGTAGAGAGGAGTGAGTTGACTTTCCGAATCGGCACACCCAGCCGCTCCGAGAGAACTTCTAAGGTAGGTTCTTCGCCGGTTTCGCGCCGGATTTCCGCCCGAATACGCTCCAACTTGCGGAGCGATTCCGACACATGTGCCGGAATACGGATGGACTTGGACTTGTTATCTACAGCGCGACCAATGGCCTGGCGGATCCATTGTGTGGCATAGGTAGAAAAACGAAAACCACGGTGCGGGTCAAAACGCTCCGTGGCCGTCATAAGGCCGATGGCCCCTTCCTGGACTAAATCCTCAAAAGGAATGCCCGAGGACCGATAGGTTTTTGCGATAGATACGACGAGGCGCATATTAGCTTCGACGAGTCGCGCTCTTGCACGCGCCCCCTCGACGCCACCGCGTCCTACTTTAATAGCAAGACGCACCTCCTCATCCGCGGTAAGTAAGCCAACTCGTGTGAGTCGATTAATGTAGGACTGGCTATCCTCGTGACGCCCATCAGCACTAGTACCGATACGAACGTCGCGGGGCGCACTTGTCAGACCTGCGGTTGCCGAAGCAGGCCCATGGAGACCGGTTCCCCTCTCCAAAAAGAATGAAAATTCCCGGTAGGGTAATACCTACCAGTCCCTCATTCCTCAGACTCAGCTACGTTTCCTTCAGTGTCCCAAATTAATTTTCATAAATTTTTTAGAATTTTTCCCGCACGGGAACTTGTAGACTGTCCCAACTGGTACGCCAGTGAACCAGCGACAAAAACATGCTCAATACCCAGTGCCAATGCGTGTGGTTGCGCAAATGTCGCACTTTCGGCCACTGTCTTCGGGTCTAACACCACAATATCCGCGATTACACCCTCCGTTAGCCTCCCTCGCTCTGTCCAGCCAAGTCTTTTTGCAGGCAAAGACGTCATTCTACGCACTGCTTCCGCCAGTGTCAGCACTCCCTTTTCCCGCACATAGTGGCTGAGAATACGAGCAAACGTGCCATAAGTCCGTGGGTGAGTCAGATCGGCGCCCGGCAGAGGCGCCTGCGCCACGCCGTCCGACCCGATACACACATTCGGGTCGTTCATTATCGTCAGCACGTCTTCTTCACTCATGGCAAAATGTGCCGCACTAATCCAGAACTCACTGGAGCTCAGCAGGTCCAGCACCCAGTCACGTGGGTCCATGCCAGCATTGCGAGCCAGCTCCGCTATGCTATGCCCCGGATACTCGGGGTATGGCGGGCAGGAAGCGATAACGACCGCATTCCAATCCAGTTCGGTCATAGCAGCACGGGTGCGCGCCCGGAACTCAGGATCTTGCAGACGCTCCGCCACCATCTTCGGTGTGCCTCCCTGCGCCCAGACTGGCAGAGTAATCGTCGGTAGCCCGGTCTGATAGGCCGTGTAGGGGTATTGGTCCATCAGAATGTCCATGCCCCGCTCACGGGCCGCCTGTACTGTTTTAAGCGTTTTCTCTATCTTGCCCCAGTTCTGCGGCTTCTCGGCTTTATGGTGCGAAAGCTGCAGCGGAATACCCGCCCCCTCGGCTACAGCAATGGCCTCTGCCACGGACTCCTCTAAGAAATCCCCTTCATCGCGCAAGTGCGTGGCATAGAACCCGCCGAACTCCTGCGCCACTTTCGCCAGCGCCGTGAGCTCGGCTACATCGGCGTAGCTACCCGGTACATACTCCAACCCGCTGGAAAGCCCGATAGCTCCGGCCTCCAGGGCAATTGCTAGCTCTCGCTGCATAGCAGAGAGCTCAGCGGCATCTGGCAAGCGCTCTGCCAGCCCCATAACCCGCTTACGCAGCGTGCCATGCCCGGCGAGAGTGGCAATATTGATGGCGATGCCGCCATCTTCTACACGCTGCATAAACTCAGAGAGTGTATGCCAGTCGATGGTCCCACCACTGCGCTCCATGCTCCGGCGCTCCAGGGCGAATACGTCATCTGGAGTGGAAAGACCCAGCGAGAACCCGCAGTTACCCACCACTTCGCTGGTAACGCCCTGCGCCAGCGAGCTGAGTAAGTCTCGCTGAAGCAGCACGGTGAGGTCAGAGTGGGTGTGAATATCAATAAAGCCGGGGCAGATAGTCTTATGGGAGCAATCGATTCGGCGCCCCGACGTTGCGGCACTCAAATCCCCAATCGCCTTTACGCGCTCCCCAATAATACCTACATCGGCACGGATAGCAGGGTTTCCCAGCCCATCCAATACCTCACCGCCGGAAAGCACCACATCGAAGTCCACGCTCGCAGTGTACCCCGAGCGAGGAATCCCCCGAGTGTCCAATATCGCAGAGCGATATTGGACCTCGCCCCCGTCTATTCCGCCATTCGGCGGGACGGGGGAAGAACCTGGCCCCAGTAACCCTTACCCCTGCCCCGGCGTAGCCGGATATAGGCGGGGGCGAAAGCGCGAAGCGCGCTTCGGGGGCATACCCTAGGGGTGTACCAAGAAGACTTGTGGCAGGGAAAAACGCCCTTTAAACCGAACTCCTCCTGCGATGAAGTTGCTGTTTATTGGGGGGACAGGGATTATCTCCTCGGCGTGTGTGGCGCGGGCTGTGGCGCTGGGACACGAGGTGTATCTACTACGACGAGGCGTTTCTGAGAGCTATGCACCGCCGCTAGGAACGCACACCATTACCGGTGATATTCGAGGAGACGAAGCGGCGCTTCAGAGCGCGCTGGCCGGGCACAATTTCGATGTCGTCTGCGACTTCTTAGCGTTTCTGCCGGAGCATATCGAGCGAGCACTTCGACTCTTTCAGGGGAAGTGCCAGCAGTATGTGTTTGTTAGCTCCGCAAGCTGCTACCAGCGTCCGCTGGCCCACTACAAAGTCACCGAAGAGACTCCACTGGAGAACGCCCACTGGCAATACTCTCGAGACAAAATTGCCAGTGAGAAACTCTTAACTGCCCAGAGCGAGCTACCCTGGACTATCGTGCGGCCCTCACTGACCTTCGGTGAGGCGAACATCCCACTGGTGCTGAACTCCTGGGCAAAGCCGTGGACAGTGGCCAAACGTATGCGTGAGGGCAAGGAAGTGATCATGCCCGGCGATGGTTCCAGTCTCTGGGGAGTCACCTGGAACGAAGACTTTGCCGTTGGATTTGTGGGGCTACTGGGACGAGAAGACACTCTGAGCGAGGCGTTTCATATCTCCACCGATGAAGTGCTTACCTGGAAGCAGCTATTCCTGCAGGCAGGGCAGGCGCTCGGCGTAGAGCCGAAGCTGGTGCCGATTGCTTCTGAGCTGCTAATTGCTCATCATCCAGACTGGGAAGGAACCCTGCTCGGCGACAAAGCCGTAAGCATTGTGCTGGATAACAGCAAGATAAAGAAGTTCGTGCCGGAGTATCAGGCGACAACAAAATGGGCGGATGCGGTCGCGCGCTCCGTTGCCTGGTACGATGCGGAGGAATCGCGCAAAACGATTGACGAAGCCATTGATGCAAAGTACGACGCTATCTTAGCCGCGTATAGAAAGGCATTCCCGTGAAATTGCACCGTGGGGTAGCGCCAGTGCTGGCCGCCCTAGCTCTTGTCTCCTGTGCCCGTGCGCAAGATCAGCCCACTGGTGCGGATAGTGCCGCCAAAGCCGCCGGGTTTGTCTGGTGGGAGGCAGAAACTCCACGGGCGAGTAATTTTCCCCCTCGGAGCTCCTTCGACCCCGCCAATCCTACGGAAGCTGCGGTGCTCTCAGGCGGCAAATGGATCGGGGTAGATGGCAAGCGCACAGAGACGGTTTTTGCTGAATATGAAATCACTGTGCCCTCGGAAGGCACCTGGAGCTTCTATGCTCGCAAGTTCTGGAAGCATGGCCCATTTCGCTGGCGCATCGATGAAGGGCCATGGCAGAACGTGGGCCGAAATCCCGCGCTCCTAGACGATGCCTTTATCCGGCAGTTCGTGGGTGCGAACTGGGTCTATGGGGGCGAGGCAACCAATCTCAAACCTGGCAAGCACTGGGTGCGCATTGAATTAACCGACAACGATGGCGCGGCGTGTTTCGACTGCTTCGTGCTCACCAAAGTGCCATTTCTGCCGCGCGGCAAGATGAAACCCGGCGAGAAGTATGGGCGCACTGAGCCGGGGTGGTTCGCGTTTGAGCCTGCTGGGGATACCTTCCAGCCATCGGCTATCGACCTGCGCCACTTGAACGAAGCCGTAGCTGGTGAGGGCGGATTCATTCAGAGCAAGAATGGGCGCTTTACGTCCAGCAAGAGCGGTCGCACGCATCGGTTCTGGGCGGTGAATGCCGGACCGGATATCGTCCACATGCCGCCCGCCTCGGCGCAGTACCTGGCGCGCAGCCTCGCCAAGAAAGGCGTGAACCTGGTTCGCCTGCACGGGGCGGTTTTCAAAGATGGTAATTTCCGCGAGATAGACCCGGAGAAGTTAGACTCGCTCCAGCGCTTTATCGCCACGCTGAAGAAAGAGGGCATCTACTCCGAGCTATCTATCTACTTCCCACTCTGGATGGACATCGCCGCCACCGACCCCATTCAGGGCTACAACCCTGGCAAGAAGCCGTTCTCACTGTTGTTCTTTCAGCCAGAACTGCAGAGCATCTATCGTGGCTGGTGGAAAGCGATTCTGACCACCCCGAACCCCTATGGCGTGCCGCTGGGCAAAGAGCCCGCCCTCGCATTGGCCGAGCTCTGCAACGAAGATAGCTATCTGTTCTGGACGTTCACCGATGACAGCGTTCCCGAGCAGCAGCGCAAGCTTCTGGAAAAAGCGTATGGAGACTGGCTTATCAAAAAATACGGCTCGCTCCAGACCGCACAGGCTGCGTGGAGCGCCCCGGACCCGCGCGACAAACCTGCCGAGGGGCGTATGGCATTCCGGCCTCAATGGGAGCTTTTCAATAAGAAAGATGCGCGCTCACAGGACAATGCGGAGTTCCTGGCGCGCAATCAGAAGGCATTCTTCGATTCCGCAGGCGCGTATCTAAAAAAAGACCTGGGGTTCCAGGGGTGTGTGGTGGCCTCCAACTGGATTACAGCAGATGGGCGTGTGCTGGGACCATTGGATAAATGGAGCAACTCCGGGCTGGATACGATGGACCGCCATGGCTACTTCGGCGGGCGCCACGAAGGGCCACGCGCAGGCTATAGCCTCTCGGCGGGTGATACCTACGAAGACCGCTCTGCGCTACTCTTTACAAACAACGATTATTCCCTGCCCCTGTTCGATACCCGCTGGAACAATCAACCATCCATGGTGAGCGAGGTGAACTGGCCCACTCCGAACCGTTACCGGGCGGACCTGCCGCTCTTAGCGGCTAGCTATGGGGCACTCCAGGGCAGCGATGCCATTCACTTCTTTGCACTGGGTGGGGCCGACTGGAGCCAGACCCTTGGCAAGTTCGATATCCAGAGTCCGGCAGTTTATGGGCAGTTCCCGGCGGCAGCCTTAATCTATCGGCAGGGGCTGGTAAAGACTGGTCCATCCGCCGTGGAGCTGAACCTCAAACTGAACAATCTGTTCCGGTTAGAAGGCATGCCGCTCTCCGCTCCGCTGAACTTAGATGAATTGCGCGCCGCCGATGTACCCAAAGGCGGAGTTGCGAGCGTACCGAGCCTGGGCAAACTGGACCCTCTGGCGTATCTGGTAGGCCCGGTGAAGGTGAACATTACAGCGGAGGGTGGCCCGGCAAAGGTAGCCAACCTGCCGGAGCAGATAGATCGCCAGAAGAAAGTGGCGCGTGCGCTGACTGGGGAGGTCGCCTGGAACTGGGGTGCAGGTAGGGCAGTAGTAACGGCGCCCGCCGCCAACGCCGCTACCGGGTTTCTCAATAAAGCTGGCAAGATTGTTCTGCCCGCGCTGAGCCTGGAGACAGGGATAGAGTACGGCACGGTGGCTCTGGTGGCCTTGGATGGCAAGCCGCTGGCTACCAGTAGCAAGATGCTGCTTCAGGTGATGTCCGAGGATCGAAACTGGGGCTGGAAAATCTCTCCGGCAGATAAAGGGCTGCAGCGCATTGATAGTCTGGGTGGGCCGCCGATGCTCATCAAGCAGCTTTCCGGTACAGTCACCCTCACGCGACCCGATGCTGGTGCACTGAAGGTAACCGCGCTAGATGGTAACGGCTACCCCACGGCGAAGCTGGGCAGGGCCACGAAATTGACTCTGCGCCCGGATACCCTCTATTACCTGATAGAGAAGTAACGCACAGGTGGCGGGCAGGACTCCTATCCTGCCATGCCGAACTCCTGAGCCCGATATGGCGCTCTTTTTAGGCATAGACACGGGTACCAGCGGCACCAAGGCGGTGCTGATTGATGAAGCTGGAGCACTGCTCGCTTCGGATACACAGGAGTATCCTCTTTCCACGCCGCACCCGCAGTGGGCAGAGCAATCGCCCGATAAAGACTGGTGGCCCGCCGCCGTGCGTGCGATTCAGGCGGTGCTGGCGAAGTCCGGCAAGAGCGGTTCTGAAGTCGGTGCGGTTGGCCTGACCGGGCAGATGCACGGCAGCGTGTTCTTGGACAAAGCAGGCGAGGTGATTCGCCCCGCCCTGCTCTGGTGCGATGCGCGCACGGGTAATGAGGTCCAGGAAATCTACGATGCCCTGGGTGGCGAGAAAGGTCTCTATGAGACTATCGGGCAGCCGGTAGTGGCTAGCTTCACTGCGCCCAAGATTCTCTGGCTGCGTAACCATGAGCCGCAGAACTTTGAGCGGCTGGCGCAGGTGTTGTTGCCCAAGGACTATATTCGCTACAAACTCACTGGGGAGTATGCGGCTGAGGTCTCGGACTCCAGCGGCACCAGTTTATTAGATGTACGCACCCGCCAGTGGTCCGACAAGATGCTCTCGGCGCTGAAGCTCTCCAAAGACATTCTGCCCAGAGTCTACGAATCCCCGGAAGTCACCGGGCAGATTACGGCGGAAGCGGCAGCCTTGACCGGACTGACCGCGGGTACGCCCGTAGTGGGTGGTGGAGGCGATCAGGCGGCAGGCGCCGTGGGCTGCGGCGTCGTGGCACGTGGGCTGGTCTCTAGCTCGCTCGGGACATCCGGGGTAGTCTTCGCGCACTCGGATGACTGCTTTATTGATGAACAGCTTCGCTTGACCACGTTCTGCCATGCAGTACCGGGCAAGTGGCATCTCATGGGTTGTATGCTGTCGTCGGGTGGCTCTCTGCGCTGGTGGCGAGATACGTTCGACCCCGGTGCGGGCTACGATGCCATTACTGCTGGCGCGGCCACTGCGCCCCCCGGCTGTGAGGGGCTGCTCTTCCTGCCCTATCTCACCGGGGAACGCACCCCGTATCCCGACCCTGATGCCCGCGGGACGTTCTTCGGCGCAACTCTGCGCTCCGATAAGAACTGGTTCGCCCGCGCGGTTCTGGAGGGAGTCGGATACTCGTTCAAAGACGCGTTCTCACTGCTCTCCGAGATAGGTGTGCCCGTGACCGAAGTGCGTGCCATCGGGGGCGGGGCAAAGTCGCCGTTCTGGCTCCAGATGATGGCGGATATGAGCCACCAGGCGCACGTGACACCTACCATCGACGAAGGCCCGGCATTAGGCGCCGCGTTGCTTGCAGGGGTAGGAGCTGGGGCGTACTCCTGCGTGGAAGAATCCTGTGCGGCGGCAATTGCTACCCGCCCGGCAGCGACCCCCAACTCGGACACGGCGGCGATCTACGATAAATGGCATCCGCTCTATCGCTCGCTCTATCCGGCACTGAAAGCTAGCTTTGCAGAAGTCGCTCGGCTCGCATGAGGAGAGCTATCGGTATCGTTATTCTGATTCTTGCCTGGCTCTTATTTGGTGTAACCATGATGGGGGATCCCAATCCCCGTATGACAGCACAAGAGCGCCAACAGCACGATAGAGCTATTGGAAGAAATATGTGCCTTGCCAGCCTTCTGGCCATTAGCGGTATGGTATGTATCGTCTTCCCCGATCGCCAGAAGCTAGCACGATAGACTGACTGCAATGCGCTATATTTCAACGCGAGGGGCGGAAGGCGAGAAATCGTTCTCAGAGATTCTGCTAGATGGGCTGGCGCCCGATGGCGGGCTCTACGTGCCGGTGGAGTATCCGACTGCGGATGTCTCTGCCTGGCGCGAGTTAACCTATCCACAGCTTGCCGCGAAAGTACTCGCCTTTTTTGGCCCGGAGCGCAACTGGGACGAGATTACGGCACGCACCTACACCGCCGAAAAGTTCGGCTCCGCGGATGTAGCGCCACTCTCGGAACTAAGCAGTGGGCGCTATCTGCTGCATCTTTCTAATGGTCCCACGCTGGCCTTTAAAGACCTCGCCATGCAGCTTCTGGGGAATCTCTTTGAGGAGGTCCTGGAGGAAACCGGGCGCACCATGACCGTACTGGGAGCGACCAGCGGCGATACTGGCAGCGCTGCCGAAGAAGCCCTGAAAGGCAAGCAGCGCGTACAGGTAGTGATGCTCTCCCCGAAGGGGCGGGTAAGCCCGTTTCAAGCCGCGCAGATGTTCTCTATCCCAGATGCCAATATCCACAACCTCGCCGTAGAGGGGGTGTTCGATGAGTGTCAGGATATTGTGAAAGTCCTCTCCGCGGACCCGATTCTAAGAGTACGCTACTCTTTAGGGGCTGTGAACTCTATCAATGGAGCGCGGATTGCGGCACAGGTGGTGTACTACATATGGGCAGCGCTGAAGTTGCCGGAGCCTGCCGATTTCGTGGTACCCAGCGGGAACTTCGGCAATGTTCTGGCAGGTTGGATTGCAAAGAGACTGGGCGCACCGATTCGTCGGCTTATCGTCGCTACCAATGAAAACGATGTGCTGGCGGAGTTCTTCAACACTGGGGTCTACCGCCCGCGTCCGGCAGCACAGGTAGCGGGCACTGATAGCCCGTCTATGGACATCGCTAAGGCCAGTAACTTCGAGCGCTATGTTTTTGAACTCACTGGGCGCGACCCCGAACGTACTCGTCAGCTTTTGAGTCAGTCAGAGCTTGAACTGCCCACAGATGGCACTATGATAGGGGGTAACAGTACCCACATCGAGCGAGTCGCTGCCATGCAGAAAGTCTATGCCGAAACTGGGCGGCTTATCGACCCTCACACAGCAGCTGGCTTCGTGGTCGGTGAAAGGCTAGCCGAACCCGGCGTACCGCTGGTCTTTCTAGAAACTGCCCTGCCGTGTAAGTTCGAAGAGGCTGTTCGTGCTGCTACCGGCCAGACTCCATCGCGCCCCGCCGGGTTTGAAAACATTGAGGCCCGTTCCCAACGGGTAACTGTGATGCCAGCCAGAGCACAGGCAGTGCAACGCTATATCGAAGAACTCTAGCAGGTTCGTGTCTAAGGCTACAGAAAAGGAGACACAAGATGCTACCCGAAAAACACGAGATCGATCAGAAAATCGAGCAGATGATGGCGAAGGAGCCGCGAACCCAGGGGCAAATAGAGATACTCGATAAAGCCTATAAACTCTGGGATGCGGAGCTGAATCGGGTCTATAAAAAGCTGTATTCAAAATTGCCCACTGCGGGTAAGCGGCAGCTCCAGACATCGCAGCGTAGCTGGCTTAGCTGGCGCGATGCCGAGCTCAAGACCATTGATGCCGTGTTCGCCACCACTGATGGTGCGCAGATGTACCTGCCCATACGAAAAGAATTTCGGGTAGATGTGGTCCGCGCACGTGCACTGGCCTTGCAAAGACTGCTCGACCTTGGGCACGAAGTAAGTTAGGGCATACTGTACAACTATGGAACCCCTGGACGAGAAAACAGAAATCGATAAAAAAGTCGAAGCCTTGCTAGAAAAAGACCCCAGCACTCAGGGACAGAATCGAGCATTAATAGAGGGCTACAAGCTCTGGGATGCGGAACTGAACCGTATCTATAAGAACCTTTATGCAGAACTGCCATCATCTGGGAAACCTCGCCTGCAGGCATCACAGCGCGCCTGGATTACCTGGCGTGATGCCGAACTCAAGCTAATTGACGCCATCTATCTGAAAATGGATGGCACCATGTACCAGCCCATGCGCCTGCATGCTCGTATGGAGTTGGTGCGCCAGCGCACAATGACCCTCATGAAGTATCGTCAGGTAGGCGGCAAGTAAGAGTCTTGTGCGCCTCTGGACTATTCAGCCGGTAGCTATCTGGGAGCTGATACAGCGCGAAGGCCTCTATCGCTGCAATCCGGAGCTTGTGAGCGATGGGAAAGACTGGCCCGAGGGCTATGACTGGCTAGCAGGGCAGATGCGCGCAAGAGTCGGCCCGCCGCCTCCAGGAGTTCGCTGGCCGGTGTGGGCCTGGGAGAAGAAGCCAGACCTGCGCTCCTATCTGGGGCGCAATAACAAAGAGCCCTATGTTCGTCTGACTCTGGAGGTGCCCGATTCAGACGTTTTGCTTTCCGAATTTGAAGACTGGCATTTTGTCCTCTGGAATTCCTACCTGGCTCTTACTGAAGCAGAAGCCGATGCCAATGAGAACGCCACCCTTGCCGAGCGAGAGACTAGCTGGGAGCGTATCTTTGATTTAGATTACGTTCGCGATGCTTGGCAGGGTGGTGGCGGACGTGAGGCACGCCATGTACAGGCTACGCTCTGGGAAATCCGCCGAGAGTATGTGCGGCGCGCAGAGATCTTTATGCCACGGAAGAGCGGCGGGAGCGTAGATCTAATAGCCAGACCGGCAGAAAGGTAGCGCCCCAGAAGATATAGCGCTTGGGAGTAGGGTGGGTCTTCAAGGCTCTCCCCAACATCTCGCGGGCGGCCTTGATATTCCGGTCATAGAGCAGGTCACGGCCATACTGCTCTGCAATCGCAGCGCGCTTCGTGGCTACCACATCGTCACTCAGGTTCAGCGCCTTCTGAATCGCATCCAGATTCGCAAACTCGGCTCTGGCGAAGCGCTCGGTCTGCATACTCAGGCTACCCGGTGTAGGGGTGTAGTTCACCAGAACCTCACGACAGGTGGCTACTTTCCAACCAGCGTGAGTAATACGCAGCCAGAGATTGTAGTCCTCTACCGAGATAAGCTCACGAGCTTCATTCAGCCAGCCCACCTGCTCCAGGGCAGCCCGGCGAATCAGCACTGTGGAGTTGGCAATGCAGTTCTTCTTCCAGAGCGCGGCAAAGTCTATTACCTCCGGAGCCTGACTATCTGGCTTCACATAGCAGTGAACAATCGCCACTTCCGGGTCTGCAGTGAGCGGCACTTGCTTCTCTAAGCGATTCGGAAGCCAGGTATCATCGGCATCCAGCAGGGCAATCCAATCGCCCGTTGCGTCGCGGATTCCCTGATTCCGGGCGGCTGCCGGGCCACCATTTTCCCGGCGCAAAAGCTTCACCTGCGGAAAGTTCTGACTCACCACAGCGCAGGTATTGTCTTTGGAACCATCGTCCACCACGATGATCTCATCGGGGGCATGAGTCTGCCCGAGGATACTGGAAAGTGTGGCAGAGATTGTCTTCTCGGCGTTATAGGCGGGTATGACAACGCTGATTTTCATGGCTCCACCTTGAGAATCTTTCCATAGAGTGCAGTTGTCTGGCTAACCATAAGATCGGTGCGGAAGTGCTCCTGAATCCGATTTCGACCCGCCTTTGCCATTTTCAGGCGCAGCTCTTCGTTTTGAACCAGCTGCTTCAGGTGCTTTGCCAGAGCGGCGCTGTCTTTGGAGGGAAAGAGAAACCCTGTTTCGTCCGCCACAATGGTTTCGGGAATACCGCCCACGGCAGAAGCGACTATCGGCAAACCCATGGAGCCCGCTTCCAGTGTGCCAAACGGATGCGCTTCACACAGCGAGGGCTGCACGTAGATATCCAGGCTCTCCAGAAAGGTATTGATATCGGAGAGAAAACCCAGGAACCGAATTCGGCTGTCTACGTTGAGGGCTTTAGCCAGCTCTTTCAGCTCGGTTTCCAGAGGTCCCTTACCCGCAATCGCTACCAACGCATCAGGGCACTCTTTGAGTAGCTCAGGGAGCGCCCGAATCAGATATTCATAGCCCTTGGCCTGATCCAGGCGACCCAGACTACCGATTAATACGCCCTCTACGGGTAGGCCCAGCTTTGCGCGGGCGTCTTGCTTTGTTTGTTTGGGATAGATGTTCTCTACATCCACCCCGTTGTAGATAACAGAGATTCGTTTCTGGTAGTCCGTGCTCAGTCCACAGCGCTGCACCCAGTTATCCCGAGTGGCCTGGCTGACGGCGACAACATGGTCCAGAGCCGCCATGCACCGTTTTTCCAGGAGTCGATAGCGCAGCCCCTCACGCTCGTGGTTCAGGTCGTAGGTAGAGTCCACATGCCAGGTCGCCAGAATCCGGGGTACTCCGGCCTGGCGCGCGGCGATAGGAGCCACTTCTGCGCCAGCATGGTTGGAGTGGAGCAAGTCAACAGAAGCCTTCTGAAAGAGAGGGACTAGCTTCTGTGTCTCCCGCTGGGTTCCCAGATGCCAGCGGACCGAAGCGGGCAGGAACCGGGCAAGCCCGCTCCCAGTGGCTTTCGGAGCGCTCTGGTCAACGACCAGTTTCTCTGTGGGGGGAGTGACTGGAACCGCTGGTGCGGAGCGGGTACTGACAATCTCTACATCCAGGTCACGCAGAACGCTGTACCAGGCCCGAGAAGGGTCTGTAGCAAAGAAAACTGGGTGGAATCGGCTCCTATCCAGGCAGCGCAGGATTTCCAGCAGGTAACGAGTGGTTCCGCCGGGGCTTGCACTGTCATCGTAGTATCCAATTTTGAACACCTGTTTCATGAACTACGCTATCTTTTAACGGCGACTACGGTGTGTTTGTTATCGGATTTGATCTCGAAGCCGTACTGCTTCATTTTTTCATCGAAATTGCAGTCCGCTCGGGAGTTATCATGAAACTCTATAGCAATACACTTGACCTGGTTCAACCAGGTAATATCGTCGTTGAAAACCTCGGTCTCTGCGCCTTCGATGTCTATTTTTAGAAGGTCAACGGTCGGAAATTTAGAATGCTCTATGATATCGATAATTCTAAGTCCGGCGATAATGCTCTTGCGGCTATCGGCGGCAGTCGCCTCACGCATAGAAAACGCGTTGGCGAAGGCATCGGGCTGGCTGATAGCCAGATCGCACTTCTTACCCCAGGCAGCTCCCTGAATCACATTGGCTCGCCCGGCTTGGGCAAATAGCTTCGTATTCTCTTCCAGAAGTGCGAAGTTGGTGCTACTGGGCTCAATAGAAAGAGTACGAGAGCCTTCGGATTGAGTCAGGAAGTACACAGAGGCAAGACCAATATTGGCTCCCAGATCGATAATATTCGCCGGAGCCTTCACGTACTGAAGCACGTCTTTGTAGACTTCTTCCTCGAAGACCTCACCTAGGGTGGCAATATCTGTGGGGCCGCCATGAATCTTCAGCGAGCCCGCAGGCGGCTTCATGGTGAGCGTGAGAATGTCAGACGTCTGCAGCAGAGCCGGATTCAGCACAAAATTCCGCAGCTTGAGAACCGATGGGAAATCGAAGTACTTACGCCACTTCAGAAAGAACTCAATGCTCCAGGGTAGCTTCACTCGGGTACTCATCCCTCTACTTCACAATCCATTCGTAGTCACAGAGAACTGCGCCCTGATCGGACCGCGAGGAGAAATCCAATGGCTCATCTTCCACAACGTCCAGGATTCTTGCCATCTCGATCTGGTCCAGCAGGGTACCGTTGAACATCCAGAGCTCCATGACAACCTGCCTACCGGGGCGAACCGGGAGCTTTTTGAACCGACACTCAATCTCCTGAGTGCCTTTGCGCAGATTAATCGCGCTTCCCTTTTCCTCGGTCCAACTACTGATCAGGCGGGTCCCCGACAGCGTTTTCAGCACAATGGCCAGAGAGACATTGGAAAGGTCTTGCTTGGCATTGATAGTGAGCACGCACCGCAGGTCTTTACCCGCTTTCAGGGAGACTTCGGGGTGCCCTTTCTCATTGAGAAGATTGAGTTCCGCGAAAGAGGCATCCTGGTTTCCGCTTCGGGCCTTGTCACTCAGACTGGAAGACTCGGAATCGGTCGTCAGGCTGGCAAGGTAGCTATCGATGACCTCCAGAGACTTGCCGTACTGCATTACCTGTCCGGACTTGAGCCACAGCGATGAGCGACATAACGATGGAATCATCTCCATGTTATGGCTCACGAATAGCAACGTACAGCCAGATTGGGAGAGCTGCTTCATACGGTCGATACAGCGCTTCTGGAACGCGGCGTCTCCCACTGCCAGGACTTCATCGATAACGAGAATCTCGGGCTCTAAGTGCGCCGCCACAGCAAAGGCCAACCGGAGCTGCATACCGCTGGAGTAGCGCTTGACCGGGGTATCGATAAACTTCTCTACCTCGGCGAACGCGACGATTTCATCGAACTTCCGCTCGATCTCCTGGCGAGACATGCCCAGGATAGCACCGTTGAGAAAAACATTCTCACGCCCGGTAAGCTCCTGGTGGAATCCGGTGCCGACCTCCAGTAGTGAGGCCACGCGGCCAAACAGCTCTACCTTGCCCGAGCTCGGCTCGGTAATTTTAGAGAAGACTTTGAGGAGGGTGCTCTTACCTGCGCCATTGCGCCCGATAATGCCCAGGGTCTCACCGGGGGGAACTTCGAAAGAGACATCTTTGAGTGCCCAGAGAGTCGTGGGCTCGGTACGGCCCTCTCGGGAGGTAAGGAGCTTGCGGGCTGCCTGGCCGACCCCGGCCAGCGAGTCACGCAGAGTCTGATACTTCTCACGCGACGCCCCGAGCTGATAGGTCTTGGAAAGATTACTGACACGGATAGCAGGATAAGACATGGTGATGCTCTCTTAAATGATGTCGGCGAAACGCCGCTCCACAGATCGGAAGTACGACAGCCCAGCAAAGAATAGAACGATAGACACAGCAAACGAGATCAGAATATTGCCCCACTCAAATGGCCGGCCCAGGAAAGAGGCCCGGAATCCATCGATCAGGCCAGCCATAGGATTGAGAGCCTGCGCCCACTGCCACTGCTTCGGAATAATCGAGCTGGGGTAGATAACCGGGGTGACAAACATCCAGATCTGCACCATAAACGGTACGACATAGCGGAAGTCTCGATAGGCTACGGTAAGGGCAGCCAGCAGAGTACCAACTCCGGTAGCGGCTAAAATGGTACCGAAGAGGAACAGGGGCAAGTACAGAAGCTGGGCCGTAATGGCGATTTTGTAGTAGGCCATCATCACCAGCAGCACGCCAAAAGAGATAGCAAGGTCCACCAGCCCGGCGCCCGCCGAGGCGAGCGGAATAATCAGGCGGGGGAAGTAGACTTTGGTAATCAGATTGGCGCTTCCTACCACCGAGTTGCCACTATTGGAGAGTGCTGTAGAGAAGAAAGTCCAGGGAAGCAGCCCCGCAAAGACATAGATGGGGTAGGGAACACCACCCGTCTTGTTCTCCATGCCTGCCAGTCGCCCGAAAAGCAGCGAGAAAATCAGCATGGTGGTGAGCGGCTGAAGAATCGCCCAGGCTGCCCCCAACGCTGTTTGCTTATAGCGAATCTTGATATCGCGCCAGGTCAGAAAGTAGAGCAGCTCGCGGTAGCGCCAGAGCTCCCGGAAAGGAATACCGTGGCTGCGTTGCGGCTCGATACACTGATAGTGCTCCAGCGATAGGTTGGCTTTATCCGCAAGCGCAACGGCTGGAGCAGTATCCGAGTCATGTGACTCTACTTCGGGGCTGCACAATTCCATAGATAAAAGAGGTTAAAGCAGATGGCATGCCACTGCATCAAGGAGATGCTTCCCTGCTATAGCCTGTGCAATCCGCAGGTCTCTATTGGCTAGCCGCCTTCAGCGATAATTCGATGCATCTCTGCCTCGAACTGGGAGATCACGTGAGTCCAATGAAACTTGTGCGAGAAATCAGTAACCTTTTGAGACATGGCTTCTAAAACTTCTCGGTTTTTATCCAGATAGAGTAGCCGCTCTGACATTTCCAAGGGATGGTCTTTGGAGACCCGAAAGCCGGTGATACCCTCCTGGATTACTTCCGCCGAGCCACTATGGGCGGTACCGATGATAGGAAGCCCACAGGCGAGCGCTTCACAGTTCACCGCGCCTAGGCCCTCGTTGATTCGCGAAGGAAAGAGAAAGACATCATGATTTCGATACAAACGAAGTAGTTCGGCGTTGGGAGGAGAGCCGCTCCAGGTGATATTGGTGTGCACACCCAGCTCCTTAGCCAGGGTTTCTAGCTCATTTTGATAGGCATGCATCTGAAAACCGGCGAGAGTTAAGTGGATATTCCCACCACGTTTTCTGGCATCGGCAACCGCGCGAATAGCCGTGTCTGGGCCTTTCAGATACTCCATACGGCTGACAAAAAGCGCCCGCAGAGTCCTGGTTCTGACACCGGAATGACCGACCGGATTACCATCGCTATCAAAAAAGAAGTTATCCAGAATAACAGGAATAATCTTTTCTTTTCCAGACACAGGCGCTCCCGCTTGAATCAAGCGCTGAAGCACGTAATCCGAAAGAGCGCAGACTGGCTTATAGGCGCTGGGATGAAACCCCACATGCAGGCCACTGGCTTTGCCGGGAAATCCCAGCGCCTTCTTAGCCACAGAAATCGGTCCGGTTCTATTGCCGCCGCACGCCAGGCCGATCCAGGCATCGTATCGGGGAAGGTCGGTCCATGCCTGACCGAGCCAGGTATCTCCCATCCAGGTAAGAGACGGAATATCTGACTGCAGCACTGCCTCATAGACATTGAATCCGACGCCATCATTTCCAAAAGCGATGATGAAGTCGGGCTGGATTCTTTTGAGGAACTGCCTGGTAGTAGCTGCGTTTTTGATGTTTCGGCTCTGAAGCTCCAGAAAGCCACACTGCCTTGGGATGCCTTCTAAAAGTCGTTCTACAGGTAGATTCGGGGTGTATTCTCCTGGTTGAGCAATCTGGGTGTTGGAGGTGAGCACATGAACAGAGTGTCCTCTCAGCTGCAGGCTCTCCGAAAAAACGCCAGCCTGATGACCATATCCGCCATTGTGATGTGGGGGAAACAGGCTAGATATAGCAGCAATTTTCATCTACGATTCGCTACAGGTCATGGTGTGATTATTTTTTAGATTTTAATAGGATTGTGTCATACATGGCTATGTATTCTTGCACAACTACTTCTTTGGAAAACACATTTAGAGCACGCTTGCGGGCTTCTATACTGCACTGGCGGCGCAGGTCTGTATCCATCATGGATTGAAGCTGTTTGCTGAGATTGCCTGGCATCGAGATATCGGTCAGCCTGCCAGCAGGCCCGGCCATCCAGCTCATAGTGGGGGTATTGTTGCAGACAATTGGTAGCCCGCTTGCCAGCGCTTCCAGCATAGCTATCGGCATCATCTCATGGAGTGAGGCAATAACGAACATATCTGCCGCCTGATAGAGCGAGGGAATCTCGGAGCGGTTGACACTCTCTAAGAAGCGCACCCGATCCCCTAAGATTGCTTTTCCTTGCTCGATAATGGCATCGGATTCTTTCTCGCGCGCCCCGGCGACTACCAGGAGAGCGTTCGAGGGCGCCGTATCCAGAAAGGTCTTGAACTCCTGAACCAGAGCATCGACTCGTTTATGCGTGGATTTAATAGCGGCCACACAGAGCATCACAGTGGCATCTTCAGGCAGGTTCCACTGGTGGCGCGCCGCTTGCTTATCGCCGGGTAGGAAGGTGCTCGTATCCACGAAGTTCGGAATGGCGAACGCCATCTGCAGAGCAGGCTGAATATCAATCCAGGTCTCTAAATAACACGGCGAGAGGTGCTGCAGGTACTCTAGCTTTTTGAGGAAACTGTCGTCTTCCTCGGTACCGTGTCCCAGAATGGCGTAGGGCCGGGAGAGGCCTCGCTGGTGCAGCTGGGTCATGAGCAGCGCAACCCACGGGTCTTGCACATGGACGATGTCGTAGTCCTTGCGCACGCTCTGCCAGAGCTTCAGGGTGAAGTAGGTCTGCTCTATCTGGTAGACCGAGCCGAACCCGTATTTCCAGCCGCCGAGCTTGAGAAACGCTTTGACCTGTCGCTCCACATTTTTATCGAAACGGGACAACGAGTTGAAAGCGACACGCTTGAGGGAAGCGGGAGATTCGGCGGCAGAGGAGGTCTCTTTGCCCTGAAACAGAGTCACATTCACGGAGCTGCGGGCCAGCTCCTGTGCCAGGTCATCGGCCCAGGTTTCGATACCTCGCCGGATATGCCCAAGACCACTGGACGCGATGGCGATACGTGCCGAGGAGACCGCTGCGGGCAGCGGAGTCGGTTTCCTATCCGTATCGGGCCGTACCATTGTTATATGGGTAGATGAGGCTCGGATGGAAAATTGTGCAATCTGTTAGCAAAACTACGAGCCGTGTCGGTGCAGCGTGAGAACGGTAATCTCCGGCGGGCAACAGAAGCGGATACGTGGCGGAAGTACCCCCAGCCCACGAGTGACATAGAGCGGCATCTGCCCAAGCTGGTACAGCCCGCTGGCATAGCGCTTACCCTGAGTAGGCAGGCGCAGCGGCCCCACACCCGGCAGTACTACCTGTCCGCCGTGCGTATGGCCACTGAGCATCAGGCTCCCACCAGCGGCGTGCACCTCCTCGGCGCGATCCGGCTCATGCCAGAGAACGATGCGGCAGCTCCCCGATGGTGCCTGCGCCATAACCGTCATCGGAGTCACCGGGCGTGAGATAGCAGAGCGCAACCCTATTAGATAGAGTGTCTCGCCGTTTTTCTGTAGAGCAGCTACTTCGTCGAATAGGGGGCGTATGCCTGCTTCCTGCCAGGGAGCGCGTGCCGGGTCTGCCGGAGGCAAAGGGAAATCATGGTTGCCAAACACGCAGTAAGCACCCAATGGGCAGAGCCGTGCCAGCGGCTCCAGTAAGGCTGCACAGGCAGCCATTGTTTTTGCGCTCCCTGGCTCCTGGTCATAGATATAGTCACCTGTGAGCAGAAGCAGGTCCGGACGTGTTGTCTGCGCCATGGTAAGAGCAGGCAGCAGCGCCCCGGCGGGAAAGGCCTGCTGGAGATGCAAGTCTGAGAGATGGAGTACGCGCAGCCCGTGGAAGGCTATCGGTAGGGTAGCCAGGGTAATAGTGCGCTCTACAATCACCGGGCAAAACGGTTCATGCAGACCCGCCAGTACGCCGCCGCCTGTCAGGCCAAGGAAGCGCGCCAGTCCCCGCCGGGTCATTGTTTTTTGCACGGTGGATTCTATTCTTGTTTCCCTGGTGAATCTCTGGAGGGAAATTCTTACCTGGTAATAGCACGTGTTTTTAGTATCGATGACAGGGTTGGGAACGTTCTTTGCCTTTAAGGCCTACCGGAAGGAATACTAATGTTCAAGACTCCTGTTCGTTTGCTCGCTCTAGCCTCTCTCGCGTTCGGTCTGAGTGGCCTGGCTCATGCTCAAATGCCTACCGGCGTTACCACCCTGCTTTTCGATCTCTCTAACTTCACCTCGCAGGGCAGCGCCAATATGAATGCCACCAGCGGTATAGTCTCTAATCTCTACTTTGAAGCGTTCGATGGCAGCACGACACGCGGCTATTCCGGCGGCGCCGGGTTCATAAAAACCCAGACCGCGCAAGCCGGTCAGACCAGCTTTGACTCCGCTCGCAATGACTGGTTCTATACCCTCTGCGTAGAGCCAACCGCCTACCTGAATACCCCTGATCATGCCACTATGGGCAGCACCAAGGATTTTACACAGCCTTTTGGCACCAGCAGCCCCATGGCGGGCGACCTGATGGCTATGCTCTACCATGAGTTCGGGAACCGCACTCCGGCCTCGCCGCTCAGCACGCTGGCTGCGGATGACCTGGGGCACCGCGTAGGTATGCAGGTTGCCGTGTGGGAGATTCTCTCGGACTTCGACCCTACCGCACCGAACTATGGCCTGAACCTGGGAAGCGGTAACTTCAACTTCAAAACGCAGTACAGCGGCGGGCAGACCAATCGGGTGGAGTTTGCGGAGTATGCCAATGAATACCTGGCCTATGCTCGCCAGCGCGCCGCACAGAACGATGTCTCTGGCTACGAAGCCCAGCTCTATACGACTGCGAACACAGTAGACGCCCACGGCGTTCGGCATGGCCAGGACCTCATGGGAGGCCGTAGCATTCCCGAGCCAGGAAGCGCCGCTCTTGCCCTGCTGGCGCTCCCCGTGCTCGGTGTCGTTAAGGCTCGCAAACGGCGCGAAGCGTAATATCGCCTGCTGTCGGCGCCTCGGAATAAAGCGGCCAGACTACCTCGCCGGTCAAATCGTCTAGCTCCCCGTTGGTCTCCACGACCTTACCGGGGAGCTTTACTTTTAGCAGAATCGCCACCAGAGGGCTTTGCTGCTTCTTGCCTGAGTCGCCATCGGGGGCTTCGGCCGGTGGTCCCGGCGGAGTAGGCTTGGCTGAGTCTGTAATCTTTTCGCCTAATGTGGCAAGCATGCCCTTAGCCGTAGAGTCTCGCTCCGCTTCGGTCAGCTTGTCTCCAAAGCCCTCGGTCAGTGCTGTCCGAATAGCGCCGCCAATGTGCTTGCGCAACTTGAACTCCGCATAGTGGGGGTGCGTGAGAAGCAAACCCAGAAGCGGATCACCCGGCCCTAGAATGGCACGAACAACCTCTTTTTGAAGTATCGTAGCGGTGGCCTTAATAGCCGCCGTATCTCCCGCTTTCTCTGCGGGGAGATTCTTCTTCAGTTCTTCTTCGATCTGCTTGGTCTCGGTCGCGGAGTTATCTTTCGGACCAACCCAGCGAATGACCTCACGGTACTCCAGCTTGCCATCGTCCCGCTTCGTTACGGAGACAGTATTGGCTAAAACTGACTCGCCTTTATTGGGATCGCCTTTGACCAAAAGATCATTCACCGAAGCTTCCCCCGCAGCGAAGGAGCGGGTGGCAGTAATAGTTATCTTAGATTTATCGTAGGCTTTCTTCACATCCCAGCCGGGCGTGCGCGGCACGATAACAAGCTGATCGATAGTAGGACCCATGCCCATCTCTGCCTGGTCTTTGGGGCCTTTCGGTTTATCGCCTTCGAAAACCAGGGTACGTGTGTAGGCGCCATCGGGCTTTACCTCGGTGCTACCGCTAATCTGGGCGCAGCCTGTGGTAAGCAGGGCGAAAAGTGCGCCATAAAGCGCAACGCGAAGCGATGGAAGTTTCATTGTGCCTCATTATTGGCGGATAGCGCGGGTTTCCCTTCCTGAGTGCTTCCAAATGACTGGTTGTGACCCGTGCGCTAGGAACTGCCCCCGAGTACGCTTCGCGCCTCGCCCCCGCCTAATCCAGCTTCGCTGGGGCAGGGGAAATAGCACTGGGCTGTAGCGATAGCCTCCCCCGTCCCGCCGAATGGCGGAAAAGACGGGGGCGTAAGCGAGGGAGCTTGCGACCAAGCGCACGGGGGACTGCCGGGGGCAGTTCTTACGTGTTTGGCAATAAAAAATCCCCCGGTGCTTGGAAAGCACCGGGGGATTTTATTGAGGTCTTAGCCCATTCGGCGAATCATCGCGGCAGATTCCGCCAGTTCTTCTTCGCTCCGCAGGCGGGCGTACTCGCCCTCCAGTTCGTCAAAGGCTTTATTGAACTCACCCAGCGCGGCGCGGGCATTGAACGCGTCCATGGCCGACAGGCCCTCCATGGGGGCCAGCGGGGCGGACAGGGTTTCGTCTACTGGCGCGATACCACGCACGGCTAGAGCGGCCTGCTGCACGATCAGTGCTTCATGAAGCTTATCGCAAGCAATCAGAGCGTTCTTTAAGCGGGCCATACAGCGGCTGGCTTCCGGCAGGTCCGAAAGGTCTATGCTGTCCCATTCGGCCATGTACTGCTCGCCTCGCTTACGCAGGGATTCCAGTTGGCGCAGGCGCTGATTGCAGAGCTCATGGGTCAGATCGTCCCAGTCGGCTGCCAGCGGCTCCAGAGCATTGGTCCAGCGCACCAGCGCGATTTCCCAGAGTTTGACATGGTAGCGATCTTTCTGGCGGGCCAGAATCGCGGAAGTCTGGTCGATAGCGCGGCGCACTTTATCCCAGCGCTCTGCTACCTCTTCGCTACTCCCGGCGGACTGTCGCTCAACATGATTCCAGGTTTCCGCAAGGTGTTGCTCGCGCACTTCTATATCTTGAAGGCGCTTACGAATCGTCTCTTCATCCAGGCGCAGGCTATCCACGGCTTTTTTCAGGGGTATAAACGGATCTGGAGTGGTCCACTCCCGGTCGGAGCCCAGCAAGACGCCAAGACTCACACCCACGGCAACACCTACGGCCACGCCCATACCATCCATGAGCATGCCGCCAATAACCGCACCTATGAATCCGCCGAACGCGGCACGCGTGCCATCGTTCATTGGCGTTTCCATGGTCAATGTCTCGCCTTGAGGCTTTTCGCTACGCGGGTCGCTAGCCCCGCAGTTCGGACATCGCCGATCACTTGCGGTGACATAATAGTCGCAACCGGTGCATCGCTTGTACTTCATCGCTCTCTCCCGACCCAGTGTGACCTCTTTAGTGTACCCAAATTCGTGCCGCACTACCAGTGAAATTTAAAACCGTAATCCCGCAGACAGGTTCCACCCGGAAAAGTTCAGGCTGCGTACCGGAGAAAGAAAGCTATAGCCTCCTTCTAAATAAAATTTATTCCCGATACCCTGGCCGACTACCAGGCTTATCCCCGATGTACCGCGCCAGGCATTCGGCAAATCCGGCCCTTCGGTGCGCGCCAGAACTATCTGAGGCGTAACCCCGAAATAGCTGCGCGTGGAGCCGCTGGAAAGCGCACGTCGCCAGCTATAGCCAATAGGCGCTAGAGTCAGGCGATTCCCCATGTGGGAAGCGATCACCAGTTGAAAGTCTGGCGCCCAGCTTCCCTTTTCATTGGGCACACGCACCGGTCCCAGTCCCAGCCCCAGGTTTTGCCAGGTCCCTCCGAAAAGCTGCTGAACTCGAGCGCTTGTGGGCCGCCATACACCAAACTCCGGGCCAATTTTGCCGATTTTCTGGGCCGCCACCGGCCCACAAAGTCCACCCAGCAGAGCGGCCAGCACGCCCATACATCGTATGGTTTCTTTCATACGTCTCCATTGTCGGCCCGGTTCCCGGAAAACGTCATACGTGGATTTCGAAGAAAATGGTCTTTCCCAGGCACTAACTCTTGTGTATGGACACGTTACTTGTGCGCATAGCTCTTGCTACCTTCTCACTCTCTCTTTCTCTGGCTGCATTGGCACAGGTACCACACTATGCTCCTGCTCCAAAAGAGTTGATTCAAGATGTTTTGAAACGCAATCCAGTTCGGGAAGGGGATACACCGCGCTATAGCTGCGCCTGGCTTGACCTGAATGGAGATCGGGTAGAGGAAGCGATTCTCTGGTCCTCTGCCAGCGCCGAAGGGCGACTCTTCGACGGTGGCAATCGTTACGATGGCTTTGTGGTCTACCAGAAGACCAGTAAGGGCTATCGCTACATTGGTGGCGGTCTTTACGGGCGAGATACCGAACAGATCGGAGTGCTCAAAACCAGTACCGGGAAATGGCTCGATCTTGCCTCGTACAAGTTCTCCTACGGTGATGCGAAGAACCCACGCAATAACTATTGGTATCGCTGCCGCTACGGCATAAAGGGCTATGCCTCCGATGAGGCAGTGCTGAAGACCTCGCCGAAGCTTCTACTCAATCGGGCAAACGTACCCAGCTACCCAGTTCTTTAAAGAGAGATATTCTCGGCAGGAAAAGCCTGTTGGTGCCGCTAACAGGCGGGTATGTTCAACGGACTTGGAATGAATCTGGGGAATCTTTCCCTGCTCTCAAAGGCGAAGACGCGCTCAATCTCTCCGGAAAACTTCACCGGCGAGAAAGGCAAAGCAGGTATGTCGGTAGACGGTCCGGCGAAGGGCTGTGCGCGTGACCTGGGAGTAGGCTGGAAGATCAGCCCCTTTGTACGGATTGCCTCCGGGCAGACCTTCACCCTGGCCGAGATAGACGGCCCCGGCGCTATCCAGCAAATCTGGATGACTCCCACCGGCACCTGGCGCTACTCGATTCTGCGGTTCTTTTGGGACGATGAAGAGACCCCCTCTATCGAGTGCCCGGTAGGGGATTTCTTCGGCATGGGCTGGGGCAAGTACGCGCCGCTAGTTTCTCTGCCAGTATGCGTGAACCCTGGTAGCGCCTTCAACTGCTACTGGGAGATGCCCTTTCGAAAGAAATGCCGTATTACCCTGGAGAACATCGCCGACGATGAGATGGTGCTCTACTACCAGGTAAACTACGCCCTCACAGAGGTACCGGAAGACGCTGCTTACCTGCACGCCCAGTTCCGCCGCACTAACCCGCTGCCCTACAAAGATGTCTATACTATTGTGGATGGCATCAAAGGCCATGGGCATTTTGTGGGCACCTACATGGCTTGGGGCGTAAACAACACTGGCTGGTGGGGTGAGGGCGAGATCAAGTTCTTCATGGATGGCGATGCCGACTGGCCCACCATCTGTGGTACCGGCACCGAAGACTACTTCTGTGGCTCCTACAACTTTGATGTCGGTGGGCAGTACCGCGAGTTCTGCACGCCCTACGCCGGTCTACATCAGGTGATTCGCCCGGATGGCACCTACCAGAGCCAGCAGCGCTTCGGTATGTACCGCTGGCACATCACAGACCCGGTTCGCTTTGAGGAAGACCTGAAGGTGACTATGCAGGCGCTCGGCTGGCGCTCCAAGGGCCGCTACCTGCCACTCCAGGATGACATCGCTTCGGTAGCGTTCTGGTACCAGCAGGAACCCCATGCACCATTTCCTGCCCTGCCTGGTAAAGATGAGCTAGAAGTCATCTAAGCTATGCTGCTGGAGCGAGCCGAGGAGAAAGCCCTCGAAACACTGGTTCATGAGGACATGGCTCGCTCTGGCAGCCAGGGATTGGCACTGGCGTTCATCGACCATGGCAAGGTGCGCCTGGTCAAAACATGGGGGATTCGCAATATCCGGCGTGATCCCCTTACCCCCAGCACGATTATGTATGGGGCCTCACTTACCAAGACTGTCTTCGCCTATCTAGTGATGCAGCTGGTACAGGAAAAGCGGCTTTCTCTAGATAGCTCCATTGCGGACTACCTACCCCGCCCGCTGCCGGAATACGCTAACGAAGAGGCATACGCTCCCTGGGAACACCTGGCAGGTGATGAGCGCTGGCGCAAGATTACGCCCCGTATCATGCTGACCCATTCTACGGGGTTTGCCAACTTTCACTTTCTGGAGCCAGATGGCAAGCTAAAAATCCACTTTGAGCCGGGTACACGCTATGCCTACTCTGGCGCGGGCATCATGTTGCTTCAGTTTGTTATCGAGCGTGGGCTGGGCTTGAATCTGGGCAAGGAACTGCAAGCCCGCGTTTTCGGTCCGCTAAAAATGGCCAATACCAGTCTGGTCTGGCGCCCGGAATTCGCCGCGAATCTGGCAGATGGCTGGACGGAAAAGGGCGAGGTAGAGCCGCATGACCAGCGCTCGCGAGTGCGTGCGGCGGGCTCTATGGATACCACCATAGAAGACATGGCCCGATTTGCCGCCGCATTGGTCACCGGGAAAGGGCTGGAAAAGAAAGGGCTACAGGAAATGACACGCCCTGGTCTGCCTATCCGCACCGCCTCTCAATTCCCCACATTCCTGCCCGAACTGCCTTCGCAAGAACAGCATCCCAAACTCTCTGCCGGGCTCGGTGTGGTGGTTTTTGAAGGTCCACAGGGAGCCGGGTTCTACAAAGGCGGCCACAACGATAGCACGGGCAACACTATGGTCTTCCTGCCACGCGGTCAACGCGCCGTGGTACTCCTGAGCAACGATGTGCGTTCCGAGCAGCTCTACCCCTCGCTTGTAAAGCACCTGCTGGGGCCTACCAGAGCGCCATGGAGCTGGGAATATGGCCCTCTCCCCTGGACCAAAGAGTAGGTGTTCTAATTATGGTTGTTGGTAGAAGGCGAGCAGTTTGTCCCTCCACGTAGTGTCTTCTAAGATATCTGTGCTATCGCTCCACTGATCGATATTCCCTATCAGCTTATGAGAAGCGATTCGCTGTACCTCCGGGTCTGTGATGCGCTGGCATAGGGCTTCGGCAAATCCGCCTATCTGGTGGATGACCTGAAAAGGGCGGTCGAAGAACAGGCCCACTTTTGTTGGCAGAGGCTCCGTGATACTGAGCGCGTTGTGCATAACAGCAACATATTCATAGGCAGCCACCAGATGTTTCTCGCGCTCCTGCCAGGTGGCGCTCTGCTGTGCTCCCAGTAAATGTGGCGTCAAGTCAGGGGCACATGATAGCTCGTTAAACGCCGTTCCGAACCACTTGGGGTAGGGGGTGTATTGCCTCTCCATAAGAAAGCAAAGGTTCATCAGGTCACGCACTAAGCGTGAGGCGATTACTGCCGACCCTAGTTCGTCTCCCACATAGCCTGCTCTGCCCATAAGATGTTCCTCCTGCCCGATACGGTGCCAGCCGGAAGCCAATCGGTAGAGCCAGACATCGTGAGGGTAGTAAGCGAAGCGCGCCAGTATCTCTTTCAAACCAAGGCCATCATGATAGATGGCTCCTCTGGTGAGGGTACGCAGTTTCTGGCTAGGAAACGTGAACCAGTCCGCAGGGCTTATAGGTGTATCTATATCGAAGTTCAGATAGCCCTGAAAGAAAGCCGAGATGGTGAGGGGCACAACGCGGTGCTGTAGAGGACCTGCGCCCGCCTCGAAGCGTAGCGTGCCGTTATCATTGGCGACTGTTCCGACAGCATGGCCGTGAAAAGTGGGCGGTAGCTTATGGCTGAGCGTATCCGTAAGCGGTTGAGCCAGCGTGGCATAGTTCTGCGGGGCAAGGAAGAGGAGAAGACGCGGTCCCCAATCGTGGTCCATGGACATCGGGGTGTCGTAGCCCAGCACTTCCGATCCTGCCCCTATCAAGGCGGCGCTATAGGATAATCCAGGAAACTCAGCGTCGAGTATGGGGCGGACTGCCTCCGTATAGAACATTTCGCACAGCTGTAGCCCTGGAATAAACATGCGCTCAGTTTATCTATTTCAGCTTCGGATACCACTGCTTTACTTGAGTGAGTGCCCAGTCAGGCGACTTATCGGTATGGCACAGGTTGCAACTATTCGGGTTGGTCTGTCCCTTGGCATCCGGTTTCCCCAGCGAAACAGCAGGGGAGACAAAGTTGAAGGTATGGTCTCGTGCCTCCGCACCCACCGAGTTTTCCCCAGTTTTGGGCATGTGGCAGGCAATACACTGGCTACCCTGTACTCGTTGGTATGTGATGGGTATGCTCGGTAACGGTGGCATAGTTCGGGCCTGCCGCCTTGCCGGGGCCATGACAGGTAAGGCAGAGCGCGTTAGTGGCCGCCGATTTTACCGTCATGGAGAGGTTCCGTGAACCGTGGGAGTCATGGCAGGTGGAGCACTGGATGCCATTAGCGTGCATGACACTGTGCGTGAACGTATTGCCCTGCACGCGGTTCTTGTGAGCAGTCCCATTGTCCCAGAACTCGGCGGTTTGCTTGCCGGGCTGTGGCTCGAAACCGTGCCAGTAGTCCGCTAGCTTCTTGCCGGGCTGATAGCCGACCGCCCAGGCATACTCATCCCCTGCCGGTCTACCCGCCTGATGGCAGGCAAGACACACTTCCATAGAGCGCTCGGTACTCAAGCGCGCCGGGTTGACGATATTCGCGATAGTCGGTTTGGCGGAGTGTTCTTTGCCGGGGCCATGGCAGCTTTCGCAGGTGATGTTCTGCTCGATCCAGGTGCCCTTACCAATGTCTACGCCGGTGCTATGGCAGCCCGCGCAGAGCTTGAAGTTCGACCGTGTTTTCCAATCCAGGTGCTGGGGATACCACCAGTCCGCCTTACCGGTATAGGGTTGCCACTTCTTCTCCTGAATGCTCCACTGCGCCGGAAAAACGACCTCTTCCCCATTGACCAACCCGATAAAGCGCTGCTTCCAGCGATGCCCGATGACCCACTTCACGTCTTTGAACTCAAACGGGCGATTCGGGTCGGGCTTGCTGAAGTCCGCGAGGACAGTTTTATCTGGGCCATCTAGAATCGCGGGGCGGATCATCTTGTTGTGCGCAGAGTCCTTCCAGGTGGAAAAGTAGCTCTGGTGGCACTCCGCGCACCGTTTGGAGCCGATGTACTGGCTCTGGTCGATACGCGGCAGGTCTTGATGCCCGGTCGAGGCCTGGCCCGTATTGGAAAAAAAGGAACCCACAAATAGCGCAAAGAGCAAAGCCTGGGTTAGACCGGAAAGGATTCGATTCATGGTGCTGTTCCTATCTCAATGCGGCATAGAGAGCGTCTAGAACAAGATAGCCACGCTCAATGGTTTCGTGGTCATCTCGGGAAACAAGGCGTAGTCCCTTGAAGAGCAGATCGATGCCAGGGCTTTCCAGGGTTTCATCCGCATCGGCGGTGATGTCAGCCCCATGAATGATAGCCGCGAGTTTGTGGAGGGCCGGGTCTGTGAGGGCATGGAGCTTGAGAATGGTTTCAAAGCTGCAATCGTTGCCCTGATGCCCCCAGACCACACCGGGCATATCGAAAGGAATCGTGTTCTCTAGAGGAGCGGAACCAAGCCCTTCTACAAAAACGAACTCTGCCTCAGGGTCGATGAAGCTGCGAATGAGCCAGGCGGAAGCACAGCGGTCTACATGAACGTTCTGGCGGGTGCAGTAGCGCATACGGAGCTACTCTCCCTCCGAATGGGTAAGCAAGCGCTCACGAAGCGCATCTAGCCGATTTTCCAGAGTTTCTAATTCCTCTGAGCCAAAGTGAGCAATGGCTTTCAAGCGCAGGAGGGCGGTTCGCTCCCGGCGCAGCGTCTCTTCCAGGGAGATTAGCGCCTCGGCTCCCAGTTTGTCTTCTAGATGGGATTCCAGTTCATTGAGCCGCTCCGCAAGCTCGCTGACACTGCGATCTGCCTGTTTTCGAAAGCGCTGGATCAGCGTTTCGTTCTCATTGGGCAGAAGGGGGCTAGCAGCAAAGAGATCACACTCGCCGCCTATATCCTGGATTGCCTGAGCAACATAAGTCATGTTTTCTGTGAGGTCATCCCGGTCTGGTAGCAGTGTGACCCCATCTTGAAGATAGAGCGCTCCCATCTTTTGCAGCCTTCGCCAGATAGTCAGTCGCAGCCGGGTGGGGTGCGGCGGAATTCGATAGACAAGAATAGTCCAGCGAAGCGGTGGGGATGCGAGCGAATCAGGCATTGATGTAACCGTCGTTACATTGTACCCAGAGCTTTCCTCTTTACATCAACTTGATTGGATTAAGTTTTAATTCCAGCCCATGCGTCTGGCAAGTCCATCTAACTTGGCTTCAAGACGGTCCGCCCATTTGGGCCGATTTTTATCGATAACGGCATCCAGACGTTTTTCCACTCTGTCTCCCCAGGCAAGCTTTGCTGTGGCAGGGTCTCTGGGGTCTACTTTTCCGAGTTTATAGAGAGCGGCGCTACCGAAAAGCATCAACACACTGAGAAGGGCGAATAGAGTGGCGAGCACCTTGAGTGCTCTACCTGGCTTTGGTCGGGGTGGTGTCTGTGTTGCCTCTGTGGTCATAAATCTGGTCCTGAGTTCTAATTTTGTAAAAGTGCTTTATGAAGCAAAGTTAGTTCGTATATAGCTGCGGAATTTAGGTCATTCGCGGATTTTTTCTTTTTCTTCGTCTAGCCTTTCAAGGGGCTTGACGACAGTTGTGGTTATATGATAAATTCCGTGTGACCACAAGCGTGGTTAAAGCATGGTGCCAGAAATGAGAAAACCAAGTCTGGGAAACTTAGAGCTGGAGATTCTTCGGTATGTCAACGAGCATAGCCCGGTCAGTGTCGGGCAGGTGACCGAAGGATTCGCCGCGCCACGCGGCCTATCCCGTTCTACTATCAACACGTCGATCGAGCGCCTGTACAAGAAAGGGTATCTCACTCGCGCGGCAGATTCGGAGAGCGATGTGTTTCGCTACCGCCCCGCGCAACCCTCTGAGGAAGTTCTCAACGGATTGGTTGAGAACTTTGTAGAGAACACACTCGGTGGGTCACTGCATCCTTTTGTGGCCTACTTCTCGCGCCGGAAGTCTCTCTCTGAAGACGAAGTGGCGCAGCTTCGAGCACTGGTGGACACGCTGGAATCGAAAGGAGAGCAAGATGAATCCAGCCAGTCTGAATGATATGGCGACACTGTGGGCGCCAGCTGTGTTTCGTGCCTGCTGGCAGGGAGCACTTGCGGTAGGAGTCGTCTGGCTCCTCTGTCGGCTGCCGCCTCGTCTCTCTCCCGGTATGCGCTCCACGCTCTGGTGGCTGGTCTGCGCGAAAATTTTGCTGGGACTGTTCGCAATTCCGTGGCTTCCGGTAGCCGTGCTTCCCGCCGAGCCTACGCAACCTGAGCTAGCTCAGCAGGTGGCCATAGCCACTACCCCAACGGACTACTATGTCAAGCCAGCGGCAGGAGTAGAGTACACTCCTCCCCCTATGCCAGTTCCTATGGTAGTAGCTGCTGCGCCGGAGCCTATGAATCTGCAAGCTCTGCTTTTGCTCCTCTGGGGCGGTGGAGTGCTGGTACTTCTGGCGCTGGCAGGGCGGGAACAACTCCGAATTCAGCGGCTGATTGGCCAGGCTCGCCCCTGTGAAGATCCTTTGTTGCTGGCCGAGCTAACCTCCACGGATGGGCTGAAGCGCCTGCCACCCGTACTGATTTCCAGTACATTGCCTGGTTCGCTGGTTGTGGGCCTCTGGAAGCCGAAAGTCGTGCTGGCAGAAGCCGACCTGGCGGATCTGGGACCGACGGAGAAGCGAGCGCTGCTAGCGCATGAGCTGGCACATATCCGCCGAGGAGACCTCTGGCTGGGGATGCTGCCCAATATTGCGCGGACCGTGTTCTTCTTCAACCCCTTTGTCTGGCTGGCCTGCCGGGAGTACGAACTGGCACGTGAGGCCGCCTGTGATGCTGAGTCGCTTCGGGTGAGTGGTATGCCGCCTGCGGATTATGGGCGCCTGCTACTCAAGCTGAGTCTGCCCCCGGCAGGGCCGGCTCTGCGTCCTGGGGTCGCCGCACTAGGAGTAGCATCTCCTCATGCTCGTGTCTTACTGCGGCGGCTCCACGGTCTTCAGCGACTAAAAGACGAAGGCGTGCTGCCACAGTGGTGCTCTCTGCTGGTACTGGCTCTGGTAGGAATGCTGCTCAGCTTAACCCCCACTCGTGCCAGACTACACAGCCTTATCGAACCCCCAGCTTACGCACCTACAGCGCCTATGGAGGTGGAGAAGGCCGCTGCCATGACGCCAGTAATTGCAAAAGCCGTTAGCATGCCTGAGCAGGCAATCCAAGTCGGTCAGCCGGTGCCAGAAGACGTGGCACAGACAGGGCAGACAGCAATGCTAGCGTCTGCTCCCACAACAATAAAAGAAGGTCAACCTGTTATGAAACTCTCCCTAAAACCATCCTCGCAACTCTCTCGCACGGTTAGCACTGCTGCTGCTATAGCAACGGTCGGCGCTTCGACAATGATGGCGACCAAAACCGCCTCTGCCCAGGAAACCCCACCGATTCCAGCGGTTCCCCCGGCACCTGCCGCCGCTCCAGTAGTGGCTATCCCCGCGCCAGAGACCCCTGCTACACCCGAAGTGCCAGTGCTGGCTGTTCTCCAGGCACGCAAGTATCAGTACACCTTGCGCATGGGAACGTCTTACTCCTCGCATGTCTCCGATAAGTCCACGGCTCAGGGGCAGCGTAAGCTGGCCGAAGCGCAGCCCGGCGACTGCATGGTGGTAGACCGCGATGGCAAGCGCTACCTGATTACCGATACCGCCACGCTCCGCCAGATTAAGGATAACTACGCGGCAGTAGAGGCTAAGGGCAAGCAGATGGAGCTCAAGGGCAAGGATATGGAGAAGATGAGCGCCCCCATGGAAGCGCTCGGTAAGCAAATGGAAGCCCTGGGCAAGATCATGGAAGCCCGCGGTAAAGAGATGGGTGTTCTCGGCGAGAAGATGGGAAGTGCGACTACCGAGGCTGAGCGTGCAGCAATTCAGGAGCAGATGAAGGCGATCAGAGAGCAAATGAAGATGCCCGCCGACGACATGCGTGCCCTTGGCAAAAAGATGCGTGAGCAGGGCGACAAGATGCGGATTCCTGGCAACGAGATGCGGGAGATGGGCAATCAGATCCGTGCCGCTGTGAAAGAAGCCGAAGAGCGCATGGTCGTGATTCTGGACAACGCGTTTAAAAACAACCTGGCAGTGGAGCAAGCGGGCTCTGTAGGTCAGGCTACCGGGGAGATCTCACTGGATTAGTTACCTTATGTCTCCGGGGAGGGAACCCCCTCCCCGGCTTTTTTTATGCCTAGCTAGTTATTTCCGGGCGGTCCAGCGGGAGATTTCATCAGGGGGAATGGTGCCAGAGAGAACGAGCTGACCGCCCACCGTCTCCGCCTTCTCAATACGAATAGGTACTGTGAGGGCGCTGAGGTCCACCACCGGGTTCAGGCGCTCTGCCACAAAATCCAGCACCGGTTCGGGAATCGGAATAATCGTCAAGCGCCCCCGGTCCGGCTCGAAGTCTAAAGACTTACCGCCGCCACGCACGGCCAGAGTGCCGTCTACCGTTATCGGAAGCGTGGGGTAGCCAAAGACCTCCGGGCGCACCGTTACTTGGACATAGCGCCCCCGCAGGGTGAGCCTGAGATCGGCCAATTTGGGGCGACGCTTGTGGGCCATAGAATCCAGCGGGCGCTCATCGATACGAGCGATGAACGTGGCCTTACCCTCGCCTTTCAGGGAGCGAGTCTTCATGTCCGCCGCCACTTCTTCCGCGTCTATGGTTAGCTCCCTTACGGTCAGCTCATCGGTGAGTTGAACCTGTTCGCCCACAATATGAACCTCGCGCAGTCGCCCCCGCATGACCGCCCCCAGGCTCTTGCCCTTCACCTGAGTACGATAGCTCTTTGCAGGACCAAGATATTCTGGCAGGAGCTTTAGGATAGCTTTCTCCGCCTGCTGTTCACCGGGGCGCGCACACCCAACGAGAGCGAGAGCCAGCAGCAGGAGAGCTGCGTATCTCACGCCTCCTCCGAGGGTGGAGGGAGCTTCAGCAAGCGAGAAAAGATAAAGGTCAACGCCAGGGCCACAACGGTGAGTGAGGCGGAAAACTCATAAGGCACTGTGGGGCCGAAGGCGTGGAAGAGCCAGCCAGCCGTCAGTGGTCCGGCAGTTCGTGCTAGAGCATCCAGCGATTGTGAGACAGAGAGAGTCAACCCCTGGCCCAGATTGGCCTTGCGCGAGATGAGCGCCGAAAACGAAGTCCCTGCCAGCGCTCGCCCGGCGGAGATAGGAACCGTGGTCAAAAAGATAAGCCACCCGTACTCACGCGGTAGTAACAGGGAGAGATAGCCAATAGTCAGGACCACTAGGCCGACCTGTGCTACCAGACCCTCTCCAAATCGCTTCACCAGCCTGCCCATGAGGCCACCCTGGATAATGATGCCTACCAGGCCGACCGACGCCATGATCGTCCCCATGCGCTGGGGCTGATTCTCCGGGGTAGCGATTCCCCGCGCCAATAGAAAGAAGCCGAAGACTTGCTCGATAGCGGCGAACCCGAAGGTCATGAGGAAAGACAGGCCGAACAACCCACCCGCCGGACCCTGGATCACCTTGCCGAGCAGCTGAACTATAGACTCTTTCGCTGTAGTTGCTAGCTTTGCGCGCTGTTCTGCTGTGAGCGATTCAGGCAAGAAGAACCAGGAAGCCGCGAAGTTCACCAGTGCCATTCCAGCAGCCACATAAGCCGGTAGAGATAGGTTTACTCCGCCGAGCCAGCCGCCAAGCGCCGGGCCGAACATGAAGCCAAGCCCGAAACAGGCACCCAGCATGCCCATGCCCTTGGCCCGGTTCTCCGGCGTAGTCACATCGGCGACATAGGCGAAGGCTACGCCGATAGAAGCTGAGGAGAGAAATCCAGCGGCCAGGCGGGCGGCAAAGAGCATCCAGAGATGCCCATTGGAGAGGCCAAAGAAAATATAAGAAACCGCAATACCGATAAGAGATAAGAGAATGACCGGTCGGCGGCCTGCTCTATCGGAGTAGCGGCCCCACGCAGGAGCGCATAGGAACTGAGACAAGGAGTAGCTCGCGGCAAGCCAGCTTCCCACTAAAGCGGCGCGCGAGTGATCATGGCCTACTGCTTGCTCAATGTACTGCGGAAGGTTCGGCAGAATGATGCCAAACCCGAGTAAGTCAATGAAAACGGTGACTGCTAAGAGAAGGATGGGGCGAAAAACCGCTCGAAAGCCATCATCCGTTTTAGGAGTGTCTGAGGCACGAGGCATACCCTTTGCACTCTATCATGTAGCTGATAAAATAGAAGGTCTTTATCTTTAAACGGCGCGCCTGAAGGCACGCCCCACACACGTTTCAGGAGGTTTGGTATCAACAAATACGATCCACGCGGTTTCCGCGAGCGGGACATGGGCCTGCGCACCAACGAGCGCATCCGAGTCCCACAGATACGCGTCATCGATGACAAAGGCGAGCAAATGGGTGTTATGACCCCGCGCGAAGCGCTGACGATTGCTCGCGAGCGAGGCTTTGATCTCATCGAAGTCGCTCCCAATGCACAGCCACCCGTCTGCCGCATCATGGACTACGGCAAGTATAAGTACGAACAGTCCAAGCGTGAGAGCGAGCAGAAGAAAAAAGCCCATCAGTCTGAGCTGAAAGCCATGACTCTTCGTCCAGGTACAGATGACCACGACCTGGATATCAAGATCAAGAACATTATCAAGTTCCTTGGCGATGGCGATAAGGTCAAAGTCACTGTCCGCTTCCGCTCTCGTGAGCTCTCCCATCCGGAGTTCGCCCACCAGAACCTGCAGAAAATCGTCAATGGTGTCACTGGTGCAGGCGTTGGTATTGTCGAGCGCCCTGCCATACTGGAAGGACGCCAGATGATTATGATCCTTGCACCGGGTAAGGACGCTGGGAAGAAAGCCGCCGCCGCACCCAAGGAAGCCAAGCCCAAGCCAGCCGCCGCTCCTGCAGCCAGCCCCGCTGCTGCCGAGGTGCCTGCTCCTGCTACGACATCCGCTCCTGCACCTGCTCCGGCCCCGGAAGCAGCTCCCACGGCAGAGTAAACCACTATCTCTCCTGCATAGGCAGGGGATTCCAACTTACTTTTTTTACCCCTCTGGCTTGGGAGGCAGAGGGGTTATTTATTTCGAGGAGAAAGTCGGTTTTGTTGCCCGGCAAATAGCGTATACTCGAAGCATGCGACGATTCCTCACTCTGGCCGCGCTGACGCTGGCCGCGACCGCCGTCTTTGCAGATGGCTATACCGACACTGCCTTCCTGCCGGGGATCAAGTGGCGGGTCCATGATGCCAACCGTCCACGCCCGCCCAAAGTCGATCCCGGTCCCGGACCTACTACCCCGGTTCGCGCTCCCAAAGGTGCCATTATCCTCTTCAACGGCAAGAACCTGGATAGATGGAAAAACACCGGCTGGCGGCTTGAGGGTGATTCTATGATCGCCGCTAAAGGGGAGCAGCAAAGCAAAGATGAGTTCGGAGACTGTCATCTACATGTAGAGTGGTCCGAGCCGCTCGATGTAAAGGGAGAAGGCCAGGGGCGTGGGAACTCCGGCGTTTTCCTGATGGGCATATTCGAGGTGCAGGTGCTAGATAGCTATGGAACCGAGACTTATGCCGATGGCCAGGCCGCCAGTATCTATGGCCAGTCTCCACCGTATGTGAACGTGACTCGCAAGCCGGGTGATTGGAACGTATACGATATCTACTTCCGCGCTCCCCGCTCTGCCGAGGGCAAAGTGGTAGAGCCCGCTCGTATTACCGTGGTGCACAACGGATTTGTGGTTCAGAGCAATGAATCGATTCTTGGTCCTACGCAGCACCGTGAGCTAGCCAGGTACACCGGTGCGCTGCCCGCGAAAGGCCCCATTGCGCTTCAGGACCACGGTAACCCGGTGCGCTTCCGCAATATCTGGGTGGAACCGCTCAACCTGTCGGAGTAAGTTGAAACTCCCGTTCTTTGAAGTCCTCGCCTCGTCCCGGTCAGTTCTGCTGGCCGGAATGGGCGGGGGCTTTGACATCTTCAGCGGACTGCCGCTCTACTTCTGGCTCAAGGAGCAGCAGAAGACCGTTCATCTAGCCAATCTGAGCTTCTCCAACTTCTATGGACTGGAAGAGAAACAGCTCGCACCCTCCCTCTGGAAGATAGACGCGGACTGTGAGCCATGGGGCTCGTACTTCCCCGAAATCCATCTCTGTGACTGGCTCAAAGAAGCGCTAGATGATTCCACACCTATCTACTGCATCGAGCGGACGGCAGCGGCGCCTGTACGCCGAGCCTATGAAGCGCTCTTAGAAAACTTGGGCGGTGTTGATACGATTCTGCTGGTAGATGGCGGCACCGATAGCCTAATGCGCGGCGATGAAGTCGGGTTGGGCACCCCTCAGGAAGACCTCGCTTCGCTGGCCGCCGTCGATAGTTTAGAAAACGTGCCTACAAAACTGCTGGCGAGTATCGGGTTCGGCATAGATACGTTTCACGGTGTATGCCATGCCCACTGGCTGGAAAATGTGGCGGCGCTGACTAAAATGGGGGCATTCTTAGGAAGCTGGAGTATGACTCCGGATATGCCGGAAGCCGTGCTCTATAAAAGCGCTGTGGACTATGTGCATAAGTGCATGGAAGACCACCCCAGTATCGTGAACTCGTCTATACTCTCTGCGGTTTGGGGTGAGTTCGGAAACCACCATACAACGGACCGCACGGAAGGCTCGGAGCTATTCATCAACCCGCTCATGACGATTTACTGGGCATTCGAGGTTGGGGCCGTAGCGAAGCGGCATCTATTCTTAGACGATGTGAAGAATACAGAAACATTCCTGGAGCTTTCCACGGCTATCTCTCGAGGGTGGGGGCGGCAAGCACGGAAAGATTGGCAAGACATTCCGCACTGAGGATTTGAACCGTGTTGTTCTGGTTGGTGTCCTGAGCATGGACGATTCCATGACCGACGCCGAACTGCTCCAGCTAGTTGCCTGCAAGCGATCCTCAGAAGCCTTCGATGCGCTCTGCGAGCGCTGGCGGGAGCCGCTTCGTCGGCATCTCCTTCGGCAGGCCGAAGACGCTGCGAGCGCCGAGGACCTTCTTCAGGAAACCCTGCTGCGCATCTGGACTCAGGCGGACTCGTTCCGCGAGCGTGGCTCTGCACGTAGCTGGGCCTTCCAAATTGCGGGCAACCTAGCCCATAACGCCCGGCGCACCCGCACCCGTCGCCGAGAGGACAATCCGACCGACGACAGCTTCGAAGGCTTCGCAGTAGACCTGCCTCTTCCCGAAGAGCTTGCCCTGCGCGCCGAATCTGCCCGTAATGTCCGCCAGGCAATCGACACCCTGGACGAGGACCGCCGCGAGCTGCTTCGCATGGTCTACGACGAAGACCGCTCTCTCGCCGAGGTGGGCGAAACGCTTGGAATCCCCACGGGAACTGTCAAATCCCGGCTCTACCACACCCGGCGAGCGCTGGCTCGCCTCTTAGAAAACGAAAACGAGGAAACACTATGAATGCTCCCTGGCACGCTGCCTCCTACGCTAATTTCTCCACTGAGACACTGCCTGCACTTTTAGAAAAACACCTCGGTATCGAGCGCGCGGCAGAGAGTCTTGCTCACCTTGTTCTGCCAGAAATAACCGAAGAGGGCTGGTTTACAGAGTTACCCGGCCTAACGCAGTCCTGGAGCGTGGGCTGGGTAATCGTTCCTCGTGCCACCGAAGAGAATCTGGCTGAGGCTACGGTCCGATGCGTGGGTGAGCAGTTGGCCGCCTTTTTCGATGAAAGGCTTACAGAGTGGCATGGTAGCGAAACTCCTCCACTGTCGGAGTGGCTGAGCGAATTCTTTGCCAGTCGGGCTCAGACTGTGGACGGCCACAACCCCCTGGCACAGATAACCCATCTGCGGCGGGTCTATATCGAAGGGAAAGTTCAGGGCTGGCATCCCTCGCATGTCAGCAGGGTATGCGCCATTGAGTCCCCAGAAGGCCCGAACGCCGGACGCGTTGTTAGCATCGCTCTGGGCGCTCAAATTCAGGGCGGGAAAGTAATCCCCGGCCAGGAGATTATCGGAGTGAGCGCGGGCTGCATTCCGTTTCTGGCACATACCTCGGATGCCAGGGCGCTCATGGGGGCGAACATGTACCGCCAGTTCCAGCGCCTTCCAGTGGCTGAGCCTGCCCTGGTGCAAACGGGAAACGAACCATCCGGAGAAGATTTCTGGTGCGGAATCAACCTGCGAACCGCCTTTGTGGCCTGGGGACCACTCTCGCATGAAGACAGCCTGATTGTCAGCGAATCTGCCGCAGAGCGACTGAGGGGAGCAAAGGGGCAGCCTCTTGGTATCGGCGATAAGCTCGCCAATCGCCATGGCACCAAGGGAGTTGTGGGAGCGATTCTCCCCGACGCCGAAATGCCCCACAGCGAAGACGGGCTGCCCGCAGAGCTAGTCTATACGTTCTTCGGCGTGCCGAGCCGTATGAACCATGGTCAGCTTTTCGAAGCCGCACTTGGCGCCGCTGTAGCGCGAGATAGTAAGCCAGGGCTAGCCCCGGCGTTCGCCGGTCCGAGCAGAGAGGAAATCTCCCACCACCGCGTGCAGGCTGGCCTCTCTGAAGATGGAATGGAGCAGCTTACCGATGGCGCCAGAGGTGAACCACTGGTCCGGCGAAGCACTACCGGAATGGTGTACTGGGGCCGACTCTATCATGACGCAGCAGACAAACTGCAAATAGGCGAGCAAACCCTTGGCGCAACCGAGTACCAGATGCTATCCGAGGCAGGAGCCAACACGGTACTGAGTGACTTTTTCGGCGGATGGGCACAGGAGTTCTTACCTGAGCGACTTCAGGCACTGGGTGTTAGCCTGGATGCTTCCACCGGGCAGGCGATACTTACACTTCAGGAGCCAGCGGGGGAAACTATATCTCTGGGAGAGGCATTCACGCACCCCTGGCTCCCAGAGCATACGCTCTCTCAAGTTGGTGTGTGTGAGTTACCTGCGCTGGAGTTGCTTCAAGAGGCAGTATCGCGGCTGGAGCGCATGAAGGCCAGCGATGCTCCGCCCCGATTGCTTGCCGATGCCCGAAAAGCAGTCGAAGCACGGCTCTGGGACTACGCCGATGCGCTTCTGCCTACTGGTGCACTCCTCCCAGGGGTAACACTGGCTCGCTCCGGGCGCTCGGTCTGCGCTCCGACACCCTGGCAGCGATTCGATGAAATAGGGCTGCCCACGTCGCTCTTTGAAGCATGCCAGGGCGCTTCCTGGGTATTAGTACGTGCATTTCAGACTCCCTGGCCTATCTCTCTTGTGGCACTGAAGCCGGTTCGCGTAGAAGGCGATGCCGTGCGTTTCCCTGTTCAACTCTGCTCCTGGCTCAATACCGACTTCGATGGAGATTTGCTGGCTGTTTTCGCCCCGTCTACATCAGAGGCGCAGGAAGAATTGGGGCAGTTGCTCTCTCCACAGGCACAGATACAGAGGGATCCGAAGCGATTCTTCAATCCTTACGGTGGCTTGTTGCTTGGGCACGGAGCGCTCTATGGCTTGGCGGAGCTAGCGCGAACCCCGGAGGGTGTTTCCGAAATCTCTACTCTTCTGGGGCGGCTCATAGAAGTCAAACGCGGCTATCTCACTCGCGCGGATCTGGAGGCGCCGCTTACCCAGATTCTGGAACAAGAGGGGGCGGAAGCCGCTCTTGAGACATGCCTGCGACTCTCGGAAACAGGTTTTGCGGTTACGAAGCGCTCTGGGGCATCGTTCTCGCCGTTCGCCAGCATCCCCTTTCCCCATGCCCCGGAAAGTACAGTGCCTAAAGCGTGGGAAGCCTGGGGAGTGGCATTAGAAGACACCGCCGCTCGCCTGCCGGAAACGGAAGGGTTTGCCAGTGATGCCTTCGGCCCGGCGATTCTAGCCGCAGCATCGGGTGCACGAGGGCGGCTCCTGCACCTGATTCACTGCTATGCCTCCAATGGTCGTGGGATTCAGGCAGGAGCAGATGGGGAGCTGCTGCCGATTTCTCACGGACTTTTCGAGGGCATTACGCAAGCGGAGTGGCTGGCGGCAGCGCGTACCTACCGGCTCTGGCTGCGAGGACTCTGCAAGGAAGAGCTAGAAGCGGAGCCTTTTGTAGCTCGAGGTATCGGGGTACTGGCGCGGGCAATGCGCTCTTCTCAGCCGGGTATCGTGCTGGCGCGTGCTGCGGCTTCAGGGGAGCAAGACCCCCTCACCGAGCGAGATGCTCGCCTGCTCTTGAAAAAGTAGAGAGGAGAGTTCGAAATTCCCCATAGCACTATTTCCCCTCTTGGGGTACAACCCTTGCCATGTTGAATTTCGAACTCCTCAAGCGTCTATGTGAGACGCCCGGGGTGCCGGGGCGCGAGGAGCAGATACGCGCCGTAGTCACCGATGCACTGAATCCGCTGGTCGATGAGCTTTCCACCGATGTCATGGGCAATGTCATCGGTGTGAAGCGCGGTGTGGATGGTCCCACTATCATGATTGCCGCTCACATGGACGAGATCGGGTTCATTGTGAAGCATGTAGATGATAAGGGCTTTCTGCGCGTGCAGCCGCTCGGTGGATTCGACCCACGTAACCTGATTGCCCAGCGGGTATATGTGCACTGCCATACCGGCGAGGTTCTACTGGGCGCGTTTATGCCCTCTGCCGAAGGGCCAGATGCTGACCGGAGCAAAGCCCGCAAACTCACGGATTTGTTTATTGACCTGGGCCTGCCTGCCGACGAAGTGAAATCCAAGGTGGAGCTGGGGGACCCGGTAACCATGGCGCGTACCTGCGAAAAGCTGGGAGACATGGTGGTCTCTAAGTCTTTAGACAACCGCCTTTCTGTGTTTGTCATGATAGAGGCGATCCGCCAGATGTCTGCCAGCCGCTGCACCATACTTGCCGTCGCGACTGTGCAGGAAGAGGTCGGATTGCGCGGTGCGCTTCCGGCCGCCTATGCCTTGAATCCGGATATCGGCATTGCTCTGGATGTCACCATCGCAAAAGATTACCCCGGTGGTAGTGAGCCGGAGCGTGTGACTCAACTTGGCAAGGGCACGGCCATTAAAATCATGGATTCCTCGCTTATCTGCGACCCACGGCTGGTGAAAGATTTCCGGCGCGTGGCCGAGTCCCATAGCATTCCCTACCAGTTAGAGATCCTCGCGGCGGGTGGTACCGATGCGGGCGCGATTCAGCGCAGCCGTGGTGGTGTGCCCAGCTTCACCCTGTCCACGCCCACCCGCTATATCCACACGGTGAATGAGACCGCCGCCGTGGCCGACATAGAGGCGTCTATCAATCTGCTGAGCGCCTGGCTGGAAGAAGCCCACCAGCTAAACCTGACCCGATGACACGGGAACAGGAGCTTGCCACTCTGCGCGATTCATCGCGCAGAGAGGCTCAAACCCCCTTAGAAAAAGCCGTTGCCAATGTCATCAATGAAGCGCAGGGGCTTTTAGATGTAGCGAATCGGGAGCAGAAAACCGACGAAGGCCCAGTCCTGGCCTCCTGGCTCGGCACTCTACTTTCTGCCAGTGCACCTGATGCGCAGATTGAGTTCATAGCAGTTGTGGACCCTCAGACGCTGCAATTTCTGGAGTACATAGAGCGCGAAGCCTTTGTCGCCATCGGCGCGAAGACAGATTCCGAGCGTGTTGTAGATGGGGTCTTAATCCGGCGTTAGCAAACAAATTTTTGTGGGAATTCTTTCCGGCTTCCTGCCCTCACTGTCAGTACCTACCTGTGAAAATTCACCCGCTAAAACTGGCGGCAAAAATCACCGGAGGCAGAGAATGAGTACCGAGACACAGGAAGCGATGGAAATGGGAACCAAGCCGGTTCCGGAGCACGCGTGGCTTCAGAAACTCGTTGGTGAGTGGACAGTAACGTCTGAGATGAACATGGGGCCGGACCAGCCCAAGATGACCTCGCAGGGCACCGAGAGCGTGACCAATCTGGGAGATCTCTGGGCCAAAGGGGAAGGTAGCTTCTCCATGCCGGATGGCAGTGGTATGACGTCTTTCTATGCCCTTGGCTACGATGTGTCTTTCAAGGAATATCGTGGCTGTTGGGTCGCCTCGATGTCGTCCCATGTGTGGAAACAGACGGGTACCCTGAGCCCAGATGGCAAGACCATGACACTGGACTGTGTAGGTCCACATATGTCCAAAGATGGTGAGACGGCCAACTACCGAGATGTTATCGAACTCATCGACGATAACCACCGCACCCTGACTTCCTTCGGGCAGGATGATAATGGCGAGTGGCAAGAGTTCATGAAGGCTAGCTACACCCGCGCCTAACCCCTAAAACCGGGCAGCTAAAGCAACCCGTTCCTTCAGGGACCCGATACATATCGGGTCCCATATTATTTTGCTACACTGACCCTGACTGTTTCCAATCCCCAGGATTCATCAGCAGTTTCCTGAGAGGCGGCTCCTGTGAAATCCAGAGTTAGAGTAGAGGCTGTATGGGGAAAGACCACTTCTATATCGTAAGTAGCATCGCGGGCAATGAGTTTGCCATCTCCTCCCCAATCACGAGGTTCCGCGAGGCTGTTATTGAGCAGGCTAGCAGTACGGCCCGGATAGGAGTTCAGCATGTGGGTGCCGGGAAAAGACTGTACCGGCAGGCGTGAGAAATCCGGGTCTTCGGTGTTGTTGAAAAACGAAGTTTCTATCAGTCGTGGGCCGTTGACCACATCCAGAAGCCACATATCTGCCCCAGTGCCGTAGCGGTCCCCATCCCACGAATCAAAGATAAGCAGTGTGAAGCGTACAGAAACAGCACGATGCGGCGGCAGGGCTTTGAGCGATAGCCGCACGGTCTGCCGCCCGAACTTTCCGAAGAACGGTTTGCCACCCTGAGGTGTCTGTGCAAAAATCAGCGGCTCGCTATCGGCACCAGGTACGGAAGACCAGCGAGCACTGGGAATCCCAGTCGCAGTCTCCGTAAACACACGGCTCCAGCCAGCACGAGGCACTGGGAAACCCTTCGTAGCGTACCGAACCGGGCGGATACTCTGCGAGTCTATTCGGGTTGTACTGATGCGGTTACGGGTCTGCTCGCGCACCAGCTCAGCATCGTGGCAGAGCAGGGCGGAGTAGAGTTTGTTCTGGTCCAGCGCGAATCGAAAGGGGCTCCAGCCATTCAGCATTCGTGCGCCGCAGTCGGCTCCACTGGCGATTAAGTGCTCTACAATACGGTCATGACCTTGAGAAGCAGCCTGGTGCAATGGGGTCTTCCGTTCGTTTGTGGTACCAGCGTTCGGGTCAGCGCCTGCAGCTAAGAGTCGAAGTATGGCGTCTTCATGACCATTCCAGGCGGCATCGGCCAGTGCTGTGATGCCGTCTTCCCGTCGCGCATTCAAGTTCGCTCCCGTAGTTATCAGCCAGCGCAGGGTGTCTCTATCATTAATCTGTGCCGCCCGATGCAGTGGCGTAGTGCCATCAGGAAGCTTGACATTCACGGAGCCGGTCTTCGCCAGAAACAGTTTTCCCAGCGGAACGCTTCTGGCGCTCACGGCTTCGACTAACAACATCGCGAAATCGTCAACTGCTCCATTGGCTAATAGCAGACGCACTATGGCTTCGTTGCTGGTACTGGTAGCCACCTTAAGAGGTGAGTTGCCCTTGTCGTCCTGCCCGTTGACATCAGCACCAGCAGCAATGGCACGCTGCACCACATTAGCATCTCCAGAGCGAATGGCGGTGAAGAGGTCATCGGCAGCACGCACGGGTACAGCGAGTGCTGCTACGCAGAGGAGGGGAACAAAACATCGCATCTCGCTTTTCTTGGATACGACTTAAGGGCTATCCTTCGCTGCTCAGAGAATCATCAAGTTTTCCTGAGAGGTGCTGACTATCAGGCAGGCGTGCGAGTCATGGCGTAGTAGCTCTTCTAAGGACTCATCGGTCATGCCATCCGTGTCAATGAGAGTGCGGTCACAGGTGGCGCAGTGTCGGTTGTTCGTGCCTTCAATGGAGAGCATATCTTCGTACTCTGTCGAGTGAGGACAGTCCAGTACTTTTAGAAATCGCCCCCTATTTGTAAAGAGTTTTCTTGATTTAGAACAGAGAATCATCTTACCCGTATATCCTGGGATGCCCTGTATACTTGACTTCAAATTGCTTGCCGTCCCAGATGGCTTCGCTGGAGTATAATCGAAGGATATTCCCCTGCCATTCACCGTAAATGAAATCCTCGATCACATCTTCTAGCCATACTTTCTCGCCAATCTTAAGATTCATAGGAAGAAGATAAGCAGCAATAGGTAATGGCGACGAAGTGGGGTGATACCAGGTTTCTGGCAGTATACAAACTTCCTCTTCCACATAGGGATCACGTGCTTGGATTCCGCTAAAAATTGTAACTTGGCCGGTTCTTTTGTTTTGGTAAACGCTGATATTGCGCCGAAGCTTGGGATTCGGTTCTATTTTAACCAGCAAGGGATAGAAGCCTTTTTCGGTTGCTTCTATCATCTCCGTGCCTGTGCGGGCTGTACGTATAATCCGTAGGCCTTGGTGTCGCTCTGGTAGATTGGTAGGGGCAGGTACCTCAGATACATCTGAGGCAGATAAGGCGGCCAGTGCCTCTCTTTTTTCACGGCGATTCGACTTGGAACCCATACCGCATTATAGCGAGAGTGGGAAAGAATTGTAAGTGTGATATACTGACCCCTTGGCGGTCAAGGCCGCCCAAACCGACGAAAGGAAAGCGTCATGCCAAAAGTCAAGACGCACAAGGGCGCGGCCAAGCGGTTCCGCGCGACAGGAACGGGAAAGATCACGTTTCGACGCACCAAGCGTCATCACTCGATGATCAAGAAGTCCCCCCAGTCGCGACGACGACTCTACAACGAGTCGATCATCTCGGACGGCAAAACGAAGCAGGTCGCGCGCCAGCTGCAGAACGGGATTCACGTCTGAGTCTCTCGTTCCCACCACGTCGATTTCGTCCGGTTTCTTTTTACGGAAACCTGGACGACGGGAAACCTACAAACAGGGTGCCAAGCGCCCGCCCGAAGGAGTAAAGAAAAATGCCTCGCGTAAAACGCGGCGTAATGACGAAGAAACGTCATAAAAAAATCATAAACCAGGCCGAAGGCTATTTTGGTTTAAAGAAAAACGTTTATCAGGTCGCTAACGAAGCGGTTATGAAGTCGGGCAACTATGCCTACCGTGACCGCCGCAACAAGAAGCGCGAATTCCGCCGCCTCTGGATCGTCCGCATTGGGGCTGCCTGCCGCAATGGTGGGACCACCTACTCGGCGTTTATCCACGCTCTGAGCACGTCCGGCATCGATCTGGACCGCAAGGTGCTGTCCGACATGGCGATTCATGACGCCGCCGGGTTTACCGCACTGCTCAAGCAGCTCAAGCTCGCTTCTTAAGCGCGGACGACCTAGCACATAACCCAATCAGGCTCGCGGTCCGCCGCGAGCCTTTTGCATATCTCGCCCCCAGCGGCGATACTACAGAACCTATGACCGACGAACTCCGATCTGTCGAAGAAGAGGCCCTGGCCGCCATTGCGGCCTCTGAGAGCACGGCTGCGCTCGCCGAGGCTGATACCAATTTCCTGGGCCGAAAGAACGGGCGGCTAACAGGTCTTATGAAGACCCTGGGCAGTCTGCCTAATGAGCAAAAACCTGCGTTTGGGCAGGCGCTAAATGACGCCAAAAGCCGTGTCGAAACGGCTCTGGCAGACCGAAAGGCCGCGCTGGAAGCCGCCGAGCGTCTGCTGCGTGAGCAGTCCGAGGCAATCGATGTGACCCTGCCTGGCAAGCTCCGCCCCGTGGGCCGCCTTCACCCGCTCACCCGCACGTTCGATGATGTCAAGCAGGTGTTTCTGGGACTGGGGTTCACCTTTGTGGATGGCCCGGATGTAGAGGACTACGCCTACAACTTCGACTGGCTGAACTATCCCACCGACCACCCTGCTATGGATGAGCAGGATACCTTCTATGTAGAAGGTCCTTGGGAGTCTCAGACGGTCGGCGCGCGCCTGCTGCGCACGCACACCACCGGCACGCTCCAGGGGCGGACTTTCGAGCATATCCTGAAGAATAGCGAACCGAACGTGCCGTTTCGTATGGCAAGTATGGGTCGCTGCTTCCGGCGCGATGCCATGGACGACACCCATAGCCACACGTTCCACCAGATCGATGGTTTCTCGGTTGCCGAGGGAATCTCTCTGGCGGACCTGAAGGGTGTGCTGGGCGAGATTGCGCGCGGCATGTTCGGTCCGGAGTCGAAAGTACGCTTCCGTCCGGACTTCTTCCCGTTCGTTGAGCCAGGCGTGGAGGTCGCTATCTGGTGGACCAATCCAGCCACAGGTGAGGGGCGCTGGCTGGAGCTGGGTGGCGCCGGGCTGATTCACCCCAATATCCTGCGCCGCGCCGGGTTCGATACCGAGCGCTACACTGGCTGGGCTTTCGGGCTGGGCCTGGACCGTATGCCCATGGTGCGCTTTGGTGTGAGTAACCTGCGCCTCTTCTTAGAAAACGACCCCCGCTTCTTAGGACAGTTTTAAATGCGAGTGCCGATTGAGTGGCTGCGTGAGTACGTGGCCGTGCCAGATGACAAGATAGACGAGTACGCCGATGTTCTAACCATGGCGGGCCTGGAGGTCGAAGAGACCTTAAAAGACCCGTCCGGCCCCGTCTGGTTTACCAAGATCACCCCCAACCGTGGCGACTGGGCCAGCATCTATGGCACCGCCAGAGAGCTAGCCGCCGCCCTGAGTCTGCCGCTAACCGCTTCTGGCTCCCCTGTCCCGCCGAATGGCGGAAAAGACGGGGGCGGGGGGGGCACCCTCTCCATAGACATTCAGGACACGGAGGGGTGTGGGCGATTCCAGGGCATCGTTATTGATGGTGTCACGATTGGTCCTGCGCCCGAATGGCTACAGGCACGATTGCGTGCCGCGCTCGGAGACCGATATCGGCCTATCAACAACGTCGCGGACATAACGAACTACGTCATGCTGGCGCTTGGTCAGCCGCTGCATGCCTTCGATCTCGATACCATTCCAGAGGGCAAGATTGTTGTCCGAAGCGCAAAGGCCGGGGAGAAGCTAGTCACCTTAGATGGGGAAGAGCGTGACCTGCCCGAGGGCGTGCTCTGCATCTGCGATTTTGAGAAACCCATCTCTATCGCGGGAATCATGGGCGGACTGCCAACCGAGATTACGGCGGGCACGACCCGCGTGATGTTAGAGACCGCGCATTTCGACCCGCTCCGGGTGCGCCGGGGAGCCAAGAAGACCCTGCGCTCCGAGGCCAGCTATCGGTTCGAGCGCTATGTGGACCCCGAACTGGTGAAAGTAGCCGGAGAGCTAGCCGCGAAACTCATCTGCGAGATTGCCGGTGGGCAAATTGTGGATATTGAGGAGAATATCGCGCGTCCCACGCCCAGGATCCGCGTGCTCGCCCGCATGGACCGAGTGCGCAAGTTACTTGGGGCCGATGTAGACCGAGATGCTGCTATCTCTGCACTGGAGCGTTTAGGCATAGAAGTCACTCGCTCGGCAGGAGCGATGGACTGTGGCATCCCTTCCTGGCGACCTGACCTCACCATTGAGGATGACATTGCTGAGGAAGTAGGCCGTCTGGCGCTGGGCTATGCGAACCTGGAAGAGAAGGTTGCCTGGCAGATTGGCCAGCGCGGGCAGGATTCACCACGCTCTGTCTTCCTGCGCCGCGTGAAAGATGCAATGGTACGCGCGGGCTTGCAGGAAGTAGTCAGCCACTCCCTGGTTGCCGAGGGTCAGCTAGCGCTACGCAACCCCATGGCACCCGAATACGGGCACCTGCGTGACTCCCTACTGGTCAACCTGCTTGCTATTGCCGGGCGCGCGAACCGCGAGGGATTGAAAGACCTGGGGCTGTTCGAGGTTGGCCCGGTCTATCTGCCCGCCGAGAACGATGGCATTAAAGAGCCGCTTCGAGTAAGTGGGCTGGTAGCGGGTAGCGGGCTGGGTGGTGTATGGGGAGCCCGTGGAGATGCTTATCCGGCGGACTTCTACTTTGTCAAAGGCATTGTAGAGACTCTTCTGGGTGCGCTTGGTATTTCCGCAGTGACCTTCGAGCCGACTACCCACTCGCTATTGCACCCTTACCGGGCGGCCAGTGTTCTGGTGGGTAGTGTGGAATTGGGCACACTGGGGGAACTTTCCGAGGCAACTACATCGTCGCACGACGTAGCACGCCGGGCGTGCGTTTTCGATCTGGATGGGGATGTACTGACACAGCTAGCAACGGGTACCACAGCGTCGGCGAAAGCCATGCCACGTTATCCGGCGGTAGTGCGTGACCTGGCTCCTGTATTCTCCAAAGATGTCGCTTTTGCCGCTATGGAAGAGGTGGCCAAGGGGGCAGCGGGTGAGAATCTGGAGTCGCTCCGATTGACAGATGTTTATGAGGGCACGGGAGTAGCCGAAGGAAGTCGTTCACTGACACTTCGATTCACATTCCGCTCTGCATCGGGCACGTTAACCGATGCCGAAGTCGAAGGAGCGCTTCAGGAAGTGCGTGCAGCGCTTACTCGGTTGGGTGGCGAGTTACGCTCATAGCGGAAATGCTAGTATTTTGCGAGAAAAATTACGGGCATTTCCAAAAAATGGTAGTCAGTGTCAGAATTCTGTCGTAGAATGCCCGGAGAACTACCTGAGGAACTTCAGCCCTCCCATTTGAAGGTCGAAGTAGAAATACGAAGGGATAGCCGTTAGGACGTGTCAGAGGCCCATGGGCGATGCGTCTTGGAAAGCACAAGGAGTACTGAATGCGCCGTCTTCAGTTTGCACTAGTAGCACTGATCGCCACTACCGTGGGGGTAGCCGTCTGCGCCACGCCGAGCATGGCCGATGCGCCGGGGAAAAAAACGACTCGAAAGAAAGTCACCTCGCGCAGCCGCTCTCGCAAAGCATGTCCACCAAAGCGCATCGTAAGGACGGTCAGGCCTGTAGCGCCTCCTAAAACACAGATCATCTATAGAGATAAGATCGTCTATCGTGACCGAGTGGTTAAGGCAGAGATTTCCCAGGCAACTTTAGACAAACTGAAGAAGGACATCATTGATTCCATCAAGATTCCTGAGCCCAAGGAGACGGACCTCACTCCTATCCTGACCAAGCTCGATTCTCAGGAAAAGATGATCCAGATGCTTCTGGAGTGCTGTGAGCAGTATAAGAAGGATAAGACCTTCGACCTGCGCAAGACCGCCCACTTCGAGGAGCAGCTCTGCGATATCCTGACCCTGATCAAGCAGCAGCAAGAGTGCCTGGACATGCTCTGCAAGAAGATGCCCAGCGGTACCACCACGACTCGTACCACCGTGACGCAGCCGCTGCAGATGAAGCCTGCAAAAATCTCCGTGAGCCGCGACATCGATGGCAACATCTTTGATGGCGAGGATTTCCGCGTACAGCTTGGCTACGACCTCGGTAAGTTCCCGCTCTTTGGCGGTACCAACTCCGCGCTCCAGCTCTACGCCGATCACTTCGAGGTAGGACAGCCGACCACCGGCGCTGGCCTTTCCGGTCGCTTCTACACCAATAAGACCGGTCGCCTCTACATGTACGGCGGTGCGGGTGTCGGCGCATACACCACCAACTTCGCTCAGGATGGTCCGCACCAGACCGAGGCAGGTGGCAAGGTCTTCGTCGGCCTGGAAACCAATCGCCGTAGCTTTGTCGAGTTCAACGTCACCAGTATCCAGAACTATGGCGCGAACTCCCGCAAGGCCAACGTCTACTTCGGTCAACGCTTCTAAGTAAGCAAAGTGAGAAAAGCCCCCGGCTCTCAAGAGCTGGGGGCTTTTTTATTTCCAGGTACAATCCCGGCATGGGATTGCTGGAGGCACGCGAAGTCGCAAAAGAGTTTCCGGGAGCAGGGCAGGTACTCCGAGGCGTAAACCTGACCCTGGAATCGGGGGCGCGTGCCGCCATTGTCGGGCCAAGCGGTTGCGGCAAATCGACCCTGCTCAATATCCTGGGCACTCTAGAGGCGCCGGATTCTGGTGAGGTTCGCCTGAGCGGGGAAAGCCTCTCGGGGCGTACAGAAACTGATCTGGCAAAGATACGGCGAGAGCGATTGGGTTGGGTCTTTCAGTTGCACCACCTATTACCTCAGTGCACCGCGCTGGAAAACACTCTGATTCCTACACTCTCGGCTCCTCTGAGCAGACCACGCCGCGAACCTGCGGAAGTCCGCGCAAAGCGCCTGTTGACCCGAGTCGGACTGAGCGGGCGCGAGGGCCATTTCCCCGCACAGCTCTCTGGGGGAGAGCGCCAGCGCGTAGCCGTGGTCCGAGCGCTGATCAATGAGCCAGAGATTCTCCTTGCCGATGAGCCCACAGGCGCTCTTGATGCTGCCGCAGCAGACGCATTAGCCGACTTACTTCTGGAGTTGAATCAAGAAGAAGGCGTAGCGCTGCTGGTGATAACGCATGCACCCGAACTAGCCACGCGGCTGGGAACGACCTGGCGCCTGATAGAGGGCAAACTGCAGGCATGAGCCTGCTCCGGTTGGTCTGGCGCAGCCTCTGCTACTACTGGCGAGCGCACCTGGGAACCTTGATTGGCGCTATCTTAGCCGCCGCGATTCTGACTGGAGCGCTTGCTGTGGGTGACTCGGTTCGGTACTCGCTTCGACAGAAAGCCCTGGCTCGCATTGGCAAGGCGACCCTGGCATTGACCAGCCCCGGTCGCTTCTTTCGTGCCTCGCTAGCGGAGGGTCTCGCCACCGACTTAAAAGCGCCCGTAGCCCCGGTGATTCTCCTGCCCGCCGCTGCAACCGACTCCAATGGAGAGCTGCGCGCCAGTGGGGCTCAGGCTCTCGGTGTCAATGATCGCTTTTTCACCCTCGCTCCCGGCTCTTCCAGTAAGGGAGTATCTGGGAGCGACAGCGTGGCGCTCAGTCCGGCACTGGCAGGGCAGTTGAAGGCGAAAGTCGGCGATGAAATCCTGCTGCGAGTGGACAAACCAAGCCTGCTCTCCCGCGATGCACCTCTCTCCACAATAGAAGACGCCACTGTAGCGCTCCGGCTGAAAGTGACCAAGATCGTCACCGAAGCGGAGTTCAGTGAGTTCGGTTTGAGTGCCAATCAACTCCCTGCTCTCAATGCCTTTCTGCCGATAGCCGCTCTGCAAAAAGCGGTGGGTATGGATGGGCGAGCCAATGCTCTTCTGGTCGGAGGGGCCGCAGACCCCGCTGCAGCCACCAGCGCGCTCTGGGCGCGCTGGTCTCTCGATGACTCCGGACTGGAGTTGCGCGAGAACGCCTCTAGTCTAGAGCTGCGCACAAAGCGCGTTTTCTTAGATCCATCTGTAGGTGAGGCTGCACTCAGTGCCCTGCCCGGCGCGCAGGGAGTGCTTACCTACTTTGTGAATGGGCTCAAACTAGGAAACCGGGAAACGCCCTATTCCGCCGTCGCTGGCCATAGACTCCTCAATGACTCAGGGGCTCACCGACGATGAAATCGCTCTGAACTCCTGGCTCGCGGAGGACCTGGGAGCGAAAGTAGGCGATGAACTTACCCTGCGCTACTGGATTGTAGGACCACAACGCCGACTGGAAGAGAAGAGTGCCACGCTCCGAGTTAAGCGAATCGTGCCGCTCTCTGGTGAAGCTGCCGACCCTACCCTGATGCCCGATATTCCGGGACTCTCCGATAAAAAGAACTGCCGGGATTGGGAGCCAGGCGTGCCGGTAGACCTGAACAAAATCCGCGATAAAGATCAGGCGTACTGGGATCACTATCGGGGAGCGCCCAAGGCTTTTGTTCGGCTTGCTGCCGGGCAGAAGCTCTGGAACAACCGCTTCGGCAATCTCACTGCCGTACGCTATCCCGTCCCGAATGTCCCCAGTAATAGAGGGGGACAAAAGAACAGTGTACTGGCCTGCATCCGGCAGGCGCTCTCCCCGGCTTCACAGGGTGTTTTCTTCGCGCCCCTGCGCGAGCGGGCGCTGGCGGCCAGCGGCGCTTCCACCGACTTTGGCGGGCTTTTCATCGGCTTCAGTCTCTTTCTATTGGTTAGCGCTCTGCTACTCGCCGCGCTGCTGTTCAGCTTTTCAGTAGAGCGCAGACGCAGTGAACTGAATACCCTGCGAGCGCTGGGCTATTCCCAGGGCCTGATTCGCCGCCTGGTACTGACCGAAGGTGGCGCGCTGGCCCTGATAGGCTCTCTGATAGGCGCTGGCCTGGCCACTCTCTATACCAGAGCGGTGATTAGTGCGCTCTCAGGAATCTGGAGTGGAGCCGTGGCCGGAACTGCCCTGCAGTTTCACGCCGAAGCCACAACCCTTCTAATAGGTGGGCTATCTAGTTTCATTACAGCCATGGTAGCTCTATGGCTGGCTACAAGGCCAGAACGGAAGCGGCCATCTCCCCTGAGTCTCACTTCGCTCGCTCGCCCCTCTTCCCAGAAGACCCCTTCGGGGGGAAGAGGGAAAATCAGCGCCTACCAACAATCCAAGGGCTTTGCCGTGGCGGAACGCTCTTTGCAGCACCCCGAGGTGAGTTATCCCTCTTCCAGCGAGGTCGCCGAGCGAGGTTGGGAAGAGGGACGAAAGCGCGAAGCGCGCTTCAAGGGAGATGGTCTGCTCTGGCCTGCCCTACTAACCCTTATGGCACTGGGTAGCTCTGCCTTTGGCTTCACGCTCTCCGGGCAGGATGCGGCAGGAGCGGCATTCGGGGCAGGGGCGCTCCTGCTTATTGCCGGGCTTCTGATTGCTCGGTACTGGCTGCGAGGGCGTGTGTTGCATGGGGTGCTGGCACAGCGGAACGCGGCGCGCCGACCGGGGAGGAGTCTGGCGGCTATCTCCCTGCTAGCATGCGGGACTTTTTTGGTCGTCGCGGTTGGGGCCAATCAGCACGACCCACGGCATGAGGCTCTAGAGAAATCATCTGGTACCGGTGGGTTCGCGTTCTATGCCGAGGCATCGCTACCCGTATTCGAAGACCTCAATACGCCAGGGGGACGCGAGAAGTACAATCTGGATGAGAGTGAGCTAAAGGACACGAAGATTGTAGCGCTCAAGCTCCGCGAAGGAGACGAAGCAAGCTGCCTGAATCTCAATAAAGCGCAGACCCCACGCCTGCTGGGAGTAGAGCCCGGAGCGCTAGCTGGGCGATTTTCTGTAGACTGGTCTGCCCTGGAAAAGACTGGCGAAGACGGCGCGATTCCGGTTATCGGAGATAGCAACACCGTGCTCTGGTCTCTGGGAAAGAAGCCCGGCGATACGCTGGACTATACCGATGACCATGGCGTGGTCCATAAACTAAAGATAGTCGCTGCCGCACCCAATGCCACATTCCAGGGCAGCTTGCTTATGGGCGAAGCGAATTTTGTAAAGCTGTTCCCGGAGCGAAGCGGGTACCGTGTGTTCTTTATAGACACGCCGGAAAAAAATGCCGAAGCTGTGCGCCGCGAGCTAACTCGTGCTCTGGAAGATAGCGGGCTTTCTGTAGTGCCATCGGGTGAGCGCCTGGCGGCGTTCCAGCAAGTAGAGAACACCTATCTCTCTGTCTTCGCAGCATTAGGGGGTCTGGGCCTCCTGCTAGGTAGCGCTGGGCTAGGGGTGATTGTGCTCCGCAATGTCGAAGAGCGCCGAAGCGAGCTGGCCCTGCTTCGCGCCGTGGGCTATGAAGCCACCCATATCCAGCATCTGCTGCTCTCCGAGCATATTTTGTTGCTCCTTGCCGGGCTTGGCATTGGTACCGTCTCCGGTATTCTCGCCATTCTGCCGTCTCTGCGACACGCACCACCGATGGGGCTGTTATTGCTAACTCTGGTCGCCGTGCTGCTCAGTGGGCTGCTCTGGGTCATTCTCGCCGCCCGCGCCGCCCTGCGCGGGCCATTGCTATCCGCTCTCAGGAGCGAATAGCCACCAGGTGTCCCAGGGTGTGGAAGTAGAGGCTGCCTTCGGAAAGAGCTGGGGTGGCCATACAAACTTCGTCCATTTCGTTGGTGGCCAGTACCTTGAAAGTCGGACCGGCCTGCACCACGTAGATAGTGCCTTCTTCCCCCGTGAAGTAGAGCTTGCCATCACCGGCTACAGCGGAGGCGGAGAACCCGGTACGGCCCGTACCCAGGCGCTCCTGGTAGACCTGATCGCCTGTTTTCGCGTTGTAGCAGCCGAGTACACCGTTGTCTCTGCATATATAAAGGTAGGGGCCGTAGATCAGCGGGGTCTGCATGTAGGCGCCATCACGAATCTTGAACCAGGCGACATCCGGGTGGCCTACGTTGTCGCTGGGCAGGTTGATTTCGCCAATCGCTTTCGGCTTGACGGCGTAGATAGGCGCCATACGTCCGTGTGCATTGGTCACGAAGATAAGCCCCTGGCCCACCACCGGGGTCGGCACTGGAATATCACCGCCACCGACTAGCTTCCAGAGCTGTTTTCCCGTGGCTAGGTCGTAGCCACCGATATGCTTCCAGCCATTCACTACAATCTGTTTCCGTCCGCCTTCTTCGCAGAGGGCAGGCGTAGACCAGGTAGGCACATCGGCCCGTTCCGTCCGCCAGAGAGTCTTACCGTTCTTGAGGTCCAGCGCGGCTAAGAAGCTACCCTTCTGGACATCGCACTGAACGATGACTTTATCGTCGACTAAAATCGGTGAGCTGGCGAAGCCCCACTGGGCATCAGGGACCATGTAGTAGCCGGAATCCAGCACCCCGAAATCTCGCTTCCAGCGTGGCTTGCCAGACTTCGCATCGAAGCAGTAAAGCCCCTGAGCTCCGAAGAAGGCCACTACTGACTTGCCATCTGTAGTTACAGTAGATGAGGCATGGCTAGATTTAGTGTGGCGCTTGACCTTGGGCACGCCTTTGTACGCGGTCTGCTGCCAGAGTACCTTGCCGGTTTTCTTATTGACACAATACACGCGCCACTCATGAATTGCATTGTCCTGCACAGAGTCGATATCGCCGTACAGTCCCACTTTTACCGAGTTGTCTTTGGCACTGATAGCGGTGGCGACAAAAAGTAAATCCCCCCAGATAACAGGGGAGGAGTGGCTCAACCCTGGAATCGGTGTCTTCCACGCCACGTTCTTGTTTGCGGGCACACTCCAGCTAACCGGGGTCTTGAAACCCTCGGCGATTCCGCTCGCATGTGGGCCACGAAACTGTGGCCAGTTTACTCCTGTTCGGCTCGGCATGACAGTATTGTACGCAATTTTTACCCACTTTTACCAAGTTGAGGTATCCTGTAGCCTATGAAGAAGTCTGCCTTCACACTGATCGAGCTGTTAGTCGTGATTGCGATTATCGCGATCCTTGCCGCCATTCTCTTCCCTGTGTTCGCGCAGGCTCGTGAAAAAGCCCGCCAGACCCAGTGCCTTTCCAATGTACGCCAGTACGCCACGGCACAACTGATGTACATTCAGGACTACGATGAAATGTTCCCATTCTCCGCTGTGCTGAACGGCGCCTGTGTGGGAACCTTCCAGTGGGCGGTGGCTCCCTATGTGAAGAACGACCAGCTGACCCTCTGCCCGTCAGAGACGCGATGAATGTTCAGTTCCTGGTGGGGGCCCCGTGCCCTAGCACCCCCCCGATGAATAGCTACACGGTAAACCCGGCGCTCTTCGCCAATGGCTTCTTCCCCGGCGCTAGCACGGTCGCTCTGGCAGCGGTCAGCCGCCCGGCAGAGACCGTGATGACCTACGATGGCAATGTTACGGCTGGCGCGGCACCCGGTTTACAGGTGCAGCTAGTACAGGCACGGCACAATGGCACGTTCAGCGCCAGCTATGTGGATGGTCACGCCAAGTCGCTTCCTGCTACCCTACAGGCGGGAACGGTACCGCAGTTTGTTGCGGTTCCTGTTACGCCCAAGCAGCTCAAGCAGTGGCGGGTCGGCGCTGCGGTTACGTTCTACGGCGGTATGTTGGAGTGCAACGGTCTACCCCAATAAAATACCTCTAACAAAACGCCTCTTGCTCTACTCTGAGTAGAGCAAGAGGCAAAAACTGGCTCTTTAAGGCATTCTGGGAGGATTCCTCATGGAGAGACGACGTGTTTGCGGAGCGCTGGCAGTGGCTACAGTACTGGCCACCACGCTGGCGTGGGCAGAAGACTCACCACAGTTCCGGGGAGCAGACAGAACCGGACTTTCTAAAGAGACGGGTCTTCTAAAGACCTGGCCCGAAGGTGGGCCGAAACTACTCTGGACGAGCAGGAATCTTGGCGAAGGACATGCCACGCCCTCGGTTGCGCGCGGCAAGATCTTCGGCATGGGCCTGCGTGAAGAGGGTGAGTATGTGTGGGCGCTCGATGAAAAGACCGGCAAGGAACTCTGGAGTACCAAGATTGCCGATGGCAGGCAGCTAGATGGCCAACAGGGCGGCAATGGCAGCCGGTGTACTCCCACTATAGACGGCCAGAATCTCTATGCCATGGGAGTCGGTGGCGACCTGGTCTGCCTGAGTGTAGCCGATGGCAAGCTCCTCTGGCAAAAGAGCATGGTCAAAGACTTCGGTGGCAACGTTCCCACCTGGGGCTACTCGGAATCTCCCTTAATCGATGGTGACAAAGTCGTCGTGACGCCGGGTGGAAATGGCGCGGCTATGGTGGCTCTGAAAAAGCAGACTGGGGATACCATCTGGAAATCAGACTTCCCGGAAGGGGGGCGGGTAAGCTATTCGTCCGCGATTAAGGCAGATCTAGATGGCACCAAGCAGTATGTCCAGTTCTTCGCGGATGGGGTCGCCGGAGTCTCTGCCGCAGATGGCAAGTTTCTTTGGAACTATGCCGCACCCGCCAACCGAAATGGCATCTCCTGCTCCATGCCGGTAGTGAAAGATGGCTATGTCTTCGCCTCGACCGAATACAACACTGGGGGCGGACTCGCGAAGATCGCCGGAGGAAAGGCCGAGGAAGTCTATTTCACGAAAGATCTTATGAACCACCATGGCGGCATTGTGGTGGTGGGCGACTATCTCTACGGCACCAGTATCAACAAGCTGGTTTGCCTGGAGTTCAAGACCGGCAAAGTGGTCTGGGAGAGCCGTAATCCGGGCAAGGGGAGCCTCACCTATGCCGACGGTATGCTGATCTGCCGCTCCGAGCGTGGCGATATGACTCTGGTGGAGGCCAACCCCAAAGAGTACACCGAGAAGGGCACTTTCAAGCAGCCCGAGCGCAGCCGAGCCCCCGCCTGGCCCTACCCTGTGGTGGCCAATAAGCGGCTTTATCTACGAGATCAGGGCAATATGTTCTGCTACGAAATCGGAGAAGAGAAGGGGCCAGACAAGTAGATGGCGGATTGGCCTCAGTATCGTGGTCCCAGTAGATCGGGGAGCTCCCCGGAGACATTTTCAGGGCGGTTCCCGGCAGGCGGTCCTCGCCGCCTCTGGGCCGCTCAGGTCGGGCAGGGATATGCTGGCGCCGCTGTCAAAGGGGGGCGGGTCTACACAACCGGCAACTTCAACAACACGGATGTCGTGAGTTGCCTCAGCGCGGCGAACGGAAAAATCGTCTGGCAGTACCGGTACCCCTGTGGCGCAGGTGACATGCCAGGCACCCGTGCCACGCCTACAATACACGCCGGGAATGTCTATACCTTCAGCCGAGAAGGACTGGCGCTCTGTATAAACGCGACCACCGGGCGCATGGTCTGGCAGCAGCACATTGCTCAGCGCACCGGCGGTCCACAGCCCAAATGGGGATTCTCCGGGTCCCCGCTTATCTCGGGGCAATTGGTCTTTTTCAATATTGGTGGCAATGGCGCAGCCTTAGATAAGACCAATGGGCGTATTGTGTGGCATTCGGGCCGTGGCGTCTCTGGCTATGCCTCGCCCGTGCCGTTTCCCGGTGGCATCGCTATCTTCGCGGGCACGGAACTGGTGGCTGTGCAAGCCACCACAGGCAGGCGGCTCTGGCAATATCCCTGGCAGACTAGCTACGATGTCAACGCGGCAGACCCTATTTTCTGGGGAAGCACTGTGTTTATCTCCAGTAACTATGGGCGGGGTGGCGCACTGCTGCGCATCTCCGGAAACCGAGTGTCCTCTGTCTGGGAGAACCGCTCCATGAAGAACCATTTCAATACGTCGGTGCTTCTGGGGGGCTATCTCTACGGTAACTCCGAAAATACTCTGCTCTGCATGGATGCCCGCACCGGCGCAGAGAAATGGGCGAGCCGTGGCATCGATAAAGGCGGCATGCTGGCTGTCAATGGCAAGCTGCTGGTGCTCACTGGTCGTGGCGAGCTACTCTCGGTATTGGCTACGCCCAATGCCTATACCGAACTCGGTCGGGCAAAAATATTGGATGGCACCTGCTGGACCGCTCCCTCGCTATCCAATGGAATTCTTTATGGCCGCAACCTGGAGGGGTCTCTGGTTGCACTGAAAATCTAGTTTCGCCGTCGTGAGAACAGACGGCATACAACGAAATCATGAACAAACGAATCGTCACTGTGTCGCTCTGTCTTGCCATGGCGGGTATCGCACATGCAGACGTAAAAGGCTGGCTGGACTGGCGGGGGCCAGAATCCACCGGGGTCTCGCGAGAAACGGGTTTGCCGACAACGCTGACTGCGCCGCTGTGGAGCATAAAGCTCTCTGGGGGTGGTACGCCGGTCATTGCGGGCAATCGGCTCTATGCGTTCGGTTATGAAGGAGTGGGACCGGACCTTCAGGAAGTACTGGTCTGCGCGGATGCAGAGACCGGCAAGATTTTCTGGAAAAAGAGCTTCTCCGACTATCTCTCCGATATTACCTACGACCGCTATGCTATCGGTAGCCCGTGTATAGACCCGGAAACAGGCAATGTGTATGTCATGACCTCGGCGGGCGTGTTCTCCTGCTACAGTCCCGAGGGTAACCTGGTCTTTCAGCATCCGCTCATGGAGACCCTGGGGCGCCTGACCTTTACCAATGGGCGAACCGGTGGCCCCACGATTCTAGATGACCTGGTTATCGTGCGTGGCATCACCAGCAACTGGGGCGGTGAAGGCGCAGCTATGGACCGCCTGTATGCCTTCGATAAGAAGTCCGGGCAGATGGTCTGGGCGTGTAGCCCTGGAATCGCGCCAAAAGACAACACGTTTGGGCGCCCCATCTTCGCCATGCGCGGCGGCAAGCAGGTCTTCTATACTGGCAGTGGAGATGGCTCCCTCATCTGCGTGAACGCACGCACGGGGGAACCAGTATGGCGCTATCCGATTTCCGCGGGTGGCATGAACGCTACCATTGCGCTCTTTGAAGACACCGTTATCGGTATCCATGCCGACGAGAACCTGGATAGCTCCAATGCCGGGCGTATGACGGCGGTTAATGGACTGGCTGAGCCGAAACCGGTAGAGCCGGGTGCGGGACCACCGCAGCTTGCGAAAAAAGATGAAGTCTGGCGCAACGATGACATCGCGTCTATTTCCTCGTCACCGGTGCTCCTGGGTTCTACTCTGTATGAAACCGATAAAACCGGGCACTTAGTCGCACTGGATGCGGCCACGGGTAAGGTCGTCTGGAAACTCAAGCTCGCTCCCGACCAACTCCATGCCTCGCCACTGTATGCCGATGGCAAACTCTATGTACCGTTCCAGAATGGCAGCTTCTTTATTGTTCAGCCATCGGCAACAGGCGGCAAGGTGCTGGCGAAGACCCAGCTAACCGGGCGCTGCATCGGTGCGCCTTCTGCCTGGAATGGCAAGGTCTATGTGTTCAGCACGGATAAGCTCTACTGCTTCGGTAAGAAAGGCCCGAATCCGGGGCTACCCAAAGCGCTACCTGCTGTGCAAAAGCCCGCGCATGGTCCTACTGTGGCGCTACAAATCATTCCCACCGAAGTGACTCTTCGGCCCGGCGAGCACGCCAAACTGACCATTCGCGGTATCGATGCGAACGGATTCGTGACCGAGACCTTCGATGCCTCGAAAGCGACCTTTGAGCAATATGTACCGCCGACGGCACGTGTACGCTCACTGCTGGATGCGAAGTTTGAGAACGGCGATATTATCGGCGGTGAGAAGACCAGCGCCGGTGCCTATCAGGCAACTGTGGGCGGTTTCAAAGGAATCCTGAGGGGGCGCGTGCTGACGGCGCTGCCCTATAAGGAAGACTTTGAGGGCTTCAATCCTACCGAACCAGACCCTACTCTACCGGATGGCAGTACCAAGTTCGCCTACCCGCCTCTACCCTGGATTGGCGCACGCTTCAAGTTCGATGTACGCGACTTAGATGGCAACAAGGTCTTTGCCAAGACTCTGGATAACATCGCGTTTCAGCGCGCCACCGTTTTTTTCGGGCACCCTCAGGAGCGCAACTACACTCTTGAAGCCGATGTGATGACCGATGGCAACCGGCGCACGCTATCGTCGGTCGGACTCATCAACCAGCGCTACTACATCGTGCTCAATGGAAATGCCCAGGAGCTAGAAGTCAACTCCAACCAGGAGCGAATCAAGGCAGTTGTCAAGTTCCCCATGCAGGCGAAGGTCTGGTATCGCATGAAAACCCGCGTGGATACCAATCCGGATGGCAGCGGTGTGGTACGGGTGAAAGCCTGGAAGAAGAGCGAGCCCGAACCCGCGAACTGGACTCTGGAAGTGCCGCATAAAAATGCGCATAAACAGGGCGCGCCGGGACTGTTCGGGTTCGCGCCTCAGAGCCTGTTTAAAGTCTATATAGACAACATCTCCGTGACACCGAACGGAAGCAAGTCATGAAACGAAACGTAATCATCACAACAATTGCACTGGCTCTGGGAGCCGGTGCGCTGGTGGCCTCGGCGGCAGACTGGCCGTTCTGGGGAGGCAGCACCAGCCGAAACATGGTGTCTACCGAAACAGGGCTGACCACCACCTGGGATGCGGGCCGCTACAAGCAGAACTCCGATGACATCGATATGGCGACCACCAAAAATGTAAAGTGGATCGCCAAGCTCGGCTCACAGTCCTATGGCAACCCCACTGTCTCCGGCGGGCGCGTGTTTATCGGTACCAACAATGAGTCCCCGCGCGATGAGCGTTTCAAAGGCGACCGCTCGGTGCTGATGTGCTTCGATGAAAAGACCGGTGCGCTCAACTGGCAGCTCGCCATTCCCAAGCTCGGCACTGGTAAGGTCAGTGACTGGGAGTTCCTGGGCCTCTGTTCGTCGCCTGCCGTAGATGGGGACCGAGTCTATATCGTCACCAATCGTAATGAAGTGATGTGCCTGGATGTGAAGGGCCAGAGCGATGGCAATCAGGGCTTCCAGGACGAAGGCAAGTATCTAGCCGATAAAGGTAAGCCCGCCGCAGAGATAAAGCCGACCGATGCGGATATTCTCTGGAAGTTCGATATGCGTGAGGAGCTGGGTGTGTTCCCGCACAACATTACGAACTGCGGTCCACTGATTCTAGGTGACAAAGTGGTAGTGACCACCAGTAACGGTGTGGACTGGACTCACACCAACATGCCCAACCCCAAAGCTCCGGCGCTCTGCATGCTGAACAAAATGACCGGGGAATACATTGCCGAAGAAGGCTCCGGTGTCTCCAGCCGTACACTGCACTCTAACTGGTCGTCGCCTACCGGCGGAATGATTGGTGGCAAAGAAACTATTATCTTCGGCGGAGGCGACGGCATCTGCTACAGCCTGTCCACGGAGCCAAAGGATAAAGACGGCCTGAAGGTCTTCAAAGAGAACTGGCGCCGCGATGCGAATCCGCCCGAGTATCGCATGAAGAACGGCAAACCCCTCAAGTATGCCACGTTCGACGGTCCCAGCGAGGTCATTGCTACCCCGGTTCTCAAAGATGGCAAGGTCTATGTGCCTATCGGACAGGACCCAGAACACGGTGAGGGGCTGGGGCAGTTCAACTGTATCGACGCCGCTACCGGCAAGGTTATCTGGACCAACAAGACTCTGCACCGCTCGCTCTCCACGCCCAGCATCTACAACGGGCTCATCTTCGTGGGAGACTTCTCCGGATTCGTACACTGCCTGGATGAGAAGACCGGTAAGACTCTCTGGACCTTCGATTCTAAGAGCCATATCTGGGCATCCACCATTGTTGCCGACGGAAAAATCTGGGTGGGCACGGAAGATGGCGATGTGATTCAGCTCGCCGCAGATAAGACTCTGAAAGAGCTGGGGCGAGTGGATATGCGCTCTCCCGTGTACGCCAGTGTGGTACCGGCGAACAAGACGCTCTTTATCGCAACCCCGACGCATCTTTACGCTATCGGAAAATAACGAATGAAATACGGACTTGCCGCGCTGGTGCTGGTGGTCCTGGCACTGCACCAGGATAGCTGGAACTGGACCGATAAAACGCTGGTCTTCGGGTTTCTGCCCAAGGGCCTGGCCTACCATGGTTTCTACTCGCTCCTAGCGGCAGCAACCATGGTGATTCTGGTGCGCTTCGCCTGGCCCAGGAACCTCGACAGCGACGATAACGAGGGTATGGCAGGCGCCGGGGTTCCCATAACACCCGTTCCTGCTGCTGTTGGTGGTGGAGCCGCAGAGGAGGCAGGCGCATGAATCCGGAGTGGATCGTTTTCGCGTATCTGGCGCTGGTGCTCTATGTGGGCATCTTCGCGTTCCAGAAAAGCAAGGGCGGCTCTGGCGAGGATTTCTTCCTCGCCAGTCGTAAGCTAGGCCCTGCGGTTTTCCTGCTTTCCCTCTTTGGCACCAACATGACGTCGGTTGCCATTCTGGGGAGCTCCGGTATGGCCTATCAGCGCGGCGTGGGCGTGTTCGGCCTCATGGCTAGCTCCAGCGGCGTGGTGATTCCGCTAACGCTGCTCTTCATCGGCACCCGGCTCTGGGGACTGGGCAAGAAGCACGGTCACATGACCCAGGTACAGTACCTGCGTGACCGCTGGGAAATGAGCGGCATAGGCACGTTCCTGTTCGCGCTCACTGCGCTCATGCTCATTCCCTACATTATCGTGGGAGTCATGGGCGGTGGCACCACGCTGGAAACCATCTCCGGCGGGCGCGTGCCGTATGCCGTGGGCGGCGGCATCGTGGCGCTGGTGGTCATGAGCTATGTCTTCTTCGGTGGCATGCGTGGCACGGCCTGGGTGAATACCATCCAGACCATTCTCTTTCTCGCGTTCGGAATCTTCGCCTTTACGATATTAGGTAGCACTCTTGGCGGATTCGATAAGCTTATGGCGGAGCTTGCCAGCAAGCCCGGCACGGCGCCGCTGCTCAGCCGCGAGCGAATTCCCGCCGAGGAGTTCTTCTCCTACCTCTTCATCCCTCTCTCCTCCATCATGTTCCCCCATATCGCCATCATGTGTCTCACGGCGGAGAAGGTGACCCATTTCAAGAAGACGGTGGTGCTATACCCCCTCTGTATCGCGGCTATCTGGCTGCCATCGGTGTATCTCGGTGTCGTCGCCGCTGCCAAGTACCCTGGCCTGAACCCCGGCGAGGCCAACAGCGTGATAATTCGCCTGCTGGCCGACAACGCAACTCCAGCGCTTGCGGGTATCTTCGGAGCAGGCATCATGGCCTGCGTCATGGCATCGGACAGCCAGATTCTGGCGCTCTCTACCATGTTCACCGAAGATCTGTTCGCCTACTATGGCGGGCGTCAGAAATACGGCGCCAAGGCAGAAGTCTGGGCCGGGCGTACGTTCATCGTCGTTATCTGTATCGTCAGCTATGTAATAGCGCTGGGGCTAAAAGACTCCGCCAACATCTTCGACCTGGCCGTACGCTTCGCCTTCACCGGCTTCGCCGCCCTTGCTCCGGTCATGCTGGCCGCGCTTTTCTGGAAGCGTAGCACCAAGTGGGGGGCACTGGCGGCAGGAGTCTGGACTCTGGCAGGCATGCTGGCTACCTGGCAGCTAACCTCTATGTCCGATGCCAAGGCCAAAGAAGTCTTCAAACCCGCCCCCCGCCCCGGCGCTGGTGCACCAGCCGGTGGTCCGGGCGGCCGCCCCGGTGGTGCCCCCAGCGCACCAGGGGGACCAGGCGCTCCTGGTGGCGGTGTACCTATGGGCGGCAAGCCTGCTGGGCCACGCAAGCCCCCTCCACCGTTTGAAGTCATTCCCGGCAACCCTGTCTTTCTTCGGGGCGCGGCCAATGTAACCGTAATGGGCTATCTGCCTGTGTTCCCCATGGTCGTCGGTTCCGCACTGCTCATGGTGCTGGTCAGCCTGGCTACGAAGCCACCGAGCAAAGAGACGCTAGATAAATACTTTGCCTAGCTTAGATAGAGCGCCCCGGTATCGGGGCGCTCTACTAATTTTTATGGAATAGAGACGTGAACCTGATTTGAAGTTTGTGAGACTAAAAGGGTCAAACCCGGAAAGCTTTATCCATATGTAGGAGTGAGGATTATGCGCATCGCATCGCTCTTTATCGTTATCGCTCTGACACTAAGCTGGCTGCCTCAGGCGCAGGCTCGCGAACTGGTAAAACCACCCTATGTACGCCACTGGACTTGCTTGGCCGATGATAACGCTTTTGTCGTTGCGGTCAAAAATGGGGTTGTCTACTACCTCGGAGATAATGGTGTCGGCGCAGTCACTCTAGCGACCGGGCAGACGCGCTGGACAGCCCTGGCAGGGCAGAAATACCTGTATGCACAGCTTGCTGGCAATACTCTATTCGTGCTTGTGCCAGAAGCAAAAGCGGTGTATGCCATAGCGGCAGATACTGGCAAGGTGCGCGTATTGGCGCACTTATCTCATCCCGCGGAAAAGCTTGAAGCAGATGCCAGTAATGTTTATGTGTTAGATGGCTCTACCCAATTAACGGCACTAGCTCAAGCCACTGGCAAGGTTGTGTGGTCTCGTAAACTGGCGGGAAATCCCCGCAGGGCCATGACTCAGTTTGTCCTGACAGACACCATTATCTATGTGGGAATAGATGATTTTGGCGAGCTGGGTGTCGATCCCAAAACAGGGAAGACGCTCTGGAACCGGCGCTGTGACTATGCCAGTCTCTATCTGCCTCATGTTGTCGGGGACGATGTGATTACCTACTTCACCGATCTACGGCGAACGAATGTCCGCACCGGAAAGGTCCTCTGGAAAACAACGAATAGAGAAGACGTGGAAGGGGTTTTTGGCAAGGTAGTTGTTACGTCTTATGAAAAGACACTGAAGGGCTATTCCATAGAGGATGGTCATGCGCTCTGGAAATTAAAAACGGATTTTGAAGGCTCGCGATACTTAGGGCTCCGCGAACCTGATTCGGTAACGAACTCAAACGAGATTTTATTGAGCGGAGATATCACCACCTTGAGTATCAATCAAGATGGGAAACTGCTCTGGAAAAGCAAGAAGGCGCTAACCGGAACTCCGGTTTACGCAGACCAGAATTACATTATTACAATGGATGTACTGCGCTTACTCTGCTATAAGCGTGGAACATTGCCTCCTTTACCCCAAACGGCGAACGCCAGAAAAGCTCTGGCTGAGAAGCTAGCTGGGCACCTGGAACTTATCGATAATGCCGAGCGTGACCAGTTAAACAAGCTCAAGCCCTATGCCTTTGCTCCGTTTCTAAAAAAATACATGGAGTGGGCGCAGAAAGAGGATGCCTTATCTGGCACGGGAAAAGACGGGGACCTTCCAGGTTTCAAGTACTACTGCATGCTTACAGGTGTTGACCCACTGCTGGTTTCGCTTTGCGAAAAAGCAGATACCCCCCTGGTTATGGATGCCTGGAGACGCCTGGGGAGTAAGAGCGGCTGGCGTGCCTATCTGGAGTATGCTCTTCAGAAAAAGGGCGACCCTGCCGGCTATGTTCCTATTCTAGTAGAGAACTTACGTAAGACTCCTTCAGAAAAGCGAACCTCTTCCATGGCGCTTTCCGCCGTGGCTCTATCTTCGCAGCCAGAGGCAGTAGCGCTGATGCTGGAGGCGCTAAACAATCCGAAGGCCGCGTCTGCATGGCGTACAGAAGCATTCCAGCATCTCGCAAAAACGGGAGGAGAGGCTGGTGTCGCGGCAGTTCGGGCAGCACAGGCTACGCGAAAGGAGCGCAAGCCGTGGTTCGATTGGATTGACCCGACAAAGCTGAGAAAACAGGCAATCAAGGCCGTTAAGCAAGAGGAAACCGGGCGCACTTGGATGCTTTTTCAAAGCGAGGCACTGGGGAATGAGGGCGACCTATTTATTGTGGAAAAAAAAGGAGATGCCTGGGGGCGCCCCATTTTCACCGGAGCATGGACTGGGCGAACATTTCGAAATGAAAGCCCCAAGACTTTTCGCGGAATCCCTCTTGGCAAACTCATTGAGAGCGAATGGATCCGGATTTTCCCAGAGGATGCTAGCCTGCGAAAAGATACCGATGGGGATGGTCTAACCGATCTGGTAGAGGAGCGTCTGGGATTAGACCCGAGTCAAGCGGATACAGACAAAGATGGTCTGTCAGATGCGGTCGATCCCTGCCCGAATGTTGCCCCACGCGCTCTGGGCGATACCGAGAAGATTGTGGCTGCATGCATAGAGGCCCATTTTTTTGAAGCGGATTGGTATACCCCGGCTATTGTTATTGTGGAAGGACTCACTCCCTTTGAGCTTTACGGCTACCCCGGTGTGGTTTTGTGGGGAAGTCAGCCTGAACTGCTCAGACTCTATGGTGGGGGAGTCAATCAGATTAATTTTATGTCCCCCGATGAACGGGGGAATCAGAAAAAGCCCTTCATCACGTACAGTGCCGACCATAAGAGCGCCCGCACAATCATCAGCCGCTACTCGGGTGGTTTGAACGGTGAAGGGATGGAGGTATTCCTTCAAAAAATTGGAGACGACTGGTTCGTGGTAGATATTCAAGGGCGCTGGGTTTCTTGAGTGTTTTCACTTTGCGGAACCTGGATGGCACCCCAGCGTAGGACTCTGAAGGAGAAACTACTATGCCATACACGAAGCGCAGTGAGCTGCCCGAGAATGTAAGCAATGTGCTGCCGAAGCATGCCCAAGAAATCTTCCTGGCGGCTTTTAACAATGCCTGGAATGAGTACGCCTCGCCAGAGAAGCGTGAGGGTGGGCGAGATCGCGAAGAAACCGCTTTTGCTGTGGCCTGGAGTGCCGTGAAGCATTCGTATGAAAAAGACGAAGCGGGTCACTGGGTAGAAAAGGAAGAGTAACAAACGCGCCGTATACTGTCGGCGTGAATTTTCGCCCTCTTCTGCTGGCGCTACTCTGCGCCGTTTCGCCGGGTGTTTGGGCCCAGCGCGCCGACTTTTATACGTATGGCCCCTACGAAAGACGAGTACCGACGCCGGATACGACGCTGGGCTATGGACTCGGGGTACGGCACACTACGTTTCGAGAGCAGGAGCAGGTTCTGGCCAGCATCGCAAGGCTTGCCCCGGAGCGAGTGAAGTTGGTCGATATTGGCAAGTCGGTCGAAGGGCGAACTCTGCGCATTGCTATTGTGTCGTCGCCGGAAAATATAAAGGCGTTAGAAGCGCACCGAAAGAATCTGGCCCGGCTGGCAGACCCGCGTAGTACTTCAGAAGCAGAACTCAAGGAAATCACGGCAAAGACGCCGGTAGTCGTCTGGCTCAACCACACGATTCACGGCAACGAGACCGCGAGCTTTGAAACGGCTATGGCCACGCTCTATACTCTGGCCGCCAGCAATGCCCCGAAGATACAGGCCGCGCTTAAGAACGCCATAGTCGTTCTCAATCCGGTCTTCAATCCGGATGGTCATGAGCGATTCACGGTCTGGTACAACAGTCTTGCCGTAGGAAGCCCAGAAGACTTTGCGCTGGAGCAGGATGAACCCTCACTGATAAACGGGCGTGGGAACCACTACCGGTTCGATATGAACCGGGATAAGTTGGCCCAGAGCCAGGATGAGACCCGCGCAGAAACCGCCGCTTTCTTGCAATGGAGCCCGCAGGTATTCGCAGACCTGCACGGACAGCCGGAGGTCTATTTCTTTCCCCCAAACTCCCTACCGGTGCATGCCAGTACAGATCGTGCGTGGGTAGAGCGCTGGACCAGCGTTTTTGGCAAAGCCAATGCCGCCGCCTTCGATAAGTTCGGCTGGAACTATGTCACTCGCGAGACCTTCGACCTGTTCTATCCGGGGTACTTAGATAGCTTCACCACGCTCTCAGGCGCTATCGGCATGACGTATGAAACGGACGCCGGGGGCTCACTCGCTCGTCGCCGTAGTGATGGCACAGTCATCACGCTAAAAGATGCCGCCCTGCATCACTTCGAAGCGTCATTGGCGACGATTACAGCGGCTGCCGAGAACCGGGAGGCATTGCTCAAAGACTACTTGGCTCACAAGAAAGCCGCCTGCGCGAAGCCGGGTTTCGTGGCGCTTCAGCCTGACCCACGTGCCACAGCGCTGGCATCACTGCTAAAAGGTATGGGCATCGAGGTCGGAGTACTGAAGCAGAGCCAGAGCGTAGCAGATGCCGTGCGCTACGGAGAGAAGAAGTCGGGCACCGTAGCCTTGCCTGCCGGGGCGCTGATTGTGCCGCTCGGCCAACCACAGGGAGCGCTTGCCCGCGCGATTCTAGAGCCCGATCCGCACATGGAAGAAGCGTTTGTAAAAGAGCAGCTCGCCCGGCGTGAGCGCAACGAGAAGAAAGGCGAGCGAGAGCCCAAAGAGGGGTACGAGTTCTACGATATCACCGCCTGGTCATTGCCCTTTACCTATGATGTAGAGGCGTATTTCGCAGAAAGCGCGTCTGTGCCTGTTACGGCACCATTTTCTATCGAAGCTCCCAAAGAAGTGGGAATCAACCGAAAGGCACGTGTGGCTTATCTCTGGCGTTTCGATAGCGATGAAGCGGGGCAGCTAGCCACAGCGCTATTGCTCAAAGGGCAGAAGCTACAAGTAGCTACAAAGCCGCTGGTGCTAGAGGGAAGCGCTGGTTCCTGGCCGCGCGGGACCTTTATCGCACGAGTGGAGCGGGCCGCCGATGCCGAGGCACTGTATACGCGGCTAGATACGCTGGCTAAGAAGTACGGCATCTCTGTGCGGGCCGTAGATTCCGGGTATGGTGCGCCCGGCCTCGGCTCGGATAGCGTGGTGCCGGTTCGCACCCCGGCTATCGCCCTGATAGCGGGAGAAGGAGTACGGTTCAGCGGGCTCTGGTTCTACCTGGACCGCACCCTGGGCGTGCCCTTTAGTATGGTGGAACCGGGCAGAATCAATGAGTCGTTGCTGGCAAGATTCAATGTGGTGATACTCCCCGAAGGCGCACGCCTGGGTAAGGCGGAAAATGAAGCGCTAAAGGCCTGGATGCAGCGGGGCGGGTGTGCTATCGCTATCGAGCGTGCCATAGGTCCGTTGGCCGATAAAGACCTGGGGCTGACCACCCTCTCCATCGTTGGGGATGAGCCGGAGAAAGACGGTAAGAAACCGGAGCGCCCTACCTCTCTGCCGGGCGCTATCTTCAAGGCACAGGTGAATCAGGAACACTTTCTAGGGTGGGCAGTAGGTAAAGACAGCCTGCCAGTACCGGTAGATGGCGCCACATTCTACAAGCCTGGCAAGGGCAGCAATGTTATTGCTTTCTCAAAGGAGCCAGACGGGCTGCGGCTCTCCGGCTGGGCCTGGCCGAACAATACAGAAAAGCTGCTGGCGGGAACAGTGTGGGCCGCCGATGAGCCCACCGGGGATGGGCATCTGGTGCTCTTTACCAACGACCCGCTGCCCCGTCCGTTCTGGCGGGGCCTGGAGCGGCTCTTGCTCTCGGCGATACTCTTTGGACCGCAGCGCGATACCCCGTAGCTAGAGCATAGCCTGTGCCAGCAGCTCCACGGAGCGAAGCCGGGTACAGGCATCAGGAGACTGGTGCACTGTCATAAGCTCGTCTATCTGACCGTGGCGCGCGAACGTCTCCAGGTACTCCTTGACCTCGGTTGGCGTACCCAGAGCGGTGTAAGTAAGCAGATGGCGTATCTGGAAGCCACCGGGGGATGCCAGAATCGCGTCTGCCTCTTCGTCCGGAATAGGGCGACCGTTACGCTGTAGTGCGGAAACCAGGCCACGCTGCGCCGCCAGAAGCTGCTGCTGCGCGTCCGCGCGGGTATCCGCAGCAATCACATTGACCCCAGCTATCACATAGGGCTCTGCCAGATGCTCTGAGGGCTGGAACTCACGCCGATAGGTGGCTACGGCCTCTATCAGCGAATCGGGTGCGAACTGCGAGGCAAAGGCATAGGGCAGGCCAAAATGGGCGGCCAGTTGCGCCCCGAACAGCGAAGAACCCAGGATATACAGTGGCACGTTCGTTGCGCGGCCCGGCGTGGCTTCAACAGCGTTGATTCGGCTCTTCCCGCTCAGATAGCCCTGTAGCTCCAGAACATCATCCGGGAAACGCTCCGCAGAGTCGGGGAATCGTCGCAGGGCGCGGGTAGTAGCATGGTCTGTACCAGGAGCGCGCCCCAGGGCCAGGTCTATTCGCCCCGGATGCAAGGTCTCTAAGAGTCCATACTGCTCCGCAACCACCAGAGGAGAGTGGTTGGGCAGCATGACTCCCCCCGAACCCAGGCGGATTTTCTCCGTGTGTGCCGCCACATGCGCGATCATAACCGCCGGTACCGATGATGCGATTCTCGCGTTGTTATGGTGCTCGGCGTACCAGATACGCTTGTAGCCCACGCGCTCTGCCAGCCTGGCTAGCTCCACGCTGGTGGAAAGCGCTTCCGCGGCAGACTTGCCCTGCGGAATCACAGTGAGATCGAGAATAGAAAGAGGTATAGCCACGGTTCAGCTCCCCTAGAGATACACCTGTGGCTCTCTCCGGTTCCCTCCGCTATTTTCGTGGCGGCACATACATATACAGAGTGCCCAGGCGCTGATAGCCCACCGCATCGTAGAGCTTAGCGCCTGCATGGGAGGCCAGCAGAACATTCGCCTGATTGCCCGCTTCAGCATCGTCTTGGAGCATACGCAACATGAGAGAGCGCCCGATCCCTTTGCGGCGCTGCGGTTCCATAACAAACATAGAGTGGCACCATCCACAGCCCGCCGCCGAAACACTCCCGACCCAACCCACCGGGTACTGTTCGTCCTCTAGCGCCATGTACTGCCGCATGGGAGGCGGATCCATAGTGAGATGCTCCGGGAGTATCTGCCTGCGAAGAGCCGCATTCGCCAGAATCTCCGCTTCGTGTAGCGTGGTCACCCGAACCACAGGAACAGGCGGCTCCGAGGCCGCTGGAATACTCTTCAGACCATGGACAAAGAAACCCTCAGTAGTCATGAGCCGATACCCGAGTTTCTTGAAGGCCGCCCGCATTTCCGTATCTGATTGCCCGTCTCGGAGCATAAAGCAGACCCGGTGGCGGCCCCCCATAACTGTCCGACTCAGTGCATCAGTTTCCTCGGGAGTGCGGTCGAAAATCACCAGCTCCTCAGAGCGATAGTCTTCTTTCTTACGGGTGCGGGGCGCATCGTACATTCGCCACGCGTTCTCTCCCGGCGATTCGTACAGAAACGGATGTGTCCAACTCTTGGTGAAGGTGAATCCCTCTATGAAAACACGGACAGCGTGGGCGAAGTCAAGCATCTACAGGTCTTTCATCTCAGGCCAGTTTGACCAGTGGGTATTTGGTGCCAGAGTAGGGCTATAGTAAGAAGTTTCTCCTGTTTCCAGGACTCGCGCGAGCTGCTGAAAGGTTTCGGATTGGTCTACGGGTTCTTCATTAAGCAGGTCCGGATGATGCCATTCCTTCAATTGAAGAAGTAGAGAAAGCTCACCAGGAATGTAGATTTGTTGCTTTTGGGGGGCGAAGTAAGAGTCTGGCTCCATGGTGGCGCTAAGATAGCGGCACAATTCGTGGAGCTGTATCTTTGGTGGTGACTCTAGAGAGATGCCCTGAACTCCTATGTCCTCTGGTGTAGGAACGGCGATGCACTGCCCTCCAACAAGAATCTCCGTGGCAGTAGGTGTAAGTAATCCAGGGTAATCTTCAGGATCAAACCAGTCACCGTCCTCAATAGGGCAGATGCTCTCAAACTCGTAGTACGCATGACGCTTTAAGTAGCTTTGATAGGCTTCAGGAGATACATAGTCCTTCACGGTACTGCGGTTTACGAGGCGGCTACCATATGTCCAGGTATCTGTGCAGGCGGAATCAGCAATATAAGAATAACCAAAGGTTTCAATAGTGATTGCCCAATCTGCTTCAGATCGGTAAAGGCTCAACCTATTGGCAGCGAGATAGATATAGGCGCTATTCAAAAACATGGGGAAGGAAGAGCCTTCCCCTAATATCTTCAGAATTTCTCTGGCAGTCACCGCAGGAACGGGCGTACCGCTTCTGCCAGGATTTTGTAGCCGTCTGCGTTCAGGTGCAGGCGGTCTGCTATGAATATCTCCGGGCGTGGCTCACCGTTTGCGCCGAATAGCTTCTCCCGAACCGGAATGAAGTCGAAGCCATTGCGCTCGCAGAGACGCTTGATAATCGCGTTCGTCTCTACCACGGCATCTCGCTGGTTCCAGCGGCTCGGGCTACTGGTCATTTCGATGTACGAAAGCCGCGCACCGGGGCAGAGCCATCGCATCTGAAGGCTGAAATCCATGAAATCGGACGCTACCTGGCGCGGCAGCCTCTTGGCGTTGATGTCGTTGGTACCCGAGAACAACACCACCTGGCGCGGACGAAGCGGAGCGACGATGCGTGGGAAGAAGTGCACGACCTCAAAGGTCTGAGAGCCACCGAATCCCCGGTTTACGACTGGAAGAGTGGGATAGTCACGCTCCAGGGTCTTCCACATACGTATGGAAGAGCTACCCGTGAATACAATGCCGCCATGTGGTGCTGGAGTCTTCTCCAGCGCCGAAATCTCTTTTTCCCACTGATCAAAACTCTGTCGCATGACTTTGATTATGCCACAGCTTGCGCCAGTATGCGGGCCTTCTCCGCTAGCTCCGTAATCCGCTCCGGGCAGCGGTCTATCGCCCAGCGCACTAAATCAAAAGCTTTGAGCAAAGCCAGGTTATCGACCTCCGCATATAGCTCTGCCTTGTGCTCCTCGTTCCAACCGTAGCCATCCATGAAATCTTCCCGGAATTCCAGTGGGATATATAGCAGATTGTAGTGAGGGACGACATGTACCTCGGCGCAACCCCAGTCGATGAGGAATAGTGTGCGGTCCGTGCCAAGAATCGTATTTCGGGGAGCGAGATCACCATGGCACAGGCCAAGCTCCACTTCCTGCTCTGCTAGAGCATTGAAGCGAGCCAGAATCGCATTACGCTGAGAAGGCAGGTAAACACCCAGGGAAAGAAGTGGATCGGTAGGAGTGAGGCTTTCCCGGTTGTAAGCAATGAAACGCTGCCAGCGTTCTATACCATCGCTTGCCAGAAAATCAGGGAGAGTCTCTCCGAAACCGTTTAGCTGTATCCGAAAATGGATATGCTCCATGTCTCTTGCATATGTGCCAAGCATGCAATAGATTCGGCCTGGTTCAACACCACTGTGTTCCCCATTGATGCCTTCAATAAAACTCTGAATCTGGTAGGGCCAGCCCTCATAGACACCTAAGTCAAGAACCTCAGGCCCAGGAATATGAGAATAAAACCCTGCAGCCTTCAGGCACCAGTCCTCTTTTTCGTAGAACGCTTCGGCGCGTTCTCGGTCTTCGGCTTTTGGCAGGCGAACTATTATAGTCTGAGCGCCTTGCCGGGCTAGAAACATCCGGTTGACACTGCCCAGCCCTTCTATCACTTCCAGAGTATCCGGGGCTGCGCCAAAGAACTGAGTGGCTATGGCGCGGGCAGTGTCCATATTTCTAACGGCTGGCTAGTTGTTGTGGATAATGAGCACGTCGCCGTCTTGCACTTCGTACTCCTTGCCTTCCATGCGTACCCAGCCTTTTTCCTTCGCTCCAGACCAGGTGCCCGCCTCTACCAGCTTCTCCCAGTAGATCGTCTCCGCGCGAATGAAGCCACGCTCCAGATCCGTGTGAATCGCACCTGCAGCCTGCGGGGCCTTATCTCCGGCTTTAATCGTCCACGCGCGGACTTCTTTCTCGCCAGCCGTCAGGAACGTGCGCAGGCCCAGCATGCGGTAAGCCACAGTAACCAGTCGGTCTAAACCTGTCTGCTCCAGGCCCAAACTCTCACGGTACTCCGTAGCTTCAGCTTCATCTAGCTCCGAAAGCTCCGCCTCGATCTTCGCGCTGACGACAACGACTTCGACGCCTTCTTTGTCAGCGAGGGCTTTCAGGGCAGCCACATGCGGATTGCTGCCACCATCCGGCAGGTCTTCCTCAGCTACGTTGGCTACATAGATCATGGGCTTGGCGGTGAGCAGGCCCATTTCTTTAAAGACCTTTGCCCGTATTTCCGGCTCGCCAACAGTACAGGTACGAGCAGGCAGCCCCTCGGAAAGCTGTGCCAGAAGGGCCTCTACTACGGGAACCATGGCGGCATCGTCTTTGCTAGACTTGGCGTTCTTCTTCAGGCGCTCTACACGCTTCTCTAAGCTCTGCAGATCTGCCAGCGCCAGCTCCAGAGAGATAGTCTCAGCATCGGCGACCGGATCCACGCGGTTCTCCACATGAATCACATTCATGTCTTCGAAGCAGCGAACCACGTGCGCAATAGCAGCGACCTCGCGGATATTGGCGAGGAACTGGTTGCCCAATCCTTCTCCTTTGTGCGCGCCCTTGACAAGACCAGCAATATCCACAAACTCCACAGCGGTCTGCACAATGGGGGGAACACGGTCGCCCTTGGTGTAGAGCTTCCGGAGCGCCTCTAACCGTGAATCCGGTAGAGGTACTATCCCGACGTTCTTATCGATAGTCGCAAACGGGTAGTTAGCGGCTACCGCCCCCGCTCTGGTGATTGCGTTAAAGAGAGTGGACTTGCCCACATTGGGTAGCCCGACGATTCCTACTCCGAGTGCCATAATTGAAAACCCGTTCACCCTATCGTATTCCCACGCTAGATGCTACTATGGGCCCTATGAAACTAGCTCTGAGTACTCTGTTTTTACTGGTTTTCAGCATCGCTCCTACCTGGGCACAGAAAGAGAACGACTGGCGCTGGCGTGTTCAGGCAGGAATCGGTATCCCTAGCAGCAGTGATGGAGGAGGTTTTCTGGGAAGCAGGCCACTGAGTCTGGGGGGTAGCTATGATATTGGGCGCGTTGCCAAAGGGAAATGGGGTGTCTTCTATGATGGGGTTGTACGGGAAAATCGCTACGTTGCCGTAAGCACTATTGGTTTAGGAGCACAGATTCGACTTCCGGCAGGAAACTCTTTCTATTATGGCGGCGGTATCGGACGTTTTCGTGCGGGACATACCCGGCTAGGAAGTGTTTCGGATAGCTCTGAGTCCTATCTGACAGGGCAACGCGTCTTTGTAGGAAGCGAACGAGGACGCTATTTTGCAGAGCTGGGTTATCTGTTTTTAGAGAGAATTCTGGTGACACACAGTGGGGAAAGTGGTGGGTTCCTCGTGGAGCCGGGCAGCTTTAGTGCGCGTTTGGGGATACGTTTCTAAAAGGTATTAGACGCCCTATCGCCGAATGGTGGGGCATGTTATTACAGGGGAAAGTGTATCTGGTAACGGGCGGCGGACGCGGCATCGGGGCAGCTATCTGTCGGGTGCTAGCGCGCGAGGGAGCGACCGTGGCGGTGAACTACGGCCAGAGCGCCGAGAAGGCCGAGGCGGTGGCCGCAGAGTGTGGCAACAACTCGAAAGCCTACCAGGCCGATGTGACCGACGAAGCCAGTGTAAAAGCCATGGTAGATGCCGTGGTAGCAGACCACGGGCGCATTGATGGAGTAGTCAACAACGCTATAGGAGGCAGTCAGCACGGTAAGTTCGGCTCGCTGGGCTGGGACGGTTACCAGAACATGCTGGACTACAACGTGAAGGCGGTCTACAACACCATCGCGGCAGCGCGGCCCCACTTCAATACCCAGGGCGGCGGCAGAGTGGTGAACATCGTCACCGAACTCTGGAATATGTCTCCTGAGAACTGGAGCATGTACACGGCAGGCAAGGGTGCCATGGTCGGTATGAGCCGCTCCCTGGCGATGGAACTTGGCCCAGAGAACATCACGGTCAATATGGTCGCGCCGGGCTGGATGGCCGATGAAAAAGTAGATACCGCTAGCGACGGCAGCAAGAACTTTGCGAAATCCCTACCGCTCCGGGTACATGGCAGCGCCGACGAAATCGGTAACGCCTGCGCCTTCTACTTCTCTCACCTCGCCGGTTACGTAACTGGCACCTACCTGCCCGTAACCGGTGGTCGAATCACCCAGAGCGGCATGTAGGACTTACACAGGATAGAGTGCAAGCAGACTCGGTATAGTGACGCGCGTAGGATCGACATCTTTTGTTGCCGATAAGAAGATGACACCCTTCGGTGTGATGCCGAAGACCTCACCAAAGCGCCAGCCCTTGCTATTTGTACAGTTTTCCAGCAGCAAGGGCTGGCCCTCATACCAGAGAAAGCTTCGATCTGTTGGGGGCCAGCCTGTACCGGCGTGCCCGACAATCCAACCTTGCTCGCTAACGCCACCCGCTGTAGCAGCGATTGCTCCTTTCGGCAAGGGCAGAATCGTATAGCGCCCACGATCCCAGTGGCAGATCATACGTCTGTCTATTCGGGTAACCATGCCTATATACTCATTTGGATGCGAGCCCGGTAGAGCCACACCGAACTGAAATTCTTTCGGTGCGGGTAGGCGAACAACCCCATTGGTGTCCCACTGCCATACATCGAATCCTTGATCGACGATGTGGTCAGTGCCGATATAAATTTTAGAATGCAGGAGTTGGAGCTTACCCTGCTGATAGGTAAAAATATCCATATCCCCCTTTGCAGGCTCACCTCTCCAGGCAGCAGCGACAGTACGTCCCCAGTAATCAACTCCCATTGCTAAAGTCTGGCTATACCCCTTTGGTATTCCCCAGCGATATAGCTTGCCGCGCTCCCAGTGCGCCGCCTCGTAGAACTCATAGGTACCGTAAGCGACTCGTGCCTCGGTGAGAAAGCGGGGAGTAAAATTGCGTGGTAGTCGCGTTCGTGATCGGCCTACTCCAAGAATGGCTCCACTGACTTCAAGCCGTTGTTCACCGTGCAAACCAGACGATAAAACATCGCGGAAATCAACCACAGTAAAGTCCCCGCGCTTATTAAACGTAACATAGTCTCAGTAGCGTGATAGAACCCGCATAGTAAATCGAGGATACGCTTTGCTCATACCGAATCTTATAGTAAAACCTATTAGCAAAGCATGAATAGCCGGGTGTTTCCACCCGACTATTTTTGTAGAAAATGGAGCTATTTGGCGGTAAACGCCATCATGGTTTCCGGATAGCGAGTACCGCTAGGCGTAAACTCACCCAGCGAGTCTAGATCCTCCTGGGTGAGCGTGATATCCGCCGCTGCGGCGTTCTGCTCCAGGTAGGAAACGCGCTTGGTGCCAGGAATGGGCACCACTTGCTCGCCCTGAGCCAGAGTCCAGGCCAGAGCCACCTGCGCAGGCAGTGCGCCCAGCCTATCCGCAATGGTCTGCACGCGCTTCACAATCTCGAAGTTCACCGTGAAGTTCTCGCCCTGGAAACGTGGGTTCTGTTTGCGCCAATCGCCTTCGGGGATATCGTCTGGCGCGTTGAAAGAACCGGTCAGGAAGCCACGCCCTAGAGGGCTATAGGCCACGAACGCGATACCTAGCTCTCTGCAGAGGGGGAGCTCCTCTTCGGCGAAATCACGTGTCCAGAGCGAGAACTCATTCTGCACGGCGGCCAATGGATGCGTAGCATGCGCCCGGCGAATGGTATCCGCGGCGGCTTCCGAGATACCGATATGGCGTACCTTGCCCTCTTTCACAAACTCTGCCATGGCGCCAATAGTCTCTTCAATTGGCACCTGAGCATCTATGCGATGCAGGTAGTAGAGGTCCACATAGTCTGTCTTGAGTCGTTTCAGCGAGCCTTCTATGGATTTGCGAGCGTATTCCGGGGTACCGTCTACAATCCAGCCTGCGTTTGCCGCTACTTGGTCTTGGTGGGTGGTCAGCGTTCGGTCGTACACATTGCCGAACTTGGTCGCCAGGAAGACCTTATCTCGCTTGCCCTCCAGCGCTTTGGCGAGCAGCTCCTCGTTGACTTTGGGACCGTACATATCCGCTGTGTCCCAGTGGTTCACGCCTAACTCTAGTGCCCTATCTAATACGCGCAGGCTCTCGGCTTCATCGGCGGGGCCATAGGCATAACTCATGCCCATGCAGCCCAGTCCCAGTGCTCCCACGAGGGTATTTCCCACAGTTCGTTGTTTCATAAGGTGATTCTCTATTCTTTCTCTGCCAGTTTGGTGGCAAGCTCTTGCGTGCAGGGGTGAGCATCCCCAGGGTGAAGCCCCAGTCGGTACATCTCCAGTTTCAAGTTGACTATCTCCAGACACGCCTGCTGCTCACGCAGGGTCTTCTCAATAGAGTCGCGGTGCTGTTCCAGAAGAGCGGCACGCTCCGGCACCGTGTCGTCTCCTTCGCGAACCAGGCTCATGTAGTGACAAATCTGCCGAATGGGCATACCGGTTAGCCGGAGCTTGCAGATAAAACGCAGCCCTTCCAGATCACGCGCACTGAAGCGCCGGTGCTGATTGCCATTACGCGGGAGCGTGCCCAGCAGGCCAGCCCGGTCGTAGTAGCGCAGGGTGTCTATGGAGAGCCCGCTCGCCTCTGCTGCTTCCTGTATGGAGTAACCATCTGAGGTCATGGAAAAACTATACCTACCTGGAGTGCACTCCAGGGAAGAGATATTTCCTGCTCTTTTGGGGAGGCCCAAAAAATAAACCCCCTCCCCCAACAGAGTCGGGGAGGGGGTGGCTGAGGAACGAAGCCGGGGGAGGGCGTCAGTTCACGTACACGAACTCGTTGGAGCAGAGCAGCGCCTGAGCGTAGAGCTCCAGCGGCTCCAGAGGAGCGCGCTCTACCATAGCCGTGTTGTTCTTAATCGGCGCGTACTTACCGCCACGCTGCTGTGCGGGGCGTGGCTGCGGGCGACGCACTTGGCGGCGACCCGGTAGGGCGCTCACCGGAGTGCCGGGCAGGTCCAGATTCTCCTTCGCGGCTTGCGCTAAGAACTGCTGACCTAGATCTACTTCTTCTGGGCGCGGGGAGCGCTGGAAGAGGATTAGATACGTGGCTCGAATCTTCTCTGCTTCTGTGGCTGCGGTGGTCACCTCTGGGCGGGAAGCGACCTGCCGTGCGACATCTACCGCCATGGGCGAGTTCATGAAGAACAGCGCCTGCTGCGGCACGATGGTGCTAATACGGCCAGTATTCGGCGCGTTCGGGTCAGACACATCGAACTGAGTCATGAGGTCCGAGAGGAACAAGCGGTCGATGTAGCCGTAGATAGACCGGCGGTAGATATACGGCTCATCGGTGATGTTCACTGGCTTGCCTCCGATAGTGGGGTCTAGCTTGCCGGTAAGCTCCACCATAGAATCGCGAATCGACTCGAAGTCCAGGCGCCGCAGGTTGGCTCTCCAGAGAAGTCGGTTCTGGGCATCCACCTTCTCGAATGCCGGATTCGTATCGCTGCTCTGTTGGTAGGTCTCCGAGAGCATAATGATACGGTGCAGCTTCTTCAGGCTCCAGCCATCTTTGATGAACCGGAACGCCAGCCAGTCTAAAAGTTCGGGGTGAGATGGCTTCTCGGACTGGTTGCCCAGGTCATCTGTGGTACGCACGAAACCCTGCCCGAAGTGATGCATCCAGATGCGGTTCACAGCTACTCGCGCTGTGAGCGGGTTGGAGGGGCTGACTATCGCTTTCGCCAGCTCTAAGCGCCCGCTACCCTCGGTGAAGTTCTGGCGCTCCGGACCCGAGAGGCACTCTAAGAACCGACGAGGCACAACATCACCAGGGCGTGCTCTCTCCCCGCGGATCAGAACACGAGAATCCCGCGGCTCATCTATATCCTTCACAATCATCGCGCAGGCAGGAGCGCCGGGGTGGGTGAGATCAAGCTGGTTGATTTCGTTAAACGGGAACCGGGCTGCCGCGCGTGGATCGGCCTGGAATCGGGCCGCCAGCTCTCGTAGCTGCTCAGTGCTTTTAATCGTGTCTGCAGAAGGCAGTGGGAAGGGGACTTCCAGAAGTTGGACGGTGGCAGCATCCAGGCCACTCGGAGTTTTCGAGTCCCGGCGAGCCTCTAAAAGCTCTTTGGCCTTCGGGGCCATCTTCTCGTAGATATGCCCATAAACAGCGGCCACTTCGGCAACATTCTTCGGCTGGGCCGTCTGAAGCTCCCGCACAATAATCGGGTTGAACGCCTGGCCCCCTCGGTTGCCCAGGATTCGATTCCAGAACTGCGGCCCACCCCGGCTAAACTGTTGTGGGTTTGCTCGTGCGAGCCGGACCAGCGGCCCGAGTACCGGCTGGTTCGGCGCCCCACGCAGGGAACCCAACAAGTATCGATTCTGAAGACTGCTGGGCAGACCTGCTCCCTCCAGAAGATCCGCTACTTCACGGGAGCGTGGGTTGTACTGCGCCGCCTGAAGCCAGACAGTGGGGGATTTCAGGAACTCGTCCTGCCGATACGCGGCATAGTCAAAGTATTCTTTTCGCCCACGCGCCAATAGCTCCTGAAGCTTCTGCTCATAGTCCGCTCGTTGCGCCGCATCTGTGGACTCTTTAATCGCGGGAAGCTCATCCGGCTCATCAATGCTGGCAAAGATACCGTGCATCGAGTAGTAGTCCGTAGTCGGAATCGGGTCGAACGGATGATCGTGGCAGCGGGCGCAGGAAACCGTTAGCCCCAGAGTGGCTTTGGTAACCGTGTCGATACGCTCGTCTATCTGGTCGTTGTTGTCCTGGAACCGCTTACCCACGGTCAGGAAACCCAACGCGGCAAGCTGCGTAGGATCAGACTGACTGATTGGCAACTTGTCCGCCGCGAGCTGGAGCGTGAGGAACTGGTCGTAGGGCAGGTCTTTGTTGAGCGCTCCTACTACCCAATCTCTATAGGTCCAGGCATTGGCGTAGCGGAAATCCGAAAATCGGTTCTTGTTGCCTCCATTGAGCAGCCCGGTAGTATCGGAGTAGCGGGCGGAGTCTAGCCAGTGTCGCCCCCAGCGCTCCCCATAGTGCGGCGAGGCAAGCAGGCCATCGACCACCTTCGCCCAGGCATCTGGAGACTTATCGGCCAGAAACGCACGCACCTCCTCCACAGTGGGCGGCATGCCGATCAGATCATAGTAGGCCCGGCGTATCAGGGTGGCGCGGTTTGCTGGGGCCGCTGGCTTCAGTCCATTTGCCGCTAGCTTTGCCCGAATAAAGGCATCTATGTTGCTCTTGACCCCAGCGACCTTCGGAGGCTCAGGATTCAGCAGAGGCTGAAGCGCCCAGTGCGCTCGCGCTTTGGCCGTAATACCCGAGAGCCGGATGCCATTGGAGGGAGCAGTACGTGGGTCGGGGGCACCCATCTTTACCCAGGTTTCCAGGGCAGCAATCTCGTCGTTGGAGAGTCGGCCATTGGGCGGCATAGGCGCTCCGGTACTCTTCACGCGCTGAATCAGAATCGACTTCGCCGGATCACCGGGCACGATAACCGGGCCAGACGAGCCACCCTTCTGCCAGCTTGCTGCCGTATCCAGGGAAAGCTGCCCTTTACTCTGTCCGCCGCCGTGGCAGGACGTACAGTTCTTCACCAGCAGCGGACGAATTTTGCTCTCAAAAAACGCGGTCTGCTCCGGTGTCTGTGCACTCGCCCCAGCCGCGAGGATACCCAGCAGGGCTGTGCTAAGCCAGAATCTCATTGGCGATTACTCCGTAGTTGTCCGTCAGGCGGAAATCGCGCCCGTTGTAGCGGTAGGTCAGCTTGGTATGGTCGAAACCTAACAATCTCAAGACAGTGGCGTGCAGATCGTGCACATGCACCGGCTTTTCTGCCACGTTCATGCCCAGCTCATCGGTAGCGCCATAGGCCAGACCGCCTTTCACGCCGCCGCCTGCCATAAACGCGCAGAAGCAGCGCGCATGGTGATCGCGCCCGGACTGATCGCCGATATTCCCTGCTGTGGTGGGGGTGCGCCCGAACTCGCCTCCCCAGATAACCAGGGTGGAATCTAACAGCCCACGCTGCTTCAGATCCGCAATCAGAGCCGCTACCGGCTGATCTAACTCATTCGCCTTGCGCCCGAGTGCCTGTACCAGTCCCTGATGGTGGTCCCAACCGCCTATTTCTACCTGGACAAATCGGACACCACGCTCTACCAACCGTCGGGCACAGAGCAGCTTTGCGCCGAACTCGGTGCGCCCATATAGGTCCCGCGTCTGCGCGGTTTCTTTGCTGATATCGAAGGCATCTGTTGCGGCTGTTTGCATGCGGAACGCCAGCTCGAACGAATCAATACGTGCCTCTAGCTGCTCGTCCTTCTGAAGCCGCTGGGCATGCAGGTCATTCAGCTTGCGCGCCAGGTCTAGCTGCTCCCGCTGGGCTTCTGGCTGGGTGAATTCATTACGGAGGTTTAGAAGCGCCTGATCCGGGCGAGTGTTCTGCCCGAACGCAGCACGCGCGCCCTGAAACGGGCTGGGCAGGAATGCCGCCTGGCGCCACTCTGGATCGCCGCCAATGGTCACGAAGCCTGGCAGGTTCTGGTTCTCTGTGCCGAGCCCATAGAGAACCCAGGCTCCCAGGCTCGGGCGAGTAAGGTTGATATTCCCCGTGTTCAGCAGCTTCTGCGCCGCCGGGTGCGCGGGAACATCGGTCTTCATAGAGCGAATCACACAGAGGTCATCGGCCACGCCCTGAAGCCTTGGGAAGATTTCGGAGATCTCTAATCCACTCTGACCGCATTTCTTAAAGGCAAACGGAGTAGGAAAGATTACTCCTGTGCTACCATTCACTGTCTGACCCCGGTGTGCTGCCATGCCAGGTTTGGGGTCGAACGTATCTAAGTGGCTGGGCGCTCCCGAGGCAAAGATATGAATCACATGCTTCGCTTTGGCAGGCAACGGGGGCTGGCGCGCAGCAAGCAGGTTGGTGCCCTCTGCAGCACGCGCTTCCTCAGCAAAGAGAGTTGCAAGCGCTACGCCACCGATACCGAGCGCGGAGCGCATGAGAAAATCACGACGACCCAGAATCGGGTCACGGTCGGAGCAAAGCGGTGTGTCTGCCATGAGAGTTCCTTTCGCCAGAGGAAGTGTGATGCCCTTCGGACGCAGCGCTGTCCCGAAGGTTCATCTTATTTTCATCTTTTCGGCGAATCTGGATATAATTTCCTTATGAAGCAGATTCGCCTCGCCGTTGCGGCGCTGACAACGTTCCTTCTCAGTGTGCCGAGTAGTCATGGCGCTTTCGATACCGTGACGCCTATTGTAGACAGTACCGGGCTATTGCTAGGGGGTACACGTGGCGGCAAGTGGGTTAAAGCCGAGCAGGTGGTTCCCCAGCTCAAAGGCGGCGAATCATATCAGTTCTACGGGTTTTCAGGTACTCCGAAAACTTACACCGGTAGCAAGCCCGAGCTAGATGAAGCCAGCGGAGCCGCGTACTTCATTCCGTTCAAGGGCCGACCACGAGCAGAGAAGGCAACATTCGTGGGACTGGGCGGAAGCAAGAGGGGCCAGCCGCGCCCGATACGTAGTGCTAGCACCACGCAGCCTGCCTATCTAAAAGCGGTTTCGACTGTTCTGGCAAAGAACGGAATCCGTACCAGTCGCCCGAATATCACGCGAATCCTGCGGCTGGATTTAGACGGTAAGGGGGAAGATTCTGTGCTGATAGAAGCGCAGAGCCTGAACTTCCCCCTGATGCCAGACACTACCGCGACCAACCGCACCAACGCCTACTCGCTGGTGATGCTACGAACGATGATACGCGGGCGGCTAGAAACGCATGTGCTGGCTGCCCGATTCGTGAAGTCCAACAAAGATAGCAACCTGGTAGAGCAGTTCACTCTGGCGCCCCCGGTAGACCTGAATGGCGACGGAGTTTTCGAGATCATTGTAGAGTCGCAGTACTACGAAGGCGGCGGAGCCATGGTCTTCGCCCTGCAAAGGGGAGTCCCCAAAGAAGTACTTGGCGCCAGTGCTGGCGCCTAGTTTTAAAACTCGAACAGACCTGCCGCACCCATACCAAGTGCCGCGCACATAGCTACGATGCCCCGCTTCGCGCCACGTTTTCGCGCTTCATAGATGAGTGTTACTGCCTGCCTTGCTCCAGTCGCTCCGAGCGGGTGCCCGAGTGCGATGGCGCCGCCGTTGACGTTCACTCGATCTAAGGGCAATGGGAACACCGCCTGACTGGCAAGCACCTGCGCGGCGAACGCTTCGTTGAACTCAATCAGGTCGATGTCGTTTAGACTGAGCTTTGCTTTATCTAGCCAGCTTGGGAATCGCATAAGCCGGGCCGATACCGAACCGGTGCGGCTCTACAGCCGCTGTAGCGTAACCCGTAAATCGGGCCAGAGGCGTCAGTCCCGCTTTTGCCGCACGTCCCGCCGTAGTCAAGAGCAGAGCCGCTGCACCATCGCTCCGCTGAGACGCATTGCCTGCTGTAATCACGCCACCCTCACGAAACGGGGTTTTCAGACCAGCCAGACCCTCTAATGTTGTTTCCGAACGAATGCCTTCATCGGCACTGAGCACGCCTTCTACAGGGACTATCTCATCAGTGAAACGCCCGGCGGCCTGCGCGGCTCCCGCCTTCTGTTGGCTGGCAAAGGCGAATTCATCTGAGGCGGTGCGGGTAACACCAAACTCGATGGCCAGGTCCTCCACGGACTCGCCCATAGAGAGATAGGTCTTGGGAGGAAGCGCCGGATTGATTCTCAGGGTTTCCTCACCCATAAACGGCACCAGACTCATCGATTCCGCGCCGCCCGCCATCACAACTTCAGCCTGACCAGTAGCTATCTTGGCCGCCGCCGTAGCAATCGCCTCTAGCCCGGAGGCGCAGAAGCGATTCAACGTCACACCCGGCACAGACTCGGGCAACCCTGCCCGAAGCGCTGCCAGTCGTGCCATATCCAGCCCTGCCGCCTGCTCCGGCGTGGCGCAACCCAGTACCACATCATCGATTTCTGCGGGGCTGATGCCCGGTGCACGACGAAGCGCCTCAGCGATGACAATAGCAGCCAGATCATCCGGGCGCATCTCGCGCAGGGAGCCTTTGGGGGATTTCCCGATAGGCGTACGGCAGGCGCTAACAATAACGACTTCTTTGTTCATTTGTTTACCAGATTTCTGAAACCCATCTCCCTTGAAGCGCGCTTTGCGCTTTCGTCCCTCTTCCCGTCCTCGCTCGTTCCTCGCTGGAAGAGGGATAACTCACCTCAGGTGCCGAAAAGCCCCCATCCCTTTGGCGCAGCGCTTCGCCATAGGGAAGCCTCTGTATCCCAGGCCAGCGCTGATTTTCCCTCTTCCCCCCGAAGTATGAGGGGTCTGATGGGAAGAGGGACGAGCGAGCGAAGCGAGACTCAAGGGAGATGGTTCTCAGGGGAGATGACCCTTCGGGAATATCTCCAGGTCTTTACTCCATTACGCCGCGCAGGGCTTCAATGATTTGCTCCGTGCTGGGTAGGGCAGCGTATTCTAAAAGCGGGTTGTAGCCGATGTAGGTATCCTGGCGGGCTACCAGGCGGGGCGCGGAGTAGAGCAGGCTGAAGTGATTGGGGTTGGCGACTACCTCAGTCACAATCGCCTGTCCGATGCCCGTGGTGCGGGCGTCTTCGTGCACGACGACTAAGCGCCCAGTATGCTCCACGCTCTGGACTATGGTTTCCATATCCAGCGGCTTGATGGAGCGCAGGTCGATGAGCTCTACCGAGACATTTTCTGTGGCGAGCGCTTCCACGGCCTCTTCACATAGCTCCATGCAGTTGCCGAAACTAACCAGAGTAATGTCTGTGCCTGTGCGGCGCACGACGGCTTTCCCGATGGGAATCGGCTCTACCGTGGCGGCCAGGGAGCGTTTGCGGAAGATGTGCTTGGGGACTAGAAATAGAGTGGGGTCGTCGCCGTGGATCGCGCTCCAGAGCAGGGCAGAAGCATCTTCTGGGGTGGAGGGAACGACGACTTTCAGGCCGTGTAAGTGTGCCCAGATGCCTTCATTGCTCTCCGAGTGCCAGATAGAGCCGCCGGGCAGGTAGGCGCCGTAGGGGGCCATGAGCACCATAGGGCAGGACCACTCGCCTGCCGTGCGCCAACGCAGGTTCGCGACATTGGTAATGAGCTGGTTGAACGCGGGAGGGATGAAGTCCGTGAACTGGATTTCAAACACAGGCTTGAATCCGCTGGAGGCTAAGCCTACTGCTGCGCCTACAATAGTTGCTTCGGAAAGCGGGGCGTTGAAGACCTGTTTGGGGAACTCGGTAGAGAGTCCCTTGGTCATACCGAAGACACCGCCTTTGGGGTCTGCGATGTCCTCACCTAGCATTACCACATGGTCATCAGCAGCCAGCGCTTCTTTCAGAGTCGCGTTGATAGCCGCCACCATGGTCGTCGGCTCATCGAACGTGATAGGCGGAGCCGGAGCCGGTCGCTCCGGTGCGAAGAGGTGGGTAGAGGGAGTTGCGGGTGGGTCAGTAGCGCGCTCGGCATTGCGGTAATCATTATCTACCAGCGCTACTATCTCTGCTTGCTCGTCTTCCCATTCTCTGGCGGTCAGTTTGCCCTCAGCAATCAGGCGGTCTGCCAGAAGCGTAATTGGGTCGCGGCTGCAGTCCAGCGCGATATCTTCCGCCGGGCGATAGAGCCGCTGGTCATCGCTCGATGTATGCGAGCAGAGCCGGTCCATCTCGCACCATAGCACTGTTGGACCGCCGCCATTTCGGGCCAGAGCGATACGCTCGGCGGCGACATCGTAGAGCTGATACGGGTCGCGGGCGTCTACCTTGACCAGGGCTTTCTCACCCAGCGCGCCCAGGTTATAGGGAAAGAAGTGCTCAGTGGGGGTGGAGATGCCGTAGCGGTTGTCTTCAATCAGCAGAATCAGCGGCAGGTTTTCCTGGAGTGCGAACGCCAGTGCTTCGTAGAACTCTCCCTGCCGGGTAGAGGCATCCCCTACAGTGGCGAGCGCTACCGAGTTCAAGCCCGCTAGCTGGAAACCCCAGGCCGCACCGGCGGCGGGGAGGCATTGGCTGGAGGTAGGTGTGGCTACCGAGAAGATATTTAGATCCCTATCCGAGTAGTGCCCCGGCATCTGGCGGCCTGCGCTGGAGCTGCTGTGCTTTGCCAGATACGCCAGCGCCAATTCTTCGTTGGTAATGCCGCGTGCGAGCATCAGTGCTCGGTCGCGGTAGTAGGGGAAAATGTAGTCGCCGGGCTCCAGTGCCCCTGCGAGAACGGCTAGAGTCTCGTGACCCATGCCTGAGACTTGAAACCAGCCCTTGCCCTGTCGCAGCAAAACTCCCTCGCGTCGGTCACCCTCACGCGAGAGAAACATTAGCCGCAATAGCGCTCGCTCGTCGGGTCGGCCTCCCCTAAGGTGGGGCTCTCCCTTCGTTGCTGGTTTATCCATCGTTTGCGTCATTGCCAACCTATCCTCAAGAATTCAGACTGTCCTGATTATACCGTGCCGTACCATGGTTTCTTGCAAGGGATTCTCGCGCAGGGCGTAACCAGATGGGGCGTTCCTACGTCAGTAGTTGCGATATGGGTGGGCTCTGGATTTTCTTTATTTCTGTCATGATTCCCCTGCTAGTCTGGATAGGCTGGCTCGGTTATGACCTGTGGGAGACTCGGGCAGAGCCACGCCGGGAGCAAAAGCGGCTTGCCGAAGTGGTCGCATTTCGGCAGCGCTATATGGGCCTGACCGGTGGCAACGATCCCAGTGCTCATGAGTCTTTTGGCGATGCGCTGCGAAGCGCCGGGCATGCACGCGAGGCGCTGGCTGCCTATGAGCAAGCGCTCGCTCTGGGCTCAGAGAGTCCTGGGTTAGAAGTCAAGATTCGCCTTACAAAGTTAGATATGGCT